>NZ_JAQQEG010000099.1:0-5365 GCF_046027395.1 Paraburkholderia dipogonis | reverse complement strand
ACCGAAAACAGTAACAGGTATTGAACTGAAGAGTTTGATCCTGGCTCAGATTGAACGCTGGCGGCATGCCTTACACATGCAAGTCGAACGGCAGCACGGGAGCAATCCTGGTGGCGAGTGGCGAACGGGTGAGTAATACATCGGAACGTGTCCTGTAGTGGGGGATAGCCCGGCGAAAGCCGGATTAATACCGCATACGATCTGTGGATGAAAGCGGGGGCTCCTTCGGGACCTCGCGCTGCAGGGGCGGCCGATGGCAGATTAGCTAGTTGGTGGGGTAAAGGCCTACCAAGGCGACGATCTGTAGCTGGTCTGAGAGGACGACCAGCCACACTGGGACTGAGACACGGCCCAGACTCCTACGGGAGGCAGCAGTGGGGAATTTTGGACAATGGGCGCAAGCCTGATCCAGCAATGCCGCGTGTGTGAAGAAGGCCTTCGGGTTGTAAAGCACTTTTGTCCGGAAAGAAAACGCACTGGTTAATACCCGGGGCGGATGACGGTACCGGAAGAATAAGCACCGGCTAACTACGTGCCAGCAGCCGCGGTAATACGTAGGGTGCAAGCGTTAATCGGAATTACTGGGCGTAAAGCGTGCGCAGGCGGTCCGCTAAGACAGATGTGAAATCCCCGGGCTTAACCTGGGAACTGCATTTGTGACTGGCGGGCTAGAGTATGGCAGAGGGGGGTAGAATTCCACGTGTAGCAGTGAAATGCGTAGAGATGTGGAGGAATACCGATGGCGAAGGCAGCCCCCTGGGCCAATACTGACGCTCATGCACGAAAGCGTGGGGAGCAAACAGGATTAGATACCCTGGTAGTCCACGCCCTAAACGATGTCAACTAGTTGTTGGGGATTCATTTCCTTAGTAACGTAGCTAACGCGTGAAGTTGACCGCCTGGGGAGTACGGTCGCAAGATTAAAACTCAAAGGAATTGACGGGGACCCGCACAAGCGGTGGATGATGTGGATTAATTCGATGCAACGCGAAAAACCTTACCTACCCTTGACATGTATGGAACCTGGCTGAGAGGTCGGGGTGCCCGAAAGGGAGCCATAACACAGGTGCTGCATGGCTGTCGTCAGCTCGTGTCGTGAGATGTTGGGTTAAGTCCCGCAACGAGCGCAACCCTTGTCCCTAGTTGCTACGCAAGAGCACTCTAGGGAGACTGCCGGTGACAAACCGGAGGAAGGTGGGGATGACGTCAAGTCCTCATGGCCCTTATGGGTAGGGCTTCACACGTCATACAATGGTCGGAACAGAGGGTCGCCAACCCGCGAGGGGGAGCCAATCCCAGAAAACCGATCGTAGTCCGGATCGCACTCTGCAACTCGAGTGCGTGAAGCTGGAATCGCTAGTAATCGCGGATCAGCATGCCGCGGTGAATACGTTCCCGGGTCTTGTACACACCGCCCGTCACACCATGGGAGTGGGTTTTACCAGAAGTGGCTAGTCTAACCGCAAGGAGGACGGTCACCACGGTAGGATTCATGACTGGGGTGAAGTCGTAACAAGGTAGCCGTATCGGAAGGTGCGGCTGGATCACCTCCTTTCTCGAGCTAACGCGTCAAAGTGTTGAGCGCTCACGCTTATCGGCTGTGAAAATGGACAGACTCAGGGGTCTGTAGCTCAGTCGGTTAGAGCACCGTCTTGATAAGGCGGGGGTCGATGGTTCGAATCCATCCAGACCCACCAAAGTCTTGTCTGGTGTGCTGATCGATAAACCCCTGGGGAAGTTGCATGACTGGGGGATTAGCTCAGCTGGGAGAGCACCTGCTTTGCAAGCAGGGGGTCGTCGGTTCGATCCCGTCATCCTCCACCAATCCTCAATGCGTAGCGTTCTGCAAAAAAGCAGAGTGCTGTGCATTGGCGATTGAGCCAGTCAGAGTGATATGAAGCAGAGCTTTATATCGGCTGTCGTTCTTTAACAATCAGGAAGAAGTAGTAAAGAGATTCACGAAAGTGTACTTAGAGATGGGTGCATGAGTAGGTGAATCAGGGTTGTGATTGTATCAATGTATGAAAAGGTGATCGAAAGATTGCCTTGGAATACGGCGCAACACGAATACTCAACCTGTAGCGATTGTGGCGAGGCATGGATCTTCGGATCGATGTTGAGACACACCCGTTATAGGGTCAAGCGAACAAGTGCATGTGGTGGATGCCTTGGCGATCACAGGCGATGAAGGACGCGGTAGCCTGCGAAAAGCGGTGGGGAGCTGGCAAACGAGCTTTGATCCACCGATATCCGAATGGGGAAACCCACTCCGTATGGAGTATCCGTAGCTGAATACATAGGCTACGTGAAGCGAACGCGGTGAACTGAAACATCTAAGTAACCGCAGGAAAAGAAATCAACCGAGATTCCCAGAGTAGTGGCGAGCGAAATGGGACCAGCCTGTACTCTTTATCTTCATTGTTAGCCGAACGCTCTGGAAAGTGCGGCCATAGCAGGTGATAGCCCTGTAGGCGAAAACAGCGAGGAAGAACTAGGTGTACGGAAAGTAGGGCGGGACACGTGAAATCCTGTCTGAAGATGGGGGGACCATCCTCCAAGGCTAAATACTCGTGATCGACCGATAGTGAACCAGTACCGTGAGGGAAAGGCGAAAAGAACCCCGGGAGGGGAGTGAAACAGATCCTGAAACCGCATGCATACAAACAGTCGGAGCCTCTGCGAAGGGGTGACGGCGTACCTTTTGTATAATGGGTCAGCGACTTACATTCAGTGGCAAGCTTAACCGATTAGGGCAGGCGTAGCGAAAGCGAGTCCGAACAGGGCGATTCAGTCGCTGGGTGTAGACCCGAAACCAGGTGATCTATCCATGGCCAGGATGAAGGTGCGGTAACACGTACTGGAGGTCCGAACCCACTAACGTTGAAAAGTTAGGGGATGAGCTGTGGATAGGGGTGAAAGGCTAAACAAACCTGGAAATAGCTGGTTCTCTCCGAAAACTATTTAGGTAGTGCCTCGTGTATCACCTTCGGGGGTAGAGCACTGTCATGGTTGTGGGGTCCATTGCGGATTACTACGCCATAGCAAACTCCGAATACCGAAGAGTGCAATCACGGGAGACAGACATCGGGTGCTAACGTCCGGTGTCAAGAGGGAAACAACCCAGACCGCCAGCTAAGGTCCCCAAATATTGCTAAGTGGGAAACGAAGTGGGAAGGCTAAAACAGTCAGGAGGTTGGCTTAGAAGCAGCCATCCTTTAAAGAAAGCGTAATAGCTCACTGATCGAGTCGTCCTGCGCGGAAGATGTAACGGGGCTAAGCAATATACCGAAGCTGCGGATGCACATTTATGTGCATGGTAGGAGAGCGTTCCGTAAGCCTGCGAAGGTGCATTGAAAAGTGTGCTGGAGGTATCGGAAGTGCGAATGCTGACATGAGTAGCGATAAAGGGGGTGAAAGGCCCCCTCGCCGTAAGCCCAAGGTTTCCTACGCAACGTTCATCGGCGTAGGGTGAGTCGGCCCCTAAGGCGAGGCAGAAATGCGTAGCTGATGGGAAGCAGGTTAATATTCCTGCACCATTGTTAAATGCGATGGGGGGACGGATCGCGGAAGGTTGTCCGGGTGTTGGAAGTCCCGGTCCTTGCATTGGAGAAGGCGCTTTGGCAAATCCGGGCGCGGAATTCAAGGGTGCGAGGCCAGTCATCTAGGTGACGAAGCAACTGGAAGTGGTTCCAAGAAAAGCCTCTAAGCTTCAGTTTAACAAGACCGTACCGCAAACCGACACAGGTGGGCGAGATGAGTATTCTAAGGCGCTTGAGAGAACTCGGGAGAAGGAACTCGGCAAATTGGTACCGTAACTTCGGGATAAGGTACGCCCCTGTAGCCTGACTGGCCTGCGCCAGAAGGGTGAAGGGGTTGCAATAAACTGGTGGCTGCGACTGTTTAATAAAAACACAGCACTCTGCAAACACGAAAGTGGACGTATAGGGTGTGACGCCTGCCCGGTGCCGGAAGATTAAATGATGGGGTGCAAGCTCTTGATTGAAGTCCCGGTAAACGGCGGCCGTAACTATAACGGTCCTAAGGTAGCGAAATTCCTTGTCGGGTAAGTTCCGACCTGCACGAATGGCGTAACGATGGCCACACTGTCTCCTCCCGAGACTCAGCGAAGTTGAAGTGTTTGTGATGATGCAATCTCCCCGCGGCTAGACGGAAAGACCCCATGAACCTTTACTGTAGCTTTGCATTGGACTTTGAACCGGTCTGTGTAGGATAGGTGGGAGGCTTTGAAGCGTGGACGCCAGTCTGCGTGGAGCCAACCTTGAAATACCACCCTGGTTTGTTTGAGGTTCTAACCTTGGTCCGTTATCCGGACTGGGGACAGTGCATGGTAGGCAGTTTGACTGGGGCGGTCTCCTCCCAAAGTGTAACGGAGGAGTACGAAGGTACGCTAGGTACGGTCGGAAATCGTGCTGATAGTGCAATGGCATAAGCGTGCTTAACTGCGAGACCGACAAGTCGAGCAGGTGCGAAAGCAGGTCATAGTGATCCGGTGGTTCTGTATGGAAGGGCCATCGCTCAACGGATAAAAGGTACTCTGGGGATAACAGGCTGATACCGCCCAAGAGTTCATATCGACGGCGGTGTTTGGCACCTCGATGTCGGCTCATCTCATCCTGGGGCTGTAGCCGGTCCCAAGGGTATGGCTGTTCGCCATTTAAAGAGGTACGTGAGCTGGGTTTAAAACGTCGTGAGACAGTTTGGTCCCTATCTGCCGTGGGCGCTGGATATTTGAAGGGGGCTGCTCCTAGTACGAGAGGACCGGAGTGGACGAACCTCTGGTGTACCGGTTGTCACGCCAGTGGCATCGCCGGGTAGCTATGTTCGGAAGAGATAACCGCTGAAAGCATCTAAGCGGGAAACTCGCCTTAAGATGAGATATCCCCGGGGCTTCGAGCCCCTTGAAGGGTCGTTCAAGACCAGGACGTTGATAGGTCAGGTGTGGAAGCGCAGTAATGCGTTAAGCTAACTGATACTAATTGCCCGTAAGGCTTGATCCTATAACCGGTGTGTTTTGTGTCGGTCATGGTTAATGCTTCAGCATTTACCAGGGACCCCACCCCCGAAGGGGGGCAGGACACCACGCACGGTTGAGTGATCAGTGTTGTGCCGGAAACAACACAACCCAACGCTTTACCTCTGGTGAGCATCACCAGAAACTACTTCTTCCCGATTGGTTGTGTTGACGAAGTCAATGCGACAACAAGTCATGCCTGATGACCATAGCGAGTCGGTCCCACCCCTTCCCATCCCGAACAGGACCGTGAAACGACTCCACGCCGATGATAGTGCGGATTACCCGTGTGAAAGTAGGTAATCGTCAGGCTCCCCTGCAGCATCAGAAACC
>NZ_JAQQEG010000098.1:0-6731 GCF_046027395.1 Paraburkholderia dipogonis | reverse complement strand
CCACTACGCGCCGCGCCTTGCCCACCGAACGCTCGATCCCGTTTACACCCAGCACGTTCACCACCGCACTCACGCCGATCAGCGCCTTGATATCGTAGGTCAACGCCTGCTTGGCCGTGTTCAACGCGGCCGTATCGGGCGCCGATTCCGGGCAAGGCTCGACGTTCAACGTCAACACGTCGAGCGGGCCTTCCTTGGTCAGCACGATCTGGTAGTGCGGCGCGAGCGCGTGCTGCTTGAGCAGCAGTTCTTCGATCTGCGTCGGAAAGACGTTCACGCCGCGCACGATCATCATGTCGTCCGAGCGGCCCGTGATCTTTTCCATCCGACGCATGGTGCGGGCGCTGCCTGGCAAGAGGCGCGTCAGGTCGCGCGTCCGGTAGCGGACGATCGGCAGCGCCTCTTTGGTCAGCGACGTGAACACCAGTTCGCCGAGTTCGCCATCCGGCAGCACCTCGCCGGTTTCGGGATCGATGATCTCGGGATAGAAATGATCTTCCCAGATGGTCGGGCCGTCTTTCGTTTCCACGCACTCCGACGCCACGCCTGGGCCCATCACTTCGGACAGGCCATAGATGTCGACAGCATCGATGCCCATGCGCTTTTCGATCGCCTGACGCATGTCGTTGGTCCACGGTTCCGCGCCAAAGATGCCGAGGCGCAGCGAACAATTGGCCGGGTCGATGCCTTGACGCTCGAGTTCGTCCGCAATCGAGAGCATGTAGCTCGGCGTCACCATGATGATGTCCGGCCGGAAGTCCTGGATCAGTTGCACCTGCTTTTCGGTCTGGCCGCCGCCGAACGGAATCACGGTGAGCCCCGCGCGTTCGGCGCCATAGTGCGCGCCGAGACCGCCCGTGAACAGGCCGTAGCCATAGCTCACGTGAACCTTGTCGCCACGCTTCGCGCCGGCGGCGCGGATCGAACGCGCGACGAGATTCGCCCACGTGTCGATGTCGCGCGCGGTGTAACCCACCACGGTCGGCTTACCCGTCGTACCGGACGACGCGTGAATCCGTGAGATCTGTTCTTGCGGCACGGCGAACATTCCGAACGGGTAGCTGTCGCGCAGATCCTTCTTGGTGGTGAAGGGGAAACGCGCCAGGTCCGCGAGGGTTTTCACTTCGCTCGGATGAACACCGGCTTCGTCGAATTTGTGTCGATAAACCGGCGAGTTTTCATAAGCGTGGTTCAACGACCATTTAAGCCGTTCAAGTTGGAGCGCGGCAAGTTCGTCGCGGCTGGCGGTCTCGATCGGATCGAGCGGAAGGGCGGTGGTCATCGAATGTCTCCTTGCTGCCTCAATGCTTGGGTCTGATGTACGTGCGCTTGCGCGCAAAAACCTGGGGCTGGCTGCTGGTCAAAGGTGTGGCGGCGAAGAGCCGCTACTGCGTCGCGAATCTGTCACGGGTTTGCTGCGTGGTGTCTCGGAGTTATCGCGGGTTTGATGCGCGGTTGCTGCGAGGTCGCTGTTATCAATCGCCTGTGGGAATCAGATTGCCTTTGATTTGCGCCGATTTGCCGCGGAACATCGCAACGGTTTCTTCGGCACGGTTCGTCACGCGAATGTCGTAGATGCCGGTTCGGCCACTCAGCGTCTGCTCGACGGCTTCCGCCGTCAGCACGTCGCCACCTCGCACGGGCCGCAGAAATTCGATCGAGCAGCCGGCGGCAACCGTGTTGATGTTGTACGTGTTGCAGGCGAACGCGAAGGTCGAATCCGCGAGCGTGAAAATCAGGCCGCCGTGGCAAATCTGATGGCCGTTCAGAAAGTCGTCGCGTACGGCCATGCGCAGGCGCGCGTATCCGGGCCGCACTTCGACGATTTCGAGGCCGAGCGCGCGGCTGCACGCGTCATTCTCGTACATCGCGGCAGCAGTCGCGCGAGCGAGTTCGTCGGGCGTCATCTGATTGGGATGATTGGCTTGAGCGGACATATCAGCGGCCCTCGAAGCGCGGCGTGCGCTTTTCAACGAAGGCTTGCACACCTTCCGCGTAGTCGTGGGAAGCACCCAGTTGGCGTTGCAGATCGCGCTCGAGATCGAGTTGCTGATCGAGCGTTTGCGTCGCGCCCGCACGCATGGCCTGCTTTATGGCGGCGATGGCGCGCGTGGGTTGTTGCGCAAGTTGGGTCGCTAGTTTCACCGCGGTGGCGGCGAGATCCGAATCGTCGACTGCTTGCCAGATCAAGCCCCAGCTTTCGGCTTTTTCCGCGCTGAGTTTGTCGCCGGTGATGGCGAGCCCTAACGCGCGAGCCATGCCGACGCGCTGCGGCAGGAACCATGTGCCGCCCGAGTCCGGCACGAGGCCGATCTTCACGAATGCCTGAATGAAGCTGGCGGAGCGAGCCGCGAGCACGAGGTCGCACGCGAGCGCGAGATTGGCGCCCGCACCGGCGGCCGTGCCGTTCACCGCGGCGATGACAGGCAGCGGCAACGCTTGCAGGCGGCGAATCAGCGGATTGAAATGTTGCTCGATCAGTTCACCCAGATCGGTCATGGCGCCTGGTGTGAAGTCGAGGTCGGCGAGATCCTGGCCGGCGCAAAAGCCGCGGCCCGCGCCGGTGAGCACGAGCGCGCGGGCGCTGGACGTTTCGACCTCGTCGAGCGCGGCGCTCAGTTCCTGATGCATCGCGCGCGTGAAGCTGTTGAGTTTGTCCGGCCGGTTCAGCGTGATGGTTGCGACATGGCTCGATGCGTCGATGTCCAGTCGAATCGCTTCATATGACATTGGGTGTCTCCTCAAAGTCTCTTTGACCGATGGGCGCTGTGGCGCTGACGTCAGATCCGCTCGATGACCAGCGCGATGCCCTGGCCGACGCCGATGCACATCGTGCAAAGGGCAAAGCGGCCGTTGGTCCGCTCCAACTGGTACAGCGCGGTCGTGATCAGACGCGCGCCCGATGCGCCCAGCGGATGACCCAGCGCAATGGCTCCGCCGTTCGGGTTGACGCGCGGGTCGTCGTCGCGCAGACCGAGCGTGCGCAGAACAGCCAGACCTTGCGATGCGAAGGCTTCGTTCAGCTCGATCACATCGAGTTGTTCGAGCGTCATGCCGAGTTGCTTCAGCAGCTTTTGCGTGGCCGGCGCCGGACCAATACCCATGATGCGCGGTTCGACGCCCGCTGTTGCCATGCCCACTACGCGGGCGCGGCGGCGCAGGCCGTATTGATCGGCTGCCTGCTGGTTCGCCAGCAACAGCGCGCACGCGCCGTCGTTCACGCCCGACGCATTGCCGGCCGTCACGCTGCCGTCCGGACGAACCACGCCTTTGAGCTTGCTCAAACTTTCGAGCGAAGTTTCGCGCGGGTGTTCATCGAGCAGCACGCGTACGGCCTCACCCTTCTTTTGCGCGATGTCGACGCTGACAATTTCCTGGGCCAGCGTGCCGTCCTGCTGGGCGCGAGCGGCCTTTTGCTGGCTCGCCAGCGCAAACGCGTCCTGATCGGCACGGCTCACGCTGAATTCGACGGCAACGTTTTCCGCGGTCTCAGGCATCGAATCGACGCCGTATTGACGTTTCATCAGCGGATTGATGAAGCGCCAGCCGATTGTCGTGTCGTAAATGTCGGCTTGGCGCGAGAACGCGCTGGTCGCTTTGCCCATGACGAACGGCGCGCGCGTCATACTTTCGACGCCGCCGGCGATCATCAGGCGTGCTTCGCCCGCCTTGATGGCGCGTGCCGCGGTGCCGACCGCATCCATGCCCGAGCCGCACAAGCGGTTAATGGTTGCGCCGGGCGCCGCAGTTGGCAAGCCGGCCAGCAACGCCGACATACGGGCGACGTTGCGATTGTCTTCGCCGGCCTGGTTTGCGCAGCCATAAATCACGTCGTCAACGGCGCGCCAGTCAACGCCTGGATTGCGTTCGATCAGCGCCCTGATCGGAACCGCGCCGAGATCGTCGGCGCGGACATCCTTAAGGGCGCCGCCGTAGCGGCCGATTGGGGTGCGAATCGCATCGCAAATGAAGGCGTCGTTCATAGGGATTCCTGCTGGGGCGGATCGGCGTGAGGTGCCGATCCGATGCCTCATGTTAGTTGGGGTACATAGCCTGGTCCATTCGGCCAAACGGCATAGGACGAAGCCGTGTTTTGTCCTAGGCCATTCAGCCAGCTACCGCCGGCGCCGCTTTCGGTTCAACATGAACGCGGCTTTGAACTACGCGGAAGCGATTCGATACGAAGGCTGCGTCCGCCAGCGCGGCATTGGCCGCCGGGTTTGCGCCCGTGCCGTGGAAGTCCGAAAAGGCGGCCGACTGATTGACGAACACACCGCCGGTCAGATTGATCGACAAGGCCACGCCACCGCGGATCGATGCTTCGTGCGCTTCTTCGAGCACTGCTTCGTCCGTGCTGTAGACCGACAGCGTTAGCGCGCCATGCTCGGCGGCGATTGCGCCGGCGAGATCGAGCGACTGTGCAGTCGAGTCCGTCGCGATCACGAACGAGACCGGACCGAACCATTCTTTGGTGAACTGCGCGTGGTCGGTCGCGGCGTCCAGTTGGAGCACGAGCGGTGTGCGCACGCGGGCGCCGGCGAAAGCGGGATGTTCGAGCGTGAGACTCTCGACGAGCACGCGGCCGAGTTTTGCGGCTTCGTCGATGCGCTGGGTCACGCCTTCGTTCTGAATCGCGCCGAGCAGTTCGACAGCGCGAGCCGGGTCGGCGACGAGTTTTTGCACAGCGCCGGCAATGGCTTGAGCGACTTCGTCAAAACCGAGCGTGCCTTCCGCAGTGCGGATACCGCCGCGCGGTACGTAGATGTTTTGCGGCGCGGTGCACATCTGGCCCGAGTACAGCGCGAGCGAGAAGGCGATGTTGCGGGCCGCGGCTTTGATGTCGTCGACCGAGTCGATCACGATCTGGTTCACACCGGCTTTTTCGGTGTAGACCTGTGCCTGGTGCGCATTGCGCTCGAGCCACGTGCCGTTTTGCGTGCTGCCCGTGAAGTCGATGAGTTTGATTTCCGGGCGCAGGGCCAAGTCCTGGACGAGCGCGCCGTCGTTCGGTTCGGTGGCCAGCAAAGTGACGACGTTCGGATCGAAACCCGCTTCGCGCAAAACGTCACGCGCGATTCGCACGGTCAGTGCGAGCGGCAGGATCGCGCCCGGATGCGGCTTGACGATGACCGTGTTGCCCGTGGCCAGATCGGCGAAGAGGCCCGGATAGCCGTTCCACGTCGGGAAGGTGCAGCAACCGAGCACGAGGCCGGTGCCGCGCGGCACGACGGTGTAGCGCTTATGCATGGCGAGCGGCGGATTCTTGCCTTGCGGCTTTTCCCAGTGGGCGTTGCCGGGAATGCGGCGCAATTGGTCCCACGCGTACACGACAGCTTCGAGCGCGCGGTCTTGCGCGTGCGGGCCGCCGGCCTGGAAGGCCATCATGAATGCTTGTCCGGTCGTGTGCATCACGCTATAGCCGATTTCGAAGCTGGCGCGATTCACGCGGGCAAGGATTTCAAGGCACACGCCAATCCATGCCTGCGGGCCTGCCTCGCGCCAGTCGCGCTGGGATGCGGCGGCCGCCGCGATCAGGGCGGCGGGGTCGGCCTTCGGGTAGCGCACGCCGAGCGGGAATCCGAACGGTGAGACTTCGGCGCCGACGGTTTCGCCCGTCGACGGTTGGTCCAGTTGGAACGTCGCGTTGAGATGCGCTTTGAATGCCGCTTCGCCGTCCGCGTTGGCCGTTTCCCCGTACACTTTCGGACTGGGCATTTCGACGAACGGGCTCCAGTAGCCGCGCGTTTCAACCGCGGTGAGTGCCTTTTGCAGCGTGTCTTCGTGCTTGGTGAATAGCGGATGTGTCATGGCAGAGGGGCTTGGCTGTACGTTGGGAAAAGCCTGTCGAATAATTGACCGACCGGTTGGTTGGTGAATGGTAGCATTATTAAGATGGCCGCGCGAAGTGTTTTCGCGCGCAATTTTCTACCCTTAGGAGGCGGCATGGCTTACGAGAACATTCTGGTGGAGACGCGGGGAAGAGTCGGCTTGATCACGTTGAATCGCCCGAAGGCGTTGAACGCTTTGAATGACGCATTGATGGACGAGTTGGGGGCGGCGCTGCGCGAGTTCGACGCCGACGACGCGATCGGTGCGATCGTGGTCACGGGCAGTGAAAAGGCGTTCGCGGCCGGCGCCGACATCGGCATGATGTCCACCTATACCTATATGGATGTCTACAAGGGTGACTACATCACCCGCAACTGGGAAACCGTTCGCTCCATTCGTAAGCCGATCATTGCGGCGGTGGCCGGGTTCGCGCTCGGCGGTGGCTGCGAGTTGGCGATGATGTGCGACATCATTTTTGCCGCCGACACGGCAAAGTTCGGCCAGCCGGAAATCAAACTCGGCATCATGCCGGGCGCGGGCGGTACGCAGCGCTTGCCGCGCGCCGTCTCGAAGGCGAAGGCAATGGACCTCTGCCTGACCGCGCGGTTCATGGATGCCGCCGAAGCTGAGCGCGCCGGATTGGTGTCGCGTGTTATTCCCGCTGCTTCCCTGGTCGACGAGGCGGTGGCTGCGGCTGCGACGATCGCAGAATTCCCGCTGCCGGCCGTGATGATGGTGAAGGAATCGGTCAACCGCGCCTACGAAACGACTTTGGCGGAAGGCGTGCATTTCGAGCGGCGCCTGTTCCATTCGCTCTTCGCTACCGAAGATCAGAAGGAAGGTATGGCCGCGTTCGTGGAGAAGCGCAAACCGGTTTTCAAGCATCGCTAATACGCTTGTCG
>NZ_JAQQEG010000097.1:0-7167 GCF_046027395.1 Paraburkholderia dipogonis | reverse complement strand
GGGGCCACCGCGCTACCCACGCCGGCGCACGCGAGCGCAGCGGACACAGCGGCGCCAGCCGCCAATCGGCCCGCACCTCGATGAATGAACATGGCCCGAAGGGATGAGAGTCGAAGGTTCATCGGGACTCCTGGCGCGTCAGCGCGCAGCCCTTTTTTGCGGTTGGAAAGAGACAAGATAATCGGAGCACACAATGAAAAAAGCGCCGCGCAAGCGCGACGCTTCTTGAGTTTTCTACGCGTCGTGAGCGCGTAGTTTACTTTACTTGTCGAGCACAATGCGAAGCATGCGACGCAGCGGCTCCGCAGCGCCCCACAGCAGCTGATCGCCGACCGTGAAAGCCGACAGATATTCGCCGCCCATCGCCAGTTTGCGCACGCGGCCGACCGGCACCGTCAACGTACCCGTGACAACCGCCGGGGACAGATCGCGCATCGACGCTTCACGCTCGTTCGGCACGACCTTGACCCAGTCGTTGCCCGACGCGAGGATGCTGTTCACCTCGTCCAGCGGCACGTCCTTGTTCAGCTTGATGGTCAGTGCCTGCGAGTGGCAGCGCATGGCGCCGATCCGCACGCACAGGCCGTCGACGGGAATCGAACCCGGCGTGCCCATGGCCGGCTTGCCGAGAATCTTGTTGGTTTCCGCGCCGCCCTTCCACTCTTCCTTCGACATGCCGTTGCCGAGATCCTTGTCGATCCACGGAATCAGCGAGCCGGCGAGCGGCACGCCGAAGTTGTCGGTCGGCATGCGGTCGCTATTCATCGCGGAGAGCACGCGACGGTCGATGTCGAGAATCGCCGACGACGGATCCGCCAGGTCTTCCTTCGCTGCACCGTACAGCGTGCCCATCTGCTGCAGCAGTTCGCGCATGTTTTGCGCGCCCGCGCCCGAAGCGGCCTGATACGTCATGGCCGTCATCCAGTCGACGAGGTTCTCGCGGAACAGGCCGCCGAGCGCCATCAGCATCAGGCTGACCGTGCAATTGCCGCCGATGAAGTTCTTCTGGCCCTTGACCAGCGCGTTCTTGATCACGTCGAGGTTGACCGGATCGAGAATGATGACCGCGTCGTCCTTCATGCGCAGCGACGAAGCCGCGTCGATCCAGTAGCCGTTCCAGCCCGCTGCGCGCAGCTTCGGGAACACGTCGTTCGTGTAATCGCCGCCCTGGCACGAGATGATCGCTTCGCACTTCTTCAGGTCTTCGATGCTTGTCGCATCTTTGAGCTTGGTCTCGTTTTTGGCGAACGACGGCGCGTTGCCGCCCGCGTTGCTGGTGCTGAAAAACACCGGTTCGATAAGATCGAAATCGCCTTCCTGCTGCATGCGTTGCATCAGGACGCTGCCGACCATGCCGCGCCAACCTACGAGACCTACGTTCATGACTTCATACCCTTCGAGTGGAAACTTCCCCGCATCTTTGCCGCGCAGTGACCGCGCGGGGAAGATGAGCGGGCACGACGGACGATCAGCGTTTCGTGATCGTTTTCGGGGTAATCGTTTTAATGGAAGCTTTGGCGGTAATGGCGAGCTCAACCACACGGGCCGTTTTGCCGTGCAGTGTCGAAATCGAGGAGATTTGAGCTGTGTGCGCCATCGCTACAATATACACGAAAACCGGAATCCGGCGACCTGAATGTCTGTCGCTGCCGTCCGTATTACGCGCGAATCGGCCTGTTTCAAGGCCGATTCGCGTTTTAAAGGTCGTTTGATGACCTGACTACCGCTTAACGCACCTGCGCGCTTACAGTGCTGCGACGACTGCGTCGCCCATGGCGACCGTGCCGACCTGCTTGCAACCTTGCGTGAGAATATCGCCGGTGCGATAGCCTTGTTCGAGCACCTTTTTTACGGCGTTTTCGATACGATCCGCCTGCTCCGCCTTGTTCAGCGAATAGCGCAGCATCATGGCCGCCGACAGAATGGTCGCCAGCGGATTCGCGACGCCCTTGCCGGCGATGTCCGGTGCCGACCCGTGCGACGGCTCGTACAAGCCCTTGTTGTTCTTGTCGAGCGAGGCGGACGGCAGCATGCCGATCGAACCCGTCAGCATGGCCGCTTCGTCGGAGAGAATATCGCCGAACATGTTGCCGGTGACGACCACGTCGAACGCCTTCGGTGCCTTCACCAGTTGCATCGCGGCGTTATCGACGTACATGTGCGACAACTCCACGTCCGCATATTCCTTCGACACGTCGATCATCACGTCGCGCCATAACTGCGACGTTTCGAGCACGTTGGCCTTGTCCACGCTCGTCAGCTTCTTCTGGCGCTTTTGCGCCGCCTGAAACGCGACGTGCGCAATGCGGCGCACTTCGGGTTCCGAATAACGCATCGTGTCGAAGCCTTCCTTCGCGCCTTCGAACAGCCCGTCCGGCGACGAACGCACGCCACGCGGCGAGCCGAAATAGATGTCGCCGTTCAGTTCACGCACGATCAGGATATCGAGGCCCGAGACGATCTCTTCCTTCAACGACGACGCGCCGGTGAGTTGCGGATAGCAGATCGCCGGACGGAAGTTCGCGAACAGTTGCAGGTGCTTGCGCAGACCGAGAATGGCCTGCTCCGGACGCAGCGCGCGTTCGAGCGAGTCGTACTTCCAGTCGCCGACCGCGCCGAACAGGATCGCGTCGGCTTCTTTTGCCAGCGCCAGCGTCGAATCGGGCAGCGGGTGGCCCTTCGCTTCGTAGCCCGCGCCGCCAACCGGCGCTTCTTCGAGTTCGAACTTTTCGCCGAGCACGTTCAGAACCTTGACGGCTTCCTTGACGATTTCGGGACCGATGCCGTCGCCCGGCAAGACTGCGATCTTCATGCGAATTCCTTGAGGTTTGCTTTGAGACTTTTGAGCGTTCAACCGACGATGCGGTGATTCAGCCAAGGCTGCTTCGTAATGCGCTCCGCTTCGAATTGGCGAATCTTGTCCGCGTGGCGCAGCGTGAGGCCGATGTCGTCGAAACCGTTCAGCAGGCAGTACTTGCGGAACGCCGCGACTTCGAACGGATATTCGGTGCCGCCGTCCGATGTGCGCACGACTTGCGCTTCGAGATCGACCGTCAGCTTGAAACCGTTGAACGCATACGTTTCGTTGAACAGGTGATCGACCTGCTGTTCGGTCAGCACGATCGGCAACACGCCGTTCTTGAAGCAGTTGTTATAGAAAATGTCGGCGAAACTCGGCGCGATCAGCGCGCGAAAGCCGTATTGCTCCAACGCCCACGGCGCATGCTCACGCGAGCTGCCGCAGCCAAAGTTCTTGCGAGCGAGCAGCACCGAAGCGCCCTGATAACGCGGCTGGTTTAGCACGAAATCCGGATTCAGCGGACGCTTCGAATTGTCCTGCCCCGGCTCGCCGTGGTCGAGGTAGCGCCATTCGTCGAACGCGTTCGGACCGAAACCCGTGCGCTTGATCGACTTCAGGAATTGCTTCGGAATGATCGCGTCCGTGTCGACGTTCTCGCGATCGAGCGGCGCCACGACGCCGGTGTGTACGATGAATTTATCCATGACGCTTGCGCCTGTTTCAAGTCCGGGCGATGCGCGCGGCGGCCGGAAAGCCGCTCGGCGCAGAGCCGGCAAAAATCAAAAACCGCTTATTTATCAGCGTGATTGCTGATCGAATTGCCGAGGTGGGACATGTCCTCGCCGAATCCGTGCACCGTGTTGCAACCGGCCAGACCGAGCAACAGCCCAGCCAGAGTACCGAGCGCGAAGCGGCGCAATAGAGTGGTGCGATTCATGTTCTTCATCATGCGTGTTTATCCAAGCTTGCGAATATCGACGAAATGCCCTTCGATGGCCGCAGCCGCAGCCATCGCGGGACTCACGAGGTGGGTACGGCCACCGGTGCCCTGACGACCTTCGAAATTACGATTCGACGTGGACGCGCAACGCTCGCCCGGATCCAGCCGGTCGGCGTTCATGGCGAGACACATCGAGCAACCCGGTTCACGCCATTCGAAACCGGCGTCGGTAAAGACCTTGTCGAGGCCTTCACGTTCCGCCTGCGCCTTCACGAGACCCGAACCCGGCACCACCATGGCCAGACGGATGTTCGGCGCCACGCGGCGGCCCAGTTTCTTCACGACGTAAGCCGCGGCGCGAATGTCTTCAATGCGCGCGTTGGTGCACGACCCGATGAAGATTTTATCCGGCTTGATCGACTCGATCGGCGCATTCGGTTCGAGCGCCATGTATTTCAGCGCGCGCTCCATGGCGTCACGCTTGACCGGGTCTTTCTCACGATCCGGATCCGGCACGCGACCGTCCACGGCCGTGACCATTTCCGGCGACGTGCCCCACGTGACTTGCGGCACGATCTCCGCAGCGTTCAGTTCGACCACGCGATCGAAGTGCGCGCCTTCGTCCGTCTTGAACTGCTTCCAGTACTCGACCGCGTGATCCCACTCCACGCCTTCCGGCGAGAACGGGCGGCCCTTCAGGTAGTCGATGGTGGTGTCGTCGACCGCGACCATGCCGGCGCGCGCGCCCGCTTCGATCGCCATGTTGCAGACCGTCATGCGGCCTTCCATGGAGAGCGCGCGAATCGTCGAACCGCCGAACTCGATCGCGTAGCCCGTGCCGCCAGCCGTGCCGATCTTGCCGATGATGGCCAGCACGATGTCTTTCGCGGTGCAGCCACGCGGCAGCGCGCCTTCCACCTTCACCAGCATGTTCTTGCTTTTCTTCTGCAAGAGCGTTTGCGTGGCCAGCACGTGCTCGACTTCCGACGTGCCGATGCCATGCGCCAGCGCGCCGAACGCGCCGTGCGTGGACGTGTGCGAGTCGCCGCAGACGATCGTCATGCCCGGCAGCGTGGCGCCCTGTTCCGGCCCGATGATGTGCACGATGCCCTGACGCAGATCGTTCATCTTGAACTGCGTGATGCCGTAGGCGTCGCAGTTCGAATCGAGCGTGTCGACTTGCAGCTTGGAAACCGGATCGGCGATACCGTGGCTGCGGTCCGTGGTCGGGACGTTATGGTCCGAGACCGCCAGGTTCGCGCTGATGCGCCACACCGGACGCTCAGCCAGCTTCAGGCCTTCGAACGCCTGAGGGCTGGTGACTTCGTGCAGCAGGTGACGGTCGATATAGAGAATCGTCGTGCCGTCTTCTTCCGTGTGGACCACGTGTGTGTTCCACAATTTGTCGTAGAGAGTCTGTGCCATGGTATGCGGGGTAGTAATGACTTCGGGCTGACCGTGTCGGTCGATTATGCCACGCAGCGCCCCGCCTGGGCCGCTCAATCAGGGAGAAAACCGATAAAAAACAGGGAGTTGGGTGGTAGTGTCGATACCTGTATTGGCGTTACCCGGCAAGCGCGCGTGTGGCGGTGGTTTGCTGCGCCGCCGCGCAAATGCAGGCTCAGCGCGCGGGACAAGAAGCCGAAAACAAAATGCCCCGACGGAGAACCCGTCGGGGCACTTTTATCAGCAGACTCCGTGTTAGCTCGTAGCAAAACCGCCGCTACGGACTATGCGGACTCAAACCCGATCAACGTTCGCCGATCGGCTTCGCTTCACGTTGCGTGTCGCCGATGAACAGCTGACGCGGGCGGCCAATCTTCTGTTCCGGATCGGCGATCATTTCGTTCCACTGCGCAATCCAGCCGACCGTACGCGCCATCGCGAAGATACACGTGAACATCGACGTCGGGATGCCCAGCGCGCGCTGCACGATGCCCGAGTAGAAGTCGACGTTCGGGTACAGCTTACGCGACACGAAGTATTCGTCTTCCAGTGCGATCTTTTCCAGTGCCATGGCCAGCTTGAACAGCGGGTCGTCGTGCAGGCCCAGCTCTTCCAGCACTTCGTGGCAGGTTTCGCGCATCAGCTTCGCACGCGGGTCGTAGTTCTTGTAGACGCGGTGACCGAAGCCCATCAGCTTCACGCCCGAGTTCTTGTCCTTCACCTGCTTGATGAACTCGGGAATGTTATCGACCGAGCCGATTTCTTCCAGCATGTTCAGCGCGGCTTCGTTCGCACCACCGTGCGCCGGGCCCCACAGACACGCGATACCCGCTGCGATACACGCGAACGGGTTCGCACCCGACGAACCGGCGAGACGCACGGTCGACGTCGATGCATTCTGCTCGTGGTCCGCGTGCAGGATCAGGATACGGTCGAGCGCGCGCACCAGCACGTCGTTGACCTTGTACTCTTCGCACGGGTTCGAGAACATCATGTGCATGAAGTTCGCGCTGTACGACAGGTCGTTCTTCGGGTACGCAAACGGCTGACCGATGCTGTACTTGTACGCCATGGCGACCAGCGTCGGCAGCTTCGCGATCATGCGAATGGCCGACACTTCACGGTGGCGCGGATTGTTGATGTCGAGCGAGTCGTGATAGAACGCCGACAGCGCGCCGACCGCGGCGACCAGAATCGCCATCGGGTGCGCGTCGCGACGAAAACCACGGAAGAAGAAGTGCATTTGCTCATGCACCATCGTGTGGTTCGTGACCGTCTTCACGAATTCGGCGTTTTGCTGCGCGTTCGGCAGTTCGCCCTTCAGCAGCAAATAGCAGGTTTCGAGGAAGTCGGCGTTTTGCGCGAGGTTGTCGATCGGGTAGCCGCGATACAGCAGCTCGCCCTTGTCGCCGTCGATGTACGTGATCGCCGAATTGCAAGCCGCCGTCGACATGAAGCCCGGGTCGTACGTGAACTTGCCGGTCTGGCCGTACAGTTTGCGGATGTCGATCACGTCCGGGCCGAGAGTGCCCTTGTAAATCGGCATTTCAACGCTCGGCGAATTGTCGCTGAACGATAGCGTGGCTTTAACATCTGACGGGGTCATAGCACATCCTCAATCGAAGTATGGAAACAGGGTTTCGATAATTGCACGCCTGGGACAACGGACAAGCGCGGACAAGCAGCGCTCAAGCCGGTCATGCCGGTCAGGCATTCCGCAGCAGCTCCAGCACCCGGATCACATCCGGGTCTGCAAGGTCGCCCTCAGGTTCCTTGCGCACGAGCAGCAAGTCCATCAGGTCGTTATCGCTCAGCTCGAGCAGGCGCGTGAGGGCGCCCACGTCGGCATCGCTGAGGTCATGCTCATATCGGCCGAAAAAACGCTCAAAGATCAGATCGTTTTCCAGCAGGCCCCGGGGGGGGGGGGGGGGGGGGGGCCGGCGGCGCCCGGGGGGGGGGGGGGGGGGGGGGGGGGGGGGGG
>NZ_JAQQEG010000096.1:0-7369 GCF_046027395.1 Paraburkholderia dipogonis | reverse complement strand
CCCCGCCCCCCCCCCGGCCCCCCCCCCGGCGCCCCCCGGCGGCGGAGAGGGTCGGACTGATGCGATGTTGAGTCCATGTCAGTACGCGCAGGGCCGCTCCCAAGCGTACTGACCGCCCCCTCGGGGGGCAGCGAACGATAGGGAGCGAGGGGGTTGTTCATATTAAACAGCGCGGCGAACCATCAATTCCTTGATCTTGCCAATCGCCTTGGTCGGGTTCAGGCCCTTCGGGCAAACGTCGACGCAATTCATGATGGTATGGCAACGGAACAGACGGTACGGATCTTCCAGGTTGTCGAGGCGCTCGCCCGTCGCTTCGTCGCGGCTATCTGCGATGAAGCGGTAAGCTTGCAAGAGGCCGGCCGGGCCGACGAACTTGTCCGGATTCCACCAGAAGCTCGGGCACGAAGTCGAGCAGCTAGCGCACAGAATACATTCGTACAGACCGTCGAGCTCGTCGCGCTCTTCCGGCGACTGCAGACGTTCCTTTTCCGGCGGCGGCGTATCGTTGATCAGGTACGGCTTGATCGAGTGATACTGGTTGAAGAACTGCGTGAAGTCGCAGATCAGGTCGCGCACGACCGGCAGGCCCGGCAGCGGACGCAGCACGATCTTCTGCGGCAGATCGTTCATGTTCTGCAGGCAGGCCAGACCGTTCTTGCCGTTGATGTTCATGGCGTCCGAACCGCACACGCCTTCACGGCACGAACGGCGGAACGAAAGGGTCTCGTCAACTGCTTTCAACTTCAGCAGCGCGTCGAGCAGCATGCGTTCGTGCGAGTCAATCTCGATCTCATACGTTTGCATGCGCGGCGCTGCGTCCTTGTCCGGGTCGTAGCGGTAAATTTCAAATGTACGCTTTGCCATTTCTGAATTCCTTTGACTTGTGCCTTAGAAGGTCCGCGCTTTCGGCGGAACCGATTCGACCGTCAGCGGTTGCATGTGAACCGGCTTGTAGTCGAGGCGATCGCCTTCGCTGAACCACAGCGTATGGCGCAGCCAGTTTTCGTCGTCGCGATGTTCGAAGTCGTTTTGCGCGTGCGCGCCACGGCTTTCCTTGCGCGCCTCGGCGGAAACCATCGTGGCGCGGGCCACTTCGATCAGGTTCGCCACTTCCAGCGCTTCAACGCGGGCCGTGTTGAACACCTTCGACTTGTCCTTCAGATGGATGTTGTCGACACGGTCAGCCACTTCGCGGATGCGCTCGACGCCTTCAGCCAGCAGCTTCGACGTGCGGAACACGCCGGCGTGAGCCTGCATCGTGCCGCGAATGTCGTTCGCGACCGATTGCGCGTACTCGCCCGAGGACGAACTATCGAGCTTCGCCAGACGCGACAGCGCGAAATCAGCGGCGTCAGCCGGCAGCGGCTTGTGCTCCTTGATTTCCTTCACGTGCTTGACGATGTGGTTGCCGGCCGCGCGGCCGAACACCACGAGGTCGAGCAGCGAGTTCGTACCGAGACGGTTCGCACCGTGCACCGACACGCACGAGCACTCGCCCACTGCGTAGAAACCGTTGACGACTTCTTCGTGACCCGTCGACGTACCGACCACCTGACCGTTGATGTTCGTCGGAATACCGCCCATCTGATAGTGGATGGTCGGCACAACTGGAATCGGCTCTTTAATGCAGTCGACGTTCGCAAACTTCATGGCGATTTCGCGGATCGACGGCAAACGCTTCATGATCGTCTCGGCGCCGATGTGCGACAGGTCGAGCAGCACGTGATCCTTGTTCGGACCCACGCCGCGGCCTTCCTTGATTTCCTGGTCCATCGAACGCGAAACGAAGTCGCGCGGCGCCAGATCCTTCAGGGTAGGCGCGTAGCGTTCCATGAAGCGCTCGCCGTTCGAATTACGCAGAATGCCGCCTTCGCCGCGCACACCTTCGGTAATCAGCACGCCCGCGCCGGCCACGCCGGTCGGGTGGAATTGCCAGAATTCCATGTCTTGCAGCGCGATACCCGAACGCGCCGCCATGCCCAGGCCGTCGCCGGTGTTGATGAACGCGTTGGTCGATGCCGCGAAGATCCGGCCCGCGCCACCCGTGGCGAACAGCGTGGTCTTGCCTTCGAGAATGTAGACGTCGCCCGTTTCCATTTCCAGCGCGGTCACGCCGAGCACGTCGCCGTCGGCGTCGCGGATCAGATCCAGCGCCATCCATTCAACGAAGAATTGCGTCTTGGCCGCCACGTTCTGCTGGTACAGCGTATGCAGCAGCGCGTGACCGGTACGGTCAGCCGCCGCGCAAGCGCGTTGCACCGGCTTTTCGCCATAGTTCGCCGTGTGGCCGCCGAACGGACGCTGGTAAATCGTGCCGTCCGCGTTACGGTCGAACGGCATGCCCATGTGTTCGAGTTCGTAGACGGCGTTCGGTGCTTCGCGGCACATGAACTCGATCGCGTCCTGGTCGCCGAGCCAGTCGGAACCCTTGATCGTGTCGTAGAAGTGGTAGTGCCAGTTGTCTTCGCTCATATTGCCGAGCGATGCGCCGATGCCGCCTTGAGCAGCGACCGTGTGCGAACGCGTCGGGAACACCTTGGACAGCACGCAGACCGACAGACCGGCGCGCGCGAGTTGCAGCGAAGCGCGCATCCCCGAGCCGCCTGCGCCGACGATAACCACGTCAAACTTGCGACGCGGCAGAGAATTCTTGATTGCAGCCATTCTTTTACACTCTCCAGAGAATCTGCGCAGCGTAGCCCGCACACGCGAGCAGCCAGACGATCGTCAGCGCTTGAAGCAACAGGCGGATGCCAACGGGCTTCACATAGTCCATCCAGATGTCGCGGATACCCACCCACGCGTGATAGAACAGCGAGAGCAGCGTGACGAACGTGGCGAGTTTCATCCATTGCGTGGCGAAGATCGACGCCCAGCCGTCGTACGAGAAATCGCGCGCGCCGAAGAACCACCCGAGCAGGATCACCGTGTAGATCGCCATCACGGCGGCGGTAATGCGCTGGGCCAGCCAGTCGCGCAGACCGTAGTGAGCGCCGACGACAAGGCGCTTCGAACCGATTCGGTTATTAGCTGACATTTTTTAGAATGCTCCGAACAGTTTTGCCGCGAATGCGATGGTGAGCAGCGACGACACGACGAGAACCACGATGGAAGTCTGCTTGCCCTTCTCTTTGGTCGTGAGGTTGTGGCTCGTGTCCATGAACAGGTGACGGACACCGGCACAGAAGTGAAACAGGAAGGCCCACGCGAGAACGAGCGTGATGAGCTTGACGATGATGTTGGAGAGGAAGCCCTTGAAGACTTCGAAACTAAGTTCCGATGTCAGGCTCTGATCGAAGAGGTACAGCAGGAACGGAAGAAAAACAAAAAGCAGACCACCGCTCAAGCGGTGCAAGATCGATACTCGCCCCGCTAGCGGGAGACGGTATGCCGTCAGTATCTGCCCGATACCGATGTTCCGGAATTCCGGCCTCGGTTTTTTTACGGCTTCAGCCATGCTAGACCCCTACTATGTAGTCACACTAATCCGCAATTTTAGCGCCTTTTTATATCGCGCTGCAGCGAAAACCACGACAGGTCCGTTACAGCGTGCGCGATAGTGGCGCCTTCAAACAGGCGTGCGTGTGGGACGCAGCGCCCTCATTCATCCCGATTCAGCTTAGATCGTTCTGATAGTAATACCCGGTTGTGACATACCAACCGCGGCGTACTTCGACCGGCCGGTCTCCATAGGTATAGGACACGCGCTCGACCGATAGCAGCGGAAAACCCGCGGGCACGTGCAGCAGATCGGCCACGGAAGGCTCGGCCGCGACCGCGCGGATCTTCTCCGTCGCGCGGATCATGCGGGTGCCGAATTCCGTCTCGAACATCGCGTAGAGGGGACCTTTATACTCCGACAGCCGCTCGAGCGTGAGGCCGCGAAACACGGCGCCCGGCAGCCAGATTTCGTCGAGCACCGTGACTTCGCCATCGAACTGCAGCAAGCGCTTGATCAACACGACCGGGTCGGCCGGTTTCAGATCGAGTTGCCGGGCGATATCCGCCGAAGCGCGCAAGCGCCGGCATTCGAGCAGGCGGCTGACGTGCGGGTGTTCCGCGCCGTCATCGGCCAGTAATCGGAGGAAGCGAAACTGGGCGCGGTCTTCGTTGTGCGTTGCAACAAACGTACCCTTGCCCTGGCGTCGCACCAGCAGGTTGTCGGCGGCAAGTTCGTCGATCGCTTTGCGCACCGTTCCCTGACTGACCTTGAATCTGGCCGCCAATTCGACTTCACTAGGAATGATCTCGCCCGGCTTCCACTCGCCGCTTTCGAGGCTCTGCGTGATCAACCCCTTGATCTGTTGATACAAGGGGCTGAAAGTGGGCGACGTGGCCGGGGGCGCAGCAGGTACACCCTCGCCCGCGACCCCTTGGCCGCTCGGATTCGTGGTGTTCGCCGGGTTCGAATTCATCCGCGCATTTCATCATAAAGGCCTAGGCCGCGTCTAGGGTTTTCCCCGCAACAGATATGTCTTATATAAGACATAAGATAATGTTGACTTTGTGTCTGACGACTCCTACACTCCTTGTCGAGCAAGGGTTTGCGGGTTTTTCGGCGGCTATTTGATGCAGCGCCGCGACGCACCGGCAGCCACTCTGCACCATGCTGTTCCCTCGCAGTTCAGGTTTCGATTCGCCGCCATTCGTTGGTCAGACGCTTGCCGAAACGCGCTGTTTGCAGGAGCCCGCACCGTGCAGCGGCTACCCGGCGCCTCGTATTCCGCTCCCGTGCGGCAGTACAGATTCCGGCATGGCGGTCTCGCCGCAACGCGCCGCTCGGCCTCGGCAGATTTCGAGGCGGTCCGCGACAGTGAATTCCGCCGTGTTTCACAACGCTTCGCTGAACGCGCATATAGAATGGCGTTTTCCCTAGCGTCTAACGCATCGTCCTGGAGATTTCTCAATGGCTAAGCCCGCAAAGCGCGTTGCCGTCACCGGCGCCGCAGGTCAAATCGCTTACTCCCTGCTGTTCCGCATCGCCAATGGCGACCTGCTCGGCAAGGATCAGCCGGTGGTCCTGCAACTGCTCGACCTGCCGCAAGCGCAAGGCGCCGTCAAAGGCGTCGTGATGGAACTGGATGATTGCGCATTCCCGCTGCTGTCGGGCGTCGTGATCACCGACGATCCCAAGGTTGCATTCAAGGATGCAGACGTGGCCCTGCTGGTCGGCGCGCGTCCGCGTTCGAAAGGCATGGAGCGTAAGGACCTGCTGTCGGCCAACGCCGAAATCTTCACGGTTCAGGGCAAGGCGCTGAACGAAGTCGCCAGCCGCGACGTGAAGGTGCTGGTGGTCGGCAACCCGGCCAACACGAACGCTTACATCGCCATGAAGTCGGCGCCGGATCTGCCGAAGAAGAACTTCACCGCCATGCTGCGTCTGGACCACAACCGCGCGCTGTCGCAACTGGCCGCCAAGTCGGGCAAGCCGGTCGCGTCGATCGAAAAGCTGGCTGTGTGGGGCAACCACTCGCCGACCATGTACCCGGACTTCCGCGTTGCCACCGCAGAAGGTCAGGACCTGACCAAGCTGATCAACGACGAAGAATGGAACCGCAACACGTTCATCCCGACCGTCGGCAAGCGCGGCGCAGCGATCATCGAAGCGCGCGGCCTGTCGTCGGCTGCGTCGGCGGCTAACGCGGCGATCGACCACGTGCGTGACTGGGTGCTCGGCACGAACGGCAAGTGGGTCACCATGGGTATCCCGTCGGACGGTTCGTATGGCATTCCGGAAGACATCATCTACGGTGTGCCGGTCACGTGCGAAAACGGCGAGTACAAGCGCGTCGAAGGTCTGGCCATCGACGCGTTCTCGCGCGAAAAGATGGACGGCACGCTGAACGAATTGCTGGAAGAGCGCGAAGGCGTTCAACACCTGCTCGGCTAAGCGGCGGTTGCAGACGAACCGGAACTCGTGAGACAACGCCAGGCCGCCTTCAGGCAGCCTGGCGCGATGCGAAATATCCAGGGGCGCTCACAGGCGCCACCGCAGCGGGTTCCGGTTTTTTACGTGCGAATGCAGCTATTCGCATCTGATCCGAGCGCGTTTTGCGCAATTGCCGTGATGGCTCAGCAGAGCGCGCCCGAATCAGATTTCTCTAAACATCACCCACGCTCCTGACGCCGAAGATGCGCGCCCTCACACCCGCCGAAGTGCTGTTTGACGGCGAAGTGCCGCCCGCTGTGCTGCCTGCCTGCGATCATTACGCCGGCAGCGAAAAGCTGATGCTGAAATCGTTAGCGTTGCAGCAGCAACTGGGCCCCGTGTTCGACATCACGCTCGATTGCGAAGACGGCGCGCAGGTCGGCCGCGAGGCGCAGCACGCTGAGCTGGTCGCCTCGTTGCTGGGCAGCGAGCATGACCGCTTCGGCCGCGTCGGTGTGCGGATTCACGACTTCGATCACGCGCACTGGCGCGACGACGTCCGTCTCATTCTGCGTGCCGCGAAGCGAGCGCCTGCTTACATCACCCTGCCGAAGATCCGCAACGTCCCCGATGCCGCCGAAATGGTCGCGTTCATCGAGGCGACGCGGCGCGAACTCGGCATCGCGCGACCGGTGCCGGTGCAACTGCTGGTCGAAACGCACGGCGCGCTGACACGTGTGTTCGATCTGGCCGCGCTACCCGGCGTGGAAGCGCTGAGCTTCGGCCTGATGGACTTCGTCTCCGCGCACGATGGCGCGATTCCCGATACCGCCATGCGCTCGCCCGGTCAGTTCGATCATCCGCTGGTGCGGCGTGCGAAGCTGGAAATCTCCGCTGCCTGCCACGCGTACGGCAAAGTGCCGTCGCATAACGTCAGCACGGAAGTGCGCGACATGAGTGTGGTCGCCAACGACGCCGCGCGCGCCCGCAACGAATTCGGCTATACGCGCATGTGGAGCATCCATCCGGCGCAGATCGAGGCGATCGTCGCCGCGTTCGCGCCGCGCGACGAAGAGATCGCCACGGCCACCGAAATCCTGCTGGCCGCGCAGTCCGCGCAATGGGGCCCGACGCGCCATCAGGACACGCTGCATGACCGCGCGAGCTATCGCTACTACTGGTCGGTGCTGCGTCGCGCGCAAGCCACGGGTCGCGCCGTTCCGCAAGACGCCGCACCGCTTTTCACGAAAGTGGGCACTGACGTGCAAGCCGGATCATGAGCATGAAAGTCGCTGCGGCAATCGGTGCGGCTGCGGTGAGCGGCATAGGCGCACGCCGCCAGGCAATCGAAGCACGGCATCATTTGGCGCTGCAGGCGGCGGGCGTCGAACGCATGGGTCAATCAGAAGCATTGAGCAGGCACAAAGGAGATTGCGGGAGATGAGCGAGACGACGCAAACCGCCGGTGCACAAGGCGGCAACGAACCCCAAAGCGGC
>NZ_JAQQEG010000095.1:0-8206 GCF_046027395.1 Paraburkholderia dipogonis | reverse complement strand
GAGCACGCATTCGCCCCGCCTGCCGGAAAGCTGCCGTTAATGAGTCCAACGGCCGCTCTAGAGAGCGTTCGCCGAGCTGGTGCTATCGGCCAGGAGCCGTCACTCACCGTCTGTTCGCTGGCCCGCAGCCGGAACGCCCGGTGCGCCAGTGCCCGCCTCGCTTTGTGGCCGGTGGGTGCCGCAAAACGCAAACGGTTCCTCACTCGGCCGGCCAGAAAAGAGACAGCCCTGTACGTCCGGTCGGCTATCATGCTTATCCTCTCCGAAGTAGCTCCTTATGATTTCCGTCCGTAATGTCACGCTGCGCCGTGGCGTCAATGTCGTACTCGATAGCGCGTCCGTCACCTTCACCCCCGGCGAAAAGATAGGCCTTGTCGGCCGCAATGGCGCCGGCAAGTCATCCTTCTTCGCCCTTCTCAACGGCACGCTGCACGAAGACGGCGGCGAGTTCTCGATTCCCGCTGCATGGAAGATGGGCCAGGTCGCGCAGGAGATGCCGGAGACCGAGCAGAGTGCCACCGACTTCGTCATCGAGGGTGACACCGTACTGCTGGCCGCGCAGGCCGAAGTAGCCGCCGCTGAGGCCAGCGACGATGGCATGCGCATGGCGCACGCCTACATGGCCCTGCACGACGCCGGTGCACATGATGCCCCCGCACGTGCCCAGGCGCTGATCCTGGGCCTTGGCTTCAGTGCTGCGCAGCTTAGCCAGCCGGTCAACAGTTTCTCCGGCGGCTGGCGCATGCGACTGCAACTGGCGCGCGCGCTCATGTGCCCGTCCGACTTGCTGTTGCTCGACGAGCCGACCAATCACCTCGACCTCGACGCGCTGGTCTGGCTGGAAGCGTGGCTCAAACGCTATCAAGGAACCTTGGTAGTGATCAGCCACGATCGCGAATTCCTCGACGCGGTGACGCAGGTGACGGTGCACGTCGACAATGCCAAGCTTGTGCGTTATGGCGGCAACTACAGCAAGTTCGAAGACATGCGCGCTGAGCAACTGGTGTTGCAGCAGGCCGCGATGGCCAGGCAGGCGGACAAGATCGCCCACCTGCAGAAATTCATCGACCGTTTCAAGGCCAAGGCCTCGAAGGCGAAGCAGGCGCAGAGCCGGGTCAAGGCGCTCGAACGCATGGAGAAGATCGCACCGGTGCTTGCCGACGCAGAGTTCACCTTCGAGTTCAAGGAGCCGCTCAACGTCCCGAACCCGTTGTTGTCGATGCTGGACGCGAGCTTCGGCTACGCGGCGCCCACCGACGCACCGCCGGGCACGCCGCCGACGGTCATCGTGCGGGGCATCAACCGATCCGTGCTGGCCGGGCAGCGCATCGGCATTCTCGGTGCCAACGGCCAGGGCAAGTCCACTCTGGTTAAGACGGTGGCGCACGAACTGGCGCCGATTGCCGGCGAAATCAGCGAAGGCAAAGGCCTTAACATCGGCTACTTCGCACAGCAGGAACTCGACGTGCTGCGTCCTCTCGACACACCGATGGAACACATGATCCGCCTTGCCAGGGACACGCCGGCGCACATGCGTGCCCCCGGCCAGAGTGGCACCGAACAATCGCTTCGCACCTTCCTCGGCACCTTCAATTTCAGTGGCGACATGGTCCATCAGGCGGTCAGCACGATGAGCGGCGGCGAAAAGGCGCGGCTCGTGTTGTGCATGATCGTGTGGCAGCGCCCCAACCTGCTGCTGCTCGACGAGCCTACCAACCACCTCGACCTCACCACACGCGAAGCGTTAGGCATGGCGCTGAACGAATTCGAAGGCACAGTGATGCTGGTCAGTCACGACCGGTCCCTGCTGCGCGCGGTCTGTGACGAGTTCTGGCTCGTCACCAAGGGTGGCGTCGAGCCCTTCGACGGCGATCTGGACGATTACCAGCAGTTCCTGCGCGACGAAGCCCGTCGCATGCGCGAGCAGGCTGCCGGGGAGCAGAAGGTCATCGCCTGAGCTAACCCCTGGCAGTTCCAGTTTGGAAGCTGCCAGAGTGCTCACATCGAGCCGGAGGGGCACTTACGGCCGAAAAGTACGCATTCGTCCATGTCGGAGTGGCTGTTCACGATTCTCGTTTTCGAACGACCGCTGAAAAATAAGCCCGCACGTATGCGGCCCGTCCGGTTGCGACGTTTTGTTCCCAAGCAGCAGCGTCGATATCAGCTCGATATAGGCGGATTTTCCAGCGTACCTTTCGTCCACCATTACCGCTATGATGCCGATCAGCCCATCGAGTTTTTCAGCGGCCCCTGCTTTGCTAATGCCCGTTTTCGAGGCCACAGTTTTTCGTGTGCTCAGCGTCGGATTAGGCCTATCGGTCATGCGGTCTCTACGGTTACCGTTGATAAACGCTCGCGTCTTTCGTTCGTGCGGCGTTTCCGACTGCGGCCGGTCTCGCCCCCTAGGCGATGAATCGCTTTCCCAGTCACATCGAGCGCAAAGCCCGCAATAGCCACGATCACGGGCTTGCATACTAGCCGTCGGCCTCATTGCGCGATGAGTTGCACCTTTACATGTCTGTTGTCGAGGGCTGAAGCGCTCGACGCCGCTCAGGCGCCCATGACTTCCGGCGGATGTTTCGCAACATAACGCCCCGGCGCCGGCTCGATCGGCTTGTACTTCGCGTTGCCCGGCCGCTTCGGCGCGGCGACCTGCTTGCCCGCATGCGCCTGCAGCCAGTTGTTCCAGTGCGTCCACCAGCTTCCGGGTTGCGATTTCGCCGACTCGAGCCACGCCTGCGGATCGTCGCCGAGCGTGCCGTCGCTCCAGTAGCTGCGCTTGTTCTTCGACGCCGGATTGATCACGCCCGCGATATGGCCGCTCGCGCCGAGCACGAACTGCGTGTCGCCTCCGACAAGTCGCGTCGAACGGTACGCGCCCTTCCACGGCACGATGTGATCTTCCTGCGTGCCGAAGATATAGCTCGGCATGTCGATGCTGCCGAGGTCCACCTGCGTGCCGCACATCGAGAGGCGGCCCGCCTTGCACAGATTGTTTTCGAGATACATGTTGCGCAGGTACCAGGCGTACATCGGGCCAGGCAGATTGGTGCCGTCGGCATTCCAGTAAAGCAGATCGAACGCCTGCGGCAAGCCGCCCTTAAGGTAGTTGTTCACGACATACGGCCAGATCAGGTCGTTGGCGCGCAGCGTCTGGAACACGAAGCCGAGTTCACCGCCCGGATAGATGCCGCCCTTGCCGATCGTCTGCTCGCGCTGCGACACGCCCTGCTCGTCGATGAACACGCCGAGGTCGCCGGGATCACTGAAGTCGAGCATCGTCGTGAGGAGCGTCACGCTCGCCACTGACTCGTCGCCGCGCGCGCGCAGTACCGCGAGCGCCGACGACAGGATCGTCCCGCCGACACACCAGCCGACTGTATTGACCTTGTCGGCGCCGCTGATCGCGCGGCCGGCTTCGATCGCCTTGATCGCGCCGTTTTCGACGTAGTCGTCCCAGGTGATGTGGCCGAGTTCTGCATCGGGGTTGCGCCACGACACGAGGAACACGGTCAGCCCCTGCTCGGCCGCGAAGCGCACGAATGAGTTCTCGGGCTGCAGATCGAGGATGTAGAACTTGTTGATGCAGGGCGGCACAATCACGAGCGGCCGCTCGGCGACCTGCCCGGTCAGCGGCGCGTACTGGATCAGCTGGAACAGTTCGTTCTCGAACACCACCGATCCCTTCGATACTGCGACGTTCTTCCCCACTTCGAACGCGTTTTCATCAGTTATAGAGATGCGTCCGCGCTTCAGGTCTCCGAGCAAGTTCGCAAAGCCCGCGCGCATGCTTTCGCCCCGCGTCTCAATGGCGGTCTTCATCGCTTCGGGATTGGTCGCGGCGAAGTTGGCGGGGCTCATCGAATCGATGAACTGGCGCGCGTAGAAACGCAGCTTTTGCTTGTCCTTTTCGCCGACACCCGCAGCCTCGACCATGTCGTTGAGCAGACGCGAGTTGAGCAAGTAAGTCTGCTTGAGCATGCTGTACCACGGATTCTCGCGCCAGGCATCGGCACTGAAGCGGCGGTCGCCGCGCTCGGGTTCGACGGCGGGCTTGGGGTTTTGCCCCATCGCGCTCGTCGCCATGCCCATGTACAGCGCCATTTGCTGCTGCCAGTAATGCGCCTGTGCTTCTGCCAGTGCGAGCGCCGGCGTCTTAGCGGGGGTCGAAGGCATTTCGCCGATCTTGCCAACTGCGCCGGTGTAGGCGTGCAGCAGCGTCTGCCCCGATTTAAAAAAGCCTTGGACGAACTCGTCCGGCATGTTGAACGGTGCGGCCATGCTGCCTCCTGAGAGTGATGATTAAATGTTGCTGCCCGTCCCGCGATGACAACGCGCCAGTCGCGCGACAGGCCAAGGCGCGCTAGCTATTTGCGCTGCAGCATCTGCTTGATCTCTGCCGCATGTTCATTCGCGCGTTCGGTGAGGCTCGTCGTTGCCGTCATCTGAGACTTGCGCACGATTTCTGCCAGATCCCGAGCTTGAATGGCGCGAGAACCCCGGGCCGCAGTTGAGCCGAAGCGCCTGCGATTGCGAGACGACCCTTCCATTCACATCGAGTTCCGTTTGCCCTCAGCCAGATCCGCGAAGATCCGACGACGTGATCAGTGTGCAGCCATCCACTGCTTCGTGCCATCGCGACGAGCTTGGCGATGACGGCGATAACCGAGCGACCGACCGCACTGGTTGCGCTGCAACATAAAGGGAGTATTATTAGGGTAATCCCTTAGCCAAATACCCGGGCCTCAACCATGAAAACCATCGCTCAAACGTCAGTTGTTACCTCTTTCGGTTCGTGGCTGCGCAACGTGACGGCCGTCGCGCGTCGAGAATGGAACCGGGCGCTGGACCTGCACCTCCAGAACTGCGAGATCGTCGTCGAAGCTTATCGTCGCAAGTAATCAGCGAACTGTCTCGCCTGTCTTCGACAATCACGATCCGGTGCTAACCGCAAATAGGGGACGTTGTTCGCCATGGGTGACAATACCGGAAGGGGGGCGAAAGCGCTTCCAGCGGATGTGCCAAGCTTCATTTGCATCCTGAAGCGCCTTGAGCACAGCGGCTGGCGCGAGTCTACCCTCCGGGTTGGCTTATTCAACCCAAGGCTCGAACCTCTTTGTCCCAACCCTTCCAGTTCCGGATCAAGAACTCCATCGCGACACCCTCATCGCGCGCGCCGGGTCCCTTTTGACAAAGAAACGCGCGATTGGGCTGTGTCGTTTGCTCGTGACCGTTTAGCTGCGTGTGACCTGTCGGCATCGGTCACGAACAGCGCCGCGCAGGCTTGTGTGGGGCCAGTGGCCTCCAGCCCATACGCGACCGGGGCGACGCCCTTCGTTGCGGCCAACTTACCCTCGCCCTGCTGATATGCCGCGTGGATGCCTGGGGTCAGCATCGTCTGCGCGGGCCTCGCGCTCAGTTCTGTCGTGACGCCTTCTATGAATTCTTTCAACGTCTCGCCATCGATTGCAATACCGAGGCCCGGATTGGTGCAGAACTGGCCGCCGCCAAGCACAAGTGAATCGACAAAGCCTCGCGCGATGCCCTCACCGCGAGCAGCAAGCGCGCCCGGTAATAGAAATACAGGATTGATGCTGCTCATTTCGGCATACACGGGAATCGGCTCAGGCCGGCGGGCGGCCACGCGCATCAGCGACGTGCCGCCTCCTCGAGAACCTGTAAAGCCGACCGCTTTGATCGCCGGGTGAGCGACCAGCGCCTCCCCGACGGTGTTTCCGGCACCGACGATCATCGAAAACACGCCTTCCGGAAGGTCCATCTCTGTCGCGACACGTTGGACGACGCGACCCACCATTTCAGAAGTTCCCAGGTGAGCCCGGTGGGCTTTCACGACCACCGGACAGCCGGCCGCAAGTGCAGCCGCCGTGTCGCCACCGGCCACTGAAAAAGCTAACGGAAAGTTGCTCGCACCGAAGACGGCCACGGGACCAATCGGGATCCGCTGACACTTACGCTCGCTACCGCTTCTGGTCCGCGTACCTGTCGCGCTGCTCGGCAGCCACATTAGCCGAATCAGAGAACACGCCGAACGCGCTAGCAGAATTAACGAACATCAACAACAAGGGCGGGTGTCCGATCGGCATAGGGGACGGCCAGAAGGCCGTACCCCTGCCACACCACCCGGCATGCGGGTCCGCACCGGGCGGTTCGGGAAGTTGAGGTTATGAGAGTCGTGGCACACCCAGCCGATCGAAGTACGCGATGGTCAGCACACTGTTGCGCAATTGGTCGCTGTTGCGCAACCAGCGGCGACTGTTCGCCGCCACTTGTTGCGCAACGTCAGCCGATGCCCCCAGCGCACGCAGTGCCCGGTAGATGGTAGTGCCACGGCGCCAGTGTTTAAGCTGAATGGCACGCAACCGGTGACGCAGCCACTTGTCCAATGCTAACCAGACGCGCGGCGTTTGCGCCAGCCGGAAGTACGCCTTCCAGCCCTGCACGTAGGACCGTAACCGTTCCACCACATCCTTCATGCTGCGTCCACCAGACCGACGCGTCAGTTCACGGATGCGGCGTTTGAACGCCAGCAGCGGCTTGGCCGCCACCTTACGCTTCACCACACCACCGGGAGCCACCCACAGGCTGTAGCCTAGGAACTTACGACCAAACACACTGGCCACTGCGCTTTTGGTCTCGTTGACCTTCAGCCGCAATCGCCCATACAGACGCCGTAGCAGCGCCATCACCCGCTCACCCGCACGGCGACTCCGAACATACACATTCGCATCGTCGGCGCAGCGCACGAAGCAATGGCCCCGCCGCTCCAGTTCCTTGTCCACTTCATCGAGCAGCACGTTGGCCAGCAACGGGGATAGCGGCCCGCCTTGCGGCGTCCCCTGATCCCGCTGCCGGACTACTCCGTCATCCATGATGCCGCCGTTCAGATACGCCCGGACCAGCCGGATTACTCCGGCGTCGCCAATGCGTTTCTGCAACCGGTCGATCAGGATGTCGTGATTGACCCGGTCGAAGAACTTCTCCAGATCCACGTCCACCACGATCCGCCGACCCGACTGCACGTACGATTGCGCGGCAAGCACCGCATCGTGCGCACGCCGTCCAGGCCGGAAGCCGTAGCTGTGCTCGCTGAATGTCGGGTCCAGCACTGGCTGCAGCACCTGCAGCAGCTTATAAAGACTGCACGGCTGAGCCGCGTGCAAGCGCGCTATCCCCTTGTCTACCACCGATAGCCGTGCAATACTGAACCAAATGGCTCAGTATACTCAACAAACTCGATTCGACTCCTCGTTCGCCGCGCTATCGGACCCCACCCGACGCGGCGTGCTGGAGCAGTTGATGCGCGCCGATGCTTCCGTTACGGACCTCGCCGAGCGATTCCACATGACCTTGACCGGCATGAGGAAACACATCGGCATTCTGGAGCAGGCGGAGCTCGTGACCACGGAGAAGGTGGGACGCGTGCGGACCTGCAGGCTTGGTTCGCGCCGTCTCGAGGAAGAATTGGCCTGGATCGAGCATTACCGCCAGATGTGGGCCGCGCGCTTCGACGCACTGGACACTGTCATTGAGGAACTCAAACGTAAGGAGGAACGTAATGGTCGCAAAAAAAGAAAATGAACCCGTCCGCGCCAGCAACCGCACGACGTCGGAAAGGACGTCCGAACGCGAGATGGTGACCACACGGACCTTCGACGCCCCGTCGCGGCTCGTGTTCGAAGCGTGGACCACGCCCGAGCTCTTCAAACATTGGTGGGTGCCGAAGTCGAGCGGCGCGACTCTGCTTTCCTGCGAACAGGATGTCCGTGTCGGCGGCAGCTACCGGCTGGTGTTTTCACACCCCAAAGCTACGACGCCTTTGGAGTTCTTCGGCAAGTATCTCGAGGTGGTGCCGAATGCCCGCCTCGCCTGGACCAACGAGGAAAGTGCAGACGGTGCCATCACGACGGTGACTTTCGAGGAGCGGGATGGCAAGACGCTGCTGGTGATGCATGAACTCTATCCGTCGATGGAAGCGCTCGACGTCGCCATCGAGGGAATGGACGAGGCAATGCCTGAAATATTCGGACAGCTGGACGAATTTCTGCTTGCCCGGGGTGCCTCGAAGGCGTAGGCGATACTTTGGGTGTCCGTACCGTAGTGTCAAACAGTCACCTGCAGGAAGAGGCTTTGGGTTGGGACGTGAATGTCGCCTTTTGGCCGCATTGCCTCATGCGACTGCCATATC
>NZ_JAQQEG010000094.1:0-8771 GCF_046027395.1 Paraburkholderia dipogonis | reverse complement strand
CCCCGCCCCCCCCCCCCGCCCCGGGGGGGGCGGGGGGGGCGGCGCGCGCCCCGCTGGCCCCCCCCCCCCGCGCCTGGTTTTCGTATTGCGCGAGGTCTTCGAGCGTCGCGTTCAGGTCTTCCAGTTGACGCTCCAGCACTTCGCGATGCCGCGACACCGTGGTGAGGAACGCGTGCAATTGCGGCACTGTGTCGGTCGGCGACTCATAAACGTCCAGCAGATCGCGAATCTCCGACAACGTAAAGCCGAGCCGTTTGCCGCGCAACGTGAGCTTCAGACGCGTTCGATCGCGGCCCGAATAGACGCGCCGTAAGCCGCTCGATCCTTCACGACTCGGTGAGAGTAAACCCTGATCTTCGTAGAAGCGGATGGCGCGCGGCGTGACGTCGAATTCCCGCGCGAGCTCGGTGATCGTGTATTGCGTGTTCATCGGGGCATTCCGTGGCCGGGCAGAAAATCGGATTGAACGATAGAATCGACGTTTACGTTATCGTCAACTTGAGTTGAACGCAACCAGGCGCAGTACGGCCGCAGTACGGCACCAGCACGCCGCAACCACGCCGACCGGCATCGCATACCTCGCCATGCCGGACGGCCGACGGAGGAAGACACCCACAATGAATGCACTCGAACATCAACTCGACTACCCGTTCAGCGACACCTTGCCGGACGCGGGCCACGCGATGGAAGTCGCGCCAGGCGTGTTCTGGCTGCGCATGCCGCTACCTTTCGCGCTGGATCACATCAATCTCTGGCTGCTGCGCGACGAGATCGACGGCCAGCAGGGCTGGACGGTGGTCGACTGCGGGATTACCTCGGACACGATCAAGGAGAACTGGGAGAAAGTGTTCGACTCCGTGCTCGACGGACTGCCGGTGCTGCGCGTGATCGTCACGCATTGCCACCCCGATCACATCGGCCTCGCGCACTGGATCTGCGCGGGTGGCGACAAGAAACGCTGGGACGTGCGGCTATGGATGACGCTCGGCGAATACATGCAGGCGCGTGTAATGGGCGCCGGCGACGGCTCGAATGCGGGCGGCGAGGGCGCGGCGCGGCACTTCGCGCGGCACGGCGTGACCGACGAGGAATCGCTCGAGAAACTGCGCAATCGCAAGAGCTACTATTCGAGCCTCGTGCCGGCGATTCCGGGGCAGTATCGCCGTCTGCGGGAAGCCGATGGCGTGAAGATTGGCGGCAAGACGTGGCACGTAGTGACCGGCTTCGGCCATTCGCCGGAGCACTGTGCGTTGTTCTGCGAAGAGACCGGCGTGCTGATTTCCGGTGACATGGTGTTGCCGCGTATTTCGACTAACGTGTCGGTGTTCGATATGGAGCCGGAAGGCACGCCGCTCGCGCTGTATCTGGAGTCGCTCGGCCGTTACGAAACGATGCCGGAAGATACGCTGGTGCTACCGTCGCATGGCAAGCCGTTCCGCGGCGTGCGTACCCGCATTCGACAATTGCGTGAGCATCACGACGCGCGTCTGGCCGAAGTGCGCGAGGCATGCGCGCAGAAACCGCAGAGCGCCGCGGATATCGTGCCGCTCATGTTCAAGCGCCAACTCGATATCCATCAGATGACGTTTGCGATGGGGGAGGCTTTAGCGCACTTGCATCTGCTGTGGCTCGCGGGTGAGTTGAAGCGTGAGCAGGATGCGGATGGGGTGATAAGGTTTTCGCCGGTGTGATGGTGTGGTGTGTTGACAAAAAAGCCCGGTTTTTTCGCAACCGGGCTTTTTTTCGCACGTTCAACCGCGAACGCAACTACTGCACCGCCACCGTCCCAAAGTTCTGCCGTCCAAACGGACTCACGTGATAACCACTCACATTCGTGCGCGTGATCACGGCAGCAGTCGGATACCCAAGCGGAATCCACAGCGCCTGATCGTGAATGATCTGCTGCGCCTGTTCATACGCCTTCGCGCGCTTGGCCTGATCCGGCGTTGCCTTGCCGTCGGCGATCAGCTTGTCCAGATCCTGATCGCAAAAACGCGCGAAGTTGATGCCCGACTTCACCGCGTTGCAACTGAACAGCGGCGACAGGTAGTTGTCCGGATCGCCGTTGTCGCCGGCCCAGCCCATGAATAGCGAATCATGCTGGCCTTGTTTGGCCTGTTTGATCAACTCGCCCCATTCGATCACCTTCACGTCGGCCTTCACGCCGATCTTCGCGAAGTCGGCTTGCAGCAGTTCGGCGCCGGCCTTCGGATTCGGATTCAGTACGCTGCCGTTCGGCCGTACCCAGATCGTCGTTTCGAAGCCGTTCGGATAACCCGCATCGGCGAGCAGTTTCTTCGCCTTCGCCGGGTCGTACGGCCACGCCTTCACGGCCTTGTCGTAGCTCCACGTGTTCGGCGGATACGGGTTCACGGCCGGCGTTGCGGTGTTGTCGAACACGGTCTTCAGATACGTGGTGCGGTCGAACGCCATGTTCAGCGCGGCGCGCACCTTCTGGTTGTCGAGCGGCTTCTTCTGCGTGTTCAGCGCGACGAACGCCGTCATGAACGCGGGCGTTTGCACGATGGCGAGCGACTTGTCGCCCTTCGCATCGGCGAGATCCTGCGGCTTGGGCGACAAAGCGATCTGACATTCGCCCGCCTTGACCTTCTGCGCCCGCACCGTGGCGTCCGGCGTGATCGCGTAGATCAGGCGGTCGATCTTCGGCTTCGGGCCCCAGTAGGTCGGGTTCACGTCGTAGCGGATCACCGCGTCTTTCGTATAGCTCTTCAGTTCGAACGGACCGGTGCCGATCGGCTTCGAATTCAGATCGACCTGCTTGCCGGCCTTGAGCAACTGGTCGGCGTATTCAGCCGAATAGATCGAGGCGAAACCCATCGTCAGGATCGACACGAAAGTCGCGTCGGGCGCGTTCAGCTCGAACTTGACGGTATTGTCGTCGACCTTGCTGATCGACTTGATGAGCTTCGGCAGGCCCATCGACTGCGCATGCGGGAAGCCGCTCGCACCCGTCACCTTGTGCCACGGATTGCTGTCGTTGAGCATGCGGTCGAATGTGAAGACGACGTCGTCGGCGTTCAACGCGCGGGTGGGCTTGAAGTAATCGGTGGTCTGGAACTGCACGTTCGGGCGCAAATGGAACGTGTAGGTGAGGCCGTCGGCGCTCACGTCCCACTTGTCGGCCAGCGCCGGCACCACTTTCTTCGCGGCCTCGTCGTACGAGACCAGCGAGTTGAAGATCACATCGGCCGACGCATTGGTCGTGACGAGGGAATTGAACTGCACGACATCGAAGCCGTCGGGGCTCGACTCGGTACAGACGGTCAGCGGTTTGGCGAGCACGAGCGCGGGCGCCGTGAGCAGTACGGCGGCTGCGAGCAGTTTGAAGCGCATAGGATCTCCCATAACAAGCGCAGTCAGGTAGTGCGTCTGGTTGTGTGGTTATGTTCCGTTGACGAGGGACGGGCGGCCTTGCGGCCTAGCCGTCGTCTTTATTGTGATACGTTTCCGGCGCTGGCGCATGGGTCGGGTAATGCCGCCTACGCGCGCGTGGGCCTTCGCGAAAGCTTATCGAAGGGTGGTTGCGGCGACAACAACATAATCCGCATATTCATATGGAGCGCCTGGGCTTGCGCTCATGCCGCCGCGGCGCGCTGCATTAAATAAGCGATGCCTTCGATCGCACGCACCCCGTACCACGAGACCATTTCCCCATCGATCAACTCGATGCGCTTGCCGGCCAACCGTGGATTGCGTTTCAGCGCGTCGCAATGAACCTGTGTGAAGCGATACGGCTCGCTGGAGAGCAGGATGCGGTCGACATCGGCGAGCCACGGCGCGGCGTCGAAGTCGAGCGTCGGGTAGCGCGCGGCGCCTGCCGCACCGCCTTGCACGTCCGGCAGCGTGTGCCAGTTCACGAGCCGCAGCATCGTCGAGATATAGGTGTCGCGCGCCACGGTCATCCACGGCTCGCGCCAGATCAGATACAGCACGTTTTGCGGAGTGAACGCGTGCGCCGCCGCTTCGCGCAGACCGGCTTCGAGCGCGTCGCTCAGGCGCTGTGCTTCCCGCGCGCGATCGAAGATCGTGCCCAGCAGCGTGTAGAGCGCCAGATTGTCCCGCGGTGTCCGCGGATGAGTCACGACGATATGCGGCACGAACGCGCGCAATTGTTCGACGGTATCGCGCTCGTTTTCGTCGATATTGACGATCAGATGGGTGGGGCGCAACGCACGAACGGCGTCGAGATTCACGGCCTTGGTGCCGCCGACCTTGCGCACCCGCTGCACCTTGTCGTGAGGATGCACGCAAAAGCCGGTGCGGCCGACTATCTGCTTGTCGAGACCAAGCGCGAACAGCAGTTCAGTGATGCTCGGCACCAGCGAAACGATTCGCGCTGCGGCGCCTGCTGGTTCGTGCGCGACGCCGGCTGCATCGACCGCACGGGGTTGCATGAGTTACTCTGCTTCGGCGGTGGTGCGCGGCTTGCGCGGCGCGCGTTCGAACGCGCGGTCGTAGAGCCAGCGCGGCAGCACGTGCAGCAGCATGGCCACCACGCGCATCTGCCAGGGAAACACCGCGAACGCCGTTTGACGCTCGATCGCCTGCGCCACCTTGACCGCGAAACGGTCCGCGTCCATCAGGAACGGCATGGTGTACGGATTGTGCTCGGTCATGGGCGTGCGGATGTAGCCGGGCGCGATAGTGACCACACCGACATCATGCGGCCGCATTTCGACGCGCAACGCTTCCAGATACTTGAGCGCCGCCGATTTCGACGCGCTGTACGCGCCGGAGCCCGGCAAGCCGCGCACACTCGCGACACTGGCGATACCCACCAGCGTGCCGCGTTTCGCGGCGATCATCGCGGCGGCAAACGGCTCGAAGGTGGCAACCATGCCGAAGTAATTGATATCCATCACTTCGCGGAAGGTGCGCAGATCGCCGTGACCAGTGACCGCGCCGCGGCTGATGCCGGCGTTAGCGATCACGACGTCCGGCAAGCCGTGCCGCGCGATGAACTGCGCGGCCGCATCGGCGAGCGCTTCGGCGTCGCGAACGTCGACGGAATAGATGGAGACGGTGTTCTGCGGATGGGACTGCTGGAAGGCGGCGAGGGCGTCGCCGCGGCGGGCAACGAGGCCGAGAATCGCGCCGCGCCGCGCATATTCGGCGGCGAGCGCGAGGCCTATGCCACTCGAGGCGCCGGTAATGAAAACCTTCAGGGGTGAACTCATTCCGGCGCCTCGGCTTTACATCTTCTTGGCGCGGACCTGCGCGACCAGGTAGTCCAGCACCTGGATCGTGCCCGGCAGGCTGTCGGTCGCAGCCGGGCCGGTTTCATACTTGCCCTGCACGGCCAGCGTCGGCACGCCGTCGATCTTGTAGTCGTCCAGCAGCTTCTTGTCCTTCTGCAGCGCGCTTTGCGTCGAGAACGAGTTGTACGCGTCCATGTACTTCTTCGGATCGACGCCGTTCTTCGCGAGGAATTTGGCCTGATCTTCCGGCGTCAGCAGGTAGTCCTTGTTGACGTGGATTTCATTGAAGACTTTCGGCGTGAGCTGCGCTGCCAGGCCGAGCGCGTCGAGCGCGTGATACATCTTGGAATGTGGAATGAAGTCGTCACGGAAGGCGACCGGCACGCGCTTGAACACCACGTCCGGACCTTGCTTCTTCGCCCACGCTTCGAGGTACGGGTTGAATTCGTTGCAGTGCGGGCAGCCGTACCAGAAGAATTCAGTGACTTCGATCTTGCCGGCCGGCACGTCGGTGGGCTGCGCGGTGGGCAGCACGGTGTAGTCCTTGCCCGATACCGGCGCGGCCGGCGATGCCTGTGCCGAGGCGGCAACGAGGCCCAGCGAGAGGAACAGAATGCTCAGCAGTTTCTTCATGTTGTGTTGACCCAAGTAGGCGTAAAACGGTGGCGCCACGCAAATGCCCGTCACCGTCTTCAAGATTCGGCGTTGGATGGTTTGAACCGTCCGTCGTGCTTGTGACACGCGCCGCACGCCGATAGTTCGGCGGCGGCGCGTCCCGGCAAATCACCGTAGGTTTATTGTTGGCTTATTGCTTCGTGAAGCGGATCACAGCGGTATCCACGCCCGCGTCCGACAGACGCTGACGGCTCGAATTCATATCTTCGAACTTCGAGAACGGCCCGATACGCACGCGGTAATACGTGACGCCGCCGGCATCACGCTGCGTGACTTTCGATTCGAAGCCCTGGAAGGCGAGACGCGCGCGCTGCTGTTCGGCGTCCGCCGAGGTCTTGTACGCGCCCACTTGCAGGAAGTAGCCGGTGTTCGCATCGCCCGGTGCCGGCGCCGCGCCCGAACCGGCCTTGGCGTTGGCGGCCGTGGCGGACGAACCGCTCTTCGGCGCTGAACCTGCCGCGGTGGCGGCCGGTGCGCTGGAGGCTTGCGGCTTCTTCGCCGGCGTGGTGGCCGTGCCGTTGCCGTTGTCCTGCGCGGGTTTCGGCGCAACGGCCGTGCCGTTCGCGTTGCCGTTAGCTGGCGGCACTTCGACGATCTGCGGTTCTTCCAGCATGCCCGACTGCGTCTGCGAGTTGGTCTGGCCCGGCGCGGTGTTCGGCGGCGCCGGCTGCGCGGCTTGCGGCACCGGCTGACCCGGCGTCTTGCCTTGCAGCGGACGGTTCGGATCGTACTGCGGCTGGCTCGCGCCCGAATCGGGTGCCGCGGGCGGCGCCACCTTCGAGACGAATGGCGTGGGCGCACGGGTGATATACAGCGCCACCACTACCGCGATCGCAAGGCCGACGATCAGGCCCAGCACGATGCCGAGAAAAGTCCCCCCGGTTTGTTTCGATTGCTTTGTTGTGCGGCGTGGTTTTGCCATCGTATGAATCACCTGCAAAAAGAATCCTGGAACGGCCGTCGATTATAACGACGGCCGCATGCATGTTGCGCCGGAGGACTTACATCTTGACGGGAGCGGAGACGCCGATCGTCGCGAGACCGTTGGCCAGCACTTGACGCGTGGCCGCGAGCAGCGCGACGCGTGCATTGCGCTCGGCCGCATCGTCGACCAGCACGCGCTCGGCTCTGTCATTGTAGAACGAGTGGAATTCCCCGGCGAGGTCGCGCAGATAGAACGCGACCGCGTGCGGCGCGAGTTCGTCGGCGGCGTGTTGCAGCATGTCCGGGAATTCGGCGAGCTTGTTCAGCAGGGCCATCGCGCGTTCGCTGGTGAGCGGCGACACGTCCAGGTCCGCCAGCGTGCTTTCGTCCGTGCTGTAGCGCGCCTTGCACTCGGCGATGACCGAGCAGATCCGCGCATGCGCATATTGCACGTAATGCACCGGATTCTCGTCGTTCTGCTTCAACGCGAGGTCGATGTCGAACACGAATTCCGTGTCGGCCTTGCGCGAGATCAGGAAAAAGCGCACGGCGTCGCGGCCACGGCGAATGGTTTCCTCGTCGATCAGATCGACGGCGGCTTCAGAGCCCGGCGTCGCGCCGCCCGACCATTCGATCAGGTCGCGCACCGTCACGTAGCTGCCGGCGCGCTTGGAGATTTTCACCTCTTCGCCGTTGCGCATGACCGTGACCATCTTGTGCAGGATGTAGTCGGGATAGCCCTTCGGAATGCCGACGCCGAGACCCTGGAGGCCGGCGCGCACCCGTGCGATCGTGCCGTGGTGGTCCGAACCCTGGATGTTGATGACCTTGGTGAAGCCGCGCTCCCACTTGGCGACGTGATAGGCGACGTCCGGCACGAAGTACGTGTAGGTGCCGTCGCTCTTGCGCATCACGCGGTCTTTGTCGTCGCCGTCGTCGGTGGTGCGCAGCCAGAGTGCGCCTTCCTGCTCGTAGGTCTTGCCGGCGGCGATCAGCGCTTCGACGGTCTTCTCGACCCGGCCTTCCTTGTACAGCGACGACTCCAGGTAGTACTGGTCGAACTTCACGCCGAACGCCTGCAAGTCCATGTCCTGCTCGCGGCGCAGATACGCCACGGCGAAGCGGCGGATCGCTTCGAGGTCTTCGACATCGCGCGCGCCGGTGACCGGCTCGCCGTCGCTCGCAGCCACGGTGGCGCCGCTCAGATAGTCTTGCGCGATCTCGGCGATGTACTCGCCGTTGTACGCCGAAGCCGGCCAGCCTTCGTCGCCGGGGGCGAGGCCGCGGGCGCGTGCCTGGGTCGACAGCGCGAGCGTCTGGATCTGCACGCCGGCGTCGTTGTAGTAGAACTCGCGATGCACGTCCCAGCCTTGCGAAGCCAGCACGTTCGAGAGCGCGTCGCCGAGCGCGGCCTGACGGCCGTGGCCGACATGCAGCGGGCCGGTCGGGTTGGCCGAGACGAATTCGATCAGCACATGCTTGCCGGCGTCGCGTTGCGAACGGCCGAAGGCCTCTTTCTCGGCGAACACGGCGGCGATCACCGCCTGCTTGGCAGCGGCCGCGAGGCGCAGGTTGATGAAGCCGGGGCCAGCCACTTCGGCGGCTTCGACGAGGCCTTTGGCCTGCGGTTGCGCGAGCAGCGCATCGACGATCTGTTGCGCCAGTTGGCGCGGATTGGCGCGCAGCGGCTTGGCGAGTTGCATCGCCACGTTGCACGCGACGTCGCCGTGCGCGGCGACCTTGGGGCGCTCCAGTGTGATGGTGGGCGACACGAACGCGGCTTCGGTCGCGCCTTGCGAGGCGGTCGCGACCTGCTTCACCGTGTCGGCGAGCAGTGTTTCGAGGGTAAGTTTATGTGCAGGCAGCATGCTTGTTGCGAGTCCAGTGAGGCAATCCGGTGATGCGGGAGAGGCGCGGGGCGCGCCGCCGGCGCGGGCCCGTGGGGGGGCGGGG
>NZ_JAQQEG010000093.1:0-9507 GCF_046027395.1 Paraburkholderia dipogonis | reverse complement strand
ATCCGGGCCGCAGCGTCCACCGCCTCGCTCATGAGCCGGTCGATGACTTCCGCCACCGGCGCGCATCGCTCGACCAGCGTCGACGATTCCCCCGCGAATAACGCCATTTTTTCCAGATCGCCCACCGTGTCGCGTAGCGGCGAAATCGTGCTGAATTTGTAGATCGGCCCTTGGTCATCGTGCGCGATTTCTTCGCGCGGCAACACATGCGGATGATTGCCGAACAGATGATCGCCGGCCTCGCGCGTCACGCTGTTCGCCAGCACACGCACCGGCGAGCCGGGTGGCCAGTTGATTGCGTAGATATCGGTGTGCACGGTGTCGCCCGCCCGGGCATCGACGATCCGTTGCTTGTGATAGTCGTGCGCGAAAGACTCGTGCGTAGCGACGAACAGCGTGCCGCAATGAATACCCGCCGCGCCGAGCGCAAGGGCGGCAATCAGCCCGGCGCCGGTCGCGAAGCCACCGGAGGCCACCACCGGCACGCGCAAACGCTGCGCGACTTCCGGCAGCAGCGCCATGATGCCGATGCGCCCACGCACGTGGCCGCCGGCTTCGACACCTTGCGCGATGACCGCATCCACGCCGGCCTGCTGCGCGGCGAGCGCCTCTTCGAGCGAGCCGACTTGCCAGAGGACCAGCGCGCCGGCATCTTTAGCCCGTTTCACCACGTCAGGCATGACGTCCCAGAAGAAGCACATGGCCGGCACTTGTGCCGCGCGACATACATCGAGTTGCGCATCGAGCAGCGCGGGCTCCGTCCGGAAAGGAATGAGATTGACGCCGAACGGCCGGGTCGTCGTCGCGCGCACGGCGGCGATCTCACACTCGATCACTTCCGGCGCTTCCCCAACCATGCCGAGCAGGCCAAATCCGCCGGCTTCACACACGGCGACCGCCAACTCGGCGCGCGCCGGGCCGCCCATTCCGGCCGAAATCACGGGGTGCCGGCAACCGAGCAAACGGGTCAGCGCTGTATCGAACACCGGTGTGTCGTCGTGCATCGCAGTCCTCCTTTCTTGTCGCGCGGCGCTCATGCACAGGATTGTGCCGCTCGCCGCATCGAACCTGCATCCACGGCGGTCTTTTTAGAGTAGATGCAGACGAGCGCGGCGGCAGCGGGTATTTTTTCGTCGGAGGATAGGCGAGTGCGGCAAGACGATCTTCAGTAACTCTGACCGCTTTTAAATAGGGAGCGGTTAATAGTAGATATGCGGAATACGCAATGAATTTAGCGCTGATAAACTGTGCGCCGGAGCAGTTTGTTACCCGCAACACGCACAGCGCTCGCTCCCCAAAATCCGGCGGCTCGAAAACGCCGGATAGACGGTAGAACTAGGCCTTTTCTGCGATTTGGAAGAAGCGGCGGCACGGCATACTGGCCGTGTGCACGTTGCTAAAAGGGACGTATGGTTGGGTGTCCTTTCTTCCGGTCATGCATGGTGTCGCATCAGTCGATTCCCCTCCGCCAACCTCTGCCCCTCTGAACTTTGACAAGTATCAGGGCTCGCTTTGGGCCCGTTTTTGGAAGTGACTCATGAAGCCGGGAAACAACTCGCTTGGTAAAAGACGCACACGCAAGATCGCCATGTCGGTGGCGGCATTTATCGTAGTGTTGCTCGCATTCGGCGTGTGGCATTACCAGCAGCTCACAGCGCAGGTCGCGCCGGCGCTGACCGGCGTCGCGAGCCAGATGCGCCACGATTCCTCGGCATGGACGCACGAAGAAAAAGACGCCTCGCAAATGTTGCGCGATATTCACGACGCCAAGGTTGCCGCGATCGGCGTGAGCCCCAACGCGATTCTGATCTCGAAGCGCGACGGCATGAAATACTTCGTCACCGACCACAACGCGACGTTCTCGCATGCGCTGCTGCTCGGCGAACCCAAGGCCGACGAAGCCGCCGCGTATCAACTCGTCTGGCTTCCCGATGCGGATATCCAAACCGGCGGCTCGCGCTGGGTGCAGGTGTTCGACCAGGTGCGCGACGCCATCAGTGTGCTGTTGCCGCTGTTGTTGATCGGCGGCATGGTGTGGTTCATGCGGCGCGAAATGCGCGGCGGCGCCACGCTGCTCGCCAGGGCGCCCGCACTGCGTTTCGACGACGTGATCGGCGCGGGCGAAGCGAAGGCGGCACTTGCGGACATTCGCGGCTATCTGTCCGACCCGAAGCAATTCACGTCGATGGGCGTGCGAGCGCCATGCGGCATTCTGATGGTGGGCGGCCCCGGTGTCGGCAAAACGCGGCTTGCCCAGGCGCTGGCAGGTGAGTGCGGCGCGAACTTCATCTCGATCACCGGCAGCTATTTCAGCGCGAAGTACTACGGCGTCGGCATCCAGAAGGTCAAACATCTGTTCGAACTGGCGCGCAAGAATGCGCCCACAGTGATCTTCATCGACGAAGCCGACGGGCTCGCCAAGCGCACGGATACGGGCAGCGGCCCGGTCGAAGCCGAGAGCAACCGCATCATCAATCAACTGCTGGCGGAAATGGATGGCTTCGCTTCGAACGAAGGCGTCATCATCGTCGCGGCGACCAATCACCCCGACAATCTGGACGAGGCATTGCGCCGTCCGGGCCGTTTCGATCGTACCGTGCAGGTCCGTTTGCCCGATCGCGAAGACCGCGCGAAGATTTTCCGTTTCTACGCAGAGAAGCTGAAATCGAAATCCGCCGACATCGACTACGATCAGTTGGCGCGCCTGACCACGGGCCTGTCGCCAGCGACGGTCGCGATGGTGGTGAATCAGGCGGGACTCGTCGCGCGCAAATCCGGCGACACTGAAATCACCTCGAAGCATTTCATGGAAGCGATCAAGATTGCGCGCATCGGCGACGTGAGCGGCGCCGAGCGCGCGCTGAGCGAGGACGAACGCACCCGTATCGCCGTGCACGAAGCGGGGCATGGTCTCGTCGCCGCGCTGCTGGGCACCGGCGTGCTGGAAGAGGTCACGATCCTGCCGCGCGGCGGTGCGCTGGGCGTTGCGCTCATCACGAAAGCGCAGGACAAGCACCTGTATCGCGAGACCGAGATTCGCAACGAAATCCAGGTTTTGCTCGGCGGCCGCAACGCGGAAATTCTCGCGTTCTCCGAAGCATCGAGCGGCGCCGCTTCGGATTTGCAGGAAGCGTCGCGCATCAGCCTCGATATGGTGTCGAAATTCGGCTTCAATAGCGACGGCAATCTGTTCAGCCTCGCGGCACTGCCGTCGCAGTACGCGGGTTTGCAAATGAAGAGTGCCATCGAGCATGCGAATGTATTGCTCAAGGAACTGAACGAGTTGTGCTACGGCTTGCTACATGCGTACGAGCCAGTGCTGCGCGCGATTGCTGACGAACTGCTCGAGCAGGAGACCGTGCCCGGAGAAACCGTGTACCGGTTGATCAGGGAACACAAGAGCACACTGAAGATCGTTCACGAGCCGGAAGCGGCGTGAACCGATGATCGACTGACTGCCTGGATGGCAATCGATGAGCGGCGCCAGTCAATGGCGCCGCTTTTTTGTTGCCCGGCGCTAGTTACGCGAAATCCGAGGGGCCGGGCTCCGGCACGCCCGGAGGCGTTTCGGTGTCGCCCAACGCCTCGCCATCGGCGTCGTCAGCGGGCGGCGGCGTTTCGCCTTTTTTCGGCAGCGGTTGGTCGAGACCCGGTTCGACCGGCGTGGGAATTGCGTCGCCGATCGGCTTGGACACCTTGGTAGGCGGGCCGCCGGGGTCTTCTTCGGGCTGGCGCTCGGGCTCGTGCTCCTGCTCGTTCGGTGAATTGGCCATGGTTGCCACGACGGGCTCTCCGGTTGATTAGAGTGACACCGTTGTGCAGCAATGCGCGTACCACGGCCGTTTCGCGTAAGCGCAAACGGCGCAAACCTTATAAAACGCCGGATTTCCAGATCATCTGCGCTGCGGCGGCCGCCACGAACACCAGCACCAGAATCCGGAACGCGGCGGGCGGCAAGCGGTCTCGCAAGGGCCGCACCAGCAGCATTCCCGCGATCACCGGCACGCTCGCGCAGGCCGAGATGGCGAGATCCGTCCAACTGGCATGCGCGCCGCCGCTGAATGTCGCGACGAGCGTGATGATCGACACCACCAGAATGATGGCGATCTGCTTCGTGAACGCTTTGCCCGTCGCGCCCGTGGCGATCAGATACATCGCGAGCAAGGGGCCCGGCACAGAAGCAATGCTCTCCATGAGCGCCGCGCCGAATCCCAGCACCAATCCCGCCGGCTTGGCCCACGTCGGCGACAGCGTCAACCGCGGCGAAGCCAGCAATAGCAATGCCGCGATCATCAGCAGCGCGCCGGCGGCCGCTTGCGCGCGATGTGGCGCGAGCGAAATCAATACCGTTACGCCGACGATATTGCCGATCACCGTGCCGATCAGCGGCGCGGCGATGCGCCTGACAGTCGGCAAGAGCTCGCCGCCTTCCAGCGCCTGCGGGATATTGCCGAGGATGATCGGCATCGACAGCAGGAGAACCGCTTCCTTAATCGGCAGGAAATGGCTGAGGATCGGCATCGCCACGAGTGGCACGCCGATACTGACCACGCCCTTGACCATTCCGCCCAGCAGGAGCGCGGCGACGATGCCGAGCAACGCGTAGAGGTTTAGCGCCTGCAGGCCCGCGCCTAGAACGCCGCCGGCGAAAGTGAAATGAGACATGGTTGGAAAGCGCGTGTTGCAAACCGCGAGCCGGCCGCGCAGATCGGATCGACCGGACAGCGCGCGGGCGGTGGCTTGTTGTTATGGTTCGGCCAGTTCGGTGCCCGCGTGTCACGCAAGATCGGAAGCAGCCGGCTAAGTGAGGCCGCATGATACCGTGCCCTCACTTGCGCCGCATGCAAGTGAAACGTAAGTCGCGGCTGGTTTAGACCGCGTCCGATGCGGTGCTGTCATTCCTCGACGAATGCTGCGCTCGCTCACGGCGCGAGGGCGACGCAGCCGGCGCACGCTGCGTCTTCAGGCGAAGGATCGGCTCTTCGATCAGCCGCCAGGACAGCATCGCCATCGCGAGCGAAATCGCAAACGACCCGGCGATCCCCGCGACGTGCGCCCACACGGGCACCGTGCCGCCGAAGAACGCCGCGGCGTGATGGTTGCGGGTCAGGTCGGGGATCAGGTTGTGATAGAGGTAGAAGCCATAGCTGATTCGCCCGAAGCTCACCAGCCAGTTCGTTTCGAGCAGGCCGATCACGACGGCGTTGCGGCAGCAGGCAAGCGAACACACCAGCGCCGCGATGCACACACCATACGAGGCACTGACCAGGGTGAACAGCAGCGGACTGTCCACTTCGCTCCACATCGGCTCAGTCGCGCAAAAGCCTACGAGCGCCAGACTCAGTACGAAGAGCGTCACACCGTGCCCGAGCCGCGCCCGCAAGCGGCTCGCTTTTCCCGCAATCATCAAGCCGCCAATGCCGCCCAACGCGAGCAGCCAGAAGTTCGTCAGCGGGTGTGTGTAGATGGTGATCTCCGGCCAATGCGCCGCGCGCATGGCCAGCAGCGAACCAAGCCCGACCGCGACGATCGCGAGACACACCGCGCGATGCCGGCGCGCGGCAAGCAGCAACAGCAGCGGCGCGAACACGAGATAAAACTGCTCCTCGATCGCGAGGCTCCACAAATGCGAGTAGCGCCCGGGCCAGTAGTGCAGCACGGAGCCGATCCAGATGTTCGACAGATAGGCGAAGTGAAACGGCATGCCGCTCGCCAGTTCGGGACTCGCCATGCCGAACGCCATCAGTACGCACATCACTACCAGCATCAGGTAGTAGATCGGAAAGATGCGCAGGGTCCGACGAAACAGAAAGCGCTTCAATTCAGCGCCGAATCGACTGGCGCCGCTTTCAATGCGCGCGCGTTGCGCGGCAAGAATGCCGATGATCAGAAATCCGCTCAGCGCGAAGAAGATCCATACGCCGAGATGGCCGATCTCGCCGATGTCGCCGAACAGGCGGTGTTGAAAAAATACCATCAGGACTGCGATCGCGCGCAATCCGTCGAAGCCGGCAATTCTGTTGTTCATGTGGTCGTCTTCCAGGGCGAAGGCGGCGCGCGCAGCGCCGCGTTCTGGGCGGTAATGGAAGGACCGGCGCGCATCGGTGACGCTCAGGTCGGCCGTGGCGTATGGAAAGGCGTCGCAAATGACGCTCGGCGTGCCAGCCGAGCGCGGATCGGCTGGCCGCGTGTCCGGTCCACATGAGTGGCCGCCGTCGAAAGGTGGCATCGCGCGAAACGCGCGAGGTCCGACGGGCGTGCATGAAACCATCCTACGATGAAAAAAAGCAAAAAAAATCGCGCAGCGCATTCAGCGATTTATTTTCCGCGCTGATTACCGATCGCACGCGCGCCCGGCGAATTAAAGCCGCAAATCTTGCCGCGAACTGAATACGTGATGACTCAGTATTACCGCATGCCGACAACCGAATTTCAAATCGCCGCTACGTGATTTGAAATTAGAGGCAGGTTGTCAGCGCGCGCCGATGGACCGCGCAGCCTCGCTGGGAACGTTTTATTGTCATGGTGTTCCTATGAAAAACGACGCGCGGCATATGCGCGCCTATCCTGCGAGAACCTGAATGGAAACCCGTCGCGGCCGCCCCGGTCCCCTTGGAGGGCGCTCGATCGAAGTGGACTTCTTCCGCGGCGTCGTGCTGATCGTCATCGTGCTGGATCACATTCCCGGCAGCGCGCTGTCGCATCTGATGCTGCACGCGTATGCGTTGTGCGATTCGGCGGAAGTGTTCGTGTTTCTCGGCGGCTATGCTTCGGCGGCGGCGTATACGGCGGTGCTCACGGGCCGCGGCGAGAACGCGGCGAAGATGCGCTTTGTCAGGCGCTGCTGGGAAATCTACCGCGCCTATCTGTTGACGGCGGTATTGACGCTGCTGTCCGGCGCCATCCTCGCGTCGCTGAATCTGAACCGTCCCATGGTCGACCTCACCGGCTGGCCGCCTTTCGCGGTTCAGCCGCTGCGCGAAGCGTTCGATATCATGCTTCTGCGGCGCCAGCCTTATCTGTCGAGCGTGTTGCCCATGTACGTGATTTTCGCGCTATGCGTGCCGTTCGTGGTGCCGCTGGCGCGGCGTTCGTCGCTCATGGCGCTCGGCTTGAGCTTGCTGGTCTGGGCGCTGGCCCGGCCGCTGGCCGCATTATTCAGCATTGACGACGTGGCCGACTGGGCTTTTAATCCGTTTGCATGGCAGCTGATGTTCGTGCTCGGGATTCTCTGCCGGGTGCAGCCCATCAGCGAGCGCTTTCACGCAAGCCGTACCGCGCGCTGGTTCACGTGGGTCGCGGCGGTCGCGGTGCTGGCGTTCGCTATCGTCAAGCTTTTCGTGCTGACGCAACCGTTGCCCGGCACGTTTAAACAGAATCTTTCTCCGGACCGCGTGATCAACTTCATCGTCATTGCCTGGCTCGCCGCGCAGTTCGTGCGCATGGGCAGCATCGCGTGGCTCGCGCGGCGGCTGCCTGCCGTAGTCACGGTCGGCCGCACGGGGCTCGTGTGTTTCGTTGCGGGCACACTGGTTTCGCTGATCGTCGATACGGCGACGCCGCATATGTTTCATGGCTTTCGCGGCGTGCTGATCGGTCTGGGCGGCGATCTCGTCGCCATCGGCGCCGTGCTGATGATCGCGCGCGGCTGGCGCGGCTGGCGAGGGCAGCAGTCGGCGACGGCCGCCAATGGCGCGGGTTACGGATGAGGTCACGTCGGCGCCGAGCGCGTGTCGCGCGGAACTCGCGCGCGGTCATCCACGTGGTCGGCGCGATATTGTGGCTCGCCGCTCACCCGGCGCTCGCCGCTCTCAAGGAAGCGCCGCTCGCCATGCGCTGTGCGGAATTGGCGGGCGCCGTTCTGCAGCCCGAACTCATTGCGTTGCCGACCGCCGGCGTGCAGATCGAAAGCGCGGCGATGGTGAGCGCCACCGCGCCCGGCAATCAGCAAGGCGGCGAGTATTGCCGCATCACCGGCCGCATCAAAGGGTTCAACGCCACCACGCCCGATATCCGTTTCGATCTGAATTTGCCGCGCCGCTGGAATGGCCGCGCGCTGCAGATCGGCGGCGGCGGTTATAACGGCGTGGTGGTGAGCGGCACGGGCGTGATGCCGTTTTCGCCGAACCGCGCGCCGCTCGCGCAAGGCTACGCGACGTTCGGCGACGACTCGGGGCACGTCGGCGATTCATCGGTCGCCGTGTTCGGCCTCGTCGACGAGGCGGTCACGAACTTCGGCTTTGCGCATCTGAAGAAAACCCATGATGCGGCGCTTGCCCTGATTGCACGCGCGTACGGCCGCCCGCCGCAACGGATGTATTTCGCGGGCGGCTCGACCGGCGGCCGCGAAGGCTACACCGTGATGCAGCGCTTTCCCGACGACTACGACGGCGTGATCGCCAATTCGCCCGCACTCAATTTTTCCGGCGTGCGTCTGCTCGGCGTGAAACTCGGCCAGGCAGAATACAACACGCCCGGCGGCTTCATTCCGCCGTTGTTGCTGGAACACGTCTATCAACGGACGCTCGCCACGTGCGACCGGCTCGACGGCGCGGCGGACGGCATCGTCAGCGACGTCGCCGCGTGCCGTGAGCGCGAAGCAGAGATCGTCGATTCGTTGCGCTGCAGCGGACGCACGCCTTCGCACGACGAATGCCTCACGAACACGCAACTCTCCACCTTGCTCGTGATGCGCGATGGGCTCTCCTTGCCTTATCGTCTGGCGTGGGACGTCGACAGCTATAGCGGCTACAACATTTTTCAGGGCACGCACCTGTCCGGCCTGCTCGGCCTCGCGCATCAGCCGGAGCGCTTGACGGTGCCGACGTTCTTCGCCAACGGCTACCTGTTCGCGCAAGGCGACGGCTACATCCGCTATTTCGTCACACGGGACGCCAGCTTCGACTCGCTCAGGTTCGACCCGCAACACCCCGGCAAATATCGTGCGCAACTGGTCGCGCTGTCGCAGACGATCGGCGCGATGAACCCCGACCTCACGCGCTACATTGCGCGCGGCGGCAAGCTCATCACGCTGCAAGGCCTCGCCGACGAAGTCATCAGCCCGAACCAGACGATCGCCTATTACGACACGCTGGTCGACCGGTTCGGCATCGATCAGGTCAATAGTTTCATGCGCTTGTACATGGTGCCGGGATTCCAGCACGGCAGCGGCGTGTTCATTCCATCGGTCGATCTGCTGGGCGCGCTCGATAACTGGGTGACGCGAGGGGCATCGCCCGAGACTTTGACGGCAACCGATATCGCGGCGGCAACCAATGGACGCTCGCGTCCGTTGTGCCGCTATCCGCTGTTTCCGCGCTACATCGGCAAGGGCAATGTGAATTTCGCCAGCAGCTTTGTTTGTGCGGAGCCGTGAGCGGGTAGTTCTTGAAAAAAGTGCGTCGTAAGTGGAAGGACGCCCATGTGCGATCATTGGCCTCGCGAGCAAGCGCGCGATTTTCCCTTCCGGAAATAAAAAGGCGGGGGGGGCGGGGGGGGGGGGCCCCC
>NZ_JAQQEG010000092.1:0-10385 GCF_046027395.1 Paraburkholderia dipogonis | reverse complement strand
TTACAGACGTTGGACGAGATGCAACCCAAGCCGTTTGAGCGTCCGCTTCGGGCTCGCAAGGAGGCGGTGGCTGCGCGAGGTCGCCTTATCGGACATCGCCACGGATTGGTAGAAGTCGGCATGACCAGTTGTCTTCGGCCTCACCGCGCTCCGTGCTTGACTATGGCAGTTTACATGCCGCCAAACGGTTTCTTCACCGCCAGCTTGTTGGTCACCGATGTCACTCCGGAAACGCCCTTGACGATCGACTCGGCCTTGCCGATCTGGGCAGCTTCCATGACCGTGCCATTCAGTGTCACCGCACCGTCTTTCGCGATGACACTGATGTCTCCGGCGCTGATTTCCTTGTCCTTCCCGATGGCGGCATAGACCCTGCGGCGCAGGGCGCGGTCCGCTTTCCTGCCCGCGGGAGCCACCGCGCCCGATGCCGCGATCACGGACGCACCCTGCGCACTGGCGGGCGCACTGGCTGCGTCACCGGTCTGGGACCACGCCGTCGTGGAAGCGGTAACGAACCATGCGGCGATTGCCAATTCGAGTGCGTGGATTGTTTTCATGGATTACTCCGGTTCATGAAAGTGACGGAATCAGAAGGCATGGCGAATGCCGACCATGGCCGCAGTGGTGGAGGCACCCGGCGCAACCGGGGCTCCATAAATGATCGTCTGGTTCATCGTCCCCCTGTTGTTGACATACCCGACCTGCGCGTACGCCTTGGTCCTCAGGGACAGGTTGTACTCCGCACCTACTGCGAATTCGCTCGAATGATTCGCGGAATTGTTCCGGTCCTTCAAGTAGTAGTAGCCGGACGTGATCCTGAAGGCGGGACTGAACTGATAGCCAAGGCCACCCGACGCCATTTCGAAGTCGGCGCTATTGCTCTTCGCCGGGTTCCTGCCAATAGCGTACGAGGCGGATACCGAAAAGCCGCTGATCGTGTACATCGCACCAAAATAGTAGAAGCGGTTATTGTTCAGGCCGGTCGCCGGTATAGCCGGAGCCGCCGGGTAAGTGAGCGGATACGGGTTAGTGTCATGCCCGTTGTAGTACACCGCGGACAGGTTCAGACCGTAATTCGAATACTTGAGCACGGCCGACTCGCGCGTGCCACCCTGGAACTGTCCCGCGACCCCGCCCGGCGCGAACTCGAGCGCAAGCGACGCGCCGTAGAATTTCGGCGAAGTGTAGACCAGCGCGTTGCTGTCATACAGGGCGCCGATTGGCGCGTTCGTGCTGGTGCCGGGCCAGCCGGCCGCCTGATTCACGCCCAGCCACGCAGTCAGGATGCTGCCGAAATACTGTGCGCCGCGTACGTCCGTTTCCGCCATCGCATAGATCATCGGGATGATCTGCCGGCCGGCGTCGAACGTGCCAAACGGCCCGGTTGCCCCGATCGTCGCAAACTGGTTGAAGAGGGCAGTCGTGCCCGGCGTGTCGGACAGCCCGAACTTGCCGTTCGTGGTGTTGAACGTGCCTTGCAGCTTGAACGTGATCTTGTAGCCGCCGCCGATGTCTTCGCTTCCCTTCAAGCCCCAGTAGCTGGCATAGATGCCGCCGTCCTTGAGTTGATAAACATGTCCCTGGTTGCGCGCGGTCGGCTGAAACGTTGCGGCCGAGGTGCTCTGATAAAGGAGTCCAGTGTCGAGTACGCCATAGAGCGTAACCGACGACTGGGCATGGGCCGTCGCCGAAAAAACTATCAGCACTGCCAGGATACTCGACTTCAATTTCATTGTGTCTCCTCCAGATTTGAGGCGCGCCGGGTGGACCCGGCAGCTTATGGTTTATTGCTTACTGCTTGAATGAAACTGTGTTGTTGCCAGGTCGGTGTCTCACGCCGACAGGTAGTAATCGCCGAACTGATCGCGCAACCGGTTCTTGAGCACCTTGCCCGTTGCGCCGAGCGGCACCGAGTCGACGAACACCACGGCGTCCGGCTTCCACCATTTCGCAACCCGGTCGTCGAAGAACGTCAGCAGTTCGTCCGCAGCGAGCGTGCTGCCGGGCTTCTTCACGATTAGCAGCAGTGGTCGCTCGTCCCACTTCGAATGCCGCGCGGCGATGCAGACCGCCGTCGTGACTTCGGGGTGCAGATACGCGACGTTTTCAATGTCGCTCGAACTGATCCATTCCCCGCCGGACTTGATGACGTCCTTGCTGCGATCCGTGATCTGCATGAAGCCGTCGGGATCGATCTTTGCCACGTCGCCAGTCGGGAACCAGCCGTCGTACAGCGGTGTTCTGCCGTCATGGCCGAAGTACGCCTGCGTGACCCAATGACCGCGCACGAAGAGGTCACCCGTTGCGGTGCCGTCCCACGGCAAATCATTGCCTGCGGGGTTGGCGATTTTCATGTCGATGCCAAACAGCGCGCGCCCCTGCTTCGCCTGGAGCGCGTAGCGCTCCTCTACAGGCAGAGATACCTGATGCGCCTTGAAACTGCAGACCGTGCCGACCGGGCTCAATTCCGTCATGCCCCATGCGTGCAGTACATCGACGCGATGGCGCGTCTGGAATGCCATCGTCATCGCGGTCGGACAAGGCGCGCCGCCGATAATCGTGCGCTTCATCGACGAAAACGAACCCCTGATCGCGTCGACATGCGCAAGCAGTCCCTGCCAGACGGTCGGCACGCCGGCCGACAGCGTGACCTGTTCGTCCTCGATCAGGTCATGGAGCGATTTGCCGTCCAGTGCCGGCCCCGGAAACACCAGCTTCGCACCCACCATGCAGCCGATATACGGCAGTCCCCACGCGTTCACATGGAACATCGGCACGACCGGGAGGATCACATCGCGCGCCGAACAGTTCAGCGAATCCGGCAGCGCCGCCGCGTAGGTGTGCAGTAGGGTCGAGCGGTGGCTGTATAGCACTCCCTTCGGATGGCCGGTCGTCCCGGACGTGTAGCACAGCGACGACGCGCTGTTTTCGTCCAGCAATGGCCAGTCGAAAGCGTCGCCGTGACCGTCGATGAGATCCTCGTAGCACAGCAGCTTCGTGGACAGGCCATGGTCTTGTGGCATATGCGCTCGGTCGGTCATTGCGACGAAGACCTTCGGGCCCTTGACCCGCGGCGCGACGCTCTCGATCAGCGGTAGAAACGTCAAGTCGAAGAACACGACGCGATCTTCCGCGTGCTCGATGATGTACGCGAGCTGATCGACATGCAGACGGGGATTGAGCGTATGCAATACGGACCCGGCCCCGGACACCGCGAAGTACAGTTCCATGTGACGGTAGCCGTTCCACGCCAGCGTCCCGACCCGTTCGCCCTGCTGGATGCCGAGGCCTGCGAGGGCATTTGCCATGCGGCGAGCGCGTTGCGCAAATTCGCGGTACCGATACCGGTGAATGTCGCCTTCGACCCGTCGTGACACGATTTCCTGTTCGCCGTGGTGGCGTTCAGCGTGCGTGAGCAGCGACGCAACCAGTAGCGGTTGCTGCATCATCAAACCTTGCATCCTTGTTCCCCTGAATGACTGCATGTTCCGGCGCGGCCTGGATCACGGTGCCGCATTGCATCCCGATGCCTGCGCGGGACTGGCGGCCGGATCGTCGAGACTCACGAACAGCTTTCCGTCGATGACCCGGACCGGGAAAGTCGTCAGGCTCAACCCGGCTACGCCCGGCATGCAGCCGGTGCGCAGGTCGAAGCGCAGACCGTGGGCCGGGCAGCGCAGCACGCACCCCTCCAGCTGACCGTTTGCGACCGAGGCTCCCTGGTGCGGACACGAGTCGTCAATCGCGTGGATCGTGCCGTCGATATTGAACAGGACGATGCTGCGGCCATCGACGAAGACCAGTTTGCGCCGGCCTGGCGCGAGTTCATCGACCGCGCCAAGCGGTATCTGATCAGACGAGTTCATGGATCAGTGTCTCTGCCGTCGGCCATTCACCGAACCCTGCAGCCGGATTCAGGTGACCGACTTCGCCAAGGTCGACGAGCCGGCTGCCCCAGTCCTTCGCCATCGCCGCGGCGCGCTCGAATTGCGCGAGCGGATCGTTGCGGCTCGCACCGACGATGCTCGGAAACGGCAGCGGCTTTCGTGGAATCGGCTGCCAGCCGTTCTGAGCGAGCACGTCGAAGGCCGGGTAGCCTGCCGGCAGCAACGTCTCGAGATCGGCCGGAGCGGCGAGCAGTGCGCCGTGAATCTTGCGGCTGTGATGCTGGGCCCAATGCACCGTGATCATCACGCCCGCGCTATGCGCGACCAGGAGCACCGGACCATCGATTTTCGCGAGGGCAGCATCGAGCGCCGCGACGCGTGCCGCGCAACTGAGTTTGTCGTGCTCGAGCGGCGGCACTGAGGCCACTTTGGGCAGCCTCTGCGCCAGCAGCGTTTGCCAATGCTCCGCGACGTGGTCGCGCAAGCCCGGCACCATCAGAATGGTCGGTGTCATAGCGGCTTGTCACCGACAATTCCGGCGCGCTCCATCTTGCGGTGACACGGCGGGTAGTCCATCACTGCATAGTGCTGAGTGCTGCGGTTGTCCCAGATCGCGATGCTGTTGGGTTTCCAGCACCAGCGGACCTGGTACTCGGGGATGCAGGCCTGGCTGATGAGATAGCGCAGCAGCTCACCCGCGCCCGGATTGGCGTCCTGCCCGAAGCGCACGCGCGCCGGCGTGTGGTAATTGGTGAAATGGGTGGTGAAGGCGTTCACGAACAACACCTTCTCGCCGGTCTCCGGGTGCGTGCGCACAACGGGATGCTCCGCGTCCGGGAATTGCGCCTTAAGAGCGAGACGTTTTTCGATCGGCATCGCGGCGCCGAAGCTCGCCTCGATGCTGTGGCGGGCGCGCAGGTCCGCGATCTGGGTCTTGATGTGGTCTGGCAGGTTCTCGTAGGCGAGGACCATGTTTGCCCACATCGTGTCGCCGCCGACTGGCGGGCATTCCACGCAGCGCAGGACAGCGCCGAACTGCGGCGCCTCGCGCCAGGTGGCATCCGCGTGCCACGCGTTTTCATACCGGTCGTTGGGCTGATCCGGGTTCTTGTAGATGCGCACGAGGCCCGGATGTTCCGGGTCGCTGCCGGCGACAGGATGGTCCTCCAGTTCACCGAAACGGCGCGCGAATGCAACATGCTCCGCGCGCGAGATGTCCTGGTCACGCAGGAACAGCACCCGGTGTTTGAGCAGTGCCGCGCGGATCCCGGCGAACAGGCCGTCATCGTCGATGGCATCGGCAAGGTTCACACCGACCAGTTCGGCGCCGATCGCGCACGTTAATTGTTCGATTCGCATGGCGTTCTCCTCAGATGACGAAGACCGACGAGCCCGTCGTCTTGCGCGATTCAAGGTCGCGGTGGGCCTGCGCCGCTTCCTCAAGCGCGTAACGCTGGTTGAGTTCGATCTTGATGCGGCCTGCGGCGACATGCCCGAAGAGTTCGCCGGCGAGTTCGTCCTTCTCGGCGGGGTCGGCGATATAGTCCGCCAGCGCGGGACGCGTCAGGTAGAGCGAGCCCTTCATTGCCAGAATCTGCGGATTGAACGGCGGGATCGGACCGGACGCGGTACCGACGCAGACCATCAGGCCACGGCGCCTGAGCGAATCGAGCGACGCCTCGAAGGTATCCTTGCCGACGCTGTCGAACACGACGTCCACGCCGACGCCGTTGGTCAGTTCGCGCACGCGCTTCGCGACGTCCTCGCGGCCGTAGTAGACGATGTGGTCGCAGCCATGCACGCGGGCCACCTCGCCCTTGGCCTCGTTCGAAACCGTGCCGATTACGGTGAGACCCAGCAGCTTCGCCCATTGCGACACAATCAGGCCAACACCGCCGGCGGCGGCATGCAGCAGGATGGTGTCACCCGCCTTGAAATCGTGGATGCGGCGCATCAGGTACGACGAGGTCAGGCCTCGCATCGTCATGCCGGCAGCCGTTTCGCAGGAAATCACCTCCGGCAGCTTGATGAGCGGAGCCGCCGGGACCAGGCGTTCGGTACTGTAGGCGCCGAGTGTGTTGAGAAAGCCGGTGTAGGTCACGCGATCGCCGACCGCGACGTTGATCACATCGGAACCAATTGCCTCGACCACACCTGCAGCCTCGACACCCATGCCTGCAGGCATCGGCACGGGGTAGAGGCCGCTGCGGAAGTAGGTGTCGGCGAAATTCAGGCCCACTGCCTCATGCCGCAAGCGAACCTGCCCGGGACCGGGGTCGCCCACTTCAACGTTTTCATAGCGCAAAACTTCGGGACCGCCGGTCTCATGGAAACGCACTGCTTTCGCCATTTTCGAATCTCCTATCCTTTACTCGAACTACAAACTTAAATTTGGTCGGCGACGGTGGTGTCCGTCCCGTTCTCAGGTTCACTTGCCAGGCCTAAGCTTGCCGGTGACCCTTGGGTCAGCGCTGGCCTGTTCGCGCAGGGCACTCACGCGATCGAGGTCGACGCCATAGTTCCGCTTGCCGATGAAGAAGGCGGCCGCCGCGACGAGCGGCGCAAACGGCACGAGTTGCAACGCGCCGAGCAGCCCGATCCGGTCAGCCACAATGCCCGTCAGGATGGCAGCAGGTGCCAGGCCCAGCAGGTTATTCGCCAACGTCAACGTGGCAAACGCCGACGCATGGATCGACGGTGGGGTGAGGTTCGCCACCATCGCGCCTGAGGGGCCGGTCGCGCCTGCGCAGAAGAACATGCCGGCGCCAATCACGACGAGCTGTGCCGGACCCGCCGGCATCCGGAAACCGATCGTGAGCAGCACGAAGCAGATCAGGCAGAAGGCGACAGCCGTACTCCACTTCCTTTCCCGCGCATGCTTGCTGAGCCGGTCGGTCAGATTTCCGCACACCACCATGCCGAGCGCAGTGGCCAGCACGAACACGGCCGCGCTCATGGCCGCCTTGCCGGCGGGCATGCCGTAGTAGCGGTTCAGAAAGCTGGGCATCCACGCCCATACCGCTGCGGGAACCAGCAGATGGATGCCGCTGCCGACGTAGGCACACACAACCGACTTTGTAGAAAAGAGTCCTTTCATCAGCGCGCGCAGGCTCATGCGCACGCCGGCGCCCTGCGTCCGACGGCCCACGTTTGCCGGTTGCAGCGGCGCGAGCCGCTTTTCGGTGATGGCGAACCGGTAGACAACGACCAGCATGATCCCCAGGGCCGCCATTGCACCGAACGCCGCGCGCCAGCCCAGGTGAGCCGCAACCGCACCGCCTAGCGCCATGCCCAGCACTGAACCGAACGCGCCGCCGGCCATGAACGCGGCGGTGAGCGTCGCGCGCAGCCGTGCCGGAAAGATGCTCAGGACAACCGCAATGCCGACACTGCCATACGCGGCTTCACCGATACCGACGAAGGCGCGCGCGAGCAGCATTTCGTTATAGTTCGTCGAGAGTGCACAGCCGAGCGTCGCGAGACTCCACAGCGCCGCCATCAGGACAATGCTTTTCACGCGGCCCCAGCGGTCGGCGAGCACCGACAGCGGAAAGGTGAGCACGCCGACCATCAGCGCGACCACACTGCTCAGCGAACCCAGCCGGGTGTCCGAAAGATTCCATGTGGCCTTGAGCATCGGAAACACCGCATTCAACACCTGCCGCGACATGTAGTCGGAGAGCAGCAAGCCCACGGTCAGGGCAAATACCACCCACGCATACGCGGGCACGTCTTTTGGCGTTGTCGAAACGTCGGCCGTGGTGGGCTCGGCATGGGTGAACATGAGTCGTCTCCTTCGTGTCCAGCTCGTTGGCGACCGCCTTTGCCCTGGAGGGCAAAGGGGAGCCTTTATGCTGCGCGTAGCGGCAGGTTCTTCACGCCGGCCTTGCGATTCGGCGCCATGCCGTTGGCCGCGAGCGTTTCGTCGGCCGTCTCGTACTGCACACCGATGCGGTAGATGTCGCGCGCTTCCTTGCCGGAGGCAATCTCGCGGCCGAGTTCGCGCGCCACCCGCACGCACTGTTCGATCTGCTGCAGCGAAGTCATCCTGTTGCCGTGCTGGTCGATGATCGTGTCTTCGATGCCGCAGCGAGGATGCAGGCCCATGGCCATCGCCATCATGTTGAACGGCAATACGTTCTTGAGCAGCGACTCGGCCGTGAGCGTGCAGCCGTCCGGCGCGCGGTGAACGAAGTTGACGAAGTTGAACGGGTTAGGGCCGTCGAAGCCACCGCCGATACCGATCCACGTCAGGTTGAGCGGACCCTTGTAGGCACCCTTGCGCACGAGGCGATCGAGTGTTTCGAGCGCATGGATGCCCGTGAGCTGGAAGTGCGGCTGGATGCCCGAGGCCTGCAGGCGGCGCAGGTGCTCCTCGACCCAGGCCGGACCCGCGGGCACCGTCATTTCGCTGTAGGCGGCCATGAGCGCGGGATTGGACAGCGACGTGCCTTCCAGGTACGCCGGATAGAGCAACTCCATGATGTTCATCTGCGTGGTGTTGATCGCCACGGTCACCTGATCGGGCTTCGGGTCGAGATCGGCCAGCATGTGGCGGGTGTCGTCCGACAGCCACTTTGCGGCCTGCCCGTCGTCTTCCGGCGCGAACGAGATCGAGCCACCGACCTGGATGATCATGTCCGGCACGGCCGCGCGCACACCCGCGATCAGTTCGTTGAATTTTGACAGGCGTTTGGAGCCCTTGCCATCCAGTTCACGCACGTGCAGGTGCAGGACGGTCGCGCCGGCGTTGTAGCAGTCGACGGCCTTCTGGATCTGCTCTTCCATTGTCACCGGAATGTCTTCCGGAAAATCCTCGGGCATCCATTCCGGGCCGTACGGAGCCGTTGTGATGACAACCTTGTCCTGGTTCTCGGGGTGCAGCGAATCGTCGAGGAATTGCATCGTGTTCTCCAGTAAGGGGACGGTATTCCGACGCTCGCGACACAGCTAGCCGCTTCAAAACTGGTCGGAACATGATGAACCGTTGAGATCGCACGATACGGCAATCCTGCAGTACACTTTTGTGATTGGGCGCCATCTTTTTAGCATTTCATGCCACTGCGCGTTAACACCGATATTTGTGCGCGGCGGGCATTTCATGACCGGACGGTAAGGCGTTGCCCGTAAGGCGCGTGCGGAGGCATAACGATGGAATCGATGCTGCGGTCGGTAGCCATGAACGGCTACTTCGATGTGACGCGGCGGGTCGGACTGAACCCGGTCGAGCTTGCGCAGCAAGTCGGGATCGATACCGCGGCGCTTGCAAATCCGGACGATCGCATTCCGGCAGCCGCCGCGTGCCGGCTGCTGGAACTTACCGCCGAAAAGGCGTCATGTCCGACTTTCGCGCTGCAGATGGCCGAGACCCGGCAGACGTTCGGTACGGGTGTGGTAAATGTCCTGCTCGCGCACAAGCGCACGCTACGCGAGGTGTTGCTGGCGACAGCCGAATACCGGCATCTATTGAACGAAGCTCTCGCTGTGTACGTCGAGGACGTAGGCGAAACGGTGACCATCCGTGAAGAACTGGTCGTCGAACCGGGTACCCCAACGAATCAGGCGATCGAACTCGCGGTCGGAGTTCTGTGGCGCCACTCGAGCGCCTTGCTCGGCGATCACTGGAAACCACGCTCCGTGCATTTCGTTCATCAGGGGCCGAAAGACCTGACGTTTCATCGACGATTTTTCGGCTGTCCGTTGGAGTTCGGCAGCGATTTCAATGGCTTTGTGTGTGCCGCCGCCGAGCTCGACTACCCGAATCCCGCCGCTGACCCGGAACTGGTGCGATATGCCGAGAGCCTCGCGGATTCGCTCAACGTGACGGGTGTCGACTCGACCGCGCTGGAAGTGCGCAAGGCAATCTACTTGCTGCTGCCCCTCGAGCAGGCCACCGTCGAACTGGTTGCGCGCCATTTGCGTCTGAGCGTTCGCACCATGCAGCGCCAGCTTGAACTGGCGCATACCAGCTTCTCGCGTCTGGTCGAGGAAGTCAGGCGCGAACTTGCCGTGCGCTATATGGGCAACCCACGCTATCCCATCGGGCGGGTTTCCGCACTCCTAGGCTATGCACAGCAGGGTTCCTTCACGAACTGGTTTAATTCACGCTTTGGCGTGACGCCGCGTGACTGGCGCAACAGCCATTTGAAATGATTGCGCTGCGCCTTGGGCCTTCGAACGTTGCGGTCGCCATCCAGTCGTCGAATCACCGAAACCTCGCAACCGCAAGCCGCCATGACGCCCGGCGCAGACATCCGCCGCTCAACAGTCGACTCTCCCTGCTCGGACAGTGCGACGAGGCCTGTCGCCTCCGACAATCGTGTTCATCACCCGCGAACGTCTGGTACGGGAGACAAAATGGATACACTTTCAACCGGTCGCGCAAGGGACCGCGAACGGCCAAAAACTCGTCTTGAGATATGACTGCTTCTATGGCCGCATCAGGATCTGAAGCAGCCGTTGCGGCTGCGACGTAACGAACGGCGGCTCCGGGTCGGT
>NZ_JAQQEG010000091.1:0-10459 GCF_046027395.1 Paraburkholderia dipogonis | reverse complement strand
GGGGCGCCAGCGGCGCCACCGGCGCGGCGCCCCCGGCAATTGCGCCGCGCCGGCCGGCCGGCGACGAACGCGGCACGCTCGGCTGGGTGTCGGGCTCGCCCTCCGCATCGAAGCGGCGCATGGCGTCGGTCAGCCGGCGCAGCGGCCGCGTGATCAGGCCGAATGCGGTCAAACCGGCGAGCAATCCCAACAGGGCGACCAGCGCCATCGACCACAAGGTCGTGCGCAGCACGGAACTGGCCGCCACGCGCGCGGCGAGCGCGTCGTGTTCCTCGCCGAGCAGGACCACGTAGATATAGCCGGACGGCGCCTGTCCGCTCAGTTGCAGCGGCGCGGCGCTGAACACCTTTTTACCATCGACGCTGCGCGGGTCGTCGCCGAGAATCGGCAGTGCCTCGCCTGCGATGAACTGTCGGATCGGAGCAAGATTCACCTGCTCGCGCTTGACGTGTCCCGCGGGCGCATCGTCGCCTTTGATGCGCCCCTGGTTGTCCAGCAGATAGACCTCGACGCTCGGATTCACCCTCATCAGCTGGCCGAACAATTGCCGGACTGCGTCGGGCCGCAAGCCGTTGGCATCCATCAGCGAATTGCCATGAGCGATATGGTCGGCGAGATTGCGCGACAGGCTCTGTATCACTTCCTTCTCGTGCAGATCGCTCGATCGGATTTGCAGGAAGGCCGACGCGCCGCAGCATGCCAGCAACAGCACGGAGAAAACGAGCGAGAGCCGCTGGGTCAGCGTCAGATTCACGATGGGTCCTTCGGTGCGCCGGCGGGCGCGGGTGGCTCGCCGGGCACGGCGAGCTTGTAGCCGCGTCCCCAGACGGTCAGGATGCGCTCGGGTTGGGCCGGATCGGCCTCGATCTTCGCGCGCAGACGGTTGATATGGGTGTTGACGGTGTGTTCGTAGCCCTCGTGCTGATAGCCCCACACCGCATTGAGCAGGTCCATGCGCGAGAACACTTTGCCGGGATGCTGCGCGAAGTAGTACAGCAGGTCGAATTCGCGCGGCGTGAGTTCGATCGGCTTGCCGTCGACGGCGGCCTCGCGCGTGAGCGGGTCGATCGACAACCCGGCGATGCGCAGACTGCCGGCTTCGAGTTTCGAATCTTTCGCCAGCGCGTCGACGCGGCGCAGCAGCGCCTTCACGCGCGCCACCAGTTCGAGCACGGAGAACGGTTTGGCGAGATAGTCGTCCGCGCCGAGTTCGAGGCCGAGAATCCGGTGCACTTCGCTCGAACGCGCGCTGGTGATGATGATCGGCGTATAGCGCGTCATCGCGCGGGCGCGCCGGCAGATTTCGAGGCCGTCGACGCCGGGCAGCATCAGATCGAGAACCAGCGCGTCCCAGCCGCCTTGTTCCAGCAGGCGCAGCCCTTCATTGCCGTCGGCGCTGTGCACGACTTCATAGCGCTCGTCGCGCAAATGCAGGCTCAGTACGTTGGCGATGTCGACGTCGTCTTCGACGATCAGGATGCGCTTCAGATTGTCCATGGTGAGCAGAGCCGCGGTTCAGAGCGTGGTTGAGGAGGAGGGCCGGGCATGGCCGCCGGGAAAAGCGGCCCTTGCGCCATTGTGCAAAATTTCCCGGCAGCGAGTTATCACATTTAATTTAACTTTTCGTGAGGACTTCGACACCGGCGGCGCTCTAGGATGTGGGCACTTTCCGCAGTATCAGGCTTTGGATGAACTGCACACCGGCTGCCGCCTGAGCCAGCGTGCCCACTTTAACCGACCTAAACGAACGTTCGGAACTGACATGTTACTCATCGTTCTCGCCTATCTCGGCGGCGCTCTTACGATTCTCAGCCCGTGCATCCTGCCGGTGCTGCCCTTCGTTTTCGCGCGCGCCGACCAGCCTTTCGTACGCAGCGGATTGCCCTTGCTGGCGGGCATGGCGCTGACCTTCGCCCTCGTCGCGACGCTTGCCGCGGTGGGCGGCGGCTGGGTCACGCAAGCCAACCAGTACGGCCGCTGGCTGGCTATCGCACTGCTCGCGATCTTCGGGCTGACGCTGCTGTTCCCGCGCTTCGCCGATCATCTGATGCGGCCCCTCGTCAGCGCCGGAAATCGCCTGTCGAATTTCGCGCAGGCCGACGGTCAGCAGGTCCGCGCGGGTTCGTCGTTCCTGCTCGGCATTGCCACCGGCCTGCTGTGGGCGCCGTGCGCCGGTCCGATTCTTGGTCTCGTGCTGACGGGCGCGGCATTGCGCGGCGCGAGCGTCGGCACGACGTTGCTGCTGGCGGCCTACGCGGCCGGTGCGGCGACTTCGCTGGCGGTGGCGCTGCTGATCGGCGGCAAGGTGTTCACGGCGATGAAGCGTTCGCTGGGCGCGGGCGAATGGATCCGCCGCGGCATCGGCGCGTTGATGTTGTGTGGCGTGGCGGCGATCGCGCTCGGTTTCGACACCGGCATACTCGCTCGTGTCTCGACAGTCGCGACTGGCGGTCTCGAACAGAAACTCGTCGATAAGCTGTCGCCGAACGCGGCCCCGGGCAAAGCGCCGGTCGCCGGCAATCCGGCCGGTGCGTCCGGCGCCGCGATGGCGAGCGCCAACCCCGCGCCCCAACCGGCCGCTAGCGCCGATGCGAATTCCTCCGTGGCGTCCGGCGGCGCGATGATGCGCACTGCCGCCGAGGCGGCGCCGCTGCCGGTCGAAGGCGTGCTGCCCTCGTTGAACGGCGCGGTCCAATGGCTGAATTCGCCGCCGCTCACCACGCAGGACTTGCGCGGCAAAGTCGTGCTGATCGATTTCTGGACGTACTCGTGCATCAACTGCCTGCGTTCGCTGCCGTATGTCAAAGCGTGGGCGCAGAAGTACAAGGACCAGGGGCTCGTCGTGATCGGCGTGCATGCGCCGGAATTCGCCTTCGAACGCAATATCGACAACGTGAAGAAGGCCACGCGCGACCTCGGCGTCGACTATCCCGTCGCGATCGACAACAACTACGCAATCTGGCGCGCGCTGAATAACCAGTACTGGCCCGCGCACTATTTTGTCGATGCGAAAGGGCAGATCCGTTATCACCATTTCGGCGAAGGCGATTACGCGGAATCGGAGAAGGTGATCCAGCAGTTGCTGACCGAAGCGGGCCACGCGAATGCATCGAAGGTCGCGATCGGTATTGCAAGCAACGGTGCACAAGGCGTGCAGGCGGCGGCGGACAACGCCGACATGCAATCGCCGGAAACCTACGTCGGTTATCAGCGGGCGGAGAATTTCGTGTCGCCGGGCGGGGAAGTGGCGGACAAGACGCACACGTATGCAGCGCCGTCGCAACCTGGCGTCAACGACTGGGGCCTCGCCGGCTCATGGAACGTGGGCGCGGAGCACGCCACGCTCGTGGCGCCGTCGGGACGCATCGTGTATCGCTTTCATGCGCGCGACCTGCATCTGGTGCTCGGTCCGGGCAAGGACGGTAAACCGGTGCGGTTTCGCGTGAGCGTCGACGGCGCCGCGCCCGGCGCGTCGCACGGCACCGACGTCGCCGCCGATGGCAGCGGCACCGTGACCGGACAGCGTCTCTATCAACTGGTGCGGCAAACCGGCGAAGTCGGGGATCACACTTTCTCGATCGAGTTTCTGGACCCGGGCGTGCAGGCGTTCGCCTTCACGTTCGGCTGAGCCGGCGCGAGCGTCGCCTCAACTCTCAACTGACCAAAAGGACTGACCATGCGCACGATATCTAACAGCACAGCGTCGCTGCGGAAGCGTTTCTCCGTCACTCGAATCATGGGCCTCGTCGTCGTTGCTCTCGGCGTCGTGGCCGCGCAGCACGTGGCGCATTCGGCTGAAGCCGCGACGAAGATTCCCGCGCCCGTACAGGACGAAAAAGCCGCCGCGACGCATAGCGAAACGGCGGTGTTCGCGGGTGGCTGCTTCTGGGGCGTGCAAGGCGTGTTCGAACACGTGCGCGGCGTGAAGCAGGTTGCCTCGGGGTACAGTGGCGGCGTGGCATCCACGGCGCAATACGAAACCGTCAGCGAGGGTGATACCGGACACGCGGAGTCGGTGCAGATCACTTACGACCCGACGCAGATCACGTACGGACGTTTGCTGCAGATATTCTTCTCGGTCGCGCACAATCCTACCGAGTTGGACTATCAGGGCCCCGATCACGGCTCGCAATATCGCTCGGCGATTTTTCCGGTGAATGCAGCGCAGCGCGGTATCGCGCAGTCGTATATCACGCAGATCGACAACGCTCATGTGTTCTCGGCGAAAGTCGTGACTCGCGTGGAAGACTTCAAGGGCTTTTATCCGGCGGAAAGTTATCACCAGAACTTCCTTGCGCTGCATCCGGACTATCCGTACATCGCGATCAACGATCTGCCGAAAGTGACTGACTTGAAGCGGATGTTCCCGGACCTGTATCGCAACGATCCGGTGTTGTTCGCGACGGCGGCGCGATAGGCAATGGGCTGATGCGCAGCGACCGCGGCCTCGGCTTCGGCTTCGGCTTCGGCTTCGGCTTCGGCTTCGGCGGCACGCGGCGCATCACGATGCGTTGGCCTGAAGCGGCGCATGACCCGACACGTGCACAGGCCGCACTTCTTCGACAATGCGGCCGTCTTCCAGCGGATATAGCGGGCGGCCGCGCTGAATAGCGATCGTCGTGTGAAATCACGATCAGCGTTTTGCCCTGACGCTTCAGGTCCGACAGGATCTCGCTATAGAAAATCCGGCGGAAGGTCGGGGCCTGGTCGGCGGCGCATTCGCCGAGCACCATCACAGGCCGGCGTTCCAGATACGCGTGCACCAGCGCGAGCCGTTTGCTCTGGCCGGTCGACAGATCGGCGTGCTGTGCGCCGTCGCGAACCGACGCCTTGTGGGCGATTTCGAAGCCTTCGAGATAGGCTTGCGCTTCCGTCGTCACCGTGCTCTCGCCGGGGATCAGCGTATCGAACAGGTAGTAGTCCGACAAGTGTCAGGAGACAGGCATGAGCTTCGGACAGTGGCGCGAGCAACTGCGTCTCGCCGAAGCCATGCCGAAACTCCTGGTCGGCCACCCGGCGGCTCGGATCGCCCAGGATCTGGGTTACGCGGACGTGCGTACCTTTACGGTGATGTTCCGCCGCGCTTTCGGTAATACGCCTCCACATTTTCGTCAGCGGTTTCGCTAGTTGGGAGTGACGGCGGATATTGCGGTCGGTCTGTCGGTCTGTCGGCTCGGAGAACGCCTGCATGCGCATCACTTGCTGAGTGGCGGCGCTGCATCGGTGGATGTGTCGCCGGCCGCGGCGATATTCGACTCTATACGGAACGTTCCTCTAGTTCGTGATGCGAAGTAAATTTGGAAGGCAGCGAAGCATCGATTTTCAGTTCCGTGGGTTCCTGGGAGGGCGAATTTCTGATAAAAAAGGATGCGACACTATTTCTGCATTACCCTCAATTTCGCAGTTGTTGTTCGGCTAAGCGGTTAGCAGTGACGCTCATATATTTGTATTACCAATATAAGAATTGCACGACCGCAAAATTGAACAAGAAAGATTCCGTCAATCTGCTGACAAATCAAACATTTACGTTTTCGACGGCGGCGTGAGGCAGAGCTTTTCTGTTTGTGCTCGTTTGGAAAAACTTCGGGCGGCTCCGATTGAAATTCTTTGTAATTATCACTTATCGCCCTTCAACCGGACACGTTACGCGGATGAAACGTTTATAATTCGTCTGCCAAAAACTTCTGTAACTAATACCGGAGAGACAGGTCGAGCACTGTCCGTTCTGTAACAGTTACATGGATGGTTGCTGCGCCGCGGTAGGCCGCTTTTCTCAGGAAAAGTGGGTTGGCGAAGGTGTGGCACGCTTCGAATTCGACGCATCAGATCGATCACTGCCGCTGGGGATCGCGCGAAGAGAATCCGCGCGGGTCGATCGGGTTTTTGGGTTCCGAACCCGACTCGCGAGGCGAGGGCGCACCTCGATCACTGTCGAGCCGACGGGTTCACGTCAATAACGGACTGTCAACGGTGAACGAAAAAAATTTCATTAATTTTTCGTCATCCTAAATTTTTAAATCGCGCATATTGGTGCGAAATTTGTTGATCAAACTGAGGTGCACTGACCTGTCAGTGTGAGCCTCGCCCGATGTTCGAGCCGCGTCAGCGGCATGCATTAACCCCCTGTGATGTTTTCCCGGTCATTCGATCGGCGGAATCCCTCATCCCGGCGTCGGCAGAATTTTTCACGCAATCGGTACGCACGGTCTGATGTTGGTGCACGTTGCGCTCAATGGTCGCGGTTGAAGATCTCGACGTAGTCATTGGTAGCGATTGACGAATGATCGCAACGCAATGAAATAGTAAGGATAACGTAATAAATAGATGCTGGCGCGAAGCCGGGAAAAATTTCGATTACGCCGCTGTTCGGCGGAAGTCGGCATGCGAGCGGACGGCAAGTGCGTCCGCTACCGGATAGCGGCACATCAAAGCTTCAGCTTCATCAGCAATGAACGCGGTCAGCGCGTTCTCAGGTTCACCTCTCTCTGGACTCAATAACGTCAAGGCGGGACGACTGATCGATCTTGCTGATTTCTCGGGGACAACCTGCTTTTAGCGAAACATACGGACAATGACGAGATACTTGAAACTATTGGGCGTTGCATCAGCAACAGTGTTGGCATCGTTTGCCGCGGAAAGCGCGCAGGCTCAGGCAAGCACCATCACGGTCTCAGGGCAGCAATACAAGTTGTGCGCGCAGGAAAATGGCAAGTGCTCATTCCTCGGTACGGGCTCGGTGGTGTTCGGTGCGGTTCCGCCCACCTCGCCCTCGGTGATGTTGAGCGCGCCGCGTACGTTCAGCAACGGCGTTGGCTGCTATGTCGGCGCAGTGTCGCAGTCGGACCCGGCGTACGGCTATGGCAAGTCTTGCTGGGTTAAAGCGGTTGCCGCAACGCCGACTCCGACTCCGACTCCCACGCCGACTCCGGCCCCGACGCCAACACCGACCCCGACGCCGACGCCGACCCCGACGCCGACCCCGACGCCGACCCCGACGCCGACCCCGACGCCCGCGCCGACGCCCGCGCCGAGCCCGACTCCGAGCGCGACGCCGTCCCCGACGCCGGGTGGCTCGACCATGTCGTGCAGTACGCCGACGCAAACGGCCGGCGGAACCGCGAACGGCGTGATCAGCGCCGACACGCCCACCACCGACGGCCTGCGCGTGTTCCAGAACAATGCCTCGTTCAAGCTCGCGATTACAACGAACGCGCCGAGTGCGGATACCGTCGTCTGGTCCGTAGCGGATTCCAACGGCGCGATCAAGACGCAAGGCAGTTTCGCAGTCAAGGCCGGCGTACAAACCAGCACGATTCCATGTACGTCGACGTGGTCGGGCTACGGCGCACTCACCGCCACCCTGCGTTCGAACGGCGGCACGTTGCCGAGGAGCGGCACGCGTCCGGTGGGTATCGCGACGTTCGGCGTGTTGCCGAACCTCAGTTCGGTACTGGGCACCGTGACGTATGCGCACCAGGATCAGCACCGCTTCGGCATGCAGGGCTTCAACGGCAACATCGCCGCGCTGCACGCCCTGGGTATCTCGTGGACGATCGACGACCGTCAGGTATCGGCCATGGAACCCAATGGTCCGAACACGTACACGCCGAACGTGAATGACCTCGATCCGTTCTACAAGGCCAATCCTGATCAGATGCGCATTGTGCGTCTCGACGGACTGCCGGCGTGGGATTCGAAGACCGGCCAGTTCAACGACAGCTACTATGCACCGTCGAACATGCCTGAGTTCCAGACCTTCATGAGCAAGGTCGGCACCGATACGAGCCTGATCCGCGCTGCCAATTACCCGAATCAGCAAAAGAACTACTATCAGGTAACGTGGGAACCGAGCCTCGGTTGGGCGGATAGCGACGCGAACTTCGTCGCCATGTACAAGGCTGCTTACCAGGGCATTCACTCGACCGATCCGAACGCAGTCGTGATGGGCACCGGCAATCCGTTCGCTTCGAATTGCGATACCTGTACAACGGGCTATCTGCAGAAGTTCGGCGCACTCGGTCTGTGGAATTACATCGATGCAGTTGCGACGCATGGCTATTGGAATGCGGGTACGTATCCGGCCCATCCGCCTGAATTGCAGGACTCGGATCCGAGTCAGGCGAACCAGGCCAACGCGCTCGACAACCAGATGGCGCAACTGCGGTCGATCATGCAGGCAGGCAAGCCGAATATGAAGCTCTTCTTCACGGAAGCCGGCGTGAGCTACGATCCGGGTCTCAACTACGGTCCGAACGTGCCGTCGCAGAACCAGTTGTTCGCACATGCGGCAGTCGGCGTGCGGGCGCACATCATCGTGCTTGGCGGCGGTGCGCAGGTCACGACGCTGTTCTACGGTCCGGACTATCCGGGCGAAGTGGGATACGGCTCGTTCTTCGATCTGAACGACGCACAAGGCGCGTTCGGTGCGACGAATCTTTCGCCGAAGCCTGAAGCGATGGCCTTCGCAACGATGACGCGTGTTCTCGACGGCACGAATACGCTGGGCCGGATCAAGAGCGCGCCCGCCGGAGTATTCGCGTACGGGTTCCAGCAACTGGGTAACGGCAAGGTCGTGACCGCAGCGTGGACGCACAGCAATGCGCAATGGCCGGCGAGCAACGGCACGTATAGCCAGAGCTATTCGACCAGCTATTCGCTGCAGGTCGACAGCGCTGGCACGTCGGGCAATGTGACGAAGATCGATGGTTACGGCAATGTCAGCACGGTTGCCTACACCAACGGCCAGGTCGCGCTGACTCTCACCGAAGTGCCGCAGTACATCGTGTCGAACAACGCTACGGTTGCCAAAGCCAATGCGACTGTTCCGCTCGGTTACACGGGCCAATAAGCGGCTCAATAAGCGCGCCAACAAACAGTCCAATAAGCGCTGAAAACGATCGACGCGCCGCCGATATGAATGGCGGCGCGTCGATTACACATCACGGCCAGGTCGGCGACGGCATCCAGTAGCCGTTGCGTGCCGACGTCGATCGCAACCCACGAGGTTCGCCCGCGCTCGCGGCGTGTAAAGACGGAGAGAGCGGCCCGCGCTGCAACATTCGCTACCCCGCCCAGCGCCTACTACGGCGCGTTCAAAACCTCGACACCCTTATCCGTAAAGAAAGCTAGCCCGGCACCGAGCATCGCGTACTGGCTCTTGATCACCGGCATATCATGCGGAACTGTGTCACGTAGCGCCGCGAGATACTTGGGTGTGAAGATGCGGTTCCAGTTGGCGGCAAGCTGATTCGCCGAACCTATCATCTCGTGATGCGTCGCGCCCCAGTTCACCCGCAGCGGAAAGTGAACGAAACGCGCTGCCTGCTTGGGGTCGCCCTTCAGTGCGGCGAAGTAAAAGCCTTGAGCGCGTGCCTCGAATGCCTCGTCCGTTTCGTCGGTGATCATCCCGTAGCGGTGTCCGGTATTCGCGTCCGAGAATGACATTCCTTCGAGAGTGAGTTTAACCGGCAAGGTCTTTCCGCCGCCGCTCCAACTGCCGGCAAGGCCCACGCTATTGGAAAAATCGAGTGGCTGGGCGCCGTTCGATCCATTGCCCACGAAGTGCAGATTGAACGTGCCGTTCGCCTCCCGCAACGTCAGATCGCTGCCGGATTGCTGGCCAGTCAGCGCAATGTCCTTGAGGTAGCGGTAGTAGAAGTAATGCCCTTCGCCGGCCACTTTCCCATGCAGCACGAGCGTCATGCCGACCTTCGCTTCGCCGACCGTGCCGGAATACTCGACGCTGGTGGTGTTTTCAGTCTGCGCGAGGGCAGAGTGATTCACGCTCGTCGAAATCGGCAATAGCGCGGCAAGCATCGCGATCGTGCGTCGCCGGGTCAGGCCATGAAGGCGCAATCGAGGTGTGTTCATGCGACGTCCTGTTATTGGAAGTCACGAGGCTAGCATGACCAACACAGCGCGAGAATCGCGTCAGTGCAGGCCACAGAATTCCCGGCCGGCCGAAATCGACCGGAAGCCGCGCATCACATCAAAGCGGCTGCGCGACGTTCGCTATCGCCTCGCGGATGAACGCGAGCAGCAAATCTCCTCGGGCGACAGACACTTCTCGCAGATCAGCAGCTTGGTTTCGCTAAAGGCGCGCAACACATAGTCGCGCAACTGCGTCGAAATACCGATATGCGTTTGCATCGACGGTTCGTTGCCGTGCATCAGATTCAGGTTGGCGAGCAGGCGCGGGTCGCCGTTCGTGTCGCACACGAACATCGTCATCCAGCGAATCGACAAGGCGCGCGCCCCGTCGCTCTCGGGTGGCGCGCCGCTGTCCATCAACGCGCCGATCTCGCCGATGAGTCCGGTTCATTCCGGGTTCGGCGTCTGGCTATTGCGGTACATGGGCATGCGTGCGAGTACGCCCCGAGAGGGTCAAGGGGAATCGAGGCGGGATGCGCGCGACCCCCGCCTGCCCGGGCCTGGGCTATTTGGGCAGGGTTTGCTCCAC
>NZ_JAQQEG010000090.1:0-11400 GCF_046027395.1 Paraburkholderia dipogonis | reverse complement strand
GCGCCGGGTGTGCGTGCACACTCGCGCTTGGGGCAGGGGCGACGGGGCCCCTTCGGGCCCGTTCGCACCATCGCCGCTTGCTCTCAGGTTCTGCTGCTTTTATTAGCGATGCCGGCATGCATCGATCTGGTTCTCCCCGACTAAAATCCGGTCCTCGCGTTCCCGTGCCTCGACAGACTCAAGCCGCCGTGCGCGGCTTGAGCGCACTGCGCGCCATCTGCGCTTCGCTCGCGAGTCTTTCGAGAAGTCTCGTCAGGCGGTGCCGCTGGCTGGCAATCAGTTCGTAAGTCTCTTCCAGCGCCCGGATCCGTCTTTCCCAATACTCGTGGTCGAGTGGATATAGCCCGCCGGACGCGTCCCCACGCGTCAGGTGTTCCACCACGTTCTCGAGATGTTGCAACTGGCTGTCTACCAGACCAGCCGGACGCCGAGCGCCGCGTTGCACGGTCGGTTGCATGTTCGTGCCGCTCATCTTTGATACCCCGTGAATTGTCTGACGGCAAAGCGTGAACCTCCTACCCTTGCAGCGCGCGTAACGGATCGGCGCTGTTTCTGCGCGCAGTTGCGATTCCAATGAGGAGCGGCGGTCGACTGCCTGCCGCGCCGTCAGCGAAAACGATCTGCATCTCATCACGCAACATTAATGCCGCTTTTTTGTTAGGCTTGACCGTACGTCTCAAAATTAGACGACGGCGCGTGAAATACCCGCATATGCACGCCGCGGCCTCGCCGACACGCCTTTCTCGCTTGCAACAACCGATTCAATGAACCAGCGCACCCTGCCGCAACATCTGGCCGCGGCCGCCGCGGCCGATTCGCGCTCCGCCATTTCGACGAGCCGTTTCAGCACGCACGGACTGGCACCCGCCGAACAATTCCTCGCCTGGCGCCAGCGCGTGGGGCACGTGGTCGACGCGCCGCCGTCGAAGGCGCAGGTTGCCGCGGGATTTCGCGGCGAAATCGATTTATATGCGGTCGGCGGCATGGTTTTTACGGACTGCCGCACCGATTCGATGCTGCTGGAACGCTCGGTGGCCCGCGTATCCACCGACTCGCGGCGCGATTATGTATTTCAACTGTTCGTGGAAGGGGAAGTCGGCCACGTCACCGGCATGCACAAGAAACGCAGCGCGCCGGGTTCGGTGCCGGGCATTGTCGCGTTCGATCTGAACCAGCCGTTTCGCGCCGAGCGCCCCGAAAGCCGCCTTCTGAGCCTGTTCGTACCGGCCGCGGTGGTGGACGAGGCGTTGCGCGACGGCGCGGCGATTCACGGCCGCATCGTCCAGCAAGGCTCGCCCTTGACCGGCGTCGTGCTGGATCATATGACGGCGCTCGCCCGCGACATTGCGCGGCTCGATCCGGCCAGCGCCATCGATGCCCTGCAGGCGGGCACGCAGTTGCTAGTGGCCGCGTTTCGCAAGGAGGCGCGCCTGAGCGGCGCGGGCCGCGCCGCGCTGCAGGGCGCGGTGATGGGCCGGGTACGCCGCTATATCGAAGCCAATCTGCATCAGGGCGACCTCACGCCGACCAGCGTGGTTCAGGCGCTGCAACTGAAGCGCGCGACGATCTATCGCTGGTTCGAGCACGAAGGCGGTCTCGGCGCCTATATCCGCAATCGCCGTCTGCGCGAGGCGGCGGACGAACTGGTCCGTTATCCGCATTTGCAGGTGGCGGAAATCGCTTTTGGCCTTGGCTTTCAGAGCGCGTCCGACTTCACCCGCGCGTTTCGCCGCGCCTTCGACATGAGCCCGCAGGACATGCGCGCCCGCGCCTTCGACCTGCAGCAGGTGCGCAACGCGGCCTAGCGCTTCAGCCCGGCGACGCGGCCACATGTCCGCGCCCGCGGTCTTTCACAAACTCACGTGCCGCGCCAAGCCGCCCGAGGCTCAAGCGGCACGCGGCCGTCCTTTGCGTTTCGGTTCGACCGGCTGCACCACGGCCGCCACCGGCGCCACGCGCAGGCTGCGTTTGAAATACGGCGAACTCATGGTGGCCGCGCCCATGTCCGACGCGGCTTCGAGCAGGGCCGGCGCCAACTCTTTCAGACGCGCTTCCGGCAAGCGGCTGGTCGGGCCCGCGAGACTGACGATCCCCACCACCAGCCCGGTCAACGGATGACGGATCGCCGCCGCCATCGAGGTCATGCCCGCCTCGTAGGTTTCGCTCGCGACACCGTAGCCGCGCTTGCGCGCGCCCGCCAGGTCCTGCAGGAACTGCTGGATCGTTTTCGGCGCCTTCGGGCCGCGCGGCCCCGCCTTGCCGATGCCGCCCTGGCGCGACACGAGTTCGAGCGCTTCCTCGTCGCTCATGGTGGCGAGCCATGCCTGACCGCTCGCCGTGCAGTGCAGCGGCGGCTGGCTGCCCATGTCCGGGTCATAGCGCAAGCCGGATTTGGCGCCCTGCGCCTTGCCGACGAAGGTGATGTGATCGTCCTCCACCACACCCAGCCGCGCCAGTTCGCCCGACGCCGCCGCCAGCCGGTCGAGCACCGGCTGCGAAATATCCAGCACGCCGCCGGTGGACAGCCACATCAGCGCGAGCGACACCAGTTTGAGCGCCAGCACGTACTCGCCGTGCTCATCCTGCCGCACGTAGCCCTCTTCGCTCAACTCGGCCAGCAGCCGATGCGTGCCGCTGCGCGGAATGTTCAGCGTGTCGGCGATGGCGGCCAGCTGCATGCTGCCGCCCTGCTTCGCCAGCAATTCGATGATGGCCAGCGCCCGCTCCAGATTCCCCGCCATGTTGCACTCTCAATTCGATTTCGATGCCGAATGAGAACACGATTCCATAGCGGAACTCAAGGGCGCCCGCGTCTGACGCCGTTGAAAATCCGCCGAACTCAGTGTCCAATGCCCGCGCTGATCTGCAGCACCGGTCCGCGATGACGCGCGCCCTTGAGCAGCACCGCCGCCGCGCCCACCGCCGCAGGCAATGCGAGCGACGTGAACACCTGGCCGAAGCTCCAGTTCGCGTGCAGCATGCCGGCGCCCAGCATCGCCCCCGCAATCCCACCGAAGCGGCCAATGCCGAGCATCCAGCTCGTGCCGGTGGCGCGCATGCGGGTCGGATAGGAGCCCGCCGCCAACGCGCAGAATCCCGTGTTGGAGCCGTTCATGCAGTAACCCATGCCGAACGCCAGCACGCTGATCGCGGTGATGCCGTGGCCGGGCAAGCCCATGTACCAGGCCAGCACGCCGCCCGCGAACACCGTTGCGCCCAGCGCTCGATGCGGATTGAAGCGGTCCATCTGCCAGCCGATCGCGAGCGAGCCGATCGTGCCGCCCGCCTGAAACAGGGCGCCGACCACGGCCGCTTCGGCGAGCGTGAAGCCCGCGCCGCGAATCAGCGTCGGCAGCCAGCTGCCGAGCAGATATACAGTCAGCAAGCCGGCGAAGTAGCAGATCCACAACATCACCGTGCCGAATGCGTAGTCGCGCGACAGAATCAAACGGACCGGGCTGCGTTCGCGCTGCGGCGTTTCATGCGCGACGAAGCGCGTGGTCTGATCGGCGCTGCCAGGTTCGAGGCGGTTCATCACCGACACGAGCCGCGCGCGGCGTGCTTCCTTGAGCGCGAGGAAACGCGCGGATTCGGGTAGCCATTTGATCATCAGCGGCACGTAGAGAATCGGCAAGACGCCGCCGAGAATCAGCACCGAATGCCAGCCGTGCGACGCGATCAGCCATGCGCTCACGAACCCGCCGCCGGCCGCGCCGAGTGTGAAGCCGCAGAACACGGTCGTCACCATCAGCGCGCGGCAGCGTTGCGGCGCGTATTCCGCCATCAGCGTGGCGGCGTTGGGCATGGATGCGCCGAGACCGAGACCTGTGAGAAAGCGCAGCACCGTGAGTTCGCTGATGTTGCTCGCGAAGGCCGAGCCGAGACTCCAGATGCCGAAGAACAGCACCGCGCCCGTCATGACCGTCTTGCGGCCGAAGCGGTCCGCGAGCGGCCCCGCGCACAGCGCCCCGAACGCGAGGCCGAGCAGGCCGCCGCTCATCACCGGGCCGAGCGCATCGCGTGGAATCGCCCACGCGCTCGATAACGCCGGCGCGATGAAACCGACCATCACGGTGTCGAGTCCGTCGAGCGTGACGATGAACATGCACATCAGCAACACGAGAATCTGAAAGCGCCCGACGGGTTGTTCGTCGAGCAACTGCTGCACGTCAATGACGCGCGAAGCGGACGCGGGTTTCCGCGGCGCCTTGTGTGAAGGTTCCATCAGGTGTCTCCAGACTGTTGTTATCGTTATCGCTATCGATTGAGGTTGCCGGTCTCATGCCGCGCGGCATCTTTGGCGTGTGCTTCGGCGGACCGGCGTCGGGGAAGATGAAGCGGACTACGTCATCGCATAGGTCCGTTCGAGTACGGCGAGCGTCGCCTCGCGCAGCTTGCGGGCGCGCTCCACCGCGGGCGTGGTTTGAGCCCACCGTTGGGTCGGCACTTCGATACTGACCGGCAAATGCTCGGGCAGCGCGCGCAGAATGCCGCCAAGGTCGATACCGCCCTCGCCAGGAATCAGACGCTCGCAACGCGCCTGGTAAAGCAGCGTGTCGAGGTCAGTGGGACGCTCGGCCGGCGCGTCGCAAAACTGCACGTAGCCGAAATACTCGCGTGGCAACGCGCGCAATGCGTCGGTCGATGAACGCGCCCGGTCGAAGTGAATCGGATCGACAATCAGGCCGGTATTGCGCCGCGCCGCCGCCTTGACGATGCGCGCGCCCTGCGTGATGTCCTTCACGTCGGTCCACGGCATGGGTTCGAGCGAAGGCGACAGGCCGAGCGGCGCGGCGAGATCGCAGAGTTGCGCGAGACGCTCCGCGGTGCGCGCTTCGTCAGGATCGTTGCCCGCAACGAGCACGTAGCGCGCGCCGAGTTCGGCGGCGGTATCGAGCATCGGCTTGCAGGCGGCTACATCGGTGTCGGGCTTGAGCCGCAGAATTTCGACGTCGAGCACCTTGACGCCGGTGTCGCGCAAACACGCGAGCGTCTCGCGCTTCAACAGCGTTGGACCGATGATGTCGTAGCGTACTTCGTGATCGGTGGCGGGCAACAGGCGCAGCCCGACAAAGTCGTAGCCTGCTTCGGCCGCGCATTCCACCATCCGCGGCGGGCTCAGTTCGAGCACGGTCAACGCCGACAGCGAGAGCGCCCGTGAGTTGTGCTGGGTCATGTCGTTTCCTGATTACGATTTCGTCTCCGCGGGTCCGCGCTCAGCGTAACGGCGAGAACGGCGCCGGCACACAGATCGTCGACTCCATCGTGGTCAGATGCGCGGGGCCGCCCTTGGGCGGCCAGATACCGTCCTTCACCGCTTCGGCGCGAATCCGCGAACGTTCGTCGACGCTCGCATACGGCCAGATGTTGAGAAAACGCGGCACGTTGCCGTCGAGCGAATACATCGCGCCGACCAGCGGCGAACGCTGCGTCCGCTCGGGCACCGCTTTCTCCCATGCGTCGATGGTGTGCTGCAGGCTCGCGAGCTTCGTGCCATAAACACGCATCTCGTAGATGCCGCCGTAGACGGCCGGTTCGATCGGCGGCAGAAACGGAAAGAGCGAATAGCTGTCGATCTTCACGTCGGTGACGAATTCGCCGCAGCCGAATGGATTGCCTTCGAGCAGCATGCGTTTGCGCTCCGTGATCAACGCAGCTTCCGAATCGAAGCCGCGCAGCACCAGCACCTGGCCGAGCGCGCCGATATCGGAATACCAGCAGCCGAGCAGCTTCGAGCCCGGTTGATCGCCGCTTGCCTGAATGCTTTCGAAGACCTGCGCGTTCGCGCCGATCTTCACCGTTAGTGTCACTACGTCGTAGAGCGTCATTAGATGTGTCCTTGTGGCTGAATGGTGGTGTTCGTGGTGTTCGTGACGGCCGATGCTGATGCGTCTTTCGCGCCCTGCGCTACTTGCGCCGCCCGGGTTTCGCCAGCGATGGAAAGGCCCGCGAGATAACCGAAGGTCATCGCCGGACCGAGCGTGATGCCGCCGCTCGGGTAGCAGCCGCCCATCATGCTGGCGCTGTCGTTGCCGACTGCATAAAGGCCCGCCACGGCCTGGCCCGCGTGATCGAGTACGCGAGCGGTGGCGTCGGTGGCGAGGCCCGCGAACGTGCCGAGGCTGCCCGGCAGCAGCTTCACCGCGTAGAACGGGCCGGTTTCGAGCGGCGCGAGGCACGGACCCGGCGCGTGCCGCGCGTCGCCCTGCACGCGGTTGTACGGCGTCGAACCCTTGTGGAATTGCGGGTCGAAGCCATCCTTTGCGTAGCTGTTATAGGCCGCCACGGTGCTCTCCAATCCATGTCGATCGATGCCGCATTGCGCGGCCAGTTCGGCAAGACTGTTCGCGCGCTTCAGATAACCTGAGCGGCGATACGGCGCGGTGGGAAACGGAAACGGCTTCGAGAAGCCCAGCCCGTAGCGGCGCTGGAAACGATGGTCGCAAACCAGCCACGCGCAGACCTCCTCACCGGCAGGCGTGGTGCCGATCAGCGCGCTGACGAAGTCGTGATACGACGAAGCTTCGTTGACGAAGCGGCGCCCCGCGCGCGTCACCGCGATCACGCCCGGCTTCGCGCGCTCGATCAGATGCGGGAAAGCGACGTCCGCGCGCCCCTTGCCTTGCGGCACGAGCGAGACCGGTGCCCAGGCGGCGGGCGTTTCGAGCGATGCATCGAAGTGCGCGCCGATCGATTCGCCGAGACGGATGCCGTCGCCAGTATTGGTGAGCGGCGCGGCCGACCAGTGCTCGCGGCCCGACGGCGTATAAGCAAAAGTTTGCGCACGGCGCGCGAGGTCGTGGGGATAACCGCCGCAAGCCAGCACCACGCCACGCGCGGCGCGCACCTCGTGCGGCACGCCGTCGATCTCGACACGCGCGCCCACCGCGCGGCCGGCTTCGCGCAGCAACGCGACCGCCTTGGCGTTCGGGCGCAGATCGACGTTGAGATCGGCGGCGGATTTGAGCAGTCGCGCGACCAGCGCATTGCCGTTCACCAGGTGCATGGAGCGGCCATAGCGCAGCTTGTGGCCCGCGAACGCCGCGAGCCTGCGCAGCACGTGCCATGCGGAGCGCGGTGAACGCGTGGCGTTAAAGAAATGCGCGAGGTCCTGCCCAGAGCCGATCGCCATGCCTTTGAGCGTCACCACGCCGAGCGGCTCACGCAACCGCTCGATCAGCGGTCCCAGTTCGCGGCCGTCGAACGGCATTGCGCACACCGAGCGGCCACCCGTCATGGCGCCCGGCGTGGTATGAAAATCGGGAATGCGGTTGCCGTCGACGAAACGCATGGACGTATTGCGTTCGAAGAAGTCGATCATCTCGGGACCGTAGTCGAGCAACGCGTCGACCTTGTCCGCATCGAAGTGCGCGCCGAGTTCGTTGCGCAGATACGTGCGCGATGCTTCAGGCTCCTCGACAAGGCCCGCGCGCGTTGCGAGCGGGTTGCCGGGAATCCACATCCAGCCGCCCGACCATGCGGTGGTGCCGCCGAACACCGCGGCTTTTTCCGCGACCATCACGCGCAGTCCGCGCGTCGCGGCGGTGACCGCTGTGGCGAGGCCACCCGCGCCGGAACCCAGCACCAGTACATCACATTCGAGGATCGGATCGCGCTTCATTACCAGTTCGCTTCGTCGGTTGGGAATAGATCGTTTTCGATCTATTTTGTTGAATACTATTCCACTTTCTAATTTCATTCAAACCAGGCGCAGCCCTGGTTCGTCAGAGGATTTTTTCTTTGGCCCGCTGCGGGCTTGCGTCAGCAGAACCGAGCGGTGCAGGCGAAATCCTCGAAGCCGAAGCGGCTTTGGCGCGCGCAGCCGCATCGCGGCCGGCGAGATAGGCAAACGCGAGCCCAGGTCCCAGCGTGATGCCCGGACCGGGATACACGCCGCCCATCACCGATTGCATGTCGTTGCCGCAGGCGTACAGGCCGCCGATAGGTTGATCGTCGCGGTCGAGCACGCGGGCGCGCTGATCGCTGACCAGCCCGGTCGCCGCGCCGATGTCGCCGGGATAGAGCCGCACCGCGTAGAACGGCGCGCGGCCGATCGGCCCGAGACAGGGATTCGGTCCCGGCCAGTTTGCGTCGCCGTTGGCGCGCTGATAATCGGTCGTGCCGCGCTGAAAATCCGGATCGACGCCGGTCTTTGCGTATTCGTTGATGCCTGCGACGCTATCGGCCAATCCGCGCGGGTCGATGCCCAGCTTGCCCGCGAGTTCGTCGAGCTTATCGGCGCGTGTCAGATAGCCGTCGGCGAGAAATGGGGCGAGGCCTTTGCCGCCCGGACGCACCATGCCGAGACCATATTTGCGCAAGCCTTCGGCATCCGTGACGAGATACGCGGGCACGCGCGGCGACTGGCGATGCGCCTCCTGCATCGCGATACCGAACAGGTGATACGAGGTGTTTTCGTTGAGGAAGCGCTTGCCTGCCTGATCAACGACCACCATGCCTGGCTTGCCGCGATCCATCAGAAAGTGAGGGAACACCGCGGTCGTGCCGTCCTTGCGCTTGCGCACGGAGACCGGCGCCCAGAACGCGTTGCTCAACGCGCCTTCGCCATAACGTGCACCGACGGCGAGCGCGAGATCGTGCGCGCTGCCGGTGTGTCCCGGCGCGCCGGGACACCAGCTCGAATCGACGCCCGGCAGCATCGTGCTGCGCCGTTGCGGATGCCGGTTGAAGCCGCCGCTCGCGAGAATCACGCCACCTGTCACTGCGATTTGACGCCGCTGGCCGTTCTGGCTCAAAGTGATTCCGTCGACACTGCCGTTCGCGCCGGTGCGCAGCGTTTCGAGTTTCGTGCTCGTCAGCACGGTGACGTTGCGAGCCAGCAGCGAATAAAGCAGGCGGCCGATCAGCGCATTGCCCATCACGAGACGCGTGCCGCGTGGCCAGCTCATGCGGTCGCGCGCGTGGCGCGCGAGCAGCTTCACGGCATGGCGCAGGGACTTCAGCGACTTCGTCATGCCGAGCAGATGACCGACGTCGTCGCGATCGACCATCATGCCGCCGAGCACCGTGAATTCCGGAATCGGCGGACGGATCAGCGCGAAATGCTTGCCGAGTTTGCGGCCATCAAAAGCGAGCGGCTCCAGCGCGCGGCCGCGCAACGTCGAGCCTGCGAGCTCGGACAGATAGTCCGGATGAAACGGGCGCGCCCGATATTTCACGTCCGAATTCGCCTCGATATGCGCGACGGCTTGCGGGCCGGCTGTCAGAAACGCGCGACGCAACGCCTCGCTGCTGCGCTCCCCCACCGCGCGGCGCAGAAAAGCCTCGGCATTGGCGCTGCTGTCGTCCGGATTGACCGACGAGCCGTGCATCGAATCGGGAATCCACGTGGTGCCGGCCGAATAGGCCGTCGTGCCTCCCACGTATTCGGTGCTTTCCACCACCAACACACGGGCGCCTTCGATGGCAGCGAACAGCGCCGCCGACATCCCTGCCCCGCCGGCGCCGATCGCCACGACGTCGAACGTTTCGTTCTGCTGCAACCCGCTGAAAGTCTGCACCATGTCCTGCTCCTCTGCTCCTTGTCTGGGCCCGCGACGGATCGTTCGTCGCAGTTCGTCGACATCTATAGAATTTGCTTTGATTTCGGAATACTATTCCACAAACGAGAAAATGCAAAATATTTCTGCATTACGGAGGAAAGACGATGCGCGTATTGGTGACGGGAGGAAGCGGTTTTTTGGGGGCGTGGATCATGCGGCGCCTGCTTGGCAAAGGCATCGACGTGCGGGCGTTCGATCTGCGCGCCGATACGCGTCTGCTGGAAGCGCTCGCGCCTGAGCAAGCCGCAACGGCGCAATGGGCGAGCGGCGACATTGCGAATCCAGCCGATGTGTCGCGCGCATTGAGCGGCTGCGACGCGGTGATTCATCTCGCGGGCGTGCTCACGCCGGCCTGCGCGCTCGATCCGGTGCGCGGCGCGCAAATCAATCTGATCGGCACGCTCAATGTTTTTGAAGCCGCACGTGCGGCCGGTTTGAAGAATGTGCTGTATGCCAGCAGCGCGGGCGTCTTCGGGCCCGATGACGGCGCCGTGCCTTTTCCGCAGACCTTTTACGGCGCGTTCAAGCTCGCCTGCGAAGGCGCAGCGCGCGCGTACTGGCACGACCACGGCATTGCCAGCATCGGCTTCCGGCCGCTCGTCGTGTATGGCGCCGGACGCGAGACCGGCTCGAGCGCCGGACCGAGCCTCGCGTGCCGTGCCGCGGCGCGCGGCGAGCCGTACACGATTCCGTTCACCGGTTCGACAGGGCTCGTTTTTGCGGACGATGTCGCCGCCGCTTATGAAGCCGCCCTCGTGCAGGCGCCGCGCGGCGCGCATGCGTTCACCCTGGCGGGCGACATCGTTTCGGTGGATCAGGTCGTCGAGCGTATCGGCGTGATCGTGCCGGGCGCACGTATCGATACGGCCGGCGCGCCGTTACCGATCGCCACGTCGTTCCCGGTCGATGCGGCTCTTGAGGAGTTGCTGCCCGGTCTGCCGCACACCTCGCTTGACGAAGGACTACGTCAGACCGTGGATTTCTATCGACGACTTGGCTTACTTCGCATTCACGCGAAATAATTTTATTGTTGAATGCTATTCCACAAAAAGTTAAAGTTCACGGAATTCACCAACCGGTTTTCTGCAACCCGTTCGCGCGGAACCCACTCAAGCAAGATCGCCCGGCATCGCGCAAGATGAAAACCGGGCAACACTCTGGAGACATACACCATGACGCAACCCGACGCCCCTTCTTTTTCCACCTCGCTGGATGAAGGCCTCAGCGGCGCCACGCGGGTGATTTTCATCGTCGGCGATCCGATTGCGCAGGTCCGCTCGCCATCCGGCGTGACCGCCGCTTTGCGCACCGCCGGACGCGATGCGCTGGTCGTCCCCGCGCACGTCGCGCCCGCCGACCTGCCCGCGTTCTTTGCGGGCGTGACGCCCATGCGCAATGTCGATGGCGTGATCATTACCGTCCCGCACAAGTTCAGCGCCACCGGGTATTGCGGCTCGCTCACCGAACAGGCGAGCTTTCTCGGAGCGGTCAACACGTTGCGCCGCGCGGCGGACGGCAGTTGGCATGGCGGCATGTTCGACGGCAACGGCTTCGTCGCGGCGCTCGTCGATGCCGGTTGCGATCTGCGCGGCCAACGCGCGCTGCTGGTCGGCGCGGGCGGCGCGGGTTCCGCGATCGGACATGCGCTGATTCAAGCGGGCGTGGCCTCGCTCGACGTGCGCGATAACGATGCCGAACGCACGGCGTCGCTGATCGGCCGGTTGAATGCGCTCGGACAAGGTGAAGTGCACAGTGCGGCCGCTTCCGTGGATGCGAATGCGTACGACGTGGTCGTCAACGCGTCGCCGCGCGGCCTGCGAGCGGACGCCCCCGTGCC
>NZ_JAQQEG010000009.1:0-222441 GCF_046027395.1 Paraburkholderia dipogonis | reverse complement strand
GGCCGGCGGCCAATATAGACCGACGGGAAGCGCCACCGTGCGGGGCGCGCCACGCACATGCCGCCATAGTCCGGTTGATCAGGGTTGACCCGGCTGGCGTTCGGCCGACGTCGTCACTTCTCCGGGGCGGCGCAGCATCTTGTCGACTTCGCCCGCGTGCATCTCTTCGACATGGATCATCTGACGGGCGAACTCCTCGAGTGCAACGGAGCGGTCCTCGACCAGCGCGAGCAGTTCGCGATAAAGCGCCAACGCGAGGTTCTCGGCTTGCAACGATTCACGGAGGATCGACGAGATATCGAATGTGTGCGAGTCGAGGAGGGGACCGATCGCAAGCGACGGATAGGCGCCCAGTGTGGTGATCCACTCTCCGACCTGCTGTGCGTGCAACAGCGATTCGTCGGCCTGCTCGCGCAGCCAGGATCTGATCGGAATGCGTCCGAATCCGAAAACAAGAAATGAGTAGTGCGTATATCGAACGACGCCGGCCAACTCGGATTCAAGAATCCGGTTCAGCACCGCAACGACGTTTTCCTTGTCTATCTCTGCCATTTTGTATCTCCTTTTATGTCACCGCCGCAGCCACATTCCGCGATTCGCCGCTCGTATCACGTCATATGATCTTGACGGATATTGATTAAATGTAGTCCCGCAAGGCGATCGCGCAAGGCGTTAGTTCGAACATACGTGTTTGCGTCGGGCAGCGGCGAGCGGGAAGGACATCTTATTGCAGGCTAGAGCGGCGTTTTCTTTCGTGGCAATTTGACATAATATAAATTATCAACACATTGGTTGTGGCGGCTTTGTGTAAATGTCGTGTTCTGGCCATTTGGAAATGTCGTGTTTGGACCTCGTTATGCTTGCCGGTTCCTCGTGGGACTGGGCAGCACGCAGCAGCATCCAAGCCAGGCTATGTTGTGCACAGGCAAAGAACAATGGCACACAACGGGAATACGGATTTGAAAGCTAGCAGACCCGTCTCCCCAACGCATGCTTCCATTCCTCAATGCTTGCCATACGTCGACACATACTCCGCCAACCCCGTCCACTGCGGCGAACTCAGCAATTGCGGATGATCCCTTGCCACCTGAAGCGCGACATTGTGAAAACCCTGCGCCGTATCCGACACTCCCGCTTGCACCGTCCCATTGAATACAGCCGCCGCTGCCTGCATCGGCGCACCGGCCAACGCAGGCACAGGCTGAGCAACAGGCTGACCATTAAGAGCACTTGCCAGCCGGTCAAGTTGCGCGTTGCGAGTGGTGACCGCAGCGGAATACTCTTTCTGCGAGTCGAACTTCTCCGCGAGCATCTGAAGTACCGCAGTGTGGTCGAGTTTCCCTGAGAAGACGCTCCCCGGCGTCACATACGGCGATACAAGAAACGCCGGCACCCGCAGCCCACTAGTCTTGAAAGAATACCCTGCGATATCGACAGCAATATCCAACGGCGCCACGTGATCGAAGAACCCGCCGTGCTCGTCATACGTCACGATCAGCAGCGTCTCTTTCCACCTGGCCGGATTCGAAATCAAGGTCCGGTAAATATCAGCGATGAACGCTTGCCCACCAGCCATCCCTGTTGGACAGTGATCGTCGTTAGCGGTGTTGTGAGGGCCGTCTGTGTATTCCGGTTCGATGAAAATCACTTTCGGCAGAATGCTGTTGCCCTGCCAGTCACGGGCAAACCTCGAATACCGCCGGAAGTTTCCGCCGGCGTCGTTGAGCGGCAGGGTCAAGGACAGCACGATTTCCGGAAGCCATTCCTTCATCAGGCTGAAGAACGGAAAGAAGCTCCCCGACTGATAGACACCCCAAGGTATGCCGCGCTGGCGGAGCCAATCATAGACAAGTGGCTGATCGGGCAGAAAGCTCAGCCCTTGCACGTTGTCGCTGATCAGGCTAGTCCCCGCCATCGCCATCAGGCGATTCGCCTGGGTTCCTGACGGCAGCGGAGCAAACCAGTTGTCGCACACGGTGAAGTGTTTCGCAAGAAAGTCGAAAGTGGGTAGAGTGCGAGCGTCGTAATAACCCATCACATCGGCCAGATTCGACGGTGCCGGTTTGCGGGCTGCATAGCTCTGCACGAATCCGCCGAGTTCCGGACATCCTCCGGGCACACACGGCGTGTAGATCTGCGTGGCGATCGGAGCGCGGTCGTGAGGCGGGTCCGATATAGCAGGTCCATTCGGACTCAACGCATGAATGGGATATTGCTTGCCGTTGTATACGTTGATGAAGTTCGCCTGCCATGTCGGATCCGCGGAAAGGCCGTTGACCTGGCTGCCGTTCAAGCTCAGATATCCGAGTGCGTGATCGAAGGAACGGTTTTCCATCATGACAATCACGATGGTGTCAATCTGGTCCAGAGCAGTCATCAAAGCTCCTAGAGCACCCGGCATTCAGCGTAAACCAATTCAGTATCGGAAAAGGTAGACGAAAACCATCGCTCTCACGTCTCAGGTAATTCCCTAAGGTCACGACATGAAGTGCCTGATGTCATCGCCTTCACTCCCCTCTGCTCCCACGCAGCACGCTGTTGTCACTCGCGACCCATAAATTGAAGGCGCTGTACCCTTTCAATCCATGAGAGCCGAAATGACAAAGATCAGATGGCATCAGGCAGGAACCGTTGCATTGCTGTTCGCTAGCAGCGTCTCGCACGCGGGCACGCCGTCCGTCGGCCACCGCGAACACGATCATCGCCGACGAGACGAGTGCCGGCGCGACCAGCGTTGAGCGACGTGATCGAACGCATTCCGGCGATCGGTCAACCCGCTCAGGTTGATCGCGGTCTGCGCGCTCTTGCTAGCCCTCTCAAGGCGTGCAGTTCGAACCCAGCTTCACCTTGCGCTTATCCAGTTGCAGACGGTTGCCGCTCAGTTTGACCTTGCCGGAAAACGAATCGCTCTTCCACTGGATCTTGCAGGTCGACGCATCGATCGCATAGACCACCTGCTCGCTGCCGGAATACGTGGAGACGAGAACCTGCTTGCCGTTCGTATAAAGCGGCCGCTCGACGATGCTGACGTTCGCATCCACAGAGCACGATGCGCCACCCGCGCGGCTCAGCGTGACCGGACCGAGCCAGGCCGTCGGACTATCCGTGCCATCGCTCTGACCCAGATCGATCGACAAATCGCCGACGCTGACCTTGCCCGTGCCGGGATTCACTTCGCTGTAGTGACACAATTGCGCGAAGGCAACCGGACCTGCGATCAACAGACCGGCAATGGTTATGACCGCTCGCGTGATAAGACTCTGCTTCATGGTTTGATGGCGTAATACTGGACGTTCGCGAGATCCGCATGCGTCCAGGAAAAGTTAATGGCGGTGTTTTTCCGTCCGGCGCCGCCATATCGGCCCCAATACGCGAGCGGATAAGGTTTCGATGGGCCCGGCATGATAATCACGACATGGCCGTGATGTGTGGCCTTCAATCCGGCAACCACAAGATAGCCGAGTGCGGCATAAGCGACGGCCTTATCGGCATCCGAATCGAGTTGCGTCCACGGTGCGCGGCCAATGGTGTCGATAATGCTGTTCGCATCACCCGTCAGCGTAATACCGAGTTCCGCGGCGACTGCCTTCAGGAACCCGCTGCAATCGGCTTTCCACTGCGTCCAGTGGTTCTCACACAGGGTTTTGATATTTTGTCCGCCAGCCATTATCGTTATCCGCTTCGCATGTGATGTTGTCAGTTTTTCTCCGGCCGCAAAAAGCCGCGACGTAAGCAAAGCCGCGACGTAAGCGTTCGGATTATAACGAGGCTTACAGAAATGTAAATCAATGAATGGCGCGGTGTGGTGCGAATTAAAAAATCATGTATCCATTCCGAATGCAATCGCATTCCGCCCAAGCCTTTGCCACGATAATTGCGCGCTCTGCCCGATCCGCCTCGCACCAATAAAAACTTCACTCCATTTAACAAACCGACGCAATGAAATTCAGTGCCCTGCTCGCTTCAGCCGCATGCGCATTGAGTGCCGCGAGCACCGCCGCGCTCGCCAACCACGGTATCGGCGGAACCGGGAAACGCGTGCCGCCGGTCCTCTCAAGCGACCGATATCTCGCTCGCCGTGCGCACCGCCTCTTGTTATAATCCTTTCACCAAATCGAACAAAACATAACGCCCCTCCACACACTGCGCGACAGGAGCTCCATGCTGAAACCCGACCGCCTCCGCGCCCTTGCCGATGCGCTGGCCAGGCAAAACGTGATGCGCCTGCGCGACGCCGCTGGCCTGCTGGGCGTTTCGGAAATGACTGTCCGTCGCGACATCGCCGGCAGTCCCGAGCGATTCACGTATCTCGGCGGCTATATCGTCAGCGCGACCGACGTCCCCAATAACGCCGGCTATTCACTCGAAGAAGAAAAAGACCACTTCGCGCAGGCCAAAGCCGAGGCGTCGGCGATCGCGGCGGGACTCATCGGCAACAACGAAACGCTGTTCATCGACTGCGGCACGACGCTCACCACGCTGGCCCGGCTGATTCCGGTCGAGCGGCATGTCACGGTGGTGTGCTATTCGCTGAACGTCGCGGAGATTTTGCGGCGCAAACCCAATGTGCGGATGATTCTGCTGGGCGGCGTCTATGTGCCTTCTTCAGATTCGTTCGCAGGCGAAGAAAGTCTGGAGATGCTGCGCCGCATGGGCATCAACAAGGCGTTCATTTCCGCGGGCGGCGTGGACGCGGCACGCGGCGTGACGTGCTGGAATTTTCATGAGGTCGCGCTCAAACAGGCGGCCATGGCCAGCGCGGTCGAGCGCCATCTGGTGGTGGACCAGAGCAAGTTCGGCGTCGTCAAAGCGGTGCGTTTCTCGCAAGTCGACGACTTCGACTCCATCATCACCGAGAAAGGCCAGGAACACCGCAAGCGCCGCTAAGCGCGCTAGCCGCCTCTGCATTGCGACGCCCGCAACGCAGAGGCAGCAGGTTGATTCGATTCAGTTCTTCCGCTGCAAGGCAAACAGCGTCCCGGCGATCAGAATAAACGCGCCGATGATCACCTTCTGCCAGGTGCTCGGCACGCCCACCAGAATCAGCACGCTATTGATCAGCGTGACCAGCACCACGCCGAGCAACGTGCCGGCTACCGTCCCCGTGCCGCCCGTAATGCGCGCACCGCCTAGAATCACCGCGGCGATCACGTCGAGTTCCGTGCCCACCAGATCGAACGGATTCGCGAGCCGGTTGTTCGAGACGTGCAGAATACCCGCGATGCCGGCGAGCATGCCGGTATAGCCGAACACGAACAGATGGATCGCGCGCAGGTTGTAGCCGAGCCGCTCGGCAATCGCGAGGCTGCCGCCCATCGCATAGACGCCGCGTCCCATCATCGTGCGATTCAGCAGCCACCACGTCACTATCGCGGCCGCCACCAGTGCGATCACCGACACCGGCAACACCGCGCGTAAGCCATCAGCCGTGTGATAGAAAAACAGCGGAATGCGGCCGAAGCGATCCATGCTGTGCGGAATGTTCATGAAGAACGTCGTGCCGATGAACGTCAGCAGCAAGCCGCGATACAGATACTGTGTGCCGATCGTGACGATCAGCGAAGGCGCCTTCAACCGATGCACCAGCAGCCCGTTGATGATGCCGAGCACGACGCCGCCGAGCGCGCCCGTGATCAGGATCAGTGCAAACGGCGCATCCGGCCACCACGCGAACACCGCCTTGGTGATGCCGTACATCGTCAGCGCGGCAATCGCGGTGAACGACACGTCGATCCCACCGGACGCGAGCACCACCAGCGTGCCGAGCGCGAACAGCGACATCGTGGTCGCCGAATGCAACAGGTCGAACAGCGTCGCGACCTGGAAGAAGCGCGGATTTATCGCGCCGACAATCAGGCACGTCACCGCGATCAACGCGACGGTGAACCATTCGGGATTACGCGCGAGCTTGGCCCGCAAGCTCGGCGGCTTGACCTCGGGGGCGACTTCGACGACGGTCGGGGTGGTCATGGTCTGGTTCAGGCGCGAATCGATGCGCGAGTTCATAAATGGGAACGTCCTTTATGCAGCTTCCGAAAGCAGCGCGTGATACAGATCGGCTTCGCTCAGCGTGTCGGCCTGGTATTCACTGGCCACACGCCCTTTCTTCATCATCAGGATGCGGTCGCAGTTCTGCAGCAACTCGGGCAAATCGTCGCTGATCAGAATGATGCCGATGCCGCGTTGCGACAGGCGCTGCATGATGCGGTAAATGATGTCCTTCGAGCCGACGTCGACGCCGACCGTCGGTCCATGCAGGATCAGCACACGTGGGTCGATGGCGAGCCAGCGGCCGATCAGCACGCGCTGCTGGTTGCCGCCCGACAGCGATTGCACGGGCTTGTCGACGCCCGGCGTGGCGATCTGCAGATCCTTCACCGTCTGTTCCGCGAGCGCCTGCGCGCGGGTGCGGTCGATCTGGCCGAAGCGGTCACGCAGGCTGGAGATCATCGCGGTGATCACGTTGTCGCGGATCGGCTTGTCGAGAAAGAGCCCTTCGTTCAGGCGGTCTTCCGGCACATAGCCGATGCGGTGGTTTTTCGCGTCCGAGGGCGTGCGCAACGAAATCGCCTTGCCATCGAGCGTTACCTGCCCGGCTTGTGCCGGCGCGACACCCGCGAGCGCGCGCGCGAGTTCGTTGCGCCCCGAATCGAGCAGCCCGGTAATGCCGAGAATTTCGCCGCCGTGCAGCGCGAACGACACATCGCTGAACTGGCCGGCGCGCGTATAGCCTCGCACGTCGAGCACGACATTCTGCTCACATGCGCCTTCACGATAACGTTCGTTCGACAGATGGCGTCCCGTCATCAACTCGCTGATCTGCGCCTTGGTGAATTGCGCGATCGGCCCTTGCGCCATTTTCTGACCGTCGCGCAGCACGATCACTTCGCCGCCGATCGCATAACACTCGTCGAGCTTGTGGCTCACGAATAGCACGGTGACACCCTGCGAGCGCAGATTGGCGAGCACGGCAATCAGATTGTCGACTTCCTTCTGCGTGAGCGACGTGGTGGGTTCGTCCATGATGACGAACTTCGCCTCGCTGGCGATTGCGCGGGCAATTGCCACGAGCTGCCGCGTGGCGAGCGGCAATTGTTCGATGAGCGTCGCCTGAAACTCCGCGTTGCCCGGCAGGCCGACCGCTTCGAGCGCGCGCGCCGCAGTGCGCGCCAACTCGCGCCGGTCGAAGGTGCGGGCCAGCTTGCCCGCGTGCGTGGCCAGCTCGGACGTGAGCGCGACGTTTTCGGCCACGTTCATGTTGGGCAGCAGCGAGAGGTCTTGGTAAACAGTTTCGATGCCGGCGGCGAGCGATTCGAGCGCGGAGAGCCGCGCATGCCGCACGCCTTCGATCACGAGTTCGCCTTCGTCGGGCGGTTGCGCGCCGGAGATGATCTTGATGAGCGTGCTCTTGCCGCAACCGTTTTCGCCGAGCAGGTGATAGATCTGACCGCGCTCGAACGACAGGCTCACGCCGCGCAACGCATGCACGCCGGTAAAGCGCTTGTGTACGCCGACAACCTGTAAAAACGGCTGCGACGCTTCCGACTGTGATGACTTCGTGGAGGTTGCGTCTTGATTCATTGTGGCGAGTCGCAGGTTGAGGCGTCCCCTTTCAGGGACGCCATGACACATGAAGCGAAAGTCAAAGCCGCAAAAAAGCTCAGAACGGATACTGCTTATAGTTCGACTTGTCGACGTTCACCCAACCCTGCCCGCGCACGATGATGCCCTTGCCCGGACCTTTCGCGACCGTCACCTTCGTATAGCCAGGAATGCCAAGATCGGCGCCGTTCTCGACCGTCTTGCCGTCCACCAGCATCTGCGCGACCTTGTTCATCGCGATGCCCGCGAGCTTCGGATCCCAGAACGCGATGCCGTTAATGGCGCCGCTTTCGAGGAACTTGCCGGCTTCAGTCGGCAGACCCGTGCCGTAGACGCAGATCTTGCCCTGCATGCCGGCCTCTTCCACCGCGCGGCCAATGCCGATCACATCGAGCGACGACGAACCCTGGAAGCCCTTCAGGTCCGGGTGCTTGCGCAGCACTTCCTTCGCGACTTCATACGCGCGCTCACCGTCGTTATTGGTTTCGAGCTTCGGCTCGACCAGGTTCATCTTCGGATATTTGGCCTTGGCGTTGCCGATGCCGCCGTCCGCCCATTGCACCTGCGAGCGGCTGCCGAGCGAGCCGACCAGCACGGCCCACTTGCCGTCGTCGTGCATGCACGAGGCGAGACGTTCGTTCAGACCGGCGCCGTAGGCGGTGTTGTCGAACGCCTCGATGTCGACCATCGTGTTCTTGGCGTTGTCGGCTTCATGCGTGACCACCTTGATGCCGCGATCCATCGCCTTCTTCAGCGCGGGTTCGAGCGTCGGCGGATCGTAGGGCACCACGGCGATCGCCGTGACCTTCTTGGCGATCAGGTCTTCGATGATCTTCAGTTGCTGTGCCGCGTCCGCACGGCCAGGGCCGGTCTGATACGCGTTTATGTTGGGGTTGTCCTTGGCGAACTGCTTGACGCCGTCGTCCATCCGGTTGAACCAGTTGATGCCGGTCACCTTGACGACCGTGACGATCGTTTCGTTCGTGGCAGCCTGCGCGGCAGCGATCACACCTACCGTCAGCGCGGCCGCTGCGAGCGCGGCACCCAGTCGAGTCAATTTCATGCGATGTCTCCTTTATCGTTCGATGTCGCCCACTTCACCGTCACGGACAGCCAGGGCTCGTTGTCCGCCGCGTACTGAAACTTTGTCGCGCGCCACTACCGCTTAGGCGTCGCACTCGAAGCGGCGGCGCTGCTTCCGCCGCCGAAGCCGAAGATCGCGCGCACCCGTTCGCCGCCCGCAAACGCGAGCGACAGCAGCAACAGAAATCCCCACGCGCAATCGCCGAAAAACTGCGACACGCCCATCAGGTTGAACAGGCTGGAGAGAAACTGCAGCACCGTCGCGGCGAAGAACACGCAAATGATGCGGCCATGCCCGCCCGCGGGATTCACGCCGCCCATCACCGCGATCAGGATCGCGATCAGCAGATAGGAGTTGCCGTAGTCCCATTTCGCGCTGGACGTATGCGTCGCGCTGATCAGCCCGGCCAGCGACGCGAGCACGCCGCACATCGCATAGGTCGTGATCAGCATCCGCGCGCGCGGAATACCCGCATAAAACGCCGCCTTGGGATTGGTGCCCATCAGATAGAGACGCAGGCCGAATGGACTGCGCTTGAGCAGCCACCCCAGCACGATCACCGCGGCGATAAAGATGCAGAATGCGATCGGCACCTGGAACACCGTACCGTTGCCGATATTGGACAACGGGTCCACGTAATCGACGTGCACCGAGGCGCCGTTGCTGAGCACCACTGCAAAGCCGGTGAACAGCAACTGCGTACCGAGCGTGCAGAGAATCGGCGTGAGCCTGAGGCGCGCGATCACCACGCCGTTCAGCAGTCCGCCGAGCAAGCCCATCGCCACCACGATCACGCAGAAGAGCGAGGTGTAAAGCGCGGGCGAATCGTCGCCGTTGACGAAGCGCGGCACGACCAGCGCGGCGACCATGCCGGACAGGTTCGCGAGCCCGACGCCGGACAGGTCGATGCCGCCGTTGCCCGACACCATCGAGAGCATGATGCCGAGCGCGAGCAGGCCGAGTTCCGGCAACTGGCCGCCCATCGACTGCAGATTGTCGATGTCGACGAATTGGCCGCGCGAGAGCCACGTCGCGACCAACACGACGAGCACATTGACGATCAGCAGAAAATTCAGTTGCCGGTCGCCGAACAGCTTTCCAGCGGTGAACGAAGACTTCATGGTGACGAGATGCTCCTTCAGGCTTCGCAAACGGTCAGGATGACTGGGACACGCCGGCCGGCTGGTTCGGCTGGCTCAGCACCTGATTCACTTCGTCGAGCGTCGGCATGGAAGGCGCCGTGCCCGGCCGCGTCACGGAAATGCCCGCGAGCGCGCAACCGAAACGCAGTGCGGCGATGGCGTCGTCGCCGCGTGCGAGCGCTGCCGCGAAGCCGCCCGTGAAGCCGTCGCCGGCGCCGGCGGTTTCCACCACGCGGCCGCAGTGGTAAGCGGGCACGAGGATCGATTGCGTCGACGAATGCAGCAGCGCGCCGCCCTCGCCCAGCGTGACGATGACCGTGCCGACGCCTTTGGCGAGCAGCACGTCGGCGGCGCGGCGGGCGTCGTCGGCATTCGCGATCGGCACGCCGGTGAGCGCGGCCGCTTCGGTTTCATTCGGGGTGATGTAGTCGCACAACGGGAAGATGGCGTCGTCGAGCGGCATGGCGGGCGCCGGATTGAATACGGTGATGACACCGTGCTTGCGCGCCACTTCCAGCCCACGGCGCGCAGCGGCGAGCGGCTGTTCGAGCTGCGTGACGAACACGCGAGCGGCGGCGATGTCGGCTTCGATTGCGTCGACGTCGGCGGCTTCCATCGTGCCGGCCGCGCCCGACGCGACGATGATCGCGTTCATGCCGGTGTTGTCGTCGACGAAAATGTGCGCCGCGCCGGTCGAGACGCCGTCGATCACCGACGCGCGCGCCGTGATGCCTTCCGCGGCCCACGTGGCGCGTGCAATGGAACCGAACGCGTCGTTGCCGATGCGCGTGCAGAACACCACTTCCGCACCGGCACGCGCGGCCGCGACCGCCTGATTCGAGCCCTTGCCGCCCGGCCCCATTGCGAACGCCGTGCCCGCGATGGTCTCGCCGATCTGCGGCATACGTCCGGCGCGAAACGTCAGATCGGTGACATAGATGCCGAGAATGACGACCCGTCCCTTTCCGTTTGGTTGCGTAGTCGTGTTCATGCGCGCTCCCTTTGCTCCTGAACAGCCGGGTTCAAGGGGATGTCCTTCGATGCCAGAGCTGCGCGCGGCACCTCGGCATGGAACAGCGGATCCAGATTCTTCAGCACGTTGTCTCCTCCATTTTCTGGTTGGCGTGCGTGTCTTTACTCTAAGACGTTTGGTACGGCTGCCGATCGGCCGGTCAATCTCCGTACGGTATCCAGATGTTCTTGACCTGCACGGCCTGGCGCAGGAATGGCCGGCCCTCGCTCGAACGGTCGTACCAGTCGAATTGGCGGCCGTGATCGACGAAGGTCCGCTTCAGATTGCCGACCGATTCGCGCTCGACCAGCGTCGAATCCGCCGCGCTGCCGAAGCACCAGACCGCATCGACGTCGTCGTGTTTGACGAGCGCGGGCAGCAATGCACCGCGTTCGCCCGTGACGATGTTCAGCACGCCGCCGGGCACGTCGGACGTCTCGGCCACCTGATAGAAGTCGGTGACCGTGAGCGGCGACGCCTCGCTTGGCAACACCACCACGCGATTGCCCATCGCCAGCGCGGGCGCCGCCAGCGAAACGAAGCCGAGCAGCGGCGCCTCGTCCGGGCAGGCGATGCCGATCACGCCGAGCGGCTCATGCATGGCTAGCGCGACGCCGCGCAACGGCGGCGTGTGCACAGCGCCGTCGAACTTGTCGGCCCATGCCGCGTAAGTGAAAAGACGTTGCACCGAGGCGTCCACTTCGGCGCGCGCGGCGGCTTCTGTCGCGCCGTTTCGCACCACGAGCTGGCGCACGAATTCGTCCGCGCGCACGGCCAGGTTTTCCGCCAGATAGAACAGCACTTGCGCGCGGTTATGCGTGCTCGCCTGCGACCACTTCTGCGCCGCGCGCGCCGCCTCGACCGCGTTGCGGATGTCCTTGCGATTGCCCGCGGCCACTTCGCCGACGGGCGTGCCGTCCGGCGCATGCACCGGCAGCGAATAACCGCTGTCTGGACGCGCCTGCTTGCCGCCGATAAACAGCTTCGCGGTGCGATCGATCGACGTCACGTTCGACAACGGATCGAGCGTGGCCGGGTTGTTCGTAGCGGCTTGCGCCGTCCGACGCTCCGCAAGATTGAGCCAGGCGCGTGGTTTCAGATATTCGTAGATGCCCTCACGCCCGCCTTCACGGCCATAGCCCGATTCGCGATAGCCGCCGAAGCCGACCGCCGCGTCGAACAGATTCGTCGCGTTGATCCAGACGACGCCGCTTGCGAGCCGCGGCGCGACATCGAGCGCGCGGCCGATCGTCTCGCTCCACACGCTCGCGGCCAGTCCGTAACGCGAGTTGTTGGCGAGCGCGATCGCTTCATCGGGCGTACGAAAGCTCATCGTCACGAGCACCGGCCCGAAGATTTCTTCTTGTGCCAGCGTGGAAGCCGGCGCGACGCCAGTTACGAGCGTCGGCGGATAAAAGCAGCCGTTAGAAGGCATTGTCGTGTCAGGCGACTGCCAGACCGAGCAGCCTTCACGGCGGCCGGTTTCCACCAGCGACTGAATACGTTCGAGTTGCACCGGATCGACGATCGCGCCGAGGTCGATGCTCTTGTCGAGCGACGTGCCCACGCGCAGCGTCTCCATGCGCCGTTTCAGTTTGGCGATGAAGCGCGCCTCGATGCCTTCCTGCACGAGCAGCCGCGAGCCCGCGCAACAGACCTGCCCCTCGTTGAACCAGATCGCGTCGACGACGCCTTCTACCGCGCCATCCAGATCCGCGTCGTCGAAGACGATGAAGGGCGACTTGCCGCCGAGTTCGAGTGTCAGAGATTTGCCCGAGCCAGCCGTGGCCGAACGGATCAGCCTGCCCACTTCGGTCGAACCGGTGAATGCAATCTTGTCGACTTGCGGATGCTCGACCAAGGCCGCGCCAGTGCGTCCGTCGCCCGTGACGACGTTCAGCACGCCAGCGGGCAAGCCCGCGCGATGCGCGAGCTCCGCGAACAGCAACGCGGTGAGCGGCGTGTACTCAGCGGGCTTCAACACGACGCAATTGCCCATCGCAATCGCCGGCGCGATCTTCCACGCGAGCATCAGCAGCGGGAAATTCCACGGCACGATCTGACCGACCACACCGAGCGGCGCGTAATCGGCGAACTCGCTCTCCTGCAACTGCGCCCAGCCCGCGTGATGCAGGAAGTGACGCGCGACGAGCGGCACGTCGATGTCGCGCGTTTCGCGGATCGGCTTGCCGTTGTCGAGCGCTTCGAGCACGGCGAAGAGCCGGCTATGACGCTGCACCATGCGCGCGAGCGCATACAGATGCCGCGCCCGTCCGGCACCGCCCAGCGCGAGCCAGCCCGGCTGCGCGGCGCGCGCGGCAGCCACGGCGGCGTCGATATCGGCCTCGTCGCCCTGGGCGATGTCCGCGAGCCGGTCGCCCGTCGCGGGCGCGTGCGAAGCGAAGCGCTCACCGGCCGCGGGCGCATGCCACGCGCCGCCGATGAAATGCCCGAAGCTGCCCTCATGCTGCGCCAGCCAGGCGCGCGCGGGTTGATCGTCCTCGGGTGCGGGACCGTACTCCATCGATGAAAAATACTCGGCTACGCTCATGGGATCGGTCTTCTGTTCAGGCTACGGGGTGACGGTTGAAAGCGGAGTAACGGCCGCTCACGTAATGTTCGAGCTGGCGTTCGATATCGGCCAGCAGGCTCGACGCGCCGATGCGGAACAGCTCCGGTTCGAGCCACGCACGGCCGAGTTCTTCCTTCATCAGGATCTGGTACGTCAGCACCGACTTCGCACTCGACACGCCGCCCGCCGGTTTGAAGCCGATCAGCACGCCGGTGCGTTCCTGGTACTCGCGGATCATGCGCACCATCACGAGCGAGACGTCGAGCGTCGCGTTGACGCCTTCCTTGCCGGTGGAGGTCTTGATGAAGTCGGCGCCGGCCATCATGCAGACCATCGACGCACGCGCCACGTTCGAGAGCGTGCGGATGTCGCCGGTGGCGAGAATGGTCTTCAGATGCGCCGGACCGCAGGCCGCGCGGAAATCGCGCACTTCGTCGTAGAGCGCCTGCCAGTTGCCGGTCAGCACATATTCACGCGTGACGACGATGTCGATTTCCTGCGCGCCGTCCGCGACGGACGCCTCGATCTCTTTCAGTTTCAACGGATGCGGGATCAGGCCGGCGGGAAAACCCGTGGAGACCGCCGCGACCGGAATGCCGCTGCCTCGCAGCGCATCGACCGCCGCCGCGACGAACCGGTGGTACACGCAGACCGCGCCCGTCGTGATGCCTTGCGGCGCGATGCCGAGCGCTTCGAGCAGATCGGCGCGCACGGGTTGGCGCGCCTTCGCGCAGAGTCGGCGCACGCGGCCTTCGGTGTCGTCGCCGTTGAGCGTGGTGAGGTCGATGCAGGTAACGGCTTTGAGCAGCCAGGCCGCCTGGGCATCTTTCTTGACGCTGCGGCGCGTGCCGAGCGTGGCGGTGCGCCGTTCCACCGCCGACTGATTGACGCGCAGGCCGTCGAGCCAGGACGCGTCGAACGGCATACCCGGATTGCGCTCGGGATGGACGATCGGTGTGCCGCGCAGCGCGACGACCGATGAAGACTGCAATGGGGCTTCTGGCATAAGACATCCGAAAATATGATGCGACGCACAACAGCCGCCGACAATTTGTTCGCACTTATGCTACAACGATTGATAGAATCATAACAAGCTTTGCGAGCAATCGTTACACAAGCAAGCGCTAAAGCCCGGCGAACGCCCGTGAATGTTATTGACGCACCATATTCATGATGCGAAGATCACAACACGGTTTCGGCCGGATAGCGTTATACAAAGAAAAGAATTCGTCGCGTGGACGAAGGAGACATGCCAGATGAGTGAGCCGGTTGCGGTCGCGGCCGCGTCATCGCCTCAGGTTCCATTGATCCGTGTTGCGGGCGTCACCAAGCGATTTGGCGGCGTGCAAGCGCTGCGCGGCGTCAACCTCGAAGTGTTGCCCGGCGAAGTCCATGCGCTGCTCGGTGAAAACGGCGCGGGCAAATCCACGCTGATCAAGATCCTAAGCGGCGTGCATGCGTACGACGACGGCGTCATCGAAATCGCCGGCCAGACGGTGGCGTTCGACTCGCCCGCGCAATCGCGCGACGCCGGAGTCGCCGTGGTCTATCAGGACTTGAGCTTGGTCGAATCGCTGTCGGTCGGCGCCAATCTCATGTTGGGCCGCGAGCCGCGCACGCGTCTGGGCTTCGTGAAGAACCGTCAACTCATGGCCACGGTCGGCGAGTTTTTGCGCTCGCATGGCATTCCGCTCGATCCGAAAGTGCCGGTCGGCTCGCTGCCCTTCGCTTACCGGCAAATGACCGAGATCTGCAAGGCCCTGATGGGCGAAGTGCGCGTGCTGATTCTCGATGAACCCACTTCCGCGCTGACGGGCGGCGAAGAGCAGATCCTGTTCGACGCGATTCGCGCGGTCACGGCTCGCGGCGTGGGCGTGATCTACGTGACGCATCGGCTGAACGAGGTGTTCCGGATTTCGCAGCGCGTCACGGTGTTTCGTGACGGCGCGAATGCCGGCACGTTCACGACGGCACAAACGGATATGAAGCAACTGGTGGCGGCGATCGTCGGTCCCGCTCACGCCGCGTTGCAAGCACGGCAGAAAACCGCGGTGGGCGACGGAGCGGTCGCCGCAACGGCAAGCGCGGTGACGACATCTGAAGAAGCGTCCAATGCCGGCGCTGCGCCCGTGCTGAAGTTATCGAACGTCAGCAACGATCGCCTGCATCACATCGACCTCGTGCTTCGCCGCGGCGAAATCCACGGACTCGCGGGATTGATCGGCAGCGGACGCACCGAGATTCTGCAAACCATCTTTGGCCTTCGCTCCGTCGATGCCGGCGCGATCGAGATCGACGGCCGAACGCGTGCGCGTATCACCCCCGCCGAGGCCATTCAACTCGGCGTCGCGCTCGTGCCGGAGGATCGTCATCTCGAAGGGCTCGTGCTCGATCATTCGATCGAACGCAATCTGACGTTGCCGCGCTTGCCGCATTTTTCCCGCTGGGGTTGGCTGCGCAGCCAGGCCGCCGTTCAGCAGGCGAAGCGCTCCATGAAAGAGTTGGCCGTCAAGGCACCCAACTCTTCCACCGCGGTCAAGTTCTTATCCGGCGGCAATCAGCAGAAAGTGGTCTTCGCGAAGTGGAATCATCCTCGACCCAAGCTGCTCATGCTCGATGAACCGACTGTCGGCGTGGATGTCGGCGCCCGCGAGGAAATCTATGGCGTGGTGAACGACGCCGCGCAGGCGGGCACGGGCGTGCTCATCGTGTCCTCGGACCTCGATGAACTCTTGCGCCTGTGCGACCGGATTTCGATTGTCGCGGACGGCTGCATTGTCAACACCGTCGAGCGTGCCGAACTCGCCAACGCCGAAGCGCTGCATCACCTGATCCAACTTTCCCGTTCTTCCCTCGAGGCGTCCGCAACATGAATGAATCTGTCACGCCGCTGACGGCCGAACGGCAGGCGTCGCCGCCGCAGAAAAGCCGTATGCGGCGCATCGCGCAAGCCCTGCTGCAAGGCGACCGTCCTTATGCGCTGTATGCCGCGTTCGCGATTCTGCTGGTGGTGTTCAGCTTCGCGTCGCCGTGGTTCTTATCCATCGACAACTTCCTGAATATCGGCCGGCAAACGGCGCTCGTGTCGATCATCGCGATCGGCATGACCTTCGTGATCATCGCGCGGCAGATCGATCTTTCCGTGGGGTCGACGCTGGCGCTGTCGGGTATGTCCGCGGCGCTCGCGATGGCGTATGTGGGCAACAACTGGGTGATCGGCGCGATTGCCGGTATCGGCACCGGCGCGATCGTCGGCGCGATCAATGGGATCGTGACCACGCGGGTCAATATTCCTTCGTTTCTCGTCACGCTCGGCACACTGAGCGCCGCGCGCGGACTCGCGCTGATGGTCACGACCACCAAACCCGTGATTATCGACAACGACTCGTTCATCTCGATCTTCGGCGAGGGCGACATTTTCGGCGTGCCGGTGCCGATCATCTGGACGCTGCTCGCCGTGATCGCCGGCATTCTGCTGCTGCACTACAGCGTGTTCGGCCGGCAGATCTACGCGGCCGGCGGCAATCCGACGGCGGCGCTCTATTCGGGCATCAATACGCGGCGCGTGACCACCCTCGCCTTCATTCTCACCGGCATGCTGGCCGGTCTTGCCGCGCTCGTGCTCTCGGCGCGCTCGCATGCGGCGCGGCCCGACGTCGTGCAAGGCATGGAACTGGATGTGATCGCCTCCGTCACGCTCGGCGGCTGCAGTCTGTTCGGTGGCCGCGGCTTCGTGCTGGGGACGTTGCTCGGCAGCCTGATCATCGGCACGCTCAATAACGGGCTTGTGCTGCTCGGGGTGAGTTCGTCGCTGCAACTGGTGATCAAGGGTGTGATCATCGTCGCGGCGGTTGCTTTCACCAGAAAATAGCCAGGAAGTAGCGAGAAAGTAGTTCGGACGTGAAGACGTGAAGCACAGACATGAAGACCAACGGAGGAGAAACATGAAACAACGTCGTGGTTCAAGAATAGCGTTAGCCAGCGTTATGGCGGCGGCCGCCGTCGCTTGTCTGGCTTCCCCGGGTGCTTACGCGCAATGCGTAACCGGCATACCCGCGGGCTCGATCGGCCCGAAGGGCATCGTCGGGCAAGGACCGAACGGCGAAAAAGCCGCCTCGGTGGATGCCGTGAAGCTGACCGACGCCGACATCGCCAAGATCAAGGCCGGCAAATTCAAGGTCGGCATTTCGATGCAGACCATGAACCTCGACTGGTCGCAACTGCAGGTGCAAGGCATCACCGATACGCTGAAGAAGTACGGCGTGGAAGTGATCGGCACCGCGTCGGCGGAGTATCAGGTCGACAAGCAGATCGCCGATATCGAGAACACGATCCAGCGCCACCCGAACGGCATCATCTCGATTCCGGTCGACGGCACGGCGACGGCCGCCACCTACAAGAAAGTGTCCGCGGCCGGCATCAAGCTCGTGTTCATGGACAACGTGCCGACCGGTCTGAAGCATCCGGAGGAATACTCGGCGATGATCTCGGCGGATAGCGAAGGCAACGGCCAGATCGCGGCGAAAGTGCTCGCCTCGTGCGTACCGCAAGGCGCGACGGTCGGGCTCGTGAATTTCGGTGTGGATTACTTCAGCACGACGGAACGCACCAAGGCCGTCAACGACTGGCTGAAGAAAAACCGTCCGGACATCAAGATCAAGCAGGTCGCGTTCACGGACCCGTCGAAAGTCGGGCAGATCGCGGGCGACTTTCTCACCGGGAATCCGGACGTGAAGGGTCTGTTCGCCGTGTGGGACCAGCCGGCTCTGGACACACTCACGTCGATGCGCGCGCAAGGCGTGACGATTCCCATGACGACGGTCGACCTGGGCCTGCAATCCGCGATCGAAATCGCCAAGGGCGGACCGCTCAAGGCGACCGGCTCGCAGCGTCCATATGATCAAGGCGTGGCCGAGGCCATGGCGATGATGAAGGCGCTGATTGGCCAGACGCCGCCGGCGTGGATCGGTGTGCAATCGTTGCCGGTGGTTCAGTCGAACGTGCTCGAGTCTTATAAGACCGTGTTCAAGAAGGATCCGCCGCCGCAGTTGGCGGAGGCCTGCAAGAAGGCCGCGCCGGCTTGCGGTTGACGTTTGAAAGCGGCGCATGGCCATCCGGTGTCATCGTGGCTATGCGCGCAGTACGAAGTATCCCCACGTCATCGCGTTAGTTGAGCTGAGGTTCTTCGGTTGCGTGCAACAACTCTTCGATGCAGTCTCTTGTGTCCGGCGTCTGGTAAAGCAGGAAGGCAGCGAATCTTTGCGCTTCCGCTTCCCCGCTTCCCCCTGCCTTGCATCGGGTGAGCGGTTGCTGGTTATAGGTCATCCACGCCTGCCAGAAAGAATCGTCAAACTGCTTGACAAAATGCTGATGGAAACTCCCACATACTCTTTCTATGCCTGGACTGTACGCGACCATTTCCGACATGAATGTTTTTGTACCCGCTTCATTTGGAAGTTGCCTCATGAAATTCTCAAAACTACCGGCATCGTCGCGTTGCTCCAGTAGGTATCGAACAATATATCCTTTGCCAAACTTGCCCAGAAACGTGAACTCAATACCACCGGCCGAGTAGTCGGAAAATTCAGGCCTGCTGCCCAGTTCGGCAATAAGATGTGCGACGCCTCCGGCTTTCTCCGTCGTTGACTGGCAGTAAAACGAGGCTTCGCGCACGCTGCGCGCAACAAAGTCGACCGCCAGTTCCTGAAGACTCGTCCCGGTTCGAGCGCTTCTGAGGCTGCTCACCACGTCGCTGAAGTTGATGTCGCTTTTCGGACCCTTACTACACCATGCCAACCAGTTTGAATACAGATTCCTCGCCGCCTCATCCAGTCCGGGAATGATCGCGGCATCCAGAGATTGGCAAATATCAGAACACGACTTTGCTATTTCACTCGTGGCCAGCCAGGAAGCGACGCGCGTATCGTACTTTTTCCCGTTGACTTCTTTTGTCTGCCGCGCAATCTCGTCGATCACCCAGTGCGGGAACGCAACCCGAGGATGCGCGAGAAGTCGAAGAATTCGCCCGTCCTGCTCAGCGACCGGGATTCCCCGCGAAACGACGACGTACTCCGCCGCGGCCACCTTGGCCGTAGCCCAGATGGATTTCAATTTTGAATCGAGGTTGTCGTTGAATTGGACAAAGTCACTCGACAACATAAAAAACGGCTTGAGCGCCTGCTCAAGAGACTCCGTCGCGTATCGCTGGTTTTCACGCCTTTCCGCCTGGGCACTCACAATCAGCGCGGTTTTGGCCGTTTTCAGCGAAGCATAACCGAGAAAAATAGCGGCAATCGCCCCAATGAGCGACACGGCAACGCCGAACGTCCCTTGAAATAAAGCGCCGACTGCCTGCGCCGCGCCAGCGACCGCGTAGCGGTTGGAATCCTTTGCACTGGAGGCAATCGTGATTCTGGAGCTGATCACGTCCCAATGCTGCATCAACGCATAGAAAGCCCAGCTCACGAAAATCAGAAAAGCAAGTGAAACCACTGAAAACAGCAATTGAAGCCAGAGTTGATTTTTAATTTTCATCCGAAAGATCGCTCGCATTCATCGGCTTATCGATTTTTCCAACAGGTTATTCTGGACGCAAAGTTATCGGCGAACCCACGCAATCAATGGTATTGGTCACGCTTCACGCGATTGACTGACATCAGACTGCGTGCCTGCAGATCTTTTACGGCATCACACGCTGGAACTTGAGTTATGAGGACACCCCGTCCGCAGGACTGTCTCAAATGCGCTGCGCACGCCTCCAATGGGGTCGGGCGCGAATCCTGCTACTCGATAGACCTACTACGTCGATTCGAACGAGGAGAAAAGATGACCCTGCTTATTTACCTGGTTGGCTGGATCATTCTGATCGGCGGCGTGTCATGGGGATTGATGGCCATGCACGTCGCGCAACATACGATTGCCATCGTGGCGGTCATTCTGCTCGGCGTCGCCGTCATCACCGGCGCGACACGGGCACGCAACCGCGACCGTTCGTAGCGTCAACAATCTGTCGCCTGCCGGAAGCAGCCCGCTCGATACGATGGTGAATTGGCGGCTGACGCCTCCCGACGACCATAAGCGGATGGCGGCCGGTTCGCTCCATGAATCGAATGGCCGGGCCGCCCGACCTCAATTCGAAGACGACTCCCCGTTCGCCGCCGGCACCTGTGCGGTGTGAACCGTAGCGGCGTTATCCGCGCGATGCTCGATCGCATAAAGCTCCCGATTTCGCGCTACTTCGTCATCCGTCAGCGGATAGTCGTCATCGTGTGACGGCACCAGCCCTTCGGCTTGTGCCTGCTGCAACTGCGCCATCACGTCGGCGCGCGTCAGACCCGACGTGCTGGCTTGCGCAAAGGCATTCGCGCCGAACGTCAGGCTGAGTGCGGTGACGGCAACGGCAGTAAGCAATTTCATGATGTCTCTCCGGGTAGGGGCAAGCGATGACTGGGTAGCCACACGCCTCCCATTCTTGTCATTTCCCCTGTCCGGGCACTGACCTTCAGATTACCGTTTTGTTATCTACGCCGGCCTCCCGAAATGCCGCGCGAAGCCCGCCTACGTCCCGCCGATTCGCATCAGCATCCACATAACAGAACGGTAATCTAACCGACGGCAGTCGGTCAGCGCCACCCCGCCACACTCCTGACTCACGAAGCCCGCGTCACGCGCCCCCTGCAGCACCGCATCGGCGCGTGCCTCCATCGGCCTCTTTTCAGGAACCCGTCATGTGGATTGTCAGGCTGGCGCTGCGCCGCCCTTATACCTTCGTGGTCCTCGCCGTGCTGATCTTTATCGTCGGCCCGCTCGCGATACTGCGCACGCCGACCGATATCTTTCCGAACATCGATATTCCGGTGGTCAGCATCGTCTGGAGCTATAACGGCTTCTCCGCGCAGGACATGGCCAACCGCATCACGTCGAACTACGAGCGCGCGCTGACCTCGGACGTCGACGACATCGAGCACATCGAGTCGCAATCGCTGAACGGCGTCTCCGTGGTGAAGATCTTTTTTCATCCGGGCGCGGACATCAATCGCGCGATTGCGGAGGCGGCGTCCAATTCGGCTTCGATCCTGCGCGTGCTGCCGCCCGGCACATTGCCGCCGAACATCATTACGTACAACGCGTCGACGGTGCCGATCCTGCAACTCGGCCTGTCCAGCAACACGCTCTCCGAACAGCAACTCTACGATCTCGGCAATAGCCAGATCCGCACGCAACTGGCGACGGTGCAAGGCGCGTCGGTGCCGCTGCCGTTCGGCGGCAAGGTACGGCAGATCATGGTGGATATCGATCCGCGCGCGCTGCAGGCCAAGGGACTTGCGCCGCTCGACGTGGTCAACGCGGTCAACGCGCAGAACCTGATCCTGCCGGGCGGCACGGCGAAGATCGGCACGAAGGAATACAACGTGCAGATGAACGGCAGCACCGACACGGTGGCCGCGCTCAACGATCTGCCGATCAAGACCGTGGCCGGCGGCGTGGTGTACGTGCGCGACGTCGCCCATGTGCGCGACGGCTACGCGCCACAGACCAACATCGTGCGCAGCGACGGCAAACGCGCCGCGCTCCTGACCATCGAGAAATCAGGCAGCACCTCGACCCTCACCATCATCCAGCAGGTCAAGGCGATGCTGCCGCATATCGCCGCCGGCCTGCCGAGCGCGCTGCACATCACCGCGCTGTCCGATCAATCGGTGTTCGTGAAGTCGGCCGTGGTGGGCGTGGCGCGAGAGGCGCTGATCGCCGCCGCCCTCACCGCCTTGATGATCCTGCTCTTTCTCGGCAGCTGGCGCGCCACGCTGATCATCGCGGTGTCGATTCCGCTCGCCGTGCTGACCTCGCTGATCGCGCTGTCCGCGCTCGGCCAGACCATCAACATCATGACACTCGGTGGCCTTGCGCTCGCCGTGGGGATTCTCGTCGACGACGCCACGGTCGCCATCGAAAACATCACGCATCATCTGGAGAACGGCGAGCCGTTGCACGACGCGATCCTGAACGGCTCCGGCGAAATCGCCGTGCCGACTTTCGTCTCGACGCTGTCGATCTGTATCGTGTTCGTGCCGATGTTCCTGCTCTCCGGCGTCGCGCGCTATCTGTTCGTGCCGCTCGCCGAGGCGGTGGTGTTCGCGATGATCGCGTCGTACTTTTTCTCGCGTACGCTGGTGCCGACGCTCGCGATGTATCTGATGCGCGCGCGCAGCAATGCGCCGGTCACCGGCAATGGGCCGATTGCGCGTCTGATCCGCTTTCAGGCCGGCTTCGAACAGCGCTTCGAACGGCTGCGCGAACGCTATCGCGGTGTGCTCGGCGCGGCGATCGCGAGTCCGCGGCGCTTCGTTGCGATCTTTCTGCTGCTTTGCATCGGCTCGCTCGCGCTGGTGCCGTTCGCCGGGCGCGACTTTTTCCCGGCTGTGGATACCGGCGAAATCCGCCTGCATCTGCGCGCGCCGACCGGCACGCGGATCGAGGACACCGCGAGCATTACCGACCAGGTCGAAGCCCGCGTGCGCGACGTGATCCCGAAGCAGGAACTCTCGGCGATGCTGGACAACATCGGCGTGCCGGTGAGCGGCATCAATCTGACCTACGACTCGTCAGACCCGATCGGCCCCGAAGATGCCGACGTGATGATCACGCTCGCGCCGCAACACAAGCCGACCGCGCAATACGTGGCGACGCTGCGCACAACGCTGACGAAAGACTTCCCCGGCGTCACGTTCGCCTTTCTGCCCGCCGACATCGTCAGTCAGATTCTCAACTTCGGCCTGCCCGCGCCGATCGATATCCAGATCGTCGGCAACAAGCTGGACGCCAACCGCGTGGTGGCGAATCGCCTGCTCGCGCAACTGCGCGGCGTGCGCGGCCTCGTCGACGCGCGCATTCAACAGCCCGGCGACGCGCCCGCGATCAACGTCAATGTCGACCGCACGCGGGCAATTCAGGCCGGTCTGTTGCAACGCGACGTATCGCAGAACCTGCTGATCGCGCTCTCCGGCAGTTCGCAGACCACGCCGAATTTCTGGCTCGATCCGCGCAACGGCGTGAGCTATCCGCTGATGGCGATGATGCCGCAGTACGACATCAACTCGTTGCAGGCGCTCGCCAATATTCCGGTCGCGCAGAGCGGCGGTGCGATGTCAGCCGCGGCCACGGCCGCGTTCCCGGCGAGCGGCGCCGGCCCCGCGCCGCAGAACCTGCTCGGCGCGTTGAGCACGCTGACACGCGGCACGCAGCAAGCGGTCGTCTCGCACTACAACGTGCAGCCGGTGCTCGATATCTTCGCGTCGACGCAAGGACGTGATCTCGGCGGCGTGGCGGCGGATGTGAACCGCCTCGTCGATCAGATCCGGCCGCAATTGCCACCGGGCGCGTCCATCGTCGTACGCGGCCAGGTGCAAGCCATGCACGATTCGTTCAGCGGCCTCGCGAGCGGCCTCGTGTTCGCCATCGGCCTCGTCTATCTGCTGATGGTGGTCAATTTCCAGTCGTGGCTCGACCCGTTCATCACGATCAGCGGCTTGCCGGGTTCGCTCGCCGGCATTGCGTGGATGCTGTTTAGCACCGGCACCCGCCTGAGCGTGCCGGCGCTCACCGGCACCATTCTGTGCATCGGCATCGCCACGGCCAACAGCATTCTCGTGATCAACACGGCGCGCGAAGTCCACCACGGCGGCAAGCCGCCGTTGCAGGCCGCGCTCGAAGCCGGCTTCAGCCGCTTCCGTCCGGTGCTGATGACGGCGCTCGCCATGCTGATCGGCATGCTGCCGATGGCGCTCGGCCTCGGCGACGGCGGCGAACAGAACGCGCCGCTCGGCCGCGCCGTGATCGGCGGCCTTGCGCTCGGCACGGTGTCGACCTTGCTGTTCGTCCCCGTCGTCTACGGGATGGTGCATGCGTGGCTCGACAAACGCCGCGCGGCACGCAGCGAAAAAACGGAATCCGCCGTCCCCGCCCGCACTCTTTGATTTCAACGAGACCTTTCCCATGAACGATTCATCACTTCTGCCGGCGTTGGGTGGGCAGGCAACCACGGGCGTGGAAACCGCCGGCACCGCTCACGCCGCTGACGCTGCGCAAGCCGGCGCGGCCGCTCAGCCTGCAAGCGGCAACGAAAGCATGCACGCCGCCGACGCCGCGTCCCACCACGCCACAAGCGCAAAACCGCGCCGCCGTCTCTGGCCGCTCGCGCTGAGCGGTCTTGCCGCGGTCTTGCTGATCGTCGGCATCGTGCCGCGCCTACATGCGAGCGCCGCGCTCACGCAGCAAACGCAAGCGCAAAGCATGCTCAGCGTATCGGTCGTCACGCCGCGCGCCGCGCCGGCCGTCAACGAACTGCTGCTGCCCGGCGCTGTCACGCCGTTCGCCGAAGCATCCATCTACGCGCGCACGAGCGGCTACCTCGCGCACTGGAACACCGACATCGGCGCGCAGGTGAAAAGCGGTCAGATCCTCGCGACGATCGAAGCCCCGGATCTGGACGCGCAACTGCGCCAGGCCCGCGCCGACGAAGCCACCGCGCAGGCCAACTTCGACTACGCGAAGACCACCGCGCAGCGCTGGCAGGAGATGCTGAAGACCCAATCGGTCGCACAGCAGGACGCGGACACCAAGGCCAGCGACATGGAAGCGCGCCGCGCGATGCTGGCGTCGGCGCAGGCCAACGTCGCGCATCTCGCCGAACTGGTCTCGTACGAGAAGATCACCGCGCCGTTCGACGGCGTGATCACCGCGCGCAACGTCGACGTCGGCGCGCTGGTGACGGCGGGCGGCACGCCCGGCACCGCGGGCATGTCGGGCGAGCTGTTCCATATTCAGCAGAACGGCGTGCTGCGCGTGTTCGTCGACGTGCCGCAGAACGACGCGCCGTACGTCACGCCGGCCACGGGCGTGTATCTGACCGCCCAGCAGTATCCGGGCCGCCACATTGCCGCGAAAGTGGCGCGCAGCACCGGCTCGATCGATCCGTCGAGCCGTACGCTGCGCGTCGAGGTCGACGTCGACAACAAGGATGGCGCGCTGATGCCCGGCGCTTACACACAGGTGCATCTGCAATTGCAATCGACCACGCCCGCGCTCGATTTACCCGTCAGCGCCCTGCTGTTCCGTCCGGACGGCGTGACGGTCGCCGTGGTCGACAGCAACGGCCGTGCGCTGCTCAAGACCGTGCACATCGGCCGCGATTTCGGCACGCACGTGGAAATCACGACGGGACTCGCCGCCTCGGACCGCGTGATCGACAACCCCGGCGATTCGATCGCCACCGGCCAGATGGTTCAGATCATGCCGGCCATGCACGGCTGAGTGCTCCGTCAGATAAAGGATTTGCCGATGATCAACCTGTCTCTTTCACGGCCTTTGCCGCGCCGCGCGCTGGCGGCCACGCTGATCGGCGCGCTGCTCAGCGCGTGCTCGACCTTGCCGCCCTACCAGCGCCCGAGCGCCGAGATTCCGTCGCACTACGCAGGCGCCGTGCATACGGGCGCCGCACCAGGCTGGGCGCAGGCCGTGCCGGCCGACGCCGCGCCGCGCGGTCCCTGGTGGACGATCTTCAACGATCCGGTGCTGAACCAGCTCGAGGCGCGCATCGACGTGTCGAACCAGACCGTGCGCAAGGCCGTTGCGCAAGTTCAGCAAGCGCGCTCGATGGTGGACTATCAGCGTGCCGGTTTCTTCCCGACCGTCACCGCCGGTGTTGCGCAGGACCGCTTCCGGACCTCGCAGAACGTCGAAGGGAGATCGCTTGCGGGCAAGACCGTGCCGGACTATTCGGCGGGCGTGGCCGCGAGTTGGGAGCCGGATCTGTTCGGAAAGATACGTGACAGCGTGAATGGCGCGCAGGCCGACGCTCAGGCGAGCGAGGCGGACCTCGAAGGCGTGCGCCTGTCGATGAGCGCCGATCTGGCCGTCGACTATTTCGCGCTGCGCTCGCTCGACACGCAGAAGAAGCTACTCGACGACAGCGTGAGCGCCTACGCCGCCGCGTTGAAGCTGTTGCAGCAGCAGCTGAAAGACGGCGCGATCGATGCCTCCGCCGTCGCCCAGGCCACGACGCAACTCGAAGCGACGCGCACGCAAGACACCGACATCGACGTAACGCGCGCGCAGATGCAGCACGCGATCGCCACGCTGATCGGCGAACCGGCATCGACCTTTACGCTGCCGCCGAACGGTTCGGCCGTGACGCCGCCTGCGATTCCCCCTGGTGTGCCGTCGCAACTGCTGGAGCGACGCCCCGATATCGCTGCCGCCGAACGGCGTGTGGCATCCGCCAATGCGCAGATCGGCGTGGCGCATGCGGCGTTTTTTCCGGATCTGGTGCTGGCCGCGAGCGCCGGTCTCGAAAGTACGTTTTTCGCGCCGTGGCTAAGCGCGCCGAGTCTGTTCTGGTCGCTCGGTCCGCAACTGGCCGGCACGCTGTTCGACGGCGGCAAGCGCAAAGCCGGCCTGCACGGCGCCACGGCGCAATACGACGGCGCGGTCGCGGACTATCGTCAGTCGGTGCTTGTGGCGTTCCAGCAGGTCGAGGACAACTTGTCCGCCCTGCATTCCCTCGCCGACGAAGCCGCCAGCCAGCAGCGCGCCACCACGGCCGCGGACCTGTCGTTGCGGCTCACGACGAACCGCTTCAACGCGGGCGCGGTCAGCTATCTCGACGTGGTGGCCGCGCAGACGATTGCGCTGACGAACCAGCGAATCGCGGATCAGATTGCCGCGCGGCAGTTGGAGTCGAGTGTGTTGTTGCTGAAGGCATTAGGCGGGACGTGGGATGGCGAAAGCAAGAGCGCGGCGGGGCCGCTGTAACCGGTTGTACTGCCTCACCTGGCGCGCGGGAACATCAATACAAAGCGCGTGCTGCGCCCATCGCTCTCCGCATGCACCGAGCCGCTGTGCAGTTCCATGATCGTGCGGACGATGGCAAGCCCAAGCCCCGTCGACCCCGTGGACCCTTGCGACAACCCCGACGAGGGCAGCGAACTGCGCGACGGATCGACCCGATAGAAGCGGTCGAAAATCCGTTCGAGATGCTCGGCGGGAATCGGCTGCCCCTGGTTCTCCACGGTCACGCGCACCGTGTCGGCCGACGCGCTCGCGTCCAGCACGATCTCGCCGCCCGGCGGCGTATACCGAATGGCATTGGCGAGCAGATTGCTCACGGCGCGGCGAAACAGTTCGAGATCCGCCGTCACGCTGGCCGCGCCGCTCACGCGCACGCGCACATTCGCATCTTCGGCAAGGCCTTCGAAGTAGTCGGCGATATGGGTCAACTCCTGCCCCGCGTCGAACTCGCGCAGCTGTTTGACGAACTGCGGATGCTCGGCGCGCGCAAGAAACAGCACGCTCCCGATCATTCGCGAGAGCCGGTCGCACTCTTCCAGATTCGAGGCGAGCAGCGATTCGTATTCATCGACGGAACGGGGCCGCGCGAGCGCGACTTCAGCGGCGCCGCGCATGTTGCTGAGCGGCGTGCGCATGTCGTGCGCGAGGTCGGCGGTGAAACGCGACAGACGCTGGAAACCATGTTCGACGCGCTCCAGCATCGCGTTCAGCGAGGCCACCAGCGTTTCGAGTTCGCTCGGCACCCGCGGCACCGCGATCCGCGTATGAAGACGGTTAACCGTGACGAGGCTCGCGCTCGCCGCAATATCGCGCAACGGCCGCAGCGCGGCACGAATCAGCAGGTAGCCGAGCAGCATGGCCAGCGCCACGCCGGCCACGCCAGCCATGTTGAGTTTGTCGCGGTAACGGTCCAGCAGGCGCCAGCGGTCGCTCATGTTGCGCGCCACCAGCAGGCTCGCCGTGTCGCCATTACGCAGCCGCGCGTCCGTGAAAATGCCGCGGATCGGCGCGCCGCCGCGGCCGGTCCAGTCGCCGATATCGGTCTCGGTGATGCGCGCCGTCGCGGCAACGCGCGTGAGCGGCGGCAACCCTGCGACGGTCGCGGCGTCGCTTGCCGCATCCGGCGCGGCGAGCGCGCCGGCCATGTTGTGTTCGATCGCCCGCCTGCCGTCGGGATCGAACACTTCCATCGACAGCGCTTCGTTGCCGAGCACGACGCTAGTCAAGCGCTCGCTGTGGTCGCGAATGCTTTGCGCCGAATCCAGCTCCTCAGCGAGGCGCCGCGCGTGGCGCGCCGCGAGCACGATGTCGAGATTGTCCTGCGCCTTGATCTGCTTTTCGAGCGCGAGATACAGAAAGCTGCCCACGAGCACGAAAACCGCCAGCGTCGTCGCGCCGAACGCCAGCGCCAGTGTCGCGGCAAGCGAGCGGCCGCGCATCAGGCAGCGTCCTTCAGTTCGAGCACATAGCCCACGCCGCGCACGGTGTGGATCAGCTTGACGGGAAAGTTGTCGTCGATCTTGGTGCGCAGACGGCGGATCGCCACTTCGACCACATTGGTGTCGCTGTCGAAATTCATGTCCCACACATACGACGCGATCTGCGTGCGGCTCAGCACTTCACCCTGACGCCGCGCGAGCAGTTGCAGCAGCGAGAATTCACGCGGCGTGAGGTCGATGCGCATGCCGCCACGCTTCACGCGACGGCGGTTCACGTCCATTTCCAGATCGCCTACCTTGATCAGTTCGCTTTCGCGCGGCGGGCCACGGCGCGCCAGCGTGCGCACGCGCGCCAGCAATTCGACGAAGGCGAAGGGTTTGACCAGGTAATCGTCCGCGCCGAGTTCGAGGCCGCGCACGCGATCGTCGACGTCGTCGCGCGCGGTGAGGAACAGCACGGGCGTGGTGCGCGTGGCGCGCAAGGTCTTGACGATGGTCCAGCCGTCCATGCCGGGCAGCATCACGTCGAGCACGATCACGTCGTACTCTTCTTCCTGGGCGAGGATCAGCCCTTGCGGGCCGTCGTTCGCCACGTCGACCGCATAGCCGGATTCTTCCAGGCCTTTCTTGAGGTAGGCCGCTGTTTTCAGCTCGTCCTCGATCACCAGGATTCGCATCGGTTACTCCGCTTGGCGTTGACGGTGAAATCATACCGTCAAGCACTCGGGCGGGTGATTACGATCCGGTAATGTTCATGCGCATCATTCGGGATGCGGGCCGCCCGTTCCGACGGATCCTGCATGGCCGGCCCCGGAGCCTGGCCTGTTTCCCGCGCATGCGGCGCCGCAGCACCGGCGTGCCGCAGTCTCGTCATCCTGCCGAACAGGCCGCGGGACGCGGGCCGCCCGCTGCAATGCGGCGTAACGGCGGTTTCGGTGAGGATGCGTCGATATGCGCTCGTGCCGGCGCCGCGAGGGTTGCGATCTATTCGACGTTGTCCGCGACATCGGTCATACGGATCATGTGCGGTTTGACGACGTCGTCCTCATCATCGTGGTTGTCAGTCGGCGGATGGATCAAGGCCTCGAGCCGCGCCTTGGTCGCCAGAAACTCCGGCGACGTGACCTGCGAATAATCGCGCGGCCGCGGCACCGGCACTTCGATCAACTCCTGCACCTCGCCGGGATTCGCCTTCAGGACCAGAATGCGGTCGGCGAGAAAAATCGCCTCGTCCAGATCGTGCGTGATGAACAGCACGGTCACGTCGATGTTGCGCCAGATATCGAGCAGGTGCGTCTGCATCTTCGCGCGCGTTTGCGCGTCGAGCGCGCCGAACGGTTCGTCCATCAGCAGGATGCGCGGCCGGTTGGCGAGCGCGCGGGCAATCGCCACGCGCTGCTTCATGCCGCCCGACAACTGATGCGGATAGGCATTGGCGAATTTCGTCAGACCGACCAGATCGAGCCATTGCAGCGCCTCGCGTTCCGCATGCAGGGTGCTGTGGCCGTTCATCTTCAGACCGAACATGACGTTCTTCTTGACCGTCAGCCACGGAAACAGCGTGTAGCCCTGAAACACCATGCCGCGATCGGCGCCCGGCCCCTGCACGGGCTTGCCGTCGAGCAGCACGCTGCCGCTCGTCTGCCGTTCGAGCCCGGCGAGAATGCGGATTAGCGTGGACTTGCCGCAGCCCGACGGTCCGATCACGCAGACGAACTCGCGCCGGTGCGTCTTGAAGTCGATGCCGTCGAGCGCCGTGCACTCGCCTTGCGGCGTCTCGAAGCGCTTGCCCAAGTCACGAACTTCGAGAATCACTTCGCGCGACTTGAGGCGGTCGAAACGCTCGCGTACCGCTTCGGACTGGATCAGGTACGACGGAACGGGTTGCGGATTTAACATGATGGAATCCTTTGAATACGGTGCGGTGCATGCGATAAGCCGGGTCACGAAGCCGTCCGCTACGCCTTGAGCGTGCGGTCCCACGGAAACAGCTTGCGGCCGAGAAAGGCCAGCACGAGATCGGTGCCCAGGCCGATGATGCCGATCATCATGATCGCCGCGTAGACGTTGTCGAAATGCTCGTAGCGCGCCTGCTGCGTGATGTACCAGGTGATGCCGGAACTCGTTCCCACCAGTTCCGCCACGATCAGATAGGTCCACGCCCAGCCGAGCAGAATGCGCTGATCGCGGTACAGGTCGGGCAGGATGCCTGGAATCACCACGTGCGTGAGCAGCTTGAGTTTCTTCGTGCCGAGCGTCATGGCGGCTTCGAACAGGCCGTACTCGAGCTTGCGCGTGGTGTTGGCCACGATCAGCACTTGCTGGAACAACGTGCCGATCACGATGATCGCGATCTTCGGGCCGTCGTAAATACCGAGGATCGCCACCATCAAGGCGCCGAACGCGGGCGCCGGCAAGTAGCGGAAGAACTCGAAGAACGGCTCCTGCAAGCGCGCGATCGCGCTGTACGTGCCGCACACGATGCCGATCGGCACGCCGATCACCGACGACAGCACGAAGCCCCAGAAAATCACCTGAATGCTGTGCCATAGGCTCTGATGCAGCCACACGCCGTCGCGGGATGCGGGCGGCGTGGTGAACGCGGTGTAGAACGCGCGCAGCACTTCGTGGGGCGCCGGCAGATACACCGGGTTGACCGGTTCGCCGGCCGGCAAGGCCGCATGGGCATCGCGCGCGTGCGCGAGTTCGTCGGCGAACACCGCCTTGTCGACGCGCATGCCCGGCTGGAAATAGTCGACGCTGCCCGGAGTGTCGATCAACACTTGCGGATGCCAGATGAACGGCACGTAGCTGACCAGGCACCAGACGAAGAGCGGCAACAGGAACGAGCCCGCGCCCAACAGCCATTTGCCGCGCACGGAGAGTTCGCGGCGCACAGCGAACCATTCGGTTCTGTCAATGACGGCCATGTGATTCTCCGGGGCGGACAGCGGTTGCGTCATGTGCGGACGTTGAGGCCGCGGCCCTTTGGTCGCGATCGTCGCTTTCGTCGAGCCATGCGCGCGCCAGATCGAGCAGCATGGCGTCCTCGTGCGCGCGCGCGACGAAGGTCACGCCGAACGGCAGGCCCGCGTGTCTGCCGACCGTGCAGGCGCCGGCCGGCACCGCCAGCGCGGACAGGTCGAGCAGGTTGACGAAGTTCGTGTAGTAGCCGAAGCGCGAATTCACGCGGATCGGGTCCGCTTCCAGTTCGTCGACGGTGGCGGTCGTCGCCGAGGTCGGCGTGACGATGGCGTCGATCCGCTCCCAGACTTCGGCGGCCTGCATGCGCAGGAACGCGAGACGGTCGAAGGCCGCGAACGCATCGGCCGCGCTCCAGCGCGCCGCGCCGCCAATGATCTCGCGGATCACCGGATGCAGCGCGTCCGGCTGCGTGTCGACGAACTCGCGGATCGCCGCGAGCCGCTCCGCCACCCACGGCCCTTCGTAGAGCAGCCGCGCGGTGGCGAGAAACGGCTCGAAGTCGATCTCGATCAGTTCGGCGCCGGCTGCACGCAAGCGCGTCAGCGCGGCGTCGAAAGCGTGCGCGTACGAGGCGTCGCCGAAAAATTCGAGCTGGTTCGCGCGCGGCACGCCGAAGCGCACACCACGCAGGGACGCTTGCGCGGCACGCGGTGCGGAACTCTGCGGCGGCTGGAATTCGCGGGCATACGGGTCGTTCGCCGTCACGCCGCGCGCGGCGTCGAACACGCACTGCGCGTCGTTTGCCGAGCGCGCGAAGATCGACACGCAGTCGAGCGATTTGCACGCCGGCACCACGCCGAGCGTGCTCAACACACCCTTGGTCGGCTTCAGTCCGATCAGACCGTGGAATGCCGCGGGCACGCGTCCCGATCCTGCCGTGTCGGTGCCCAGTGAAAACGCCGCCAGCCCAAGCGCAACCGATACCGCCGAGCCGGAACTCGAACCGCCCGACGCGTAGCGCGCATCGAGCGCGTTGCGGCAGGCGCCGTGAGGCGAGCGCTGGCCGGACAGACCCGTGGCGAACTGGTCGAGATTGGTCTTGCCGATCGGAATCGCGCCGGCTTCGATCAATCGCGTCACCACCGCGGCGCTGGCCGTGGGCGTGTACGCATAAGCGGGACACGCGGCGGTAGTCGGAATGCCGGCCAGGTCGATGTTGTCCTTGATGGCGAACGGCACGCCGTAGAGCGGCAGCGAGTCCATGTCACGGCCTTCGAGCGCATCGGCGTAACGCATCATCTCGTCGCGGCTCAAAGGACGGATCCACGCGTGATGCGGGTCGTCGCCCGAGGTACGGGCGGCGACCGCTTCCACCAGTTGCGCGGGCGTGAGGCTGCCGGCGCGATAGCGCGCCCGGAGCGCGGCGATCGACATGAAGCGGAATACATCGTCGTGTGATTTCATTTGCACGTAGCCTCCTCGGTGGCGTCGGCTGCAATGCCGGCGCGCATCACCATCAAGCGTTGTCCCGCGACGACTGCCGCGCCCTCCGCGCAATCGATCGTTTCGATGACGCCGTCGCCGATCGCAGTGACGGAGATTTCCATCTTCATCGACTCGACGATCGCGACCACCTGCCCGTCGCTCACCCGTTCGCCCTTGCTGACGAGCAGCTTCCACACGCTGCCCGACACGTCGGCGACGATGCCTTGCTGGCCGGCCGCGAGCGCGTCGTTCGCCGGGTTGCCGGCGGCGGCTGCGTCGCTATCCGTTTCACCGACGTATTCAGCATGTCCCGCCGCGTTCCAGCGCTCGCGTTCCGCGTCGAAGGCGGCTTGCTGCGCGCTTTTGAACGCGGCAATCGACTCGGCTTCGTCCTTCAGGAAGCGGTTGTACGCGCCGAGGTCGAACACAGACTCTTCGATCTTCAGACTCGCGCGGCCCGCGATGAAATCCGTGCGCAGCTCCGCCAGCTCGGCCTCGCTGACTTCGTAGAAGCGGATCTCATCGAAGAAGCGCAGCAGCCAGGGCTTGCCCGCCTCGAACTCGCGCGTCGTGCGATAGCGGTTCCACATCTGCACGGTGCGGCCGACGAACTGATAACCGCCCGGGCCTTCCATGCCGTACACGCACAGATACGCACCGCCGATGCCCACTGCGTTCTCCGGCGTCCACGTGCGCGCCGGGTTGTACTTGGTGGTGACGAGCCGGTGGCGCGGATCGAGCGGCGTCGCGACCGGCGCGCCGAGATAGACATCGCCGAGACCCATGACGAGGTAGCGCGCGTCGAACACGATGCGCTTCACGTCGTCGATGCTCGCCAGCCCGTTGATGCGGCGAATGAACTCGATATTGCTCGGACACCACGGCGCGTCAGGACGCACCGACTGCATGTAGCGCTCGATCGCGATCCGCGTCGACGGGTCGTCCCAGGAGAGTGGCAGATGAACGATGCGGTTCGGCACGCGCATCGCGTCCACGGCGGGCAGTTCGCGCTCGGCTTGCTGCAGATGCGCGAGCAACGCATCGTGCGACAGCACGCGGTGATCGAAATGCACCTGCAGCGAACGGATGCCCGGCGTCAGATCGATGATCCCCGGCAGCCGGTGCGCGTCGAGCCAGTTGATCAACGCATGCACGCGGAAGCGCAGGTTCAGGTCGAGCACGAGCGGACCGTATTCGATCAGCACGTTCTGATCGCCGGAGCGACGATAGACCACGCCGGTGCCCTCGCCTGCGGTGGGATCGCGATAGAGGATGCAATCGTGTGCCGGTTTGCCCGTCTGCGTCACGTGTTGCGGCGCGGCGAGCGCCGCTTTGACCGGCACCCGTTCGAAGCGCACCGTATCGCCGGGACGCAGTTGGCCGAGCTTCCACAATTCCTCGCCCACCACGGTGACCGGACACACGAAGCCGCCGAGGCTTGGACCGTCGGGGCCGAGAATCACGGGCATGTCGCCGGTGAAATCCACCGCGCCGACCGCGTACGCATTGTCGTGAATGTTCGATGGATGCAGCCCCGCCTCGCCGCCGTCCGTACGCGCCCATTGCGGCTTCGGGCCGATCAGGCGCACACCCGTGCGGCTGGAGTTGTAGTGCACCGTCCAGCGCGTGCCGTAGAGCATCGCGATGTCGTCGGGCGTGAAGAAGTCAGGTGCGCCGTGCGGGCCGTCGAGCACGCCAAGCGTCCAGTCGTGCGTCAGCACCGGAATCCGCGCCGCGTCGAGTTGCGCGCCCGCCTCGCCGCGACCCGCGCCATCGGCGAGATGCAGCACGTCGCCCTTGCGCAACGCGCGCCCCGCGTGGCCGCCGAACTGGCCGAGCGTGAAGGTCGCCTTGCTGCCCAGATAGTCCGGCACTTGCAGGCCGCCCTTCAGCGCGAGACACGCGCGCATGCCGGCGCCCGTCACCCCGCCGAGCTTGAGCACCGAACCCGCCGGCGCGCGCGTGACCTGCCATAACGTGACAGGCTCGCCGTCGAGCGTGGCCGCGAGTGGCGCGCCGCCTAGCACGAAGAGCGTCGCGGTGTTCAAACGCAGCGTGGCGCCGACCATCGCGCATTCGAGCCCAGCGGCGTCGGCGGGATTGTCGAGCAGTTCGTTGGCGAGGCGGAACGACAGATCGTCCATCGGACCCGAGGGCGGCACGCCGATGTCCCAGTAGCCGGTTCTTCCGGGCGTCTGCTGCACTGTCGTCTGCACGCCGCCGTCGAGCACGTCGATCGTATGCGGCGCGAACATGAAGCGCGACAGGAACGCGGTGGTCTGCTCGCCGCGCGCAAACGTCGCCGATCCGGCAATGGCGCGCAAATAGTCGAGATTGGTCTCGATGCCATAGAGCTGCGTTTGCTCGAGCGCGGCGCGCAACGCGGCGAGCGTGGCCTCGCGCGTCTCGCCTTTGACGATCAGCTTTGCGAGCAACGGATCGTAGAACGCGCTGATTTCCGTGCCCGAATCGACCCAGGTGTCCACGCGCGCGCCGGGGGCGAACGCGACATGCGTCAGCACGCCCGCACTCGGTTGAAACTGCTTGTGCGGGTCTTCCGCATACAGGCGCACCTGGATGCTCGCGCCCTGCGGCGCGGGCGCAAGCGTGTCGAGCGGCGCGAGTTCGCCCTCGGCCTCGCGAATCATCCACTCGACCAGATCGATACCCGTGACTTCTTCCGTCACGCAGTGCTCGACCTGCAATCGCGTGTTCACTTCGAGGAAATAGAAACGGCGCGTATCGGCATCGAAGACGAACTCCACGGTGCCCGCGGATTTGTACTTCACCGCCTGGGCGAGGCGCACGGCGCTCGCATGCAGCATGCTTCGTTCCGCGTGGGTCAGACCAGGCGCGGGCGTCTCCTCGATCACCTTCTGGTTGCGCCGCTGCACCGAGCAATCGCGTTCGCCGAGCGATATCACCCCGCCTTTGCCATCGCCGAAAATCTGTACTTCGATGTGGCGCGCGTTTTCGACGAACTTTTCGAGGTACACACCCGCGTTGGCAAAGTTCGCTTCGCCGAGCCGTGCAACTGATGCAAACACGCTCTCCAGTTGCGCCGCGTCGCGGCACAGCGACATGCCGATTCCGCCGCCACCCGCAGTGCTTTTCAGCATGACCGGATAGCCGATCGACTCTGCCTCGCGCAACGCCGCGCTTACGTCAGGCAGCAGCCCGGTGCCCGGCAGCAAGGCCACGTCGTTGGTTTGCGCGAGCTCGCGCGCCGTGTGCTTCAGTCCGAACTCGCGCATCTGCTGCGGGGTTGGCCCGATGAAGCGGATTTCCGCGTCGTCGCACGCTTGCGCGAAGGCGGCGTTCTCGGACAGAAAACCGTAGCCGGGATGCACGGCATCAGCGCCGCACGCACGCGCCGCTTCGAGAATCGCCGCACTGTTCAGATAGCTTTGCGACGCGAGCGCGGGGCCGATGCACACCGCTTCGTCGGCGAGCATTACATGCATGGCGTGGCGATCGGCTTCGGAATACACCGCGACCGACGCAATGCCCAGACGCTTGAGCGTGCGAATCACGCGGCAGGCAATCTCGCCGCGATTGGCAATCAGGACTTTGTGGAATCTCATTGGGCGTCCCATATCGTCAGTCGCACGGGCGTCGGGTTGTAGCCGTTGCACGGATTATTCAACTGCGGGCAGTTCGAAATCAGCACCGCGACATCCATCTCGGCGCGCATCTCGACGTATTTGCCCGGCGCGGAGATGCCGTCCTCGAAAGTCAGTTTGCCGAGCGGCGTCACCGGCACGTTCATGAAGAAGTTGATGTTGCTGACGATGTCGCGCTTGCCGAGTTGCGTGCCCACGCCGCACGTGCAATGCGTGATCGCATGCAGGAAGCTGTCGCGGCAGCTATGCATATGGCGCTTGTCGAGCGCATAACGCACCGTATTGCTCTCGGCCGCGCAAGCACCGCCGAGCGTGTCGTGGCGGCCGCATGTATCGGCGACGATGCTCAGCATCGGCTTGCCGAGGTTCGACATCAGCACGCTGCCGGCGGACAGATAGAGATTGCGTTGCGCGCGGATCGTGTCCTGCGCGCTATAGCGTTCGAGCGGATCGGCGCTGTTATAGAACAGCGTGTCGACCGCCTGATTGCCCTCCAGGTCGAGAATGCGGAACACCTGTCCGCGCTTGACTTCATGCAGCCACGGTTCGCCGGACGGCAGCGTGAGGTCGTAGACCGCATGACGGAGTTCGAGCTGGCTTTCGATGATAGGCATCGCGGGTCTCCTTAAACGAACAGACGGTCGGTATTGACGAAACCGCGCCCGTTCTCGGGGCACGCCGAGCGGCAGGGATCGTCGGCCGGTACGCAGGCGTCGGATGCGTACGCGCGGTACGCGATCAGCTTGACGGGCTTCGGTTCGTATTCGGATGAAGGGTCGAGCGGATGCGGCGTGCTCGAGAACGCGGCGAGCGTGTCCATTTCGAAGCGCAGGTCGAACGCGGCGCCGGCCGGTGAATGGCCCGCTACAAAGCTGAGCGCGCCGTCCTCGCCGATCGCGAGTTTGCTGAAGAAGTTGATGTTGGCGACGAGGTCGCGTGTGCCGAGCCCGTGCTTCGCCAGTTCGAGCAGCAGGCTGTCGCGGCCATTGCGGATCATCGCGTTGCGATGCTGCTGGTAACGGGCCTCGCCGTATTTGCTCGCAGACAATTCGGCGTCGCCGACGCCGCCGAGCGGATCGTGCCAGCCGAGCGTGTCGGCGGTGATCGAGGCCAGCACGCGGCCCATATCCGAATAGAGCACGTGGCCGTGCGTCAGATGCGCGGTGTGCTGCGCCTTCAGCGTATCGGCCATGTTGTAGCGTTCGAGCGGTTCGTCGTGCCGGTAGAACACGGCGGCCAGATTCGCGCCGCCTTCGGTATCGACGACGCGCAACGCCATGCCACGGCGCAGCACGCCGGACCAGTGCGTGCCGGCGGGGATCACCGTTTCCCACGCCACATGCGGGATCGGTGCGAGATCGACAGAGGATTGCGTCGACATGGAGGCTCCAGGTATCGGTTGGGAATAAGCATGAGAGGGCGATTGACCGACATCGCGACCTCCCGGGCTTTTATCCCTCCGTGGAGCCTCGCCGGCGCCTTGAAAGAAGGTGAACGGCAAGACCGGATTGCTCTCGGACCAGGCATCGTGCGCATGAAAGCGTCCGACCGGAACCCTAGCGATCCTGAAGATGATGCAAATTACTTCGCACCTCTCGCTGCGTAGCTAAGCGAGTTGTGTGCCAGCGCCGTGTTGAAGATGCGGCGAGCGCAGCGTGGCAAGGGATTGGATGCGATGAGCGGTGTAATTCGTTGTGCGTGGGACGATCGCTCCCGCACCAGTGCCGCGTGCGAAACCGCACCAGTTGAATGCGCCGGGCACCACGATTGGGCTCGATGTCCGCGCGTTTGACGCCAGAACATGGCGCCGGGCGATGGCATGGTGTGTGCGTATCAAGGCGCCACGTCCACTACCTTCATCACATGACCATGCCGACGCTTGCCGCTATTCGACGCGCGCTGTACACCCTGTTGTCGGCACGTTTCATCGAGTTGCAAAAGCAACAGCGCCGCTCGTAATCAAAGCGGCGCTGTTGTCGTGACACGGTGCATTGAAGCTCTGCTATCCGATCTGCGAGCGTTTTTATCTCAATCTTGAGGACTCGGCTCGGCGCTCGCATACCGCGCCTGTTGGCCGAAGCTCGCCAATGCCTTCGAACCATCGGGCAACGCCAGTTGTCCTCGTTCCAGACGTTCCTTCAGATAGGTAAAGCTCTGCGCCGTCTGCGCGAACAGATGGTCGCCGGCCGAGACAGGTGGGTATTTCGCCGCCGCCTCGGGCGTCGAAAACTGCGGCAACGGAGCGACAACCGTGTGATAGTCGCAGGCGAAAAAGAGCGGAAACGAGTAGCGCTCTTCCCTCACTTTGCGCACGCGATGCGACGTAGCGACATAGGTCCCGCCCGTCCACACTTCCAGCATGTCGCCGATGTTCACGACGAATGCGTTCTCGACCGGCGGCGCATCGATCCACTCGCCCTCGCCGTTCATCACTTCGAGTCCGGGCGCGGTCGGCAGCAGGATCGTGAAGCATTCGTAGTCGGTATGCGCGCCGATGCCAGGCCGGTCTTCCGCGGACGGATCGAGCGGATAGTGGATCAGGCGCAACTGGCTCGGCGGCTTGCGCAGATATTGGTCAAAGTGCTGTTCAGGCAAGCCGAGCGCGAGCGAGAAGCCGCGAAACAACGCGCGCCCGAGTTCGAATGCCGCTTCATAATAGCCGCCCACCGCCTCGCGAAAACCCGGCTGCTCGGGCCACGTGTTCGGGCCGAGCATCGGTGTGCCGGCGGTCACGTCGGGGTCGTCGGCGGGCAGTTCCCGGCCGGTGTCGAAGGCTTCCTTCCTGTCGCGCTTGCCGCCCGCGAAGACTTCCTCGCCTTCGGGCACATAGCCGCGATGCGCATCCGACTTGCCGATGTAGTAGCGCATCTTCCATTCATGTTCGGCAGCGAAGAAGCGCTTGGCCTGCTCGATCAGCGCGCGTTGCTGGTCGCGTGACACCTGGTGGCCGGTGACGTAGAAGAAGCCGGCCTCGCGTGCCGCGCGATCGAGTTCGCGGGCGGTCGCAAGGCGCCGGGTCTCGTCATTGCTGAAAAGGCCGCTGACGTCGACGATGGGTAGCTGCTGAAAACGTGTATGGGTTGGGCTCATGAGACGTGCCTAGGCAAGCTGCGGGTTAGTTTGCGATTGCGTTTGCTCTTGCCGCCCTACGTGAACCTTGCGGGCGGCGAGAAATGCAGCCAGATGGCGGCGTTCCTCGCGCCCCATCCAGGTATTGATCTCCCACAGATCGGCCACCGGCGCGTTGGTAAACGGCAGCGTGTGCAGATAGCCGTCGGGGCCGAACTCCGGCGTCATTGTCGTAACGGTGTAGCCCTGCTCGATCTGCGCGGTCCACAGCGCTTCCCAGATCCGCTGATGCGAGGCGAGGCAGTCCGCGTACTCGGGCGCCGCCGGATGCGGCACCTGCGGACCTTGCGGATAGCCGACACGGCCATGCAGATGATGCGCATGCGGCGCCAGTTCGAGGATCGTGTCCCATTCGCTGTCGAGCAGCCGCTCGCACACCGATACCCAATGGCTGAAGTCGCAGGTCAGCTTGAGCGCGGGCACGGCGCGCGCGACGTCGCGGGTAATCCACGGATTGAAAAACGAGCGCCCGCGATGTGTTTCGAAGCTGCAAATAACCTCGTGCTTCGCGGCGATCTCCACCGCGCGCGAGAAAAAGTCCACCTGGGCCGCGGCCGGCCACGCGTCGCAACCGGCCATCACGTTGAAGAAGCGCGGTTCGAGCGGTTTGCCCCAGACGATCTTCTCTTCGAAGTCCCGCAGATGATCGGCCGGCGTCGCCGAACGCTCCGGCACATAGCTGCCGGCCGTCGTGATCTCCGCGATAAAGCCGAGGCCTTCGTCCGCGATGGCCTGCGCAAACGCGTCGCGCGCTTCGCCGCCGGCCGGCACCGGCGCTTCAATGCCGTCGAAGCCGGCCGCCCGCACGAGCGGCGCGGCATCGCGAGGGCCTCCGTCGAATCCCCAGAACGTCTTGAACAATTCGAATTTCATCGCCTCTCCATTTACATGCAAAATTGCATGCAATAGTACACAGGAAAAGCGCGAGTCAATAAACTATCTGTGTGTGGTCGTGCATTATTTTCGCGCGCCCGATTTCCGGCTCAATTAGCACTTAAACTGTGCAGCCCTCCTCCTCGTGGTGAATCGATGAAGAAGAAAATTGCGCGTACCAAGGGGCAAGCCGTCGCGCGCGCCATTCTCGACATGGACTGGCAGTGGTCGGCGCATTTCGGCGATCTCGGCTTGAACGACCTGAACTACAGCGATCTGTTTTGCCGCATGTGGGTGGATCAGGACGACTACTTCGCCAAGACCGCGCTGTATGAGTTCATGCCGGGCGTGAGCCGCCGCACCGCCGTGCGTTACGTGCAGGAGTTGATCGACAGCGGCTGGCTGCTGGAGACGAGTTCCGCCGAGGATCGCCGCATCAAACAGGTGAGCCTCGCGGCTTCGATCGAGGAACGGCTGGAGCAGTTTCTCGCTTATGTGCATCAACGGTTTGCGGCGCTGGATTGACAGCGCGTGCGCGGCGCTCGTATTGAAGCGCTCGCATGGCATGTGCCGAGAATCCCCGCTGGCATATTTCTCGCTAGATGATTGACCGAGAGGTGCGGCAGCATCGCATCTTAGGGATGCTAGGGTTCCGGTTCGCGAGAATGTCTGGTCCGAGAGCAGCCCGGTGCGCCGGCCGGTTCGCTTGCAATCTGATTGCAGGCACGAACCGCCGGCCGCACTACACGGCGGGACAAAAGCCCGGGAGATTGGCGATAGCAATGTCTATCGTGCCTCTCCGTGGCCGGTGTTTGTCTCCCGCAGTTTCCGCGTGTTGTCGTTCTCTCGCGGGAACCGGTCATGTTGTTTCATCGCGCAGTCGCCGCGCGATCCAACTCAACAATCGCAATTGACCGGTCTCCTGGAGAAAACGATGAAACGCTTCGAATCCGCCCGTACGTCCCATGGTTCGCTCACCTCGCCTGCCCGCTTCGCCTCGTCCCTGCGCGTGCGCGGCGCGCTTGCAGCGGCGGCCGCCGCCCTTACTATCGGTTTTACCGCGGGTCTTGCCGCCAGCCCGGCGCAGGCTGCGGCTGCTCCGCTCGCCATCGGCTATAGCGACTGGCCCGGCTTCGTCGCTTTCCAGATCGCCATCGAAAAAGGCTGGTTCAAGGAAGCCGGCGTGGACGTCAATTTTCAGTGGTTCGATTACTCGGCGTCGCTTGATGCGTTCTCCGCCGGCAAGCTCGACGCGGTCGGCGCGACCAACGGCGACGCGCTCGTGACCGGCGCAAGCGGCGCGAAGAACGTAATGATCCTGCTGACCGACTATTCGAGCGGCAACGACATGATCGTCGCCAAACCGCCGGTGCGTACAGTGGAAGGATTGAAGGGCAAGAAGGTCGGCGTCGAAATGGGCCTCGTCGATCACCTGCTGCTCGACACGGCGCTCGAAAAACACGCGCTGAAGGAATCGGACCTCACGCTCGTCAATGCGAAGACCAACGAATTGCCGCAGGTGCTCGCCTCCTCCGGCGATGTCGCCGCGGTCGGCGCCTGGCAACCGAACGCCGGCGAAGCGCTCAAGCGCGTACCGGGCTCGCGGCCGATCTTCACCTCCGCCGACGCCCCCGGCTTGATCTACGACGCGATCACCGTCAATCCCGTCAGCCTGCAATCGCGCAAAGCCGAATGGGCCAAGGTGATCAAAGTCTGGTATCGCTGCGTGGCTTATATCAACGATCCGAAGACGCAACCGGACGCGGTCAAGATCATGTCCGCGCGGGTCGGCCTCACGCCGGCGCAGTACCTGCCCTTGCTGAAAGGCACGCATCTGCTCGACTCGGCGGCGGCGAAAAAGGCCTTCACCAAAGGCGACGGACTGGACTCCGTGTACGGTTCGAGCGTGAACGCCGACAAGTTCAACGTGCGCAATGCCGTGTACAAACAGTCGCAGAACGTGAGCGCCTATATCGATCCGGCACTCGCCAACGCGCAGTAAGCGACCCGCCAGGCACAGCAACCATCACCGCTGAAATAGCCCGCGGACCCGAAACTGTTATTCTTGCGTCTCTCCCGACCGTCAACTGGTCGCCTGCCGCCTTCGGGCGGCACTCCAAGCGGCGCTTTGCGCCCGACTTCCGAGAGACAGGAATTTGCATGTTCGGTTTTCTGCGCGGCTATTTTTCCAATGACCTGGCAATCGACCTCGGCACGTCGAACACCCTGATTTACATGCGCGGCAAGGGCATCGTGCTGGACGAACCCTCGGTGGTTTCGATTCGTCAGGAAGGCGGTCCGAACGGCAAGAAGATCATTCTGGCCGTCGGCAAGGAAGCAAAACAGATGCTCGGCAAGGTGCCGGGCAATATCGAGGCGATCCGCCCGATGAAGGACGGCGTGATCGCCGACTTCAACATCACCCAGCAGATGATCAAGCGCTTCATTCAGATGGCGCACGAGTCGCGTATGTTCGCGCCGTCGCCGCGCATCATCATCTGCGTGCCGTGCGGGTCCACCCAGGTGGAGCGGCGCGCGATCAAGGAGGCCGCGCACAGTGCGGGCGCCTCGCAGGTCTATCTGATCGAGGAGCCGATGGCCGCGGCCACGGGTGCGGGCCTGCCGGTCTCGGATCCGACTGGGTCGATGGTGGTCGATATCGGCGGCGGCACCACGGAAGTGGGCGTGATCTCGCTCGGCGGTATCGTCTATAAAGGCTCGGTGCGCGTGGGCGGCGACAAGTTCGACGACGCGATCGTCAATTACATTCGCCGCAACTACGGCATGCTGATCGGCGAGCAAACGGCCGAAGCGATCAAGAAGGAAATCGGCTCTGCGTTTCCGGGCTCCGAGGTCAAGGAGATGGAAGTCAAGGGCCGCAACATGTCGGAAGGCATTCCGCGCAGCTTCACGGTGTCCAGCAACGAGATTCTCGAAGCGTTGACCGATCCGCTCAACCAGATCGTCTCGGCTGTGAAGATCGCGCTGGAACAGACGCCGCCGGAACTGGGCGCGGACATCGCCGAGCGCGGCATCATGCTGGCGGGCGGCGGCGCGCTGCTGCGCGATCTCGACCGGTTGCTCGCCGAGGAAACCGGCTTGCCGGTGTTCGTCGCCGAAGCGCCGCTGACCTGCGTGGTGCGCGGCTCGGGCATGGCGCTTGAGCGCATCGACAAGTTCGGCGGCGCGTTTTCTTACGAGTGAGTCTGGCGCCCATCCGCGCGCTCAGGACGCTCAGGACACTCGGGCCACTCAGGACACGAACGGCAGCTTGCTATCGCGCGCTGCGGCGAGCATGGAGAGCGTGATCTTGCGCACCTCCAGCTTGCTCTGCGTGATATGCGCGCGCAGCAGAATGATCGCTTCGGTCAGGCGATTGCGTTCGATCAGGTTGAGCATGGTGGAATGCTCGTCGTAAGTGGCGCTGGTGCGGTGCGGCTTCAGAAAATCGAGCCGCCGCACAATGCGGATGCGCTCGGTCACTTCGTTATGCACGCGCAGCATTTCCGCATTGCCGGTGGCGGCGACCAGTTGCCGGTGAAAGTTTTCGTCCATGCCGAACATTTTCACCGGATCGCTCTCGCGCAATTCAGGCACGACGCACCAGATCGCCTTCAATTCCTCGACGGCCGCATGCGCGACATCGCCGCCCGCGCCCACCCGCTCCACCGCCGCGACTTCCAGCACGATGCGTAAATCGTAGAGTTGGTCAAGCTGATCGAAGTTGATCGGCGACACTTTCCATCCGCGCCGGAAACCGACCTCCAGATAGCCTTCGCGTTGCAGACGGAACAGGCCGTCGCGCATCGGCGTGCGTGAGACGCCGTAGTGCTGCGCAATGCCATTCTCCGAAAAGCGGTCGCCCGGAAACAGGCGAAAGCTGAAGATGTCGCTCTTGAGCTGCTGATAGACCTGCTCGGCGAGCGGGTTGGCCGCGGCCGGCGCCGCAGGCGTCTCCTGCATGCCTGAGGCCGCGGGCGTCTCCAGCAGATTCGTCGGGTCGTCGTTCATGATGCCAAGGTCCCTTTTTTCTTATTATCAGCGTTTCACGGCCTGGCGATAAGACTCACGTGCGCGGCGACGATTTTCCAGCTATCGTCGGGACCGACCCTTGCCCACGTTTGCATCTGCCGCCCGAGCAAGGGCGTGGCTTCGCTGGTGAATTCGGTGCTGACGGTGGCGAAGTCGGTGCCGAAAGTGGTTACTACAGTTCGATGCAGCTTGCGCGACTTCGGCACCGGCTCGCAGCACTCGCGCCAGGCGCGAATCGCCTCGCCGCCATGCTGGATTTCGGCGATGCCGTAGCGCACCGTTTCCGGCGTGTGCCAGAACAGCGCGTTCATCGCCGCGACGTCGTTGTCGACCAGCGCGCGCTCGTATTCGATGAACGCCGCGTGCACCTGTGCCACGATTTCGGGCTGATTTACTTCCATGCTGGGATTGTCTCGTCGATTGTCATGAGTGAAACAAGGGGCGCGGTCCAGCCGACAATGCCGCCTTGCGAACGCACCATGTCGAGCGTCGCCTGTTTGAACGCGGGGAAATAGCTCGCGGTGGCGTCTTCGACCAGCAGGCTGTCGTAGCCACGGTCGTTGGCTTCGCGCATCGAGGTTTGCACGCACACTTCGGTGGTTACGCCGGCAAACACCAGATGCGTGATGCCGCGCATCGCGAGTTCCTCGCCGAGCCGGGTCGCGTAGAACGCGCCCTTGCCGGGTTTGTCGATCACCAGTTCGCCGGCCAGTGGCGCGAGCGGTTCGACGATCGCATTGCCGGGCTCGCCGCGAATCAGGATGCGCCCCATCGGCCCGGCATCGCCGATGCGCGCATTCGGCGCGCCGCGCAGACGTTTGGCCGGCGGACAGTCGGACAGATCCGCCGCATGTGATTCACGCGTATGCACGACGAACCATTCATGCTTGCGTGCGAACGCGAGCAACGCGGCCACGGTCGGCACGATTTCAGCGAGCAGCGAGACATCGTTGCCGAGCGATTCGCCGAAGCCGCCCGGTTCGATGAAATCGCGCTGCATGTCGATCACGACCAGTGCGGTTTTCGCGGCGTCGAAGCTGAACGGGCCAGGTTGGGCGTCGATGGTCAACGTGTGGGTCGATGTCATCCGATGGCTTCCCTAAGTTTCTCTGCGGGTACGACGTGCCGCGTGGGCGTGTCGCCGTGGCCCGCCATATGCTGGCCGAGCACGGTGCGATCCGCGCGTGCCGCCGGGGTTTCGAACACCAGCTCGCCCTCGGCGATCACCATGATGCGGTCCGCGAGTTCGAGCAGTTCGTCGAGGTCTTCGCTGACCAGCAGCACGGCCGCGCCCGCATCGCGCGCGGCCATCAGACGCGCATGGATATCGGCCACCGACGCGAAGTCGAGCCCGAACACGGGATTGGCGACGATCAGCACATCCACCGGCTGCCCGAGTTCGCGCGCCAGCACGGCGCGCTGCACATTGCCGCCCGAGAGCGTGCCGATCGCTCGTTCGGGTACGGGCGGGCGCACATTGAATTCGCCGATCAACTGCGTGGCACGCTCGCGCATGGCGCGACGATCGAGCCACCAACCGCCGCGCCGCAACGGCTCGCGGTCGAAGTCGCGCAGCGCGAGATTCTGCGCCACGCTCATGCCGCCGACGCAGGCGTTTTTCAGCGGCTCTTCGGGAATCGCGAAGATCCGCCGTTGCGTCATCTGCTCGCGCGTCGCCTGGTACGGCTTGCCGGCGACCTGCATGTCGCCGGTCTTCACACGACGCTGGCCGACCAGCGCTTCCACCAGTTCCTTCTGACCGTTGCCGGAGACGCCCGCAAGGCCGAGAATTTCGCCGGCTCGCACGGACAGCGTCGCGTGCTTCACAGCTGTGTGGCCGCGATCGTCTTCCACGGATACATCGCGCAACGCGAGACGCACTTGAGCCGTTTCGTCGAGCGGCTTGCGCTGAACACGTTCTTCCGTCACAGCGGCCATGACAGGCGCGTCGGTCGTTGCCACGGTGCCCATCATCCATGCGGCGAGTTCATCGCGGCTCGTATTCGCCACTGCACTGGTGCCCACCTGACGACCTTTGCGCAACACGGTGACGTCGTCCGCGTAGGCCATCACTTCGCGGAACTTGTGCGTGATCATCAGCACGGTCAGCTCGCCGCGCGTGGTCAGGTCGCGCATCAGGCCGAGTACTTCGTCGGCTTCCTGCGGTGTCAGTACGGAAGTCGGTTCGTCCAGTATCAGAAAGCGCTGTTGCAGATAGAGCTGCTTGAGGATTTCGAGCTTCTGCTTTTCACCGGCGGCGAGGGCTGCGACCGGCGCGTCGAGCGGCAAGCGAAACGGCATGCGCTGCATGAATGCGGCGAGCGCGGCTCGTTCCGCTTTCCAGTCGATTTTCCACGGCATCTGCCCGCGCGCGAGCAGCAGGTTTTCTTCGACGGATAATCCCGAGGCCAGCGTGAAATGCTGATACACCATGCCGATGCCGAGCGCTTGCGCGTCGCGCGGCGAGTGGATGTGCACCTCGCGGCCATCGGCGGCAATCTGTCCGTCGTCGAGCACGCCGTAGCCGACGAGTCCCTTCACGAGCGTGCTCTTGCCCGCGCCGTTTTCGCCGAGCAGCGCGTGGATCGTGCCGGCCTTCACCTTGATCGAGACGCCGTCCAACGCGCGGAACGCGCCGAACGATTTGCTCGCATTCAGCACTTCGACACCGAGGGCTTGCCGTACGGTCGACATGATCATCCACCTAGCGTTAGCAGCAGAGCGCCGGAGTCCGACACCGTGCCGAACACGCCGCCTTGCATCGTGATCATGTGCAAGGCGGCGTCGTGATTGCTTTTGTCGGTCGCGCCGCAGCAGTCGGCGAGCACCGTGCATTCGAAACCGCGGTCGTTGGCTTCGCGCATGGTCGTATGCACGCAGACGTCGGTCGTGATGCCGGTCAGCACCAGATTGTCGATGCCGCGCGTGCGCAGGATCAGTTCGAGATCCGTCGCGCAGAAAGAGCCTTTGCCCGGCTTGTCGATGACGATCTCGCCCGCCAGCGGCTTCAGTTCGTCGATGATGTCCCAGCCCGGTTCGCCGCGCACGAGGATCTTGCCGCACGGGCCGTCGTCGCCGATACCCACGCCGTCGGTGCCCGCACGGCGGCTGCGCCAGCGCTTGTTGGCGGGCAGATCGGAGAGATCGGGCCGGTGGCCTTCACGCGTGTGGATGATCGTGAAACCCTGCTCGCGCATCGCCTTCAGCACACGTTTGATCGGCTCGATCGGCGCACGCGTGAGCGAGAGGTCGTAGCCCATCTTGTCGACGTAGCCGCCGTGGCCGCAGAAATCCGTCTGCATGTCGATGATCACGAGCGCGGTGTTGTCCGGGCGCAGATTGCCGTCGTAGGGCCAGGGGTAAGGTCTCGCTTCGATGAATCGGGTCATGGTCGGGTTATCCTGGGTTGGGTTCATGAGATCGACGCGGTCGAATGTGCGCGACCATCTCAGCGTGTCAGGCTCAGCTCGCCGGGCGCGCCCGCCAGCGTGCGATCCGGACGGCAATTGATGATCATGATCACGAGCGTCAGCACATACGGCGCGGCGTTGTACAGGTAGTAGCCGCTCGTCACGCCGATCGCCTGCAACGCGGGGCCGAGCGCGCCCGCGGCGCCGAACAGCAACGCGGCCCACAGACAGCGCAATGGCTGCCAACGCGCGAAGATCACCAGCGCGACGGCCATGAGCCCCTGCCCACTGGAAAGCCCTTCGTTCCAGCTCCCCGGATACACCAGCGACAGATACGCGCCACCGACGCCCGCGAACACGCCGCCCACCGCGGTCGCCGCAATGCGCACGCGTGTTAGTGGATAGCCCATCGCGCGTGCCGTTTCCGCGTGATCGCCGACGAGCCGCAGCACCATGCCCCAGCGCGTATTGCGCAAGCCCCATTGCAGAACGAAGGCGAGCGCCACGCCGATCACGAACAGCAGGTTCAGATGCAGCGCGTTATGCAGTTGTGGCGACGAACTCCACGCGCCGAGATCGATAAACGGCAGCATCGGCGCTTGCGGTTCGATAAAAGGTTTGCCGAGATAGAACGCGAGGCCGGTGCCGAGCAACATCAACGCGATACCGAAGGCAATGTCCGACACGCGCGGCAATGAGCACACGAGGCCGTGCAAGCAGCCGAGCAGCAAGCCGATCGAGCCCGCGGCGAGCACGCCGATCCATGGCGAGCCGCTCAGAAACGCGCCCGCATAACCGCTCATCGCGCCGGAGACGAGAATGCCTTCCAGGCCGAGATTCACGCGGCCGCCCTTCTCGGTCAGACACTCGCCCAGACTGACGAACAGATAAGGCGTGCTGACGCGGATCGCACCGGCGAACAGCGACAACAACAGAATGACGATGGGCGAATGCATATCAGGCATGGGTCTGCTCCAGTTGCACGGGAAGATCGGTCTGCGCGGCGGCCTGCAACTTCACGCGCCACGCGGCGATGCGGCCGCCGAGCGCTTCCCACGCGAGCAGGTTGGCGAACAGCAGGCCTTGCAGGACGAGGGTGGTGGCGTCGGGCAAATCGAGGCGCCGTTGCAGCAGACTGCCGCTCGCTTCGATGCCGCCGATCATCAGCGCGCACGCGATGATCGCGAGCGGATTCTGGCGCGCCGCAAAGGCGACGAGAATGCCCGCGTAACCGTAGCCCGCGAGCAGCGACGCGTTCGCGCTGCCCTGCACCGCCGCGACTTCGAACATGCCGCCGAGTCCGGCCGCGGCGCCGCCGAGCACGCACGCGGTCAGCGCGAGCGTATTGACGGGCAAGCCGACCAGACGCGCGGCGCGATTGCTGCCGCCCACTACGCGCATCGCAAACCCTTTGGTGCTGAACTTCACGAACACCCACGCCGCGATGCACGCGACGATGCCCCAGAACAGGCCCCAATGCGTGTCGAGTCCGGGGATCGAGCCGATCATCATCGCGTCGGGCACGGGCAGCGTCGACGGTTTGTTCAGGCTCGCGGGATCGCGCAGCGGCCCTTCCACGAGATGCTTGAACACGGCGATCGCGATATACGACATCAACAGACTGCTGATGGTCTCGTTGATGCCGCGCCATTGCCGCAATGCGCCGACCGCGCCGATCCAGACGCCGCCCGCGAGCATGCCGGCAAGCGCCATCAACGGCGTGGCGATGAGCCAGGGCGTGTTATGCGGCAGCATCTGCGGGACGATGGCGGCGCACATGCCGCCGAGTGCGAGCGCGCCCTCGCCGCCGATCACGATCAGCCCGACCTGCGCCGGCAAGGCGACGCACAATGCGGTCAGCATCAGCGGCGCGGCGCGCAGCAACGTGCTCTGCCACGCGAATGACGAGCCGAACGCGCCCTGGAAAATCAGCGCGATCGCGTCGGGCGCCGGTTGGCCCTGCACCAGCAGGAACAGCGAGAACAGCAGCAAGGTGCCGAGCACCGCCAGCACGGTCGGCAACGCGGGCAAGAACGAGAGCATCACTCTCGCGGCAGAGGCATTGGGGCGCATCACGGCTCCTTGATTGACGTAAACATCGTCACGCAAACTTCGCCGTCGTCAGAATCAGATCTGGCCGACGACGCCCGCGACCAGATAATTCATGCTTTCCAGCGTGTAGTCGGTCTGGCTGTGGCTCGCGCCCGAGGCGATCGCCGTGCCGCCCTTGTTGTCCTTCATCGGGCCTTTGAAGATCACGAAGTTGCCGGCCACCATGCTGCTTCTGATCGAGTCGGCGTTCTGCTTCGCGGCGGCCGTGACTTTCGCGCCGTACGGCGACATCTTCACGAAGCCCTCTTTCAGGCCGCCGCGCAGTACGTTGGGTTGCGGCGTGCCGGCTTGCGCGCCCGTCACCAGTTGCTTGTACGGCGTCGCCCAATCCCATTCCGCGCCGGTCAGATAACCCTTGGGCGCGAGCGCGGCCTGGCTCGCGTGATAGCCGCAACTCATCGCGCCACGTTTTTCCGCGGTCTCGACCACGACCTTCGGACCGTCGACGTGACAGGTCAGCACGTCGCAGCCTTGATCGACGAGGCTGTTGGTGGCCTCGGCTTCCTTGACCGGCATCGACCAGTCGCCGGTGAAAATCACCTGTGTGGTGATCGACGGATCGACCGACTGCGCGCCGAGCGTGAACGAATTGATGTTGCGCAGCACTTGCGGGATCGGTTTGGCCGCGACGAAGCCGAGCTTCTTGCTCTTCGTCATATGGCCGGCGACCACGCCGTTCAGGTACTGGCACTCGTCGATATAGCCGAAGTAGCTGGTGATGTTCGACGGGTTGCCCTGCTTCCACAAACCGCCGCAATGGGCGAATCGCACCTTCGGATACTTCGCCGCCATCTTCAGCACGTGCGGGTCGAAGTAGCCGAACGAGGTCGCGAAGATGAGCGTGGCGCCGTCCTGTTCGATCATCGCTTCCATCGTTTTCTGCACGGCGATGGTCTCGGGCACGTTCTCTTCTTCCACCACCTTCACGTCCGGCATCTTCCTGATCACCGCGGCGGCTTGCGCCTGCGCCTGGTTGTAGCCGTAGTCGCCGCGCGCGCCGACGTAGATCACGCCGACGGTGGTCTTCGGCGCGGCGAACACCGACTGGATGGGCAGAATATTGCCGAGCGCCAACAGGCTGGCGCTCTTGATGAAATGGCGGCGGCTGGTCATGGTGTCCAATTCCTGATCGAGGGTTAAAGAGCGTTGGCCTGAGGGTTGGCTTGCGGCTTTGGCTTAAGGCTCGCCAGATACGCGAGCCAGCCGCCGAACGACGTGATGTCGAGCGCGCCGCTGTCGTCGCTTACCGCCGACGGCTCGCAGATAAACCCTTTCACGCTGTGGCCGTCGGCGAGTTGCAACGTGCCGATGCCGAGCGGCGCGGGCACGTCGGCGACGAATTGGCCGAAGGTGCGCAGCGGCACTTCCCACAATTCGATGGCGATCGGCTGGCCTCGCTGCTGCGTCGAGCGCACGAGGCCGGGTTTCGGTGGTTGCGTGTTGGCGAGCGCGTAGAGCTTGTAGCCGGGCGCGGTGTGCGTCGCCTTCACGAAACGCGCGCCGGCTTGCTGGAGCTGCCAGTTCAACGGCTGGCCGCGCAGATGCGCGCCGACCACCGCGAGGGTGATGGCGGGCTCCTGGAACGGCAACGGCTGGATGAGCGTGTTCGTTGTCGTCGAAGCCTCGATGCCGTTCGCGAACAACGCCTGAATCCGCGCGCCCAGTTCGGCAAGACGGCGGTCCGCGCCGCTCGGCGCGATCAGTGTGACGCCGGCCGGCAAGCCGTCGCTGCGCCGCTGACACGGCACGGCCAGCGCGCACAGATCGAGCAGGTTGACGAAGTTGGTGTAGTAGCCGAGCTGGCTGTTCAGTTCGACGGGATTGGCCTGCACGTCCGCGATCAGTGGATGCGTCGGCGTGGTGGGCACGATCAGGACATCGATCGCGTCGAAGAGCGCTTCGGCGTGCCGCTTGAGATCGGCCAGCGCGTACTGGCCGTTGAACGCATCGGCGGCGCTGAACTGCTCAGCCTTGCCGATCACTTTGGCCACGACCGCATCGATCGCTCCGTGATGGGTTTCAAAGAAACCGCCGAGCGCGGCGCGCCGTTCCGCGACCCAGGGGCCGTCGTATAGCAAGGCGGAAACGGCCTTGAGCGGTTCGAAGTCGATCGCTTGCGTTGGCAGATGGAGATGCGTCGTGAGCGTGTCGAGTGCGCTTGAAAACGCCCGGCTCGCGATGGCGTCGCCGTAAAACTCCAATCGCTCCGGCACGCCGATGCGCGGAGCCGAACGCAGCAGGCCAAGGCTCGGCACCTTGCGCGAGTAGCCGTCGAGCGAATCGAAGCAGGCGATTTCGCTGAGCACGCGCCAGGCATCGCCGACGTCGTGCGCGAACACGGAGATCGTGTCGAGGCTTCGGCACGCGGGCACCACGCCACGTTTGCTGACCAGTCCCAGCGAAGGTTTCAGACCGACCAGACCGTTGAATCCCGCCGGCACACGTCCCGAACCCGCGGTGTCGGTGCCGAGCGAAAACGCCACGCACCCCGCCGCCACGGCGACCGCCGAGCCCGAACTCGAACCACCCGACACGCGCAGTGGCGACTCGGTGTGCCGCACGGCGCCATACGGCGAGCGCGTGCCGACGAGGCCGGTGGCGAACTGATCGAGATTGGTCTTGCCGATCAGGATGGCGCCGGCGTCGATAAGCCGCTGCACGGCGAAGGCCGATGCGTCCGGCGTATAGCTGAAGGAGTCGCAAGCGGCCGTGGTCGGCAAGCCGGCGACGTCGATGTTGTCCTTGACCGCGAACGGCACGCCGAACAGCGGCATGTGTTCGAACACCGCGCTGCCCTGCGCGTCGTACAACGCTTCGAGCGCTTTCGCGCGGGCCTGCAGGTCGGCAGTCGGCACGCGCAGAATCCAGACTTCCGGCCGGTCGATGGCGTCGATTTGCGCCAGCGCCAACGATACGGCTTCGGTCGGCGTGAGGCTTCCCGCAGCGTATGCCGCGAGCAGACCGTTGACCGTCATGGGTGAGGAAATAGACACCTGTTTTTCCTTGAGTTCAATCTTGAATACAAGTTTGGACTCAAATTAGCAGGAGCTATGCCAGTTGCTTTTTCCGCCGTGGAAATTCGGTTCAACGCCAAGCCAGGAGGCACTTCGCCAATTCAGTCACAGCGGCCGCGCCGGTCATGAAACGACGCCACTCCGCGCTTCCGATGGTGCAGCGCTCACCAACTCGGGGCTCACGCGCCCTGGATTCGCGCCGACTCGCGCATCGGCAACGCGGGCTGCGATGTGCCGGCCATGATGAACGCGCGCCCATTTCATGCGCCTCGTTTTGTGATCTTGCCGCTCACGCGTATGACCGAAACATTCGCGGCACGCGAGCCTAACGAATCCGACGACGCAACGCGGTTCGCCACGCGGGCCGAATCGCCAGGCGCGCACACATCGCCGGTGTGTTTAGCGTTAGCGAAGCGCGCCGGCCTACGTGCTACTCGACGGCTCATCATCCAAAAATTGGCGATCTATACTCGCGGCACCTTCCGGCGAACCTTCAGCAGCGGAGCCTCGATGCACAATCTGAAACCCGCCGGCACGCATGGCGGCATGGTCACCAGTCCTCATGCGCTGGCAAGCGAGGCGGGCCGCGACGTCCTGCGCGCGGGCGGCAACGCCATCGAAGCCGCCATCGCGATCGGCGCGGCGCTGTGTGTGACGTACCCGCATTTCACGGGACTTGGCGGCGACGCCTTCTGGGTGATCGGCGACCGGCAAGGGACGATGCGCACGCTATCGGGCATCGGTCAGGCCGCGGCGCAACTGCCGGCGTTCAACGGTGCGATCCCGTTGCGCGGTCCCGCGTCGGCGATCACCACCGCCGCGACCGTCGATACATGGCATCAGGCTTACGGGATCAGTCAAAGTGCCTGGGGCGGCGAGCAGTCGTGGTCGTCGCTGTTCGACCGTGCACTCGAACTTGCCGCCGACGGCTTTCCCGTCACGCCGTCACAGCATTTCTGGCAAACCATGCGCGCCGACGAATTGCAGGCGTTGCCAGGTTTCGCGGCAACCTTTATGCCGCACGGCCATATTCCCGCGATCGACGAGCGCTTCATGCAACCGGCGCTGGCGAAAAGCCTCGAGCGCATTGCGCGTTTCGGCGCACGCGAATGCTACGAAGGCGACCTGGCTGAGCGAATCGCCCATGGTCTACGGCAAGCCGGCTCGCCACTCAGTGCTAGCGACCTCGCCCGCACGCATGCGCGCAACGAAGCGCCGCTGCGTGTCGCTTATCGCGGCGGCGAACTGGTGAGCCTGCGGCCACCCACGCAAGGCGTGACGACCTTGCAGATCATGGGCACGCTGGAGCGCTTCGATCTTGGATCGATTCCGGAAGGCAGCGCCGATTACTATCATCTGCTGGTGGAAGCCGTTAAATGCGCGTTCGTGGATCGTGACCGTTTCGTCTCCGATCCCGAGTTCAACATCGTGCCGGTCGACGAGATGCTCTCGCCCGCCACGCTCGACGCCCACGCCCGCACGATCCATCAGCGCAAAGCACGCGCATGGCCGCATGTTTTCCGTCCGGGCGATACGGTATTTATCGGCGCGACGGATCGCGAAGGCCGCAGCGTGAGCGTGCTGCAAACGGTCTACTTCGACTGGGGCAGCGGCGTGGTGGCGGGCGACACCGGCATTCTGTGGCACAACCGCGGCGCGTCGTTCAGCACGAACCCCGCGCATCACAACGCCGTGCAGCCGGGCAAGCGGCCTTTCCATACGCTCAACCCCGGCATGTATGTGAAGGACGGCCGCCCGCAGTTACTGTTCGGCACGCAAGGCGCGGACGGTCAGCCGCAAACGCTGGCCGCGATTCTCACGCGGTTGATCGACTACGGCATGGACCCGCTGACCGCCCTCGCCCGTCCGCGCTTTCTGCTCGGCAAGACTTTCTCCGACACGCGCGATGCATTGAAACTCGAAGCGGACGCCGGTGCCGACGTATTCGCGGAACTCGCCGCACGCGGACACGAGGTGAGCGCGATCGATGCGCAAAGTCCGTTAGCGGGGCATCCAGGCGTGATTCGCATCGACGCGGACGGCGCGGCCACGGGCGCGCACGATCCTCGCAGCGACGGCCGGGCGCTCATGGTGTGACGCGACGGGCGCCGGCGCGTCACTCTAACGTGAACCGGTCCCGCGTCGTCACATAGTCGCTCGCGCCGAAGCGGCCCACCGGGAAATAGTGTTGCAAGCGCACGCGCCACGTTTCCGTATCGATCAACTCGTCCCGCGCGTGCAGCCGATGCACGCGTCCGATGAAAATCTGCCGGCTCGTCGTCTCCAGCGTCTCCCACGTCGTGCACTCGAACGCGACCGGCGCTTCGGCGATGCGCGGCGGCTTGACGTGTGAACTGGGCACCGGCGTCAAGCCGACTTCGACGAGTTCGCTTACGTTCGGCGGCAGCCTTTCACCACAGCGATGCATTTTCCCGGCGATGGCTTCGTCCGCGAGATGCACCACGAACTCGCCGGTGCGCACGATATTCACCGCCGTGTCCTTCAGCGTGCCGTCGGCCACGCGGTTGACGCTGATCATCACGATCGGCGGCTCCTCGCCGAGCATGTTGAACATCGAGAACGGCGCGGCGTTGATCGTGCCGTCGGCGCCGAGCGTGGTGACGAGCGCGATTGGACGCGGCACGATCAGGCTCGCCATCAGCTTGTAACGCTGGTATTCGGTGATCGCTTCGAAGTCGATTTCCATGTCCGCCACCTAGTTGGGAGTCACTGATGCGGTGATGCCGAGCAACTGGCCGAGGCTTTTTTCGCCGCGCATCCGCGAGGTTTCGATCCGTTCTTCGAGGTCGCGCAGATGCGCTTCCATATGCGCGATCGCGCCCGCTGCATCGCGCGCCTCGATGCAATCGACGATCGCCGCATGCTCCGCGTGTTCGCACGGCGCATGCCCCGGCGGTTCATACACGCCGACGATCAGCGAGCAGCGCGAGACCAGTTCCTTCAGATAGTTTTGCAGAATCGAGTTGCGCGCCAGCGCGGCGATGCGCATATGAAAACCGCTGGCGAGCGTCGCCCAGGAAGGCTGGTCGAAGCGATGCATCGCTTCATGTTCGCTCGCGAGTTGTTGGCGCAACGCCTTGATGTCCTTGGCGTTCGCGCGCTGCACGGCGAGCTCGACCAGCATCCGTTCGACGGAGCGCCGCGCCTCGAAGATCTCGCGCGTTTCCTCGGGCGTGGGTTCGGCGATCACCGCGCCCTTGTTCGGCCGCAATACGACGATGCCGTCATACGCGAGCTTTTCCAGCACGCGCCGCACCACCGCCCGGCCCACGCCGAACAACTGGCACAACTCGGGCTCCGGCAGTTTCGTGCCCGGCGTCAGACGATGATTCAGCACGCCGTCGAAGATCGACTGGTAGATGCGCGCGTCGAGGTCCGCGTCGTCTTTTGGGACTTTCTTTGCGGTGGCCGCGCCGGCTTTCGCGTTCACGCGACGGCCGGGCGCACAAGGCCGTCCCGCTCCAGCACATCCATATGAGTTGCAATGGCGCCCGGCGTGGTGATCCACACGTCGCCCCGAACGCGCGCCGCGGCAATATGCTCGAGCGCGCGGCGCAGATGCCGCAAGCGATACGGCTGCCCGATCAGATACGGATGCAGTGCGATGCCCATCACCAGCGCCTGCGGCTGCGCGCCGCGATTGGCCTGTTCGAGCATCTCGTCGAACTGGTCGATGATCATATCGGCGAAGGCGCGGCCATCCATATGGCGGCCCACCATCATCGGCAAATCGTTGAGTTCCTGCGGATACGGAATCGACCACAGCGGTGCACCGCGCGTGGCCATTCGCACGGGACGATCATCGTGACACCAGTTCAGCGTGTAGCGATAGCCGGTCTCGGCAAGCAGATCGGGCGTCAGATGCGACTCCGAAATCCACGGCGAAAGCCAGCCCTGCGGCGCCGTGCCGGACACTTCCGCGATCCGTTCGCGGCAATGCAGAAGCAGCTCACGTTCGCCGGTTTCGTCGAGATCGCTCTGCCGGTGCGCGTTCGTGTGGCCGTGGCCGATCAGTTCGTCGCCGCGCGCCACGCAGGCCGCGATCAACTCCGGGCAGTGATCGTAGAGAGCCGTATTGATGAGTGTGCCCGCAGGCAGTTCGAGTTGATCGAACAACTCGATGCAACGCCACGCACCGACGCGATTGCCGTACTCACGCCAGCTATGGTTCAGCACATCCGGTTGCGGCGAGACCGGACCGAGCGCGGCGCCGAGCCCTTCCCCAAAAGCAAAGTGTTCGATGTTGAAGCCCAGATAGACCGCGAGTCCGCTGCCGCCTGGCCAGCGGTACGCGTCGCCGTCGGTGATCGGGCGGTACGCGAAGCGGCCATGCGTGGCGAGCAATTGACGCGCGCGGTTCTCCGCGGCGGACATGTTCCGTGTGTCGTTCATTTGAAGAAGCCGTGGGTGAGGGAAAGCGCCGGGCCGCATCAGCGCATGAACCGGAATGGTCAGTTCATGCCCCGCGACGGACCCGGCACGCACCGTGATCGCGCAAAAGAATCGTTGGAATCGCTAACGATCGACGCTGCGGATCGTTTGCAATATGTGAGCCAACTCGTAGACGTTAAGCACACCGGCGCGTCGGCAATCAATCAACCATCAGGATGCAGACGATGGCACATGTCTTGCATTTGCTTGGCGTCGTTCAGGCGCGGTGTCAGTTTTTGTGCGCCCCGCTCTTCGCCGATTACGAGGACACCCCTTCATGATTCAGCCTGCTTCAACGGTGCTCGAAACCAAAGCCGCCGACATCGAGCTGGTGCACGTGTCGAAGCAATATGGCGACTCGCTCGCCGTCGACGCGATCGATCTGCGCATCGCCGGCGGCCAGTACTGCTGCCTGCTCGGACCATCGGGATGTGGCAAGACCTCGACGTTGCGCATGATCGCCGGGCATGAATCGGTCACCGAGGGTGACATTCTGATCGCCGGCCGCAACGTCACACGCGCCGAGCCCGCTGCTCGCGGCACGGCGATGGTGTTCCAGAACTACGCGCTGTTTCCGCATCTGAGCGCGCTCGACAACGTCGCGTTCAGCCTGAAGATGCGTGGCATCGGCAAAGACGCGCGGCGCAAGCGCGCTGCAGAGTTACTCGAACTGGTCGCCATGTCCGCGTACGCCGAACGCAAACCGGCCCAACTTTCCGGCGGCCAGCAGCAACGGGTCGCGCTCGCCCGCGCGCTGTTGAATCAGCCGGGTTGCCTGTTGCTCGACGAACCGCTCTCCGCGCTCGACCCGTTTCTGCGCGTGCAGATGCGCGCCGAACTCAAGCGCTGGCAGAAAGAACTCGGCATTACCTTCGTGCACGTCACCCATTCGCAGGAAGAAGCGATGGCGCTCGCCGATCTCGTCGTGGTGATGAGCCATGGACGTATCGAGCAAAGCGGCACACCGCATGAAGTCTTCAACCTTCCGCGCACCGAATTCGTCGCGCGCTTTCTCGGCGGTCACAACGTCTTCAATACCCATGGCCGGTCGTTTACCGTGCGCGCCGATCATCTGCGCGTCGTGCCGCATGGCATTACGCCGGTGCAGAACGCGAGCGGCGACAACGGCATGACGCGCATTGGCGGCGTGCCTTGCACAGTGCGTGAAGCCGAATATCAGGGCACGCATCTACGCGTGACGCTCGATCCGCTCGACGGTTCACCCGAACTGGTCTCGCTCGTCAGCGACGGCGATTACGACCCGGCGCGGCTCGGTCCCGAGGCACGCGTGGTGGTCTGGTGGGAAGAGCGGGACGCGCATCCGCTCGCGGCGTGAGTATCGAACGCGCGTCATCCCGTCGTGACTGCAACTTCGAACAAGCGATAACCAAACGTCAATCGAACGTCAACTGAGGAGAAAGCAATGAGTGAAGCGAACGAAAGCCCGGCAGCGGCCGCAACGGATGTGAAGGAAAAAGGCCTGTCGCGCCGCACGTTCATCAAGGGCGCGGTGGCGGCGGCCGGCATTGCCGGTTTTCCGTACGTGCACGCGCAGGAAAAAATCACGTTGCGCTACCTCGGCACGGCGGTCAATCAGAGCGCCGACATCGCGAAGAAATTCAAGGAAGACACCGGCATCGAAATCCAATACGTGCCGGTGACCACTGACGACGTCGCCAAACGCATCATCACCCAGCCGAACTCGTTCGACATCGTCGACACCGAATATTTCGCGCTCAAGAAGCTGATTCCGGCCGGCACGCTGGCCGGCATGGACGCGAAGCGCATCAAGCTCGCCGACAAGATCACGCCGGTGCTCACGCGTGGCGAAGTCAACGGCAAGAAGATCGGCGATCAAGGCACCGCGCCGAAGAAGGTCATGTTTCTCAACGGCCCGCGCTCCACAGAATTCTCCGCCACGCCCACCGAGTGGATGACGCTGATTCCCACCACCTACAACGCGGACACGCTCGGCATTCGCCCCGACCTGATCAAGCGGCCCGTCGACAGTTGGGCGGAACTGCTCAATCCGCAGTTCAAGGGCAAAGCGGCTCTGTTGAACATTCCGGCGATCGGCATCATGGACTCGGCCATGGCCATCGAGGCGATGGGTCACATGAGATACGGCGACAAAGGCAACATGACCAAGGCCGAGATCGATCAGACCATCAAGATCCTGATCGAAGCGAAGCGCGCCGGCCAGTTCCGCGCGTTCTGGAAGGACTTCAACGAGAGCGTGAACCTGATGGCCTCGGGCGAAGTGGTGATCCAGTCGATGTGGTCACCCGCCGTGACGAAAGTCCGCACCATGGGTGTCGCCTGCAAATTCCAGCCGCTCAAGGAAGGCTATCGTTCGTGGGCGTCGGGTTTCGGTTTTCCGCGCTCGCTGCAAGGCAAGAAGCTCGACGCCGCGTACGAGTTCGTCAACTGGTTCCAGGACGGCTGGGCGGGCGCCTATCTGATGCGTCAGGGCTATTACTCGGGCGTGCTGGAAACAGCGAAGACGCACATGCAGCCCTACGAGTGGGACTACTGGATCGAAGGCAAACCGGCTGCGCAGGACATCAAGGCGCCGGACGGCCAGTTGCTCGAAAAAACCGGCACCGTGCGCGACGGCGGCTCGTACAACCAGCGCATGGGCGCGATTGCCTGCTGGAACGCGGTGATGGACGAGAACATCTACATGGTCCAGAAGTGGAACGAGTTCATCGCGGCCTGATCGGCGCCGCGGTTCGATACGACAGCCGGCACGCGACACGCCGGCTGTCACCACCTGTCCGAATGAACGCATAGTCCATTGTCTAGAAATACGCCCATGGCAACGATCGACCTTTCCTCGCACGCGCGGGACGAGCCCGTCAAACACCGCCGAGCGCCAGCGTGGTTGCAGGCGACGCCGCTCTCGCTGACGTTCCTGCTGTTTTTCATCGTGCCGCTGGTCATCACGCTGATCGTCAGTTTCTGGGACTTCAACGAATACCAGATCATTCCCGCGTTCACGTTGAAGAACTACGCGGCGATCTTCAACGGCTGTTCGTCGGTCACCGACGTCTGCGTCACGGTCAAGACATATTGGTCGACACTCAAGTTCTGCGCCATCGTGTGGACGGTGACGTTGCTGCTGGGGTTTTCCATCGCCTACTTCCTCGCGTTCCATGTGCGCACCACGAGCATGCAGACCGTGCTGTTCCTCGTCTGCACGATTCCGTTCTGGACTTCGAACGTGATCCGCATGATTTCGTGGATGCCGCTGCTCGGACGCAACGGTCTCGTGAATCAGGCCCTGCTCGGCGCGCATCTGATCGATCAGCCGCTGGAATGGCTGCTGTATTCGAACTTTTCGGTGGTGCTCGCCTTCGTTCACCTCTACACGTTCTTCATGATCGTGCCGATCTTCAACGCGATGATGCGGATCGACCGATCGCTCCTCGAAGCCGCGCGCGATGCCGGCGCGAGCGGCTGGCAAGTGGTGCGTGACGTGGTCCTGCCACTGTCGAAAACCGGCATCGTGATCGGCTCGATCTTCGTTATCACGATCGTGATGGGCGACTTCCTGACCGTAGGCGTGATGGGCGGCCAGCAGATCGCATCGGTGGGCAAGATCATTCAGGTGCAAACCGGCTACCTGCAATTTCCCGCAGCAGCCGCCAACGCGATCATGCTGCTCGCCGTGGTGCTGATGATCGTGTGGGGTTTGACGCGGGTCGTCGACATCCGCAAGGAGCTGTGAAGATGCAGGCCGTTCGCCTCAAACATCGGGAACGCCGTCCGGCGAGTTTCTATTGGCTCGCGCTGCTGTTCGGCCTGTTCGTGCTGTTTCTCTACGGACCCGTGATCACGATTTTCATTCTGTCGTTTCAGGGCCCTGAGGGCGGCCTCACCTTTCCGATGCGCGGTGTGTCGCTGCACTGGTTCGCCATGCTGCGCGACGGTGTGGGCGATGTCGATATCTGGGGGGCGTTCGGACGCTCCGTGCGGCTCGCGTTCGCGGTCACGGTGCTGACGGTGCTGTTTTCCGTCGCGGCGGGCCTCGCGTTTCGCAGAAAGTTTCGCGGTGATACAGCGGTGTTTTATGTCTCCGTGGCGAGTTTGATCATGCCGTCCATTATCGTGTCGCTCGGCATCGGCCTGACGTTCCGTCTGCTGGATAACGGCGTGAAGTACTTCGCTTCCGCGTGGGGCTATCAGTCGTTCGCCGACAGCTACACCACTTCGATGGGCTTGTTTACCTCGGCACTCGGCGCGCATCTGACATGGACGCTGCCGTTCGGTTTGCTCGTCATGTTCGCGGTGTTCAACCGCTTCAATCCCGCTTACGAAGAAGCGTCGCGCGATCTGGGCGCGACGCCATGGCAGAGTTTCCGGCACGTGGTGCTGCCGATCATCGGTCCGTCGGTGGTGGGCGTCGCCATGTTCGGCTTCACGCTCTCGTGGGACGAGATTGCCCGCACGTCGCAGGCGATCGGCGATCAGAACACGCTGCCGCTCGAGCTTCAGGGTCTCACCACGTCGGTGACCACGCCCGTGATCTACGCGCTGGGCACCATGACGACGGTGTTGTCGCTGACCGTGATGGGCGTGTGTCTGCTCGCGGTGCGATTGCTGGCGCGCAGGCGTGCGGTGGCGGGATTGAAATAAGCCGTCCGCTTGCCTCGGCGCACGCCAAAACCATTTCACTCCTGCTGCTAAGAATCGGCCAAATACTTCGTTGCTAGCACCCTGCCGCGTCCCTTAACGTTCTCTGATTGCGCTTCGCGCGCATCCCGTTTCGGAGAACCCATGTCCGCAGTTGAGTTAGCAACGAATCCCGATCGCAGCATCGCCGACGCCGCGCAACTTTTCGGCGACGACCCGCTGACCCACCGCTTCGCGCCGGTTTTCGCGCGTATCGCCGCGGGCGCGGTCGAACGCGAGCAGCATCGCGAACTCGCTTATGCGCCCGTCGAGTGGCTGCGCGAAGCCGGCTACACCAAACTGCGCGTGCCCAAACAATACGGCGGCGAAGGCATCTCGCTTGCGCAGTTCTTCGCGCTGGTTACCCGCCTCGGCGAAGCGGATTCGAATCTGCCGCAAATCCTGCGCGTGCATGGCGGCTTTATCGAATCGCTGCTGGAACAAGGCGACGAGTCGCTGCGCGACCGTTGGCTCACGCGTGTTGCGCAAGGTCAGATAGTCGGTGGCGCGGTGTCCGAGCGCACCGGCGTCACCAACAACAGCGTGCGTCTCACGCAGGCCGATGGCGCCTGGCATCTCGACGGCGAGAAGTACTACACCACCGGCACGCTCTACGCGGACTGGGTGGACGTCACCGCGCACGACGGCCAGAGCGATGTGCGTGTGCTCGTCAAAGCCGACACGCCGGGCCTCGAACGCATCGACGATTGGGATGGTTTCGGGCAACGGCTCACGGGCAGCGGCACGGCGCGCTTCACCCATGTGCCGGTCTCGCTCGACAACCTCTACCGTCGCTATAACGCCTCCGAGCCGCGTCGCAACAGCCTGCTCACGGCTTACTACCAGGCGCTGCATGTCGCGAACCTCGCGGGGATCAGCCGCGCGGCGTTGCGCGATGCAGTCGCGTTCACGCAGGCCAAAACCCGCACGTTCGGTGTTCCGGGCGAATCGAGTCCGCGTGACAATCCGCTCGTGCATCGCGTGGTCGGCCGCCTCGCGAGCCTGGCCTACTCGACGCAGAGCATCAGCGCGTCGCTCGCGCGTGCCATCGATGACGTGTCGGTCGCGCGGCAGGAAGGCCGCACCAACGAACAGACCTACATCAACCTCGACATCCAGACCTTCCAGGCGCAACAGATCGCCATCGAGCAGACTTTGCAAGCAGCGACGCTGCTGTTCGAAGTGGGCGGCGCATCGGCGACCAGCGAGACACGCCGTTTCGATCGCTACTGGCGCAATGCTCGCGTGCTGGCGTCGCACAATCCCGCGATCATTCGCGAGGCCGCGATCGGTGATTTTTACCTGAACGGCAACGCGCATAGCGAGCGCTTCGGTGTGGCGCGGCAAGCGGTATTGGCGACCGAAGCGGCCACGGCAACAGCATAAGGACCGTTGCCGCGCGGGTCGCCGGCTTCATGTGGCACAGTATCGTCAGACGCATGCGCTAAGCTTGCGCAACCGAACAGCCCTGACGAGCGACATGAAGAATCTGCCTGCCTACGAGCCTCCGGTCGACGAGAACCAGCTTCTGCTGAAATGGATCCGGCGAGCGCGCGAATCCCAGATGAGCCATTACGACATGGCTGACCTGCTGTCGGCGCGCGACCGCCAGGTCGGCTGGCTGGTGACCGCCCTGACCGCCTTCGTGGGCACAGCGGTGTTTGCATCGCTGAATGTGTCCGCGGTTGCGCCGGGACTCAGGATTTTCATCGGCCTCGTGAGCGTGACGGCCGCGGTCTCGGCCGCGTTGCAGACGTTCCTGCGCTACGCCGAGCGCGCCGAGAAACATCGCGCGGCCGGCGCACGCTATGGCGCGGTGCGCCGCAGGCTCGAAGCGATCTTCGCGGGCGATGCCGATGCGCGCGACGGCCACTACCTCACCGCGATCCGCGACGAACTCGACCGGCTTGCCGAAGATTCGCCCAATGTGCCGCCGCGGGTTTTCTATCGCACGCAGCGGACGCTGTCAACGGATCCGCAGCGCAAGCGCGATACCTGAAGGCTTCACTCTCCCGCAGTGAGATCCGCTGCATCGATACCCAGCTCCGCTGCCATGCGGCGGACCACGATCTGCAGCCGGCTCACTTCATCGGCGAGACGCTTCTGTTCGGCCTTGACCGCCTCGAACGCGGACAGCGGCACCGAGTCGTCTTCAGCACCCGGCTGCGCCAACTCGCTCGCGCTCACCTCACCGCATAGCAGATGCGTCCAGCGGTTCTCGCGCTCGCCCGGCGTGCGAGCGAGTTTCGCGACCCGCGGCGGGTCGTTGGCCGCGAGTTCGTCGAGAAACGCTTCGACTGACGAGATATCCGCGAAGCCATGCAGGCGCGCGCTGTTCAGGCGTAATTCGGCCGCGGTTTGCGGGCCGCGCAGCAGCAAGGTGGTAAGCAGCGCCGCCGACTGGCTCGGCAGCCCCAGCACCCGATTCATGTTGTGCTCGAAGCGCGGCACGCGGCTGCTGCTGCCTTCCATCGCGAGGCTCAGCCGCTTCAAGCCGTCGACGGCGGTCAGCACCTCGGCTTCAGTGGCGTTCATGACCGGCGCGCGGCCGGTTTTCTGGTTGCAGCCCAACGTCAGCGCGTTGAGCGAAAGCGGATAGCTGTCCGGCACCGTGTGCTGCTTTTCGACGAGCACGCCGAGCACGCGTCCTTCAAGCAGGGTCAACGCACGGATCGAAGGACGGGAAGAAGCGTCGGGAGTGGAATTCATAAGTGATGTCGCGGCATGAGCCGCCGGGTCTCGTGGATGATGTGCTTTACCGCTGCACAGCCGGGCGGCGCTTTCTGGTTTGTGGGCACTATGATAAACGGCTGAGGCTGCGCAGGTGTATGAATCTCCGCTGCGCAGAGCGGCGCATGAGGCCGTGTGGCATGAGCCGAGCGGGCGTTGTCTGTGGATTCTCTCGAGCGTGGTGCCACACGCGCTGCAAGAGTGAAAGACGCGTTGATCTCAGCGCGTTCGCGCGTTGGGTTATGACACGCCGACGCTACGCATGACCCGGCGCGAGTAAGTGGAGTCGCCTGACAGGCCGGACGGCTCGCGCATTTTTTCCTTATTGACCAAATCCCATATTAGAGATAATTTCCCTAAGATGGAAAACACGTCTTCCGATGACAACGCCATCGACCGTCGCATTGCCCAGCGTCTGCGGGCGCTGCGCGCCGAGCTCAACTGGTCGCTCGACGACCTCGCCAAACTCAGCGGCGTCAGCCGCGCGACGCTGTCACGCCTCGAAAACGCCGCCGTGAGCCCGACGGCGAGCGTGCTGGGCAAACTCTGCGTCGCGTACGGCCTGCCGATGTCGCGACTCATGCACATGGTCGAAGAAGACTTCGCGCCGCTCGTGCCGCGCGACGCCCAGCCGCTCTGGACCGATACCAGCGTCGGTTTCCGGCGGCGCTCGGTGTCGCCGCCTGCGCAGGCGCTGAGCGGCGAGGCGCTGGAATGCGAACTGGACGCGGGTGTGCGCATCACCTACGACGCGTCGCCGCGGCCCGGCCTCGAACATCATCTGATCCTGCTCGAAGGGCAACTGCAAATCACCGTCGACGGCCAGAGCCACGACCTGCAACCGGGCGACTGCCTGCGCTATCAACTGTTCGGGCCCAGCGCGTTCGTGACGCCCGCGCATAGCGCGGCCCGCTACATTCTCTTCATCGTGTGAGCCAGAGTATGAGCAAGACCACCATCACCCCATTCACCGCCGACGACCTCGTGCGCCATCTTCCCGAACTCGGCGCACTGCTGCGCGCTTGTGTGCATGACGGCGCCAGCGTCGGCTTCGTCATGCCGTGTAGTGTCGACGAGAGCGAAGCGTTCTGGCGCGGCAAGGTGCTGTCTTCGTTGCGTGCCGGCGGGCTGGTGATGTTGGTCGCGCGCCGGGGCGAGACGATCGCGGGCACCGTGCAACTGGACTACGACACGATGCCGAATCAGCGGCATCGCGCCGAGGTGCGCAAGCTGCTGGTCCATCCAGGCTTCCGCCGTCAGGGCATCGCGCGGGCGCTGATGACGGAACTCGAACGCCATGCGCATGGATTGCAGCGCAGCCTGCTCACGCTCGACACCCGCACCGGCGACCACGCCGAGCCGCTTTATACCGGACTGGGTTATCGGACGGCCGGCGTGATCCCGGGATACGCGCGTGGCACGCATAGCCACGAGTACGATGCGACCACCATCATGTACAAGGCGCTGTGAGCCCCTGTATCAAGTCGTCCGTGAATACTTGAACGTGCCCTGCGCGCTGGCGATCAGCAGTTTGCCGTCCACCCAGGCCTCGCCGCGCGAGAAGAAAATCGAGCGGCCCGCGCGCTCTAAAAAACCCTTGGCGGTGACCGATTCGCCAAGTCCCTTGTCGAGATAATTGGTGGTCAGCGACAGCGTGAAAGCATGCCGCGCCGGTGCGCCACTTGCCGCAAAGAGTCCGGCGTAGCCTGCGGCCGCGTCGAGCAACGTCGCGATCGCGCCGCCTTGCAGCACACCCTGGCGATTAAGTTTGCTCGCGTCGATCGACATGAGCAGTTCGGCGTAGCCATCGCGCCATTGCGTGAGACGAACGCCGAGCGATTCGAGAAACGGGTTGTCGATGGGAAAGTCGGACATGGGCGTGCCTCTGTGTTCAAGGTGAGAAATGCGGGACGTGCGTGGTGCGAGATCAATGGCGCAATGGCGCAATAGTCAGCATACCAGGATTCATGGCCGCATCGTCCGGGCGGCACCAGAGTTCGTCGGTTAATGTTATCGGTTTGCCCTCACTGCGTCGCTCGATGGCCCATTGGTCGGCCGCGCCCCTGCCCGCTTCACCGGCCCGATTGCCCGCTCTCAGGCACAATCGGCTTTTCGCCGCGTCCGCGGCCCGACGTCATTCGCCCGCTTCCCATCCTGCCTCGATGAGTTCAGCCACTCCCACCGACGGCGCGCCCCACTGGCAGCGCAATCTCTATGTCTGCCTGTTCGGCTCGTTCACGACCATCGTCGCGATGACCCTGCTACTCCCTTTCCTGCCGCTCTATGTGCAGCAGCTCGGCGTCCATACAGCCGCGGCCGCCGTGCAGTGGTCCGGCGTCGCGTTCGGCGCGACGTTCCTCGCCGCCGCGCTGGTGTCGCCGCTGTGGGGGCGCATGGCCGATCGCTACGGACGCAAGCTGATCCTGATTCGCGCGAGCCTCGGCATGGCCATCGTGATGTCCTTGCTCGGGCTCGCGCAGAATGTCTGGCAACTGGTGGGGCTGCGTTTTCTGGCGGGTCTCGTCGGCGGCTATGCGTCGGGCGCGACCGTGATGATCGCCACGCAGACGCCGCGCTCGCGCACCGGCTGGGCGCTCGGCACGCTGGCTTCGGGCGTGATGGCGGGCAGTCTGGTCGGCCCGCTGGTGGGTGGCGCCCTGCCGCCGCTGATCGGCATCCGCAATACATTTTTCATTGCCGGCGCGATGATCTTCTGCGCGTTCATCGCGACCACGCTGCTCGTCAAGGAGCAACCGGTCGAGCGCACGCGCGGCAAAGCGCACGAGGCGGATACGCCGACCGGCTGGGCCACTGTGCCGGACCTGCGTCCCGTGCTGGCGATGCTGTTTACCGCCGGCTTGCTGATGTTCGCCAACATGTCGATCGAGCCGATCATCACCGTGTATGTCAGCCAACTGGTGCACGACGCACGGCATGTGACGCTGGTGTCGGGCTTCGTGATGTCGGCTTCGGCGCTGGGCAGCGTGCTGGCGGCTTCGCGTGTCGGCCGTCTCGCCGACCGCATCGGCGCGCCCAAGGTGATCGTGACGTGTCTCGCCGTGTGCGCGGCCTTGCTGGTGCCGCAGGCGTTCGTCACGAGCGGCTGGCAACTGGTGGCGCTGCGCTTTCTGATGGGCCTCGCGCTGGCCGGCCTGCTGCCGTCGATTACGAGCGTGATCCGCCACAACGTGCCCGACCGCTCGGCCGGCTACATACTCGGCTACGCGACTTCGGCGAATTACGCGGGACAGGTGGCGGGGCCGCTCGCAGGCGGCTTTGCCGGCGCGCATTTCGGCATGCAGGCAGTGTTTCTCATCACCAGCGCGTTGATGCTCTGCGGGGCGCTGTTCAATGGCTGGGTGTTCAGAGGTTCGGGGGACGGGGCTGGCTCATCAGGCAACGGATAGCGCGCCTCGAGACAGCTCAGCGGCGCGAATCGAGCGCGATGCGTACCGCGAGTCCCGCGAGCACGGTGCCCATCAGCCAGCGCTGCACCTGCAGCCACACCGGCCGGCCGCCGAGAAACACGGCGATCGAACCCGCCATGCTCGCGATCAGCGCATTGACCGTCACGCTGATGACGATCTGCACGCAGCCAAGCGCGATGGACTGCGAGAGCACACTGCCGTGCCCCGGCGAAATGAACTGCGGCAGCAGCGACAGGTACATCACCGCGATTTTCGGATTCGCGAGGTTGGTGACGAGGCCCATGGTAAAGAGCTTGCGGCGGCTGTCGTGCGGCAGATCGCGGACCTGGAACGGCGAACGGCCACCCGGCTTGACCGCCTGCCACGCCAGATACAGCAGATAGAGCGCACCGCCGAAGCGCAACGCGTCGTACGCGTACGGCACCGTCAACAGCAGCGCGGTGATGCCGAACGCGGCGCAGAACATGTAGAACACGAAGCCGAGCGCGACGCCCCCGAGCGATATGAGACCCGCGCGACGTCCCTGGCAGAGTGACCGCGAGATCAGATAGATCATGTTCGGACCCGGCGTGAGCACCATGCCGAGCGAGACCAGGCCGAAGGCGAGCAGCGTTGTGAAGGCGGGCACGGCGTTCTCCTCTGTAAATGAAGGTTGGGCGGTGCCGCCAAATATAGCCGATGCCGGCCATTCCGGCGCGGCATACGGGCTCGAAAATTCGTAGCGGCGCATGCTCCGCCTTCATCTCCACTCAGGCCGTTTCAGACCACCGCTTGCGCAGTGCATCGCAAGAAAGACTTGCGGCGGAATTTTTTGGACGGTATTGTCGAGCCGTTCTGCAATGCAGCGCGGGAGAGATCGTCAGACGTTCGTGACGACGCCGACGGAGCAACCGCCCCGGAAACTCTCAGGCAAAAGGACCGCGCAGCAGGAACATCTGGAGAGCGGCGCACTGATAACCTGTGCGCCCACCGAAGGGGATTCCCCGCACACGGCTCGCATCGGGCCCGGCTGCCGCGGGGAAGAAACTCTCAGGTACATGGACAGATGGGGCATCGACGCCGGTTTCGACACGAAATCGACACCGGTGATGCTCAACTACTCTGGACCATGTCATGTCACGAATCGCCATCATCGGCGCCGGCATTACCGGCGTCACGACCGCTCACGCCCTCGCTCAGCGCGGCCACCACGTCACCGTCTTCGAGCGCCATCGCTATGCGGCGATGGAGACCTCGTTCGCCAACGGCGGCCAGTTGTCCGCCAGCAATGCCGAAGTGTGGAACAGCGCGGCCACCGTCATGAAAGGCCTGCGCTGGATGCTCACGCGCGACGCCCCGCTCCTGCTCAATCCCACGCCCACCTGGCACAAGTACTCGTGGATGGGCGAATTCCTGCGCGAGATTCCGCACTACCGGGCGAACACCGTTGAAACCGTGCGGCTCGCCATCGCCGCGCGCGAGCATCTGTTTTCGATCGCCGAGGCCGAGGGCATCGACTTCGATCTGGAGCGGCGCGGCATTCTGCACATCTACAAGACCCGCAAGGAATTCGACGCCGCGAGCAAGGTGAACGAACTGCTGCGCGAAGGCGGGCTCGACCGCAATCCGGTGACGGCGAGCGAACTGCATGGCATCGAGCCCACATTGCACGGCGATTTTTACGGCGGCTTCTTCACGCCCTCCGATTCGACCGGCGATATTCACAAGTTCACGCGCGGCCTCGCTCAGGCGTGCGTGCGACACGGCGTCGAGTTTCATTACGACGCGCAGATCACGTCTATCGAGCAGCCTGCCGACGGCCGCTTTACGCTGATGGTCGATCTCGAAGGCGAGTCGCAGCGGTTCGCGTTCGAGCGGATCGTCGTGTGCGCGGGCGTGAAGAGCCGCGATTTCGCGTCGATGCTGGGCGACCACGTGAACATCTACCCCGTCAAAGGCTATTCGATCACGGTCTGTCTCGATGACGAACTCAGCCAGCAGCGCGCGCCGTGGGTCAGCCTGCTCGACGACAGCGCGAAGATCGTCACGAGCCGGCTCGGCGTGGATCGTTTTCGCGTAGCCGGCACGGCGGAGATCAACGGCTTCAACCGCGATATCCGTTCGGACCGGATCGCGCCGCTGGTGGACTGGACGCGGCGGTATTTCCCCGAGGTGTCGACCTCGCGCGTGATTCCGTGGGCGGGCTTGCGGCCGATGCTGCCGAGCATGCTGCCCAAGGTGGGCCGTGGCAAACGGCGCGGTGTGTTCTACAACACCGGGCATGGACATCTGGGTTGGACGTTGTCGGCCGCGACGGCGCAGGTGTTGGCAGGCGCGATTCAGTAGGCTCGCCATAGGGGTTTTGCTGGCGGGGGTCGCTCGATATGACTGCCGTCGCCAAATGCAAAATCCCGCCCATCTGCTAGTGTTCTCCCATTCGTATCACTTCTGTGGAGAACCCATGCCACATGCCCACTCCGCGAAACGCAAGGCAGACAGCGCACGCCTGAGCGACGCGCAGATCGCCGCCGAGGCGACCCGGCGTCTCGCCTGGGACGCCGCGGTCCCCGAACACGCCGTGCAGGTCCACGTCTCGCGCGGCCGCATCACGCTACGCGGCGAACTGCAACGCGATCAGCAACGCGCCGCGGCGCTCGAAGACGTGACGCGTCTGTTCGGCGTAACAGGCGTGTCGGATTACACCGTAGTCAAGGCCAAATGAGTTCAGCCCTTCGTTGCCTGACGTAGCAGCGCGCGGCAATGCCGCGCAATCTGCTTTTCCTCTTCGGTGTGAATCGCCCTCACCTTGCCCGCCGGATCGTTTTCCGTTAGCCCCATGAAAGCCAGCCCGTCACACACGCGTTGGCGAATCTCCTGGCTGTGTTCACCGATGCCGCCGGTAAACACCAGCAAATCGATTCCGCCCAGCAACGCCGCATAGCCGCCGACGGTTTTGCGCACGGCGGTCGCGAACGCGTCGAGCGCCAGCGACGCATTCGCATCGCCCGCCGCGGCACGTTTTTCCAGCGCTTGCATATCGCTTTCGCCATCCGCGTAACCGGCGAGGCCGCTTTGGCGATTCAGCAGCGTCTCCAATGCGCCGGCATCGAGCTTCTCCACGCGCATCAGATACAGCAGCACACCCGGGTCGAGATCGCCGCTGCGCGTGCCCATCGGCACGCCGCCGGTCGGCGTCAAACCCATCGACGTATCGATCGACTGGCCGTCGCGCAGCGCGCATACGCTCGAACCGTTGCCGAGATGCGCGAACACCGCGCGCGCCGGCAAGGCGGCGCCGAGCCGCGTCACCAGCGATTCGTACGAGAGCCCGTGAAAGCCGTAGCGCATCACGCCGGCTTCCGCATAACGGCGCGGCAACGCAAGGTGTGCCGCGCGCGGCGGCAACGTCGCGTGAAACGCCGTGTCGAAACAGGCGAAATGCGGCGCGTCGTCGAAAATTTTCTCGGCCTCGTCGATCAAGGCAAGCGCCGGCGGAATATGCAGCGGCGCGAAGTGCACGGCATCATGCAATTGACGGCGCACATCGGCGGTAATGCGCTGATGCGCGCGCAAATGCGGTCCGCCATGCACCACCCGATGCCCCACCGCCGAAGGCCGCGCATGGTGCTGTTCCGTGAGCACCTGCGCGAGCTTTTGCAACGCGTCGATCTGCGATTCGAGCACGCGCTCCTGCTGCACCAGCACGCGGCCATCGGGCGCCTTGATCCGCAGACTGCCGTCGTCGCGCCCGATGCCTTCCGCACTGCCTTCCAGCAACAGGGATTCGTCATCGCCCGCGTGCCTGAACAGCCCGAACTTCAGCGACGACGAACCGCTGTTCAACACCAGAATCGTTCGATCGTCAGCGCTGTTTTCAGTGTGCATGGCCATGCCTCGCTCAGCCTTTCCACGTCCAGTTGCGGATTTCTTCCTTATCGATGCCCTCGGCATGCGCATAAGCCAGATGCTCGATGATCTGGCCACGCAACCATTCCTTCGCATGGTCGCCGACACCGCGCAGCTTCGGCACGCGATCGATCACGTCGACCGCCAGCGAAAAGCGGTCGACCTGGTTGATGATCGCCAGTTCGAGCGGCGTGTTGATGTTGCCCTTCTCGTGATAGCCGTGCACGTGCAGGTTGTCGTGATTCGTGCGGTTATAGGTCAGCTTGTGAACCAGCGACGCATACGAGTGGAAGTTGAAAATCACCGGCTTGGTCGCGGTAAACAACGAATCGAAATCGCGATTGGACAGGCCGTGCGGATGCGCATGCTCGGGCATCAGGCGAAACAGGTCGACCACGTTGACAAAGCGGATCTTCAGGTCGGCGAACTGCTCCTTCAGAATCTGCACGGCGGCGAGCGCCTCCATGGTCGCGATGTCGCCCGCGCAGGCCATCACCACGTCGGGCTCGACGCCCTGATCCGTCGACGCCCAGTCCCAGATGCCGATGCCCTTGGTGCAATGCGTGACCGCCGAGTCCATGTCGAGATACTGCAGATGCGGCTGCTTGTCGGCGACGATCACGTTGACGTAATCGCGCGAACGCAGACAATGATCGGCAACACTGAGCAGGCAGTTCGCGTCCGGCGGCAGATAAATGCGCACCACGTCCGGGCTTTTATTCGTGACGACATCGAGAAAGCCGGGGTCCTGGTGCGTGAAGCCGTTGTGATCCTGACGCCACACGAGCGACGTGATCAGCAGGTTGATCGACGGCACCGGCTGCCGCCAGCCGAGATCGCGCTTGGCTTTCTCCAGCCACTTGGCGTGCTGGTTGAACATCGAATCGATCACGTGGACGAACGCTTCGTACGTGGCGAACAAACCGTGGCGGCCGGTCAGCACGTAGCCTTCGAACCAGCCTTCGAGCGTGTGTTCGCTCAACATTTCCATCACGCGGCCGTCTACCGCGAGTTCGCCGCCGTCCGCATCGCTCGGCTCGGTCTGCGCGAGCCAGGTTTTTTCCGACGCTTCATAGATCGCGGTCAGCTTGTTGCTCGCGGTCTCGTCGGGGCCGAACACGCGGAAGTTCGTCATGTTGTTGCGCATCACGTCGCGCAGGAACTTGCCGAGCACCTCGGTCGGCGACGTGTACGAGCCGCCCGGCTTTTTCACCGCCACTGCGTAATCGCGAAACGGTGGCATGTCGAGCGTCTTGCATAGCAGACCGCCGTTTGCATGCGGATTGGCGCTGATGCGGCGCGTGCCCGTGGGTGCGAGTTCGTGCAGTTCTTTCACGAGGCGCCCTGCTTCATCGAACAGCGTCTCGGGCTCATAACTGCGCAGCCAGTTTTCGACCAGCTTCAGGCTCTTGCTGTTGGTCACCGGATCGAGCACCGGCACCTGGTGCGCGCGCCACGAACCTTCTACCTTGTGTCCGTCGACTTCCTTCGGGCCGGTCCAGCCTTTGGGCGAACGCAGCACGATCATCGGCCAGCGCGGCCGCGACGCGTCGTTGCTTTCACGCGCGCGCTGCTGGATCGCGCGGATTTCGCCGATGCACTGTTCGAGCGTCGCCGCCATCTGCTGATGCATGACGGCGGGATCGTCGCCTTCGACGAAATACGGTTTGTGGCCGTAGCCGGTCAGCAAAGCTTCGAGTTCCTCGCGGGGAATGCGCGCGAGAATGGTCGGATTGGCGATTTTGTAGCCGTTCAGATGCAGCACCGGCAACACCGCGCCGTCGCGGATCGGATTGAGGAATTTGTTCGAGTGCCACGAGGTGGCGAGCGGGCCGGTTTCCGCTTCGCCATCGCCGATCATCACGGCGACGATCAGGTCGGGGTTGTCGAATGCGGCGCCGTAGCCATGCGAGAGGCTATAGCCGAGTTCGCCGCCTTCGTGAATCGAGCCGGGCGTCTCCGGTGTGCAATGCGAACCGATGCCGCCGGGAAACGAGAACTGCCGGAAGAAGCGCTGCATGCCGGCTTCGTCCTGGCTGCGGTCGGGGTAGATTTCCGAGTAATGACCTTCCAGATAGCAATGAGCCAGCGTGGCCGGCGCGCCATGGCCGGGACCGGCCACGTAGATCACGTTCAGATCGAGCTTCTTGATGAGCCGGTTCAGATGCACGAGCAGGAAACTCTGCCCCGGGTCCGAACCCCAGTGGCCCAGCAGGCGGTTCTTGATGTGCTCGGGCTTCAACGGTTCGCGCAGCAGCGGATTGTCGCGCAGATAGATCATGCCGGCCGACAGATAGTTGCAGGCCCGCCAGTAGCGATCCATGTTGCGCAACGTGTCGGCGTCTAAAGTTTGCGGCGGCGTGGGATGGGAGGTTGCTTCAGCCATGGCGTCACTCCTTGAAAAGGACTGTCAGGCAGGTTGGCGGATGCGGCAACGGTGATTCGTGAGGCGGCCGGCGCGAAAGAAATCAGCGAGATCGGCCATCCTGTCATGCAGACGACATAAGAAAAGCGTACGGGCAACGACCCGTGTTGGCGGCGGCCTTTAGCGCTCTTGCCGGTGAGCCTCAGTGTGACAGGAAGCGGGCCGCATGGTTCGACGCAATCGTCCAAAGCTTGATCCTTCTGCGACTGCGCAGCGGCGGCAATCAGCTTCGCGCGGCATCGGATAGACTTTAAGCCCAAACTGATTCAATGCGTTCAAGCTGCCGACGCCGCGTGCGCAAAGGCGGACCGCATCTGGCTCATTCCGCAATGCTCACCCCTTATCTGAACGCTCAATCATGCCGATACCAAGCCGCCTCAAAGCGCCATTGATCCTCGTTCTCACCTTCGTGTCGCTGTTCGCGGGTCTCGCCGTTCTGACCGGCGTGTTCGGCTTACTGGTCATTCTGTTCGGGCACCTCTGAGCGCCAGCGCGCGCGCCGCCGGTGCAAAATGTGTATGCTGAGCAATCTTTTGCGGCGCCTTCTAACGTATGCTCGCCGGCCTTCGAGACCTGGGCGCCCAGCCTGATTGCAAGGAGACTCCATTGACGGACCACGCTGATACTTCCCCGCCCTCCGGCCAGCCGATCGACCCGGAACTGCTCGAACTGGCGCAGCAGGTTTTCGACCTCGCACGGAGCGGCGATGCCGCCATGCTCGCGGCGGTGATCGAAAAAGGCGTACCACCGAATCTGCGCAACGACAAAGGCGACAGCCTCGTCATGCTCGCCAGCTACCACGGTCACGCGGACGCCGTGCGCACGCTGCTCGAACACGGCGCCGATCCCAATCTGCGGAACGACAACGGACAAACGCCGATTGCAGGCGCGGCGTTCAAGGGCTTCGACACCGTGATCGAGACCTTGCTCGCGCATGGCGCGGATGTCGAAGGGGCGTCGCCGGACGGACGCACCGCGTTGATGATTGCGGCGATGTTCAATCGCACGGCGATCATGGAATTGCTGATAGCGCATGGCGCGGACCCGCAGGCCCGCGATGCGAACGGCGTGACGGCACTGGATGCAGCGGGCCGCATGGGCGCCGGCGATGCGCAAGCGCGCCTGAAGGAACTCGGTTCATAAAGCGAACCGTTATTTGCATGCGGCGCTCTCGCTCGCCATCTACATGACACGTACATGGAGACGCACGAGCGCCGCGAGCCCTCTAGCGTTTTTCGGCCAACAGCGACTCCACGTCGATCTCCGCCAACTCCCCGATCCGCTCCACCGTCACATCCGCCGGTGGATTGCTGGAGATTTCTTTCGGATCGAATGCATAGTGTCCCTGGCGAGGAAACACCGTCGTCAGTTTCGCGCCCCAAGCCTTTTTCATCGCAGCGAGAATGCGCAGCTTGTCGTCGACCATCACATAGTGGCGAGCGGGATAACACTCCATCACCTGATCGAGCATCAGCTCTTTGTGGATGTAGATCAGCACCCGCCCTTCGACCTCGTCCCATAGCCCTGAGCGGGCGATCTTGCGCGGCTGGAACACCACGTCGCCGTCGGAGAGGATCACTGTGGGACCGCGCTCTCCCACATGCCGGAGCGCATCCAGCGCGCCCGGATACAGGCGGTTCGCAAACGGATAGTCGATCAGGAACGACGACATCAACAGAAGCCGCGTGTCCCGTGGATGCTCCGAGCGATAGCGCTGCAGCGCGCCCAGGTAGTCGGCATAGCCGAGTTCGGTGCGCAGGTTCTCGAAGATTTCCCAGTACCGCGCGCTGTCTTCCGCGCCGAACTCGCGCATCATATGCGCGCGCAGATCCGAGAGCACATGATCGTTGTCCAGCAAGGTGTTGTCGCAGTCGAACAGAAATACGACGTCGTGCGGCGTGGAGGTAGTGGCTGGCATCGCGGCTCCCTGGAATCAGCTTTTCGGCTTATCGGACGGCGTGGCCGCTTTCTCGGCGTGGCCACCGAAATCATTCCGCATGGCCGAGAGCACCCGGTTCGCGAAATCCGCCTCGCCGCGCGAGCTGAAACGCGCAAACAGCGCCGCGCTCAGCACCGGCGTGGGCACGCCCTCGTCGATAGCGGCCGCCACGGTCCAGCGCCCCTCGCCCGAATCGGATACGCGTCCTGCGTAGTTCTTCAGATCGACGTCGCTAACGAGCGACCCGGCGATCAGATCGAGCAGCCAGGAACTGATCACGCTGCCGCGCCGCCAGACCTCGGTGACGTCGGCGAGATTCAGATCGTACTGGTACAGCTCGGGGCGGCGCAGCGGCGAGGTTTCGGCGTCGGCCTCGCGCGCGTGCTTGCCGGCGTCGGCGTGATGCAGAATGTTCAAGCCCTCGGCATACGCGGCCATCATGCCGTACTCGATACCGTTGTGAACCATCTTGACGAAGTGCCCCGCGCCCTGCGGCCCGCAATGCAGGAAACCCTGATCCGCGGTGCTCGAGCCGGCGACACGGCCCGGTGTGGCCGGCTCTGAGCCGGCACCCGGCGCGAGAGTCGCGAAAATCGGTTCGAGCCGCTTCACGATCTCCGGCTCGCCGCCGATCATCAGACAGTAGCCGCGCTCGCGGCCCGCCACGCCGCCACTCGTGCCAACGTCCACATAGTGAAGTTTGCGCTCGGCCAGTTCCGCGCTGCGGCGGATGTCGTCGTGGTAATAGGAGTTGCCGCCGTCGATCACGATGTCGCCCGGCTCCAGCAAGGGCACGAGCTTCTCCAGCGTGATGTCGACCACCGCGGCGGGCACCATCAGCCACACGGCGCGCGGCTTCTCGAGTTGCGCGACGAGGTCTTCCAGCGACGCCGCGCCCGCCACGCCGTCCTGTTTCAGCTTCTCGACCGCCGCCGGCTGCACGTCGTAGGCGATACAGTGCTGACCGCCCTTCGTCAGGCGCCGCACCATGTCGGCGCCCATGCGTCCCAATCCAATCATGCCTAGCTGCATATCTCGCTCCGGAAAGTGCCTCGTTGCGCTGCTGGATTTGCTTCGATGATTTGCGTCGTTCTACTGCGGCTCTACTGCGTTTTCGCTGAGCGCTTCAGTCGCGGCGTCAGGGATTGCGCGTGGCTAAGCTTACTGTAGTGGGGTATCTTCGCGTGCGCCGGACACACGGTAGCAGCCCTGATTCGCTCTTGCAGCGAAATGGGCATCGCCTCGTGCATCGAAAGACGATACGCCTTTTTGCAGAGGTTTTGCGCGGCGTAAAGTTCCTGGCACGTGAGCTTGCGCCGGGTCGCGCGGCATGGCGCTCGCACAGGCTTCGATTCGGCTGACTGCCTTCTTACAGTTCGTTTTTTGCCTTTGGAGCCGGCGCGTCTAGCGCTCTCGCTGCCGCTGTCGTGCCTGGAGCTTGCCATATTGCGAACGCGCAAAACGCTTCATGGCATTCCACATCAACGGATAGCGATCGCCCGGCACGGCGAACAGCACCAGCGCGCACAGCGCCAGCAGGCCGCAGAACAGAAACGTGCCGCGATAGCTGAACGCCTGCACCAGCAAGCCCGACAACACGCCCGAGAGAATCGAACCGACGCGCGCCGCGTTGAAGAAGAGCGCGGTAGCGCGGCCCGGCGAGTGCGGCATCAGATCCTGCACATAGGTCATGCCGAGGCACGAGGTCACGGCGACCACGAAGGCGTTGAGCATCTGCATCGGAATCAGCACGTGGACGCTTCCCGCTAGCGACATGCCGACGAAATACACCGCGTGCACCGCGGCGCAGGCGGCCAGCCAGTTGGGCTTGTGCAGCGCCGACGACTTCGCGCCGAGCGCGAGCATCATCGGAATCTCCATCAAGGCGCCGAGGCCGAGCATGACCGACACGTCCAGATGCGTGCCGTTCAGCCCGTGCACGATATAAAGCGGCAGCACGATCATGGTCGCGTTCGCGGCGAGGCCGAGCAAGGTGAGCGCGGCGACCGCGCGGCCGATGTCGTTGGCCGAGGCGACGCCCGGCAAGTCCTCATGCGCCTCTTCGCCGGGCGTGGTCAGCGGCGGCACGGTGATCGAGGCCGACGGCTCCGACGCCGTGTCTTCCACCGTGTGATCGCCCAGATGGCCCTGCGGCTCCCGCATGCGCCACACAATCGTCGCGCAGGCGCCGAAACTGGCGGCGGCGAACAGGAAGAGCCCGTAAAAGCTGCTGGCGGCGAGCACCAGCGCGCCCACCGATGGCCCAAACACCCACGCCGCCGACAGAATGGTCCGCAAGGTCGCGCTGGCGAACACGCGCTCTGCCGGGTCGGCCACCGGCAAGGCCGCGCGGCTGAACGAGAACACCATCGAAATGGCCGAACCGCCCGCGCCGATAAACACGATCCCAACCACCAGCAGCAGCCGGTAGTCACGCACGACGCATAAGCACAGATAGCCGAGCGCCGCGGCGATCAGCGCGGCCAGCAGCAAGGGCCGGTGCCGCCCGCTCGCGTCGCTCCAGCGGCCCGCGAAGGTGCTGGCGAGCACTCCGCTCGCCGCGATCAGCGTCATGAAGACGCCGAGCCTGAACGGTGTCATGCCGGCGCGCTCGACGCCGAACAGGGAGAGATAGGGAGCGGTGAACGACATCGCCACACCGAGCATGAGCGTCGCGGCGGCGAGCGGCTTGAAGCCAGGAATGCGCAGCAGATCGAAAAAACGTGAGGTTTTTAACACGAGGGGCGGTGGGTCAGGAAAAGCGAGCCTGCGACGCACAATGCACGCCGCAAACTTCGTGGCCGGAACGACCGGGGCATTATCGGCTTAGCTCGCGGGCGCGTAAACCCGCGCCACCGCATCCCAAAATTGCAAACCATACCGTTGGCGGACAACTGACGGCGTACAGCACGCTACTTGCCGTCCGTTGCGCGCATTTGCTGCGCTTGCGCCTTGTAGTCGTAGGTCGGATAAAACTCGGTGCGATAGCCGCCCCACGCGGTGGTTTCGATCGCCCGGTTGACTTCGCGCAGGCGGCTCGCCGGCACGCGCAGCGTGACCACCTGGCCGATGCCCATCATCACGTACCACGACACCACTTCGATGCCGGGCGGCGGAAAGGTCTTGAAGAATCCTTGTGCGCGCAACTGGTCGTTGATCTTCGGCAGCGGCTTGGACTCGTCGTGCCGCAGGAAGATGGTGAGCAGGAAAGTGTCGTCGGGCGCTGACGCGGTGGATGTTGCCGGTGCCGTGGCGCTCGACGCGCCGGATGCGCCGGATGCGCCGGACATGCCCGCACCCGGCGCGGCGCTCGGGTCGGCGCCATGCGCAAGAGGCGCGACGCCAAGCGACAAGGCCAGCGCCGCGCCGGCCAGGTTGCGGCGCAGGAGATTGGACAACACGGCGGACCGGCGTGGAGCAACTGCATTTGGCATGGGATGCCTCCATGACGCGTTGGGAATATGTTCGAACGAACGCGCTTCGTTCTCTTTGTTTGGTTCGCTTCGGCGCATGCATGTGTGGCGTGCGGCGTGTGGCCAGCAATATCCGCTCCCACGCTGCAATTCCCGACCGCGCCCCGCAGCACTCGTTACTGCACGACGTAACCGCGTTTTTCCAGCGTCCAGCGGTGCCACTGATTGCCATACATGCCGCACGCGATACCGAACAGCACCGACAGCACGAGTCCGATCAGGTCGGCGGTTTCACCCCATAGACCCGAGCAGAAGAGCAGCAGGTTGATCGCCAGCATGACGAAAGCAGCAAACCACATCTTCTTCGACAATGCCCAGACGAAGCCCAGCAGACACGCACCCCAACTGAAACCGGTGGCCACCGCGACGGTTTCTTCCTTGCCGGGATACCGCAGATAAATCCTCTCGCCCATTTCTTTCCTTTCCTGCCTTCGATGATTCGCCGCCTGCCGGCAGCACCGGACGAATGTTTAACACGCCATGACGGCAAGAATATGCGTTCGCATGTAATTCAGGCCGCCGCGCGCCGCGCCGCGCATGGGGCAAAAAGCCACGCTCACTGACGATCCCGGGCATAGCTGCTACTCTTGGTAAATCCACCCGCAGGGGACGCCACGGCAGCGCAATCCCCTGCCCGTACAGGTTAAACCGCTCCGGAGCACGCATGGCAACCCAGACAGCCTATTCTTCCAAAGCCCCCTCGCGAGCCCAACTCGACGCCCTGCCGGGCGCCACCCTCGTCGAATTCGGCACGGACTGGTGCGGCTACTGCCAGGGCGCGCAGGCGTCGATTGCCCGGGCCCTCGAACCGCACGACGGCCTCAGGCATCTGAAGATCGAAGACGGCCCGGGCCGGCCGCTCGGCCGCTCGTTCAAGGTCAAACTCTGGCCCACGCTGATCCTGATGCGCGACGGCACGGAAGTCGCGCGCGTGGTCCGCCCAACCAACGCCGCGGCAATCGCGGACGTTCTGACGTCGCTCTGAGGTCGAGCGACGCACGTTGCGTGTTATGCGCCGCGCCATGTCCACCCGACAACTATCATGCGACAAGCCATCCATCACCTGAGCGTGAAGGCCCGCAGCCGCGGACTCGTCGAATTCACCGACGAAGCGCGCCGCTTCGTCGCCGCGCAGGCCATCGATACCGGCCTGCTGACGCTGTTTTGCCGCCATACGTCCGCTTCCCTGCTGATTCAGGAAAACGCCGACCCTTCGGTGCAGCGCGATCTGGAGCGCTACTTCGCGAGCCTCGCGCCCGAAGATGCCGAGCGTTACGAACACGACGCCGAAGGGCCGGACGACATGCCGGCCCATTTGCGCACCGCGCTCACGCAAGTGCAATTGTCGATGCCGGTCGAACATGGGCAGATGGTGCTCGGCACCTGGCAGGGGTTGTATCTGTTCGAACATCGCCGTCACACGCAGCATCGGGACATCGTGTTGCATCTGATCGGCGAATGAAGGCGCGGTCCATTGCGCCCGAAGATCGATCGAGAACCAAACGGACCGCTCACCGCCTCAAAGCGGCCCCCGCCGAACGCCTGGCGCTGCGCAAGCGACACGAAGGCCTGCGCATCGCGCGCCGCCTGCACCACCGCTGCCATGCCGAAGAACTCGTGCGTCGCGCCCCGATAGTTGCGATGCTCGACGGGCACGCCCGCGCTGTGCAGTTTCTGCGCGAGCTTCTCGCCGTCCGAGCGCAGTGGATCGATGCCCGCCGTCACCACCACAGCCGGCGGCAAGCGTGACAGATCCGCGCTCACCACGTCGATCAACGGACTGGTGAGATCGCTCTCGCTGTTGATCACGTTATGCATGAACCACAGCATCATCGGCTTGTTCAAGGGCTTGGCATTGCGATTCTCTTCATAAGAGATCGACACGATGTTATTGCTCGCCACCGGATAGATGAGCGCCTGGTGCATTGGCATGCGGATGCCCGTGTTGCGCGCGCGGATCGATACGTTGATCGCCAGATTGGCGCCGGCGCTCTCGCCCATGATCGCGATCCTGTCCGGGTTCCCGCCGAGGCTCGTCGCATTCCCGATCAGCCAACCCCATGCGGCGAACGCGTCGTCGTGCGCCGCCGGTAATCGGTGCTCCGGCGCCTGCCGGTAGTGCGCGGACACCACGATCGCCCGGCTCTGGGCGGCCATGGAACGCGGCGTGGCATCGTAGGTATCGAGGTCGGCGATCACCCAGCCGCCGCCGTGAAAATACAGAATTAGCGGGAACGGTCCCTCGCCTTGCGGCGTGTAGACCCGCGCCGAATTGCTGCCGGCCGCGCCGGGAATCATGATGTCTTGCGTGCGCACCGCCTCCAGTTCCAGCGCAGGCCGCGCGCTGAACGCGGGGTCCTGCATCAGCTTTTTGACGGCGTCGGCGGGCGTGGGCTGGTGCCTCGCCTCCTCCACGGTGCAATCTTCGATGGGCTTCGCGTTCAGACTCCTGAGCGCGTCGAGCACCGCTTTCATGTCGGGGTCGGCATGTCCCGTTGGATCGATGCCAACCATGCCTTTGATCGTATCGCCGAGTGTCATGTCCATGCTCCTGCAAAAAATGAAGGGGCACGGACTCATCGGAGGCTTTCAGGACCGGCGCTCGACAACCGTGCATGCGGTCAATTTCAGCAAGCGCTATACCTATGGATGGCATGCAACGCGGGCTACGGATGCATTACTGCCCCTTCGTATCGCTGCTCGCGTCCGCGCCCGGCATATTGGTCGAGTCGGTTGCCGGCTTCGTCTTCGACGACTTCATGTGATGCTTTTTAGTCGACTTCGAATGCGCCATCGTGCCGGATGCCTGCATGTCGCCGCCTTCACGGGTCGCGCCGGCATTGGTGCCCGCGTTCGGGTCGTTGCCTGCCGGGCCGCCACCGCCGCCCCCGCTGCCTTGTGCCATCGCGATTGAGGAAGCGGCGAGCAAGGCCGAGATGAGGACCGCGCTGCGAGTCTTGTTTCTGAGGTTCATGACTTTCTCCTGTGCGAAAAGAAGCGGGTTGCGCCGGCCGGTACGGCCAAATACGCATACCTCGTTCTCGTCTCAGCAAGGGGTGTGCCGCGAGTCATGAAACACTTCGAACATGCAAAGGCGATGCGCCGTGAATGGCGAGCCTTACGGTTCACAAGCCACCAGCGCGTGCAACTCGTCGATATTGAATGGCTTGGCGAGTATCGCCACGCCGAGCCGCCGCGCGCGTTCGAGTTCATCCGCGTAGCCGGTCATCAAGGCGATCTTCTGCGACGGCCACGCGCTGCGCACCTTCTCCGCGAGGTCGATGCCGTTGAGCTTGCCCGGCATCTGGATGTCGGACAGCACGAGCTCGAAGCGTGCGCCGCCCGTGAGGACGTCGAGCGCCTGGTCGGCGGTCGGTTCATGGCGCACCTCGCAGCCGAAGGTTTCCAGCACCGCCGCCACGCCCGCCGCGACATCCTCGTTGTCTTCCACCAGCAGCACGATGCCGCTCGGCGCAGGCACCGGCGCTTGCACTGTCTCGGCTTGCACCGCCGACGCCTTCTGGCGTTCGCGATACCGCGGCAGATACAGCCTGACCGTGGTCCCGCTGCCCGGCACGCTATCGATCTTCGCCGTGCCGCCCGCCTGTTCGCACATGGAAAGCACCTGCGCGAGGCCGAGGCCCGTGCCCGACCCGCGCAGCTTGGTAGTGAACAGCGGCTCGAAGGCGCGCCGCGCGACGGCCTCGGGCATGCCTTCGCCGTCGTCGGAACAGGCGATCAGCACGTACTCGCCGTCGGGCAGCAAGGTATCGCTGCCAACCAGCCGGTTGTTCTGGCAACGAATCACGAAGCGTCCGCCGCGCGGCATCGCGTCGCGCGCGTTGACGGCCAGGTTCATGATCGCGAATTCGAGGTCGGTCGGATCGGCCAACACCTGCCAGACGTGATCGACCAGGTTCAAGGCGAGCTCGACGTTGTCGCCGAGCGCGGCGTCGATCAGCGGCGCGGCGGCGGGCAGCCACGTGGCGAGCTCGAGCGGCTGCTGTTTGAGCGGCTGCTTGCGCGCCACGCTCAGAAGGCGCCGCGTCAGCGATTCGGCGGTGGCGGTGGCACGCTCCACCGCCAGCACTTCTTTCTCGACGTTGTTGAAGCGCTTGAGCCGCGCGAGCTCCGTGTTGGCAGAGACCACCATCAGCAGATTGTTGAAATCGTGCGCGACATTGGCGACGAGATTGCCGAGCGCGCCCATGCGCTGCAGTTGCCGGCTCGACGCTTCGGCTGACAGACGCATCGCTACTTCGCCCTGCCAGCGTTCCCACGCGCGGCGCTCGCCTTCCAGTTGACGCAGCGAGTAGAACACCAGCAGCCAGATGGCGATGCAGGGCACGGCCGTGAGTGCCGCGATCATGATGAAGTGCCGCCACCATGCTTCGCCGATCGACGACGTCGCGTAGGCGCTCATCACATAGAGCGGATACTCGCCGACGCGACGAAACGCCAGCAGGCGCTCCACGCCATCCACCGTCGAATTCAGACGGACGTGGCCGGACAACTGTTTGTCGCGTAACGCCTGAGTGAATTTGCTCTGCGGACTGGGCTTCGCACCCGTCGGCCACGCCGGATAGCGCACCAGCAGGCTGCCGTCCTGGCGATACAGGCCCAGCGCCAGCGACGAATCGCCGTTGGTCAGTTCACGATAGAAGCGCGAGAAGTACTCGTTGCGCAACGCCACCGAGACCACGCCGAGGAACTGACCGTCGGCGCCCGAGCGGCCCGTCGCGGTGGTGAACACATCGGTCTGCGAGAGTGGGCCGAACATCGGCAGAGAAAAATACGGCTGCGGCCGCATCGCCCTCGCGCTCGTGAAGTCTTCGCGCTGTGCGATCGACATGGCGGGCGCGGGAAACGTGCGGTTCGACACCAGCAGGTCACCTTTCGCGCCAAGCAGATAGATAGACGCGACCTGCGGAAAGTCGCCGCCGATTCCGCGCAGACGGTCGTGCAGCATCGCTTCGCGCGCGTGAATCTGCGCGTCGTCGTCATTGCCGAGCAGTTCCACGATGCGCGAGGACATCTGCTGGTTCAGGTCCAGCACCTTGACCGCCTGTTCCTCGGCGACGCGCGCGAGACGGTCGATCATGTCGTTCGAATCGGCGATCCGGCGCTGGTAATCGAAGTAGCCGTAGCCCGCGAGGCAGATCAGAGGAACGGCGATCGAAACGGCGAGGACGATCAGCAGCATGCGGCGCGTCGCCGCGAAGTTGCGCGACGGCATCGGGAAATCGACTGCGGCACGTTCTGCACGCTGCACGGTCACGATCTCCATGAAAGGTCAACCCAGGTCAGGGACGCCACGGCACGGCATGCCCGGTGCATGTTCGTGCGCTATTTCCTTTTCCGGAATTTACCGCACTTCGGCCGTTCTCCATAGCGTGATGGGCGAGGAAATAGCGCTCGAGCCGGCGCGCGCATGCGGGCACATGGATTGCTGAACCATTGGGAGTTCGGCGACCTGAAAGGCGTACTGCACCGCGGCGTGCCCATGGCGCCGCGCGCCGCCTGCGCTGCTGATTTGCTCATTCCACCGTCCGTGAGGAACCGGCCATGCCCACGACCGCCCAATGCGTCGCTCAGCTCTCGCAATTGCGAACCGACCGCGCTGAACGTGTCGTGGTGAACGACGAGAAGATTCTGCTGGTGCGCGACGGCGACACCGTGCACGCCTATTCCGCCGATTGCCCGCACGCCGGCGCGCCACTCGAAGAAGGCGCGCTATGCCACGGCCGGATCATCTGCCCGTGGCACAAGGGAACGTTCGACGTTGCCACCGGCAACGTGCTCGAACCGCCCGCGCTGGTCGCACTCGACCGTTATCCCGTGGTCGTGACAGGCGACGACGTGATGGTCACGCCGGAAAAACTCCCTCGGCCGACGCGCAATGCCCGCGCGAAAGAACCGCATTACGTGGTGATCGGCGCGGGCGCGGCGGGCGCCGCCGCTTGCGCCGCACTGCGCGAGTGTGACTTTGGTGGCCGCATCACGCTCGTAGGCGATGAGCCGCATGCACCCTACGACCGCACTTCGCTGAGTAAATTTGTCCCTTCCGGTGAAATGACGCCCGCCGACGTGCCGCCGCTTCTCGCGCCAGACTGGCTCGAGCGGCACGAGGTCGAGCGGATTGTCGGGAAAGTTGCGCGGCTCGATGTGCCCGCCCGTACGATTCATTTTGAAAGCGGTGGCGAACTGACTTACGACAGCGCCTTGCTCGCCACGGGCAGCGTGCCGAAGCTTCCCCCGATTCCCGGTGTTGAGCTCGGCGGCGTGCACGTGCTGCGCAGTCTCGACGATGCCGCCGCGCTCGTCGACGCCATTGGCGACGATGCCAGCGCAACCCAGGTCGTCATTCTCGGCAGCAGCTTCATCGGACTCGAAACCGCTTCCTCGCTGCGCAAACGCGGCACGCAAGTGACCGTCATTTCGCCGGAGAAAGTGCCGTTCGCGAGGCAGTTCGGTGAGCGCGCCGGCGCCATGTTCCGCGCGCTTCACGAGCGCAACGGCGTGGTTTTCCATTTCGAAGCAAAGGTCACTTCGCTCGAAGGCGATGAAGGCAACGTGCATCAGGTGATGCTCGAAAACGGCGAGCATGTTGCCGCCGACATCGTGCTGTTGGGCACGGGCGTCGCACCGGCCACGGGTTTTATCGAGGGATTGCCGCTGCAAAAAGACGGCGGCGTGCTCGTCAACGCGGGCATGCAAGCCGCGCCTGGCCTTTACGCGGCGGGTGATATCGCCGTGTTTCCGTTGCATGAAAATCAGGAACCGTTGCGCATCGAACATTGGCGCGTCGCGCAGCAGCATGCGCGTGTTGCCGCGAAAAACATGTGCGGCGCACGTCATCGCTACGTCGGCGTGCCCTATTTCTGGACCTATCACTTCGGCAAGAACTTTGAATATCTCGGCCATGCGAGCGAGTGGGACGAGATCGTGACCGATGGCGAACTCGATACCCAGCAATTCGTCACGCTGTATGTGAAGAACGACAAGGTGGTCGCCGTGCTTGCCTGCGAACGCGAAGCGCAGACCGCGCGCCTGATCGATGCGATGAGAGGCGGCGTGTCGCGCGCGGATGCAATGGCAATCGTCGGCGGCGCATCGTGCGTCACGGAATGAACACCCGGTAACCTGAAGGAGAAAACGCGATGACAGGACACAAGGAAAAGCACCCGAACTCGAACAAGAGCGAAAAGCAGATCGACAAGCAGGTCGAGGATAGCTTCCCGGCCAGCGATCCGCCTTCCACCGGCGGCACCACGAAGATCGTCCCCGACAAGGATGCCGCTTCGAAAGACAAGTCAGCCGCAAAAAAACCGGCTGGGCACTAGGCCTCGCTGACCGAATGTGAACCGCCCGACGCACTGCTGACGGGCGGTTTTCTCCACTTCTGCAATTGCAACCCCTCTGGACGACGGGACTGAATCGCCATGTCAGACGAGACCGCCTCCGCTCAAGACGAGCAAGACCAGGACGAACACAACGACAGCAAAGACAGCAAGTCCGACGATCGACAGGACGATAGCATCCTGACCACGCTTGCCGTGATGCAACTGGTGGAAGACCCGCCGTGGAAAAAGCGCATCGGTTTCCAATTGACGGCTCTCGAAAGCGCAGCAAGCTGAAGCGGCACTCGATTACCGGAAAACCGTGCTGATGGCGCTGCGCGACGTGGACAACGCGCTGGTGGTGTATCGCACCGATCAGGCGCGGCGCGATTCCCTCGGCGAAAGCGTCGCCGCGCAGCAGGCGGCCTTCGATCTTGCGCGGGACAGTTATCGCAAAGGGATTACGAGCTTCATCAATGTGCTGGATGCGGAGCGGTAATTGGCGCAGGCTCGCCAGCAATATGCTCAAGGGACCATGCAGGTGAGCACCGACCTCGTGTCTTTGTACAAGGCGCTGGGCGGCGGGTGGCAGAGTGATGCCGGTGCGTCGGCCACGCCCGGCCACGTCGCATCAAGGTGGCTGATGCCGAGGTGAATTCGTGCCGCGCTAACTAGCTGCTGACCACGAGCGGCAGCTCTTCCTCGGTGCGGGTTCTGGCCGTCTCGACACGCCGGCAAGCAGCGAGGATTTCCTGCAATGAGGTGGCATAACACTCCGCCCCCATCGCGCTTTGCAGATCCGCGCTCCACTTCTCCGTATCTTCCGCCGCCCACAATCCGACGACGATCGACACGTTCGGCAATCGTGCGCGAATGCGCCTGACCAGATAGCGCAAATGCGACGGGATGCCGTCAATCTGCAAGTAGAGGATACAGACGATGCCGACATCGTCCGCATCGAGTTGATCGATCGACGCGCGCGATGCGGCCTCATGCGGCAATGCGCGCGACGTGAAGCCGTGCTTGCCGAGCAACTGCAACAGGATCGTTATCGCCAATGCGTCGAGCGGGCCGCGTCCGGGAATGCACAACACCCGGTTGCTGGCTGCGAGTGGCGACTGGTCTGTTGCACGTTCTTCTCTCGAATTGCCTGGAGAAACGGGCCGCGTATTCGCCGGTTGAGCTTGTGCATCGTTGGAAGTGTCAGAAACTGAGGGCGCCAACGGTCCGACCGCACTCCACTCTTCTTCCGCCGCGGACCTGACTGGCTCGCGGTCGTCGTAGCCGTCGAGACCGTCCACGAGATCGTTCGTCGTCGCCTCGATGCGTGCAAGCTGCGCGCTCGTGACGCTACCGCGTACGACGTCGTTGGCCGCGAGCTGCAAGCCCTTGATCGCGACCTCGTCGTAGTACGCCGACAATGAGCGCTCACGCAGCAAGGCTTCCGCTTGCTCGATCGCCTCATCCGGGTCGCCGGCCAACGCACGTTGGTAGAAGTTTTCGACGGGCGTCAGCGCCGGCTGGTCGCCCAGCAGCACGTCGAGAAATTCCAGACGCCGCACATGCCGCCCGAGCACGAGCAGGCAAAGCGTCAACGGTGTCGACAGAATCAGTCCTATCGGCCCCCAGATCCAGCTCCAGAAAATTGCGGCCACCACCACCGAAAACGGCGAGAGCCCCGTGCTGCGCCCATACAGCAGCGGTTCGACGACCTGCCCCACCAACAACTCCACGGTGGCGAACAGTGCCAACGACCAGATCGCCATCGCCCAGCCGGGACTCACGGCGGCGGCGAGCGCGGTGGCCAGCGTCGCCGAGATCCAGATGCCGACGTAAGGCACGAGCCGCAGCAACGCCGCGAGAATGCCCCACAGAATCGGACTCGGCACGCCGATCATAAAAAGCCCCGCGCCGATCACCACGCCGACGCCCGCGTTCAGGCCAAGTTGCGACACGAAGTAACGGCTCAGACGGCGCGCGGCTTCATCCATCACCGTGGTCGTGCGATGCAGATCGCGCGAGCCGAACAGACGAATTGCGCGGTCGCGCAGATCGTCGCGTTGCAGCAGGATCACGATCATCACGACGAAAACGATAAACGCTGTTTCGAGCGGACTGATTGCCGGCGACAACACGCGCCTCGCGAGTTCGAATGGCGTCGGCACTGGCTCGCGCACTTCGACGGGCACGGCGGCGGGGGCACTGGCCGTGGTGTGCGCACTGCCACGAGACGCCGGGCCGGCCTGCGGTGCGGGTTGCGGCGGCTCGACCGTCGCGCGTTGCAGCGCCTGGCCGGCCGCGCTGGCAAACCGGTTCAGTTTGCCAATGGTCAGGCTGTGCGCCGTTTCCATCTTCTGCTCGATGGTCGCCTGATAGCGTGGCATGCCGGCCGCAAGATCGGACAGTTGCGTGGCGATCACCACGCCGAGCATCCCGATCACCGACACCGAGATCACCACCGCGGCGAACACGGACGCCACGTGACCGAGCCGCAAACGCGTGAGCGCATCGGCGAGCGGCGCGACGAGGAAGCTGAGCAGGATGGCGAGCGTCATCGGAATCAGCACGGCGCTCGCGAAGTACAGGCAAGCGACCACCGTGACGCCCACGGCAAGCGCGATCAGGCTGTCGAGGCCGAAGGCTGTGGCCGGAGCTTGAATGTGGGTGCCCGGCCTCACGCCGCGCGGTTCAGGTATGTCCTTCATTTGCGAATGATCTGTCCGGGTCCGTTCGGTTCCTGCTTGGCGGTTCCTGCTTTGGCCAGGCGCGACAGATCAGGCGAGTTGCGTGCGCCGATCGCGTCGACGTCCCAACCCGCTGCGGCGCCTCGCTGATACGTTCAACCTTTTATTCAATTTGCCTGCTTGGCTGCCGCCGCCGGCGTGCCGACGGGATAGCGTGCTTACGACGGGATAGCGCGCTTACTTCACCGGCTCTCCGGCAACCGGCCCACTTTCCACCGGCGGTGCTTCCTTCTCTATCTCGGCGCGTGCCTGGTCCCAATACTCGTCAGGCGTGCCTTTCGGATCGTCTGCCTGCTCCCACAGGTAATAAGCGCGCATGCGAATCTGTTCCTCTACAGAGGTTTGTTCCTGTTCCATTTGATCACCTCGGTTAAACCTGGCGTGGGCCGATATCGGCTGCGCTGCGCGTTCTCCGCAAAGAGCGGCATGGCGCGCAGTCCCTTGCAATCGAGCAAGTGCTATTCCCGGCAACGCAGGCTCGACGGCATTTGACACCTCGGTCCGTCAGGCTTCGGCGGAGGGTTCGCTTTCGTCAGTGGTGAGCTGCTCTTCGAGGCGGTCGAATACACGCTGCGTCGCGCGGTTCGGTGCGTCGAGCGCGAACAGCAGCAGCGAACGTCCCGTCACCTGATACGCGTCGCCGGCGCTGAACAGCGGCAACTCGGAGCGCACTGGCATATTGGTATCGAGCAGGCAGGTCCACTGATCGCCCTCGGGAATATCGGGCAACGTGAAGTTGACGACATCGTGATGCGCATTCAGCACCAGCAGCAAGGTCGCGTCCGAGGCCGGGCGGCGAATGCCGCTTGCCTGCGCACGGCCGTCGATCACGAGGCCGAAGCAGCGCATCGACGGATCGTCCCACTGCTCCTGCGAGAGATCCGTGCCGTCCGGCGAGAGCCAGCGTGCGTCAGTCACGTCCAGCGCCTCGTTGTATTCGCCGATGATAAAGCGGCCACGCCGCAATACCGGCAGACGGTGGCGCAACGTGGTCAGATTCTTGACGAATTCGATGAGCGCGCGGCCGTCGTCGTCGATGGCTTCCCAGTCCACCCAGCTGATTTCGTTGTCCTGGCAGTAGGCGTTGTTGTTGCCCTTCTGCGTGCGGCCGAATTCGTCGCCCGCGAGAATCATCGGCGTGCCTTGCGAAAGCAGCAACGTGGCCAGCAGATTGCGTTTCTGGCGCTCGCGCTGCTGACGGATTTCCGCGTCGTCGGTTGGACCTTCGACGCCCATGTTCCAGGACTTGTTGTCCGAGTGGCCGTCGTTGTTGTCCTCGCCGTTGGCGTCGTTGTGTTTGTCGTTGTACGAGACCAGATCGTTGAGCGTGAAGCCGTCGTGCGCGGCGATGAAGTTCACGCCGGCCCACGGGCGGCGGCCGCGATGGTTGAACTTGTCGCCCGAACCGGTGAGGCGCGTGGCGAGATCGGCGACCTTGCCTTCGTCGCCCTTCCAGTACTCGCGCACCGTGTCGCGAAAGCGGTCGTTCCACTCGGCCCAGCCGGGCGGAAAGCCGCCGACCTGATAGCCGCCTGGGCCGCAGTCCCACGGCTCGGCAATCAGCCGCACGCTCGAAAGCACCGGGTCCTGCCGGCAACTGTCGAGGAAACCGCCGCCCTCGTCGAAGCCGTGCAGTTCGCGGCCGAGAATCGTAGCGAGATCGAAACGGAAACCGTCCACCTTCATTTCCGTGACCCAGTAGCGCAAGCTGTCGGTCACCATCTGCAGCACGCGCGGATGCGACAGGTTCAGCGTGTTGCCGGTGCCGGTATCGTTGATGTAATAGCGCGACTCATCGGGCATCAGCCGGTAGTACGACGCGTTGTCGATGCCCTTGAACGAGATCGTCGGGCCACGCTCGTTGCCTTCCGCGGTGTGGTTGTAGACCACGTCGAGAATGACTTCGAGATTGTTGTTGTGAAAGCGGTCCACCATCTCCTTGAACTCGCCCACTGAATCGATGGACGACGCGAAGAAGCGCGGATCGGCTGCAAAGAAGCCGATGGTGTTGTAGCCCCAGTAGTTGGTGAGGCCCTTCTCCAGCAGATAACTGTCGTTCACGAAGGTCTGGACCGGCATCAGTTCGACCGACGTCACGCCGAGGTTCCTGATGTAGTCGAGCACGACCTGTTGCCCGAGTCCGGCGAACGTGCCGCGCAGATTTTCCGGTACTTCTGGATGCCGCTTGGTAAATCCGCGCACATGGGTTTCATAAAAAATCACGCGCTCCCACGGCAGCGCATTGCGTTCGGGATGACTCCACGAGAAATTGGCGTCGACCACCTTGCACTTGGGCACGAAGGGCGCGCTGTCGCGCTCGTCGAAGGACAGATCGCCCTCCTCGGAATCCAGCGTATAGCCAAAGATTTCCGGCGCCCATTTGAGCTCGCCGATATGTGCCTTCGCATACGGATCGAGCAACAGCTTGTTCGGATTGAAACGATGGCCCTTCTCCGGTTCATAAGGGCCGTGCACACGATAACCGTAAACCGCGCCCGGCTTGAGGTTCGGCACGAACACATGCCACACCTCGTCGGTGTATTCCGGCAGTTCGATGCGTTCGATTTCGTTTTCGCCGGTTTCATCGAACAGACACAGTTCGACCTTGGTGGCGTGCGCCGAAAACAGCGCGAAATTGACACCGCTTCCGTTCCATGTCGCGCCAAGCGGAAAAGGCGTGCCTTCCGAGATGCGCGTCGAGTAATGGGCCTGGGATGACATAGGGGTTCCTGTGGAAGCAAGAGGCGCTGAAGCGCGTGTTTTAGTGTAGCCAGTGGATCAGTCGATGCAGGGGTTTCCGTCCGCATGCAATGTTCCAGCGGAACGTCAAACAGCAAGCCCGCTGATTTAGCAAGTTCCGGACCTGAAAGGATTGGCGTGGGTATTTGCGCTGCGCGGCACAACTCTTGCAGCAAGCAAGGCAAAAGCTCACTCAATGAGGCGGCGCAGTACACGAAGAGCGCCGGACATGTCATCAGGGAGAACAACCATCATGCAACGAATACAGATCAAATCAGTGGCCGCCACCGCCCTGTTCCTTGCCACGCTGGCGTCGTACGGCAATGCGTACGCTCAGGGCGCGCCGCAGGCTATTACGGAAAGACGTACGGACGTGGTTCAACTCGCAAGCGGCTACCGCGCGTCGAAGTTGAGTGGCGCCGATGTCTATAACAAGAACAAGGACACTATCGGCACGCTGGACGATCTGATCGTCTCGCCAAGTGGAGACCGCAGTACGTACGCGATCCTCTCGGTAGGCGGATTTCTGGGCATGGGCAAACATCTGGTCGCCGTGCCGTTCAACGACTTACAGATCAATAACCGGCGGGTGGTGCTGCCTGAAGCGACCAAGAAGTCCCTCGAGGCGCTGCCTGAGTTCAAGTACGCGCCGGATTGAGCGGGTTCACGATTCGATTGACCGGTTGTAAGGAACTGGCCTTGCAGACCGGTTAGTTGCGCCGCTATCTGTAGCAGGCCAACCATCCGGCACGGCGATATATTCAATAAACCTAAATAATTTGCGTGCCGCTCAAATCCCGGTACAGCAAACCAGTCATTGAGCCACACCTTCCACACTATGCATCTGCTTCAATCTGCCGCCAATTCCATAGTCGCCGCATGGAGAATTTCTTTCAAAGCTCACGCGGCCTTTACGGCGGCCCGGCCGCATGAAGCGCCGCCGCCGATTCGAGCACCCGCAACAGACGCTCGGGCGTCAGTGGCTTCGCGCAATGCGCGTCGAAACCAGCGGCCTTGGCACGTGCCCGGTCGTCACGCGAGGCGAACGCGGTGCACGCCACCAGCAACATATGCGAAGTCGAAGGATGGGCACGCAGGCGCCGCGCCAGTTCCAGGCCATCCAGGCCCGGCATCTTGATGTCCAACACCACTGCGAACGGCTGCCATTCGTGGGCCATCGCGCACACGGCAAATGGATCCTCGAGCGCGCGGCACTCGAAGCCGTCGGCAGTCAGCAACATCTGCAATGCCTCTGCCGCTTCCCGGTAATCGTCCACCACGAGGACGCGCCGGTGCGAGGCCATCGCATACTGGATAGGCCGCCACACTACGACGTCTTCGTTATCGTCCATCCGGTCGTCGAACGTCACCATCTTCTCCTTGGCTTTTTCCGTGCGCCACTTGCGGGCACTTCGGAACACGGGCGCAAGATTCGCTCCTGACGCGCAGACAAAACTCACCGTTCGCCAGACGATGGCTTCTGTTTGCGTCGCGCCGCGCTTGCAGCGCCACGGCGTACGCCTTACCTCACCACCATAGCTCACGCAATAAAACGCCGCTGGTTGATTTAAGTTCGTGGAGGCAGTGTGAACGACGTTCGCGCGTCGACGAGACGCACTTGCGCCGTGCAGGCCGCACTTGTCGCGTGCGCTGGATGGCACGCCTTGAGGCTAACATCGATAACGCAGGAATCCTGTCGAGAAAAACCCGGCACCCTTTTAGGGATTTGTACTCAGCGGGTTATCCCGCACGATCGTCGATGAAGCCCTTGAGCATCGCCAGCGTATCGGCGTCGTCGATATGTTTGTCGGTGCGCCAGCGCAGCATGCGCGGGAAGCGCACCGCCACGCCGGATTTATGACGCGGACTCGCCTGAATGCCCTCGAAGCCGATTTCGAATACCAGGGTGGGCGTCACACTGCGCACAGGGCCGAACTTTTCGATCGTGGTCTTGCGAACGATTGCATCCACCTGACGCATTTCTTCATCAGTCAGACCGGAATAAGCCTTGGCGAATGGCACCAGGGTGCGCACGCCGTTCGCTTCGTCCCATACCGCGAAGGTGAAATCGGTGTAGAGACTCGCACGGCGGCCGTGTCCGCGTTGCGCGTAAAGCAGCACGGCATCGACTGCATAAGGATCGATCTTCCATTTCCACCATGTGCCTGAAGCTTTGGTGCGGCCCACGCCGTACATCGATTCACGTTGTTTGACCATCAGCCCTTCCACGCCGCGCGACCGGCTTTCGTCACGCAGCGCCGCGAGCGCCTGCCAGTCCGCAGCGCGCACTAGCGGCGACACACGCAGCAGATCGCGCGCGAGCGTGCCGTCGATGGAAACGGCCAGCGCATCCAGTTGCGCGCGCCGCTCGGCGAGCGGCGTCATGCGCAGATCCTTGCCGTGCGCTTCGAGCAGATCGTAAGCGAGCAGCGTGGCGGGCGAATCGGCGAGGATTTTTTTAGTCAGCGTTTTGCGTGCAATGCGTGGTTGCAGCCGCGCGAACGGCAATGGCGCGGTGGCGCCTGGCTCCCACGCGAGAATCTCTCCGTCGATCACGCAGCCGTCGGGCAACGCTTCACCCAACGACGCCACTTCGGGGAATCGATCCGTGATCAGGTCCTCACCGCGCGACCACAACCAGACGCGTCCACCGCGTTTGACGAGTTGCGCGCGAATGCCGTCCCACTTCCATTCGATCTGCCATTGCGACGGATCGCCGAGCGTCGCCGGATCGGCCTGCAACGGATGCGCGAGAAAGAACGGATACGGCAGGCCGAGGTCGCTCTCCTGCTGGTGCTCGCCGGGCTGCGTCTCGTCGCCTGTCGCTTCGGGTGCGATCAAGCGCAGATAGCGCGCGGCATCGGGCTTCTGTTGCGAGTCGGTCCAACCGACCATGCGTTGCGCGATCCGTTTATGATCGACGCCCGCTACTTCCGCAAGCGCCCTCACCACCAGTTGCCGCGCGACGCCGACCCGAAACCCGCCGCCGATCAGTTTGGTCAGCAGAAAGCGGCCGCCCCAATCGAGCTCGTCCCAGTAGCTGATCAAACGCGTGCGCAACTCTTCCGGCGCCACGCCACGCAGGGTCAGCACGCGTTGCTCGATCCATTGCGTGAGACCCAGTTCGGAACTGCGTTGCGCGGGCGGCAGGATATGGGCGATGGTTTCGGCGAGGTCGCCCACCGCGTGATAGGACTCCTCGAATAACCACGCCGGCAAACCGGCGCGCTCGCGGGCAATCTCGGTCAATAATCGCGTCGGCACCGACTGGCGCGGTTTGCCGCCGGCGAGAAAATACGATGCCCACGCCGCATCTTCCGGCTCGGCTACGGCGAAGTAGCTCGTGAGCGCTTCGAGTTTGTCGTGCGTGGACGTGGTCGCGTCAAGCGCGGTGTAGAGGGCGGCGAAGCGTTTCATGCGCGGCTCGACGGGTCGGCAGCATTGGCCGTGTCATCAGTGGAGGCGTCGTGCTCGGCGGCCTGTTCGAACTCGAGCGGCACGTTGTCCGTCGTGGCTGTTTCATCCGCACCTGCGGCGTCGGCTTCGACCGTATCGTCGCCATATTGCGTTTCAAACGCGCCAGCCTCGAGGCCTTGCTCACGCAACCAGCGCACCATCGGCTCGACCGAGCCATGCGTCACGATCACGCGTTCGGCACCTGTCGCCTGAATGGCTGTTTGCAAGCTGGGCCAATCGGCGTGATCCGACAGCACGAAGCCACGGTCGACGCCACGCCTGCGGCGCGCGCCACGCAGACGCATCCAGCCCGACGCGAACCCATCGCTATAGTCGCCGAAGCGCTTGAGCCATGCGCTGCCCTGCGCGGATGGCGGCGCCACGATCAACGCCTGCCGGAACGCTGCCTTGTCCTTGACCGGTATCTCGCTCACGAGACGCACCGGCGGCAAGCGCACGCCAGCGTCCCGATACGCGCGATTGAGCGGCTCCACAGCGCCGTGACAGAAGATCGGCCCAATGCCGGCGTCGACGCTCGCCAGCACGCGCTGCGCCTTGCCGAACGAATAGCAGAACAGCACGGACGCGCGTCCTTCGGCAGCGTTATGACGCCACCACGAATCAATACCGTCGAACACGGCTTGCGGCGCGTCCCATCGATAGATCGGCAGGCCGAAGGTCGACTCGGTAATGAAGGTATCGCAGCGTACCGGCTCGAAGGCATCGCAGGTCGGGTCGGGGTCGAGCTTGTAGTCGCCCGATGCCACCCATACGCGCCCCTGATGTTCGATCCGCAGTTGCGCCGAGCCGAGCACATGCCCCGCGGGATGCAGAGACACCGTCGTGCCGTTGAGATCGAGCCGCTCGCCATACGCCAGGGTTTGCAGTGAGATGCCGGGCAAACGCGACAGCAGCACGTCCGCCCCCGCTTGCGACGCGAGGTAATGCCGATGCCCGAAGCGCGCGTGATCGGAATGCGCGTGCGTAATCGCCGCGCGTTCGACGGGACGCCACGGATCGATATAGAAGTCGCCGGGCGGGCAATATAACCCCTCGGGCCGTGCCACCACCAGGTCCGCGAGATCTGCTTCGTCAGAGGCTATAGTCAATGGCGGTTCCGGAGAAATGTCGATATGACAGAGGACGTCTCCATACAGGTTGAAGCATGTCGATGCAACGCCGATACAGCCGCCAAGCAAACTGCATTCCTGGCACGCACGAACAAATCGGCGTATCAGCGAGAAACGGCAATGCCAACGTGGCTGCATTCTTGCTTGAGTATGCATGAGCGACAAGGTGAGCGCGTCGGCAAAGCCGGCATTCCAGCAGGCCAGCCACGTGCGCTGTGAGGTCCCATGCAATTCATCATCGACGACCACGCGTTATATGTGGCGAAACATCCCGGCACATTCGTACTGCAAACCTTGAAGGCATTTCGCGCCAATCAGGGCTTGCTACTCGCGGGCGCGGTCGCGTATTACGCGTTGCTGTCGATCGTGCCGCTCATGATCCTGATCGTGATCGCCCTGTCGCGCTTCGTGCCCCAACATGTTTTACTCGCGGCGCTCGCGCATCTATTGCAATGGCTGGTGCCGGGTCAGTCGAATGCGCTGGTGCGCGAGTTGGCCAATTTTCTCGCGCATCGCGCGGTGATCGGCTGGGTCTTGCTGCTGACGATGATCTTCTTCAGTTCGCTGGCCTTCACCGTGCTCGAGAATGCGATGTCGCTAATTTTCGTCCACCGCGTGGTGGTCAGGCGACGGCACTTCCTGCTCTCGGCGATGCTGCCGTATTGCTACATTCTGTGTCTCGGCGTGGGCCTGCTGATCGTCACCTTCGTGTCGAGCGGACTCGAGGCGATCGGCGCCGAAGGCATCGATCTGTTCGGGCTGCATGTTTCGTTGCAGGGCCTCTCGCGCGTCGTGCTGTATCTGCTCGGCCTCGCGGGCGAGGTGTTCGTGCTGACCTCGATCTATATGGTGATGCCCGTCGGGCGCCCTTCGCTCAAACATGCGCTGTTCGGCGGCGTGGTCGCCGCGGTGCTGTGGGAGATTACGCGGCACGTGCTGGTCTGGTATTTCGCGACGCTCTCGCAAGTCAGCGTGGTGTACGGGTCGCTGACCATGGCCATCGTGATCCTGTTCAGCCTGGAATGGCTGGCGACATTGCTGCTGCTCGGGGCTCAGGTGATTTCGCAATACGAACGATTCGGAAGCGAGCCGCTCCAGGCATCGCAGCCTGAAATCAAGACCGAGTGAGTGCTCGCCGCGATGCGCCTTACGGCACGGCGGCATGGCTTAACGGCAAGACTGGGGTAACATTCTCCTGAATACCGGCCGAGGCGCACGCCTGGCGTAACCGCCGCTGCCACCCCGGCAGGCTTCAGGACCCGACACAATGAGCATCACCCAGCGCAACAACATAAAGATTTCCGGCAACGGCAAACGGACCATGGTGCTGGCGCACGGCTTCGGTTGCGATCAAAGCATGTGGCGCTACCTCGCACCGTCGTTTCATGACGAATACCGGACCGTGGTGTTCGATCACGTCGGCAGCGGCTCGTCGGATCTGAGCGCCTACGACATCGACAAGTACGACTCGCTGTACGGGTACGCCAGCGATCTGATCGAGATCATCCGCGAAGTTGCCGACGGTCCGGTGGTGTTCGTCGGCCACTCGGTCAGCGCGATGATCGGCCTGATCGCGAGTCTCAAGGCGCCGCAACTCTTCTCCGCGCATATCATGGTGGGCCCGTCGCCGTGCTACGTGAACGACGGCGACTACGTCGGCGGCTTCTCGCGCGACGACATCGAAGACCTGCTGCGCACCCTCGAAAGCAACTACCTCGGCTGGTCGAGCACGATGGCGCCGGCCATCATGGGCGCGCCGGAGCAGCCTGAACTGGGCGTCGAACTGACCAACAGTTTCTGCCGCACCGATCCCGAGATCGCACGGCAATTCGCGCGCGTCACGTTTCTCTCCGATCATCGCGCGATACTGTCGCGCGCCACCACGCCCACGCTGATTCTGCAATGTAGCGACGACATCATCGCGCCATGCGCGGTCGGCGAATACCTGCACCGCATGATCCCTGGCAGCACGCTCCATCTCATCGAGAACGTCGGCCATTGTCCGCACCTGAGTTCACCGGGCGCAAGCGCGGCCGCGATGAACGCCTTTCTCGGGCCGATGAGCCTGTAGCACGATGCACAGCACGGACCGCCCGCTGCCCTCAGCCGACGCGTTGTTCGAGCACGCCGCCTGCGGCCTGCTCGTCACCGATGCCAACGGCCGCATTCTGCGCGTGAACGCGACCTTCTGCGGCTGGCTCGGCTATGAGACCGCGGAGCTTGCCGGGGTGAGGCAAATCCAGGACCTGCTGAGCACGGGCGGCAAGGTGTTCTACCAGACCCATTGGGCGCCGCTCCTGCAAATGCAGGGTTCGGTGGCCGAGGTCAAGCTGAACATGATGCATCGCGACGGCCACATGGTGCCGATGCTGCTCAACGCGGTGCGCCGCCGTCATGACGACGTGACTTACCTCGAAGTGGCGGTGCTGATCGTCGCCGACCGTCATAAGTATGAGCAGGAGTTGCTGCTCGCGCGGCGCAATGCCGAGGCGTCGGTGGCCGCGCATCAGCTCGCGCAGCGGGAGTTGCAGGAAAGCCGCGACGTGTTGAGTCTCGCCATGCGCGGCGCGCGCATGGGCGCGTGGTCGCACGAGCCGAAGTCGGGCAAGTTCTGGTGGAGCCGCGAACTCGAAGCGCTCGCGGGCTATGCCGAAGGCCGCTTTGCCAACACGCCCGGCGGCTTTTTCGAACTGATTCATCCGGGCGATCTGGTCGCGCTGAACGAGGCAGTGGACCACGCGGTGGAAACCGGTGACGACTATGTCGCCGAGTTCCGCTTTCTGCACGCGAGCGGCGACTGGTGCTGGATGGAAGGCCGCGGGCGCGCCACTTATGACCGCCACGGCGAGCCGCTGATGATCTACGGCCTCGGCATCGACATCACCGAACGCAAGGAAGCGCAGACGGTCCTGCTGCGCCAGGCCGCGATCTTCGAGCACCTGAGCGACGCGATCGTGATCACCGACCTGCGCGGCAATATCACCGACTTCAACGTGGGCGGCGAACGCATGCTGGGTTATCGCATGCGCGAGATTCTCGGCAAGCCGGTCGCGCTCTTCCTGCCGCCGGAAGAGGCGTTGAACATTCGCCGGGAAACGCTCGCGGCGCTCGCCGCCGAAGGCACATGGCGCGGCGAGTTGCCCTTCGTGCGGCGCGACGGTTCGCGCGGCGTGTGCGAAACCGTGGTCAAGCCGCTTGTGAACGCGCGCGGCGATATTTACGGTGCGGTCAGCATCAATCGCGACATTACCGAGCGCCGGCGCGCCGAGCGGCAACTCACGCGACTGAATCTCGAACTCTCGAAGGCCGATCGCCGCAAGGACGAATTTCTCGCCACGCTCGCACACGAACTGCGCAATCCGCTTGCGCCGATGCGCAACGTGCTCGAAATTCTGCGCCTGAAGGAGTTTGCCGATCCACAATTGAACTGGTCGCGCGACGTGTTCGACCGGCAACTCCAACACATGACACATCTCGTCGACGATCTGCTGGAAGTTTCGCGCATCACCCAAGGCAAGCTCGAGTTGCGCAAGCAACGTCTCGAACTGGCGCGCGCCATGCAATCGGCAATGGAAGCGGCGCGGCCGACCGTGCAGGCCTCGTCGCATCATCTGAGCGTGACGCTGCCACGCGAGCCGCTCTATCTGGTCGCCGATCCCACGCGCCTGTCGCAGATGATCCTGAATCTGCTGAACAACGCTGCCAAGTACACGCCGCCCGGTGGCAGCATTTCACTCGCCGCGGAACGCGAGGGCGATGAAGCGGTGATCGTCGTGCGCGATTCCGGCATCGGCATTCCGGGCGAGCATCTGAACAGCGTATTCGAAATGTTCTCGCAACTCGCGCCGGCGTTGGACCGCTCGCAAGGCGGGCTCGGCATCGGCCTCGCGCTGGTGCGCGGCCTCGCGGAACTGCACGGCGGCACCGTCGCGGCCTTCAGCGAGGGGCCCGGCAAAGGCAGCGAGTTCGTGATCCGGCTGCCGCTGACGAAAGGCGCGTCGCTGCCGTCCGACAGCGCGCCGGCCGAGGCGCCGCACGCGGCCGGCCTGCGCGTCGTGATCGTCGACGATAACGCGGACGCCGCCGACAGCCTCGCGATGGTGCTCGAGCTCGAAGGCCACCAAGTGCGCACGGCGGGCGACGGTATCGCCGGTCTTGAACTGATCGGCGCCTTCGCGCCGCAGGCGGTGATTCTCGACATCGGCTTGCCGAGTCTGAACGGCTATGAAGTGGCGCGGCGGATTCGCCACGATTACCAGGACGCCAACATAGTGCTGATTGCCGTGACCGGCTGGGGCCAGCAGCAGGACAAGCAGACGGCCGTGGCCGCCGGCTTCGACTATCACTTCACGAAACCGGTCGATCCAGGCGAGTTGCAACGGGTGTTGAGCCGGCAGCGGGTATGAGCGCTGAGCGCGCCTTGTTAAACTGACGCGATTTCCGCCCGCCGCCCCTTTATGCCCATCGACACCGCTGCCGCATTCGCCGACACCTCTTGCGAAATCGTTTCGCCGCGCACCGGCACGCCCGCCGATGCTTGACGACGCTCAGGTCACGCGCACCCTCGCCGCACGCGGCATCGTGCCCGACGCAAGCCAGCGTGAAGCGATCGCCGCGCTCGTCACACTGCTCGGCGCGAATGGCCGGCGCGCGCGGTCCAACTCGCCGACGGCGCATCAGGGCGTGTATTGCCACGGACTGCCCGGGCGCGGCAAGAGTCTGATGGTCGATACCGTGTTCGAGCTGGCGGCGTGCCGCAAGCGGCGTCTGCACTTCCACGAATTTCTGCGTGAGATGAACCGGCGGCTCGTGAGCGAACCGCGCGGCGACGACCGGCTCGGCTCGGTCTCGCGGCAATGGCTCGACGGCACCGAGTTGCTGTGCTTCGACGAATTCCACGTGCACGATATCGCCGACGCGTTCCTGATGGGCCGCTTTCTCGACACTGCAATCGGTCTCGGCACACGCATCGTGCTCACCTCGAACTATGCGCCGGACGGCCTGCTATCCGACCCGGAGTTTCACGAGCGCTTTCTGCCGACCATCGAGCAGATCAAACGCTGCTTCACCGTGATTCATTTCGACGGCGCGCGCGACTATCGTTTCGGCGGTGAAGAAGCGCAAGTGCCGCACTTCTTCGCGCCGCTCGATGTCGCCAACCGTGAAGCGATGCGCCAGATTTTCGTGCGCTACGAAGGCAGCGAAACGCTGGATCCGGTCATGGTGAGCGCCGCGGGCCGCCCGCTTGCCGCACGCGCGGCGGGCGCGGCATTGCTGTGGGTGGACTTCGAGAATCTGTGCGTGGCGAGCCGCTCGCATCTCGACTATCTGGATCTCGCCGAGCAATGGCATGGTCTGATTCTCGATAATCTGCGCACCGAATGGCTGACCCAACCTCACACGCTGCAACGGCTGATCTGGCTGGTCGATATCTTTTATGACCGCAAGCGTGCGCTGTTCATCGCGTCGGATGAACCGATCGAGGCGGCGCTCAGCGGTCTGGAAGGCGCGCACGATCTGTCGCGCACGCTGAGCCGGCTCGCCGAAATGCAATCGCGCGCTTATCGCAACACGCTCGACGGAACGGGCGAGGTTTCGGCGAACACGCCGGCAGATGCGGTGGACGGTTCCTCGTAAAGGTGCCAGGCCGGCAACTGACGTGCGTATTCTGCAAATCTTGCAAAACAATCGCAAATCCTGCTCGTTATAAAGTCGCAACCTTCGCGCGAAAAGCCCGCGATTCATCGGATGAAACGGCAACCGGCGCCTCCATTCCGCCATTCGGGAATAGGACCTGCTACCGCCGTTGCGGGCTCATTCTTCAGCGGATAGCGTTCCGCTCTTCCCGTTCTCATGATCAGAACCGCTTCTGTTGCCGCGGCTTTGTGCGCGGCCTGCCTCACTTCCGCCTGCGTTCACATCGGACCATCCCGCCTCAAAGCCGACCAGGTCGACTATGCGCGCGCCCTCGGCGACGCGAAGAAACGCGAGATTCTCGCCGCCGTGGTCGGGTTGCGGTACGGCGACGCGCCCGCGTTCCTGACGGTCAGCAGCATCATCGCCGCCTATACGTTCGACGCCACCGCCGGCGCCACGGCTAACGTCGGCTCGGGCAGCCAGCCGAACTACGCGCTCGCGACAGGCAGCGTTTCGTATTCGAATCACCCGACCTTCACCTTCACGCCGACCACGGGCGAAGCCTTCGCCTCGGCGTACATTCGCCCGCTTGCGCCGTCGCTGGTGCTGCCGCTTGCCGAAGGCGGCATTCCGATCGATCTGCTGTTGCGCATCACCGCGCAGTCGGTCGGCGGCTTGCAGAACGGCAATGCGCTCGGCGGTGAAAACAGCGCGGGCGCGCCGGGTTTCTTCGAACTGTTGCAAGCGCTGCGGCGCCTGCAACTGGCCGGTGAACTGAATGTCGAGTCGCGTCAGGCAGACGGCAAAAACGGGACGATGGGCGTGTACCTGGTGATGGGCGCGACCACCAGCGGCGAGTCGCCGGCCACGGCGGCGGATCTTGCCCGCGTGCGCAAACTGCTGCATCTGTCATCGACTACGCGGACCTATGAGATCGTCTACGGGCCGTCGTCGGCATCGCAAAAGGGCGACAAGATTCCGATGGTGACGCGCTCCGTGCTCGGCATCCTGACCGACCTCGGCGCTCAGGTGCAGGTGCCGGTCGAGCGTATCAGCGATGGCTCGACCAAGCCGACCGTCGGCCTGATCGGCGGCGAGACGCGGCCGACCATCATCGTGCACTCGGGCAAGACACCGCCTGAGAACGCCTACGTGATGATCGCGTACGGACCGTCGACCTATTGGGTCGATCGCAACGACTTCGACTCGAAATATGCCTTTACGGTCGTGCAGAATCTGATGGCGCTGGCGGAAACCGATACGAGCAGCAAGGCGCCGGTGGTGACGATTCCGGCGAATTGATCGTGCGATAGCAGCGGCCCGTCAATCCGCGGCGGCGAATAGAAAAACCGGCGGCTCTCATCAAGCCGCCGGCTCGTTACTGCGCAACTGTCCGTGCCTTTACTCCTGGCTGCGCTTCGACTTCACCCGCTCGATCTGCTGCCTGGCCGCTTCATATACACGCTCGGGCGTGAAGCCGAACTTCTTCTTCAGATCGGCGAGCGGCGCGGACGCGCCGAACGTATGCATCACCACCTGCGCGCCGAGACGGCCCACATAGCGGTCCCAGCCGAGCGAGGCAGCCTGTTCCACGGCGACACGCGCATCGACGTCCGATGGCAGCACCGAGTCCTGATACGCCTCGTCCTGACGCTCGAAGATGTCCCACGACGGCATCGACACCACGCGCGCCGCGATCCCCTCGCCCTTGAGCTTCTCGTACACGTCGACGCAGATCGAGAGTTCGCTGCCCGTCGCCATCAGGATCACTTGCGGCTTCTGTCCATCGGGTGCGTCGGCGAGCACATAGGCACCCTTCTGCGTGCCGCTGGCGGCGGCATAGCGGCTGCGGTCCAACGTGGGCAACGCCTGACGCGACACGACGATGCACGACGGCCGCCGCGGATGCGACAGCGCCACGCGCCAGGCCTCGGCGACTTCGTTGGCATCGCCCGGACGCAGCACGGTGAGCCCCGGCACGCCCCGCAGCGAGGCCAGTTGCTCGATCGGCTGATGGGTCGGACCGTCTTCGCCCACGCCGATCGAATCGTGCGTGAACACGAAGATGGACGGCACTTCCATGATCGCCGAGAGGCGGATCGGCGGCTTCATGTAGTCGCTGAAAATCAGGAAGGTGGAGCCGAACGGCCGCAGATTCGACAGCGCAAGGCCGTTTACCGCAGCGCCCATCGCGTGTTCGCGGATGCCGAAGTGCAGATTGCAGCCGCCGTAGCTATCGTGCTCGAAGCTGCCCGCGCCCTCGAATTTCAGGTTGGTTTTGGTGGACGGCGAGAGATCCGCCGCGCCGCCGATCATCCACGGCACACGCGCGGCGATTGCGTTGAGCACCTTGCCCGACGAATCGCGCGACGCGACGCCCTTCGGATCCGCGTCGAACGTGGGGATGTCGCTGTCCCAGCCCGCCGGCAATTCGTGCGCTTCCATCTGCGCGAACTCACGCGCGAGTTCCGGGTACTTCCTGGTGTACGTGTCGTACTGCGCCTGCCATTCCTCGCGAGCCGCCTTGCCGCGAGCGCCGATGCCCGCCGCAAAGCGCTCGTGCACGCCGTCCGGCACGTAGAAGAACTTGTCCTCCGGCCAGCCGTACGCCTTCTTGGTGAGCGCCACTTCTTCGACGCCGAGCGCTTCGCCATGCGCCGACGAGGTGTCCTGCTTGTGCGGCGAGCCCCAGCCGATGATGCTGTGCACCACGATCAGCGTCGGCCTGTCGGTGATGCTTTTTGCCTCGACGAAAGCGGCTTCGAGCGCGGCGGCGTCGTTGGCGTCGTTCACACGCAGCGTATGCCAGTTGTAACCGCGGAACCGGCTTTCCACATCGTCGCTGTACGCCAGGTCGGTGTGGCCCTCGATCGTCACGCGGTTGCTGTCGTAGATCCAGATCAGATTGGACAGCTTCAGGTGGCCGGCGAGCGAAGCCGCTTCGTGCGAGATGCCTTCCATCATGTCGCCGTCGCCGCACAGCGCGTAGACGCGGTGGTCGAAGAGCGGCGCATCCGGCTTGTTGAAGTGGCTCTCGCACCAGCGCCCCGCCATCGCCATGCCGACGCTGTTGCCGAGCCCCTGGCCGAGCGGGCCGGTGGTGGTCTCGACGCCGGTGGTCATGCGGTACTCGGGGTGCCCCGGCGTGTTGCTGTCGATCTGGCGGAAATGCTCTATGTCGTCGAGCGAGACAGCGGGTGCGCCAGTCGGCTTGCCCTCGTCGTCCACCGCTTTCACGCTGGCCAGATGCAGCAGCGAATACAGCAGCATCGACGCATGCCCCACCGAGAGCACGAAGCGATCGCGGTTCGGCCACAACGGTTCGTCCGGATCGTAACGAAGATGGTTTTGCCACAGATGATAGGCAACGGGTGCCAGTGCCATCGGCGTGCCGGGGTGACCGGAATTGGCCTTTTGCACAGCGTCCATCGACAGCGTGCGGATCGTGTTGATGCACAGCTGATCGAGGGCGGGATCGTTTTGCATGGGACACTCCTTGTTCGGCGGTTGAAGAGAGAGCCGGGACGCACTGTTTCGGCGCACCCGGCGAACCGTGTTACGTGGAAGAACGCATGAGGAACCGCTGCGAGGCTCAACGATGATGCGCCGATGCGCGCAAATCTGCACGGAGCGTTACACGCGGCGTCGGGCAGGCTCGCTGCGGGAAGTGGATCTTTCAGAGGGCTTGCGATGCGAACCCGTTCCGATCGGCGCGGACCCGAGGGAAGAAACGGCGTGCGCGAGCGTCAAGCCGCGCGCAGCCAATGCTCGACCAGTGGACCATGCTTGCCGTCGATCGGATCCAGCGGCGGAAAAGGCAAGGCCTCCATGGCCGCAAGTTCGTCCGGCGTAAGCGCCTCGCGGCGGATGTCCCACTGCTGGCCCTCCGGATAGCCGGCAACGACCCGGAAATGCCGCGCGAACGATTGCAGGCAATGGCCGGTCCCGGCCGGCAGCAGGATCGCGTCGCCGGCGGCAAGCGTCACCACTTTGCCGCCTGGACCGCCGATGATCACCTGCGCGGAGCCGTCCGTCACGCCCAGTATTTCGTGGGCGGTGGCGTGGAAATGGTGGTAATCGAAAATGCCGTCGCGCCACTGCGGCGGCCACGCGTTGCGTTCGAAGAGGATTTCGAAGGCGGCCGCCAGGTCGCCGCTATCCGGCATGAGGGCGCGTCTGTAAATCACGACCGGCAGTGTGCGGTTGTTCGGCACCCAGTCGTGCGGCGTGAGCATGAAAGCTTCGTACTCGGTCCTGGCGGCGTCGAATCCATGCTTTGAATCGTTGTACATGGTTTGCTCCTTTTCGTCCTGAAGATCGCAGTGCTCCCCTGCAGCCGGCGTCGAAGACGACGTGCGTGCCGGCTCGGGCGATCTTTTCAGCGCCGCATAAAGCGCGCCTGCTTTCGCGCGCGCTTCTTTCTGGGCAGTTCTGTGCGCGCTGCCGTGACGGTGGACGAATTTCGCAAACATATGAAGTATGGCTCGCCTGGTTCCTGGTTACTTCGGCTGGCGAGGCGACGGCCGTGAGGGCCGAGTGCCGCGCGAGCCGGTCGCCGGTCAGCCGCCGCCGATGCCTTGCAGCACTTTCCCCGTGCCGCCACACACCGCGCATTGCTTTCCTTCCACCGTGCCGGTGCCGTGACACGCGGCGCACGTATCTTCGCCGACGCCGGGCGCATCGGGCGTTGCTTCGTCGCCGGGGTTCAGCGGTTCGTTTTCCTGTTGCATGAATATCTCCCTCGGGTTTCTGGCTTGTAGTTTGAAACCAGCATACGCCGCATCATTCCTTGCGCTGCGATTCGCGTCCGCCGCCGCCGGGTGGCTCGGCATGCGAGCCCGTGCCGAGCGGCACTTCGGCGGTCTGGGGCGGGCGCTCGTTCGAGCGTGGCGGATTGGTTGCCTTGTCCACGCCCGTCTGCTCGACGGGCTCGATACCGAGCGGACTCGGTTCGACATAGCGCGTGCCGCTCGGTTTGTTGCGCTGTTTCACCTCCTCGGTGACCAGCGCGTCCAGCTCGTCCTGCGATTTGGTGCCCTGCATGTCGCCCTCCTCCTGATGTCGGGTATGTCTTCGATGCAGCAACATCCGGTCCCTCTCCGTCAACTCGCCCACCGGACGCGAACGGCAAGCTGGGCACGGCCGTTGCGGCAAGTGCGGCGGAGGTCTGGACCACCATTTGTAAAAAGGAGAACCTCATGACGATGACGACGATTCGCGTATCCGATACGGAAGTGCAAGTCGAACGCACGCTGTACACGTTCGCGCAAAAGAGCGACGCTGACGCATTCCAGCGCTGCCTCGCCGATACCTCGATTGACAGTTGCTATCGCACCCATCCGCCGCTCTCAGCCCGACCGACGCCGCCTGACGAACATCCCGACGACCCAGGTCGCGGCAGCACGATTGCTCCGTCGCTCGGCGGCATGCCATAAGGCAATCCCCTCTTCTGGCGGCGCGTTCGCGCCGCCATCCGTCACTTCTCAGGGCTCGCGCGATCCGCGGCCACGATCTCGCGGCCATAGTCGATCGCGGCGCGGCGCGCCTCGTCGGCGGTCGCATAGGGCCCGATTTCGGGCGCGCCATCGAATGGAAACAGAATTTTTCTGTCCGCTTTTCTGACAACCTTCAGTCCACCTACGTAACGGCCGTCGCCTGTTCCGTGATAGCTGGCGTAAATCTCGAAGTCATCGTCAGCAACGTCGGCCTTATGTCGCGCCATTTGCCTTTCCCTTGTCCCTGCACTTCAGTGCGTCGTGTTCGGTGAGATATCGCGGCGCGTACCGCCGCTGTGGCGCCACACGCATGCTGTGGTCGAGCAATAGCTGTTCCACACGGCGCACGCGCGCATTCGCGGCGGCTACGGCCGGGTGGCATGCCGGTTGCGGTCGACAGGCATGCACATCACGGAGACCACGATGACTATGACGAGCACGTGCTGCATGCCGAGTCTGCATCTGCATACCCCGATGCCACCGGAAGTCGACCCCGACGCGCCTCGCCCGACTAGCGATCCCGATCCGTCGCCGCCGCCCGACGACGTGCCGCCGAATGATCCGGATCGTGCGCCCGATGGCGATCCGCCTGCCAGGCCGCCGCCGGTCAGCGCCGCGCGACCCTCTCCGACGTGGTATTGCACACCGAACGTCGCGCGAGATGCTTGTAAGCGCAAATTAATCCAGTGGTCCGGTAATTGCGGGCCCGTCGGGCAAGCCGGCGCGCAGGGTCCGGCAACCCGCCAGGAGCCACCATGAGCACCGATCACATTGTCGAAACAGCGCCGGAGAGCGCACCAAAACGCACGCCCGGCACGCCCGATAGCGCGCCCATCAAGGAGTACCGCAACGCCGCAGGCGGCTGGGGCTCGGTGAAAGCGGTGGCGTCGATCCTCGTTCAGGAACACGTGACGCTGAACGGCAGCCGCATCCTCTCGCAGCAGAACAAGCCCGACGGCTTCGCCTGCGTGAGCTGTTCATGGGCCAAACCCGCGGACCCGCATCTCTTCGAGTTCTGTGAAAACGGCGCAAAGGCGACCGCGTGGGAAATCACCAGCAAGCGGATCGATGCGCAATTTTTCGCCGACCATACGATAAGCGAATTGCGCTCGTGGAGCGGCCTGGAACTCGAGTCGCGCGGGCGGCTGACCGCACCGATGCGCTGGGATCCGGCGACCGACCGCTACGTGCAGACCACCTGGGAACACGCGTTCACCGAAATCGCGAGCGAACTCCAAGCGCTCGATCCGAATGAAGCGGTGTTCTATGCGTCGGGCCGGGCGTCGCTGGAAACGTCCTACATGTATGCGCTGCTGGCTCGCCTGTACGGCACCAACAACCTGCCGGACAGTTCGAACATGTGCCACGAGAGCACCTCGGTCGGCTTGCCGAAGTCGATCGGCGTGCCGGTGGGCACCGTGCAACTCGAAGACTTCACGCATACCGACTGCATGCTGTTCTTCGGCCACAACACCGGCACCAACGCGCCGCGCATGCTGCATCAGTTGCAGGATGCGCGCAAACGCGGCGTGGAAATCATCACCTTCAATCCACTCAAGGAACGCGGGCTCGTCACATTTGCGAACCCGCAGTCGCCGCTCGACATGCTCACTCCGGCCGACACGCGGATCAGCACGCAATACCACCAGGTGAAGATCGGCGGCGACGCGGCGGCGATTGCCGGACTCTGCAAGCTGCTGATCGAATGGGACGACGACGCGCAACGCAACGGTGAGCCACGGGTGCTCGACGCGACTTTCATCGCGGAACATACGCATGGCTTCGAAACCTTCGCGGACGCCATGCGCGCGACTTCATGGGAAGAGATCGAACACCATTCGCAGCTCAGCCGCGCCGCGCTCGAAGACGCGGCACGTGTCTACGCGAAAGCGAATGCCGCGATGGTGTTGTACGGGATGGGCATCACGCAGCATCGCAGCGGCGTCCACAACGTGCAGATGCTGTCGAACCTGCTGCTTCTGCGCGGCAATATCGGCCGGCCGGGCGCGGGCATCTGCCCGATTCGCGGTCACTCAAACGTGCAGGGGCAGCGCACGGTCGGCATCACGGAAAAGCCTGAGCTCGCGCCGCTCGACAAGCTGAAAGATCTCTACGGCTTCGAGCCGCCGCGCGACAAAGGCATGACCACGGTCGAAGCCTGCCGCGGCGCGCTCGATGGCAAGGTCAAAGCGTTCATCGGCCTGGGCGGCAATTTTCAGGTGGCGATTCCCGATCATCATGTGATGGACCCCGCGTGGCAGCGCTTGCGACTGACGGTGCAGATTGCGACCAAACTCAACCGCAGTCATCTGCTGCACGGCGAGGTCGCGTATCTGTTGCCGTGCCTCGGGCGCATCGAGATCGACCGCCAGGCAAGTGGCGAGCAATGGGTCAGCGTAGAGGACAGCACGGCCTGCGTGCACGGCTCGCACGGACTCGCCGAACCGGCCGGCGACATGCTGCTGTCGGAACCCGCGATCGTCGCGGGCCTTGCGAAGGCGCTGCTGCCACGCAATCCGAAGATAGACTGGGATGCCTGGGTGGACGACTACTCGCTGGTCCGCGACGCAATCGAACGCACCTATCCGGATCAGTTCAAGGACTTCAACCAGCGCTTCAGGCAACCAGGCGGTTTCCACCGGCCGCTCGCCGCTTGCGAGCGCAAATGGAAAACGGAAAGCGGCAAGGCGAATTTCATCGTGCCCGAAACGCTCGACGAAGACGCGGACATGCCGTCGCGAGGTCCCGACGTGTTGCGCCTGATGACCGCCCGCGGCGACAGCCAGTTCAACACCACTGTGTACGGTCTCGACGACCGCTTTCGCGGCGTGCATGGCAGCCGCAACGTGCTGCTCATGCATCGGGACGACATGACGTGCCGCGGCTTTACGGAAGGCGACGCGGTGTGCATCTCCACCGTCTCGAACGACGGCGTGACGCGCGAGGTCGATGGCATGCATGTCCATGCGTTCGACATTCCGCTGGGCTGCATCATGGGTTACTACCCTGAATGCAATCGCCTGATTCCACTCTCGCATCACGCGGAATCGAGCCAGGTGCCGGCGTCGAAGTCAATTCCGGTGCGGCTGCGCAAGTCGGCGGTGAGTGAGGATTTAGCGGCGTAAGAATGCACAAAGGGCGCGCCGGCATGAACCGGGGCGCCCTTTCTGCCATACCGAGCTGCCGCTCTCTACGCCGCGTCAAAACTGATGCAGCATCCCCACATAAGCACCGGTTTGCGATTCGCCCACGAGCGGACTCGTATTGTTGCTCGCATCGCGCGGCGACGCTTCGAGCGAGAAATTCGAGTTGCTGCCGTTGCGCACGTAGCCCACGGTACCGTACAGGAAGGTGCGCTTCGACAGGTTGTAGGTGGTGCCGAGCACGTACATCATCGCGTGGCCGGACGGGTCGTGGGCGGCATCGCCCGAGCCGTCACCGACCTTCACGTAGAAGCCGCCCGCCGTCATGGCCCAGCGCGGCAGGAAGTTGTAGGTGGCGCCGAGCCAGTAGTGATCGGCCGAGTCAGCGACGCCGACCGGCGAGTCAGGCGCCGAGTAATGCGTGTAGGCACCCTGAATCTTCACCGCGTCGAAATGCACGTTGACGCCGGCGAAATATTCGCGCGATGCCTGGAAGATATTGCTGAAGCGGCCGTTGACGTCGCGCAGTTCGTCGTAGATGCCGCGCACGTCGAAGAGCGGCGAGTGATAGGTCAGCATGATGCCGTCCGAGCGGCCGAACTCGCCGGGCGCGCCGCTGTTGAAGGCGCCCGCCTGATTGCCGAACGCATATTGCGCCTGCAGATCGAAGCCCCAGAACACCGGGCTGTGATATTCGACGTTGTTGCTGGTTTGCTGCCAGTTGCGCCCACGCACGAGCGAGGCCGACGAAAACGCCTGCTGCACGAACGGATCGAATTCCCATACGCCGTCGCTGTCGATAAACAGATTACGGCCAGCCTGCAACGTGCCCCACTGCTCGCTCTTCAAACCGACGAACGCGCGCCGCGACCAGAGCCGCCCGCCGCTCGTGGTGCCGTTCATGACCTGCAAACCGGTTTCGAGGTTGAAGATCGCATTGAGGCCGCCGCCCAGATCTTCGTTGCCTTTGAGGCCCAGCATGCTGGTGCCCCAGTCGCCGCCTTCCGCGCTCCAGCGGCTCGAACTGCCGCCCGCGCCATTGTTGATGTGATTCAGGTATTCCAGGCCGGCGTCGAGTCGGCCATATAAGCTCACGCTGGTTTGACCATATGCCAGCGGACTTGCCACGGCGAGGGCCGTCATTAATTTTGTATGTAGTCTCATTGTTTTGCCGTCAATTTTTTGTGTTGCGATGTAGGGCAAAGAGGACTGCGGATGCTTCAAAACGCGATCTGCGAGAAAGATGTTTGTAAAACCAGAGCGCCGGGTCCGTCGAACTATAGGCGATACGCGCTTCATGACCTATTCGTTTGACGCAACAAATATTTGCCCGACATGCGCTCGACAAGGCCCGGTTGCGAACGGAATGGGAAGATCGAAAGCCGCTCAAGATAAGATAGTCGGTCATTCGGCCTCAGCCAAATTGCAATGCATGATTCGTTATTGACTATTCAACCTTCGCCATGAACTCGCCCGAACTCACCGAAGACGAAAACCTTGGCCTTTACCAACGCGCAACGGAAAACGGCGCGGAATGGTGGCGCGTGAGCGTGGCCGACCGGCCGGAAAACTATCGGCTCGAACATGGCGTCGACAATGGCAGCGGCCCTGGCGCTGTCGATATCGATCTCGTGGTGGACGAGGAAAATCTGCGCGCGAAGCTGAAGAAATGGCGCCGCGAAGGCTTCGCGATCGACACGGACGACGCCGCGAGCGAGCAGTCCGCGGCCGGTCGCGTCGCCTTCATGCCGGAATTGCAGCGCGTCGCGGCGCGGGCTTCGGCGGCGAAACACCGGCAGGCGGAAGGCACGGGCGAGACCGTGCGCATCGGTCATGTGGAGGTCCCTTGCGGCTTCGACAATCCGCTCGTGCCGCGTCTCAACCCGGCCTATCTGTTCTCCGAGCGCTTCAACGACATTGTCGAGGATATCGTCGAGAACCGGCGCGTGATGCTGATCGGCCACACCGGCGCCGGCAAGACCAGCCTGATCGAACAGGTCGCGGCGCGTTCGCGCCACGGCGTGCTGCGCTCGAACATGAATGGGCAGACCACCGTCGGCGACTTTGTCGGTTTCTGGACCGTCAAGGGTGGCGAGACGATCTGGGTCGACGGTGTGCTGCCCACGGCCATGCGCGAGGGGCTCTGGCTGATCGTCGATGAAATCGATTTTGCCGAACCGTCGATTCTCGCCGCCCTCACCGCCGTGCTCGAACCGCACGGCCGCCTCGTGCTGAAGGAGAAAGGCAACGAGATCGTCGCGCCCCATCCGGCCTTCCGGCTGTTCGCGACAGCCAATGCGGTCGGCGCGATGAGTCAGTTCCGGCATCTGTACCAGGGCGCCAATCTGATGAACGAGGCGTTTCTGGATCGCTGGCGCGTGTATCTGCTCGACTATCTGACGCCCGCTGAAGAAGCCGACGTGCTAATGGCCACCCTCGCCCCGCACATGACACGCGCGCTCGCCAGCACGCTCGCCGCGATCGCCGCCGACTGCCGCGCGGCGTTCGCCCGCGAAGATCTCTCGAGCGCGTTCTCGACCCGGCGGCTGCTCGACTGGGCCGAGTTGATGCTGCGCACGGGCGATCCCGAACGCGCCGCCGGGCCGGCGATCTACGCGAAGGTGAGCCCGGAAGACGCCGCATTGATTCGCGGCATCGTTCGTCATCACATCGCGCCGGCTCCTGAGGCGTGAGCGCGATGCACGCAACGCGCGACACGCGCGGCTTCGCCTTCGAATCCACGCTCAGCAAGGTCGCTCGCGTGCTGACCGGGCAATACGGCGTGACGGTCGCGTTCAGTCCGGACGGTCCGCGCGTGGAGCCCGGCCGCATTGTGATTCCCGACTACGAGTTGAACGGCGAAGTCGAGCGCGATGTGCTGATCGGCTATCTGGATCTGCTGGTCGCGCGCGCCAAGCATGCGTCGCTCGCACAGCTCGACGCGCTGCCCAAGGGTGTGGCGGCGAATCTCGCGCAGGTGATCGAAGACCGCCGCGTGTGTGCCCAATTGCTCGACGAATATCCGGGCGCGCGCTGGTTCATCGGCAAGCTGCGTCTGCATGCGGCCGAACGCGTGCTGCAGCGCTGGCCGAAGCTGCATTGGCGCGACCGGCTGGTGTGGCTGGTGGAGCGCTCGCTGTGGGATGAACAGCCCACCCGGACCGAAGCGAGCCATTCGCTCCTTGCCGCCTTGCATGCCTCGCAGGATCTGCTGCACGAAGCGCGCGCGAGTCGCTCGACCGCGCAGAGCATCGCGGCAGCGCAGGCGCTCGTGGCGCGCGTGCGCGCATTGTCGGCGGGCGATGTGAACAGCATGGCGTTCACCGCCGATCCGGTTGAGGACATCGATACGGAAACGGCCGCGGCATTGTCCGCGCCGCCCGAAGATGACGATACCGTACTGCCCGATCAGGACAGCGCGAACTCGCCGCCGTCCGATCGAAGCGCTGGCGCGCAGGCGGACAACGCGGTCGGCATGGGTCAATCGCTGGCGGATGCGCAGCAACCTTCCGCGCGTTCTTCAGAAGGCAAAGCTGGCAGTGCGAATACGGATGCGTTGAAAGCGACGCTGTCGATTCCGCTCGCCACCGAATTCGACTACGTCCGCGATCTCACGGGCCAGGGCGACAGCGCCGCCTGGCGCGAGCTGCGGGCGCAGGCTCGCGCGGACACCGCGCCGCTGAAGGAAAAGCTCGAACGCGCGCTGAGCGCCGACGAGCGCACGCGGTGGCGCCGCGAGCAGGAGCGCGGCGAGATCGATCGCACCGCGCTGGCGAAGCTCGCGACCTCGCCCGGTTACCGTACGCCGTTTCGCACGCAGCGGCCCGCCAAAGGACGCGATGTGGCCGTGACGCTGCTGATCGACCGCAGCGGCTCGATGGCCGGCCGCAAGATCGAACTCGCGCGCCAGTGCGCGGCCGCCTTGTGCGATGCACTGACGCAACTGTCGTTCGATTGCGAAGTGCTCGGTTACTGCTCGGTCGAATCCGCGCCCATGAAGCAGCTCTACGAGCGGCAACTCGCCGCCGGCGCGGATTTGCGGCGCTATAACCGCTTCGTCGAACGGCTCGATCTGAAGGTCTATAAGCGCTTCGGCGCGACGGACCTCAGCGGGATCGCCGCGATCGACTGCGGCCACGAGAATCCGGATGGCGAGGCGCTGGCCTGGGCCGCGACGCGGCTTGCCGACCATCAGGCCGAACGACGCATCCTGATGATGTTCTCCGACGGTTATCCGTCGACCGGCGACGGCGATCCGCAGGTATTACGCCGCGATCTGCGCGAGCGCGTCGCGGCCATCGGCAGGCGCGGCATCGAGCTGGTGGGGATCGGCGTGCTGACGGACGCCGTCGAGGATTTCTACCCGCACAACGTGGTGGTCAGCCGCCTTGCCGAATTGCCGTCGACGGTGTTCTCCGTGTTGAGCTCGATGCTGCTCACGCGTTAACGCCGGAGCTCATGCGGCTCATGCGGCTCATGCGGCTCACGCCGATCGTGGCCTGAACGGATACCGTTCGATTTCACCGCCGCGCGCCACCACCACCGTGCTCTCGGGAATCTCTTGCCACCAGCCCGGCAAGTCCGCGAGCGGCTCGGACAGCACCAGAAACGCATTCTCGCCGGCCGCCTCGATGCGCGGATCGTCGGGATACAGCGCGTGCAGTTGATGAAACGAACTGCTGTGAAAGAGCGAGCGCGACTGCCCTTCGCTCGAATAGCGCACTGCGACGATCTGCTCGCCGTCGGTGGCGCACACAGTCATGTTCAGCGGTTCATCCACGCCATGCTTGCGGCCGGTGTCCTCGACGAAGGCCACCATGCGCTCGAGCGCGGTAACCGGCGCCACTTCCAGGCCGAAGGTCAGCGCGAGGAAAAACATCACCTCGGAATCGGTCGAGCCTTCAATGGATGGAAACAGATCGGGGTCGATCGCCACCATCAGATCGCGGCGCACGGACGGATAGTTGCGTATCAGGCCGTTATGCGCGAAGAGCCAGCGGCCATGGCGGAACGGATGGCAGTTGGTTTCCTGCGATGGCGTATCCGTCGCCGCGCGTATGTGCGCGACGAACAGCGGCGCGCGGATTGCCCGCGCGGCTTCGCGCAGATTGCGGTCGCTCCACGCCGGCTGAATGCAGCGGTAGCGAAACGGGATATCGGTCGGATGACCGTACCAGCCGATGCCGAAGCCGTCGCCGTTGGTCGTGGTCTGGCCGAGCCGTGAGTGCAGGCTCTGGTCGATCAGCGAATGTTTAGCGTTGAACAGCACCGTTTCGAGTTGAATCGGGTTGCCCGTGTAGGCGAGCCAGCGGCACATAACGTTCTCCCGGTGAGATACGCGTTTACTTGACCACCGGCTGCATCGTCGCGATCGGGATCAGGAATTCGGAGAAGCCGGTCAGCATGATCTGCACGCCGATGCACAGCAGCAAAAAGGAAGATACACGCATGGCGACCTTGGTGCCTTCCACGCCGAGGTACTTGGCGAACACCACCGCGCGGCTATAGATCAGATAGACCGTGACGGCCACCGCGACCGAAATGATCACCGACGCGATGCCCGAAATCACGAACGCCGAGAGCTTGTGCGTGCGATTCGCGGTCAGCGCGACAGCCGTCGCAATCGAGCCGGGCCCGGTCGTGAGCGGAATGGTGAAGGGGAAAAACGCCTTCGACATCGCATTGTCCGCGTCCACGCGCTTGACCGCCGGCTGCTCGCCCGGCTGCGTGTCGGGCGCATTGAGCATTTGCCAGCCGCCCACCGCGACGGCGAGCCCGCCGCCGATGCGCAGCGCCTGCATGGAGATGCCGAAGAAATGCAGGATCGGCGTGCCGATGAAAAACGCCACCAGCAGCACGCACATCACGTTGATGGCGATTTTGCGGGCTAGCGCGGTGCGCTCCTCCGTGGTCAACGAAGCAGTCCGGTCCAGGAAGACGAAAGCAATGCCGATTGGGTTGATGATGCTGATCAGCCCGGTAAAGCCAAACAGAATGTCCGAGATCAGACTTTCGACCATATGCGTTCCGTGTCGAGCGGCAGTTCGGGTCGCCTCTGCGCACCCGGCACGCCGCGCCATGTTGATGAAGCCGGGCTCTCTCCGGCGATCCCGAATGATGCCCGCGTTGCGTGGCGAGATGATATCGCGGCGCGCCAGGCAAGACCGTAAAAAAGCCAGGCGCCAGCGGGCGTGCCGCGGCGTGCCTCACTCTGCGCGCCGCCTTGCAGCGCAGCAACCGACCCTATAAAGATGCGCCCGCAACTTTCAGAAAGCCTACACTTTTTTGACCAGCTTTACGGGACCAAAGCATCCGGCATACAGTCCCCAGCGAAGCCGCGCTTTCAACGAGACGTACTTACCCGTTCGAGGAGTTGCCCCCATGTTGCTTCGTGTACTCGCCGCGTTGCCGTTCATCGGCATTCTGCTCGGTGTTCCGTTTGTGAATCGTGTCGAGCCGCTGATGCTCGGCATGCCGTTCGTGCTGGCCTGGATCGTCATGTGGGTGGTGCTCAGTTCGATCATCATGGCGATCGTCTACCGTCTGGATCCGTCCAACCGTCAGCTCGCCGCCGATGGCGAGGAGGTCAGTTCATGAGCGCACTCATCATCATTGCTGCGATTACGCTGTTTGCGCTTTACCTGGGCGTGCGCGCCAAACGCGGCCACGACATGAGTCTCGAGCAATGGACCGTGGGCGGCCGCAGCTTCGGCACCGCCTTCGTGTTCCTGCTGATGGCCGGTGAAATCTACACGACCTTCACCTTCCTCGGCGGCAGCGGCTTTGCTTATGGCAAGGGCGCGCCGGTCTATTACATTCTGGCGTACGGCACGCTCGCGTACATCCTCTCGTACTGGATGCTGCCGCCAATCTGGCGTTACGCTAAAAATCACCGCCTCGTCTCGCAGCCGCACTTCTTCACGCGCAAATACGACAGCCCGGCACTCGGCACGCTCGTCGCGCTGGTCGGCGTGGCCGCGCTGATTCCCTACCTGGTGCTGCAGCTGAAGGGGCTCGGCATCATCGTGGCGACGGCCTCGTACGGCGCGATTTCGTCGACGGCGGCCGTGTGGATCGGCGCCTGTGTCGTGACGGCCTACGTGATCGTCTCCGGCGTGCGCGGCTCCGCGTGGAATTCGGTGGTGAAGGATATGCTGATCCTCGCGATCGTGCTGTTCCTCGGCATCTATCTGCCGCTGCACTACTATGGCGGCTTCAGCGACATGTTCCGCGCCATCGACGCCGCGCGCCCCGGCTTCCTGACCTTCCCGGCCAAGGGCTCGAGCGTGACGTGGTTCCAGTCGACCGTGCTGCTGACGGCGCTGGGCTTCTTCATGTGGCCGCATACGTTCGGTTCGATTTTCACCGCGAAGGACGAACGCATTTTCCGCCGCAACGCGATGGTGCTGCCGCTGTATCAGTTGATTCTGCTGTTCGTGTTCTTCGTGGGCTTCGCGGCGACGCTGAAGGTGCCGGGTCTGAAGGGCGGCGACATCGACCTGTCGCTGTTCCGCCTGTCGCTGCAAGCCTTTGACCCGTGGTTCGTCGGCGTGATCGGCGCGGCCGGCATTCTGACCGCGCTGGTGCCGGGCTCGATGATCCTGACGTCCGCGTCGACGCTGCTCGCCAACGACGTGTATCGCGGCATGGTGAGCCGCAAAGCCTCGGACGCCACGGTGACGAAGCTCGCACGATTCCTCGTGCCGGTGGTGGCGCTGGTGGCGGTCGGCTTCACGCTGCAAGGCGGCGAAACCATCGTCGCGTTGCTGCTGATGGGCTACAGCTTCGTGACCCAGCTCTTTCCGGCGGTGATCTGCAGCCTGCGTCCGCATAACCGCGCGACCAAGCAAGGCGCGTTTTGCGGGATTCTGGCCGGCGTCGCGGTGGTGGCCGTGACGACCACCATGCACCTGAGCATCGGACAGTTGATGCCGTTCCTGCCCGATGCGTTGAAGGACATCAATATCGGCTTCCTGGCGTTGGCGGTGAATATCATCGTCTTCGCGGTGGTGAGCGCGGTGACGCAGCCGCGGCCGGTCGAGCAGACGCACGCGCCGGTGCATTGACTCAGGCTTTCTTCTTTGCGCGGTGAATGAAAGGGCTGTCGCTTCGGCGACAGCCCTTTTTGTTTGGTGCGCTCCGCGCCGGTGTTTGAAACCGAAAGTCAAATCTACACATGAATGAAAAAACGCCTCACGGGCGGTGAAGCGTCAAGACAAATAAATAGGTCTTCGAAGCCAAAGAATCGCTCGCCCGCACTGCAACACAAACCCTCCTCGCACCCCCTGCAAAACCGCTGACCTCAGGCACATCCCTTGCTGAACTGACGCGTCCGCGAATCTCACCGCACTGTGCAAGTGCAAAAAACCCGTCCTTGGGGGCCACTTTGCCGCTTAACGTTCTTCTGGTCGCTTCCGAAGCCCTGCCGCTCGCCAAATCCGGCGGCCTCGGCGACATGGTCAGCGCATACGCCGCCGCTCTGCGCGATGCCGGCGTCGATGTCTCGATCCTGATGCCCGCCTATCCCGCCGCGCTCGAACGCGCGGTCGACGTCGCGCCCATCGCGCGCATGACCGGCCTGCCCGGCGGCGACGCCCGCCTGCTGCGCGGCCAGATGCCCGACACCGGCGTGCCGGTGCTGCTGCTGCAGATGGATCACCTGTTCGCGCGCGAAGGCCTCTATCGCGATCCGCAAGGGCGCGACTACCTGGACAACCTCACCCGCTTCGCCTCGCTCGCGGCGGCGGCCGCGCGAGTGGCGCGCGGTGTGCGCAACGTCAGGCGCCCCGACATCGTGCACGCGCACGATTGGCATGCAGGACTCACGCCGCTGTACCTGAGGCTGGCGGGCGTCGCCGCGAAAAGCGTCTTTACGATTCACAACCTGGCGTTTCAGGGCAACCATCCGCTTGCCATGGGCGGCTGGATCGGCGTGCCGCCCGAATTGCTGGCGCCCGCGCTCTCCGACGAACGCAGCATCGAGTTCTACGGCTCGCTGAGCATGATGAAAGCGGGCATCGTCCATTCGGATCGCGTCACGACGGTGAGCCAGCGCTACGCGCGCGAGATCCTGACGCCGCATTTCGGGCACGGCATGGAAGGCGTGTTGCAGGCGCAGGCCGGCAAGTTATCAGGCATTGTCAACGGCATCGATACCGCCGCCTGGAACCCGGCCACCGACAAACAGATCGCGCGCCCCTATTCCGTCGACGACACCGCCGGCAAGCAGGCCTGCAAGCGCGAACTGCAACAGGACTTCGGTCTGACGCGCGATCCGTTCGCGCCGCTGGTCGCCATCGGCAGCCGCCTGACCGAACAGAAGCTCGCCGATGTCGTCGTGCATACGCTGCCGGCGCTGCTCGAACGGCATCCGCGGCTGCAGTTCGCGATTCTCGGCCAGGGCGAGCACGGTCTCGAACAGGCCCTGCAGGACGTCGCGGCCGCATGGCCGGGACGCGTCGGCGTGCAGATCGGCTATGACGAGCGGCGCGCGCACATGCTGCACGCGGGCGCGGACATTCTGCTGCACGGCAGCCGCTTCGAACCTTGTGGCCTCACCCAGCTCTATGCGATGCGCTACGGCACGATTCCGGTGGCCTCGCGCGTCGGTGGCCTGGCCGATACGATCGTCGACTATGTGCCGCACGATCCTCGTGGTGAACAGCGAGCGACGGGATTTCTGTTCGACGGCGAAAGCCCGGACGACGTGATGCACGCGCTCGGCCGCGCGTTGGCTGCGTTTGTGCAGCCGTCGTCATGGCATGTGTTGCAGCGGAATGCCATGAGCCGCGACTTCGGTTGGGATGCGTCGACCTCGAACTATCTCGCGTTGTATGCGGATCTGGTCGATGCACGTCCGGCGCTGCGCGATACGCGGGTTCGCAAGAGCGCGGTTCGGGCGCGGACGGCGGCCTCCGCAGGTAAGCACAGGGAAGAGTTCAACGCGGGTGTCGCGGAGATGGCGCGCAGCGCGTGAAGCGTTTGAGGCACTCGGGCGCGCTGCGGGGCGCACGGCACGTTATGCTAGGCGGCACATCCGTGTTTCGTGGAGTTGCCGATGCAGCCACCCGTTCTCCGAGTCGCCCGCCCTACTAACGATCTGCATCAGGTCGCTGACTTCTATACGCGGGGATTAGGCTTCGAAGTCCTGGCGAGCTTCGAGAATCACGAAGGCTTCGATGGTGTGATCGTCGGTCGGCGAGGCTGCCCCTGGCATATCGAGCTCACCCATCAACAAGGCGTGACCGTCGAACGGGCGCCGACCACCGAGCACCTTCTCGTGCTCTATCTTCCCGAACGCGATGTGTGGAGCGCGGCCGTCGAACGGCTCGAATCGCTCGGCGTGAAGTCGTGCGAATCGGAGAATCCTTACTGGGACCGTCAAGGCAAAACGTTCGAAGATCCGGATGGGTATCGGATCGTTTTGCAGAATGCGGCGTGGGAATGAACAGAAAGCTGCTTGACAGCTAATACCACCGTTAGGCAAGCTGCGGCGTGCAGAAGCTTGCACTGCGAGTCCCGTTTCCTGTTGCGCCTGTTGTGCCGCGCTGTATGAATGCGCTGTATGAACGAACGATCACGCTGCCGTCGTCCACGGCTCATTCCCGAGGGTCGCAATGCACAGAACACGAACCATCGCTGCCGCGCTACTTGCCATTGTCCTCACGGCCTGCCATACGGCGCCTACCAACGACTTCTCCAAAGCCCCCGTCGCACCCGTCAGCGCCAGCAGCACCGACATCCGCTCGATCGCCAAAGACGCGTATCTCTACGGCACCCCGATGGTCGATACGTACAGCATCATGTATGCGTTTTCGGTGGACTCCACCAACCCGCAATACAAAGGCCCGTTCAATTCCATCCTGAACATCTCACGCGTCTTCACGCCGGACGACACCGCCTTCGTCACGCCCAACTCCGACACGCCCTATTCGTTCGCCGGCCTCGATCTGCGCGCGGAACCCGTCGTCATCACGGTCCCGCCAATGGACGCGAAGCGCTACTTCGTGTTTCAGTTGATGGATCTCTATACCTTCAACTTCGCGTATATCGGCAGCCGCACCACGGGCAACAACGGCGGCAAATTCCTGATCGCGGGGCCGCGCTGGAACGGTCAGACGCCGAACGGCATCACTCAGGTGATCCGTTCCGAGACTGATCTCGTGAACGTGGTCGGTCGCACGCAGTTGTTCAATCCCGACGACCTCGCAAACGTCAAGCAGATCCAGGCGGGCTACAAGGTGCAAACGCTCTCGGCGTTCACCGGCAGCAAGCCCGCGCCCACCGCGGCGCCGGTGCAGTGGATCAAGCCGCTCGCGCCGGCCACCGCGCGGACGTCGCTCGAATTTTTCAATGAACTTGCGTTCGTGTTGCAGTTCGCACCGGTCAATCCGGCTGAGGCCGGACTGCGCAGCCGCTTCGCGCAGATCGGTGTCGTGCCCGGCAAGCGGTTCGACGCGAACGCGCTCTCGCCGGAGCAGAAAGCGGCATTTCAGGCCGGCATGCAGGATGGCCAGAAGGCGATCGACGACAAGCGCGCGTCGCTCGGCGGTAAGACGGATACGCTGTTCGGTTCGCGCGAGTATCTGAAGAACGATTACGTGGCGCGCGCCACCGGCACCCAGGTCGGCATCGGCGCGAACTCGCGTGAAGAAGCGTTGTATCCGGTACTCGACAAGGATTCGACCGGACAGCCGCTGGACGGCAGCCAGCATCGCTACGTGCTGCGCTTTCCGAAAGGACAGTTGCCGCCTGTGAATGCATTCTGGTCGGTGACCATGTATGCACTGCCCAGTCAGTTGCTCGTAAAGAATCCGATCGACCGGTATCTGATCAATTCGCCGATGTTGCCGCAACTCAAGAAGGATCGCGATGGCGGCTTGACGATCTACATCCAGGCGAAGTCGCCGGGCAAGGCTAAAGAGGCCAACTGGCTGCCGGCGCCGGAAGGACCGTTCATGATTACCATGCGGTTTTACTGGCCGAAACCGGTGCTGCTGGATGGCAAGTGGAAGACGCCGGTGGTCAAGCGGGTGAAGTAGGCATTCGGCGTTGCTGCGTGACGTGAGTCATGACCGGTTCGCGCCACGCGGCGAGGCAGGCCGCTATCGTACTCAGCCAGGCCCGTTTTTCACCTTCGTCCATCCATCCGCGCTCCACGCTTCCGAATTCACACCGTGATGGACGAAGAACAAACCGTCGGGATCGTACCGGTTTTTCACGGCAGCCAGCCGCGCGTAGTTGCTGCCCCAGTACGCTTGCTGCCAGTCGTCCTCGAAGAAATCGCTTTCGGAGAAGTACGCCCCCGGCATGGGGACGATTTCGCGCAGCGTCCGCGTGGCCTGTTTAATGCGCTTGGCGTAACGCCGCCCTTTCTGCTCGTCCGGCTCGTGCCCTTCGATGCCGGGAAATGCCGGTGGTCCCTCGCCCGCGATGATCGCGAGCGCGAAGGCGTCGAGTACCGCCGGGTTCATCGCCGTATCGCGCGTGGCGTTCAAGGCATCGGCCGGCGCGCCCGCCAGCCCTTTGTTGAAGTGCAAGTTGACCGTCCACTGCCGTGTGCTCGCGAATAGCGTGTCGGCGAGACGCGCCCGTTGGTCCGCACTCAGTAGCGAGGCCGGCAGCCATGTCGACGTGTAGCCGTAAAGGTACTGCCCCGCTTCGCCAACGTTATCCGCCCAGAACACATTGTCCGCGGGCGCGCCAGGACGGTCGTCCGCGACGAGCACGCCGGGCAAGTGCTGCATGATGAACGCGGCGTCCCAGAAGTGCCGCGCCGCCACGGCGAGAATCTGCGGCGGGCTCGTCTCGCAGCCGTGCTCGCCGTCCGCAATCCAGTCGAAAAAAGGCTGCCAGACACGGGAGGCTTCGTCGCGGCTGAGTCCCTGGTGCACCATGGAAATGCCCAACGTATTGTCGGCATGGAAGGCGACTGTTTCGCCCCAATGCTCGTTCATCAGGTTGTCGGCGTAGAAGGCCATGAATTCGCCGATCAATGCGCGGAACGCCGCGTCCGACGAGGCCTTCACCGTCGCACGCACGGCGCCGACGGTGTCGGGCAACGCGTGCGTGCGCAGCGTCAGCCGCGTGACGACGCCGAGGCTGCCGCCACCGCCTCCTTTCAAGCCCCAGAAGAGGTCCGGGTGCCGGCACGCGTTGGCAATTCGCACCACGCCGTCCGCGGTCACGACTTCGGCTTCCAGCAGACCGGCCGCGGCTGTGCCGAACTTCTTCGAAAAGTTGCCGAAGCCCCCGCCTTGCACGAGACCGGCTACGCCCACCGTCAGACAGCCGCCGCCTTGCACGTAGCGGCCGCCTCGCGTGCTCACGGCGTCGTAGACATGGCCCCATAGTGCACCTGCGCCGATCGTCACCGCGGCTTCCGGCTCGACCCGTCCTTCGCAGCCCGCCGGGACGAAAGCATCGTGCAACGTGACGTCGCGCATCGATCTGGTCCAGATCATCAGCGAGTCTGGCGCGTTGGATGTGCCCTGATAGCTGTGGCCGCCGCCCTTCACCACCAGCCGCAAACGATGCCGCCTGGCGAAGGCGACGGTTGTGGCGACGTCTAGCGCGTTGGCGGCCGCCACCGTGTACACGCTCGGCGATGAGGTCCACGCGTCGAGCCAGCCTGCGCTCTGCGTGAGCGCAGGCGTATCGCCGATGTAGTAGGGATTTTTCAAACGCCGGAACAGGTCGAGGCACGCTGTGCTCGTTGGAGATTCCGCGCAGATTGCCAGCGGCGATTCAACCAGACTCAAGCGTCCGCGTACGGCTCGGTCGAGGTCTTGCCAGGCGTTCGCCGAAGGCCACGCTGGGTCGCCGGGACGCACGCGGTGCAGCGTGAGTGTGGTCGAAACGATCGGCGAGGGCTTTGCGAGTGCCGGCGATGCCAGGGCCGCATTCAGCCATGGCGTGGCTAGCACGCCCTTGAGCAAGGTCCGACGGTCCAGTGCGCACATACGTTGCTTCACCTCCGCAAACACGGCTGCGTTGCCCACCTCCTGGCTGCCTCTTGCCCGTCTCCTGGACGGAACGGCGGAGCACACCTGCGTGCCCGCGCACGACGCGTGCGGATCGCCGCCTCGATCGGCCGACAAAAAATGAGTGAAGGGATGGTAGTCGCGAAAACGCGAGCGCGCCACTACGAGACTGCGCGTTCTCTGGGCGTTTGCGCATGGGCATCCGTCAGGAACGGCGGTAGACTGTCCGCCGGATCGAAACCGGACATCAACCCACTATGCACAGCGATTCCACACCTTACGTGCTTTACTATTCGCCCGGCGCGGCGAGTATGGCCGTGCACTGGATGCTGATAGAACTGGGCATCGCGTTCGACGCCCAGTTGATCGACATCGACGCGGGCCAGCAGCACGATCCGGCGTATCTGCGGCTCAATCCTTCGGGACGCGTACCCACGCTGCTGATCGACGGAGCGCCGCGCCACGAGTCGGCCGCGTTGCTGATGCTGCTGGCGGAGCGGCATCCCGATGCCGCGCTCGCCCCCGCGCCGAACGCCGTCGATCGCGCCGCGTGGCTCGAAATGATGGTCTATCTCGCCAACACGATTCTGCCGGCCATGCGCGACTGGTTCTACGCGGACTCCGACGGTGACCCGGCCGGCGCCGAAGCGGTTCGCGCGCTCGCATGCCGTCGGCTCGACGGGGCATGGGATAAGCTCGATGCCCATCTCGGCGAAAGCCATGACTATCTGATCGGCGACAAGCTCAGCACGGCCGACTTCATGGCCGTCATGTTGATGCGCTGGACCCGCAATATGCCGCGCCCGGCGCTCGGCTGGCCGAATCTTGCCCGCTATATTCGAAAGCTACGAGCGCTGCCTTCGTTCATCGAATTGAATGCGCGCGAAGGACTGACCGAATGGCGTAACGAGGAAGATTGACGCGCGCTTGAACGAGATCGCGCGCGCCTGCTTGCTGTGGCCACACTCGCATGAGCCATCTCTCGTGTCGCGCGCCTGAACGTCGTGGCCGCCTCGGCAAGCAGCCATCAATTCGACCGCTTGCCGATGATCACGATACCGCGTGAAAGTCCGCTCACGCTATCCACCGCCAGCGCGCCCGCGTACAACTGCGCGAGCGGCACCCACACAGCCGGATATTTGTAGCGCGCCACATCGAGCAGCAACGCGCTGTCGCTCGCCGAGTCGTAGGCGCCGAGCGGCGACCAGTGTCCGCCGCCCGTCTCGCCGATTTCCACCCGCCTGAAATTCAACAACACGAAGCGGTCGCTGTGGCCCGTGGTCGCGCGCACGAGGTCGCGAAACTGGCCGAGCGACAGGTCCGCCGCGTGGTATTTCCTGACATCGACCGGAAAGGCGTTCAGGACCGTGCTGAGCTGATCGAGCGTCATGCCCTCTTGCGAGACCCGCGCGGCGTTGGCCACCTGCGGATCGATGCCGTGAAAGAAATCTTCCTGCGAGAAAAACGGGAAGTCGGGGTACTGGGTCGACGGGGGCCGGCGGATGCCCAACGCGTTGAGCGCCATGACCGAAGTCGCGACGGAGCAATAGGCCTGGTTGCGCTGCGTTTCGAAATACTGCGAGAGCGGCCAGTACGACTGATTGGACGTGGAGTTCGTCAGCCGTTTCTGGCCGGCCGGCTGCGCCAACGCGACGAGGTTCGGCGGCACTGGCAGCGGGCCGTCGGCCGGGCGTGCGGTGGCTTGTGCGCCGGCCTCGCTGTCCGGCTGAACAGCGGGCTGAATAACCGCAGGTGGAACGGTGGCCGGACTGCTGGCGGGCGGCACCGGCGCACAGGCGGCCAGCGCCGCGGCCACAACGGCGACGATCCACTCAGGCTGGCTCAAGCGCCCGGCGGCGCGCATCAACGAATATCTGGACATGGATCTTTCCGCTGTGGATGAACCCGGAATGACTGCCGATGTGCCGGTGCATGACACGGCGCGCATCGGCAAGCCCCGATTTTGTAACACGAAACAAAGTTCGGCGTGCGCGACGATGCGCGCGCTTCTCCCCTACAATGCTGCAGCATTTTTTAACCGACTCTCGCACATCACCGTCGAAGTCAATCCAACGGAAGCGCTGGTCCGATCATGACAATCCAGTCACCCTGCATCGACATTTGCAAACTCGACGGCAAAACCGGCTTCTGCCTCGGCTGCCTGCGTACGCGCGACGAAATTCGCGCGTGGAAGACCATGAGCGATGACGTGCGTCTCGCGGTCATCAATGAAAGGCCAGGCCGGGAAGTGATGCTGAAAACGGAAACGCAAGCGCAAGCGATGCAAGCGACACCCGAGACGCAAACGTCCTAAGCGCTCCTCAGTCAGCCTGCGCCGCAAACGCGTAACCGTTCTTGCCGCCGCGCTTGACGCGATACATCGCGTCGTCCGCCGCGGCGACGAGGCGCTGGTAATCGCTGACGAGATCCGGATAGCTGGCAATGCCGATGCTCGCGCGCACCACCCCGATGCCCATCTGCTCATCGGTCTCGACCACACACGCGATGAGCCGCTGAGCAATTTCGGCCAATTCAGGCGCCGTCGAATATTCTCGCACCAGCACCGCGAATTCGTCGCCGCCAATGCGCGCGACAACATCCACTTTGCGCACCGATTCGCGAAAGGCGCGCGACACCGCGATCAGGAAGTCATCTCCGACGCGGTGGCCGAGCATGTCGTTGACCTGCTTGAAGCCGTCCAGATCCACATACAGCACGGCGATGTTGCGAGCCGTCGGACCGGCTTGCAGATTCGCCGCCGCCTCGTCGAGCGTGGCGAACAGCTTGCGCCGGTTCGGCAAGCCGGTCATGGGATCGTGCAACGCGGCGTACTCGAACTCGTGCGACTCGCCCACCAGTTGACGATTGCGTTTCGCGTACATGCCGAGCGCGGTGAGCAACATGCAGAACAGCAGCGCGGCCAGCGCGATCAACACGTTCGCGACATGGGCAACCCGCAGGCGCACGTCGGCGCCATCGGCATCGCGCTGGGCGCGCCAATACGGCGAGATTGTGGCAAGCAACGCATCGGTTCCAATCAGACTGGCATCGGCCGTCAACGCCGACGGCGGCACTGGCGGCGCAGCGGCAGGACTGGCATTCACCAAGGCTGCGAGCGACTTGAGACGCTCGGCGAGTTCGATGCGTGCATGCCGGTAACCCTGCGTTTGAATTTGCGCTTGCGTTTGCGTTTGACCGTCGCCGGCGTGTTGCTGCCACACACCGACCATCGCGCGAGCACTTTCCGCGCGCTCCGCCGCTTCGAGCACGAGCCCGGCGTATTCCTGCTTCAACTGATCGGAGAAGATCGTCCTGATCTGCAAGGCGAGATAGAGAAGACCGACCAGCAGACAAAGCAATGACGCGCCGGCCAGCACGGCGGGAGCCCGCCTGAAGCGGCTCATGAACGCGCCTTTTGAAGCGGCTCGCCCGGCTCGGTGCCGCTCAGGGATGGGAGTAGAGGTCTTGCCGATTTGCGTTGCCATGCTGCCGGTAATTCACACGACGGAAGAAGAGCCCCATGCGGGCAAACAGGGTGTCTTTGTGCCGCGCGGTCTCGGCGGCGCCGCGGCGCTCCTGAGGCGTGGCGCGGGCATTTTTGCCCGCACGCGCCGCGGCCAGTTGCTGCGTCGGTGGATTGGCTGCGCTTGCCGAACGGCGAGCGGACATGGCGGCGGGCGCCGGCGTGCCAGGTGCCGGATCTGCAACGACGTCAGGCTGCGCCGTCGGTGCCTTGACCTCACCGGACCAGGACGCGAGTTGCCCGCCCGCTTCCGGATCCGTGGCAACTGGCGCTGCCGCCAGCGTCGTATTGGCGACGCTTGTCGATGGCGACTGCGACGCTTGCGGCGCGTTCGGCCGCGCAGCCGCTGCCGGCTGCGTCGGCACGCTCGCGGTATTCGCCATGACGGCCCCGCGCGCCGGCGCGCCGTTGCCAAGCGCTTGCCGCGCGCCGGCCATGGCGTTGGCGTAGGCCTGCTGATCCTGGTTGAACCAGACGCTATACGCCACCGTACCCATCACGCCGATGGCGAGCGCGCTGGCCGCGGCCACGCACATGGCGAGGCGTCCAAACCTTGGCGGCGTGGCGGGAATTGGCAGATTGCTCATCTGGCCGCGGGTACTCTGGCCATCGAGCGCCGATCCTGGCGAATCGATATCGTTGTACATCGCAATACTCTCCGGAATCCTTACGTCTGAGCTGTTGGCCGCCTTTATTCACACGATTTTGCAGGTCGATGCAAAATCGCTCCACACGTGTAACCCGCTGATCGCACGATAACAACACGGCCATGCTGCGCTTTAAACGCCATCTTTGCGAGGCATGTTTGCACCGGAAAAACGGGGTAAAACCGTCCACGCCGCGTATAGTCGCGCGCCAAGCCGGGAGTTTTTCGCAAGGCGCGTATGCAGGCTATATGGGCCGCGCGCAGCGGGCATCGAGCGGGTGGCTGCATTCGTGCGAGCACGCCTGGGCGTGGCAGTTTGCGCGCGCTTTGAGGCCGCGTGTTTAAAGCGCAAGCGCTGTTCCCGCGCCGTGGCCGGTGGGCGGACTTCTAGCCGTTCCGGCTCCCCTGAATGAGTGCCCACCGGGCGATGCCGGATCGATCTGGAGCGCGCGTGGCTTACGTTCGGCGGCTCGGACCACGCTTTCACCGGCCGCTTTGGCGGCGTTCAACCTGGCGACCGATAGCTCGATTTCGGCGGCGTTCAGCTACTTTGCTTGACCAGTGATGTCCCATGTCGTCGGCTCGCCGCGCCGCGACGTCCGGCCGTTTTCGGCACGCTCCACACGTTGATCGCGGCGCACCTGCAGTCGAGCATCGCCGCCGACTTGCAGGTCGAGCGGCCGCCCTTGCTCCGCGCCGCCATTGATCCCGGTCTGGAATGATTCATATGCCGGTGCGTGCCTTCCCGGCGCATATCGGAATGGATAAATTCTCCATCAACGAATCGGCAATCAGCTGATTGCGTCTCCGAACTCACTACCCGGTAAAGGAAAGATCATGGCTCACCTGTTCACCCCGAAGAAGGTCGGCGCCTACACCCTGACGCATCGCGTCGTGCTCGCACCGATGACCCGCCTGCGCACCAATCAGCCCGGCGATATTCCCAGCCCGATGATGGCTGACTTCTACGGCCAGCGCGCCTCGCAAGGCGGCCTCGAGATCGTCGAAGGCGTCAGCATTTCGATTCCCGCCCGCTCGTATCTCGGCGCCGCGAGCTTCTATCACGACGGCCAGGTGGAAGGCTGGAAAGCGATTGCCAATGCGGTTCACGCCAAAGGCGGCCGGGTCTTCATGCAGTTGATTCATGGCGGCCGGCAAAGCCACGTCGAGATGACCGGCGGTGTCGCGCCGCTCGCGCCCTCGGTCGTCCCGTTCGATGGTGTGGCACTGACCAGGGATGGCTTCGTGCCCGCCTCGCCGCATCGGGCGCTCGGCATCGAAGAGATTCCGGGCATCGTCGAAGAGTTTCGCCTGGCCGCCCAGCGTGCGCTCGAGGCGGGCTTCGACGGCGTCGAACTGCACGGCGCGAACGGCTACCTCGTCGATCAGTTCATTCAGGACGGCACCAACAGGCGCACCGACGCTTACGGCGGCCCGATCGAAAATCGCGTGCGCTTCCTGCGCGAAACCGTCGAGGCGCTGATTTCGGTGTGGGGCGCGGACCGGGTCGGCGTGCGCATCTCGCCGTCCGGCGAATGGGGCGGCATCTCCGACAGCGATCCTGAAGCCACCTTCAGCCACGTCGCCAGGGTGCTCGATGGATACGGCATTGCCTACCTGCATGTGATCGAGCCGCGCATCAAGGGCGACGACACGTTGCACGAGGGTCATGCGCCGGTCGCCGTGAAGTATCTGCGCCCGCACTTCTCCGGCCCGATCATCGCGGCAGGCGGATTCGACGGCGAGAGCGCGGAAGCGATCGTCGCATCGGGCGACGCCGATCTGGTCGCCTTTGGCCGCCACTTCTCGTCGAATCCGGACCTGCCGTACCGGCTTCAGCATAAGCTGCCGCTCACGCCGTATGTGCGCGCCGCGTTCTGGGGCGGCGACGAAAAGCATTACTCGGATTTCCCGGCATATTCGCCTACTGTAGAAGCCGCTGAACAAACCGCTGAAACTGCCTGAGCCGAAGCGGCCTGTCCTCTCGCTGCATCGCCTGCGGCAGGCCTGCTCGCCGAACCTGGAGACTGTCATGTCACGCACCATCATGTTTGCAAAAGCCGGTGGCCCCGAAGTGCTCGAATTCATCGAGACGCCGGTGGCGGCGCCCGGTCCGCACGAAGTTCGCATCAAGGTCGAGGCGATCGGCCTGAACCGCGCCGAGTCCATGTGGCGCAGCGACGCCTACATCGAACCCGTCCGCTTCCCTGCGGGACTGGGCTACGAAGCCGCGGGCATCGTCGATGCGGTCGGCGCCGAAGTCACGGGCATCGCGCCCGGTGACAAGGTCAACGTCATGCCGTCCTTTTCGATGAACCAGTACTTCACATACGGCGAAGTGATCCTCGTGCCGGACTACGCCGTCGTGAAGCACCCCGAGTCGCTCTCGTTCGCCGAGGCCGCCTCGGTGTGGATGATGTTCGTGACAGCGTATGGGGCGCTGATCGAAGACGCGAAGGTGACCGAGGGCGATTTCGTCATCGTGCCCGCCGCATCGAGCAGTGTCGGGCTCGCGGCGATTCAGATCGCCAACTACGCCGGCGCGACGTCCATTGCGCTCACGCGCACCTCGGCGAAACGCGAGCAACTGCTCAAGGCCGGCGCCGCGCATGTGATCGCCACCGAGGAAACCGATCTGGTACCCGAAGTCATGCGTATCACCGACGGCAAAGGCGCGCGCGTGGCGTTCGACCCGGTCGGCGGCCCGAGCTTCGCGAAGCTGCTGGCGGCACTGTCGTTCCAGGGCATTGCGTACATCTACGGTGCGTTGAGCGAAGACTCCACGCCGCTGCCGGTGCTCGACATGATCGCCAAGGTGCTCACCGTGAAAGCCCATAACATCTGGCTGACAAGCGGCGATCCCGCGCGTCAGAAAGCTGCGGTGGACTACGTGCTCAAAGGTTTCGAGAGCGGCGCGCTCAAGCCGGTGATCGACCGCACCTTCAGGTTCGACGACATGGTGGAAGCTCACCGCTATCTGGAGAAGAACGGCCAGTTCGGCAAAATCGTCGTGACGCTCTAGGCGGGTCTGGCGGATTCGAGCGTTGAGCGTGTGGCGCGTGAAGCGGGAGCGGCTTCGTCGGCGAGACAGTTTTCCACGAACGCGGTGAACTGTCTCGCCTTGGTGCTGGCAAGACGGCCGGTCGGATAGACGGCCGAGAGGCTGATGGTGGGCAGCATCCAGTCGTCCATGACCGACACCACCGCGCCCGATTTCAGTTCGGGCGTGAAGGCCCATTCGGACGCGACGGCCACGCCCATGTCGGCGAACACGGCCGCGCGCAAGCCTTCGGTCGCCGTGATCTTGAGCCGCCCTTGCGTCCTGACCGACACTTCCGCGGTCTCCTTGCGGAACGTCCAGTCTTCGCCGCCGCCGTCGCGCGTGTAGATCAGGCATGTGTGCGCGAGCAGATCGGCCGGCGCCTCGGGAATGCCATGACGGCTGAAGTACGCCGGTGTCGCGATCACCCGGCGGCGGGCCTCGGCGATGCGGCGCGCGGTCATGTTGGAATCCGCGAGCACGCCCATCCGCAAGGCGACGTCGATGCCTTCCTCGACGAGGTCGATGTTCCTGTCGTCGAGAACGAGTTCGAGCTCGAGGTTGGGATGGTCCTCCAGAAACACCGGCAGACGCGGCACGATATGCAGCCGCGCGAAACACACGGCCGCCGAGACGCGCAGCTTGCCCGAGAGGCCGGACGCGGTGCCGCGCGCGGCGAGCACGGCCTCGTCGGTTTCCTCGACGGCGCGTTTGGCGCGCTGGTAGAAGCTGGTGCCGGCTTCGGTCGGTGTGAGGGTGCGCGTGGTTCGAAGCAGGAGCTTGACGCCGAGCCACTCCTCGAGTTGCGCGATGGCCTTCGACACCGTCGGCTGGCCGACGTCGAAGTGGCGCGCCGCGGCCGAAAACGAGCCGGTGTCGACCACGCGGATGAAGATTTCAATTGCCGCCAGCCGGTCCATCACGTGTCTCCCGTGGAATAAGTGCCAGCCGATTTTGCACCTTTGGCACGGGCAGTGGAATGGATAAATGCGTGAGAACCAGGCGGAGGCAAAGATGGCGGACCTGCAAACCGAAGACAGCGTGACGCCGCGGCAGTCGGACCTCGACGCCGAACTTGCGCTCAGCGCCGCGGCTTCAGCGGCGGCGAACGCCCTGCGCGCAGGCGCGCGCGCGCCGCTTTTTACGTTGACGGATACCATTGGTCAACGCGTCAGTCTCGAAGCATTGCTGAGAGCCGGGCCTGCGGTGCTGCATTTCTTTCGAGGCGGCTGGTGTACTTTCGGCGAGCGCAGCCTCGCCGATCTTGCGACGGGCTACGACGACATGCTTGCACTCGGCGCGAGTGCCGTCGCCATCGCGCCGCCGTGCGAGAGGCCCGCGCATCACGCCGCCGGCGGCCTGCGTGAACTGCTCGACGTGGACCTGAAGCTGGCGCGCGCTTATGGCGTGGCGTTCGAGCTGCCGGTCCGCCTGCGCGCCAGCTACGAACAACTGGGCTGCGCAACGCCCTCGGCCAGCGAGGCAAGCCGCTGGCTGGTGCCCATCCCCGCCACGTTTCTGATCGATCGCGACGGCAGGATCGCCTTGGCCCACGTCGACGTGGACTACCGCAAACGTCTCGACATCGAATCGTTGCTGCGCGCGCTGAAGGCGCTGCACGCAAGGCATGCAACGAAGCTGCATGCCTTGCGTGAGCGTCTTGGGCGCAGTCTGTAGTTTGGGTCTCCTGCTGCGCTCACTGCACGGTAATGGTCTCCTTCATATTCGGGTGAATGCCGCAAAACACCTTGTACACGCCCGGCTTGTCGAACTTGAACTGGTACGTGTCGTTCTGGTCTAGCGCGGCGGAGCGAAACATGCCCGCGTCATTCACGACGGTATGCGGTTCGCCGTCGAGATTTTTCCAGGTCACGGTCGAGCCGGCTTTGACCGTCATCTCCATCGGCGCGAACATGAAGTTCTTGATGACGACCGCGTTCGGCGTCTCCGCCCGCGCCACGGACAATCCGGACGATACCGCGAACAATGCCGAACTTGCGGCCACTGCGAGCAATACGCGGCGAATGTTTTTAGTTTGCATAACTGATCTCCTGCGATAAAAAAGGTCTGATTGTCAAACGAGCGTCGTGTCGTCGAGCGTGGCTTTGAGCGGATGCCGCGCGATCTTGATGCTGGTCACACCGAGCATTTTCGGCAGCTGGTCGCTGGCCACCGTCAACGGTCCGGGGCCGGTGCCGTTGCCGGCGGTCGGCTGCGGATAAGCCGTCGAGCGCGCCGTGTGGAAGGTGATGTTGCCCTCCACTTTCGACACGATCTGATGAATGTGGCCGTTCAGCACCGTCACCGAGCCGAAGCGTTTCAGATAGCTCATCGCCTGGCCCGCATCGCCGGTGCCCCAGCCCCACGGCTCGTAGATCGTCCACATCGGCATGTGCGCGAACACGACGATCGGCGTGCTGGACGAGCGCCCCTTCAAATCGTTTTCGAGCCACTCGAGCTGTTCGTCGCCGAGGCCGCCCAGGCCGTTCGGCTTGAAATGCATCACGTTGACCAGGCCGATGAAATGCACGCCCTGATGATCGAAGCTGTAGTAGCCCTTGTTGTCCGAGGCCTTGCCAAAGCGGCTGAAGTATTCGGTCCCGGGACCGTCCGTCACGTCGTGCTCGCCAGGCACGGTGTGCAGCTCGGTGATCTTCAGACCGGACATCAACTGGGCCGCGAGATCGAACTCCGCGGGCTTGGACAGGTGCGTGATATCGCCGGTATGGATGGTCAACGCGGGCTTGACCGGCATCGCGTTGACGTACTCGATGGTCTGCTTCAGTGTGCCCGCCACGTCCGGATTGGCTTCCTTGTTAAAGCCGATATGCGAGTCGCTGATCTGCAGGAAAAGCGGCACACCCGCTGTCGCAGCGGATGATTTCTGGTCGGCGGCGAGTGCCAGTTCCACCGGCGTGAGAATGCCGCCGGCGAGAACGAACACGGTGCCCAAACCACCGAATGCAAGACACTTCAGTGCGCCGCGCCGCGACGCGTCGAACGATTGATGTGACGACATGTTGACCTCACGATAAAGAGTCGCAGCCGAGCCGTGGATCATCCGGCGGCCCTCGCGAGTCGGTTCGTCAGGCATGACTGCGCCAGGGTCGGTTTTATTCCAGCGTCGATCAATCGGCAGATGAATCGTCGTGCGGTGTTGGCGGATTGGCAGAGGGCTCAGGTCGCTGCCACCAACGCCCGGCCCGTCTCGGGCGCCTGCATGGCCCACCCTATCTCCATGCCTGCCAGGCATGCCGACCAGCTTATAAAGTCTTTTTACTTCGACTGGCAAGCCGCTAAATTGCACTCAAGGCAATGATTTGAGGCAGATCGCAACCCGCTTAGCCGGACGCCGCCTGCTTCGCCCCATACCGCACAAACATACCTATCAGGAGTTGAAAATGAGCCATCCCGTCATTCTGATTACTGGCGCCCTCACCGGCATCGGCCGCGCCACGGCCCTCGCTTTCGCCGAAACCGGCGCCCGTCTCGTCGTCTCAGGCCGTCGTGAAGCCGAAGGCAAGGCGCTCGAAAAAGAACTGCGCGAACTCGGCGCAGATGCCCACTTCATCCAGGCCGACGTGCGCCGCGACGACGAAGTCGCGAGCCTCGTCGATCAGACGGTCGCGCGCTTCGGCCGCATCGACGCCGCCGTGAACAACGCCGGCACCGAGGGCCAGCCTGGCGCCATCACCAGCCAGACCGTCGAGAGCTACACCGCGACGTTCGACACCAACGTGCTCGGCACGCTGCTCAGCATGAAGCACGAACTGCGCGTGATGTCGGCGCAAAAGAGCGGCAGCGTGGTGAACGTTTCGTCGACTTACGGTCATGAAGGCGCGGCCTTCGCATCCGTCTACGCGGGCAGCAAGCATGCGGTGGAAGGCATGACCAAGTCGGCGGCGCTCGAAGTGGCGTCCACCGGCGTGCGGGTCAACGCCGTTGCGCCGGGACCGACCGACACCGGCATGCTCGACCGCTTCACCGGCACGCCGGAGAACAAGGCCGCGCTCGCCGCGAAGGTGCCGCTCGGGCGCATCGGCAAGCCGGACGACGTGGCGCGCGCCATCGTGTTTCTGGCATCGGATGCGGCGTCGTTCATCACGGGGCAGATCGTGACCGTCGACGGCGGCAAGACCGCCGGCTGATCGCCGCCCGCTCGCAGTGGCGCGCGGCCACACGCGCGCCTCGAAACATCATTCAAAGGTCTATCAACATGACTACCGAAACATTGACGCTTTACCATTCCACTGCGTCGCCGAACTCGCGGCGCGTACGCATCTTTCTTGCCGAAAAAGGCGTGACGGTGACGCTCGCGGCGGTCGACCTCGGCAAACGCGAACAGCACGGTGACGCCTATCGCGCGATCAATCCCCGGCGCGTCGTGCCGACGCTGGTGCTCGAAGACGGCACGTCGATCGGAGAGGTGCCCGCCATCCAGCGCTACATTGAAGACGTCTATCCCGACACACCGCTTTTCGGCACCACACCGAAAGACAAAGCGCTGATCACGATGTGGGAACGGCGCGCGGAACAGGAGGGGTTTGCCTCGGTGATGGAAGCGATCCGCAACACCGCGCCCGGTTTGAAGGGCCGCGCGATTGCCGGCCCGCACGACTACGAGCAGATTGCGGCACTCGCCGAACGCAGCCGGCAACGGGCCGCGCATTTCCTGGCGGACCTCGACGATCGCCTGAAACAGTCCGCGTTCGTGGCGGGCGAGCGCTTCTCGGTTGCCGACATCACCGCGCTGGTGACGATCGACTTCGCCGCGAAAGCAATCGACATGCAAGTGCCGGGTGATCTGAAATCGCTCAGGCGCTGGTACGACACAGTGTCCTCGCGACCCAGCGCTGCGGCGTGACCTGTTGCCGCATCTGAAGCGGTATGAAAAAAGCGGCCCGCATCGCTGCAACACGATGCGGGCCGCTGAACTACCCAATACGGCCGCTTACTGGCCTTGCTGCGCCTGTGGCTTCAGTTTGAATTTACCCTGATAGCGGATCGTCGGACGCTGCGATTGCGTCGTCGGCGCCGCCATCAGCAACTGACGTGCGAGCGGTGTGGCCGCCGGACTCAGCGAGCCGATACTGGTGACGCGCGACGGGTCCGCGAGACCGTTGTTCACCAGCAGCTTCGCCTCGAGTTGCAGACTGGTCAGCAGGACCGGATCCTTCAGCGCGTTACCCTGCGCGAGCAACTGGCTCCACGCGTTGTTGCTGTAGTTGGTCACGTAGTAGTCGAGACCGCTCGGATCGGCGAGCACCGCGGAGCAGCCGTTCAGACGCACCTGGGTTTGCGTGTCCTTCATCGCCAGCGTCTTGCGTGACGTCAGGCCGTCGCCATACGCGAGCGTCAACGGAATGGTCCACTGCGTGCCCGGGTACTGATTCTGATTCGGGAACGGCGACTGCTTCAGCGTGACCACGGTCTGATTGGTCGTCAGATCGCACTGCGTATCGAGCGAGATCAGCGGCACACCTGTTTGCCGCACGAAACTGTCGCCGATCGCCACCATCGGCTGACCACTCGCCTTCGCCAGTTCGTCCCACAGACGCTTGGGCGTAACGTTGCCAAACGAATAGTCGGCGAGGTACGACTGCAGACCCTTGCGCATCACTTCTTCGCCAAGGTAGTTCTCCAGCATCTTCAGCACGTGACCGCCCTTGTCGTACGTGAAGGCGCTCGCGCTCAGCACGAAGTCGTTCGACGCCCAGCCGTTGAAGTTCGGCTGCACCGGGAACGCGGTGGACTTCAGGTCCGCATTGATCACGGCGTACTTGTTCTTCACGTCGTCGACCCAACTGAAACGGTCCGGGAAGAAACGCACCTTGGTCTTGTTCTCGAAGAACGTCGCGAACGACTCGTTCAGCCAGACGTCGTCCCACCAGTCGAGCGTGACGAGGTCACCGAACCATTGATGCGCGGCTTCGTGCGTGAGCACCGTCACGCCGTAGTCGGACATGGTCGTGCCCGGCGCCGGCAGAATGTCGTCGGCGAATTCGAGGATCGCGCCCCAGTTCTCCATGCCGCCGAAGTTCAGGTCCTTCTGCTCCTTGAACGCGTCGTTGGCCGCGACCGTGTCGAACTTGGTGAGCGGCAGCGGAATGCCGGTGTAGCGATAGTAGTAATCGAGCGCCTGCTTGGTCTGTTGCATCGCCGGTTTGGCCCAGTCACGCATGCCGGGCGGCGTAAAGATGCGCAGATGCAGACCTTTGCCGTCGGGCAGTGGGCTCGAGAAGTCGTCTTCGAGAATGTCGAACTGGCCGCCGCCGAAGAACAGCAGATACGACGGCATGGGCGGCGTCTTCTCGAACGACACAAGCTTGTAGCCGCTATCCACGTTCACCGCCGGTTTCTCGGCCGCGTTCGAGACGACGTTCCAGTTCTGCGGGACCTCCGCGCTCACCTCGTAGGTGGGCCGGAAAGCCGGCTCGTCCCAACCCGGGAACCACTGCCGCGCCAGGTTCGATTCGCCTTGCGTGAGGATCGCGCCGCTTGTCGTGCCGTCGGTCGATTTCAGATCGACGCGGAACACGCCTTCGGCCGCCGAGCAACCCGGATAAGGATCGTCGCCGCAACTGCCGCCGGTCTTGGCGACCGGATCGTCATAAGTCTTGAAGTTGATGATGCCGCTCCACTCCATGTGCAGCGAGTAGTTGCCGGCGGCGATCTGCCCGCTCACGGGGCGCAGTTGATAGAAATCGCCGTCGTCCTGCGGCGTGGCGATCAGCGCGATGTTGCCCGGCTGAAGCGTGATCGTGCCGTTGGTGAACTTGACCCGGTGCCCGGCGATCGTGATCGCGTTGACGGCCTTCTGCACCTTGATCTGCACGTCGGCGCGGCCGTCGAACGAAGACAGCGCGGGGTTCGGCCGGAACCACAGCTTGTAGTTGATCGGCGTGACCGTGTCGGGCAACTCGACCGGCGGAACCGTCTTGTTGATCGATGTGTCCGCCACGACCGGCGCGGCGGGCGGCGCCAGCGCCACTTCGGAGGCGCCTGACGCGGCCGCGGGCGCCTGCCCGGATTTGCTCGTCAAGGACGACGAGCCGTCGCTGCCGCCGCATCCCGCCAGAACCGCAATTCCGGCTAGTGCGAGGCACTGCATCTGCAATCGGAAATTTATACGCATGATTAATCCTCGACAGACAATATCGGCATTAAAGAAAGTGCGATGAGTGCTTAAGCTGGTTTTCTCTTTTTTTCAGCGAAAAAGGTCTCCCGCACTAGCACCGAATTGCTAGCGAGAATATAGGGACGTGTTGGCGCCTCAGCACTTGTGGCTAATTTCAGAATTGCGACACACGTTTATTACAATGCTTTCATATCGACAGCTTGGGCCATTTTTCCGGCCTTCATTCGATCGTCCGACTGACCGGCAAAGCGGCGGCTTACCTGCGTCTCCGGGCAGGTGGATTAAACCGAGGTCAGTTTTTGACGACAGTGCGTAGCCTAGTTTGGCAAACGTTCCCGTGTCAACTTCCTTTCACAATCTTTCTTTCACTTGTGTTTTGCGTATGCAAACCGAATGGCTGCAGTAATGGGACCGAGTTAATCCTCTAGAAATCTCAATATCGTTCTCGACTACGGGAAACTTTATTTTTCTTTGCGCAGTGTTGTGCTATGGAGCAATGGCGCGTGCGAATAACCTCGAGCGAGGTATTAATTTGAACTAGCTGGAGAGTTCACGAAGGAATTAGCGCGAATAATAGGCAAACGATCGGCTAGCCATTCACCGCTGCCGCGATTCGCGCGCACATCGCCTTGTCGGGTAATGGGCCCGAACCGGCCCGAACGTTGTCCGCCATGTATTGCGGACGCCCCGTGCCGGGAATCACCACCGTCACTGCCGGCTGCGCGAGCACGAACTTCAGAAGAATCTGCGCCCAACTCGTGCAGCCGATTTCCGCAGCCCACGCGGGCAGCGGCGTTTTGCCGACGCGTGCCAGCAGGCCGCCGCCGCCGAACGGCTGATTGATCACGACGCCGATGCCCAACTCCGCCGCGAGCGGCAGGATGCGCGCCTCGGCGGCGCGGTCGTCGGCTGCGTAGTTGATCTGCACAAAGTCGGGCTTGTCGCTGCGCATGACGGCCGCGACCTCGTCGAAAGCACTCGACGTGTAGTGCGTGATGCCGATATAGCGAATCCGGCCGCGCGCTTTCCAGTCGCGCAGCGTGGCGAGTTGCGTGCGCCAGTCGAGCAGGTTGTGAACCTGCATCAGATCGATACGCGGCTGCTGAAAGCGGCGCAACGATTCTTCCATCTGCGCGATGCCCGCCTCGCGTCCTTCGGTCCAGACCTTGGTGGCGACGAAGGCCTGGTTGTGCGCGTTCAACTGCGTGAGCAGCGCGCCGGCGACGGCTTCCGACGAACCGTACATCGGCGATGAATCGATCACCGAACCACCGGCTTCGAACAGGATGCGCAGCACCTCGGCGAGTTGCGCGCGGCCGGCGGGATCGTTGCCGACATCGAAGGTGCGCCAGGTGCCGCAGCCGACCACGGGCAGGCGTTCGCCCGTGGCCGGAATCACGCGTTGCGCCATGCGTGGCAGCGGCGCGGTGGCGGCTTCGGCTTGCGACCGAGGCGGCGTTGGCGTTGGCGCTTGCGTTGGCGTCTGCGTTGGCGTTTGGCCCGCCGCCAATCGTGGCAGTGCGAACGACGCCGACAAGCTGATTGCGGTGTTGCCTGCTGAGCGCAGAAAACGGCGTCTACCGGAAAGCCTTGTAGCGGTTTTCGACGAAAGTGCCATGACGTGCCCTCGATTCGCGCGCAGTACAGTGACTCTGTACGATACGGCAAATCGGCACAGCACGTTGAAGCCACCCAAAGCGCCCTGCTTCGACGATCACACGTCACACGCCATTAGCGGATAAAGTGCCCGCAAATCGGCATGCTAGCCAGTCGCGCGATCAACGACGATTGTTGTCCGCCGCCCGCCGCCGCGAACTGATCCGCAGCCGTGGCGGACCCCGCCGCCGCGCCGATCGCGATAACCGCGATCGCGATCCTGCGTAGCCGCCCGACGCGGCCGGCGAGCGAGCCCGACACGCTGCGCCAGCTGGCCAGCAAGGTCATCGTGAGTGCAACTATCGCGCAGCACATGACTCCTCCTCACGCATTCGCCGTGGCGCGTTCCTGCCGCGCGGGAAACGGGTCGCGCCATGCGTCGATCGCGTTCAACTGATCGTGCCAGCGCACCACTTCCGGAAACTCTTCAACCGGCATCGCCGCGCTTTTTGCATACGGCAGCGCGATGCCGACCGAGAAGTCCGCGACCGACATGTCATCACCCAGCAGCCACTTGCGTCCCTTCAGATGCTGGTTGAGCACGCCTGCATGCTTGCGGAAAAACCCTTGCGCTTCTGCGACTTTTGCGGGGTCGGGCTCGCCGAGTCCGGCCCACGGCTTGATCAGGTACTCGAAGTAAAGCGCGCCGGCATGCCGGAGCAGATGCTGGCTATTCCAGCTGAACCAGCGCACGATTTCGATCTGCTGCTGCGCGCCCCGCGGCCAGAGCGGGGATTCCGCGCGCTGTGCAAGATGGCACATGATCGCGTCGGCCTCCCAGATGATCTTGTCGCCGTCGACGAGACAAGGCACCTTGCCGTTCGGATTGATCGCCAGATAGTCCGGTCGCGTTTGCTCGCCTTTACCCAGATCGACAAAGGCGTAGTCGATTGGCAAGCCTAAATATTTGGCCAGTGCGCAGGATTTTCTGGGAGACAGCGTTTCAGCATAGTAAAGCTTCATGGTCGACCTCAGTATGCGTTGACTTCGAGGGAATGTGCTTCATTTCACTTCGTTTTCCAGCTCGGCAATCAGTGCGTCCAGCTTATCGAATGCACCGTTCCAGCCGGTTTGATGACCGTCGCGTGCGGCCTCGTCGAAGAACTGTGCGTGAGTGAAATGCAGTTCGGTGCCCTCTTCGATCGGACGAAACCGGATCGTCACCAGCGACCGGCGCTCAGGCAGCGTGACCCACTCCCACGTGAAGACGAGCTTGCGGTCCGCTTCGACTTCCTGGTACTCGCCGCGGCAGTCGTGCGTTTCGCCATCCAGCGTCTGAAATACCACGCGAAAGCGGCCACCCACGCGCGGATCGGCTTCGGCGCTCAGCACCGGTCCGGCGTCCGGTCCCCACCAGCGCGCCATCAGTTCGGGCCGCGTCCATGCTGCGTAGACTCTTGCAGGTGGCGCCTTGATGCGCCGCACGATGGTCAGGCTGGGCTTTTCGTTCATTCGTCGTTCCTCTCAACAAAATCGGCGAGCCGGTCGAGACTCGCGGACCAGAAGCGTTCGTAGCGTCGCAACCACGCCATCGCTTCTTCCATCGGGCCGGCAACCAGTTCGACTGAGACGGTTCGGCCATTTTTTGTGCGCGCCACCAGACCCGCGTCGCTCAGCACGTCGAGGTGCTTCATGACGGCGGGCAGTTTGAGCGGCAACGGACGCGCGATTTCCGTGACCGACAGACCGGGCTCACGCTCGAGACGCGCGAGGATGGCCCGCCGCGTGGGATCCACGAGGGCGGAAAACGTGCGATCGAGTTGACTGACTGGAGACTTTGCCATATGGTGAACTATAGGCCGTGAGATTCGGGAGTCAAGGTTTTTTGCGGCCGACTCCGTGAACCCGTAGGCCGCTTCGCTCTGTCCGTCACCAACGCGCCGCGGCTATCATTCCAACGATTCGCGAGTAGGTCTTCGTTCAGCTTCCAGAGGACAGCACCGTATGGACCTTCTTCAAGGCATGGCAGTGTTCAAGCGCGTCGTGGACGCGTCCAGTTTCTCGAAAGCGGCCGATTCGCTGGAAATGCCGCGCGCCTCCGTCTCGACGGTCGTGCAGAATCTGGAGAGCCATCTGGGCGTGCGCCTGCTCAACCGCACGACACGCCGCGTGCAGGTTACCGACGACGGCGCCCTTTACTACGAATACTGCGCACGCATTCTCGCCGAGGTCTCCGACGCCGAATCGGCGTTATCGAGCAAACGCCAGAGTCCGCGTGGCACGGTCCGCGTCGACACGTCCTCCACGTTCGCGTCTCACGTGCTGATTCCCGTGATGCGCGATTTCAACGCGCGCTATCCCGACATCACGGTGAAGCTGGGACTCGCTGACCGCAACGTGGATCTCGTGCAGGAAGGCGTGGATTGCGTGATCCGCATCGGCGTGCTCGACGATTCGAACCTGGTGGCGCGCTCGCTCGGCAGCGTGCGCATGACGATCTGCGCCGCGCCCGCCTATCTCGAGCAAATGGGCGAGCCCGCCACGCCCGACGATCTCGACCGGCATCACGCGGTAAATTATTTTTCCGCGCGCACGGGGCGCGTCTATCCGATGGAGTTCGAAGCGGACGGCGCGCTCATCAGAAGACCGATCGAAGGCAAACTCGCGGTCAACGAAGGCCAGGTCTATGTCGCGTCCGCCGTGGAAGGCTTAGGCCTGATCCAGACGCCGCGTTTCATGGTGGCGAAGGCGATCGAATCCGGCGCGCTGCGTGAAATTCTCCGCGACTGCCATTGCGCACCGTTGCCGCTCTCGATCCTTTATCCGCACCGTCGTTCGAGCATGTGCGTGCGGGTGTTCAGCGAATGGGTGCACGAACTGGTGCAGCAGAATCCGGACCTTAGCGGGGAGTGAACTCGAGACCCACCGGCTCCGCTATATCAAGCCGCGACGCTGCAATTCGTCCGACAATGCGCCGACGCTGACGAACATGTGCCCTTGCAGTCCCGCATCGACTGCGCCGTTCACGTTGGCGGCCGTGTCGTCGACGAAAAGCGTTTGAGCCGCGGGTACGCCGAGTTGCTCAAGACAACGCAGATAGGTTTGCGCCGCCGGTTTCGCGGCACCAAACGCCGCCGACGAGTAAACGTCCGGGCCGAACAGCCGCGCGACAGGCGGATTCAGATAAGCGATGTGATCGGTCAACAGGCGGCAATTGTTCGTCAACACCGCGATGCGGTGCCGCTCGGCGACTTTGGCGGCCAGCGCGAGCGCTTCCTGATTCGGGGTAATCGACGCGAGACGGGCAGCCAGCCAGTCGTCGCGATTGATCGGGTAGTTCAACAGCAAGCCCAGTTCGCGCAGATACTCGTCATCGCTGAGCTGGCCTGCGTCCGCACGCGCTTCGAGTCCCGATCCCCAGATCGCGTGACGCACCGTGTCCGGCGGGCAACCCGCGGTCGCCGCCAGATGATCGACTCGCGCGGCGCGGTCATAGTGAGTCAGAACACCTTCCATGTCGAACAGAACCAGCGTGATGGATGCGGTCATGCTGTCGGCCTCGCGTCGAAAGCTTTCAGAAATGAAGCAACCGCGCGGCGCGATGGCGCCGAACGGTTGCCTGTTTCTATTGTGCCTCGACAAAAACGCGACTGCCGGCAACCGCCGGCGTCACGTTTTTCTCGGACCTCAGCGAAACAGCGAAATACGGGCTGCTTCCGGACCGGCCATCATGCGCCGCTGCCGCCCACCGTCTTGACGCTTTTCCATTGGCCTTGCTCAACCTGGAACAAGGTGTACGGCGGCTTGATCAGATCGCCATACGGATCGAAGGTGATATTGCCGGTCACGCCCGTGACCGTGACCTTGGCGAGGCTGTCGACGATCTTCGCGCGATCGAGCGAATCGGCCGAGTGAATCGCTTTCAGCATGGCGAGCGCCGCGTCATAGGAAAACGGTGCGTACAGTTCGACATCCTGATTGAAACGCGCCTTGTAGCGCTTGCCGAACGCCTGTGCGGCGGCCAGCTTGTCGAGCGCCGTGCCGGCGATCTGCAGGAACGCGTTGCTCTTCAGCGCGCCGGCGCCGAACAGTTGTGTGGACATGCCGAGCGACCGCATCTGCTTGACCAGCATGGCGCCTTGCTCATCCAGCCCGCCGAAGAAAATCAGGTCGACGTTCTTGCTCTTGAGCGTGGTCAGAATGGCGCGAAAATCGATCGCCTTGTCGTTGGTGAATTCCCGATCCACGATGTTGCCGTTCGCTTCCTTGACGCCCTTCTCGAACGCATCGGCCAGCCCTTGCCCGAAAGCGGTGCGGTCGTCGATGATGGCAATACGCTTCGCCTTCATCTGCTCCACCACGAAATGCCCCGCCACGACGCCGCCGATACCGTCGTGACCCATCGTACGAAATACGTTCTTGAAGCCTTGCTTGGTCAATTGCGGATTGGTCGAGCCCGGCGTGATCATCGCCACGTTCGCCTGGTGATATACCGTCGACGCCGGAATGCTGCAGCCCGAGTTGTAATGGCCGATCACGCCGACCACGCCGTCGTCGACCAGTTTCTGCGCGACCTGAATCGCCACGCGCGGGTCGGCCTGATCGTCCTGCACGTCGAGCACGAACTTGACCGGCTTGCCACCGACCACCGGGTTCTTCGCGTTCTCTTCATCGAGCGCCAACTGCGCGCCGTACTGCAAGTCCTTGCCGACGCGGGCAACCGGCCCCGTCAACGGTCCGACGAAACCGATCTTGACGATCTGGGGGTCGGCGGCCCACGACAACGGCATATACGTGGCGAGTGCACAGACGGCGGCACTCAACAGCCAATAGCGGCGATTCATGATGCGCTCCTTGCGAGATGTGACGTCGCGCGTGTGTGTGTGCAGGTTGGCCGATCCGATGCGCGACGCGTCGAAACCGCTCTGCGATGCTTGCGTTAAAGCCTGAAAAAAACGACTCCGAACCCGTCCTCCGCTGCAGTCAAAAGCGCGTGGCCGCGTAGGGCGCGAGGTCCAGCGGCGGCGCACGCCGTGCGATCAGATCGGCGACAATGCGCCCGCTCACGCCCGCGAGCGTCAAACCCAGATGCTGATGGCCGAATGCGTAGATCACGCGCTCGCTCGCGCGTGAGCGCGCGAGCACCGGCACGCCGTCGGGCAACGTGGGACGAAAGCCGAGCCAGTTGCTATCCGGTGTTTCGAGTGCGGGCAACGCCCGCTTCGATGAAAACGTCAGCAGATCGAGCAGCGAGCGGTTGCGCGTGTCGCCAAAGCCGGCGAGTTCGACCGTGCCCGCCACCCGCAAGCCGTCGCTCATCGGCGTCATGTAGAAACCGCGCTCGGCCCAGCCGACCGGCCGCGATACCAGGTGCTGCGCGCCGGGAAAGCGCACGTGATAGCCGCGCTCCGTGTCGAGCGGAACCGGGTCGCCGCACTGGCTGGCGAAATGGGCCGAACGCGCACCGGTCGCCACCACCACGTGATCGAAACGCCGCGTCACGCCGCCGACGGTCAGGCTCGCGCCGTCCGCGCCGGGTTGCAGCGCATCGACAGTCGAACGTTCGAGCTTCAGGCCCTGCGCGGCGAGTTGCTCGTAAAGCGTCTGCAGAAAGCCTTGCGGATCGGAAAAGTGCCAGCTATCGCTGAACAGCACGCCGCGCTCGAAGATCGGCGCCAGCTCCGGTTCGAGTGCGCGAATGGCGGCGCCGTCGAGCACATCGAATGCGACGCCCAGCTTGTGCCGCAGATCGAGCGCGGGACGCGCGGCATCGAAGGAAGCCGCGTTCGAATACAGATAGAGACACTCACGCGGCCGGACGAAACGCGCCAGCTCCGCGTTGGCGAGCAGCGGCGCGTAGCCGTCCTGCGCGCAATCCAGCAGCGCGGCGAGCGCGCCGGCGCTCGTTTCGTAGCGGCGCGGCAGCGAGTTCATCATGAAGCGCGCGAGCCACGGCGCGAGATGCGGCAGATACCCCCAACGCAATCTGAACGGACTTTGGTTCGACAGCAGAAAGCGCGGTAAATCTCGGAACACGGACGGGTTGTTGACCGGAATGCACGCATAGTGCGCGAAGGTGCCGGCATTGCCGAACGACGCGCCCTGCCCCACGCCGGCCGGATCGAACAGCGTGACCCGATGGCCGTCGCGCATCAACGCCGCAGCGCTCGCGAGGCCGATGAATCCCGCACCGATGATGGCAATCTCCGGCATCACTTGCGCCCTTCAAATGCTTGCTGGCCGATCTGCGACCGATAGCCCGTGGCGGTGCCGCCGCTGTGCTGGCGTTTCGCCACCAGCATGTAAGCCGCCAACGCCACCGCAAGGCTCGCGGCGCTCGCCATCAACTGCGGACGCAAAGACGGATCGGAGCCCATCGCGACGAGCACGCCGACGATCGCCGCCACCACCGCATACGAGAGCCACGGAAACAGCCACATCTTCAGCGTGAGCCGTTGCGGCTCGGTGGCCTCGATGCGCCGGCGGATGCGGATTTGCGCGAGGGCCGTCGCGAGATAAACGAACAGCATCACGGCGCCTGACGCGTTCACGAGGAACAGGAACACGCCCTGCGGCGACACAATGGCCGCAACGATCGCCACATAGCCGACCACACTGCTCAGCAGCACGGCAAGCCGCGGCACTTTGTGCGGGGTCAGCTTCAGCAGCGAGTTCGGCGCATCGCCCCGTTCGGCGAGACGAAACAGAATCCGCGACGACACATACAAGCCCGAATTCAGCGCCGACAGCACGGCGACCAGCACGATGGCGTTCATGATGTCGGCCGAGCCGGGAATCCGCATCGTTTCGAGCGCGGCGACGAACGGCGAGTGTCCGGTGACGATGCTGCCCCACGGCACGATGCACGCAATCAGGAACATCGACCCGACATAGAACGTGATGACCCGCAGAATCACCGAGCGCGTCATGGCCGCGACGCTTTTGGCCGGATCATCCGATTCGGCGGCGGCGATGGTGGCGATCTCCGCGCCGCCCACCGCGAAAATCACTGTCGGCACAGCCGCGAAAATGGACATGGCCCCGAACGGCATGAAGCCGCGATGGCTCCTCAAATTCGCCACCGCGCTGCCGGTATGGCCGAAGCCGAACACATACGCCGCGCCGCGAGTCTGTGTCCGGAACTCACCTTCCACCTGGCGGCTACGTCGAAGATCCTCGCCCCCGGCCTGCGGCTTGGCTATCTGCTGAGTCCACCCGACAGCGCCGCGCTATGCGCGGAAGCCGTGCGCACCACGGCATGGATGCCCGCGCCGATGTCGATGCTGATCGCGTCGATCTGGATCGAGGACGGCACCGCGCGACACATCATGGACGCGCAGCTCGCCGAGATTCGCGCGCGCCAGGACCTCGCGCGCGAGCTGTTGCCGCAGGAGTTGTTGCAGACGGATCCGGCCTGTATGTTCGTGTGGCTCAAGTTGCCGCCGCCGTGGCGCGCCGACGACTTCGCGGCCAACGCGAAGGCGCGCGGCGTCGTAGTGATGCCCTCGTCGGCGTTTGCCGTGGACCGGTCGGAGATCGAGCACGGGGTACGGATCAACCTCGCCTGCGCGACCAGCCGTGATCAGCTCGTGAGCGCGCTGCGGCTGTTGACCGGCACGCTCAAGGATCGTCCGCGCGCGCTGTTCGGCACGATATGACGCGTCGCCCAACCGGCCACCCCATACGGATCAAAAAAACTTCTCTGCCGAAGGAATAAAGCCGCAACGCCGTGCGTTCAATAGACGCAGTGACCATCGGTCATGTCAGAGGGGTGCGGCCATGAAATCTGTGCTTAAGGCATTGGGCGTCGTCGTGGGCGGCGCTGCATTGGTGAGTCTCGTCGCGGCGTGTGGCGGTTCCGATTCGGTTAATAACCAATCGTTTACGTCGACGGCACTCGTATCGGACGGCGCGGTCGCGGCGGCGCATACGGACCCGAATCTGAAAAACGCGTGGGGCGTTGCGTTCAATCCGAAGGGTTTCGTCTGGGTGGCCGACAACGCCACCTCGCTGGCGACCCTCTATGACGGCAACGGCACGCCGCAATCGCTAGTCGTCAGCATTCCGAACGGAATCAACGGGCCGGCGAATCCGACCGGTATCGTGTTCAACGGCACGACGGACTTCATCGTGACCCAAGGCGGCAAATCTGGCGCGGGCGCATTCATCTTTGCCGGCGAAGGCGGCACGATTACCGCGTGGGCGCCGGCGGTCGGACCCACCACCGCCTTCGTCGTATTCGACAGCGGCAGCAGCGCCGCGGTCTACAAGGGCCTCGCGCTGGCCAGCAACGGCGGTGCCAACTTCCTCTACGCGGCCGATTTTCACAACAACAGAATCGACGTCTTCGACAAGAACTTCGCGAAGGTTTCAACACCGGGCAAGTTTCAGGACACGTCGCTTCCGGCAGGTTTTGCGCCGTTCGGCATTCAGGCAATCAGCGCGAAGCTCTTCGTGACCTACGCGAAACAGGACGCGGAGGCGCACGACAACGTTGACGGCGCGGGCCTCGGCTTCGTCGATGTCTACGATACCGCGGGCAACCTGTTGCAGCGTTTCGCCTCGGGAGGCGTGCTGAATGCGCCGTGGGGCGTCACGCAGGCGCCCGCCAATTTCGGGCGGTTCAGTGGTGACGTGCTGATCGGCAACTTTGGTGACGGCACGATCAATGCCTTCGATCCGGCGAGCGGCGCGTCGCTCGGCGCCATCAATCTGCCTGACAACACCTCATTCGTGCAGCACGGCCTGTGGGGAATCGCGTTCGGCAATGGACTCAGCAATCAGCCGGTGAACACGCTGTTTTTCGCCGCCGGGCCGAATGACGAGGCGAACGGAGTCTATGGACGTATCGACGTGAAGATGTGACGAACTCACGAGCGGTGCGGCGCTCACCGCAATGCGTATGTGACTGACGCGGCTAGCTCTTCACGCCGCGCAGCGCATACGCGCTGCGAGCCGCTCCACGCTCAACATCCTGGCGATCCGCTTGACTGCGTGGCGCACGCGGCCACGCAGGTGCGCCACGCGCATATGGCGCCAGAAACGGTCCGGCGCGAAATCGTCGAAACGCGCTTCCTTTTCGAGCAGTGCCTTGCCGCCAGGCAAATGAACGAACGAACAGCAGCGGAACCAGCGCAAGTCGCGATAGTTGTTGCCGGGCCAATGACGCCCTACAGCCTGATACGCGCCGACTTCGATCAGCACTTGCCCTTCGTCGCTGAGCGCATTGAGCGCGGCCGAGATGAACGCTTCATCGCCGTGATGCCTCAGGTGCTCGCTTTCGCCGAGATAGCGTGCGTAACTGACGCGCGCGCGCGGCACCAGCCGGCGCAACGAAGCGGGTGTCGCGAGTAGAAACTCGCCGCCGTACCAGCGCGGATTCATCAACCGCTGGTCCGCAACAATCTCCAGATCCGCGACCACGCGTTCGCTGCCGTAGGCCGGAAACACCTGATCCGAAATATCGAACACGCCGAGGCCGGCTTGCGCGCATCGTTCGATCAGATCGTGGTCGAGCGGCAGCAGCGCCACCATGTCGGCGTCGAGCAACAACATCATCGTGTCGGCCGGCAAGGTCTCCGCCACCTGGTCCATCAGATCGAGTTTGAAATGCGCGGCGTAGAACGGCGTGTTCTTCGGCAACTCGATCGTCGCGGTAAGTGGCGTCACTGCTGGACGATTCTCCGTCGGCATCCCTTCGAGCCGGCGCGCGACCAGGTCCGGCGCGTTGGTCATGATGGTCAAGGTCGGCATGCCGACGCGCCGCAAGCTGTTATTCAGGCAGATCGCCTGGCTCACATATGAGAGAGGATCGCGATTCGTCGAGTTGGGCCCCGGCTTCGCATCGACATCCACATAAACGAGAGTGCACGGAAAAAGATTCACATTGCTCCTCGGCACGCGTGAGCGACAGATCGCCTTTTGAGCGCTGCCGTTACTGTCGGAGGTTGATCCCTATGTTCTTGCGTGGGGCACGAAAGCCCTCGCAAGGTGCGCGGCATTTGAAATTGCGACTCGTGCCATCGTGGCGTCACATTCGAGCCGGGCACGTTGATCTGCGGCGATGGAGTCGGATGAACCGGGGCGCAGGGATCAGATAGGGTCTATCGTTTCACGTCCTTGCATTGCCTTTCCGCCAAAACGCAGAGAGACATGACGTGGACGCTGTCGCAGGTTCATGTGGATCATCGGCATCGCGCAATAATTGCGGACGCGTGTTTGAGGGTAGCGAATAACTTACTCGTTAGCGATTCCGTCGATGTGCTTACGATTGGCAGACACATTCATTTGCGTACCCACGCGCTCGTAACTTTACGACAGACGAGAGCGTTATTCCGCCGCGTCCGTTTCATCTCCGTATCGCATGCCGAAACGGGCGGAAAAACGTGCGAATCTCCGCTGCGAGCAAATCGGGCTTTTCCATCGCGGCGAAATGTCCACCGGCCGGCATGTCGGCCCATTGCACAACATCGAAGGTTCTTTCGAGCCAACTGCGCGGCGGGTGATTGATCTCCTTCGGGAAGTGCGCAAAGCCGACGGGTGGCGCGACGCGTTGTTCTTCAGCGAACCGCATCGGCTGCAAGCGGTTTTCCCAGTACATCTGCATCGCCGGGCCAATGCACTGCGTGTGCCAGTAGAGCGAGATGTTGGTGAGCAGTTCGTCTTTCGAAAACACACGCTCCACGTCGCCGTGGCAATCGCTCCACGCGCGAAACTTCTCGCCGATCCATGCAGCCAGTCCCACCGGCGAATCGTTGAGCGACGCAGCGAGCGTCTGCGGTTTGGTGCTGTGCATGTGCGCATAGCCGCCTTCGAACGCGGCCCATTCGTTCTTCTCACGCAGGAAGCTTTCCTCGGCCGGTGTGAGCGGTTTCTGCGCCGCGCCGACTGCCGGCTCATACGAGCTCGGCAGGAAGTTGAGATGAATTCCCCCGACAGCTTGCGGATGCCGCGCGGCGAGCGCGATCGACACGCCCGCTCCGAGATCGCCGCCTTGCGCGCCGAAGCGCTCATAACCGAGGCCTCGCATCAGCGAGGCCCACAGATCCGCCACCTGAAACGCGGACATGCCCGGCTGCGCGGGCGCCTGCGAAAACGCGAAGCCAGGTAGCGAAGGCACGACGACATCGAAGGCATCGGCAGGATCGCCACCGGATGCGGCCGGGTCGCACAACCGGTCGAGCAACGCATGGAACTCGAAGAACGATCCGGGCCAGCCATGTGTGATCACGAGTGGATATGGCGCCGGGCCTACGCCACGCCGATGGACGAAATGCACGCGCTGCCCCTGTACATCGGCGAGAAACTGCGGCTGCTGATTCAAGCCGCGCTCGGCCGTGCGCCAGTCGAAATGTTCGGCCCAGTACTCGGCCAGTTCGCGCAGCCATGCGGAATCGGCGCCCTGTTGCCAGGCCGGCGATGGCGTCGCCGGTGCCCAGCGGGTCGCGCGAATACGCCGGCGAAGATCGTCGATATCGTGATCGGCAATTGCAATCTGAAACGGTTGTGTCTGCATGGCAACTCGTCCGGTACAGGGTGTTGGTTGACGTGCGCATCTACTTCAACCGGCAAGGTCCGCGCTTGGCTCAGGCAGCGAGCAGGCACGAGGCAATCTGCATGGTACACAATGGCGCATTTTCTGTTTTCGCGTTATGGAGACTGCCATGCTTCAAGCGCTCGCTGCGCTGCTCACTTTCCAGTGCCTCGGCGAAGGTGTGTCGTACGTGTTCCATTTACCGGTGCCGGGTCCGGTGATCGGCATGCTGCTGTTGTTCGGCTTCATCATGCTGCGCCCACAAACCGCCGACGCGATCGAGCCGACTGCGCTCGAATTGCTGCGCCATCTGTCGTTGCTATTCGTTCCGGCGGGCGTCGGCATCATGGTGTCGGCGAGCCGGATTCGCGGCGACGCCGTCGCGGTGATCGTCTCCATTGCGGTCAGCACGACGCTCGCGATTGCGGTGGCCGCGCTCGTCACGCGTGCGCTGATGCGCCGCCAGCGCCGCGATCCATCCGCGACGGAGGCCGCATCATGACCGCCATACCGAAGCTCGGCGCCATCTGGGTTTATCTCGCCGCCAGTCCCTTGCTCGGGCTGACGATCACGCTGATCGCCTACCTGATCGCCCAGACGATCTACGCGAAGGCGCGCTTCAATCCGCTTGCCAATCCCGTGTTGATCGCGGTGGCGCTGCTGGTCGTGCTGCTCGAAATCACCGGCACGCCGTACACGACGTACTTCGAAGGCGCGCAATTCGTTCACTTTCTGCTCGGGCCCGCGACCGTGGCGCTCGCGTTGCCGCTCTACCGGCAGTGGCCGAAACTGCGCCGCTCCGCGTTGCCGTTGATCGGCGGACTCGTCGCCGGGTCACTGACAGCCATCGTTTCCGCGGTCGGCGTGGCGGCGCTGTTCGGCGCATCGCATCAAACGATAGCGTCGCTCGCACCCAAATCGGCGACCACGCCGATCGCGATGGCGGTCGCTTCCGAGATCGGTGGCATTCCGTCCCTGACCGCCGTGCTAGTCATTTCTACCGGCGTATTCGGCGCCGTATTCGCGCGCGCGATTCTCAACGCGCTGCGTATCGCCGAACCCGAGGTGCGCGGTTTCGCGCTGGGTATCGCGTCGCACGGCATCGGCACGGCCCGCGCCTTTCAGGTGAGCGAGGAAATGGGCGCGTTCGCCGGCCTCGGCATGGGGCTCAACGGTGTGTTCACCGCGTTCGTCGTGCCGGTGTTGATGCCGCTCGCCGCGCGCTGGTTGACGGGCTGAGCGGCACGCACTGGCCGATGGCGGGATAATGAGGCTTCCCTTCCCCCCGAGAGGAGTTTGCCGCGATGTCTGCCTATGAATCCAAAGTGCCGCGCGTACTGTTGACGAACGACGACGGTATCGACGCGCCCGGCCTCGCCGTGCTCGAAGCCGTTGCCGCCGAGCTCGCGCACGAAGTCTGGGTGGTCGCGCCGGAACACGATCAGAGCGGCACGTCGCATTCGATCAGCCTGCATTCGCCGCTGCGCGTGAGCCGCCAGGGCGAGCGGCGTTTCGGCGTGGCCGGCACGCCCGGCGATTGCGTCGTGATGGGCGTGCGCCACCTGATGCGCGACGCGCCGCCCACGCTGATTCTTTCCGGCATCAATCGCGGCGGCAATCTGGGCGTGGAAACAATGTTTTCAGGCACCGTCGGCGCCGCCATGACGGGCCTGCTGCTTGGCTTGCCGTCGTTCGCGCTGAGCCAGACTTTCAGCAACCGCGACAACGTCCGTTGGGACACCGCGCGTGCGCTCGCGCCCGGCGTGATCCGCCAGTTGCTCGCAATCGAGCAGGCCGCGCCCACCTGCCTGAACATCAACTTTCCCGATGTCGACGCGGCGCTCGCCGGTCCGCTCACGCCGACTCGTCAGGGCGTTGGACTCGTCGAAGATATCGACGTGTTGCCCCAAGTGGATCCGCGCGGCATGGCCTATCACTGGTTGCGCTTTCAACGCGGCGCACGCGCGAACGATCCCGATAGCGAAACGGCCGTGGTGGCTTCTGGGCGCGTGTCGGTCACGCCGCTCGCCTTCGATCGCACCGACGAGCCCACCTTCGCGCGGCTCGCGGCTTCGCTGAGTTAATTCTCTGATTAGCCTCTGCCGATCGCCGGTTTGCGCAGCCTCACGGACGCGGCGCGCCGGTGAGGCTCGGCGCCCCGCCTGGCCCCGCGGGATCGGGATTGCCGAACGCGGGAAGGCCGCCGTTCTGCCGGGCGCGGGCGATCTCCGCGCGCACCTGCGCGCGTGTCTTCGGACCGTCGTCCGTTTTCACCCCTGTGGCGGCGGACGGCGTGGATTGAATCAGTGGCGATGACGGCAGCGTGGCTTGCGTGGTCAGGTCGGCTTGCGGCTCCGTCGGCACAGTGGAAACAGCCGGCGGTTTTTGTGCTCCCTGTTGAACCGGCGGTGCCGGCACGGCAACGGGCGCACTGCTCGTACCCTGCATCACGTTGAGCCCGGTCTGGATGGACGACGGTTGACTTGCCATAGTGGGTCCGCCGGTGGCCGGCTTTCTCACGTTCGACGCGCTATTGCTGTCGACCCGTGCCACCAGCTTGTCCAACGCCTCCTGACTCTTTGCATAACCCGATGAACGGTTCGTCTGTTCGCGGCCCGCAGGGCGACTTTCCCGTGACCGTCCATGTTTCATCGACGAAGACGTCCGTGCTGGCTTCGCGACAGGTTGCGGCGCCTTTTCGACTTGCGCAGCGTTCACTGCACGCTGCTCGTTATCCGCGCGCGTCTGCACTTCCTTTTGCAGCGCGCGAACCTGATCGTTATCCTGGTGGGCTGAACGGACCGCGTCCAGTTGCGCCTGCGCGGCGGCGAGATCGTTGCGTTGCAGACTATTGCGTGCCGCCTGCAGGCTGCCGGCCATTGCGCTGCCCGCATCGCTGCGAGCAGTGACCGGACCGGATGTGACCGCGCCGCTGATGGTGTCGCCATGCGTGCGGTAAGCCGGCGTGTCACCGCGCGCCGAGCCGAATTCGTCCGTCGACACCCAGGGTTTGCTGGCGTGCGAGACATAGGCGGCGATTGCAACAGCGCTGACGACGAGGCCCGTGAGAACGATCTTCCTGGGTTCGCTATACATGTGACGTCTCCCCCTTCCAGTCGTGTTACGCGCGCGTCCGCGGGTTCGCAAACGTGCCCGAATTCATCAGACGGCTAGCGGCGAACGGGCATTCGACGCCGACGGGATGACCGCGAGATCGGGCCACGGATTCGGCCGCGGGTTCAACGGAACCAAGTTACGTACGAAGGCGCACGCGAACTGGATGCGCCCATTTTCTATTTATATTCTTCAGGCGTCGAATCGTCCGATTGCGCCTGCCTCGTTGGCCGAAAAAGCCAGCTTCACGGCACACTTTCCCCTGACGACTATTTGGAACTGCGAAGCAACCTCAGCAGCGCAGCGCCCACATTTACACGAGCGGCCCCTCTTCCTGCTTCCCACGCATCGCGACGGCAATCGAACTGCCGACAATCAATGCAATGCCGAGCAGCGACATGGCGCCGATCGTCTCGCCCCACACCACATAACCGAACAGCGCCGCCCACACGATACTCGTGTAGTTATACGGCGCGAGCGCGCCGGCGTCGGCCTGGCGAAACGCCATGGTCATCAGCAACTGTCCGGCGGTGGCGAAGCCGCCGAGCAAGGCCATCACGGCAAGCGCCTGCAGCGTTGGCGTGCGCCACGCGAAAAACAGCGAAGCGCCGGTGACGAGCGTGCCGATCACCGTGAAATACAGCACCGTGGTGCCGGAATCGTCGGAGGCGCGAATGCGCTTGATCTGAATGATCGATAGTGCGCCGAAGAAGGCGCTCGACATCAGCAGGACGGGGCCGAGCCAGCTCGAATGAGAGCCGTCCGGGCGCACCACGAACAGCACGCCGGCAAACCCGACCGCAGCCGCCACGGCATCGCGCGACTTCAGCGCCTCCTTCAGCAACAGCGGCGCGAGCACGATCACCAGCAAGGTCTCGGAGTAGACGATCGCCACCGCTTCGCTAAGCGGCATATACGGCAAACCGGCGAAGAAGAGACCCGAGGCGCCGAGCAGCGTCAGCGCGCGAATGGTCTGCCCGCGCACGTCGATGTGTCGGATCCGCTCGACGATCGGCTTGCCACGCAGGCACACCGCTACGGCCGGCAGCAGGCCGAACAGCATGCGAAAGAAAGTCACCTCGTTGGCTGGATAAGCGAGCGCTACGGATTTGGCGAGCGCATCGACCAGCGCGAAACAGAACATCGACACGAGGATCAGCGCAACGCTGCGCAGGGGCACGGCGCTCGTGCGGACAGCGGTGATGGGCGGCATGGATTTTCCTGGGGGCGCGCGAAACGACGCGTCGCCCTGGTTTCGCGCGCCGGCTACGCGGCTCGCAACGTTGGAAAACGGATTATGCCTGCGGCTCCGCGAAGGATCGGCGAGTCGCATGACATCGACTCGACCCGCATCGCCCTCGCCACCGGTTTCCACTTCGCCTAGCGCGATCTTCATCGTCCAACAATCCGGGGTAAGTACCGATACAGGTCCGCGAAACTAATAATATTATTCATATCGATTTCCGCAATCGTCAGACCAGGAAGCTCTATATCTGGCCCTATGCGGAATTAATAATAATTATGACCATCAATTAAGCGGGGACATCAGGAGATACAGGTGCGCAATTACTTTGTGCTTGCGGCGCTCGCCATGCTGGGCGCTTGCGGCGGCAATGACGGTTCGCCGAACGCGACGGCGTCGGCGGACAAGCAGGTGGCCACGGTCGATTCCTCCGCGGCGTCGGCCGCTTCGGCGGCCTCGGCAGCCGACACGGCCAACATCGAAAGCGAATTCAAGGCCGCGAAGGCCATTCCGGTCGGCATGAAGACGACGACCCCGCCACTCGTGATCGCCGACCCCACCCTCAACCTTCCGCCCTACACGCCGCCGGCGCCGCCCGCTCCGGTCTCCACCACCACCCTTTCGTTCGGCGACTTCACGAACTACCTCGCGCCGGGATCGACCCAAGGCTGGGGCCCCGGCGCCAACAATTCGACCATCACCATTCCCGCGCCGGCCACCAACGGCAGCGGCGCGGGCGATAAAACGGTCGCGCTCGCCAGCACCTACGCCACCGCGTCGTATGAAGCGGACGTGACGGTCAGCGCGCCAGTCGGCAACGGCGCCGCGAACGCGGGCTTTATCGTGCGCGTCACGAACCCGACGGCCGGCGGCCCCGACAGCCTGACCGGCTACTTCATCGGTCTCGATACGGGTACGCATTCGCTCGTGGTCGGCCGTCAGAACAACAGTTGGACGAACTTCATCTCGTACCCGGTCAGCACGATCGTCGGCGGCAGTACGCACCATCTGAAGGTCACGACGAGCGGCACGGCCATCACCGTCGACCTCGACCAGCAGCGCGTGATCAGCGTGAACGACGCCACCAACGCCCTGCCCGCCGTGTTCCAGTCGGGCAGCTTCGGGCTGCGGCGCTTCGGCGTCGGCGCGACCTTCAGCAACATCACGATCCGCACGTATCCGACCGTGACGTCGCCGAGCTACGATTTCTCGAAGGTGGTCGGCGCCGTCTATACGCCTTCCAACGCGGTGAACGCCATCGACTTCTGGGAGAACTACGATCCGGAGATCGTCAATCGTGAACTGACGTACGCGCAGACCTACGGCATGAATACGATCGCGGTCTACCTGCATTACCTGGTATGGGCGAACGATCGTGTGGCATTCCTGAGCAAGTTCGAGAACCTGTTGAAGATCGCCGCGCGCCACGGCATCAAGGTCTCGCCAATCTTCTACGACGACTGCTGGAACCCTACGCCGCAATACGGCCCACAGCCGGCACCGGTCTGGGGCGTGCACAACAGCCAGTGGGTGCAGTCGCCGGGCACGCCGGTGGAACAGGCGTATTTCCAGCCGACCGCGTCCAATTCCGCCATTACGTACAAGGCGAGTCTCGCGAGCTACGTCACCGACTTCGTCGCACCGCACCGCAAGGATCCGCGCATCATCTTCTGGGAGACCATGAACGAACCCGGTTGCAGCGGCAATGGTGCATTGCAGGAAACCCGCGCGGCGCTGATGAACGATGCACGCATCGCCATCCTGAACGCGGGCGCGACGCAGCCGATCAACGCGCCGCAAGTGCAGGAGGACGAAGGCACATACTTCTCCGACTTCTACGCGTTCCACCCGTACGGCAACCCGTACACGGGTCCGGCGAATGGCAGCAACGTCAGCGCGCTGAATTCCGAAACGCTGCAACGCGGCTTTCCCGGCACCACGGGTCAAACCATGCCGGGCATCGTGTCGAACTACGGCGGCACGACGGGGTTCATCGTGTGGGAGTTGATGATCGGCCGCACCAACACGCGCTTCCATTGGGGCCAGGTGCCGAGCGCGCCCGCCACGGTCGAACCGGCGACGCCCTTCCAGGGGACGATCTATCCGGACGGCCATCCGTGGCAGACCTCGGAGACGCAGGCGTTGACGGGTGGCTTCAGCGTGAAGCTGCCGGTGCTGCAGGTCGGCTACTACAACGACCCGACGTTCAGGAGCGCGCCGGCCAAGACGTCGGTTACGCCGCTGATCGACTTCGATCTGAACACCGAGCGCGGCACCGATTCGCCTGACGCTTCGGCTGGGATCAACGCAACGAACTACGGCGTGCGCTGGACCGGCGCGATCCAGGCGGCGCAGGACGGCCTCTATACGTTCTCGATCGACAGCGACAACGTTGCGCGCCTGTGGATCAACGGCGTGAAGATCATCGACAAGAAGACCTCGACGCAATCCACGGTGAGCGGCAAGACCTGGCTGGCCGCGAAGCAGCGCGCGTCGATCAAGGTCGAGTATGTGCACGGCACCGGTCCGGCCAGCATGCATCTGCTGTGGTCCAACCCGGCGGCGAGCAATCCGAACGCCCTGCGGATCGTGCCGTCCGATTCGCTCGTGACGTCGAACTAGAGGCAGTCAGACTCAGCGGGCCGGCAAAAAAGCAAGACCGCCGGCCCGGCTTGTGCAGCGCAGCGGATGCGCATCTCTCGCATGCCGCTCGCATAGCCGTTTGTAACGCCCTGTAATTTGTGCGATCCTAGCCACGCCCTGGTCATCCCAAGAAGAAACCGTGGGCGCGAGGCAGACCAATCCTGTTGTCCATTCCTCTGGAGGAGACATGATTGAGTCATCGCAAGTGCGCAGCTTCGGGCGCGCCGACATCGCATCTCGCACCTCGTTCCGCCCCACTGGATCCATAAGGCTGCACCGCATAGCCGTCGCTTCAAGCTTCGTTTTCCTGATCAGTCTCGCCGGCGTCTGCCACGCCGACACCCAGGTCGGCGGCACGCTTCCGCCCGCGCCCGACAAACTCTACGGCGATCTCTTCGTGGCCGTGCAAACCGCGCAGATCTATCCGGACCAGAAGACCTTCGTCGACGCCACACCCAACGCCGATCCCGCCACGATCGTGCAGCTGTACGAGCAGCAGAAGAACAACGCCGGTTTTTCGCTGGCGAACTTCGTCAACCAGTACTTCACGCCGCCGAGCGAGCCGGTCATCACGCCGCCCGCCAATCAGACGCTGCGTGAACACATCAACTGGCTGTGGCCCGCGCTGACCCGCACCACCACCAGCGCGCCGCCGAACAGCTCGCTGATCCCGTTGCCGAAGCCGTATGTGGTGCCGGGCGGCCGCTTCCGCGAAGGCTACTACTGGGACACGTACTTCACGATGCTGGGGCTGCAGGAATCGGGCAATGAAAATCTCGTCGACGACATGCTCGACAACTTCGCCTACGAGATCAATACGTTCGGTCACATTCCGAACGGCAATCGCACGTACTATCTCGACCGTTCGCAGCCGCCGTTTTTCTCGCACATGGTGGAGCTCGCGGTGAAGGTGGAAGGCCACGGCGTGTACCAGAAGTACCTGCCGGCGTTGCGCAAGGAATACGCGTACTGGATGCAGGGCGAGAACACCACGCAACCCGGCTCGGCCACGCGCAATGTCGTCGTGATGCCGGATCGCACGGTACTCAACCGCTACTGGGATGAGCTCGACACGCCACGCGACGAGTCGTATCTGGAGGACATCCAGACCGCGCAACAGGCGAGCGGCCGCAGCCCGAACGACGTCTACCGCGAATTGCGGGCGACCGCCGAAAGCGGCTGGGATTTCAGCTCCCGCTGGTTCGGCGACAACATGACGCTCGCGACTGTGCGCACCACGTCGATCATTCCGGTCGACCTGAACAGCCTGATGTTCCACCTCGAGATCACCATCGCCAAAGGTTGCGGCGAGACGCGGGATTTCCGCTGCGTCGGTGAATTCGCGCAACGCGCCGCGAAGCGTGCGCTCGGCATCAACCGCTATCTGTGGAATCCCAACGGCTATTACGGCGACTATGACTGGCAGCTCGCCAAACCGCGCGACAACAAGACCGCGGCGATGGTGTTTCCGTTGTTCGTCGGCGCGGCGTGGCCGGATCGCGCGCTCAAGACCGCGAAACAGGTGCAGTCGACCCTGTTGCAACCCGGCGGGCTCGTCACGACGACCTACAACACGACGCAACAATGGGACGCGCCGAACGGCTGGGCGCCGCTGCATTGGGCCGCGATTCAGGGCTTGAAGCGGTATGGCCAGGACGCGCTCGCGCAACAGATCGGCACGCGCTTTCTCACCGACGTCAAAGGCGTCTATGCGTCCGATCAGAAACTGGTGGAAAAATACGTGGTGGAAGGTGCGGGAACGGGCGGCGGCGGTGGTGGCGAATATCCGCTGCAGGACGGCTTCGGCTGGACCAATGGCGTGACGCTCAAGCTGCTCGACCTGTATAGCCCGGGCGAGTGAAGCTGAACGGAGGGCGGCCTTTCGTTCGTGGCAGGTCATGAATACTGTATAAAAACACAGTATAATGATTGGCCCGAGCCGCCCTCTCTTTCCTGACCGGGCGGCGCCCAGCTCACGTCGGAATCATGGTCTCCCAGCAAGCCCTATTCGCGCCCGAGCCCGTCGCTCTCCTCCATGACGAGGAAGGCGGCATCCGCTATCTGCCCGAGTCGATCCCGGCTGACACGGCGCAGGCGTGGTTCGAGGAAGCGTTGCGCAATGTCGGCTGGCTCAGTCAGCAGCGCATGATGTACGAGCGCGAGGTCGCCGTGCCGCGCCTGCTCGCCACCTTCGCGCGTGATTCCGGCGACCTGCCCGCGCCGTTGGGCGAAGCCTTCGAAGCCGTCCGCGCGCTCGTGGGCGCGCCGTTCAATCGCGTCGGTCTCAATCTGTATCGCGACGGCAGCGACAGCGTCGCGCTTCACAGCGACAAGACAGAGAAGCTGGTGCCCGCGCAGCCGATTGCCATCGTCTCGCTAGGCGCGAGCCGTCGTATGTCGATCCGGCCGAAGACCGGCGCCGCACGGATCGTGCATGTCGAACTGGAGCCCGGCAGTTGTCTTGTCATGAGCTACGCGTCGCAATTCACTCATGAGCACGGCATTCCCAAGCTTGCGGGCGTGACGGAGCCGCGCATCAGCCTCGCGTTCCGCTGCTTCAGCGGTTAACGAACGCGAGCAGCGGTTCGGCTTCACGGCTTCGAACCGCCCGTTCCAGACATGCGCGGAATCAGTCGGCGTGACATTCCGGGAGCGCGGCGCGTCAGAGCAACGTGACCTTGCCGGTCGCCAGATCGTAAATACCGCCGACAATCTTGACCTTGCCGCTCTTCACGTATGGCCCGATGAGCGGTCTGGATACGATCAGCCGGTTGACATTCAACCTGACGTTTTCGATCGTGGTTTGCGCAACGAGATCCTCGCCTTGATCTCCTTTCGCCACTTTCGCCATCTGCACGGCCGGCTTGATCGCGCGGACGAGTTCAGGCAGATGGCCGGGCAAATGAGCTCCGTCCTTGAGCGCCTTGACCGTGGCGGTCACCGCACCACACTGCGTATGCCCGAGCACCATGATGAGCGGCACGCCGAGAAACTCGACGCCGTATTCGAGGCTCGCGAGAATATCGTCGTTGACGAAATTGCCTGCCACGCGCACCACGAACAGATCGCCCGGCCCTTGATCGAAGGCGAGCTCCGGCGCGACACGCGAATCCGCGCAGCCCACGATGGCGGCAATCGGATACTGCGCCGAAACACGCGCCGCGCGGCCAGCAGAATAGTCCTTGTTTGAAGGGGTATTCGCGGCGTAACGGGCGTTGCCCTGCATCACGCGGTCGAGCGCTTCAGAAGGTGGAATCGAATTCGGCGCATTGCCGGACACCGGCTCCGCCGCCACGGCAACGTGCCGCGACAAACCCGCCAGCGTGATCGACGACGCGCCGACCAGCAGCAGATTGCGCCGCATGGGGGAAGACAGATGACGGCCGCACATGGCTCGCCTCCTATGTCATGAGCAACGCCCCAGCGGTGCCGTTCGAACCGGCATGAGCCGTGAAAGTTGGTCGCGCACGCGACGTCTCATCGTGCGCCTCCCACGTTCAAACATCAAGTTAGACGGCGTAGATGTCCGGGTTGTCCACCAGCGGCAAGAATTGTCCGGTAGGTCCGTCGAGCGCGAGCATCGTGCCGCTTTCGATATCGAAGATCCAGCCGTGCAGCCGCAGCGTTTTGTTCGCGAGTCCAACTGCCACCGACGGATGCGTGCGGATGTTCGCAAGTTGCGCAATCACGTTGTCCTTGACCAGCGCGGAGAGGCACTCGGCGTCCGAATGGTAAGTGCGTGACGCGTTGATGGCCTTGGCCGCATCCGCGTGACGCAGCCAGCCCGCCACCGCCGGCAGATGGTCGAGGTTCTTGCAGGTCGAGATCGCCGTCATCGCGCCGCAATTCGAGTGGCCGCAGATCACTATATCGCGCACGCCCAACACGGCCACCGCGTACTCGACGGTCGCGGACACGCCGCCCGGCTCCGGACCATAAGACGGCACGATATTGCCCGCATTGCGGATCACGAACAGCGAACCGGGCTCCGTCTGCGTCAGCAACTCAGGCACGACACGGCTGTCCGAGCACGTCACGAAAAGCGTACTGGGACTTTGCGCCATCGACAGACGCTTGAACAATGCGCTCTGCTGCGGAAAGACTTCGCGTTGAAAGCGAATGAGACCTTCGATGATTTCCTGCACGGTTGTTCTCCAGATAAATCGAAGCCTGAGCCTGCAGTGCTCGCGACAATAAAAGCCGGGAGCATACATGCGATCTATTGGCGCGACTATACCGCAGCCGCGAACTGGACAAACATGCGGGCGCGAGCGTCACCGACGCGCCATCGTCAGAACATTTTCACGCGTTCGCAGCGAAATAAAAAAACCCCGGCTGTTACCAGCCGGGGCCAACTCTCTCGCTCGCACACCGGAAACCGTGCGTGCCTGACTACTTTACCGATACCGCCGAAGCGGATATATACGCCATACTGGAAGAGTCCCTTCCAACGCGGCCCGCCCCACAGTACGCCGGGCCCGTCGAATCAACGGCTATACATCGCATTCCAGTCGGCGGCGGACACAGCCGGGCGGCCGCTTTGCGACGAACCCGCCACACTGCCGCCATAACCGCTGGTCTCGCCGTTGCGCGCGGCGACGCGCGCTTGCGCGGCCTGAATCGCTTCCGGGTAACGCGCCTGATCGCCGTCGCCAACGTGATAGCCGGCCTGCTGCAGTTGAACCAGTTCCGCGCGCACCTGCTCGCGCGTGATGCGGGAATTCGATTGGGCGAATACGGTGGCCGAAGCAGCCAGCGAAGCGACGATAACGACAGCCTTGATCAGGGACTTCATGATGGAAACACCTCCGATAATTGATGATCAGCAGCGCTTCGAATCACTCTCCGCGCAACCGCTGAAATCAATATAGGCGTCGATTGCTCATAGAATAACGGCCCGGTGTCAAAGGGATTGTTCCTGAATCTGGAGAAATCACGCTCAGAAGCGCGTGCGGATTCCCACCGTGCCGACCACCTGATTACCCGTCGACGACGCGCCGCCCGCCGTGTTGATAAACGCGGTGTAGCCCTTGCCGCTCACGTGCTGGTACATCGCTTCGGCATACACGTCGGTGCGCAACGACAGCGCATAGACGGCCTGCAGGTTCACCTGATTCCATTTCGGATCCGAGCCGAAGCTCGAGGTGCCGCTCACGTGCGCGTCCGTATAGGTGTAGGCCGCGCCGAGACTCAGCGCCGGCGTCACGGCGTACTTGCCGTTCACTTCGTAGTTATCGAAGCGCATCGAGCCATGCGTGGCGCCGAACGACGCGGTGTTCTGGAACTGGCTATGCGTATAGACGAAGCCGGCCGTCACGGGACCGAAGCCATAGCTCAACGCGGCGCCGGCCGTGCGCTGCACATCGGCGCCGATCTGGAAGCCGCCCGTGCCGTTGGCCGCGGATTCGCCAAGATCGACCGCGCCGGCCGTGTTGGCGGTCGAGTTCGAACCGTTGATCTGCAAATAGCCGGCAGCCGCCTTGAACGGACCGTTGGCATAGCTCACGCCCGCGCTGTAGGCGCGATTGACCGCAAAATCCGTGTTGTTCGAAAACGCGTACATCCCGCCGAACTTCAGACCGGCATAGTTCGCGCTCGTGTATTTCACGGCGTTGCTCATGCGCACGGAGTGATTCAGATTGTCATTGTCGAACGGATGTGCGAAGCCAGTATCGCCGAACGTGCCCGCCGTGCCCGAGAGCGGCGCAACGAAATCGACCAGCGAGTCGTACTGGCGGCCCAGTGTGAGCGTGCCGTACTGCTTGCTGCTCAAGCCGACAAACGCCTGACGGCCAAACAGCCGGTTGTTCTGGCCGAGCTTGCCGTTCTGCACGTTGTAGCCGTTCTCCAGCACGAAGATCGCCTGCAGGCCGCCGCCGAGATCCTCGCCGCCGCGCAAACCAAAACGGCTGCCGTTGATGTTGCCGCTCGTCGCCTGAACCAGCGCGCCCTGCGATCCGCCCTTCTTCACGTTGTTGGTGTACATCACGCCGGCGTCGATGAGGCCGTACAGCGTGACCGAACTTTGCGCATGCGCCGTGGCGGCGAGTCCTGCGAACGCCGCGACCGCGGCGGAAATCTTTTTCACGTCAATGCTCCTGCGTAGCTGAAATGTCAGGTTGAACAGCGACGCGAGTATAGAAACGCGGGCATCGAAAACGAATGCCCGGACCCTGGAGCAGTCCTTTATGGAATCTGGAAGAATCCGTCATCTAAACGCAGCAATCGCGATGCGCCGCGCTTCGACGAGGTGTTTGAAAAGCTAAAGACGCGCAACCATGGGTCTGCGCGGAATGAACGGGTTGTGCGTGAACAACAGCCGTTGAGTCGCTTGCGAGCCCGGCGCACGCGCCGGACTCATCGTCAACCAGAAACCAGGCCGCTCAGGCCCTGTTGAAATCGCCAGTCTCGAGTTCCACGGACTGTCCCCCGTTTTTTTCGAGGACCCGGCGTGTAGCGTTTTCAATCCGCGCGCGATTTGCCTCGAACGTGTTGACAAGGTTATGGGCCGAAGGGCCATCGTTGCCGAAATGGTCGTTCAGCGCATCCAGCGACACGCTGCACCAGACGTCGGCCCCGTCGACATTGGCTTCGAAGGCGACGCGTGCCGCTGCTACGACTTCACGGCGTCCGGTGAATTCGATCCTCATGATGACCCTCCATTTGTCGAAAGAAAGCTTCGAACGCGCAAACGCTGTGCCAAGGCGGCGTGGTCCGCAAGGCCGCCCAAGGTTAGCGCACATTCTCAGCAGGGTGCATACTCGACACCGGCCGTCCTCGTACGGTCGTGCTGATGCGTCACGGCGTGCCCGCTTATGGCCACGCCGCCCGACGTGCCTTATATCCTAATACTAACTCCTGGCCCATGTCCCGCAACCCGCAATCGTCGCGTCCTCTCGTCATTGCCGCCGTGATGGCGTCCATGGCGATGGTCGCCATCGAAGCCACTATCGTTTCCACCGCCATGCCTCAGATCGTCGCGCAACTCGGCGATCTGCATCTGTATAGCTGGGTCTTCTCGTCGTTCCTGCTCACCCAGACCGCGATGACCGTGGTGTTCGGCAAACTCGCCGACCTGTACGGCCGCAAGCCGATCATGCTGGCCGGCATCGCGATCTTTCTGATCGGCTCGGTGCTGGCCGGCTTCGCCTGGTCGATGCCGGCGATGATCGCGTTCCGTCTGATTCAGGGCGTCGGCGCGGGCGCGATCCAGCCGGTCACGCTGACCATCGTCGCCGATCTCTATCCCGCGCGCGAACGCGGCAAGGTGCAAGGCTACCTCGCGAGCGTCTGGGCGATCTCGGCGGTGGTGGGTCCGATGGTCGGCGGCTTCATCATTCACAACATGTCGTGGGCCTGGATCTTCTGGATGAACGTGCCGATCGGGCTCGCCTCCGCGGCGGGCTTCATCGCGTTCCTGCGCGAATCGGAACGGCATGCGCGCCCCTCGATCGATTTCGGCGGCGCGGCGCTGTTCATGGCGGCCATCGCCGCGCTCATGACGGCGCTCACTTTCGCTGGCGACGACCAGGTCGGGCAGGCCTCGATGGCGGGCGGGGTCTTCGTGCTGTGCGTATTGCTGTTCGTGTGGCAGGAGCGCCGCGCGGCTGAACCGATGATCTCCTTCGCGCTGTGGAGCCGCCGGCCGATTGCCGCCTCCAACGGCGCGACCTTGCTCTCCGGCATGATCCTGATGGGCGCCACCACGTTCCTGCCGATGTATGTGCAGGGCGTGCTGAACCGCTCACCCGTGATCGCCGGCCTGGCTCTGACGATGATGATGGTCGGCTGGCCGACCGGCGCCACGCTCGCCGCGAAGTCGTTTCATCGCCTCGGCTTGCGGCGCATTCTGATCGGCGGCAGCGCGGCCATTCCGCTCGGCGCGGTGCTGCTGCTGTTCCTGTCACCGGGCGGCTCGCCGCTCGTCGCGGCGTTCGGCTCGTTGATCATGGGCTTCGGCATGGGCACGTCGAGCGTCAGTTGCCTGATCCTGATTCAGGAGATCGTCCGCATGGACGAACGCGGCAGCGCCACCGCGTCGAACCTGTTCTCGCGCAATCTCGGCAGCACGTTGGGCGCGACGCTGTTTGGCGCGGTGCTCAACTTCGGTCTCAGTCATTCGAAGGGCGTGGCCGTGGTCACGTCGGATCAGTTGAAGGCGCTGCTGCAGAATCAGGCCGCCAGGCTCGGCGATAGCGACATGATCCGCATGGTGCTGCATCAGTCGCTGCACCTGACGTTCATCTCGCTCTTCGTCATCGCGATCTTCGTGGTCGTGCTGCTGCTGTTCGTGCCCGCCATCAGCATCGGCGCGGAGAAGAAGATGCCGCTCGAAGCGTTGTCGCCGCTGGAGGATTGAAATGCGTGGTGGGCGCGGCGGCGCACTGCCCGCTGCCGCGCTCGACTCGATAGCACGACGGCGCTGCTGCTTGCATCAGCGCGCGGGCAACGTTGCTGCGAAAAAGCTGATCGCGCGGTCAGCCGCCAGCGCATGCACCGCATCACGATCGACGCCCGCTCCGTCCTGGCAAATTCCGGCGAGTTTTGCGACGACATCGGCGAGACAAGTATCCAGAAACGTGTAATGCGACGCGCCCGGCACCATCTCGACATGCGCGTTGGGCAGCAAGCCCGCGATGCGGTGAATGTTGGTGGCCACGGGCGCGGTGACGTCGGCCTCGCCTGCGAGCAGCGAGACGGGAATCGTCACGTCGGCAAACGAGGCGCTGTCGAAGGCTTCGCCGAGCGCGGGCGCGATGGCGAACACGGCTTTGATGCGTGGATCGCGATACGATGCGCCGGACCGTGCGCGCGACGCCTTGGTCTCCGGCGAAAGATCGTCGAGCGTCAAGGGCGCCGCGCCCGCTGCGTCGCTAATCCGCGCCGCTTCCGGTGGATGGCAGATGGCGTCGGCCTGGGGTGAGGTGCAGAAGCGCTCGAACGCTTGCAGGTTGGTCCGCGCGCCCGCCAGTTCGAGCACCGTATAACCACCGAGCGAGAACCCCACCGCGCCGATCCGCTCACGCTCCACATGCGGCCCGAGCGTCGGATCGGCGAGCACGCCGTCGAGCACTTCGCTCGCGTCGGTGGCGCGCTCCCACCAGAGCATGAAGCCGTCGCGGGTCATCGGCGCCGCCGCGGTATTACCCGGATGATTGGTGCCGGCCACGATATAGCCTTGCGCGGCGAGCGCTGCGGCCAGCCAGTCGAGACTGTCCGCGGTGCCGCCCGTGCCGTGCGAGAGCACCAGCAGCGGATAGCTTGCGCGCGCGGTGGACAGCGGCGCATCGTCGGCGGCGGCGTGGCCGTGAAAGATCGGATGACCGGGCGCGCCGATCTCGCGCGGCGTCTGCGGCACCGACGTATCGACCGGATACCAGATGCGCGTCACCAGCGCCTCGGTTTTCGCCCCGCGCCAATTGCGGGCCACGGCGGGATGAAACACCCGCGTCGTCTCGCCCACGTGCAAGTCGGCCTGATCCGCCGACACGGCACCCGCCCAGCACAACGCCGCCGCACTCGCCAGCCTGGCGATGACGGCACAGCACATACGAAACATGGTCAGTCCTTGCGGATAGGAATCATCAGGTCGGTCACGCACGTCTGCTGCAGACCGGCGACCAGTGGACTGCGATACAACTCGAGCGCGGGACGCCGGTCGCGCAGAAAGCCGCTTTGCGGCAGCCAGCCGCCGTAAAGTGCGCGAAAGGTCGGCGAGATCAGCGCATACGGGCCGATCAGCCGATGCACCGCATACAACCCGCCGTCGAGCCGCAGCGGTTCGACGGCATCGTCCATCTCGACGGCCACGGCATGCGGCCCCGCGACAATGGCCGCGCGATAGCTGAAGCTGTCCTTCACCGCGGGATCGCGCACGCAGATGCCCACCCGCTGATCCATCGCCGCGTTTTCGTCGCAATGCAGCATCGTCATGAGCGAGCGAAAGGTCTGGCCGATGGTCGCGACCGGCCCGTCATGCCGAAGACTGAGCACATCGAACGGCGCGATCTCCGTGAGTTCGACGGCGGGCAGCGCCGGCGTCGGGGCGCTGTTTTTCGACGCGGTATGCTGCTCGCCCGCCACGCTGCCCGTGCACGGCGCGGCCAGATGCTTCTGCCGTGCCTTGAACTCGCTCGGCGAGACGCCGGTGAAGCCGCGAAACGCACGCGCGAAGGCCTGCGGGCTGTTGTAGCCGGCATCGTGCGCGACCGTGGTGACCGACGCAGCGGCATCGGTCAGCCGTTGCGCCGCTTGCGCTAGCCGCAGGCGTTGCACGGTCTCCACGACGCGTTCGCCCGTCAACGCCAGGTAGACGCGATGAAAATGAAACGGCGACAGATGCGCCACCGCAGCGAGGCTTTCCAGCGTGTGGTGCGCGCCGGGTTCGAGCAGAATCGCCTCGACCACGCGAGCGATCCGTCTGCGGTAATCACGTTCGGTGCTGGGCTTCATCATGGAGCTAGGATAGCGGCGTCGCTGCCGCAAGACGGTGCAGAGCTTGCGAAATTTCAGGCGTCGCGCGCCGGCGATGTTTCACGCTCTGTTCCGTTTGCCTGGCGGCAGCTCGTGATCAAGCTCCGTTGCGGCATAGCCCGATCATCCACGCATGAACGGCATCGACCGCAGCCGAACGCGCCGGTTGCGCGGAGCGCATTAACCAGAGCGGCGTGAGCGCGAAGCCCGGCACTTGTGGCAGAACTTCGACGCGGCCGCTCGTCAGCGCGTCGCCCGCGTCGAGTCGCGACACCATCGCGATGCCCGCTTCCTGTTCCGCTGCGGCTACGAGAAAACGTGGATCGCTGACCGTCATGGCCCGGCGCGTGCGCAAGCCGCCGCGCCTCAATTCGGGCAGCCACGGCGCCCATTCGGGATGCGCCTCGTGAACCAGCAACGGCGCTTGCGTCAACACCTCGGGAAACGGCGCGTCGCGCAGACGGCTCGCCGTCATCGGTCCGCAGATCGCCACGGCCGCTTCTTCGAGCAACAGCTCGCACACGACTTCCGGCGTACGGATTGCCTTCGCCGACACCACCAGGTCGACATCCACGCGATCGATCTCGTTGACTTCCTCGCCGGTGACGAGCCAGAGCTCCAGATTGGGCAAGGCCTCGGCGAACACACGCATGCGCGGCATCAGCCAGCCTGAAGCGAATTGCGGCGTGCACACGAGAATCACCGAATCCGGATTGCCGTACGGCTCGATGCGATCGCGCCCGTCGGCAAGCGTGGCGAGCGCCGTCGTCACGGTCTGCGCGTACAGCGTGCCAGCGGCTGTCAGCGCCACGCCCCGGCCGATGCGCCGAAACAGCGGCTGCCCGGTCCACTCCTCGAGTTGCAGGATCTGATGGCTGATCGCCGATTGCGTCAGCGCCAGTTCCTGCGCGGCGCGCGTGAAGCTGCCGAGACGCGCGGCGGCGTCGAAGGCGAGCAAGGCTTGCAGAGGGGGAAGTCTTCGCATTGGGCGGTCGAGGTCAGATATTAGAAATATCGATACTTCCAGCAAGATTCTTCGCTTTTCGTCGGAATTTTTCCCCGCAATCATAGACCCAGTTGCCCGTCACGCATAACTCGCCGCTCATTTGCCATTGCGGCAGACATGAGAAATATTTGTGCGACGGGCGCCTCATTCAAACCGATTGGATCGCTCGCATGCCCCTGAATCTGAACTCCCCGCACCCGTATTTGAAAAGCCCTGCCCAGGACGGCGGCCAGCCTGCCGCGCCGACCTACTCGGGCGTGCTGTCATTCATGCGCCGCCCGTACTCGCGCGACCTCAGCGGCGTGGACGTCGCCGTCTCGGGCATTCCGCTCGATCTCGCCACGACCTTCCGCCCCGGCACGCGCTTCGGTCCGGCGGGCGTGCGCGCCGCCTCCGTACAACTGGCGGAACTCGGCGCGTTTCCGTGGGGCGTCGATCCTTTCGATCATCTGAATGTGGTCGACTACGGCGACTGCTGGTTCGACGCGCACAACCCGCTGGGCATTCGCGACGCGATCATCGCGCACGCCCGCGGCATTCTCGCCACCGGCACGCGCATGCTGACCTTCGGCGGCGACCACTACATCACGTATCCGTTGCTGGTCGCGCACGCCGAGAAATACGGCAAACCGCTGAGCCTGATCCATTTCGACGCGCATTGCGACACCTGGCCGGACGACAACCCCGATTCGCTGAACCACGGCACGATGTTCTATAAGGCGATCCGCGAAGGGCTGATCGATCCCGCGCGTTCGGTGCAGATCGGCATTCGCACCTGGAACGACGACTTCATGGGCGTGCGCATTCTCGACGCGCCGTGGGTCCATCGCAACGGCACGCAAGCGACGATCGACGAAGTGCTGGGCATTGTCGGCAGCGCGCCCACTTACCTCACCTTCGACATCGACTGTCTCGATCCCGCCTTCGCGCCCGGCACGGGCACGCCGGTGGCGGGCGGCCTGAGTTCGGCGCAGGCGCTGGAGATCGTGCGCGCGCTGGGCGCCGTGAATCTGGTCGGCGCGGACGTGGTGGAAGTGTCGCCGCCGTACGACCACAGCGACGTAACCGCCCTCGCCGCAGCACATCTCGCGGCGGACATGCTGTGCCTGATGCGCAATCAGAAGCTGCAACGCCTCGCGCGCCTGTAAGCGCGCCCGTGGCCCGTTGAACTCTTTCCGGACGAGATGACCGACATGCCCCACACTTCGATGAAACCGCTTCTGGCCGCACTACTGCTCGGGGCATTCAGCGCCGCCTCGCACGCCGACGAAAAACAGCTCAACCTGTACAACTGGGCGGACTACATCGCGAAAGACACCGTGCCGAACTTCGAGAAAGAGTCCGGCATTCACGTGCGCTACGACGTGTACGACGGCGACGAGACCTTGCAAGCCAAACTGCTGACCGGATCCACCGGCTACGACGTCGTGGTGCCGACCTCGAACTTTCTCGCGAAACAGATCGAAGCCGGCATCTATCAGAAGCTGGACAAATCGAAGCTGCCGAATCTGGCGAACCTCGACCGCAATCTGCTGAAGCTCGTCGCCGACGCGGACCCCGGCAATCAGTACGCGGTGCCGTGGGCGTGGGGCACGACAGGGCTCGGCTACAACGTCACTCGCGTGAAAAAGATTCTCGGCAGCGAGATGCCACTCGATAACTGGGACATCCTGTTCAAGCCAGAGTACCTGAGCAAGCTGAAGAGTTGCGGCGTTTCCGTGCTCGACGCGCCGTCCGATGTGTTCGCGGTCACGCTGCACTATCTGGGCCGCGACCCCAACAGCGAGAATCCCGCCGACTATCAGGCCGCGTATGACGCGCTGAAAAAGATTCGCCCGTATATCACACAGTTCAACGCGACGAGCTACATCAACGACCTCGCCGGCGACGACGTCTGCTTCGCGCTGAGCTGGTCGGGCGATGTGTCGATGGCGAGCCATCGCGCGCGTGAAGCCGGCAAGAGCTACGAGGTCAAGTACTTCATTCCGCAAGGCGGCGCGCCGGTCTGGTTCGACATGATGGCGATACCGAAAGATGCGCCGCATCCCGAAGCGGCGCTCAACTGGATCAACTATATCGAGCGCCCCGAAGTGCACGCCGACATTACCAACGCCGTGTTCTATCCGAACGCGGATGCCGCCGCGCGTAAATTCGTGCGGCCGGAAATTCTCAACGACCCGACCGTGTATCCGCCTGAGCCCGTGCTGAAGACGCTGTTTCTGCTCAAGCCCTTGCCTGCGCAGATCAAGCGCCTGGAAGGCCGCTTGTGGGCGCAGTTGAAATCGGGTTCGTGATGTACCGCTGAACTGGCCGAGCGGCCGTCAGGCCGCCTGGCCTTCGGCCGTCAGCAACTCGATGCCGTCGAGTTGCGCTGCGCAGGTATCGCGCACGATCGTGACGAAATCATCGAAATACGGCCGGCTCGCGAAGCCTTTCCCGGCCACCGCGAACAGCTCGCTCCACAGTCCCTGCGTGCCGACGCGTTTGGCCAGCACGTAATCGTGATCGACGTAGTTTTTCACACCCCAGTTCGGCAGCGCCGCGATCCCGCGGCGGCTCGCCACCAGTTGCATGATGGCGATGGTCAGTTCCGCCGTGCGTCGTTCGAGCTTGATGCCGGCCGGCTCCAGCACCTCGCGAATCAGATCGATGCGCGCCTCGGGTACCGGATAGGTAATCAACGTCTCGTCGCGCAGATCGTCCGACACCACGCGGCGCTTGTTGCGCAGCCGATGCTCGTTGGCCATCACCACCAGGATCTCGAAGCGGAACAGCGGCGCGATATGCAGGCTACGCCGCGTGGCGGGTTTCGAGCCGATCACCACATCGGCCTTGCCGTCGCTCAGCAACCGCAGCGGGTCCGCGTGGAAGCCGGCGACCAGATCCACTTCGACTTCCGGCCAGCGCCGGCGGAACTCGTCCATCACCGGCATCAGCCAGTCGAAGCAGGTATGGCATTCCAGCACGATCCGCAACTCGCCGCGCGTGTCGCCCTTCAGGCGCACGAGATCGCGCTCCGCCGCGCTCACCGCCGCGATCGTCTCACGGCCGAGCGCCAGCAGCCGCTCACCGGCGGCGGTAAAGCGCAAGCCCTGTTTGGTGCGCTCGAACAGCGACACCTCGTAGTGCGCCTCGATATCGCGAATCTGATGCGAGAGCGCCGACTGGCTCAGATGCACGCGCTCGGCGGCCGCCACCAGCTTGCCCGAATCGGCAATGGCGATCAGCGAACGCAAGTGGCGAAGCTCAAGCATGAGATGGCTCCGCTTTAGTCGAATCAGGTTGGATATGAATCTGGCTCATACATTGGTGAAAACATGTCGCTTGATGAATCATAGCGCGACTTTCACACTGGGCGCCAATTCACACAACGCACAACAGGACTTCACATGGCCCGCACGCATATTCCCGGCTTTCCTCGCATCGGCGCACAGCGCGAACTGAAATTCGCGCAGGAATCGTTCTGGCGCGGCGAATCCGACGAACAGTATCTGCGTGGCGTCGCGCGCGAACTGCGCGCCCGTCATTGGCAATTGCAGCAGGACGCCAGGCTGGATTTCGTCACCGTCGGCGACTTCGCCTACTACGACCAGATGCTCAATCTGAGCGCGCTGCTCGGCGCATTGCCGCAGCGTTTCGGCTTCGATGCGAAGGCGCTGTCGCTCGCGCAGTACTACGAGCTCGCGCGCGGCAACGCCGCGCAACCGGCGATGGAAATGACCAAATGGTTCGACACGAACTACCACTACCTCGTCCCGGAACTGGGACCGCAGACGAGCTTCGACGGCGGCGTCGAGTGGCTGTTCGAGGAGATCGACGAAGCGCTCGCGCTGAATCTGCCGGTCAAGCTCGTGCTGATCGGGCCGATCACTTACCTGTGGTTGTCGAAGAGCCATGTCGCCGGTTTCGACCGTTTGTCGTTACTGCCGAAGCTCGTGATCCGCTACAGCCGTTTGCTGGACAAGCTCAAGCAGCGCGGTATCGAATGGGTGCAGTTGGACGAGCCGGCCTTGTGCGTCGATCTGCCCGCTGAATGGCTCGACGCGTTTTCCGCCGCGTATGACGTGCTCGGCACGTCGGGTGTGAAAGTGCTGCTGGCCACGTACTTCGAAAGCGCCGCCGAGCACGCGCCGCGTGTGGCCGCGCTGCCCATCGCCGGCGTGCATCTCGACCTGGTGCGCGCCCCGCAGCAACTCGACGCGTGGCGGGCGGCCTTGCCCGCGCACGCGGTGTTGTCGGCCGGCGTGATCGATGGCCGCAATATCTGGCGCGCGGATCTCGGCGAGATCGTCGAATCGTTGCAGGCCTTGCATGCGGAGTTCGGCGAGCGCTTGTGGGTTTCGTCGTCGTGCTCGCTGCTGCATGTGCCGGTCTCGCTCGACGCGGAGAAAAAACTCGACGCCGATCTGAAATCCTGGCTCGCCTTCGCCACCGAAAAACTCGACGAAGTCGCCACGCTCGCCCTCGCCTTGCGCGATCCCGCCGCAGCCGCAGCGACGCTCGCCGTAACCGACCGCGCGCTCGAAGCACGCCGCCGCTCCAGCGCGGTGGTCAACGCGCTCGTGCAAAAACGCGTGGCCGCGGTGAGCAGCGCGATGGCCGAACGGCAAAGCCCGTTCGCCGAACGCAATCGCCTGCAGCGTGAGGCGCTCGGCCTGCCGCTCCTGCCGACCACCACGATCGGCTCGTTCCCGCAAACGCCGTCGATCCGCCAGGCGCGTGCCGCCTACAAGCGCGGCGAACTGCGCGCGCTCGACTATCTGCAGCGCATGCGCGCCGAGATCGAGATCGCCGTGCGCAAACAGGAAGAGCTGGGGCTCGACGTGCTGGTGCACGGCGAAGCCGAACGCAACGACATGGTCGAATACTTCGGCGAACAGTTGTGGGGCTATGCGTTCACGGAAAACGGCTGGGTGCAGAGCTACGGCTCGCGCTGCGTGAAACCGCCGATCATTTACGGCGAAGTCTACCGTCCCGAACCGATGACGGTCGAGACCACGCGCTACGCGCAATCGCTCACGCAGCGTTTGATGAAAGGCATGCTGACCGGCCCGGTGACGATGCTGCAATGGTCGTTCGTGCGCGACGACCAGCCGCGCTCGACCACCGCGCTGCAACTCGCGCTCGCGATCCGCGACGAGGTCTTGGATCTGGAAAAGGCCGGCATTCGCATCATCCAGATCGACGAACCGGCTTTCCGCGAAGGCTTGCCGTTGCGTCGCGACGATTGGGCCGCCTATCTGGAATGGGCCACGCGCGTGTTCCGCATTTCAGCGGCGGGCGTCGCCGATCAAACGCAGATTCATACGCATATGTGCTATTCGGAGTTCAACGACATTCTGCCGTCGATTGCCGCAATGGATGCCGACGTGATCACCATCGAGACTTCGCGCTCGGCGATGGAACTGCTCGACGGCTTCGGCGCCTTCGCGTATCCGAACGAAATCGGCCCCGGCGTCTACGATATCCACTCGCCGCGCGTACCGGATGCGCAAGCCATGCAGCGTCTGCTGGAACGCGCGTGCGAAGTGATTCCGGCCGAACGCCTGTGGGTCAATCCGGATTGCGGGCTGAAGACGCGCGGCTGGCCGGAAACCGAAGCGGCGCTGACGAATATGGTTCGGGCCGCCAAGGCATTGCGTGTGAAGCTGGCGGCGAGGCAGCCGGATGAATTGACGGCGTAAAGGGATCAACGTTGATCTAGCGTTGATCGCCCATCCGTGCACGGTGTCGTGTCGCGCGGATGGGCTTTTTCACGTAGGCAGGTTCAGTCTTTCGCGTACAGCGTCGAGTCCGCGAAGCCTTCCGCGGCGAGCACCTGTCCGACCAGAATCAACGCGGTCCGCTCGATGGAGGTCGATTGCACCTTGCCGACGATGTCGTCGAGCGTGCCGGTGATCTTCTCCTCGTCGGGCCAACTCGCGCGGTAGATCACCGCGATCGGACACGCGCCGCCGTAATGCGGCCGCAATTCATCGACGATGCGCGCGAGGTGCCGCACGCCGAGGTGAATCGCCATCGTCGCACGATGACGGGCGAGGTCGGCCAGTTGTTCGCCGTCGGGCATGCTGGTTTTGCTCGCGAAGCGCGTGAGGATCAGCGTCTGCGAAATATCGGGCAACGTGAGTTCGCAACCCAGCGCCGCCGCGCTTGCCGCCGTGGCGGTGACGCCCGGCACGATCTCGTAGGGAATCTTCAGTTGGCGCAGCCTGCGGATCTGTTCGCCGATCGCGCCGTACAGCGACGGATCGCCGGAATGCACGCGCGCCACATCCTGGCCTTTGGCATGCGCCGCCGCGAGCAACGCGACGATCTGATCGAGGTCGAGCTCGGCGGTGTTGACGACCTGCTGCGCCGCGTGACCTTCGAGCACCGCGGCCGGCACGAGCGAACCCGCGTACAGGATCACCGGACAGCTGCGCACGAGGCGCTGCCCTTTCACCGTGATCAGTTCCGGGTCGCCTGGACCCGCGCCGATAAAAAACACCGTCATTCACTACTCCATGATTCGTTGGGGCGGCATGGCATGCATGTGCGATTCAGGCTGCGGCTTGCAGCGCGTCGAGCAGATCTGAAACTCGTTCGAACTCCCTCTCTGCCGCCGGCAACTCGGGTCGGCTCAGCATCACGACCGGCAAGCCGCGTTCACGCGCGACTTCGAGCTTCGCCTCGGTCGCGTTGCCGCCGCTATTCTTGCTGACCACCACGTCGAAGGCTTGCAGGGCGAACAGCGCGCGCTCGCCTTCCAGCGTGAATGGGCCGCGCGCCGCGAGCATCCGCGCACGCGGCGTGTCTGCGTGTGCTTCGAGACAACGCACGGTCCAGAACTGATGCGGGGGAACCTCGTCGAGATGCGCGAGCGGTTCGCGGCCGAGCGTGAAGAGTGGCTTTCTGAACGGCGCCAGCGCACTCGTGAGCTCGTTCCAGTCGCTGACTACGCGCCAATCGTCGCCGGCTTGCGGCTGCCAGGCCGGGCGGCGCAGCGCCCAATACGGCACGCGTGCGGCGCGGCTCGCCTGCGCCGCATTCGCACTGATTTGCGCGGCATAGGGATGTGTCGCGTCGATCACGAGGCCGATGCCCTCGCTTTCGATGTAGCGCGCCATACCTTCGCTGCCGCCGAAGCCGCCGACTCGCACCGTGCACGCCAGATCGTCCGGCACCTTGCCGAGGCCGGCGAGACTATACACGTGCTCAGGGCCGAGTTGCCGCGCGATCCGCAGCGCGTCGCCGGTGCCGCCGAGCAGCAGAATCCGCTTCATTGCGCGGCTCCGATCAGCAAGCCCTGGCGGTCGATCGCGAACATTTCGACGTTGACCTGCGGCGGCACGATCTCGCGTGCCACCGCCAGCGCATGCCGGCAGACGATATCGCCGAGCGGCACCTGCCGCGCGCGCGCCAACGCGACCGCCTGCTGACTTGTGTTGGCCGCGCGGATCGCTGCCTGGAGCGCGTCGTCGGCACCATGTTCGGCGGCCCATTGCGCGAGCCGTTCGAGGTCGATGCTCGAATTGCGGCTATGCAGATCGAGATGCCCCGCCGCCAGCTTGCTGAGCTTGCCGAAGCCGCCGCACACGCTCAGACGCTCGACTGGCGCGCGCTTCATATGCTTGAGCACCGCGCCGACGAAGTCGCCCATTTCGATCAGTGCGATATCTGGCAGGCCGTAATGCGCGCGCATCGCGTCCTCGCTCGCGTTGCCGGTGCAGGCGGCGAGATGGGTATAGCCGTTCGCGCGGGCGACATCGATGCCCTGATGAATCGACGCGATATACGCCGAACACGAAAAAGGCCGCACGATGCCGGTGGTGCCGAGGATCGACAACCCGCCGAGAATGCCGAGGCGCGGGTTCATCGTTTTCAGCGCGAGCGCTTCGCCGCCTTCGACGCCGATCGTCACTTCGAAGCCGCCTCCGTACGCATGCTCCGCCGCGAGTTCGGCCAGGTGCTCGGTCATCATTCTGCGCGGCACCGGGTTGATAGCGGGCTCGCCGACCGGCAGCGTCAATCCCGCGCGCGTCACCGTGCCGACACCCGGCCCCGCGCGAAATATCACGCCTGGTTCGGCGACGAGACGCACGCGAGCGAAGACGACCGCGCCGTGCGTGACGTCGGGATCGTCGCCGGCGTCCTTGATCGTGCCGGCCTCGGCGCCGCCGTTGCCATTGTCGATCAGGCGGCAGAACACCAGCGGCATCGGCACATGCTGGCCCTTCGGCAACACGATCTCCGCGACTTCGCTGACGACACCCGCGAGCAACAGGCGCGCCGCCGCCAGCGACGTCGCGGTGGCGCAACTGCCGGTCGTGTAGCCGCTACGCAGCGGCGCGGGTTGTTCGGGCGTTTCTTCGCGCATCAGGGTTCTTGGGTGGTGTTCGTCGCGTTTGTGATGCTTGTGGCGTTAGTCACCTTGTTGGTTCGAATCGTGTTCACGCCCCCGCCGCTCGCCTGCTTCGTCACCTCCAGCAGCGTGATCGGCAACGCCTGCCGCCACGTATCGAAACCGCCAAGCGGTTGCGCATCCCCCAATCCGATCCGCGTCAACGTCCCGCCATGCCGTTCGCGCCATGCCGCCAACACCGCCTCGCCTTGCAACGTGACCGCATTAGCGACCAGCCGCCCACCTTCGCGCAGACCAACCCAGCATGCCTCCAGCACGCCCGGCACAGTCACACCGCCGCCGATGAACACAGCATCCGGCACCGGCAATCCCTCCAGCGCTTCAGGCGCGCGCCCCGCGACGAGTTGCAGCCCCGGCACGCCCAACGCATCGCGATTGTGTTCGATAAAGCGTTGCCGCTCCGCGTGCCCTTCAATCGCAATCGCGCGGCAGGTGGAATGCGCTCGCATCCATTCGATACCGATCGAGCCGCTGCCCGCGCCCACGTCCCACAGCAATTCGCCCGGCGTCGGCGCGAGGCGCGCGAGCGTGATCGCGCGCACGTCGCGTTTGGTCAACTGGCCGTCGTGGAGAAAGGCGTCGTCGGGCAAACCGCAGGTCAGCGGCAGACGCGGCGCGCCTTCGGTGGCGCGGCAGTCGAGCGCGATCAGGTTCAGCGCGGCCACGTCGCCCGCGGACCACTGATCCGCGCGAGCGTCGATGCGCCGTTCCAACTCGCCGCCCAGGTGTTCCAGCACGCTCATGCGGGTCGCGCCGAAACCGCGTGCGTTCAGCAGTTCCGCGAGCGCCGCAGGCGTGCGCCCGTCCGCGCTCAGCACGAACACGCGCGCGCCGTCGTGCAGATGCGCGTTCAGCGTGGGCAACGGCCGGCCCACCAGCGATACCGTCGCGACGTCCTGCAACGGCCAGCCGAGGCGCGCGGCCGCCAGCGACAACGACGACGGCGCGGGCAACACCCGCAACTCCCCCGCCGGCAATTGCCGCGCGAGCGTCGCGCCGCCGCCGAATAGCATCGGGTCGCCGCTCGCCAGCACGCACACGGCGCCGCCGCGCTCGGCCAGCAACGGCGCGAGGTCGAACGGACGCGGCCACGCGGCACGGCGCGCGGCGAGGCGCGCGGGCAGCATCGCCAGATGGCGTTCGCCGCCGTACACCACCGACGCTTTCAGCAAAGCACGCCGCGCAGGCCTTCCCAAACCGGCGAAGCCGTCGTCGCCTATGCCCACCACCGTCAGCCACGCCGGCATGCATCCATCCTCATTCTGTGTCTTCAAATAATGCGCTGTGCCACGCCGATCAAAGCGTCCAGCCTCGTTGTGCTGTTCGAAAAAAGGCATAATACAGCCGCCGGTGCCCTTCGGGGCCGAAGAGGGAACACAGTGCGCTGTGGCTGCCCCCGCAACTGTATGCAGCGAGTCCGCCTGCGCTCCACGCCACTGGTTCGACCGGGAAGGCCGCGGCGGACCATGACCTGCCAGCCAGGAGACCTGCCGGCGAGACTGTTCGTGCCAGCCAACATCGGGCGGGGTGTACCGATGCCGCAGCCATGCCCGCCTCAGGGCATGCTCGGGCCGTCGCGCGACGCTAAACCCGGTGTCCGTCTTGAATCAAGCTTCGCCTTCCACCGTTTTGTCCGACGCGGCCCCAACGCCACGGCCCTCGGCGTGTCCGGGACTGCTGCGCATCGTCGCCGCGCGCGACGGCGGGATTTGCCGGATCAAGCTGCCCGGCGGTGAGCTGAGTGCGGCGCAGGCTCGGGTGATCGCGCAGGCTAGTGCACGGTACGCGGCCGGAGTGGTTGAACTGACGAATCGCGCGAATGTGCAGGTGCGAGGGGTGAAGCGTGGTGAGGAAGCGGCGTTGATCGCGGCTTTGGTCGATGCAGGTCTCGGGCCGATGCCGGCGCCGGGCGCGGCGAACGCCGCGGACGCCGAAGCCGGGAACGGCGTGTACGCAAAAGCCGCCGACGCTGCGGATGCAATCGCCGGGAACACAGCCGACGCTGCCCGCGCAATCACCGCCGCCGCAGCCGCGGACGATGTCCGCAACGTAATGATCAGCCCAACTGCCGGGCGCGATCCGTTCGCACTGTTCGACACTCGCCCGCTATGCGCCGAATTGCTCACTCTGCTGCAAAGCGAAGCGCGCTTCGCGGCGCTGTCGCCGAAATTCGCGCTCCTGCTGGACGGCGGCGAGCGGCTCGCGAGAGTGGATCATCCGCACGATGTGTGGCTGGCGGCATCGCAAGAAGGGGATGGCATGCGGTTCGTGTTCGGGCTGGCGGGTTGTCCGCCTGTTCGCGCCTATGCTGGCTCGCCAACGCAATGCGAGCACATCGCGCCGGAAAAGCCCAGCGCAGACGCCACAGATGCACTAGCCGCGATCCTGCCTTCACAAGTCCCCGCACTGGTACGCGCGCTGCTCCTCACATTCCTCGACCTCGCCACCGCCGACGCCACACGCATGCGTCACCTGCTAGCCGCGCATTCCGTCGATACGCTACTGCATCACGCACAGCGCTATCTCGACTTCCCGCTGACACGAGACACCGTGCTGAGCAACTGGCACCGCAGCACACCAGCCGACGCCAACCTTCGCCTCGGCGCCCACGCTCAACGCGCTCTCGAAACCTGGCACGTCGGCGGCCAGCCGCCGCTCGGACGCCTCGACGCCGACGCCCTCAACGGCCTCGCCGCGCTTTCGCAACAGCACGGCGACGGCACGCTTCGCCTGACACCCTGGCAAAGCGTGCTGCTACCCGACATCGCCACACACGCCGTCCCGACAGTGCTGTCCGGTCTAAACACGCTCGGCCTCGCCTGCGATCCCGCGCAAGCCATCACACGCCTGATCGCCTGCGCAGGCTCAACCGGCTGCGCGAAGAGCCTCACCGACACGAAGGCCGACGCGCTGCGTCTCGCCGCCCGCCTGCCTGCCGGCGTCGACGTGCATCTGAGCGGCTGCTCGCGCTCGTGCGCCGCCGCGCATTGCGCGCCGTACACGCTGCTCGCCGCGGCGCCCGGCCTCTATGACCTTTATCGACGCGACGGCCAGCCCGGTTTCGGCCAGTGCGTCGCACGCCAACTGACGATCGGCGAGGCCGCCGACATGCTCGAACGCCTCGCCCGGAGTGACACCGATGCTTGATTACATTCGCGACGGTCAGGAGATCTATCGCCAATCCTTCGCGACGATCCGCGCGGAGGCCGACTTGTCGCGCGTTCCCGCCGACCTCGAGAAACTCGCGGTGCGCGTGATCCACGCGTGCGGCATGGTCGATGTGATCGACGATCTGCGGTTTTCCGCAGGCGCGGGCGCAGCGGGCCGCGCGGCGCTCGCGCAAGGCGCACCGATCCTGTGCGACGCCGGCATGGTCGCGCAAGGCATCACGCGTGCGCGGCTGCCGGCCAACAACGAAGTCATCTGCACGCTCTCGCATCCGGACGTGCCGGCGCTCGCACGCGAACTCGGCAATACGCGCTCGGCGGCCGCGCTCGAATTGTGGCGGCCGCATCTGGCGGGCAGTGTCGTCGTGATCGGCAATGCGCCGACCGCCCTCTTTCATCTGCTCGATATGCTCGACGCCGGCGCACCCAAACCTGCGCTGATTCTCGGCTTTCCGGTGGGCTTCGTCGGCGCCGCCGAATCGAAAGCCATGCTCGCGGACGACAGCCGCGGCGTGCCCTACGTGGTGGTGCACGGCCGGCGCGGCGGTAGCGCGATGGCCGCGGCCGCCGTGAACGCGCTGGCCACGGAGGTCGAATAAATGACGGCGCAAGGACGTTTGTTCGGACTCGGCGTCGGCCCCGGCGACCCGGAACTCATCACGCTGAAAGCGCTGCGTTTGCTGAAGGCTTCGCCGGTGATCGCGTACTTCGTCGCGAAGGGCAAGAAAGGCAACGCGTTCAGCATCATCGAGGCGCATTTGCACGACGCGCAGCAGCATCTGCCGCTAGTCTATCCCGTCACCACCGAAGCGCTCGAACCGCCGCTTTCGTATGAAGCGATTATTGCCGACTTCTACGACACGGCCGCGGAAGTCGTCGCCGCGCACCTCGACGCGGGCCGCGACGTCGCCGTGATCTGCGAAGGCGATCCGTTTTTCTACGGCTCGTACATGTATCTGCACGACCGGCTCGCGGCGCGCTACGAGAGCGAAGTGGTGCCGGGCGTGTGCTCGATGCTCGGCGGCGCCGCCGTGCTCGGCGCGCCGCTGGTGTATCGCAACCAGAGCTTGTCGGTGCTCTCGGGCGTGTTGCCCGAAGACGAATTGCGCCGCCGTCTCGCGGATGCCGACGCCGCCGTCGTGATGAAACTCGGCCGCAATTTCGACAAGGTGCGGCGCGTGCTCGGTGAACTCGGTCTCGCGGACCGCGCGCTCTACGTCGAACGCGCGACAATGGGCAATCAACGCATCGTGCCGCTCGCCGACGTGGATCCGATGGCGTCGCCGTATTTTTCGCTGCTCGTGGTGCCGGGGGAAAAATGGCAAGGATGAGCGCGCCCGCAATCGTGGTTCTCGGCACGGGCGCGTTGGCGACGGCGCGGCGCATTCAGGCGTTGTATGCCGATAGCCAGGTGCATGCGCTGCAGGGACGCGTCGAAGCGGACGTGTCGTACAGCGAACTCGGCGCGCATCTGCGCGAACTGTATGCACGCGGCACGCCGATTGTCGCGTTGTGCGCGGCGGGGATCGTGATTCGTTGTCTGGCGCAGTCGTTGTCGAATAAAGGCGTCGAGCCGCCGGTGCTCGCCGTCGCCGAAGAAGGCAGCGCGGTCGTGCCGCTGCTCGGCGGTCTCGCCGGCGTCAACCTGATGGCGCGCGAGATAGCCGCGATGCTGGCCGTGCCGCCCGCCATCACGACGAGCGGTGAACTGCGTTTCGGCGCCTGCGTGCTCAATCCGCCCGACGGCTATACGCTCGCCGACATCGGCCAAGGCAAGCGCTTCGTGTCGGATCTGCTTGCCGGTGAAAGCACGCGCATCGAAGGCGAAGCGCCGTGGCTCGATGACGCGCAACTACCCCGCTCCGCCTCGGCGCGTCTTGCGATTCGCGTGACGCCGCGTGCGTGGGACGGACGCGAAGATGAACTGGTGATTCATCCACGCAGTGTGGTCGCGGCGGTGTCGGCCGTGGATGGCGACATCGTGGCGCGCGTGCGCGAGGCACTGGACGCGCAGGGTCTCGCGCCGTTGTCGCTTGCGGCATTGCTGGCCTCGTCTGAACACATGGCGGACCCGGCGCTTGGCGAGGCCGCGGCGAACCTCAACGTGCCGTTGCGTTTCGCGCTGACACGTCCCGAAGATGGCGAGCCGCCGGGCAACCTGGTGCATGCCGCGCTGCGCATTCCCTACGAAACGCTGCACAACGATTCGCCGGCAGGCGTCGCGCTGGCGTTGGCGCCGCTCGCCATCGATCCGAACACCATCGGCCGCGCGCGTGGCCGCCTCACTGTGATCGGCCTCGGCCCCGGCCGCACCGATCTGATGGTGCCGGCCGCTCGCACGGCGCTCAACGATGCCACCGATATTCTCGGCTACGACACCTACGTGAAGATGGCGGGCCCGTTGCGCGCCGACCAGCGCGTGCGCGGCACGGACAATCGCGAGGAAATGCAACGCGCGCGGCATGCATTCGAACTGGCGAGCGAGGGACGCGCGGTGGTGATGGTGTCGTCGGGCGATCCGGGTGTATTCGCGATGGCGGCGGCGGTGCTCGAAGCGTTAGAGGTGTCGCAAAACAGGGGCTGGGCCGCGGTCGAACTGGCGATCGTGCCGGGTGTATCGGCGGCGATGGCAACAGCGGCGCAAGCCGGTGCGCCGTTGGGTCATGACTTCTGCATGCTGTCGCTGTCCGACAATCTGAAGCCCTGGACGATCATCGAAACGCGTCTGAGGCATGCGGCCCAAGCTGACCTGGTGATGGCGTTCTATAACCCGATTTCGCGCGCCCGACCCTGGCAACTGGATAAAGCGCTGGACATCGTGCGGGAATATCGCGCGGCCCACACTCCGGTGGTGCTGGGCCGCGACATCGGCCGGCCCGGCAGCACGCTGCGCACGCTCACGCTAGGCGAACTGCGTTCGTCCGATGTGGATATGCGCACGATGGTGATCGTGGGGTCGTCCACGACGCGGCGGTTTGGCAACGCGGCCGAAGGAAGTGAGTGGGTTTATACGCCGCGCTGGTATGAGTGAGTGGGAAGCGCGCCGACTGAGCGACACCAGCCCGCGCGCTACATTTTCATCGCCTTGAGCAGCGCCCGCATTTGTACGCCATCCGGCCGCGCCAGGTCTTCCAGAATCGTGAAGTGATTGCATCCGGGCAACGGTACGAACTCCACCCGTTCGCCCGCCCGCTGACACGCCGCCGCATATTCGTCCGAGTGGCGAATCAGTTCCGGCAATTCCGCCGTGCCGACGCTGATAGTCATCGGCACGCCGCGACCGATATGGCGCATCGGACTATAGGCTTCGATCTCGTGCGGCGTGAGTTGCAGTTTGTCGTTCAGCCACGACATCGCGATCGGCTCCAGATCCACCAGCGCGCTGATCGGCATGGCATGCACGACCGCTTCATGCGCCCGAAAATGCGCACTCAGTTGCCCGCCCGCCGAGTGTCCAGCGAGGCACACAGGGCCGCGCGTGCCGAGTCCGTCACGATCGTCGGCCAGCGCCGCCAGCAACGCCTCGATTTCGCCGACGATGTCCGTCATCGACGCCTCCGGTGCCAACGTGTACTCGGCCAGCACGACATTGAAGCCGCAAGCGAGCGGCCCGCTCGCCACAAACGCGAAATCTTCCTTGCTGCGCGCCTGCCAGTAACCGCCGTGGATGAACACGAAAATCGGCGCACCCGGCTGACCACACGGCAACCAGTCGAAGCGCTGACGAGGACGCGGCCCATACGCGACATCGCGCCGGCACGGCACGGCTTCATAGAGCGCCGCGCTGCGCGTCTGAAAGCCGAGCATGCGTTCGGCGACGTCCTCGACCGCCGCCACGTTGTCGTAGGCGGCACGCAGCGCCGTTTGATCCATGCCTCGGAAAAGCTCGCTCATGATGTCCTTGAATCGTTGGTCGAAGAGAAGCGTTTGAAGAGCGCTAGGCCGCAACCTTCAGATCGTCAATCGCCCGCTGCCGCACACCAAGATCGTCCCACAACTCCGGGTGGCACGTGAACACCAGAATCTGATGCCGCGTGGCCGCGTCGATCAGCGCGCGCTTGATCGCATCGCGCCGCGCGGCATCGGTATGCACCGCCGCGTCGTCGAGCATGAGCAAGGTCGGCCGGCCCGACGCCTTCAGCAGATCCGCGTACGCGAGCCGCGTCAGAATGCCGAGCTGTTCGCGCGTGCCGAAGCTCAGCGCATCGAGCGTGTCCGCGCGGCCAAAACGATCCAGCGTGGCGGGACTCAGATCGTCGCCGAGCGCGATCGTCGATTGCGGGAAAATCCGCTTCAGATAATGGCCGAGCCGTTCGGTCAACGGCGCGCGCAATTGCGCCACTGCGGCGTCGCGTTCGTCGACCAGCACTTCGTCGAGCAGACTCAACGCGCTCGCGCGCAAGCCGAGTTCGTCCTTGCGCCGCGTCGCCTGCTCGACCTTGGCCTCGACGGCCGCCAGACGCTCGCCGAGACCGGACGCGCCGACCGTCTCCAGTTGACTGCGCAATCCCGCGATCCTCACTTGCCGCTCGTTCTGCTCGCCGCGCGCGAGTTCCGCCGACGCGCGATAGCGCTTCGCCTCGGCCGCCGGGTCGTCGAGGCGCGCCGCTTCCAGCTCGCGCTCACGCCCTTCGCGCTGCTTGCGCAATGCCTCGACCTGCACGCGTTGTTCGACAATCCTGGTTTGCCACTGCGCGCGATTGCGGCAGAACGCTTCGTCGTTCAACTGCGCTTCCTTGCGCTGTAACTGTGCCGCGAGTGATTCCTCATTCGCCATGCCGGTCGATTTTTTATCGGCCGCCTGGGTCAACACTTTGCGGGCGGCGTCCAACGCGTCGCGCGCGATCTCGGCGTTGCGGCGCGCTTCGTCGAGCGGCGGCGCAGCCGACACGTCCGGCAGACCCGCGAGCCGTTCGTTGGCGGCTTGCATGCGCGCCGCAGCCGTCGCCGATGCCGCGCGCAACGCCTCGATGCCTTGCGGCGCGTGCACGTCGAGAATCTTCGCCTGGCTTTTCTGCTGCGCGACCGCCGCCTTCCAGCGCTCGTGCCTCGACTCGCCCTCGCCGAGCGAGGCGACGCCGAGCGCCTGCAACAACTGCGCATGCTGGGCTTCGAGCGACGCGAGTTCGGACAAGCGCGCCGGCAAATCGGAGACACCCGGAATCACCCGCAATTCGCCGAGCGCGCCGAGGCCGATCCGCTTCTCCTCGTCCAGACGCAGCACGCCCTCGCCGCTCACTGGTTCGTCGTCGATGGTAATCGCGCCGTCCAGGCGGTATTCGATGCGCGTCATCGCGGCTTCGGTGCGGGCGCGCAGCACGGTCAGCTCGCTGCCGAGCGTGGCGAGCCGCTTCAATTTCGCCTCGTCGATTTCGAGCGTGGCCGCCTCGCGCGCGGCTTCGAGCACGGCGTCATTCGCTTTGCTGGCGGCGGCGATCGACGCTTCGAGCCGCTCGCTCTCGGCGCGATAGAGCCCGATCTGGCTGCGCAGATCGGCTGCGGTCACGGCCGCGTTGGCCAGTTCGAGCGCGCGGTTGGCATCGGCGAAAGCCTGCTCGAATTGCGTCACGCTGGCCTCGGCGTGCCCGTGCTCGGCCTGGACGGCCGCCACGCTCGCCCGCAGCGCGTCGAGTTGCTGGCGCTCGCGCGCGACGGCCGCTTCCAGTTCGAGCGCGTTCTGCTCCTGTTGCAATGGCAGTGCCAGTTCGGCTTCACTTGCCTTGAGCGACTGCTCAAGTCCTTTCAGGCTGCTCTCAAGTTGCACGACGGCGTCGGCGCGCAATTGCGCCTGCAAGGCCTTCTGCTCGTGAAGTTCCCAAGGACGCTTGCGCTGCGTGTCGTCGAACGCCTCCTGCTGCGCGGAGAGACGCGCGATGTTCTCCTCGAACTGTTGACGCTGCTGCTCCAGTTCGTTGCGCTCCTCGATCAGCCGGGCGAGCGTTTGTTCGGCTTCGGCAAGCGGACCGGTGGACTTCTGCGTACGCGCGGTGAGCAGTTGCCGAAGCTCACGCTGCACGGCGGCGATCAGCGCGTCCTCGCCCGCCGATTCGCGGCCGCCCGACAGTTGCGACAGCGCATCGCGCAGATACTGCGCCGCATGGCCGGTGGAATCGCGCACCTCCTGCGTGCCGCCTTGCTGCACCCACAACAAACCGGGAACGCCCGCGTTCTCGGCTTTCAACGGTCCACGCGCGGGACGCGAAAAACCGAGCAGCGCCGAGAGCTTGTCTTCGGCTTCATCCTCGCCGAATACGCTCTGGCCGATCTTCAACTCGCAGCGCTGGCGCGTGACGAACTGCTTCGACAATCGGCACGCCGTGCCGTCCAGATCGAAACTCACTTCGACCGACGGCTGCCCGCTCGCCTTGCCCCACGGCAACAGGTCTTTCAGATGCGAGGCCTTGTAGCGCTCCAGAAACACGGCGCGCACGGCTTCGGCAATGGTGCTCTTGCCGGCCTCGTTCGGACCGACAAAGAGATTCAGACCGGGCTGCAGATCGTCGATGACGAGCTTTCCGGTGAACTGCTTGAACTCCTGAATCGCAATACTTTGCAGCTTCATGCGGACCTCGCTTCGCGCGGCAATTCACGTTGAAAACGCGCCAGAAGCAGCAATGCCTCGGCGGCGCGCTTGACCTCCTGCGGGTCGGACTGCGGGTCTTCCTGCAAGCCACGCAGACGCGCCACCACTTTCGCGAGGTAGCCGCTTTGCGCGCCGAGTTCGGCGAGGTCGTCGTCGGTGGGCAGCACTTGCAGGCCGCTCAGGTCGACGCGCAAGGCTCGCACACGTGCACGGGCTTCTTCCACGGCGACGTGAAGCGCTTCGGCGTCGGCCAGCGCGGCTGTGCCTTCGACCGTCATGCGCAGCACGTCGTGGCTGCCCAGCGTGGCGAGGCGCGCGTTGAGCGTATCCACATCGGTAGGCACGGCGATCGTTTCCTCCCAGCGATGCCATTGATATTGACCGACCCGCACCGGCTCGACCACCGGCGGCGCGCCCGGCTCACTCAGCGTGACGTCGAGCATGAAACCCGGATCGTTGGCACGGAAGCGGTCCTGCTCGTGCGTGCCCGCATACCAGATACGCTCATCGACACGCAGATGGCCGTGCCAGTCGCCGAGCGCCAGATAGTCCAGACGCGCGCTCACCGCACGCGTCGGCGCGATCGGATTCGACGAGTCGATGCCTTCCTGCAGGATTCCGCTCACGCTGCCGTGCGCGAGCCCGACGCGGTGATAACCGGGCGGCGTCTCCGTGCTGTCGAAGAAACCAGTGGTGTCGTCATACGTGATGCGTTGCGTGAGCGGCGCGCACAGCAGCGCGCACCGGCAGGCGTCCAGCAACACCACGCCGGGTTCGAGCACCAGGCGCACATTCGGCGCGATGCAGTTCAGGCGCTGCGCGCGAGTCCACACGCTCTCGACAAGCGCGGCGTCGTGATTGCCGGGCAGCATGATCCACGCCCCGGCGAAGGCTTGCAGCGCGCCGAACAGACGGCGGATCACCGTGTCGGAGACGGTTTGCAGATCGAATACGTCGCCGGCCACGAGCACCGCGTCGACATTGCGCGCAGTAGCTTCTCCGGCGATCCGGCGCACGGTCTCGAAGCGCGCTTCGGCAAGATGCGCCGCTTCGTCCGGCTCGAACTGGCCGAATTGCGTGCCGATCTGCCAGTCCGCGGTGTGCAGAAACCTGATCACTGTGCCTCCCTTCCATTCGATTGCAATCTGCCTCGCCGGACAAGGCTGCGCAGTCTAACCGCAGATGTTACCGTGCCCGCGCGGCAAAGCTAGTCCTTGACGGCAAGAGCGGCCTGGCCCATGCGCTGACGAGCGGCGCTACACTCGCGTTTCCGGACGCGCGAGCCACGCGCCCCGCATCCCTCAATCGACCTGGACCCGCTGCCCTGCCGCCGATGAACAAAGCAATCGAACTGAAGAAGGCCAAGCGCACCCCGCTACTGCTGTTGCTCGCCGCCGCCTGCGTTTTCCTGGTGACCGCATTCTTGCCGCGCGGCATCTGGGTGGACGGCATCAAGGCGATCGCCGAGGCCGCGATGGTGGGCGCGCTCGCCGACTGGTTCGCGGTGGTCGCGCTGTTTCGCCGCGTGCCGATCCCGATCGTCTCCGCGCACACCGCGATCATTCCAAGGAACAAGCACAAGATCGCCGACAACCTCGCGGTGTTCGTGCAGGACAAGTTTCTGGATGTACCTTCGCTGGTCGGCCTGATCCAGAAACACGACCCGGCGCGCAGCATCACCGGATGGCTGACGCAGCCGGCCAACACCGCGCGTTTGGGCGACTATGTCGTCAAGCTCACCAGCGGCATTCTGGAATTGACCGACGACGTGCGTATCCAGGTCTTCATCAAGGACGCGCTGCGCGACGTGCTGGCCAAGGTGGATCTGTCGCAATCGATGGGCGCCATTCTCGACACGCTCACCAAGGACGGCCGCCATCAGGAGTTGCTCGACGCCGGCATCGAACAGGTCGTGGCGCTGTTGCGCGAACCGCATGCGCGCGAGTTCATCGCCGAGCGGATCGTCGATTGGGTGAAGAGCGAGTACCCGAAGATGGAAAAGATTCTGCCTTCGGCATGGCTGGGCGAGAAAGGCGCGGAAGCCATCGCCAACGCGGTGAATCGCATGCTCGAACAGATCAGCGAGAATCCCACCCATCAGTTGCGCCAGAAGTTCGACGACGCCGCGCACAAGCTGATCGTCAAGCTCAAAACCGATCCCGCGTTCCTGCAAAAAGGCGAGGAACTGAAACGCTATCTGGTGGAAGGCGATGCGCTCAGTTCGTATGTGAAAGACATGTGGGGCGAATTGCGCGCGTGGCTCAAGCGCGATCTGCAAAGCAGCGACTCGGCCTTGCACGCGCGAGTGGTCGCGATGGGGCAATGGGTCGGCCGCGAACTCGCGCACGATCCGGCGTTGCGCCAATCGCTCAACGATCACCTCGAAGAAGCCGCACGCACGATGGCGCCGGACTTCGCGCAATTCCTGACCCGCCATATCAGCGATACGGTCAAGAACTGGGACTCGCACGAGATGTCGCGGCAGATCGAACTGAACATTGGTAAGGATCTGCAATACATCCGTATCAACGGGACGATTGTCGGCGGCTTTATCGGCCTGCTGCTGTATGCGAGCTCGCAACTGCTCGGCTTGCTGCGTCTGCACATGGGCTGAGCAATGGGCCGTCCTGCGTCAAAGCGCCTACAATCCGGGCATATGATTTGCTCATGCGTTTGGTCCGGACGCCCTCTCTATGTCCGCGAATGGCCCGCATAAGAACGACAGCGCGTCTCAATCGGAAAGTGTGCTCATGAAAATATCGTTACCGCCGCATGGGCGGCCGAACCGCGTTTACCCACCGGGCACGCCCAGTCTGCATGGCCTCGCGTCGGTGATTACCGGCGTGGTGGTGGTGTGTGCGCTGTACTTCGGCCGCGCGGTGTTGATCCCGATCACGCTCTCAGTGTTGCTCAGCTTCCTGCTTGCGCCGCTCGTGCAGATGTTGCGGCGGTTCCATATGGGGCAACTGCCGTCGATCTTCATTGCCGTGTTGTTCGCATTGGCCAGCTTGCTCGCGGTGGGTGCGCTGATCGGTGCCCAACTGGTGCAACTCGCGGCCGACCTGCCGCAGTATCAGGAGGCGATCGAGCAGAAGATCGAAACGGTTCAGGAAAAAACCGTCGGCCGCGCCGATTCGCTGATGAGCCGCGCCGCCGTCGCCTTGCAGCGCGTGGCCCCGCCCAAGCCGAACCCGCCGCGTCCCACCGGACGCGCCGCGCGCAATGCGCCCGCCGTGCCGCAGCAGGTCGAAGTGCACGAGCCGTCGCCCACGCCGATGCAACTCGCGCAACGCGCATTGTCGCCAGCCATCGCGCCGATCGAAACGACCTTCATCGTGCTCGTTGTAACGATTTTCATCCTGCTGCAACGCGAGGATTTGCGCGACCGCTTGATCAGCCTGTTCGGCTCGCGCGATCTGCACCGCACCACCACCGCGATCAATGACGCCGCCGTGCGTCTCTCCCGCTACTTCGTCGCGCAACTCGGTGTGAATCTGAGCGCGGGCGGCGTGATCGCTATCGGTCTCGCCATCATCGGCGTGCCGGGTGCGCTGCTGTTCGGCGTGATCGCCGCGTTGCTGCGCTTCGTGCCGTATATCGGCATCTGGATCGCCGCGATTCTCGCCGTGTTCCTCGCGGCCGCGATTCAGCCGCAATGGACCATGGCGGTCTATACGCTGATCCTTTTCATCGTCGTCGACGTGGTGGCCGGGCAGATCGCCGAGCCGCTGCTGTATGGCCACCGCTCCGGCCTGTCGCCGCTCGCGGTGGTGGTGGCGGCGATTTTCTGGAGCTGGCTGTGGGGGCCGATTGGCCTCGTGCTGTCGACGCCGCTCACGTTGTGCGTGGTCACGCTGGGGCGCTATGCCGACCGGCTGAACTTTCTCACGGTGCTGCTGGGCGATCAGCCCGCGCTCACACCCGCGCAGAACTTCTATCAGCGGCTGCTCGCGGACGATCCGCACGAGGCCATCGTGCAGGCGGAGCGCCTCTTGCGCGAGATGTCGCTGATCGACTACTACGACAAGGTCGCGCTCGAAGGCCTCAAGCTCGCCCGCAACGATGCGATGCGCGGCGTGCTGATGCCGGACCAGTTGCAGCGCATCAACGACGCGCTGGTGGACATCGTCGAAAACCTGGAAATCGCCGACGGCTTGCCGGACCGCCTCGCACGCAGCGAACCCGCCGATACCGCGAGCGCGCTGCTCGCTTCGGCCTCGGCCGATCTTTCCGAGCGGCACGACAGCCACATTTCAGCGCACCCACAGATGCGCCGCGAAACCGAAAAAACGTCGGTGCTGTGCGTGCCCGGACGCGGTTCGTTCGATGAAGTCACCACCGCGATCGCCGTGCAACTGCTCGGCCGCCAGGGTCTCGCGCCGATGATGGCCACGCATTCGGGCTATCGCAGCGCGCGCGCCGACGAACCGAGTTTCAAGGACGCGCCGATCATCTGCATTGTCTCGCTCGATGCGCCGGAATCGCCGCCGTATCTGCGCAACATGCTGCGGCGCACGCGCGAATGGCGGCCACGGGCGACGCTGGTGGTCGGCGTCGGCGGCGCGCCGGAAGGTGGTCCGGAGGCGGGCGCGACCGGCGCTTCGCACGCGGCCCCGACCTTCCGCGCGATGATCGAGGAATGCCAGGCGGCGTCGAGCCTGCAGCATGCGCGCCAGCCTTCCCATGTGGGCGGAGCGGACTGAACGCGATGAAACAGGCGGGGAACAAGAAAGGCTTGACACCCGGATTTGCCCTCGAGCCTCTCTCATGATCTGCTCCTGACCAGCGACGACAATCGCGAGGAAAGTTCAGCGGCGCAAACCGCCGCCTCTCATCCCGCCACCGGCAAAGCCTTGTCCACCGAAGCGCCCCGCCCCCAGCGAATCGCTTTCACCGCCCCGTTGGTTCGCAGTGTGATCGAATCTCTGCTGGCCGACATCGCGCGCCTGGCGCTGCTGCTCCAGATCATTGCCGTCGCCCGCTTTCGGCTGAACCGGTTGCCAGCCGTTGGCGGTGTGTTGTTGCCAACCGTTGCCCTGGGTATGTTGATAAACGTTGCCGTCATGCCCGGCATAGACGTCGCCGTTGTTCCAGGCCACGGTGTTGCCTTTCGACTGATTGGTCACGAAGCCTTTGCCGGCGGTCGAGTATTGGCCGGTTTGCGTGTTGCCGGCAACGCCGAACTCGGCCGCGCCGGCCCGGCCGGTCTGCGCGTTGTAGCCGGCCACCTGACGGCCGCCCGCAAAATTGCCGTTGTACTGATTGCCGGCGATGCCGCCGCGCGCGGCGCCCTCCTGCCCGGTGGACGGATTCGCGAATGAACCCTGGCGCCCGGCCGCATAGTTCCCCGAGTACGGATTGAACGCGGCGCCACGGCTACCCTGATAGTGCGCTCCGGTCGTGGGGTTATAGCCGGACACCGCGGAGCCGCGCCCTTCAGTACCCGTCCACGGGTTCCAGCCCGATGCATGCGTGACCGTACCTTGTCCCCAGCGTCCATAGAAGTTGGCCTGGTTCACGTTGACGTTGTTCCATCCCGCGCCGCCCCAGTACGGTCCCCAGTAGGGTTCGGCCGAGCCCCAGATCGCGCCCGCCGCGAAACCGAAGGCGAACCCCGCCACCGCGTTGAGCGCAAAGCCCGCGTCGTAACCGTAGGTGGGCGGATAGCCGTAGTAGACCGAGCCGACATACGGCGGATAGATATAGCCCGTGCCGTAGACCACGGTGCCGTCGGCGTTCACGACGACGCCCATGTAACCGGGCGTATATCCGACGACCACGGTATCGGGCGTCACGGAATAGATACGCACGTACACCACGTAATGCAACGGCGAGCCGGCCGGAATGGAGTAGATCACGCCGGGCACTTCGGTGGCCACGCGCCATGGGCCTTCCGGCAGATTGGCGATGAACCAGATGCCGTTCGACACCGCGTAGTAGTGACCGGAATCGACCGCGATCACGGGTGTGGCGGTGTTGATCGCATAAATCAGCGTAGTGCCCGCGATCGATGCGAAACGTGGCGCGCCGTCGTACTTGACGCTCAGTGCAGCGCCCGCGCGCGAGACCGTGGCTGTTTGCGCAATCGTGGCGGCGATGGCGGCCTCTCTCGCCTGAGGCGTGCCCGGCACGGAGACCAGCACGTTCGCTTTGGGATCATGTGGAGAAATCTTCGCGAAGTCCGCGGGAAGTTCGTTGCCGGGGACGTACTGCCAGGGGCCGCCTTCGGAGGCGGCGCGGAACCATCGGCCAGAGATGAGCACGTAGTACTGGTTCGTCGAAGGGTCCACGAAGACGGCGTGGTCGGTATTGGAGACCGACAGGAGCCCGCCACCCTCGACCGGCGTCAGCTTCATCTGGCCGTCAGTCACGATCAGTTCCGTCGGCTCCGTGGCGAGCAGCACGACCGGCACCCGTGCGGGCCGCTGCCCATCGGCCGGCAACAGAGGATCGGCCTTCGCGCTCGCCTCGGCAGCATGCGCCGCCGCGACCAGGGCCTGCGGCGGCGCTCTGCGCACGTCCCAGTGGCTGCTCACCGATGCGGCGGAATACCAGTAGCCCGCAGCGTGTAGATACAGGGTGCCGCTCGCATCTTGCAGCAACAACGCGCGGCTGTTCAGCGCCCGTCGATAGTCGGTGCCGGTCACCGGCCGCCAGACCGGCGCACCGTCCACGAGGACCAGCACGGTCGGCCGCGTCGCGAAAACGATGCGCGGAGCGTCGTTCTTCACGGCGATGCTCTGCGTAGCCGCGCGTTCCTTCGACGCGGCGTAACTGGTCTGCAGTTCATCGAGCGAGGTGGTCAGCCCGCCTGACGGCAAGTGCGCTACCAACGCGCGTCTGATCTGATCGGAGATGCCCTGGTTGGTCGGCACCTCCACGCTCGCGATTTCGATGTGGCTGAGTTGCGCGAGCCCCGACAATCTGTCGATCTCGGCAATCGCGGAAAAATGCGCGACGCCGTAGGTCGGCGCGCCCTCGCGCGCGCCGACGGCTACCGCGGCGCGGCCCGATATGCGGTTGCCTTCCCATGTTTCGATCTGCGGCTGGTAGAGTTCGACATGCTGATTGTCGGCATCGAAGCTGCGAGGCCAAACCGACGGCGACGTCGTTGCGGGGGGATTCGCCGCATCCGTCTGCGTGCCCCACCACGCAAGGCACGTCGTAGCAAACAGCATGGTCAGGTGTTTATTCAGTTTGGACATCTCATCATTCTCCTTGTTGGATTCCTCACGTTCCACTGGCCCTACTCTCGCTATGTCGCGCCCGTTGTTCAGCATTCGCTGAACCCGGCGTCGCTTTTTCTATCTGGTTTGGTCCGTTTGCATCGTCCCGTCTCGCGCCATGCCAGCCGGCGCGTCGGCGCCCCAGCCGCCGCCCAGCGCCTTGTAAAGCGTGACGAGAGAGATGTATTCATTGCTGCGGGTTTGCGTACCGGCCAGTTGCGCACTGAACAGACTGCGCTCGGCATCGAGGACTTCCATGTAGCTGGTGTAGCCGCCTTCGTAGCGTTGCCGCGCGAGCCTCGCATACGCGTTCAGCGCGTCGATCTGGCGTTCTTGCGCGATCAACCGTTCGCGCGACTTCTCGACGCCGAGCAGCGCGTCGCTGACTTCCTGGAATGCGGCCTGAACCGACTTCTGATAGGCATACAGAGCCTGTTGCTGCCGTGCATTGGCCTGGTCGACCTGTCCGGCAATGTTGCCGGCCGAGAAAATCGGCTGTGCGAGCGCGCCTGCGAACGACCAGGCGTTCGCAGGCCCACTGAAGAGCTCGCTCAACTGCGTGCTCGACGAACCCAGCAGCCCGGTCAGCAAAATCTGCGGAAAATAGAGCGCGCGCGCCGCGCCGATCAACGCATTGGCGGCGATCAGGTTCTGTTCCGCCTGCAGCACGTCGGGACGGCGCTCGAGCAACGCCGAAGGCAAACCGGCCGGCACGGCGGGGGACTGAAACTGGTCGAGCGTGCGGCCACGAAGAATCGGACCCGGGTTGCGGCCGAGCAGTCCCGAGAGCGCGTCTTCCTGCTGCCCGATCTGCGCTTCGATGGCCGGAATATCCGCGAGTGACGCCTCATATTCCGACTGACTTTGCGCGAGCTCGACCTGCGAGATCTGGCCACCCTCGAAGCGCAGTTCGAAGACTTTCACCGAACCCGCGCGGCTCGTCGCCGTGGCTTTCGCAATCTCGAGTTGCTGATCGAGACTGCGCAGATTGATATAAGAGGTCGCCACGGACGAAACGAGCGACAGGATGGTGGCCCGCTGGCCTTCTTCGCTGGCGAGCAGATTCGCGCGCGCGGCTTCGGTCTGACGTCGCACGCGGCCGAACACGTCGATCTCCCATGAGATGGGTAACGTGGCATTGAACGAGTTGTAGACCGTACCGGCACCCGCCGGCAGCGACGCCTGCGCAAGTGGCGAGACCCGCTGGCGGCCGGCGTCGAAACCGGCGCTGACCTGCGGAAACAACTGCGAGCGCGTGCTGACGAATTGACCGCGATACTCGTCGACTCGGGCCGCTGCGATTTTCAGATCCCTGTTTTGTGCGAGCGCCGTGGAGATCAGTTCGTTTAGCACGGGATCGCCGAACTGCGCCCACCATGCCGTATCGGCGATTTGCGCCTGCGTACCCTCCGCAAAGCGGAACGTGGCAGGCGTGTCGATAGACGGCCGGGTATAGTCGGGGCCCAACACGCATCCGCCCAGACACAGGCAAATCCCGAATGCGGACACCCAGGGAAAACTTGAACGGACAGCACGCATGTCAATCATCCTGCTTCGTGCCGGGCTGCACACCCGTCGAACTGTTAGCCACCGAGGGCGAACCGGACGGTGCGCGTTCGTTTCGTCCTTCCGGCATGACACTCCTCTTTCTCACGGCACGCCGCTCGCTTGTCGATTCGAGCAGGAAGAAGAACATCGGAATGAAGAAGACGGCAACGCCGGTTGCGCCCAACATGCCGCCGATCACGCCTGTGCCGATGGAATGCCGGCTGTTCTGCGACGCGCCGGTCGCGATGGCAAGCGGGACGCAGCCGAGAATAAAAGCGAACGACGTCATGACGATGGGCCGCAAGCGGTCTCGGGCAGCGGTCACTGCAGCGTCGAACGCCGATGCGCCTTGTGCGCGATTGAGCACCGCAAATTCGAAAATGAGGATCGCATTCTTGGCTGCGAGTGCGACCAGCATGGTGAGGCCGATCTGGAAATAGACGTCGTTGTTCAGGCCTCTCAACAGAATGGCCAGCAATGCGCCGAACAGGGCGAACGGCACCGCCATCAGAACGCCGACCGGCAGGCTCCAGCGTTCGTATTGCGCGGCGAGAATCAGGAACACCATCACCAGACCGAACACGAAGACGAGGCCGGACGTGCCGCCTGACTGACGAGCTTCGTACGCTTCGCCGCTCCACCCCACGCCATATCCTGCGGGCATCGTTCGCGCCAGTTCCTCGAGCACGCCAATCACTTCGCCCGAGCTATAGCCCGGTGCCGCATTGGCGGTCACCATCACGGCGGGGAAATCGTTGAAGCGCGTCATCAGCGACGGCCCGGTCACGTACTGGTACGTCACGACCGATTTGAGCGGCACCATCGTGCCGGTGGCGCTACGCACGAAGACCTGATCGAGGTCCGCTGGCTTTAACCGGTATGTCGGCTCCGCCTGAAGAATCACCTGCCACAGACGGCTCGACTGGTTGAACTGCGACACGTACAGCGAGCCGAACATCGTCTGCATCGTGCTATAGATTTCGTCGATCGGAACGCCGAGCGTGGCGGCCCTGTCGCGATCGACATCGACACGCAACTGCTGCGAAAACGCGTTGAAGGTCGACGTGACGCCCGCCAGTTCGGGGCGCGCCTTCGCCCTGGCGACGAAATCCTGCACGACTTGCGCGAGTTGCGCAGTGGTCGCATCGCCTTTGCTCTGAATCCACATCTCGGTGCCGCCCGTCGTGCCGAGCCCCGGAATCGACGGCGGATTGACCGGCACGACGATGCCTTCCTTGACGCGTGACAAGGCCTGGTACGCGCCAAGCAACAGAGCATGCGCATTCTGTGTGCGAATGTTCGCCCATGAATACCGCTCGTCGAATCCCTTCAATCCGACAAAGAACGTCGAGGCGTTGTTCATGGTCTGGTTATCAAGCAGGCTGTATCCGTCGACCACCGTGACGCTGCCTACCGCCGCCTGCTTCGCAAAGTAGTCGGTGACGCGCGCCGACACGCGCCCCGTGCGATCGAGACTCGCCGCATCGGGCATGATGACCGCGCCGAGCAGATAGCCCTGGTCTTCAGGCGGCAGGAAGGCGTGCGGAATGGACCGCATCATCGTGACCGCGAGCACGATCATGCCGGCGAACAGCAATAGCGCAACGGCAAACCGCCTGATCGCGAGCGTCACGGCGCGGCTGTAGCCCGCTGTGACGCGAGCGAACGCGTTGTCGAACCACTTGAAAAAACGATGTTTTTCATGTGATCGCGGTTTCAGTAGCACCGCCGCCAGCGCCGGCGACAATGTCAGAGCCACGATGCCGGACAGGACAACTGAAATCGCAATGGTGATAGCAAACTGCTTGTACATCTGCCCTGTGATACCGCCCAGAAACGCTACCGGCACGAACACGGCGCACATGACCAGCACGATCGTGACGACCGGGCCCGACACCTCATCCATCGCGCGCTTGGCCGCCGCATTCGGCGAGAGGTCGAACTCGCGCATGTTGCGCTCGACGTTCTCGATCACGACGATCGCATCATCCACCACGATGCCGATTGCCAGCACCATGCCGAACATCGTCAGCATGTTGATCGAGAAACCCAGCGCGGCCATGCCCATGAACGTCCCCAGAATGGAGACCGGGACCGCCAGCACGGGAATCAGCGTCGCCCGGAAGCTCTGCAGGAAGATGAATACGACGATCACGACCAGCACGACCGCTTCGAAGAACGTCTTCACCACATCCGCAATGGACGCACGCGTGAAGTCGGTGGTATCCATGGCGATGCTGTAATCGACGCCCTCGGGAAACGACCGCTTCATGTCCGCCAGCGTGGCACGCACCTGCTTCGACACGTCCAGCGCGTTGGCGCCGGGCTGCTGGTAGACGGCGATCACCGTGGCGGGCTTGCCCTGAAATTTGCTGCGTATCGAGTAGTCTTTCTGCCCGAGCTCGGCGCGTCCGACGTCTTTCAAGCGCACGATCGCCGCACCGTTGCTCGACGCCCGAATGATGATGTTGTCGAATTCGGCCGAGCTGGAAAGACGCCCGCTTGTCGTCACCGCGAACGACTGTTCGACCGGCGCGCCGGTCGGCGCCTGGCCGAGACGCCCGACCGCGAATTGCTGGTTCTGGTTGGCTACCGCGTTCTGCACGTCGGTCGCCGTAATGCCGAGCTGCGCCATTCGGTCCGGGCGCAGCCAGATGCGCATGGCGTAGTCCGGCGTGCCGAAGATGCTGGCCTGATTCGCGCCCGGAATGCGCTTGAGCGCATCAAGTACGTACACGTTCGCGTAGTTGGCGACGTACGTCGGATCGACACGGTTATCGGGTGAGTAAACCGCGACAACCATCATGAACGCGGAAGACTTTTTTTGCACCTGTACGCCCTGCGACTGCACGGACTGCGGCAGCTGCGGCAAAGCGAGGCTGACGCGGTTCTGCACGTCGACCTGGGCCAGATCGGGATTGGTGCCGTTACGGAAGAACACGTTGATCGTCAGACTGCCCGTCGACGAACTCGACGAGGTCATGTAGATCATGTTGTCCGCGCCGTTCACCTGCTGCTCGATGGGTGCTGCAACGTTGTTCGCCACCACGTCGGCGCTTGCGCCGGGGTAGCTGGCCGTGATCGTGATCTGCGGCGGCGTGATGTCGGGGTACTGGGCAACCGGCAGCGCGAACATGGCCAACAGGCCGCCAAGCGCAATGACAATGGAGATGACGGACGCGAAAATCGGTCTGTCGATACAGAAATGGGAGAGCTTCATCCGGTTTGCCGCCTAGTGCGCAGAGTGGTCTTCGGAATCTTGTTGCGCAACGGGCGGCATGACTTTCGCGGGATGCTCCGCGGAGGAACCATTCCCCGCTATCCTGATCCGCGCATCGGGAGATAGCCGCACCGCGCCGTCCACAACGACTCTTTCTCCGGCGCGCAAGCCGTCGTTGATGAAACTGTCTTCGCGTTGCCATTCGCCAATCTCGACGAAACGTTGGCGAGGCTTGTTATCCTTGTCGACCGTCCACACGAAATGGCTTTTCGCGCCTTGCTGCACGGCACGCTGAGGAAGCAGAACGGCGTTCGGCCGCACGGCGCCCGACACTCTCGCGCGCACGAACTGCCCCGGACGCAGCGTGCCTTTTTCATTGGCGAAGACGGCTCGCACGAGGAACGTGCCGGTTTCCGCGCTGAATACGGGATTGGCAAAATCGATATGCCCGCGCGCGGGAAACGCCGATCCGTCGGCCAGCAGCAGCGAGATCTCGAACTGATTGTTGGCGGGAAAACGCAACTGGCCTTTTGAAATCTGATCACGGTATCGCAGCATCTCGTTCTCGGAGATGCTGAACTCGACCCACATGGGATCCATCTGATAGACGTACGTCAACAGGCCGGATTGGGCCGGCGTGACATAACTACCTTCCTGCTGTCTCGCATAACTCGATAAGCCGGCAAGCGGCGATTTGATCGTGGTGTAGCCGAGATTCAGCTGCGCCGCCCGGACCTGCCCTTTTGCGGCGATCACGGCGGCTTGCGCCTCGCGCTCGCTCCCGGTCGCGTCGTCGAGGTCCTTCTTGCTCAATGCGTTCTGCGCCGCGAGTGGCATGACGCGTGCAAGATTGGCCTTCGCTACCTCCAGCCGTGCCTGCTGCTGGGCGAGTGCGCCCTGCGCCGATTGCAATGCGGCCTCGAATGGCTTGGGATCCATCAGGAAGAGCGTCTGGCCCTCACGAACCATCTGACCTTCCGTGTACGTCCGCTTATCCAGGAAGCCGTCCACCCGTGCGCGAATTTCCACGGCGCGCGAGCTTTGAGTCTGGGCGACAAACTCGAAGTCCACAGGGGTATCGCGCGGCGCTACGGTCATGACCGTGACGTCGACCGGCTGGGAGGGTTCGGGAGCGGCTGGCTTCCCGCAAGCGGCCAGTAACGCAAATAGACTCAACGCCAGCGCCGGCCGGCTCAGTCCCTTATCAAGCAGGCGCTTCGGCGAGTTCAACGAGCGAATCAGGTATCCCAACAACGAAACTGGCATGAACGTTCCGTGAAAAATGGTTCAACAGCCAGAGGTCCGCGCCAAGGCAATTGATTGGATCCGACCGCGCCAGAAGCGCGGCCGCCCGTCATTCGCCAATGAATTGCGCTGACTGGAAACCGCTCACGTCCCCAAAGGGATCGCCGGTCAGAGCGGCCCGGCAAAACCGAAACCGCGTGAAATCAGAACCGGTGACGGATGCCCGTCGTCACGAGAAACTGATTGCTCGCCGTGGACGGCGCGGAGGTTCCGTTGATTTGCACAGTGTTCAGCCCACGGCCGTTGTTCGCGCCAAGCTGCGTGACGGCCTCCGCGTAAACGTCGGTCCGCTTGGACAGCGAATAGTCAGCCTGCAGGCCGAACTGATTCCAGTGCGCCGCGCCCGTGTTCGTGTCGGAGCTGCCCGGCGCCGCGCGCAGCGCCTGCGTATAGGTGTAGGCCGCGCCCAGACCCAGCTCCGGCGTCAGGTTGTAGCGCGCATTGACCTCGTAGTTGTTGTAGCGAACCGAGATATCCGAAAACTTGTCCTGGAAGCGGCTCTGTGTAAACACGGTGCCGACCACGAACGGACCGAACGCGTAGCTGCCGCCCAGACCCCAGGTGCGCTGATTCTGAACGCCGCTGACAGCGGACGCCGCGAAGGTGCCGCCGTTGACCGCGCCATTGCTCTGGTTCAGATCCATGCCCTGGTACTGAAGATAGGCGGCGCCCAACTGCAAACCACCGTTGCGGTAACCCGCGCCGACGCTGTATGCCCGGTTATCCGCGAAGCCCGCATTGTTCGAGAAGCCATACAAGCCGCTCATCGAGAAGCCATCGTAGTTCGCGCTCTGGAACTTGACCGAATTGTTCACGCTGATCGAGGAGTTGGCATTGTCGTTGTCGCCGTAATGCGCGAAATACGTGCCGCCCCAACTACCGGCCGCGGTCAGCGGCGCAAGATAGTCGACCACGGAGTCGTACTGGCGGCCGAACGAAACCGTACCGTATTCGTTGGACAGACCGACATACGCCTGACGGTTGAACAGCGTGTTGGCCACCGCCTGCTTGCCGTTTGCGATGTTGAAGCCGCTTTCCAGGTTAAAGACCGTCTTCAGTCCGCCACCCAGATCCTCCACACCGCGCAGCCCCCAGCGGCTCACCTGCACATTGCCGCCGGTCATGCCGACCATGGCCTTGCCCCCCGTGACACGCCCGTCGGACGTCACGGTGGAATCCTTGCTGACTTCGTTGCTGACGTATGTCAAACCGGCGTCGACGATGCCGTATAGCGTCACGCTGCTCTGAGCGTGCGCCGCGCACGCAAACGTGGCGGATACGGCGGTCGCAGTAATGATTTTTTTCATTTGAATACCTTGGCGTTTAATCTTAAAACTCGGCTGCGGACATAAGAATACAATTTGCCTCAACCACAATGCACCTGCTTTCATTTATTTAATTCAGCATTGAAAACAGACTCTGCGTGCAATTGGAATATTAGATGCCACGCTCCCGACATGCCGAATTCAATAAAGCAAAAGTATTTTGATTTTTATTTGAGATAACGTTTGAAATTAGGCACGAAGCCGGCGCGGCGTCGAATGCGTAGAACGCCTACGCACTCTCGATGTCACGGCAGTGAGACTCAAACCGTTGTTGAGTGCCAACAGACGAAAACCCGATCTTTTTTTGAGAAAGAAACACCGATACCGTGACTCAAAATTAAATAATATTTTACAAGCCTGTAAATTTTAAGGCGTAGGTCGCTGTTTTACTTTCGAAAAGGTTACAATTCTAATCTTCCCGCAAATGTTATTTGCTTTATCGTCGGTAATATCATGAATCAGCTTCAGGCAATGCGAGTATTTGTCAACATCGCTGACACAATGTCATTCGGCCAGGCCGCGGCCAATCTCGGCATCTCGAATGCCATGGCCACGCGCTACCTCGAGCAGCTCGAGGCTCACCTCAATACCCGGCTCGTGAACCGCAATACGCGCGGCCTCTCCCTGACCGAAGAGGGCGAGATCTATCAAAAGGGCTGCCGTAACGTGCTCGACGAAATCGAGGAAATCGAGACGGTGGCGATACGCGGCACGACCGAGCCTTCCGGCACGTTGAGGCTGGCCGCCGGCGCGTCGTTCTCACTGTCCAGTCTGACGCCGTTGCTGCAGGAATATCTGCGGCAGTATCCGAATGTCAAACTTTCCCTGACGCTGCTGCATCAGCACGTCGATTTCGTGAAAGAAGGCTTTGACGTCGGCATCGTTCTGCCGAAGCAGATCAGCGGCACCACATTGATCAGACGCGCCTTGCTGAGTGTGCGTCCCATTGCCGTTGCGTCTCCCGGCTATCTTGCCGCCAAAGGGATTCCCTCGCGGCCGGCGGAACTGACCTCGCACAAGTTACTTGCCCTCGCTTCCGCTTCGCATGACGGCGACTGGGTCTTCATTTCACCGGAACGGCGGGAGAAACGCGTGACGCTCGCCGCCACGCTGGTGGTGAACAACGCCTCGATGCTGCGCCAGGCCGCGCTCGCGGGCATGGGTATCGCGGTATTGCCCGAAAATCATGTGCTGGCCGATCTGCGCGACGGCACGCTCCAGCAGGTCATGCCGGACTTCCACATCACGAATGCCGACAAGGAACTCGCCCTCGTGTACGCGGACCGGCGGCACATTTCCGCGAAAACCCGTTCGTTCGTCGACTTTTCGGTCGAGTGGTTTCGCACCAACGCCAGTCGTTTGACCTCCATGGCCTCCGCCAGCAAGTAGTCCGTGCGGACCGCGAGCCGCCGGTGAACCGGCCCCGCGGGTGGCCACGCGAGCCTGCTTCAGCGACACGGCTTGCCCGGCGCCGCCGTACCCAAAATGAGGACAGCTGTACGCGCGCCCTCCTTCATACTTCGTTATCGATTCGCACCGCCTCGAAGAGCTGACCAGCCCGGCGGGCGATCCCCGGCATCGAAGATCCAGGAGACACGCATGAGCCGCCCCTTCAAACCCTATCCGTTTTCGCCTCGTCACTATGAGGGTGGGGTACCACCGCTGGTCGACGGGCGCGACCCGCTCAGGCGGCCCGTGGCGATCGTCGGCGGCGGACCGGTCGGCATGACGCTGGCACTCGCGCTAGCTCGCCAGGGTGTGCGCTCGGTGCTGATCGAAGCCGACGACGGCGTCTGCACCGGCAGCCGCGCGATCTGCATCTCGCGGCGCAGTCTGGAGATATTCAAGCGACTCGGCGTCGTGCAAGGCTTCCTGCAAAAAGGCTTGCCGTGGACGGGCGGCCGCAGCTTCTACCGCGACACCGAAGTGTTCCGCTTCGCCATGCATCAGGACGACGAGCAATCGCTGCCCCCAATGATCAACATCGCGCAATACCAGATCGAACAGTTGCTGCTCGACGAGGTGGAACGGCATGCCGATCTGATCGAGATCCGCTGGCAGACGCGCGTGACCGGCATCGAGCAATATACGGCGGAAGGCGCTCTCGGGAACCCGGCAACCAGCGACATCACGGCCGGCGCCACGCTCGCGCTGCGCACCGGCGACACCGCATGGCAGATGCGCGCCGACTGGGTGGTCGCCTGCGACGGCGGCCGCAGCACGATTCGCGAGGCGCTCGGCCTCAAGCTCACGGGCACCACGTACGAAGGCCGCTACGTGATCGTGGACATCGAACTGGACAGCGCGCGCGCCACCGAGCGCCTCGCCTATTTCGATCCGCCGTCCAATCCCGGCTCGACGGTGCTGGTGCACAAGCAGCCCGACAACGTCTGGCGTATCGACTACCAGCTTCGCGACGACGAAGACCCCGAAGCCGCTGTGCAACCGGAGAACGTCATGCCGCGCGTGCAGAGCGTGCTCGACTCGATGGGCGAAACCGGCGCATGGTCGCCGATCTGGATCACCGTCTACAAGGCCAACGCGTTGACGCTCGAACGCTACCGGCACGGCCCGGTGCTGTTCGCGGGCGACGCCGCGCATCTCGTGCCGATTTTCGGCGTGCGCGGCGCCAATTCCGGCATCGACGACGCGGACAACCTCGGCTGGAAACTCGCCTGTGTGGTGAACGGCGCGGCATCGCCGCGGCTGCTCGACAGCTACAGCGACGAACGCGTGTTCGCTGCGCGCGAGAACCTGAGCTACGGCATGAAGAGCACGGAGTTCATGGCGCCGCCCTCGTTCGCCTTCGATCTGATGCGCCAGGCGGTGCTCGGCCTCGCCGAGCGGCATGCGGCCGTGCGTCCGTTGATCAATCCTCGGCAGACGCATGCGATCGCCTATGCGCAGTCACCGCTCAACGAAGCCGCAGGTGACGCGAGCGGCGCTTTCGCGCAAGGCCCGGCGCCCGGTACTGTGCTTCCGGAATGCAGGCTCAAACGCAGGGACGAAGGCGTGGTTGTCGATGTTCATCTGACGGATCTGCTCGGGGCTTGCTTCACTGCGTTGCGCTTCGGTCCAAACCCGAACGCGAACGACGACTCTGCGCAAGACACAGCGTGGCAACAGTTGCAAACCACGCTGGCCGAACAACGTATCCCGTTCAAAGCCGTCACGCTGGTCAGGAACGACGCGCAAAACGGCGCGAACTCAAACGTGATCGACCACACCGGCCGTCTGCACGACATGCTCGACGCCACGCCCGGCACGGTCTATCTGATCCGTCCCGACGGCCATGTACTCGCCCGTTGGCGCGACGGCAGCGCAGCGGCCACGCAGCGCGCCATCAGCACGGCGCTGACCATCCAATAAAAAGGAGACCCACTTCATGACCGATAGCGATCTCGACCTCGTCTACACGACGCTCTGCAAGACCCTCACAAACGAAGGCGAACCTCAAGCGCCCTTGTATCTGGCGCGTCTCGCGATGCTGTGCCTGACCGAACTCGACAACCCGCGGCGCGCGTTGTCGTTGATCGAAGCGGCGCGGCTACCGGCTTCGACCGCGGTGACGGCATAAGGCGCAAAAAAGCCGCCGCGCCTCACATGGCGCGGCGGCTTTTCCTTGAGGCAGGTGTCACTGCTTCGGATACAAACCCAGCGTGCTCGCATGCAGGCGCGCGAGACCGAGCAACGCATCCGTGTACGGCGTAGCGACGCCTGTCAGTTGTCCCAGTTCGCGCACCGCGGCCACCAGCGCGTCGAGTTCGACCGCTTTACCCGCTTGCACGTCCTGCAGCATCGAGGTTTTCATCGCGCCGAGTTTCAGCGTGACCTCGTGGCGATCCGCCGGCTCCTGGTCGATCGGAATGCCGAAGCGCGCGCCGATTTCCTTTGCCTCCAGCATGATGCTCGTCACGAAGTTGCGCGCCAGTTCGTCGCTGAGAATCCGGTCGGTGGTCGCGCCGGTGATGGCGCTGATCGGATTCATCGTCATATTGCCCCACAGCTTGTACCAGACGTCGCGCTGTATCTGCGCCGACATCGACGCATTAAAGCCCGCCGCCGCGAGCGTGGCCGTAAGCGCCGCGACACGCTCGCTCGGCTGCCCCGACGCCTCGCCGATAATCAGCCCATTACCCTGATGATGGCGGATGACACCCGGCGCTTCGACGAGACAACTGGCGTGTACCACGCAGCCCACGGTCTGCGCGGACGGAATCGCGGCGGCGATCGCGCCGTCGGGATCGATCGACTTCAGGCGCTTGCTGGCGAAGTCCGCGCCGAGCCCGTCGCAGAACCACCAGGGCACGCCGTTCATCGCGGTCAGCACGATCGTTTGCGCATCGAGCAGCGGCGCGATCTGCGCGGCCACCGACGCCATTGCCGGCCCCTTGACGGCGACCACGACGAGATCCTGCACGCCGAGGTCCGCGGGCCTGTCGCTCGCGTTCACCTTCACGGCATGCGTGACGCCGCCTTCAATCAGACGCAAGCCATGCTCGCGCAGCGCGTTCAGCGTCGCGCCGCGCGCCACCACGCTTACGCCGTGGCCGGCCTGCGCGAGCTTCACACCCATCCAGCCGCCGATCGCGCCTGCGCCGTAGATAGCTACTTTCATCGTTTCAATCCTTGTAACTGGCGTCGATGCGGTCCACTCGCCGCACCAACGCATCGAACACGTCCTGCCCCGCGCCGTGACGCGGATCGAACTGCAGCGCGTCGCGCGAGCAGCGAATCGCGACGTCTTCCGGCACCGGCCGCGCGCGGCCCATCGCAAACGTCGCCATCTGGATCTCGCAGGCGCGGTTGAGCGTCCACAGGACCGCGAAAGTTTGCGGCAAGGTGTGGCCCCACGCAAGCAAGCCATGATTGCGCAAGATCACCGCCTGCCTGTTGCCGATGTGTTCCAGGAGGCGCGGACCTTCTTCCGCGTGAACCGTGATGCCCTCGAAGTCGTGATACGCAATGCGGTCGTGCAATTGCGCGCTGTAGAAGTTGGTCTGCTGCAGACCGTCTTCCAGACAGGCCACGGCGACGCCCGCCGTGGTATGCGTGTGCATCACGCAGTGCGCGTCGGGCAAGCCTTCATGAATCGCCGCATGCACGACGAAGCCGGCCGGATTCACCGGATACGGCGAGTGATCGAGCACGCGTCCCTGTGCATCGATCTTCACGAGGTTGCTCGCGGTCACTTCGCTGTAATGCAACCCGAACGGATTGATCAGGAACTGCCGCTCGCCGCCGCTCACGCTGGCGGGAACGCGCAGCGTGATGTGGTTGTAGATCATCTCGGTCCAGCCGAGCATGTCGAAGATCCGATAGCACGCGGCGAGTTGCACGCGCGCGTGCCATTCGTCCGGATGCATAGCGTGGGCCTTCGGCTCGCCCGGCACCTGTATGTCGAGGGTGGTCATCTGGTCTCCCTTGATGTCGTTCTGTTGATCGAAAGGCGCGCTTATGCGCCCGACACCACGGCCGCGATCGACGCCGCCACATATTCCGCGTTGCGTTCGTTCAGACCGGCCACGCACATGCGTCCGGAGCGCAGCACATACACCGCGTATTCGCTGCGCAGGCGCTCCACCTGGCTTTCGCTCAAACCCGTATAGGTGAACATGCCGCGCTGCGCGACGTAGCGCGCGCGCATCACTTCATCCACACGGCCCGCGAGTCCGGCGTGAATCGTTCCGCGCATGGCGAGAATCCGCTCGCGCATGGTCGCGAGCTCCGCTTCCCACGAAGCGCGCAGCGACGCATCCGCGAGCACGTTGGCGACGAGCCGCGCGCCATGCGTCGGCGGATTGCTGTAGTTCGCGCGCACCGTCGACATCAATTGACCGAGCACGCGGCCGGCCTCTTCCGCGCTCTTGCAGACCACGCTCAACGCGCCGACACGCTCGCCGTACAGCGAGAAATTCTTCGAGAACGAATTCGCCGCGATCAACGGAATGCCCGCGTCGGCCAGCAGACGCACGCAGGCGGCGTCTTCTTCCAGACCGGCGCCGAAACCCTGGTAAGCCATATCGACGAACGCGATCAGCTTGCGGCGCTGCAAGACCGGCACCAGCTCGGCCCATTGCGCCGGGCTCAGATCGACGCCGGTCGGGTTGTGGCAGCAGGCGTGCAGCAGCACGACGCTCTGTTCAGGCAAGCGGCCGATCGTCTCGATCATGTCGGCGAAACGCAAGCCGCCGGTGTGTTCGTCGTAATACGGATAGGTGTTGACCGTCAGCCCCGCGCCTTCGAACACGACGCGATGGTTTTCCCAACTCGGATCGCTGATCCACATCTGCGAGCCGGGGAAATAGCGCTTCAGGAAATCAGCGCCGACCTTGAGCGCGCCCGATCCGCCGATGGTTTGCAGCGTCGCGATCCGGCCCGCCTTGCGCGCCTCGCTGTCCGCGCCGAATACCAGCGCCTGCGCCGCGTCGCGATAGAGCGGCAGGCCGGCCATCGGCAGATACGAGCGCGGGCCAATCGAGTCGAGCAACGCGGTTTCGGCGCGGCGCACGGCGTCTATCACCGGCAGCTTGCCGGCGTCGTCGAAATAGATGCCGATGCTCAGGTTGACCTTGTTGGTGCGCGGGTCGAGTTGAAAGTCTTCGTTCAGGCTCAGAATCGGGTCGCCTGGATAAGCGGGAATGTGGTCGAACATGGCAATTCCTTGAATGCGGCCGCACTGCGGCCTCGGTGTGGCGCCTGGTATTGCGCGCGGTGTTGTGTAATGACAGCCCGGCTTGGACCGGCTTGCGTGCCGGCCTGGCTCAGACAGCAATCATCTTGCATGGGACCAGAGTCAGTGCTTTGCATGGGACTGGAGTAACGCGCCAAAGCGCGAACCCGGGTCGACAGAGCGAGACGGAAGTCTAAGCGGGTTTGGCTGGGTGCGTCGATTAGGGCAAGTCTCCGCGCATGGCGCACGGTGCACAATCAATCGATTTTTCACGATTCGTTAGTTTTTCTTTAGAATCGCCGAATGCCACTCACGCGCGTCACCATCCGTCAGTTCGAAGCGTTTCTCGCCATCGTCGATTTGCATAGCATCGGCGCGGCGGCAGACCGGCTCGGCCTGACTTCGTCGGCGGTCAGTCAACTGCTGGCCGATCTGGAAACTGAACTCGGCTTCCGTCTGTTCGACCGGACCACGCGGCGCGTGAATCTGTCGAGCGCAGGGCAGGATTTTCTATCGTCGGCGGAATCGGTGCTGCGCCATGTGCGCGCCGCCGCGCAATCCGCCGACGATATCCGCAACCGCGCCGCCGGCATCGTGCGGATCGGCGCGCCGCTGGTGCTGGCGGCGACCGCGCTGCCCGCAGCCATCGCCGAATATGCGCGCGACAAGCCGAAAGTGGTCGTGCGCATTTGCGACACCGTGGTCGAGCAACTGGTGGAACGCGTGGAAAGCGGCGACGTGGACCTCGCGATCGGCCCGGACCGGCAAAGCGGCACCCGCGTGCGTTGCGATCCGGCGTTCGCGAGCCCGTGGGTGATGTGGTGCGCGCCGACCCATCCGTTGAACACGCGCCGCCGCGTGCTGTGGCCGCATTTGCGCGAGGTGCCGATCGTCGCCACCGGCCGCGACCACGAACGCGCGGTCGGTCAAATGCTGGCCAATCTGCCGGCGGAGGCGCGCATCATTCCGGTGGACGTGGTGGACAACGTCACCACGGCGTTCGGCCTCGCGTCGCAAGGACTGGCCGTCACGCTCGCGCCCGCCTATGTCGCGCCTCTCGCGCGGACCTTCGGGCTGGTGATGAAGCGCATCGTCGATCCTGAAACGATCCGCGAGGTGTGCGTGTATCGCTCCACTGAGCGCGCATTGTCGCCGCCCGCCGACGGTTTCGCGGATTTCATCATGCCGTGGCTGAAGCGCTGGGATCGCGAGACGCAGGCCGACGTGCGGGTCAAGCGTGCGTGATGGGCGACTGATGAGCCCGTCGGGTCACGCCCGTTCGGGCACGATGCACAGCGCGAACAACTGGCGCTGGCTCGAAATGCCAAGCCGCGCGTAAGCGCGCTTTTGGTACGTGACCACGCTGGCAGGCTTGACGCCCATTTGCACCGCGATTTCCGCGGCGCTGGCGCCTTCGAGCGTGCCGCGCAGCACATCGAGCTCGCGCGGCGTGAGCGCCGGGCAAGCGCGTCTGACCCGCGCCAGCATCGCGGCGGCCGAACCCTGTTGATGCAGTCCGTTCAGCGCGTAATGGCTCTTCGCCGCGTGCGCGAACAGGTGCGCGAGGCTTTCCACGCGTTCCAGTTCACCCGGCTGAAACACACCATAGGCGCGGTCACGGTACAGATTGATCGACAGCCAGACGCTTTCCATCGGCTGCACGAGCAGCGATAGCCGGTCGGACACGTTCGGCTGCGCGTAACAGGCCGCGCGATAAGCTTCGTTTTCGATCTCTTCGCTTTGCTGCTGGTGCAGAACCAACGCGTCGCGTGCTGGTTTTTCATGCGGGCGGCCGATAATCGCCCGATTGCCGTCGAGCGCATAGAAATGCGTGGCGTAGCGATCGGCGACGTCGCGCAGAAAGCGGCCGCCGCGATGATCGGCGGCAGACACCGTGCGCGGCCTCCCGTCGAATTCATAGGCGAAGATGGTGCACTGCGAGACCGGCAGCGTATCGCCGACCGTTCTAAGGATGCTTGCGGCGAGCGCGTCGGCGTCCGTGTGCGATATCGACATGACGAGCTCGGTCGCGCGCGAGGCGCTGATCTGTTCGCTGCGGTGCGGAGGGGAGATGCGCCAGGAACGCATGATGAGAGTCGGGTCGCCGTGCTGGGGTTCGTGCCGCCAAGCGTAGCACAGCGGAACGCGAGACTGTTTCCGGTGGTCGGCAAGAACGCCTACAGTTGTCCAGGACGCATGATCGATTCACTGACTGATCAAGGAGCACTGCCATGACGTCAACACGCGCGGACATGCGCTATCGCAGCATCGAGATCGACGGCCTGGACATTTTCTACCGCGAAGCCGGCCCCCGTGACGCGCCGGTGATTCTGTTGCTGCACGGGTTCCCGTCATCGTCGCGCATGTATGAAACGCTGATGCCGTTGCTCGCACGCGACTACCGGCTGGTCGCGCCGGACTACCCGGGTTTCGGCCACAGCAGCGCGCCGCAACCCGACGCATTCGAGTACACCTTCGACCATCTCGCCGACGTCACCCTGCATTTCATCGATGCGTTGGGATTGCAGCGCTACACACTCGTGATGCAGGACTACGGCGGCCCGGTCGGCTTCCGGGTGGCGTTGTCGAGGCCAGAACGAGTCGAAGCGCTCGTGGTGCAAAACGCCGTCGCGCACGAAGCGGGGCTCGGTCCGTTATGGGAAACGCGCAAGGCTTTCTGGAATGACCGCACGACGCACGAAGCGGCGCTGCGCGCGCATCTGCTGGAAGGCGGGCACTTCGTACTGGACGAAGCAGCCGATCAGGTCGCCGAGCTGATGAGGCAGTTTCTCGCGACACGTCCCGCGCGTTAATTGCCGGAGGCTGTGGGAGGCTTCGGGCGCTTACTTGCCCGTAAACGACCCGCGCTGGAACGTCACCATTCTCGGCAACTCGATCGTGAAGATCGTCCCTATCACCTCGTCGGAATGCACGCTGACGTTGCCGCCGTGCATCCGCGCGATCTCCTGCACGATATGCAGCCCGAGCCCCAGCCCTTCGCGCGAGCGCGCACCGCTGTTGTTCGGGCCAAACGCCTTGAACAGATGCGGAAACACCTCGGCCGGAATCGTGCCGCGATTGGCGACCTTCAGACGCACGGACTCGACCGCTTCGCCATCCACCTCGACGCCGATATCGCCGCCCGGCGCGCCATGATGCAGCGCATTGCTCACCAGATTCGACACGGCCTGCCAGACCAGGTCCGTGTCCCACGCGCCCGATGTATTGCCGCGGCTCGCGAACACGATCTGCTTGCCGTTCTCGCGCGAAGCGAACTCGTCGATCACCGACCGGCACAGCGTCGCCAGCTCGATCGAGCGCGGTTGCAACGGTAGGCGCCCGCCCTGCAAGCGGGCAAGATTGAGCAGTTGATCGACCATGCGCGCCATGCGCAGCGAACTGTTCTTCACACGCGCTGCCACCGTCACCGACTGTTCGTCGGCCGCCGTGCGCATCAGGTATTCCGCCGACGCCAGCACCGCGCCGAGCGGCGTGCGCAGATCGTGACTCAGCACCGCCATCAGCATCTCGTTGGCTTCGAGCATCTGCCGCGTGGTGACAAGTTGCGCCGCGAGCTGGCGCTTCTGCTGTTCGAGCTGCACGAACACATCGACCTTGGATTGCAGAATCCGCGGATCGAACGGCTTGTAGAGAAAGTCGACCGCGCCGGCCTCATAGCCGCGGAACGTGCGCGACGCATCCTGCGCGGTTGCCGTCAGAAAGATGATCGGCACGTGCGAGGTGCGCGGGCTGCCACGCATCAGCGCGGCCAGTTCGAAGCCATTCATGCCGGGCATGTTGACGTCGAGAATCGCCAGCGCGACTTCGTGCTTGAGCAGCAGGTCGAGCGCCGCCGTGCCCGAGTCGGCCACCAGCACGGCGAGATCCGGCCGCGCCAGCAAGGCTTCGAGCGCCGTGATGTTGTGGACGATGTCGTCGACGATCAGAATGTTCACAGGTGAGTTCGTCATGGCATCGGGTCAGAAAGAGGCCGGCAATGCGGCAAGCCGCCGGGCCATGGTTTCGGGAGTGTAAATAGAATCCGCCACGCCGCGTTCAATCGCGGCGCGCGGCATCTCGGGGGAAGCAGCGGTGTCCGGCGCCTGCACCCAGGCCGTGCCGCCGAACGCGCGCACACGCTTCAGGCCTTGCGCGCCATCGTCGTTGGCGCCGGACAGCAAAAGCGCCAGCAGGCGTTCGCCATACACGGCGGCCGCCGACTCGAACAGCACGTCGATCGAGGGACGCGAAAAGCGCACGGCGGCGTCGGTCGACAGCGCGACGGTGCGGTCCACCTCCACCAGCATGTGATAACCGGGCGGCGCAATGTGCACGCGGCCCGGCATGATGCGTTCGCCCGCATCGGGTTCGAGCACCGGCAACGCGCAGCGATGCGCGAGCGCATCCACCAGATAGCTCGGCGAATCGGGCGGCAGGTGCGTGACGATCATCACGGCCGGCACAAAGTCCGCGGGCAGCGCGCCGAGCAGCACGTTCAGCACTTCGATGCCGCCCGCCGAGCCGCCGATCACGACGAGCTCATAGCCGTGCGCCGCTTCGGCGCGCGGTTCGGAGTGGACGGCTGGCTGGACAGTTGAGCGTGGCATGGTGAGCGTGCTAGCGCTTCTGATAAATGCGTTCGCTCGGACGGAACTCGTCGAACGCTTCGTAATGACGGGAAAAACGCAAACTTTCCTTGCTGCCCAAGCCCAGAAAACCGCGCCGCACGAGCGCGTTCTCGAACAGACCCAGCGCGCGATCCTGCAAGCCGCGATCGAAATAGATCAGCACGTTGCGGCACGACACCAGATGCGCTTCGAGAAAGACTTCGTCGGTGGACAGGCTGTGGTCGGCGAACACCACGCGCTCTTTCAGCGAGCCCGCAAAGCGCGCGCCGCCATAGGCAGCATGATAGTAGTCGGACAGCGAACGCTTGCCGCCGGCTGCCAGATAGTTCTGCGTGAAGCCCTGAATCCGGTCCAGTGCGTAGATGCCCGACTCGGCGCGCGCGAGCGCATCCGGGTTGATGTCGGTCGCGTAGAACAGCGTGCGCTCGGTCAGGCCCTCCTCGTCGAAGAGGATTTTCAGCGACCAGAGTTCCTCGCCCGTGCTGCATCCCGCCACCCACACCTTGATCGACGGATAGGTGCGCAGACGCGGCAGCACGTGTTCGCGCAGCGCGAGGAAATACGCCGGGTCGCGAAACATCTCGCTGACCTGGACCGTGAGGTACTGGAACAGCCGCGAGAACTCGTCGCCGTTGCGCATGATGCGGTCCTGCAGCTGCGACAGCGTCTTCAGCCCGAATTCCTCGAGCGCCTGCGACAGGCGGCGCCGCAGCGACGACATCGCGTAATGGCGGAAGTCGTGCTGATATTTGAGGTAAACCGCCTCCAGCAGCAGCTTCAACTCGATGTCGAAGTCGCTGATGCGTTGCGGCGCGTCGAATTCTGACTGGCTCATTCTGTTCCCGTGTTACTGCTACCGTTGCCGCAACCAGACGCGGCACAGCGCGACCAGCTTGTCCACGTCGATCGGCTTCGAGACGTAGTCGTCCGCGCCGGCTTCGAGGCAGCGCGTGCGGTCGTTCGCCATGGCCTTCGCCGTCAGCGCGATGATCGGCAGATGAGCAAAACGCGGATTGCGGCGAATCTCGCCCATCGCGGTCAAACCGTCCATCTCCGGCATCATGATGTCCATCAGGATCAGATGCACTTCGGGACCGTTTTCCAGCGCTTCGAGCGCTTCGCGGCCGTTGCGCGCAATCTGCAGTTTCGCACCGAGCGGCTCCAGCACGTGCGAGAGCGCGAAAATATTGCGGACGTCGTCTTCGGCCAGCAGGATCGTGCGGCCCTCGAAGGCATTGTCGCGCTGACGTACGGTGCGCAGCATGCGCTGCTGCTCGGGCGCGAGCGACGACTCCACGCTGTGCAGGAACAGCGTCACTTCGTCGAGCAGGCGTTCGGGCGACTTGGCGCCCTTGATGATGATCGATTTCGAATAGCGGCGCAGGCGGTGCTCTTCCTCGTCGGACAGCATGCGGCCCGTGTAGACGATGACCGGCAGCGCGGCATGCGCGGTGTTCGCGGCGAGCCGTTCGAGCAGATCGTAGCCGGTGCCGTCGGGCAACGCGAGATCGGTCACCACGCAGTCGAAGGTGAATTTCCCCAGATACTCCAGCGCTTCCGCCAAGGTTGCGACTGCAACGATCTCGGTGTTCTCGCTTTGCAGGAGCGCGCGGATGCTTTCGCGCATCGGCGCATCATCTTCGATCACCAGCACGCGTTTGAGGCGCTGCTGCAGACGCGCTTCGAGGCGGCGGATCGCGGCTTCCATCGTGCTGCGCGCGGTCGGCTTGAGCGTGTAGCCGATGGCGCCGAGGTGCAGCGCCTTGTCGGCGTGATCGGTCGCCGAGACGATGTGGATCGGAATATGACGCGTGAGCGGATCGTTCTTCAGCCACTCCAGCACGGTCAAGCCGGAGCGGTCCGGCAGGCCGACGTCGAGCAGCACCGCCGCCGGGCGCATGTCGCGCACGAGGGCGAGACCGCTCGCGGCACTGCTGGCGTGGACGAAGTCGAAGTCGAGCTCATGCGTCAGATCGCGCAGGATTTCGGCGAAGGCGAGATCGTCTTCCACGGCGACGATCAGACGGCCGGCACGGGTGCGGTTGTCGCGGTCGTCGGCGATCGGGCCGTCGGTGGTGTCGGGCGCGTTGCCGTTGCTGAAACCGCTAGTCAGGCCGTTGGCCGGCGTGATCACCGTGGGCTGGCTGCCGCCCGAAGACGGGCGCACCAGCAGCGGTTCCGCCGCCGCTTCGGCCACCGCCGGCGCGTGAGGCGAGGTGAGCGCAGGCGCAGGGTGCGCGCCCTGATTCGCGCTCAAGGCCGCCTCGGCGTCCAGCGGCAACCACAGCGTGAACACACTGCCCTTGCCGACTTCGCTGGCCACGGTGATCCGGCCGCCCAGCAAGCGCGAAAACTCGCGCGAAATCGATAAACCCAGGCCGCTGCCGCCGTATTGACGGCTGGTGGAACCGTCGGCCTGCTGGAACGCCTCGAAGATCATGTCGAGCTTGTCGGCCGCGATGCCGATGCCGGAGTCGCGCACATCGATACGCAGCATGTCGCCTTCGGCCGGCGCCACCGACAGCGCCACCTCGCCGCGTTCGGTGAATTTCACCGCGTTCGAAAGCAGGTTGCGCAGAATCTGCGTGACGCGCTGGCCGTCGGTGATGAAGGTATCCGGCGTGCCCGGCGAGCGGTCGAACGCGAGGCGCAAATGCCTGGCGCTGGCCATCGGCCTGAACATTTCCTCGAGCGCCTGCAGGGTCGCATCTATCGACACCGTTTCGAGTTCGACCGTCACCTGGCCGGCTTCGACCTTCGACAGATCGAGAATGTCGTTGATCAGCACCAGCAAGTCGCTGTTGGAAGCATGAATCGTTTCCGCGTAGCGCACCTGCTCTTCCGTCAGATTGCCAGTGCGGTTCTGCTGCAGCAGCTTGGCGAGGATCAGTGAACTGTTCAGCGGCGTACGCAGTTCGTGCGACATGTTGGCAAGAAACTCGGACTTGTAGCGGCTCGACTGCTCGAGGCGCGCCGCGTTGGCCGCGAGGTCGTCCTGCGCGCGCAGCAGATCGGACTTCTGCCGTTCGAGACGCTGCGCATATTCTTCCAGCTGCACGTTGGTCTGTTCGAGTTCGGCCTGCTGCGCTTCGAGCCGCGTTTGCGATTCCATCAGCGCGCGGCCGCGCTCTTCGAGTCCTTCATTGGAGACGCGCAATTCTTCCTGCTGCACTTGCAGCTCTTCGTTCAACTGCTGGGTTTCGGCCAGCGCGTCCTGCAGACGCTCGCGATACAGCGCGGCTTCGACGAAGTCGCCCATGCTGCTGGCGATCAGTTCCATGAATTCCTGGTCGCGCACCGTCAACTCGCGCATGAAGCCCAGTTCGACGACGCCGTTGACCTCGCCGTCGTTTTCGATCGGCATGACGAGCAGGTTCTTCGGCGCGCTGCTGCCGGTCGCGGACACCACCTGCACGTAATTCGCCGGCACGTCGCGCAAGATCAGCGTGCGGCGCGCGAGAGCCGCCTGGCCGATCAACGTCTCACCTTCGGCAAAATTGCGCGCGCTGGCCTGCTCGCTTTCGCGGCTGAAACCGTATGTCGCGATGCGCCGTAGCGCGCCGTGCTGCCTGTCGCGCACGTAGAGCGCGGCCACGGCGGCGTCCAGATACTGCGCGAGAAAGTCGAGCATCGCGCGGCCCACCAGCGGCGAGGTCGCCTGACCGACCACCTTTTCCGCAAGCAGGCGCTGCCCCGAGCGCAACCACACTTGCCCTTGCAGCATCTCGGTCTGTTCGGCCTGCTGGCGCAGCGCGCCGTCATACGTGGTCGACAGGCTCATCAATTCGCGGCGGCCCATCCACGCGAGCAGGCCGCTGACGCTCAGGCTGAAGAGCAGGAACACGCTCACCAGCGTGGTGGTGACACGCCGCGTCGCTTCACTACGCTCCTGGCGCAGCCGCAACTCGACGTCGAGAAAATCCCCGAATTCACGGCGCGTTTCGTCGAATTCGATCTTGCCGCGACCGCTCGCCACGGCGGCCTCGAAGTTCTGATTACGACGGCGTGCGTCGATCATCTCTTCAGCAAAACGGCTCCAGCGCTGCTGGATCGCCTCGATCTGCTTGAGCTTTTCGACTTGCGGCGGGTTGTCGGCGACCATCTCCTGCAAGGCTTCGATCTGCGTCTTGAAGCGCGGGCCGCCGGTTTCATAAGGCGCGAGGAAACTCTCGTCGCCTGTGATCAGGAAGCCTCGCATCGACGATTCGCGATCAACCGCGAGACGCAGCATTTCATTGGCCTGGCCGATCACGCGCTCGGAATGCTCGGCCCAGTTCATGGTCGAGACCAGATAAGCGATCAGGCCGACGAAGACGGCCATCGTGACGAGGCCGACACCCAGGGGCAAGGCAATGTTGCGGCGAATGATGTTGCGAAAACGATTCTGGTCGACGGCCTGGGATGCGGTCATTTTTTCTGTCTTCGGCGTGGCGAATCGAGTCGATTCGGAATATTTTTCGGGTATTTCGCGTGATTCATTTTTGTCGCGATGCGACGCGCGTAATCATACAGGATGGGGTTTGTTTTTGAGGCGCACATAAGCGGTTCAGGCTTGCTGGACGGGGCTGTTGCCGACTCACGCAACTTTGCGCCACTCACGCGTGTCAATCGTGCGAGGAATGCAAATCCGCTCTCTTCGATCATCCGATCGCCGTCCACTTTCTTCCGGTAGCCGATGCCTTCTCACGCCTTCACCGATTTCTCCCGCGCGCCCTGGCGTATCGCCCTCGCCGCCGCGTTCATGTGGCATGCCTCGTTGAGCGGCGCGGCGCAAGTTGCCGAGCCGCCCGCGGCACACGGCGGCATCGTGGCCGCCACCGTGCACGTCGAGGCGCCCACGCAAGCTTCGCCGGTCGTGCCCGTGCCGCCGTCCGAGCAATACCCGACGCTCTATCGCGATGTGCAGCTCGCGCATCTCTATCCCGACAGCAAAACTTTCGCGGACATGGTGCCGCTTTCAGCCCCCGCGCAGATCGCAGCCGCGTACGCCACCGCGAAGCAACAGCCCAACTTCAATCTTGCCGACTTCGTGAAGCACAACTTCACGTTGCCCACGCGCACGGCGAAGGCCTATGTGTCCGATCCGAATCAGGATGTGGTGGGCCATATCGACACGCTCTGGAACGTGCTGCGCCGCGAGCCGGATGCGACCGCGAGCCCGTGGTCCTCACTGCTGCCGCTGCCGTACGCGTATATCGTGCCGGGCGACCGCTTCGACGAGATCTACTACTGGGACTCGTACTTCATCATGCTCGGCCTCGAACAGAGCGGACAGCATGCACTGGTCGTCGACGAACTGAAGAATTTCGCAACCCTGATCGACCGGTATGGCCATATTCCGAACGGCAATCGCACCTACTACCTGAGCCGCTCGCAGCCGCCGTTCTTCGCGCAGATGGTGCGGCTCGTCGCCGACAAAGATGGCGACGCCGTCTATGCGCAGTATCTGCCGGAGTTGCAGCGCGAGTACGCCTACTGGATGGACGGCAGCGATGGCCTGCCCGCCGGCCACGCCAACCGGCATGTGGTGCGCATGCCGGACGGCACCCTGCTCAACCGCTATTGGGACGAACGCGCCACGCCGCGCGACGAGTCGTATCGCGAAGACGTCCTCACCGCGCAGCAGACCGCGCAACGCGATTCCGCGGATCTCTGGCGCAATCTGCGCGCAGGCGGCGAAACCGGCTGGGATTTCAGCTCGCGCTGGTTTGCGGACGGCAAGACGCTCGCCACCGTGGACGTGACATCGCTCGTACCCGTCGACCTGAATTCCCTGCTGGCCGATCTGGAGCGCACGCTGGCCAAGGCTTATCGTCTGCGCGGCGACGTCACGCATGCGGAGAATATGGAACAGCGCGCCGCGTCGCGCGCCGAAGCCATTCGCCGCCTGCTGTGGGACCCGCAGTTGCAGGCATTCGGCGACTACGACTTCGTGCATCACTCGCTCACGCACAGGCTCACTGCCGCGACGGTCTATCCGTTGTATACGGGGATAGCGACCCGTCAGCAGGCGAAAACCGTCGCCGCTACGTTGCAGCGCGAATTGCTGCGCCCGGGCGGACTCGCCACCACGCAAGCGGCGACGGGCCAGCAGTGGGACGCGCCGAACGGCTGGGCGCCGTTGCAGTACCTGGCGGTGATCGGTTTGCGGCGTTATGGCGAAGCGGCGCTCGCGCAAACCATCGCGACGCGCTGGATCAGGACCAATGTGTCGTACTACCAGCATACGGGCAAGCTCGTCGAGAAATACGATATCGACGCGGCTACGCCCGGCGTTTCGGCGGGCGGCGGCGAGTATCCGCTGCAGGATGGGTTCGGCTGGACCAACGGCGTGCTGCGCGCGTTGCTCGTGTTGTATCCGCAGACGGTGCAGGCCTCGCGTCCTAGCGATATTCCCGAAGGTCCGGCGGGCGTGTCGGGGGGGGGGCGGGGGGGCCCC
>NZ_JAQQEG010000089.1:0-11436 GCF_046027395.1 Paraburkholderia dipogonis | reverse complement strand
GCGAATGCGGTTTTATTCATCGGCACGCGCGCCGTCACGCGTGTCTTCACGCGAATGGTGGATGAAGTTTAGGAATCTAATAACATGCTGTCAATCCAGAGTTCCGCCTGGTGAGTATCGGCATTCCGACGCTTACGGGTGTTGCGCTGCGCAAGCGACGGTATCCGGTCGCAAGCGCATCACGGCCATCAAAAATTGCCTTGACACTGCAATGACGCTGCATGATATTAGAGACCTAAGTAGCCATCTACGTATTCATCCACGCGTGCATGATGTGTCATGCGAAGCCAGGAGGAGACAGATGAATCAACACAAGGGGCGCTCTCTTGAAGTGCCGGGTGTCAGCCACGGCAATGCGCCGATTCCAATGGGCGCCCGCGTGGGCAACATGCTGTATTCGTCGGGCATTCCAGGCAAGGATCCGGCAACCGATACGTTGCCCGACACCGCCGGGGCGCAGGCCCGTTTCGCGTTTCAGACCATGCAGGCGCTATTGGCCGCGGGCGGCGCGGGTCTCGAGCACCTCGTTCGCATGACGGTTTATATCAAGGACGACAGCGCGCGCGCCGCTGTCAATCAGGAATGGCTGCGCTGCTTCCCGGATCCGCACGACCGGCCCGCGCGCCACACGCTCATCTACGACCTGCCAGGCGGCATGCTGGTCCAACTGGAAGTCGTCGCCATTGTTTCGTGAGGAGGTTTTCCGACATGCCTATGATCATCGATTCCCATGCACACGTCGTCGTGCCGCCAGAGAGTTACCGTTACATGGCCGAGCTGGTTGGCAACCGTGGCAATCCGAGCAGCGCGCCGACGCTGACCGAGAAGGCGGTACGCGACGCCGGACAGACCATCATCGACATCATGGACAAGGTCGGTACCGACATCCAGTTCCTGTCGCCGCGCCCCTACATGCAGATGCATTCGATCAAGCCGGCGAAAGTGCCGGCGCTGTGGGCGCACCACATGAACGACCTCGTGTATCAAACCGTGCAGATGTTCCCGACACGGTTTCGTGCCGTGGCGGGCTTGCCGCAATTCCGCGACACGTCGCCAGTCAACTGCTTCGAGGAACTCGAATTCCGTGTGAAGGAGCAGGGCTTTATTGGCTGCCTGCTGAATCCGGATCCGACCGAAGGTGAAGGTCCACAGCCTCCTGGTCTCGGCGACCCGTTCTGGTATCCGCTGTACGAAAAGCTCTGCGAACTCGACATTCCCGCGCTCGTTCATTCGGCCGGCAGTTGCCAGGCGCGCGAAAGCTACACGATGAAGTTCATCAACGAAGAGAGCAATGCGATCGTTTCGCTGGCTAGTTCGGATGTGTTCGAGCGTTTCCCGAACCTGAAGCTGATCGTGCCGCATGGCGGCGGCGCAATTCCTTATCACATGGGGCGCTTTCGTGCGTGGGCAGTGCGCAAAGGCGGCGAGTGTTTCGACGACAAGCTCAAGCGTTTATGGTTCGACACCTGCACGTACGACAAGAACGCGCTCGAACTGCTCTTTAAGACGATCGGCGCCGATCGCGTGCTATTCGCCACGGAGAATCCCGGCACTGGCAGCGCGACGAATCCAAAAACCGGACGGGCATTCGACGATCTGAAGCCGGTCATCGAAGCAATCGATTTCCTGACCGGCGAAGATCGCGACAACATCTTCGAGTGCAATTGTGCGCGTCTCTATACGCGCTTCAAAAACTACAAGTAAGGGAGCGTCATGAACGGCAATCCAGCCTTGCCGGCGCGAACCCAACGCAACGCTGACGACGACGCGCAACTCGCGCTCGTGAAGCGCCTCGCGAAGCTCGACACCTGCGCGGTATCGGATGCGCTAGATCGACTCGCGCTGCGCGGCGTCGCGTTCGGATTGCGGCGCCTCGCGGGCACCCAGCGTTTCGCGGGTCGCGTTATCACGGTGACGCTCGGTCCCGCTGATGGCGGCACGGCGCCGCGTCATCTGTGCACCGCGGCGGTCGACATGGGCGGCGCGGGCGACGTGATCGTCGTCGAGCATCATGCGCATCAGGAAGCGGCGGGGTGGGGCGGCATCCTGTCGTATGCCGCGAAACGCAACGGGATCGAAGGTGTGATCGTGGACGGCATGTGCCGCGATATCGACGAGGCGGCCGAGATCGATTTTCCTGTGGTGGGCCTCGGCGCAGTGCCTGCAACCGCACGCTCGCGCGTGATGGAGACAGCCTGCCAGGATCCGGTCGTGGTGCGCGGCATTCGCGTGTATCCCGGCGATCTCGTGCTCGTGGACGGTAGCGGCGTGGTGTTCGTGAAAGCGCAGCGTGCGCTCGAAGTGATCCAGTTGGCGGAGTCACTTGCTGATCGCGAACGGCAGATGGTCGAACGCCTGCGCAGCGGCGAACCGGTCAGCGCGGTGATGGGACATCAATACGAAGGCATGTTGAACAAGGACGCTTCGAGGGGACAGGGATGATAGACAGCGCCGTTTCGTTACTGAGCCGCATGGATACGACCACCATCTCCGATGCGCTCGACAAGCTCGGCATTGCCGGCCAATGCCTCGGCATCGTACCGCTCGATCCGGCGTTCCGCCTGGCCGGCCCCGCGTTCACGGTTCGCTATGTGCCGTGCGGCGTGCATGGCGGCACGGTCGGCGATTACATCGACGATCTGCCGGAAGGAACCGTTGTCACGCTCGACAATCAGCAGCGGCTCGACGCCACCGTGTGGGGCGACATTCTGACCATCGTCGCGACGCGCAAGCATCTGGGCGGCACGGTGATCGACGGCGTGTGCCGTGACGCGCCGCGCGCGATCGACATGCGCTATCCGATCTTTTCGCGCGGCAGTTACATGCGCACCGGCAAGGACCGTGTAGCGGTCGACGCGGTGCAATGCAGCGTGTCGATTGGCGGCGTGCGTGTCAATCCGGGCGATCTGCTGGTCGGTGACCGGGACGGCGTGGTCGCCGTGCCGAAAGAGCGCGCCGAGCAGGTTGCCGAGGTGGCGCAGCGAATCGACGAAGCGGAGAACCGCATACGCGAAGCAGTGGAGCGCGGCGAGCGCCTCGATGAGGTGCGTAAGAAACAGCAATATCACTCGTTGCAAACGCGGGCCGCATCATGAGCGCAGGGTTCTCCGCCGAATTGCTCGACAACGCGCGCCGGCTCGGGTCGGCTACGTTGCACGAGGCCGGAGGCAAGATAGGCGCGTTGCCGTCGTCGATCAAACCGCTCAACGCGCAGTGGCGTATTGCCGCGCCCGCCTTCACCGTTGCGGGGCCGGCGCTCGACAACCTGTGGCTGCATCGCGCGATCTATGCGGCGCCCAAAGGCGCGGTGTTGCTTCACGAATGCGGCGCATTTGCGGAAGCCGGCTACTGGGGCGGCGTGATGGCGAATGCCGCGCTCGCGCGCGATCTGGCCGGTTTCATCTCCGAGGGTGGCGTGCGCGATGTCGAGGAATTGCGCGCATTGGGCTTCAAGGTTTTTGCCGCCAACATCTGCATCCGCGGCACCGGCAAGCGCGCGGACGGCGCAGGGGCGCTGGGCGGCTCGGTGCGCATCGGCGACGTGCTCGTCACCACGGGCGACCTCGTGGTGGCCGATGCCGACGGCGTGGTCGTGCTGCCGGCGCAGAACGCGGAGAAGATCGTGGCGGCGGGCATGGAACGTGAAGCGAAAGAGAAGGACATAGTCGCGCGGCTCAAACGCGGCGAACGCTCGCTCGATATTTACGGCTTGCCGGAGAACGCACAATAGGAGTGGAAGATGGCTGAAATCGTGCTCGGTATCGGCACGTCGCATACGCCGCTTTTTACGCTCGACAGCAGCGACTGGCGGCATCGGGCGCAGGCCGATTTCAACAACCCGGCGCTGAACCTGTCGGACGGCCGCCGGATGAATTACGCGCAGTTGCTCGCCGAAGTCGGCCCGCGCTATGCAGAAGCCGCACAGCCGGAAGAGTTGCAACGCAAGGCGCGGAGATGCGAGGCGGCGCTCGATCATCTGGGAGATATCCTGGAGATAGCCGCGCCTGACATTGCGCTAATCGTCGGCGACGATCAGGGCGAACTGTTCGGCACCGACAATCAGCCGGCGTTCGCGGTCTACTACGCGGACAATCTCGTCACGAGCGACGCCTATGGACATGAGGACAGCCCGGATTGGGTCCGCACCATGGGGCGCGGCTACATGATGGATGACAATCACGCCATTCCGGGCGATGCGGAGTTCGGCCTGAAGGTGGTCCACGGTCTGATCGATCGTGAAGTGGATGTCGCCGCGGTGGCGCGGATCGGTGAACGCGATCGCTGCGGGCTGGGTCACGCATTCGGCTTCGTGGTCAAGCGGCTGTTTCGCAACCGGCCCATTCCGGTCGTCCCCATTCTACTGAATACGTACTTTCAACCGAATGTCGCGAGCGCGTCGCGTTGTTACGATATCGGCGTGAAGCTGCGCGAAGTGATTGCCGCGATCGACGGCAACACGCGTGTTGCGATCATCGCGTCGGGCGGCCTGAGTCACTTCGTCGTCGACGAAACACTCGACCTTGGCGTGCTCGAAGCGCTTCAGTCCAATGACGCGCGCGCTTTGCGTGCGTTGCCTCGCGGGGCGCTGAACTCGGGATCTTCGGAGATACTGAACTGGGTGTTGGCGGCCGGCGCGCTACAGTCGCTGCCGGTGGCCTGGAAGGAGTACATTCCGATCTATCGCACGCCAGCCGGAACCGGCGTGGGTGCAGCCTTCGTGGTGTGGAAGCCGGCGTAGTCGATCGCGCGCGCACCGCATGAATTGCGGGAGCCAATATGAGCGAGCCGCTCAGAATCTGCATTGCCGGCGCGGGCGCGTTCGGCGTCAAGCACATTGAAGCGCTGTCGGCGATCGACGGCGCCGTCGTGACGACGCTGGTCGGCCGCGACGCCGGGCGTACCGCCGAAGTCGGCGCGCGCTTCGGTATCGGCGATACGTCGACTGATTTTGCGGCGACGATTGCTCGCAAGGATATCGACGCGGTGATCCTGTGCACGCCAACCGGCGTCCATGCGGCGCAAGGGCTGGCCTGCCTCGCCGCGGGCAAGCACGTGCAGATCGAGATTCCGATCGCCGACAACCTCGCCGATGCGCAGGCACTGCTCGACGCGCAGCGGGCGAGCGGCGGCCTCGTGGGCATGGCGGGGCACACGCGGCGCTTCAATCCGAGCCATCAATGGATACACCGGAAAGTCGCGGCGCGCGAGCTGACGATCCAGCATCTGGTCGCGCAAACATTTTTCTTTCGCCGCACCAACACGAATGCACTTGGCGAGCCGCGCAGCTGGACCGATCACCTGCTCTGGCACCACGCGTGCCATACCGTCGATCTGTTCGCGTACCAGACGGGTGAGCATGTCACACTCGCGCGGGCGATCGAGGGTCCGCCGCATCCGGTTCTCGGCATCGCAATGGACATGTCGATCCAGATGAAGGCGCGCTCCGGCGCGCTCTGTACACTCGCGCTGTCGTTCAACAATAACGGGCCGCTCGGCACCACGTTCCGCTATATCTGCGACAACGGCACTTTCGTGGCGAGCTACGACGACCTGACCGATCACAACGGAAAGGCGGTCGACGTGTCACGCGTCGATGTGTCGATGAATGGCATCGAGTTGCAGGATCGCGCGTTCGTCGAGGCGATACGCACGGGCAGACAAGCGCCGTCGAGCTTCGAGAGCGTGTTGCCCGCGTACGTCACACTCGACCGGCTCGCGCATTCGCTGAACGAGGTATAGCGACCCGAGGGCGCGGGCCGCGCTCAGTCACGGCCGGGATCGCGCGCTCACCATCGTCGGCTCTTCGGCGCGAGCACCGACGAAGCGCGGTCGCTTCATCAGCGCAATGACGGTGTACATGATCAGCGAGAGGCCGTTCAGGCCGATGATCATCACCCACGCCGCCAGGAATTTGCCGCCGAACACACCGACCAGATAGCCCATTGCCGCAGGCGAAAACGAGCCAAGCAGATTGCCGAGACCCACGACGATGCCGGTCGAACGTGCGATCTGCGTATGCGGCACGTAGTCGTGCAGCATCGCGCTATGCAGTCCGCCGAAGATCATCGGCGCGGCTATGCCGAGCACGAGCAGGAAAGCGGTCACGAGCAGCCAGGGCACGCTCATTGCGATCGAGAGGCCAGCCATGGTTGCAAGCGCAACCGCCGCGCCGACCCACGCGCGGTGACGCGCCTTGTCCGCGAGATAGCCGACGAGGACGACAGTGAGAATCGGCGCGATATAGCTGATCGAGATGACGCCGCTCATGCTCTTCATCGAGAGGCCTCGCTCGCGCACGAGGTACGTGGGCAGCCACGTTGTCAACCCCCACAGAATGGCCGATGAGCTTGCATGCACGAGTATCAGCAATACGATGGGCAGGTTCAACAGCGACTGCGCAAGCGTCGGCTGCGCGCCGCTCGCGGTGCTCACCGAAGGCGGCGCGCCACTGCGGATATACGCGACTTCCGCCTCGTTCACGAACCGCGCTTTCGCCGGATAATCGGCGCCGAAAAAGTAGAAGAGCGGCACCAGCACGAACGAGAAAATGCCCAGCGAAATGAATACGCCGCGCCAGCCAAGTGCGAGCAGGATCATCGTGATGATCGGGATGCCGACAGCAATGGCGGCGAACGCGCCGCTGACCCACATGCCGGTCACGCGCGAACGTTCCCGCGACGGAAACCAGCGTCCCGTATAGCTGTTCGCCAGCGGCCAGATGCAACCTTCGGCTGCGCCCAGCAGCGCGCGCGCAACATACAGTTCGGTGACGCTCGTCGTGCGGCCGCAGATGAAAGTAAAGAAAGCCCAGCCGCATATGCTGAGCATGGCCGAGCGACGTGGTCCGATCCAGTCGATCACAAAGCCCCACAACAGCATGCCGATTCCGTATCCCGCGACGAACAGGGTGTTGAGCATACCGATGTGCGCCGGTTTGCCGACGAGATCGAGTGCGCGCAGGAACGTGTGATCGGCGATTACGACGGACATGTTTGTCTTGTCCATCTGCACGGTGAACGAGAACAGGATCAGCAGCGGCGCGATCACCAGCCAGCGGCCGCGAGTTCGCCTGAGTTGACCCGTGGATGTTTCGTGCAACGAATTCCCGTTCATCGCGTTTCACCGTTCGGTTGTGAACAGACAGGCGGACTTCTCGTCGTGCAGGCCGCGTCGGAAGAAGAGCGCATGAAGCGGGGCACGTTGTCATTCGAGGCAGCAAAAAAATGCAGCTACAACTTAGTCATCTAATCGTTATGTGCTGAGCATTTTCCTCTCACTGTTCCGCTTGTCAATCCTGACGGACACCTGAACGTGTAGAGAATTACCCTCATCGGAATACACCGACTTTGACGGCCGCGAATTGCCTCACATTCGTCGTGCTTTCATTTATACTTTGGTATCTAATATTATTTTGACCGATGGCCAATGCGATGTGATTTGGGCCGACGCGAGCGGAGACAGAGAGATGGGCGACAGTCAGTATCAAATTGGTGTGATCGGGCTCGGTACGGCGGCACGCATGATGCTTCCGGCGATCGCCGCTCATCGCGGCATGGCGTTGGCGGCAGTCGCCGATCCCGTGCAGGAGGTGCGCGAATCGGTGGGCGCGCAGTGGGGCGTGCCTTCGTTCGAGAGCATCGAAGCACTCGTTGCGATGCAACACCTGGATGCCGTCTACATTGCGACGCCCACGGAGATGCACGCGCAGCACACCTGTATCGCGGTGCAGGCGGGCCTGCACGTATTGTGCGAAAAGCCGATGGCCGCCCATCTGGAGGACGCGCAAACGATGGTGGTTGCAGCCGCTCGCGCACAACGGGTGCTGATGATCGGGCATTCGCGCAGCTACGATGCGCCGATCCACAAGATGCGCGAGATCATTGAAAGCGGCGCGTTAGGTCGCGTGCGGATGGTCACGCAGCTGTCGTACACGGACTGGATCTATCGGCCGCGTCGTCCTGACGAACTCGATCCCGCGCGTGGCGGCGGTATCACTTACCGGCAAGGCGCGCATCAGTTCGACGTGATCCGCCTGCTTGCCGGAGGCCTCGCCACGCAGGTCAATGCAACCACATTCGATTTCGATCCGGCGCGTCCAGCGACTGGCGCGCATACGGTCGTGATCCGCTTCGCCGATGGGGCGATCGGCAATGCGATCTACAACGGCTATGGCGCGTTTCTATCGGCGGAATTGTCGGACGATGTCGACGAAGGTGGTTTCGCCGCGGACCCCGCTGCGATCGGCGCGCGGCGCCGCGCATTCGGGAGCGTACGCGGAGGCGAACAACGGGATGAAACCGTTGCGAAGCGCGAGCGGGCCGCCAGGATGCATCGCGGTCAGCCGCCTTTTCATCCGTCGTTTGGCCTGACTCTCGTGAGTTGCGAAAAAGGCGACATGCGTCAGTCGCGCAATGGCATCTCCGTCTACACCGCTGGAGGCCGCGAGGATATTGCGTTGCCCATCCCGCCTGGACCGCAGGATATGGTCGTCAGCGAATTTCATGACGCGCTGTCGGGGCTGCGCGCACCCGTGCACGACGGGCGCTGGGGTCTCGCCAATCTGGAGGTGTGCGTTGCCGCGACGGAGTCGGCACGCAACGGAAAGGAGGTCGCGCTTACCCGACAGGTCGCGGTGCCGATGCCGCGTTGAAGTTCGCGCGTGCGTGCAGCGATCCGTGCACGTATCCGCGCCCCGCGCCCTGGCTTTCTATTGCTGCGCGGCGCCGCCGCCCGCGGGCTCACGCAACAGATGCGCGACGCTTGCCGACGAACGCTCGGCCCAGCGGCTCGTTGAGAGAAACCCGAGCGCGACCGTCGCCACGCCGATAATCACGACACCCCACCAGACCGGATGCGTCGCGTCGGCGAAGTTCACACCGGCAGCGGTTCGCGCATGGGTGATCACGCCCGCGAGCGCCACGCCCAGCGCGGCGCCGATCTGGCGGCTGGTCGACGCGATCGCCGCCGCAAGTCCCGCCTGTGCGAGCGGCATGCCCGACACGGCCGTGTAGGTCACGGTGGCGTTGACCATGCCGACGCCGCACCCGAACAGCAGATAGATTGCGAACAGGGCGACAAACGGTGTATCCAGCGCGAGATGGGTTTGCCACAGCGCGCTCGCTGTCAGGCTGATCCCGCACAGCACGATATTCGGCCGCGCGCCATGGCGATGCAGCAGCCATCCAGAGAGCGGCGAGCAAATGATCATGCCGAGCGCCATGGGCAGCGTGCACAAGCCGGCGAGCATGGCGGAGAGACCGCGTGTTTCCTGGAGATATAGCGAGTTCAAAAAAAGAAAGCCTGAAAAAGCACCGATCGTTCCGATCGCTAGCAGCGTCGCGCAACTGAACGGCACGTTACGGAAGAAACGTACGTCGAGCATCGGCTGGCGTTGCCGCGCTTCGTGCATCAGCAGTCCAACGGTGGCGAGCCCGGAGAGTGCGAAGATGCCGACTATAGGCGTTGATTGCCAGCCGAACTCATGTCCTTCGATCACGGCGAACGTCAATGCCGCGAGCGCGATCAGCACGAGTAGTTGCGCAAGCGGATCGAGCGGCCGCGCGTGCTCCGCGCGCGATTCGGGAACGAGGCAGGCGGCCAGTACGATGGCCGCCACGCCGAACGGCAGATTGACCCAGAAGATCGCCCGCCAGCCGATGCTTTGCGTCAGCAGGCCGCCCACTAGCGGCCCGAGCGCCATCGAGATGCCCACCACCGCGCCCCATATTCCCGTTGCGCGCGCTCGTTCCTTCGGGTCCGAAAACACGTGCGTGATGATCGACATCGCGACGGGATTGAGCATGCATCCGCCGAGCGCCTGCACCGCGCGGAAGGCGATCAGCCAGTTCACGCCCGGCGCGACGCTGCACAACAGCGAACCGAGCGAGAACACGCCCATGCCGATCTGGAAGACTCGCCGTCTACCGAAGCGGTCGGCAAGCGATCCGCCCATCATCAGAAAAGACGCGACGACGAGCGTGTAGGCGTCGATGACCCATTGCAGCGCGGAGAGCGATGCGTGCAGGTCGAGACGGATCGCCTGCAGCGCGACGTTGACGATCGTGACGTCCATCGAGACCATCAGCAGGCTCAGGCAGCACGTCGCGAGAATCACGGTGCGGCGGGCGGGCGAGAGTTCCGGCATGGCTGCGGCGCGCCTCGGGATTTCGCGCTACAGATCGAGCGTCGACTTTGCGAATACCTCGTCCACCTCGACGCGCTGTGCGGTCAGCCCCTGTTCGTACAGGAACTGCGCCACGTGTTCCACGACGGGCCGCGATGCCTTCATGCCGTAAGCCTTGGGATCCTGGGCGAGCGCCTGTTGCGCGGACGCATCGATCAGACCGGTATCGAGAAATGCGCGCAAGCCTTCGGCGGTATCGCGCTCCGCTTCATTCTTTGCATCGACGAACGCGTGATAAAGATTCAGCGCGAGCCACGGGTGCTGCTCGTAGAGCGAGCGACGGATGACCACGGTGTGATTGATCGGGTAGATGCCGGTCTTCGCATAGAAGCGGCGCGTTTCCGCAAGCTTGTTCGCGAAGAGCGGCCTGACCGTTTCGACCTTGCTGATGTCGATCGTGCTGCGATCCACCAGATTGCGCGCGGTCAGATAGAGCAGGGTGCCATCCAGTTCGCCATTGACGAGCATTTCGCCGATATTCGTCGCAGCTGGAATCTGGTTCAGACGAACGCCCTCGGGCGGCCGGAAACCGGTTGCGCCGCCATGGCTTTTTTCCGGACCACGCTCCATGAACCACTCTATTTCGCGAGCCGCCACGCCGAATTCATGCTCGAGTATGCCGCGCGACCAGAGTGCGGCGGTCTGCTGGTACTCGGGAACGCCGATGCGCTTTCCGCGCAGATCTTCCGGACGTTCGATACCACGGTCGGTGCGCACCAGAATATTGGTGTGGAAGAACTGCCGGGACGTATAGACAGGCAGCGCAACCCAGTCGCGATCACCGCGCGACGCCGCGATGAAAAGCGACGAAAGCGACATCTCGGAGACGTCAAAATCGCCGTACTTCAACTGACGCCAGAACATCTCGGACGGATGCACGACGGTAGGTATCAACTTCACGCCTTGCGCATGCACGCGGCCTTGCGCGAGCGGGCGGGTGCGTTCGTTGTCGGATAACGCAATGCTCAACGTGATCGTGTCGCCGCTCATGGTCTCTGTCTCCTTGGCGGGATGGAAAAATGTCGCAGGACTGAACGGATCAGTCGTCTAGTTAGCCGTCTAATAATCGGCTCATGCCGGTTTCATGTCAAGCGAGTGGACGCATGTGAAGGCCCTGCTTAGGGCTTTCCCGATGTCGCCGCACGGAGCACGACGTCGATTGACACGATTAACTTAGATGCCTAAACTAAATCCAACATCATCGATAACCGGCTGACGGGCGGTGCGGCAAGCACAACGTTCCGTCGCGGAAT
>NZ_JAQQEG010000088.1:0-11873 GCF_046027395.1 Paraburkholderia dipogonis | reverse complement strand
TCGCTGCCCTTGCCAGCCGCCGTCGAAACTCGTCACAACGATGCCGCGCTCGCGCCGAGGATGCTCATCAGAGTCTTCGCATTACGCTGTCCCTGATCCTCCCGGTTGTTAATCTATACACCGACGATTGTTACTTCGATGGTGGCCGACAGCGGTCCAATATTGAAACGACAAGGCCGCTCGCCGTCGATGCTTTCGGTGGTGTGATTCACTGAAGTATGCAGCACAAGACTGGTCCACGGTTCACTGTGCAAGCGGGGGAGCGTCGTTGCCAACTGCCCGTTGCCTTAGAGCCGTCCCTCCCGGCGCCGACAGCGCGTGGCTCGCGACGACACGCATGGACATAAGCGGTGGCCAATGCACGCTAAACTGGGTTCGTCACCGAAACGATCAGTGGATCGGGCTCGAGGCGATGAAATTCACCGGGTTGATGTTGCGTTTCACCGTTGTGCCTGATTGTATTCGCAGGAGCCGCCATCTTGCAGGATCGTTTTATCTACTTCCCTGAGAAGGCTGCAACCGAGGACGTCGTTTCCAGCGTACTTCGCGCCTGGCCGACACCTGAGGCGTTCCGGGGCCTCGTGGCCGAGCCCGTCGCATCCGTGCGCGCCACCGTCATCGTCTTTCATGGCAATGCCGGGCATGCCGGACACCGTTCGTTCTACGCCGCAGCGCTCACGCGGCTCGGGTTGCGCGTGATCCTCGCCGAATATCCAGGCTACGGGCCGCGCGACGGCACGCCGGGCGAAGAGAGTCTGGTCGGTGATGCCCAACAGACCATCGCGCTGGCGCATCGGCTCTATGGCGCGCCGCTGCTGCTCATCGGCGAATCGCTCGGGGCCGGCGTGGCGGCCGCCGCCGGCTCGCGTGAACGCGACAAGACCGCTGGCTTGCTGCTCATCACGCCATGGGATCGGCTTGAGCACGTCGCCGCTTATCACTATCCGTGGCTGCCCGTGAAATGGCTGCTGCGCGACCGATACGACAGCGTGACCCATATGGCGTCGTTCGGGCGCCCTGTTCTCGTCGTGGTTGCGGAGCGCGACAGCATCGTCCCCCCGCGCTTCGGCGAAGCGCTCTACAACTCGCTGGCCGAACCGAGACAACTGATAGTGGTGAAGGCAGCTGAACATAACGACTGGATCGGCCGCGTCGACGGAACCTGGTGGCGGGAGGTGATCGGCTTCCTGCTCACGGCTTCGCATTGAAATATGAAATCACGTTCCGTCCCGTCCGGCAGGGAACGCTTCTATGTTCTCGATGCGAAGAACAGACCTGTCGAGGTGTTCGACCGCGGCGAGTGGTCGCGCTGGATGACAGAGAACGAACTGACTTTCCGCCGCACGCTGCTGGACGAATCCGGTGTGACGGTCACCACCCGCTTTCGCGGTGTGTCCGAACCGAAAACCGGGGAAGGTTCGCTGTTCGTGACGCGCGTCGCCGGAATAGAAGCGCGAGACAACAAGAGCTACGGAGCACGTACGCTCGATGAGGCGCTGGAGCCGCATGAGCTCATCGTGCAGAAGATCGTCCGCATGCTGACCAGGCGGTGATCGCCACAGCACAACGATTCTCCTCGACCATAACCATCCCCGGCGCGGACGACATTGCCTGCCCGGGCGTCCGCCCGAAGGTCGCCACGCCCAAAGTGACTATCTATCTGACTGACGGCCTGCAGCCTTTCGACCGTGAAATCGGATATGACAATGGCGCGCCACTCTCGTCCGCACGGCTGCAGCCCGAATAACCATCCGGGCGCAGGACAGGCGATTGAAGAAGATCGGCGGCGACCGGGTGCAATTGACCGCAGTCGATGTGAGCCGACCACCATCCGTCGCTGTTCGGCCAATTTGAGTCATTCAACACCACCGGGTAAATCGTTCACAATCTGCGTCAACGGCGATGCGGTCCCGTCCATGCCGAGCTGGCGCGAATAGGGCACAATGATCAAACCCACGAGTGCCTGCACCGCAGGTGTGAAGGTGCGCATCACTCGCCAGCGTATGGTCGGAAAAATCGCCCGACACAGTGGCGCGGACATAGCAGCCGGAGTAACGCCCGGCCGCCCGTGGCATTCCACTCTACGAAGAATGGGAACCGAGTGGCCATTTCTCGCGGCGGACGGAGCTCCCGGGCAAATTTTCGATACGTGCTCTCGGCCAGGAGCGGCCAGTCGACGTGTTGACCTAAATCGTCGACACCCATTAGCGGACCGGGTGTCAAGTGAGCAAACAATACCCTCGACTGCCTGAGCAGCCGATTTCGATTCCACTAACCGAATGCAGTAGCCGATCGCACCCGTTTCTTCGATTCATGGCTGCGACGGATCGCGCCAGACACCCATCAGGATCAAGCGATGGACGTTACAACGGTTGCTCGTCGCCCTGGTGATTTCTCACCCCGGAAGAACGTTGGTGCCGCAATGCGTCCATTGGGTTCGCACAATACTCGTGGTTGCCAAACATCCGGCACCAATCCAGGGCCGGCTCGCGTTGCAGGCGATCCGCTTTGCTGCGCATCGGGGAGCGTCGTGATGACCGCGACGTTCGCGCGGACCGCGAGCGCCACGTCGTCTGGGAGATGCAGCTGGTCGACAGCAGCCTGGTCCAGTTCCTTGACCTGATTGCTCGTGATTCGCGTGCCGCACTGACGTGCCGTTGTGTTCTCGACGGCAAGGATGTGGCTGGTGCGGCTGCGCACCAATTGCATGCGCCTGCGAGCGAGGTCTCGCACCTCACGGTGTTTCACCGGCAGGATAGTGCCGGTAGGAAGGATGCCCAGGCGCAGTAAATGGGCCAGATACGCGCGTCGGTTTCGTCACCACTGCGCTTGAGCCCATCGTATTTTTTGATCGCCGTGGTGTTGGCCAGATGGACCACGAAACCGGCCACCTGCAGACCGTCGACAAGCCAGTACCAGTTATACGTGCTATAGAAATATTTCCATAGCACGTATTACGGACGCCCCGGAATTATGCGCGGTTTGTCGGCCATTCCGAGGTGCTTCGGCCAATCCCTCCGAACGCCGGGTTGCGCCTCACCAACGACAGACTTTGCATGACAGATACTGCTCTTCTCAGATGAGCGCTGGATTGCCTGTCGGCCCGGCTTCTTCCTGCCGGCGCGGGTCCTCTCCCGCCTGTTCGGCGCCGCTTCCTCGAAGCACTCGAGGCGACGCACCGGTGCGGCCAGTTGCAGTTCTTCGGCGAGCACGCGCGGCTCACCGATTCCGCAGCCTTCGCCCGGCGGCTCGCGCCGCTGGCGCCTGCGAGTGGTTCGTGTATGCCAAGCGTCCCTTTACGGGACCCGAAGCCGTGCTCGCGTACCTCTCACGCTATACGCACCGCGTTGCGATCTCCAATCAACGCCTGATCGCTTTCGATGAGCACGGTGTGACCTTCCGCTGGAAGGACTACCGGGCGAAGGGGCACACGCGCTACAAGACCATGGCGCTTGAGGCCGGCGAGTTCATGCGCCGCTTCCTGCTACATGTGCTGCCCGGCGGGTTTCTGTCGCAAGAATGGCAGTTTCAACGTGTGCCACCTCCGGCCCAAGGTCTGCGTTCAAGCTCTAATCAGCTTCAGGTTCCGTTCACCTACGGAATCTGAGAAAGATTTCGCTTCATCTCCAGTAGCTGAACCAGCAATTGATCGCGCTGACGAAGCATTTCTGGAAAATCGTACGACTGCAATTCGGTATCGACGCCTTTCGCGATCGACTCGATGTAGTCGTCTGTCTCCGGATACCTGCCCAGGTCTCTGGCCCACTCGCGCTGGGCCACACCCAGATGCTGCAGCACATGCGTGATGCCACCGGGGCCTCCAGAAGCGTGAAGGTTGAGAAACGGACCGAGCAGCGCCCAGCGCAGGCCTGGGCCGTAGGAGATCGCCGCGTCGATGTCCTCCACAGAGGCGACCCCGCGCTGTACCAGACTAATGGCTTCTTGCCATATCGCCACCTGCAGACGATTGGCGATATGACCTTTGACTTCTTTGTTGATCCTGATGACCTTCTTGCCCGTTGACGAATAGAACGCCATCGTTCTCGCTATGTTTTCGGGAGACGTGAGGCTGCCGCCGCCGACCTCTACCAACGGGATGATGTGGGACGGATTGAATGGATGCCCAAGGACAATCCGTTCCGGATGCTTCGCGCCTGCCTGAATCTCGCTGATTGCCAGCCCCGACGACGACGACGCGATGATCACGTCTGCCCTTGCGGCAGATTCGATGCCCGCGATTAACGAGTGTTTGACATCCAGCCGCTCCGGGCCGCTTTCCTGAATGAAGTCCGCATCGCGCACCGCCACGCCCACATCAGTCGTGAAAGTCAGGTTTTCCCGCGATGCGCCATTCGCCAGCCCGAGTCTCTCGACGACAGGCCAACAGTTGTCGATCCAGTTGCGCAGGCGGGACTCGGCCCCGTTGGCGGGGTCCGTCGCCGTGACCGCGAAACCATGCGCCAGGAAGTGTGTCGCCCAGCCTGCGCCAATGACGCCCGTGCCGACGATGGCGATGTTGACGGCTCGCTTTGTCATGATCTAACTCTCCAGGCAGGCAGCGTTGATTGTTTCGCGCAACGGCCGCAGTCCAATGATCTCCCGTGCCTCAGCCGGCGTGGCCGGCTCGTAACCCATCTCACGTACCAGGCGAACGAGCCGCTCGACCAGTTGCACGTTGGTGGCCAACTCGCCCTGCCTGTAATACAGGTTGTCTTCGAGCCCGACGCGCACGTGGCCCCCGAGTAACAGCGAGTTCATCGCGGCGGGCAACTGCGCCGCGCCGATGGCGCTGACGTTGAAGACGGTGTTGCGGGGCAGATGGTCGACCATAGTCTGCAACAGGCGAGGCGTGTAGGGCAATGCGCCCTGGAAGGCATTGGCACCGATGACGATATTGATGAAGTGCGGGGCATCGTCGAGGCCTTCGTTGATGGCCCGTTGAACATCCTGGACGATGTCGGCAAGACCGAACACTTCCCATTCCGGCTTGATGCCGCGCTCTCTCATCATCTCGGCGATCTGCCGGATTCGCGAGGGCGGCGTCGCAACCAGGATTTCCTTGCCGTTGAAACTTGCGATCACGGTCTGCGCATCGAGCGTGCACATCTCGACGCCGTCACCCCGCATGCCTTTCAGGCGTTCTTCCCACTGGATTTCCCACAGGCCGTTGTCGAGTTCGCGAACCATGTCGCCGTTAATGCCACCGCCGGTGGAGTTGTTCAGAATGATGTCGCACCTGTCGCGAATCAGCCGGTTGATGTGGCTATAGATTGCAGGATCGCAGGTGGCCTCGTCGTCGGGACGCCGTGCATGTACTGCCACGACACTGGCACCGGCGTTGTAGCAGCGGTAGGTGTCGTCGGCGATTTCCTGCGGCTGTGTCGGCAGGTTCGGGTTCATTTTCTTGTTGGCCATGCCGCCCGTCGGGGCGACGGTCACGATCACTTTGGGCTTGCTCATGCTGGTCTTCTCCGGAGAAGAAATGGGTAAAGGACAGGATTGACTATGACTGCCCGATCAGTGCGCGCTCGCGCCATCGCCCGGGCCAACGCGGATCGCGCTCTTTGGCAGGCCCAGCAGGATCGTCAGGCCGCCGCCAATGACAAGTGCGATCAAGCCCAGCAGACCCATCTGGATGCTGCCCGTCGCGCCCTTGATCCAGCCGATCAGCGTCGGGCTGACGAAGCCGCCAAGGATGCCCAGTTAGCTGATGACCGCGATACCGGCTGCGGCTGCGTCGCGCCCAAGGTAGGTCGGAGGAATCGACCAGAACAGCGAGCCGCCGCCAAAAATGAAGAAAGAGGCAACACACAGCAGGACCATCACCGGGACGACTGCGGTGCCGAGAAAGGAAGTCGAGGCCAGAGCCACCGCGCCGAGGACCAGGGTTCCACCGACATGCCAGCGACGCTCCTTGAAACGGTCCGAACTGCGGCTGATGGCGAGTACGCCAAGCGCACCGAAGATATAGGGCACTGCCGTGTACCAGCCAATCCTCGCGATCGGGGCGATGCCGAGGCCTTTGATCATGGTCGGCAGCCAGAACGTGAGCGTGTAGACGGCGCAAGCGCAGCAGAAGTAGACGAAGGCAAGCACGTAGGTTTTCGGGTCTGCCAGCGCCGCGGCGAGCCTGCCATGATGTCCAGCCTTTGCCTCGCCCCGGTGGTCGGCATCAAGGACCGACTGCACCAGCACTTTTTCGGCGTTATTCAGCCAAGGCGCGCGGCCAGGCCCGTTCGGAAGCATGCGGTACAGCACGAACCCCAGCAGAACGGTCGGCAAGCCTTCGACGAGGAAGAGCCACTGCCATCCATGCATGCCGCCAAGGCCTTCCATGCCGCTCATGATCGTTCCCGACAGCGGGCCGCCCAGGACGCCCGTGATCGGCATGCCGAACAGGAACAAACCCGTCACACGGCCGCGCCGCTGGCTCGGGTACCAGTACGTCAGATACAGAATGATGCCGGGGAAGAAGCCTGCTTCGAATATGCCCAGCAGCAACCGGATGGCATAGAACTGCCACGGTGCCGTGACGAAGGCGGTCGCCGCGGACGTTAGGCCCCACAGCACCATGATCCTCAGGAAGGTCAATCGCGCGCCTATCTTCTCGAGCAGCAGATTGCTAGGCACCTCGAACAGCAGATAGGTGACGAAGAAGATGCCCGCACCGAGTCCATACACAGCATCAGAGAAAGCAAGGTCTTGCTTCATCTGCAGCTGCGCGTATCCGATATTGATTCGATCAAGGAACGCGAAGACATACGCGATCAAAACGAGCGGCATGACGCGCCAACTGATCTTACGAAAGACGGCGTCTTCGGCTATGTGGTTCGTCGGGCTCTCGACGAGCGCGGCGGCGGCGGGCAGCGGACGAGCGGGCATCATGCGTGTCTCCTGGTCTTGTATGACACGCATTATTTCGAGCGACCGCTTCCACGACTGTCGATCGCGCGACAGTTGGAGTCAGCGTAAACACCAAGCAATGCGCGAACGCCGTCGGCAACGATTCGCGAAGAAAGATACGCGGCGCTAGCGTGCCAAGGCGTGAAGCCCAGGTAAATCCAGCACGACGATGCCGCCGTATTCAGTGCGCACGAGGCCGGCATTCTTGAAACGGGTCATCGCCTTATTGCACGTTTGACGGGACACGGCGGCCAGGTTGGCGAGTTCTTCCTGAGACATCGGCAGATGCCCCAGGCCGCTCGGATTGGACAATGGTTGCACCATGCCCACCAGCGCCCGTGCGACAAGACTGTCGGTATCGAGCAATCCGTGCGCGGCGACGGCGCCCATGAACCAGTGCAAACGCTCGTTGACCTGAAACAGCAGAAATTCGTTGAACGACGGCTGATGCTCGCGAAGCCAATTGAACGTTGTGCGTGGAATCTGCGCGACGCGGCTGTCGCGCAACGCGATGAGATCGGACTCGCGCGGCGCGTTGCGAATCAGCGTGCCTTCTCCAAACCAACTGCCTACCGACTGTCCGCCTAAAGTCACCGACTGTCCGTCGCGCGCGGTGATCGACCACTTGATGAGGCCCTCGAGCATGCCGAACCACACATGTTGCCGTTCGCCGTGGTGCCCGAGGGTCTGACCTGCGGCGACGGCGCGCTCCGACGCGTCAGCGCGCACGCGAGACTTCACGGGTTCGTCCAGCCTTTCGAACCACTGCGACCGTGCGAGTAGTTCGTCGAGCGTAAGCGAAACAGTGACCATCCGCTTTTGTCTGGTCATTCCCTGCTCCCAGAGCCACCCGCCCGGCGGTCAATGCGAACTGTCGCCGCAGAGACAGTGTTGCGGGTGCAAGACACGCACAATGATCGGACTGGAAACTGGAGCATAGGCCCGTGAGTAAAGAAACTGTCTATCGTGTCGACGTGCAATTCGGCGATTGCGACCCGGCCGGAATCGTCTTTTTTCCGAACTTCTCGCGCTGGATGGACGCCGCTTCGCACGATTATTTTATACAGTGCGGCCTGCCACCATGGCGGCTGATGCAAACGCTACCCCATTGCATCGGTGCGCCGCTGCTAGAGGTCCACACTCGCTTTCACGCCTCGGCGACCTACGGCGAAAGTCTGGAGGTGCATACCCGCATTGAGGAATGGCGAGGCAAAGTCTTTATCCAAAGCCATCGAATCATCCGCAACGATACGCTGATTTGCGAGGGCCGCGCGACACGCGCGTTGTGTATCAAACAGGACAATGGACGGCTGAAGGCCGTCCCCGTGCCCGACTTTATACGTGCTGCCTGCGACTGAGCGGCGAGCGTGACCCAAGTCAGAAAAGAGGGTTTCATGATCACATCAAAAGGCTGGCGCGTGCTGGTGACGGCGGGTGCAGGCGGGATAGGGCGCGCCATCGTGGAAGCATTCGTGTCGGCGGGCGCGAGCGTCTTTGTCTGCGACATCGACGAAGCGGCGCTTCAACAGATGCAGGCGCAACTGCCGGGCGTCAGGACATCGGTGTGCGACATCGCCGATCGCGCGGCGGCTTCGCGGATGGTCGCGGACGCCGCGTCCGCTCTCGGTGGATTGGACGTCCTGATCAACAACGCGGGCATTGCTGGACCGACCGCGAGTGTCGCGGAGATGGATCCGGACGCGTGGGAAGCTGTGCTTCGTCTGAACCTCACAGGCACATTCATGGTCACGCAACAGGCCATCCCTTTCCTGAAGCAATCGGGCGCGGGCGTGATTCTCATCATGTCGTCGCTCGCCGGCCGCTTCGGTTACCCGAACCGCAGTCCCTACGCAACGACCAAATGGGGGCTCATCGGATTCGCAAAGACCTTGTCACGGGAGCTGGGCGAATTCGGCATACGAGTCAATGCGATCCTGCCGGGTGCCGTGGAAGGTCCGCGTATTCAGCAGGTGCTGGCAGGACGTGCATCAGCCGGCGGCCGCACCGCCGCGCAGGAAGAGGCGGATGCCCTCGCCAATCAGTCCATCAAGCATTTTGTAGATCCAGCGGACATCGCGGCGCTCGCTGTTTTTCTGGCATCCGACGCCGGGCGTTCCATTTCCGGGCAAATGATCCCAATCGACGGAGATTCGCAAAGCGCATCCTGAGATCAGGGTAAACATCCATGAAGACATGAAGCGCTTTTAAGTAGTTGGTGTACGGAGTATATTCGCCGCCAAGGTAATCAAGACTGATTGGAGGAAGACATCATGCAATTTCATCTCAACGGTTTCCGCGTCGGGGATCCGATGATCGAGCCAACCGCCGATGGCGCGCCTCGCGTCGAAATGCCCGATACGGTCGATGTGCTCGTCGTCGGAAGCGGTCCGGCCGGACTCGTGCTCGCGGCTCAGTTGTCGCAGTTTCCGTCGATCACGACGCGAATCGTCGAGCGTCGCTCGGGGCCGTTGCTGATGGGGCAAGCGGACGGCGTCGCGTGCCGCACGGTCGAGATGTTCAATGCATTCGGCCTGAGCGACCGCCTGCTGCGCGAAGCCTATTGGGTCAACGAGACGGTCTTCTGGCGACCCGATGCAAACGATCGTGGCGCGATCAAGCGTACCGGACGTGTTCAGGATACCGAAACAGGCATGTCGGAGTTCCCGCACGTCATCGTCAATCAGGCGCGCGTGCAGGACTATCTGCTCGATGTGATGCGCCGTTCCGCGCAACGGCTCGAGCCGGATTACGATCTCGAAGTCGTGGACGTGCAACGCGATAGCGAGGGCGAGTATCCGGTGCGCGTCACGCTACGCCGCACGGACGCGGCGCGACTCGATGAAAAGGTCGTCGTGCGTGCGCGCTATGTCGTGGGCTGCGATGGCGCGCGCAGTCGCGTGCGCACGGCCATCGGCCAAACGCTGCGCGGCGATGCCGCCAATCATGCGTGGGGTGTGATGGATGCGCTCGCCGTCACCGACTTTCCGGACATCCGGCTGAAGGCTGCGATTCAGTCTGCGAGCAAGGGCAATCTGCTCATCATTCCGCGCGAAGGCGGCTATCTCGCGCGCTTTTACGTTGATCTTGGCGAAGTCACGCCTGAGAACCGCGACACCGTCAAGCAGATCACGGTCGAGCGCATCATTCAGACCGCACAACGGATTCTGCATCCCTATTCGCTCGACGTGAAAGAGGTCGCGTGGTTCTCGGTTTATGAAGTGGGACAGCGTTTGACCGATCGCTTCGACGACGCTATCGCCACCGATGGAACATCTCGCGAGCCACGCGTGTTCATTGCCGGCGATGCTTGTCATACGCATAGCGCGAAAGCGGGTCAGGGCATGAACGTTTCGATGCAGGACGGCTTTAATCTCGGCTGGAAGCTCGGCGCAGTGCTGCAAGGATTGAGCGACATCGAACTCTTGCGCACGTATTCCGATGAACGCCAGCCCATTGCGCAAGAGTTGATCGACTTCGACAAGGAATGGTCCGCGATGATGGCCGCGCCGCCGATAGATCCCAATCGGCCCGAAGCAGGCGGTGTCGATCCCGCGGAGCTTCAGGCTTACTTCGTGCGCGCGGGCCGCTATACGGCGGGCGTCGCGGCGCGATATCGGCCGGGTGCGTTGACGGGCGAACCGACATCTCAATCGCTCGCGAGCGGCTTCGCGATCGGCACGCGCTTTCATTCGTCGCCTGTCATTCGTCTCGCCGATGCAAAGCCGATGCAACTCGGCCACGTTGCGCGCGCCGACGGTCGCTGGCGGCTGTACGCATTTTCGGACGCTTGCGGGACCGCGCTTAATGCGCTGTGCGAACATCTCGCCACGTCGCCCGATTCTGTTTTGCGTCTCGTCACGCCAGATGATGCCGATGCGGATAGCGTCTTCGATCTGCGCGCCGTGTTGCAGCAGCCTCATCGCGAAGTACGACTTGAAGATCTGCACGAGTTGCTGCTGCCGCGCAAGGGACGCTACGGCCTCATCGACTACGAGAAGGCGTTTACGAGCGACGCATCAGCTGATATCTTCACTGCGCGCGGCATCGACCGCGAACGGGGCGCGCTGGTTGTGGTCCGTCCGGACCAGTATGTCGCGCATGTACTCCCGCTGGACGCTTACGCCGAATTGAACGCGTTTTTGCGGCCCCTTTTCCGAACGAACACACCTTCTCGTTAAACGCCTAGAAATTGCCAACCAAACACGACTACCCTGAAGCGCTTTCGAAATTCACGGGCAGCCTGGTACGCCGCGCCCAGCAGCGCCACGTAGCGGTATGGCTCAGCGAAGTCTCCACCGAGATCACGAGCGTCCAGTACGCGGCGCTCGAAATCTTGCAGAAAACGCCCGGTATAAATCAACGACAACTCGGCGATGAACTCGACGTGGACCGTTCGACCATCGCCGATCTCGTCGGGCGCATGGTTCGCAATGATTTGATCGAACGCTCGGACGATCCCATCGACAAACGTAGCTATGTGCTGTTCCTTACCTCCGAAGGCAAGAAAAATCTTGCAACGTTGCGTCCACGTGTTGAGGAGGTCGAGCGCATTCTCACTGCGAGACTGACACCGACCGAATGTCTGGACTTACGGCGCCTGCTTTTGGCACTGTTGCCGCTGGGGGAATAGTGCGTTTGTTACTCGCAGGGGTATTGTTGCAGCAAGTCACAAAAGCCGAAGGACTAGTCGGACATAAATCTTATAGGGTCTTTGTGGAAGAATAGCCGGATGCCTCGACCGGCCTCGCCAGTCGGAAGAGCGTCGTATTCCTAAGTTGACCCTAAGCCCCGCGGTACAGAGTTTCGTTTCGTCACGAAGGCGGTCACTTGGAGTGAAGACCTCGAGGCAGCGGAAATTGACGACTGCGAAGGCCAGCGACGCGACAATCAACTCAAGGACGCAAGCGACGGTTGTATCGTGGAAGCGGTCGTTGCAGTCGCACGAGTGCAAACGGCTGCTTTGGGCCAGG
>NZ_JAQQEG010000087.1:0-13539 GCF_046027395.1 Paraburkholderia dipogonis | reverse complement strand
CGCCCGCCCCCCCCCCCCCCCCCCCCCCCCCCCCCCCCCCCCCCCCCCCCCCCCCCCCCCCCCCCCCCCCCCCCCGGGTCGAACACGCCGTCTCGTGGACCGCGTTGAAGCAAGGATTGGCGGTGGCTCCGCGGGTTACGGAACCGCCGCTTGAAGCGGAAAAGAAGCGGAAAGAAGCGGAAAGATCAGGGATACAGGCCGCGCAGTTCGCGCGCTTCCAGGATCCGCTTACACGCGACGATAAACGCCGCGGTCCGCACGGACACCTTCTGCTCGCTCGACACCTGCCACACCGCGGCGAATGCTTCACGCATCACACGCTCGAGGCGCTGGTTGATCTCGTCTTCCGTCCAGAAAAAGCTCGAGAAGTCCTGCACCCATTCGAAGTACGAGACGGTCACGCCGCCGGCATTGGCCACCACGTCCGGAATCACGAGGATGCCGCGATCGTGCAGGATGTCGTCCGCCGCCGTGGTGGTCGGGCCGTTCGCGCCTTCCACGACGATCTTCGTCTTGATCTTGCCGGCGTTCTTTTCGGTGATCTGGTTTTCCAGCGCCGCCGGAATCAGGATGTCCGATTCGACGTTCCAGAATTCTTCGTTCGTGACGGCGTCGGCCTCAGGGAAACCACCCACGCCGCCCGTCTTGGCCACGTGTTCGAGCAACGCGACGGCGTCGATACCGGTCGACTTGTACAGCGAGCCGGTGTGATCCTGCACCGCGACCAGCTTCGAACCCGCTTCCTGGAACAGACGCGCCGCGATACCGCCCACGTTGCCGAAACCTTGAACCGCAATGCGTGCGCCTTCGATGTCGACACCGATACGGCGCGCGGCTTCGGAGGCCACCACGAACACGCCACGGCCGGTCGCTTCGCGGCGGCCGAGCGAACCGCCCAGCGTGATCGGCTTGCCCGTCACGACGCCCGTGGCCGTCTGGCCCTGGTTCATCGAGTACGTGTCCATCATCCACGCCATGATCTGCTCGTTCGTGTTCACGTCCGGCGCGGGAATGTCGGTATTCGGTCCGATGATGATGCCGATTTCGCTGGTGTAGCGGCGGGTCACGCGCTCCAGCTCACCACGCGACAGGGTGCGCGGGTCGACACGGATGCCGCCCTTCGCGCCGCCGTACGGCACGTTCACCGCAGCGTTCTTCACCGACATCCACGCCGACAAGGCCATCACTTCCGACAACGTCACATCCTGGTGGTAACGCACACCGCCCTTGCCCGGGCCGCGCGACACGTTGTGCTGCACGCGATAGCCTTCGAAGTGAGCGACCGTGCCGTTATCGAGTTCGATAGGCACGTCGACGACCAGAATGCGCTTCGGGCGCTTCAGGGTTTCGAGCCAGCGGGACAGGGAGCCGAGATATGGCGCGACGCGATCGACCTGACGCAGGTAGTTGCCCCACGGGCCGAGATCGTCTTTATTCAGGTAGGAAGGAACCGACTGCAACGTTGATGCGGATTGTGCGACTTGTGCTGCCTGTTGCTGGGATGACATGAACGCTCCGGCGTTGATCGAGTAACAGCATTGTCGAAAAACGCCGTTTTGAAATCCAATGCCGTTTCCTTATCCGATTATGTTTTTTTTGCATAACCATCAAGAAGCCGCAAATTCGCGTCGTAGGGAAGCAGGATTTCAGGCCGTACCGTGCGCCAGTTCCTCCGACACCACGTCCCACAACTGACGCACGAGTATCTGTCGCGCATCGTCGCTCTTCGCCGCGAGCTTGTCGCGATAGAGACGAATCTCCATGGTCAGCGTGAGCTGGCCTTCCGGCGTGCCACGTGTCGCGCGGTCGAGACGGATCAACTTGCCGTCGGCGACCGCGTCTTCGACCGCGCTGTGCGGCAGGAAGGCGATGCCGTGCCCGGCCAGCGCCATCGCCTTGAGTCCTTCCGCCATGTCGGTTTCGTAGAGCCGGTCGAGATACAAGCGCTCCGGCGCGTTGGCCAGGATCACTTCGGTCATGCGTCCTAGATAGGCGTTCGGCGTGTAGGACAGGTAGGGCGTGGGTGCATCGCCCGTACCCGGCAACGTGTAACGCGGACGGCCGGCGCGGCCCGGCGCCGAGAATGGACTGATCGGCTCGTTGCCGAGCGTCAGCATGTCGTAGCGGCCCGGATCGAGCGCGACCGGATGGCTGGGATGGTGATAACCCATCATCAGATCGCAGCCGCCTTCCACCAGCGATAACGCCGCGTCGTGCACGTTCAGGGCTCGCAGCCGCGTGTGGATCGGACCCAGATGGGCTTCGATCCGCTGCAGCCAGCGGGGAAAGTAGGTCAGCGAAAGCGTATGCGGCACGGCGAATTCGATGGTGGCCTGCGGCGTCGCCGTATGGCCACGCAGCAGCGCACGGGCTTCGTGGAACTGCGACAGCATCGCAAGCGCCTGCTCGTTGAACACCTGACCGGCCGCCGTGAGTCGCGTCGGATAGACCGAGCGGTCGATCAGTTCCGTGCCGAGCCATGCCTCGAGCGCCTGAATCCGCCGCGAGAACGCCGGCTGCGTGACGTGGCGCAATTCAGCCGAGCGGCTGAAACTACGCGTTTCCGCGAGCGAAACGAAGTCTTCGAGCCATTTCAGTTCCATGCGGGGCCTGCTGCCGACGGGAGAGAGGAAGTCAGCATTCTAGTGGGTGTCGTGAAACGGGTCGTCGCGGCGGTACGCCAGAACGCGCGATAGCCCGCCCATGCGAAATCGGATTGCGCCGATGGCGCCGGGCAGCGGCGAGCCGCTATCTTGCTCCGCTCACGACGCCGCGGCCGACACGCGGCACCCTCCACCACTCGTCTTCGACAACGCGCAACTTCGCGCGCGAGACCCCGCCATGTCCCCACTCGTCTCCATCATCACGCCGACGGCCAACCGCGAGCGCTTCCTGCCCGCCATCACGCGTTGCGTGCTTCGCCAGCAGGTCGACTGGGAATGGCTGATCCTCGATGACAGCCCCGAGCCGAGCGCTTATATGCAAGCGCTGGCTTTGCAGGATGCACGCATCCGCTACTTTCATTCCGCCACGCGCATGTCGATCGGCGCCAAGCGCAACGCGCTGATCGCCGAATCGCGCGGCTCGGTGATCGCCCATTTCGACGACGACGACCACTACGCGCCGCATTACCTCGCGCACATGGTCAAGACGATGCAGGAGAACCGCGCGGATCTGATCAAGCTGTCGGGCTTCTTCATGTATGCGCCGCACACGCGATTCTTCGGCTACATGGACCTGAATGCCAAGGTAGGCCTGCACTACGAATTGAGCGGCCGTTCGGTCAACCATATCGAATTCCACGAGAAAATGCAGATCGGCGCGGATTTCATCCTCTTCTATGGTTTCTCGTATGTCTACGACAAGGCCCGCGCCGCAATCTCCACCTTCGACGATGTCGATCTGTACGACGACGAAAGCTTCATCCGGCGGGTGGTCGAAGCAGGCCGCAACGTGATTGCAGTGGACGATCCGCCGGCGAGTTGCCTGCATCTGGTCCATCCCGCGTCCACCTCGCGCTGCTTCTCGCGCTACTCGATGCCGTCGTTCACGCTGCCCGCCCTGTTTCCCGGCTACGAAGGCTATCCGGACTAGCCGCTGCACGGGCGTTATGCCGGCACCGCGCGGCGCCGCGTCGAAATCAGGCCAATCGGCGTCCGGTGGTAAAATTCGCGGTTCCCGCAGTTTCCTCCGCGTTTTCACCCTTGCGCCACGCCGCCATCATGTCCGACACCCGCCCCGACACCCTCTTCGCGCTGAACGCGCTCTCCCCGCTCGACGGCCGCTACGCCTCGAAAACCGAAGCCCTGCGCGACTGGCTCTCGGAAGCCGCTTTCATGCGCAATCGCGTGACGGTCGAAATCCATTGGCTGATCGCGCTCTCGCGCGCCGGTTTCGCCGAAGTGCCGCGCTTTTCCGAAGCGTCCGAACAATTCCTGCTGCAACTGGCCGAGCGCTTCACCGCGCACGACGCCGCGCGCATCAAGGAAATCGAACGTGTGACGAATCACGACGTGAAGGCGGTCGAATACTGGCTGAAGGAATCCGTGAAGGGTCAGGCAGAACTGGAGCGCGCGAGCGAGTTCATCCACTTCGCCTGCACGTCGGAAGACATCAACAACACGTCGCACGGCCTGATGCTGGCGGGCGCCCGTGAACACGTGATTCTGCCGGCGCTGCGCTCGGTGCATCAGCGCCTCGTCGCACTGGCTCACGCGCACGCCGAACAGCCGATGCTGTCGCGCACGCACGGCCAGCCGGCCAGCCCGACCACGCTCGGCAAGGAACTCGCCAACGTTGCGGCACGCCTGGAACGCGCAATCGACCGTATCGCCAAGGTCGAACTGCTCGGCAAGATGAACGGCGCGGTCGGCAACTTCAACGCGCATCTGTCCGCGTATCCGGAGTTCGACTGGGAAGCGTTCTCGCGCGAAGTGGTCGAACAGCGTCTGAAGCTCACGTTCAATCCGTACACGATTCAGATCGAACCGCACGACTACATGGCCGAACTGTTCGACGCGGTTTCGCGTGCGAACACGATCCTGCTGGACCTGGACCGCGACGTGTGGGGCTACATCTCGGTCGGTTACTTCAAGCAACGCACCAAGGCCGGTGAAATCGGTTCGTCGACCATGCCGCACAAGGTCAATCCGATCGACTTCGAAAACTCCGAAGGCAACCTCGGCCTCGCGAACGCCACGCTGCGCCATCTCGCCGACAAGCTGCCGGTCTCGCGCTGGCAGCGCGACCTGACCGATTCGACGGTGCTGCGCAATATCGGCGTCGCGTTCGGTTACTCGCTGCTCGCGTACGACTCGCTGATCCGCGGCCTGGACAAGCTCGAAGTGAATGCACAGCGCCTGAACGAAGACCTCGACAACTGCTGGGAAGTGCTGGCCGAGCCGGTGCAAACGGTGATGCGCCGTTACGGCATCGAAAATCCGTACGAGCAGTTGAAGGAACTGACCCGCGGCAAGGGCATCACGCGTGAAGCGCTGCAAACGTTCGTCAATGGCCTTGCGATTCCGCAGGACGCGAAAGATCGCTTGCTCGCGATGACGCCGGCTTCGTATATCGGCAAGGCGGTTGAACTGGCCAAGCGGATCGCTTAACCAGCTTGAGCCGTGCATCGCCTCGTGACTCGAGGTGTAAAAAAACCGCTCCTTGGAGCGGTTTTTTATTTGCAGCGACGAAGCAAACTCACTTACGCGCTTCAACCTGCCTGAGCACTTCGACGACGATCTCTTCCGGCGACAACTCGATGCTCACCGTGATCGCTTCGTCCGCGCCAGGCTCTTCGAGCGTATCGAGCTGGCTTTGCAGCAGCGACGGATCGAAGAAATGGCCGGTGCGCGTGGTCAGACGCTCCTCCAGCACTTCACGCGAGCCCTTCAGATACACGAAGCACACGTCCCGGTCGCCATCGCGCAAAACGTCGCGATACGAGCGTTTCAGCGACGAGCACGTGAACACCGCCGCCTCGCCCGCCTTCTGTTTCTCGACAATCGCCACGCGGATGGTTTGCAGCCACGGCCAACGGTCTTCGTCGGTGAGCGGAATGCCGTGGTGCATTTTCTCCTTGTTGGCGGCGCTGTGAAACGCGTCGCCGTCGGTGAACGCGCAGTGCAGGCGCTCCGCCAGCATTTCGCCAATTCTCGTCTTGCCGGCGCCCGACACGCCCATTGCGATCAGAATCATCAAAAACTCCTTACACGACCGCCGCGAGTGCGAAGGTCAAACCCAAGCCCATCAGTGAAATGATGGTTTCGAGGAGCGACCATGTCTTGAAGGTCTGCCCCACCGTCATACCGAAGTATTCCTTGATCAGCCAGAAACCGCCGTCGTTCACGTGCGAGAAGATCAGCGAGCCCGAGCCAGTGGCGAGCACCAGCAGTTCCGGCTCGACATGCACGCCGCTCGCCGAAGCGATCGGTGCGACGATGCCGCACGCCGTGGTCATGGCGACCGTCGCCGAACCCGTAGCCAGACGAATCAATGCGGCCACCAGCCAGCCGAACAACAGCGGCGACAGATGCATCGCCGTCGCCACATTGACGATTTCCTTCGAAATGCCGCTGTCCATCAGCACGCGCCCGAACCCGCCGCCCGCGCCGACGATCAGCGTGATGCCCGCAATCGGCGCAAGACAGTCGCCGCAGAATTTCTGGATCTGCTCGCGAGTGAAACCGCGGCTCGCACCGAAAGTCCAGAAGCTCACCAGCACCGCGATCAGCAGCGCGACGTCCGAGTTGCCGGCGAAGTGCAGCAGATCGTTCGGCAAGGTCTTCGGCGTGGTGAAGAGATCGGCCCAGCTTCCGACCAGCATCAAAATCACCGGCAGCAGGATCGTGAGCAGCGTGATGCCGAAGCTCGGTAGTTCGCGCTTAGGTGCTCCGTTTTGCACGCCGTTTTTGGCGTCGTCACCGTGACCGAGAAATTGCGCGGCGAGCGCATTGTCTTTCGGCAGCTTGATATAGCGGCTGATCATCAACGCGAACAACGGACCGGCGACGATAGCGGTCGGCACACCGACGATCAGCCCATAGGCGATGGTCCTGCCGATATCCGCGTGATACGCCTGCACCGCGAGCATCGCGGCCGGATGTGGCGGAAGCAGCCCGTGCACGACGGACAGACCCGCGACCATCGGCAAGCCGACCAGCAGCAGCGACTTGTTGGTGCGCTTCGCCACGTTGAACGCGATCGGAATCAGCAACACGAAACCGACTTCGAAGAACACCGGCAAGCCGACGATGATCGCCACGATCATCATCGCCCAGTGGATGTTCTTCTCGCCAAAGAAGTTGATCAACGTAGTCGCGATGCGCTCGGCGCCGCCCGATTCGGCCATCATCTTGCCGAGCATCGTGCCCAGACCGACCACGATGGCGATGTGCCCGAGCGTATTGCCGTTACCCGTTTCGAACGATTTGACGATGGTGGCCATCGGCATGCCGGATGCAAGTCCCAGCAGCAGCGACACGATGATCAGGACGAGGAACGGATAAACCTTGTAGCGCGTGATCAGCAGGATCAGCAATGCGATGGCGATCACCGCGAAGACCAGCAGTGTGCTGCCGTGGACAGCTTCCATGAAGCTCCTCCTTTTGCGTTATTGATTGTGAGTGCGGCACAGCCAGCACCCTTGTCTCACGGCGGCCTGTGCGGCGCCTTGAAACCGGGCTGACCGCGCGGACGCTGAATTTTACTGTTTGTTGTCTGCAAACGTGCGCCAAATCCGCGCGCATATCGCAAAAGAGCCTCGCCAGGACAGCCTGAGCGGCTGTATTGACGAGGCTCCTTTGCGTCGGACCTTGATAGCGGGTTAACGTGCGGGCCGCTTCAACTCAATGGGCAGGCGCTGCCAACTGGCTCGCGGCACGCGCCAGACGCGTGACTTCGTCCCAGTTTTGCGCGGCGAGTGCGGCTTTCGGCGTGAGCCACGAGCCGCCCACACACACCACGTTCGGCAGCGACAGGAAGTGCGTGGCTGTTTCCGCCGTGATGCCGCCGGTCGGGCAGAACTTCAGATTCGGGAACGGGCCGTGAAAAGCTTGCAGCATCGGCACGCCACCCGCCTGTTGCGCCGGGAAAAACTTCACGATCTCGTAGCCGAGTTCCAGCGCCGCGATGATGTCCGACGGCGTCATCACGCCCGGCAGCAGCGGCAAGCCCGCATCCTGCGCGGCCTTGTGCATGTCTCTCGTCAGGCCAGGGGAGACGCCGAACTGCGCGCCCGCCTTCTTGGCCTGAGCGCAATGCTCGGGCTTCGTAATCGTGCCGACACCGACGACGATGTCTTCGGCCAACTGGCTGGCGCGTTCGATCGCTTCGAGGCCTGCTGCGGTGCGCAAGGTGATTTCCAGCACCTTCACGCCGCCCGCGTGCAGCGCGCGAGATACGTGTTCACCCTGTTCGACCGAGTCGAACGCGAGCACCGGAATCACCGGGCCGAGGCGCACGATATCGCTTACTGTTTTCGACGTCATAGTCAGACTCCTTGTTCTGCAGCACTTAGCTGGCGTGAGTGGTGCTTTTGTGTTTTGCGGTGTGAGCTTTGGCCACTTCACCGTGATGCGCCGAGCGCTCGCCCACCATCGCGCCGAATACCGACGCACCCTGCTCCGCCGGCGCCGCCGCCGCGCGGAATACACCGAACAGTTCGCGGCCGAAGCCGACTTCGTTTTCGCCCTGATGTTGCGGCACGGCGTTAGGCCGGGCTGCCCATTCGGCTGCGTCGATTTCGATGTCGAGCACGCCGGCTTCGGCGTCGATCACCAGCATATCGCCTGTGCGCACCTTGCCGATCGGCCCTTGCAGCAACGCTTCCGGCGACAGATGAATCACCGCCGGCACTTTGCCCGATGCGCCGGACATGCGGCCGTCCGTGACCAGTGCAACATGGAAACCTTGATCCTGCAACACACCGAGCAGCGGCGTCAAACGATGCAGCTCAGGCATGCCGTTTGCCCGCGCGCCCTGGAAGCGCACGACGGCGATGAAGTCGCGCTTCAGCTCGTGCTTGTCGAACGCTTCCTGCACGGCTTCCTGCGAATCGAACACGATCGCCGGCGCCTTGACCTTGCGATGCTGCGCCGCGACGGCCGAAATCTTGATCACGCCGCGGCCGAGCTTGCCCTTCATCAGACGCAATCCGCCGTCCGGCTGGAACGGTTCCTTGATGCCGCGCAGCACCGCCGTGTCTTCGCTGGTTTGCGCGCCCGGCACCCATTGCAGCTTGCCGTCGAGCAGCTTCGGCTCTTCCGTGTAGTGCTTCAGGCCCTTGCCCACGACTGTGTTCACGTCTTCGTGCAACAAGCCGCCTTCCAGCAGATTGCGCACCAGGAACGCGACGCCTCCCGCCGCGTGGAAGTGGTTCACGTCAGCTTTGCCGTTCGGGTAGATCTTCGCGAGCAAAGGCACTGCTTGCGACAACGTGTCGAAATCATCCCAATCGATCACGATGCCCGCCGCGCGCGCAATCGCGACCAGATGCAGCGTGTGGTTGGTCGAGCCGCCCGTCGCCAGCAGCGCGACGATGCCGTTGACGATCGCTTTCTCGTCGACCACGTGGCCGATCGGCATGTAATGGCCACGGTCCACCGTCAGATCGAGCACGCGGCGCGCGGCCTGTGCGGTCAGCGCGTCGCGCAGCGGCGTATGCGGATGCACGAAAGCTGAACTCGGCAGATGCAGGCCCATCACTTCCATCAGCATCTGGTTGCTGTTCGCGGTGCCGTAGAACGTGCAGGTGCCGTGGCTGTGATACGCGGCGGCCTCCGCTTCGAGCAGCGCGTCGCGGCCGCACCCGCCGGTCGCGAAGAGTTGGCGTGTCTTGGCTTTATCGTCGTTGGACAGGCCGCTGCCCATCGGGCCGGCCGGCACGAAGATGGTCGGAATATGGCCGAACTGCAGCGCGCCGATCAACAGGCCCGGCACGATCTTGTCGCAGATGCCCAGGCACAGCGCCGCGTCGAACATGTTGTGCGTGAGCGCGACCGCCGTGCTCATCGCGATGACTTCGCGCGAGAACAGCGACAGTTCCATGCCGGCATTGCCTTGCGTGACGCCGTCGCACATGGCCGGCACGCCGCCCGCGAATTGCGCGACACCGCCGTTTTCGCGCGCGGCCTGCTTGATGATGTCGGGGTAGTTTTTGTACGGCGCGTGGGCCGACAGCATCTCGTTGTACGAAGACACGATGCCGATGTTCGGCTCGCGGATCTGCTTGATGACGAGCTTGTCGTTGCCTTCGAGGCCGGCGAAACCGTGAGCCAGATTGGCGCAGGAGAGCGCGCCGCGCGCCGGGAACTTGCCCTGCGCATGGTGGATGCGGGCTAGGTACGCCTCACGAGTGGGTTTGCTGCGCTCGACCACGCGTTGCGTGACCTTCAACAATTGCGAATGCGGGGAAACCATCGGAGCTCCTTCGTCGCTGGCTGAGAACGGGCGTGCGCGCACTATGCCAGGTAGGTATCGCGGGAATGTCGAATCAGTTGACGACGCCATCTTAGTAGAAAAACTACATGATCGCAATGTTCTCTGGTGCTGCGCTGCCGCATACTTCGACTGCCGGAAACGACCAACCGGCGTAGCTTTCGCACGTCAGGCCCAAAACTTAGGGATTACACCTACCGGCTCAAATGTAGTTTTTGTACCTTATCAGCAATCGGATATAGTCCACGCATTCTTCAGCATAGTGCGAGTTTTCCAATGATGCTGTCTCAGGTGGAAGAGATGCGCGATCAGTTGCGCCCGTCCGAGCGCAAGCTGGCCGATTATGTGATCGAGGCGCCGCGCGAGGTGCTCGATCTGTCGATGACGGAAGTGGCCGCCCGCGCGGGCGTGAGCCAGCCGACCATCGCGCGGTTTTGTCATGCGCTTGGGTTTTCGGGGTTTCGTGAGTTCAAGATCCGGCTCGCGCAGGGGATTGCGTCGGGCGTGCCGACCGTCTATCGGGATGTGCGGCCGGATGAAGGCGCGCCCGGACTGATCGCCAAAGTGTTCGACCGGACCATCGGCACGCTGATCGAGGTGCGTAACAGCCTGTCGCCAGATAGCGTCGAAGCGGCCGTCGAGCTGCTGGCGAACGCGGCGCGCATCGAGTTCTACGGGGCAGGCGGCTCGGGCATTGCCGCGCAGGATATTCAGCACAAGTTTTTTCGGCTCGGCATGCCGAGCGTCGCGTACTCCGATCCACATACTTACTCGATGTCGGCGGCGCTGCTCGGACCTGGCGATGTCGTGGTCGCGGTATCTAATACCGGCCGGACTCGCGACATCATCGAAGCTGCGCGTTCGGCGCTCGCTCGCGGCGCGAAGGTGATCGCGATTACGCATGGCAGTTCGCCGCTCGCCAAGGTGGCGTCAATCTGCCTTTTCTCGAACGTCGTCGAGGAAAACGATGTGTTTTCGCCGATGACTTCGCGCACGTCGCATCTGGCGATCGGCGATATTCTGGCGGTTGGTGTTGCGCTTAAGCGTGGACCCGAGTTGGTGGAAAGATTGGGACAGGCGAAGGGGGTGATCGGCCGACTGAGGATCGACGGCGAGGGTTGAAGAGGCGCGGATAAAAAAAGGCCTGCACGATGGCAGGCCTTTGTGGTCGAACAATGCGTGTTGCCAGTTACTCGGCAATCACGCGGACATCGACGCGGCGGTTCTGCATGCGGCCTTCGGCCGTTGCATTCGTCGCCACCGGATCGGCACTGCCCAGACCGCGCGCGACAAACTGGTCGGCGTGGAGGCCGCCGTCACGCAGATATTGCACGACCGCTGCGGCACGGGCCTCGGACAATTTCAGGTTATGCGCTTCCGAACCCGTCTTGTCGGTATAACCCGTCACCGTCACGCGATGCAGGTCGACGCCCTTGTTGACGATCATGAAGTGGTCGAGGTTTTCCTTAGCAACGGGGCTCAGCGCCGCGCTATCGGTTGCGAAGTTCGCGTTGCCTTGCAGCAGTAAGCGAACCTGCGGCACCACCTGTTTTGCTTGCGGCTGCGGAGCGGCCTGCTGCGGGACCGGTTGTTCCGGCACCGGCTGTTGCGCAACCTGCGTTCCGCACATGAAGGTCATTTCGCGCGGAGCCTTCACCGGTGCGTTGTCGCGCACGCCGTCAATCGCTTCCAGCCACGTCACAGGCTGAGCCTGACAGGTTTCCTCAGCCACGCGCACGCAACTGTTCGAGCTTTCGAAAAGTCCCAGGCAGCTGACCCGATAAGTCGGTGCTTTCTGGTTCGGCGTGCTAACCGCGTGAAGCGTATAGGTCGGTCCCGACTGCGTGGTACACGCAGCAAGGAACGTCACAAAAGCGCCGAGCAGCGGCGCGCGGAGATATTTAAACAGAGTTGCGTTCATTTTCAGGAATTCAGTCATTGAAGCGGCGCCCTTGCCACGTGTTCCATGGACAAGAGCGCGCTTGCAGTTAAGTCAAGGCAGATCCGGCTGACGAACGGGGCTCACGCTCCGTCCGTCACGGCATTTACCACTGGTACGAAGCACCCAAACCCACCGTCGTGCCACTCGAGCTGGTGCCCGCGCCGACCTTCATCTTCAGGTTCTCGGTGATGCGTGCCGAGACGCCGAGCGCCACAGCCTGCTCACCCTTGTACGTGCCACCGCCGATACCGACCGCGATCGTCTTGCCTTGATCGACGTCCGGGATCATCGTCAGTGCCGTAGCGGCTGCGATACCTGCGTAGGCGCTCTTCGCGACCTGGCTGACGCTGTTCTGCACCGAGTTGATCTGCTGATCGGTGTAGTCCTTTGCGCTCGTGCCAGCCGGCAGGCCGGTCGCCGCGCTGATCGAGTCATTCAACTGACCCACGTTGACCGCGTCGGTCGTTGCCGTACCGGCCGCGACGTTGGTGACTTGGCGTTCGTTGCCCGCCGAGCCCACCGACACCGTGTTCGCACGATCCGCCACCGAGTTCGCACCCAGTGCCACTGAGTTGGCCGCGGTCGCGCTAGCGTTCGCACCCATTGCGGTGGAGTGCGTGCCGCTTGCCACTGCTGCTTCCGTGTCACGGTTGCCGTCTGCTGCGAACATCGGATTGCCGCCTGACTTGGCGATGTTCGTGACGGTGGAGATCGCCGCGTTCATCTGGTCGACGTTGACTGCGTCATCACCGGTCGTGCCTGCTGCCACGTTGTGGATCGTCGTACCGCCTGCAACACCGTTACCCATCGTGACACTGCTGTAGTTGGTCGTACCGTCCGCGTTGTTGTCGTAAGTGACAGCCGTGTTGGTCGTTCCGTTCGGGTTGATGATGCCGGACGCCTTCAACTGCGCGACGTTCACCGCATCCGTGTCCGCCGTACCGGCCGCTACGTTGGTGATCTGGCGTTCGTTACCCGCCGAGCCCACCGACACCGTGTTGGCACGGTCAGCCACCGAGTTCGAACCAATTGCAACCGAGTTCGCCGCCAGGGACTGCGCGTTTCCGCCGATCGCGACCGACTCCGCACCCGTTGCTTGCGAATCCGCCAGCGTCGAGTTGGCGTGGAAGTACTTGACGCCGCCGCCGGTGCTGATGTTGTTCAGCGTGTTGTTGATGTTGGTGATATCCGTGGTGTTCTGCGTCACACGACCATCGAGGTTGGTGATTGCGTCACCCACGTTGTTGACGGTCGTGCCATCCACGACATACGACGGGGCCGTGATCGAGCCATCAGGGTTCACCGTCGAGCCGCCACCCATCGCATCAGCCGTCGAGTTGGCCAAGGCGTACAGCTGCGAACCGTTCACCGCGTCCACGCTCGTTGCGTTGACATCACCGGCCGACACGCCGGTCAGCTTGCGCGAACCCGCCGTGCCGGTGAAGTCCACCACCGTACCGTCGGTGTCCTTCGCAACCGTGATGTTGCGCGAGGTTGCGTCCTGCTGCACCAGACCGATTTCACCGTTGTTGATGTTGTTGGTCAGGTTCGTGATGTCCGTCGTATTCTGCGTCGTACGGCCATCGATGTTCGTGACCACGTCACCCACGTTGTTGAACGTCTTGCCGCCATCCACCACGTACGTCGGGTTCGTGATCGCG
>NZ_JAQQEG010000086.1:0-13819 GCF_046027395.1 Paraburkholderia dipogonis | reverse complement strand
TTTCTTTGGGCAGCAGAGTAGGGCGGTTGCCGCGCGACGAGGGCGTCATCGATACGTGCTGAACGACTCAGGCGACGGCGAAAAGGCGTCGGGTAAAAAAAATCCCGGCCTTTCGCCGGGCAAACGATACGCCATTCAACGTATCGGAGCGTTCGGCCAATTAACACCGTGTGAGCGGGCAACGACACGACGCTGTTGCTTGCGGTAACGCCGGCACAGCGTTCGAGCTGTGCCGGCGTTAAGTGATGCCTGCAGCGTGATGCTTGAGACTGAAGCTTAGACTGCCTTCTTGGCCGAGCGCGATGCTTGTGCAGCGGCTTGCGAAGCTGCCTTCGATGCGGCCGTTGCGGCTGCATTGAAGTTGCTTTCAGCGATTTCGACAGCTTGCTTGGTCGCCTTGTGCACCGTGTCGTACGTGGTGTTGGCAGCCGTGATAGCCGACTTCAGGACGGCGACAGCGGTTTCCGAACCAGCCGGTGCATTCTTTGCGACATTCTCGACGAGCGATTGGACCTTGCGGTTTTGCTCTTCGAATTGCGCTTCCGCGACGCGGGTGAATTCACCTTGCGTTGCCGAAACGATCTCATACACGTGGCGGCCGTACGACAGCGCCTTTTCAGCCACCGGCTGTGCAAGGCTTGCTTGCAGTGCCAGCAATTCTTGCGCGTCCTTGACGGACAGCGCGCGTTGAGCATTTTCCTGGCTTTCCGCGAGCGTCGATTTCACGACTTGCAGGTTCAGCTCAACCAGCTTTTCGACGCCTTCAAATGCTTTGGTCGTCAGGCCGAACAACGTTTCAAAGTTGGCTTTCTGGGCTGCGGCGAATTGCTCAGGGGTCAGCAGAGTCATGGTTTACGCTCCTGGATCGCGGTCTGTCTGTGCGGACCGCATTGGGTGAATGGTGAGACACATTGGTGCGCCCCGCCGGACCGCGATGAATTGTGCATCGCAGCAATGGTTCCTATTTTAGGATGGTTGCAAAGAATGTCAAGCGCTTTTTGTGCATCGCACAATGTTAAGAAACTGCTGATAAAACATGGTGTTATGCGATCGGCATGACACCCTTGTGACGCAGGTCGATTTAACCGCGCGCACCGCGCCGGTGCCCAATCATGCGGCATTCATTACGGATTTGTAAGGTCAAGTTGGCCGACAAACGCAGGCTAACGCGGGGACGCTAACATTCGGCATTTGTTAAAAAAGTCTTCGGCGGCCGATTCGGTGTAAACCGGAAAGTGTCACGGAACGTTAATGCTTCATGCTGGTCGAATGCGCGTCGGCGGTCTGCAGCAGGCGTTTAACAACCTCGCTGCGCGACTCCGGCGGCGTGCCGTTGCACTGGCAGTTTGACCCGCCCGTGCTCTGACCGTATTTCCCCTGATCAAGGTTGTCTCGAAATTGCCGTTATGCTGGAAGAATCACCTCGATTCCGGCGTATGGCGGCAGGGGCGAGGCGTAACGTGCTGGCGATCGTTTTTTTCGATCGACACTCGGCACTTATTTGTGTTTTTGCGATCGGAGCTTACAAGCCGGTTTAAGGAGCGCGTATAAGTGCTTCAAATTGCTAATTTTTCGTTGTTTTACTACACTTGCGGAAACCTCTCGCCGCTCCCTACCGAACACCCATGAAAACCGACATGTTTTCGTCGCTAAAAGTGATCCACGGCGCGGCCCGCAGCACCGCTCTGTCGGTGGCCGCCTCCATGGTCATCGCGGCGGCGTTCGCCACGCCCGTGAGCGCTTTTGCCGCCACGCCTGATGCACCTGCAAAAACCTCCAAACACGCCAAAGCGGCCAAGAAGCCGGCTGCCGCGCCTGAAAAGGTGTCGGGCAAGGCCTCGAAAGGGACCAAAGGCGCGGCTGCGAAGACCGTAGCCGCCGCTGACGACGACGACGCGCCGCGCGCGGGCGTCAAGCGCAAGCGCGTGACGTACACGTCGAACGGCCGTCACCATTCGGTGGTGCGCCGCATCGCGTATGAACCGCGTCCGCCGAGCGTCGGCCAGGCTTTCGGTCTGCACGAAACGCCGGACGCGCTCATGCTGCGCTCGAGCGTCGCCTACGTAATCGACCAGAATTCCGGCGAATCGCTGTTCGACAAGAACTCGCGCGCCGTGGTGCCGATCGCGTCGATCACCAAGCTGATGACCTCGATGGTGGTGCTCGACTCGAAAGAGCCGATGACCGACCAGATCGAAGTCACGGACGAAGACCGCGATTACGAAAAGAACACCGGTTCGCGTCTGTCGGTGGGCTCGGTGCTTTCGCGTGAAGACATGCTGCATATCGCATTGATGGCGTCGGAAAATCGCGCGGCCGCGGCGCTGTCGCGTTATTTCCCGGGCGGCCGTCCGGCGTTCCTCGCGGCCATGAACGCGAAGGCCAAGCAACTCGGCATGACCGACACGCATTTTGAAAACCCCACGGGTTTGACGAGCCAGAATGTGTCGAGCGCGCGCGACCTCGTGAAGATGGTCAACGCGGCCTACCAGTATCCGATGATCCGCAAGTTCTCGACCGATCACAGCTACGAGGTGTACACCGGCAAGCGCTCGCTGGCGTACAACAGCACCAATGCGCTGGTGCGCAACCCGACGTGGGACATCGGTCTGCAAAAGACCGGCTTCATCAACGAAGCGGGTGAGTGCCTGGTGATGCAGGCCACCATTCATGGCCGTCCGATGATCATGGTGCTGCTCGACTCGTCGGGTAAGTACTCGCGGTTCGCGGACGCCACGCGTCTGCGCACGTGGCTGGACAACGGCGGCGGCGAGGCGCGCATTACCAGCGCGGACGCCGGCGGACCGGGTACCTGAAGTGTTGGTTCAGTGGCCGGTTTCCGGACCGGCCGCATGAAAACAAAAAAGCCTCGCAGTTGCGAGGCTTTTTTCTTGAGCGTAAGCCCAGCGCCGGGCTTACGCGTGATGGCTATGCGAATGGTCCTGCGCGGGTTGCGGCCGATAGCCGAGTGACGCGGAGATCATCAACGCGGTCTGGCTAAGCTGGCCAATCCAGGAGTCTTGCAAGCGATCCGCCGGCGCCGACAGCGACAGGCCGGCGACCAGCTTGCCGGTGTCGTCGTAAATGCCGGCGGCGATGCAGCGCACGCCGAGTTCCAGTTCCTCGTTATCACGCGCGCAGGCCTGTTGGCGCACGTTCGAGAGCTCGCGCTCCAGTTTGGTCAGGTCGGTGATGCTGTTCTGCGTGTGGCCCGACAAGCCGGTGCGTGTGGCGTAGGCCCGCACGCGAGTGGATTCGTCGGCGGCGAGGAACAGCTTGCCCACCGAGGTCAGATGCAACGGCGCCCGTCCGCCGATCGCTCGCACCACCTGCATGCCGGAACGCTCGGAATATGCGCGCTCGATATAGACGATCTCGTCGCCCTGACGCACCGACAGATTCACCGTCTGGCCCGTCTGCCGATGCAGTTCGCGCATCGGCGTGAGCGCCGCGTCGCGCACCGACAGCCGCGCCTTGACCAGATTGCCCAGTTCGAGCAGGCGCATGCCGAGACGGTAAGTGCCGGGATCCGACCGGTCGACCAGCCGGCACATCACCATGTCGTTCAGGATGCGGTGCGCGGTGGACGGATGCAGCTCCGTGCGGATGGCGAGTTCTTTCAGGCTGACCGGGTCGCTATGCGCAGCGAGTGCGTCGAGCAAGCGCATCATGCGTTCGATCACCTGGATCGAAGTTTTGGGATCCGGGTTCGTATCGCTCATGGGAGGAATCGGTTGACGCGTCAAACAGCGGAAATTGATTGTATCCCGTATTGTGAAAAGAAGGAAAGCAGTTGGAACGCCTATTCCAATTTAAGTGGATTTCGCCCTATGCCTTCTGGCCGTTGGTATTGTGCGGCAAACAGCGGATAATCAGGGACGTTTTCCCGAAGGAGGGCTCATGCGAGTCGGATTGTTCGTTACCTGCCTGATCGACCTGATGCGTCCCGAGATCGGTTTTTCGGTCATCAAGCTGATCGAAGGCGCCGGTTTCGAGGTGGTGGTGCCACCTGCCCAAACCTGTTGCGGGCAACCGGCGTACAACTCGGGGGAGCGGCGCATAGCGCGCGATCTGGCCGAGAAGACCTTGCGCGAGTTCGAGCAGTTCGATTACGTCGTGGTCCCGTCCGGTTCGTGCGGCGGCATGATCCGCGCGCATTACGGCGACCTCTTCGCCGACGATCCTGAGTTGATGAACCGTTTCGGCCGGCTACGCGCCAAGGTGTTCGAACTGACCGATTTCCTCGTGAATGTGGCCAAGGTGCAATTGCAGCCGGGCCAATTCGCGGGTCAGGTCACGTACCACGATTCCTGCTCCGGGCTGCGTGAGCTTGGCGTGAAGGCGCAGCCGCGCGCCCTGCTGGCGCAGGTCGGCGTGACAGTGAACGAGATGAAGGACTGCGAGCATTGCTGCGGCTTCGGCGGCACCTTCGCGGTCAAGTACGGAGACATCTCCACGGCGATCGTCGACGAAAAGTGCGCGAATATCAGTGCCAGCGGCACCGGCACGGTGGTGCTCGGCGACCTTGGCTGCATGCTCAATATTGAGGGCCGTTTGCGACGCACCGGCGACGCCACCACGCGGGTGCTGCACATCGCGCAGGTGCTGGCCGGCGACGTGTAACGCTGCCTGCCGCATTATCGCCGTTTTCAGATGCGCGCTTGAGTCGTACTTCACTCGCGCTTCGCCCGCTTCGCCCGCTTCGCCCGCTTCGCCCGCTTCGCCCGCTTCGCCCGAATACGCATAAGGCCGCCATGCAAGTCCAATCGATGCAATTCAAGGCACGCGCTGGTCAGAAACTCGCCGACCAGCGTCTGCAGCAGAATCTCACCAAGCTGTCGACCAAGTTCGTGTCGGCCCGCGCCACGGCCATGACCGCGATCGATTTTCCGGCCACGCGCGCGGCGCTGAAGGAGCGTCGCAACCGCGCGCTGGAGAATCTCGACGTGTGGCTGGAAACCTTCGAGCGCGAAGCGGCCCGGCGCGGCGTGACGGTGCTGTTCGCCGAGACGACCCAGGAGGCCGCGCGGCTCGTCGGCGACATTGCGCGCCGGCACGAGGTGAAGAAGGTGATCAAGACCAAGTCGATGGTCACCGAAGAAATGCGCCTGAACGAAGTGCTCGGGCAAATGGGCGTGCAATCCATCGAAACCGATCTGGGCGAGTACATCCTGCAGATCAACGACAACGAGCCGCCGAGCCACATCATCGCGCCGGTCGTCCATAAGGATAAGGACGAGATCGCCGACCTGTTCGCGAAGACTCACAACCGGCCGCGCCTGACCGAAATCACCGACATGACGCGCGAGGCGCGCGAGATGCTGCGTCCGCATTTCATGACCGCGGACATGGGCGTGACGGGCGGCAATTTCGTGGTGGCGGAAACGGGTTCGGTCGTGCTGGTCACGAACGAGGGCAACGAAGGCATGTGCACCGTAATGCCGCGTGTGCATGTGGCGGTGACGGGCATCGAGAAAGTGCTGCCCACGCTCGAGGATCTGGCCACGGCGATGCGTCTCTTGCCGCGCTCGGCAACCGGGCAGGCCACCTCGAACTATTTCTCCGTGTTGACGGGGCCGCGCGGCGAGGGCGACCAGGACGGTCCTGAGCATATGTATGTGGTGCTCGTCGACGGCGGGCGCACGGGGCTGATTGGCGGCGACTTCCAGGACATGCTGAGGTGCATCCGCTGCGGCGCGTGCATGAACCATTGCCCGGTGTATCAGAAGGTGGGCGGCCATGCGTATGGCTGGGTGTATCCGGGCCCGATGGGGTCGGTGTTGACGCCGAGCTATGTCGGCATCGACAAGGCGCTGGATTTGCCGCAGGCCGCGACCTTGTGTGGCGAGTGCAATAGCGTGTGCCCGGTGGGCATCCCGCTATCCGATCTGTTGCGCAAGCTGCGCGAGAAGCAGGTGGAGCGGCATCTGCGGCCCTGGAAAGAGCGCACCGGGCTTGCCGTGTGGGGATTTCTGGCACTGCATCCGGATGCTTACGCACTGTTCACCAAGCTGGCCGTGCGAGTGCTGGAACGCATGGGCGGAAGGAACCGGTCGATCGCCAGATTGCCGCTGGGCGGTGCGGGCTGGACCAATACGCGGGATATGCCCGCTCCGGTCGGTCGGACGTTCAGGGAGTTGTACGCGGCGCAGCGCAGTCATATCGGCTGAGCGGGCGTTGTTGGGCGAGGCGCGCCAACGTCTCTTTCTATTCAGGCGGCATCAAGCGTGAGGCGGCGATTTCGGCATCGCGCTGCCAGGGTCGTCGAACTGTGCGGCCGTCCGCGTGATGTTGCCGGAGTGGCGCTCACGCTGCATCCGCTAAAATTAGAGCGCGGTATGCAGGCGCCTCAGCACACGCATACCGCGCCAGCAAAGCATCAAGCAGCTTGCCCAGATCAGTGATCCGTCATCTGGCCCGACTGGCGGCCCGGCACTCCGCGCACGGGGGCGCCACCATTCCCATTGCCACGGCCGCCTCCACTGCCTGCCTGCTGCTGCGGCGGCGGTGGGGGCGGCGGTGGGCTGGCGGCCCCCGGCCGAGGCGCATTCGATCCGCTCGGCCCACGTGGCCCGCCCGCGGCGCCTTGAGGCGGCGGCCCACCGTGCGATCCGCCATTCGGCTGACCGTGCCAACCGCCGTTGTCGCCGTGGTTGCCGTTGTTTCCATAATTGCCGTTGTTCGGTCGGCCCCGGTCCGGATAGCCGCCGTAGCCGGGACCCGGTCCGTAATAGCGCCCCGGCCCGTTGTAGTAACCCGGGCCCGAGTAGTTGCTGTAGCCCATGTAGACGTTGGTCTGCGGCATCGCCGGCACGCCGGTGGCGTAGCCGTCGTAATCGTCATAGCCGCTATAACCGCCGCCGTAGCCATTGCTGTACATCGGCGTGCCGTCCGGATAGACCGCGCAGCCGCCGAGCAGGGCGGCGACAGCGAGGCAGGCGAGGGGTGCAAAGCGTTTCATGGTGATGGACCAGTGCGAGATTTCGTTTCTGTAAGACCGCTATTATCGTCATCCGTCGCAAGAGCTTTGTATGTGTTTGTAAGGATTTCTTTTTTGTGCCATGACGAACGTCGACGTCGTGCGCCGCAAACGTGAATTCACTGTTCCATTCAGAGCAACGCTCTATCTCGCGCCAGTGGGTTTTTCCCGATTGTGAATTTCTATAAGATTTCGACTGGGCATAGTGGGTAACGAACTCATCTGCCCCCAATCGGAAGAATCGACATCATGAAAAAGACAATATCGGTGTACTGGCCCCTCGCCATCGTTGTGCCGCTCGCTGCGGCTGCTTATCTGCATATTTGTGGCGACGCCGCGTCGCGCGTCTCGCAAGCACCGCTCGCTGCCGACCAGTTGACGGCTGAACTCGCGCGTGCCGCTTCGTACGGCATGATCGACGACGCCTCGACGTTGCCGGCCAAACCGATGCGCGCCGCCACGGCAATGCCGGCCGCGGAAGCGTCGTAAGCACAAGGTTGAGCGCGACCGGGATCGGCCGCTGTGCCCAACGCCACGCTCGGCCCAGCCGCGCCGGCTCGCGGCGAGATTCCGGCCAGCTTTGTATAATCGCGGCAACATTTATTAACAGTCAGCCTGCGCGCCTCGGGCGCCTGGAAAAGCCCTTGATGAAAACCGTGTCCATCTGCTTTGTCTGCCTCGGGAACATCTGTCGTTCGCCGACCGCGGAAGGGGTGATGCGCCATCTGGTCGGCGAGGCGAAGCTCGGGGAGCGCATCCTGATCGACTCGGCGGGAACGGGCGACTGGCATATCGGCGAGCCGCCGGACGAGCGCGCGCAGTTGGCGGCCGGCAGTCGCGGCTATGAACTCGGCGCCTTGCGCGGCCGCCAGATCGGCGCAGCGGATTTCGGGCGCTTCGACCTGCTGATCGCGATGGACGACAAAAACGTCGCCGCGCTACGCCAGGTCTGCCCTCCGCAGCAACGCGACAAGATTCGTCTGCTGATGGAGTTCGTCCCGGAAACTGACGCTCGCTGGAACGGCGCCCGCGAAGTGGTCGACCCCTATTTCGGCGGCGCGGAAGGTTTCGAGCAGGTGCTGGATCAATGTGAAGCGGCCTGCCGCGGCCTGATTGCGGCATTGCGCCCCCAATTGCTTGCATAGCGTTTGGCGAGCGAGCTTGCCGAGCCTATCCAACAATTAAGCAAATGACCCAAATCGCGGTAGGGATACTTGACTAAATCGCTCATGTATTTATACTTGACAAAACTTGTCGAGAATTGCGGTTCCCACACCATATGAGACTCACCACGAAAGGCCGTTTCGCCGTCACGGCGATGATTGACCTGGCACTGCGCCAGGAGCAGGGCCCGGTGACGCTTGCGGGTATCAGCCAGCGCCAGCACATCTCCCTGTCGTACCTCGAGCAGCTGTTTGGCAAGCTGCGTCGTCACGAAATCGTCGAGTCCGTGCGCGGACCGGGCGGCGGCTACAATCTCGCCCGCCGCGCTGAAGACGTGACCGTGGCCGACATCATCATCGCGGTCGACGAGCCGCTCGACGCCACCCAGTGCGGCGGCAAGGGCTCGTGCGAGGGCACCAAGCAGCACGACGGCCACTGCATGACGCACGAACTGTGGTCCACGCTGAACCAGAAAATGGTCGAGTACCTCGATTCGGTCTCCCTGAAGGATCTGGTCGATCAGCAGCGTTCGCGCGAAGGCGCGCCGGCCGTGCTGCGTGACAGGCGCAACGAAGCGCCGGCGGTCGAACCCGTCCGCGTGGCGCCGAAAGGGCCGAATTCAGTTTTCAACATGGCCGGTTCGTAGGTAGCGGGCAGTCACCGCAGCCTGATAAGAAACCCAGAAGCCAGAGCACATGACGTCCCCGGAGCAATTGATGAACAACGACACTCTCCATCTGCCCATCTACATGGACTACAGCGCGACGACGCCGATCGATCCGCGCGTGGTGGACAAGATGATTCCGTATCTGCGCGAGCAGTTCGGCAACCCCGCATCGCGCAGCCACTCGTATGGCTGGGCAGCGGAGCGCGCAGTCGAAGAAGCGCGTGAGAATGTCGCCGCGCTGGTGAACGCCGATCCGCGCGAAATCATCTGGACCTCGGGTGCCACGGAGTCGGACAACCTGGCCATCAAGGGCGCTGCGCACTTCTACAAGAGCAAGGGCAAGCACATCATCACGGTGAAGACCGAGCACAAGGCCGTGCTCGACACCTGCCGCGAACTCGAGCGCGAAGGCTTCGAAGTCACGTATCTGGACGTCAAGGACGACGGTCTGATCGACCTCGAGAAGTTCAAGGCCGCACTGCGCCCGGACACGATTCTGGTGTCGGTCATGTCGGTGAACAACGAGATCGGCGTGATCCAGGACGTCGAGGCGATCGGCGAGATCACTCGTGAAAAAGGCATTATTTTCCACGTCGACGCGGCGCAAGCCACCGGCAAGATTGCGATCGACCTGCAAAAGCTGAAGGTCGACCTGATGTCGTTCTCGGCGCACAAGACGTACGGCCCGAAGGGCATCGGCGCGCTGTATGTGCGCCGCAAGCCGCGTATCCGTATCGAAGCGCAGATGCACGGCGGCGGTCACGAGCGTGGCATGCGTTCGGGCACGCTGGCTACACACCAGATCGTCGGCATGGGCGAAGCATTCCGTATCGCGCGTGAAGAAATGGCGACGGAGAACGAGCGCGTTCGCATGCTGCGCGACCGGCTGCTCCGCGGACTGTCGGAAATGGAAGAAGTGTATGTGAACGGCGACATGGAAAAGCGTGTGCCGCACAATCTGAACATCAGCTTCAATTTCGTCGAAGGCGAATCGCTGATCATGGCGGTGAAGGATGTGGCAGTGTCGTCGGGCTCGGCCTGTACGTCGGCTTCGCTGGAACCGTCGTACGTGTTGCGCGCGCTGGGCCGTAACGACGAGCTGGCGCACAGCTCGATCCGCTTCACGGTGGGCCGCTTCACGACCGAGCAGGATGTCGATTACGTGATCAACCTGCTGAAGACCAAGATTTCGAAGCTGCGCGATTTGTCGCCGCTGTGGGAAATGCACAAGGACGGGATCGATATTTCGACCATCCAGTGGGCAGCGCACTGACGCGCCGTTTGGACGACGTCGAATTTATCGAATTGCGAATTGCAGGTTGAAACGAATCAAGGAGTGTCATCATGGCTTATAGCGACAAGGTTCTGGACCACTACGAAAACCCGCGCAACGTCGGCTCTTTCGCGAAAGACGACGACACGGTCGGCACCGGCATGGTCGGCGCACCGGCATGCGGCGACGTGATGAAGCTGCAGATCCGCGTGGGCGCGGACGGCATCATCGAAGACGCGAAGTTCAAGACGTATGGCTGCGGTTCGGCAATTGCGTCGAGTTCGCTCGTCACCGAATGGGTGAAGGGCAAGACGCTCGATCAAGCCATGTCGATCAAGAACACGCAGATCGCCGAAGAACTGGCGCTGCCGCCGGTGAAGATCCACTGCTCGATCCTCGCGGAAGACGCGATCAAGGCGGCGGTCGCCGACTACAAGCAACGCCACGGTGAAGCAGTCGTCGCAGACGAAAAGCAACACGCTTGATCAAGCGGCGAGCGCGGCGCGGATTTCAGGTGAATCGAAACGGACGGCGCGAAGTGAATGAGCCGTCCGGCACGAGCGATATTTGATGCAGGCAGGGTAGCAGCGCGTGAGCAGGTAGAGGCTTGACCGGCACGCTCTGCGCAATGAGAAACGCTATGGCAATTACGTTGACCGAAAAGGCAGCACAGCACGTCCAGAAGTATCTGAACCGGCGCGGTAAAGGCGTCGGCTTGCGCGTCGGCGTGCGCACCACCGGTTGCTCCGGCTTGGCTTACAAGCTCGAGTACGTGGACGAACTCGCGCCCGAAGACGAAGTGTTCGAATGCAACGGCGTGAAGCTCATTGTCGACCCGAAGAGCCTCGCCTATATCGACGGCACCGAACTCGACTTCGCACGTGAAGGACTGAACGAAGGCTTCAAGTTCAACAACCCGAACGTGAAGGACGAATGCGGTTGCGGCGAATCGTTCCGCGTGTAAATCGGGACATTCCGCGTGCAGCGGATCAAAGGCGGCGCGGGCCGCCTTTTTAGTTTGATCCGCGCATTCGCCTGTGCCGCTACGCTCTGCTTCGTCGAGCCGTATTTTTAGACTGCACTCCGGTGCGCTTTCCTGAACGGACTTCTTCTATCCGATGGCCTCGCTGAACGACAGCCACTTCGACCTGTTCGATCTGCCGGCGCAATTCGCGCTCGACGCATCAGCGCTCGATCACGCCTACCGCACGGTCCAGGCGCAAGTGCATCCGGACCGCTTCGCCGCGGCCGGCGATGCGCAAAAGCGCATTGCGATGCAATGGGCGACGCGCACCAACGAGGCGTATCAGACGCTGCGCGATCCGTTGAAGCGCGCCACCTATCTGCTGCATCTGCGCGGCATCGACGTCGGCGCGGAGAACAATACGGCGATGGAGCCGGCGTTCCTCATGCAGCAGATGGAATGGCGTGAAGGCATCGAAGATGCCGCAGCGGCGAAGAACGTCGATGCGCTCGACGCCTTGCTCACCGAACTGCGCGACGAAGAACGCATGCGTTTCGACAAGCTCGGCGCCTTGCTCGATAGCGGCGTGAATCAGGCCGCGGGCGAGGCGGTGCGGCAGTTGATGTTCATCGAGCGGGTGGCGTCGGAAATCGGCACGCAGATCGAGCGGCTCGAGAACTAGCGAGTCCGAGCTGTGCGTCGTGTATCGCCGGCACGAACGCGGCGGTAGCGACCCGAGGCGCCGTAGCATTACAACCAGCAACGCGAAAATTCAGGACGGGGCCGAGCGGCCCCGAGAAGATCCAGATGGCCTTACTGCAAATCTCCGAACCCGGCATGGCGCCGGCGCCCCACCAGCGGCGTCTGGCGGTCGGTATCGATCTCGGCACCACCAATTCCCTCGTCGCGGCCGTGCGCAGCGGCGTGCCCGACGTGCTGCCCGACGAAGACGGCCATGTGCTGCTGCCGTCGGTGGTGCGCTACCTGGAAAAGGGCGGCCGCCGTATCGGCCGCACGGCCAAGGCTGAGGCGGCGAGCGATCCGCGCAACACGATCGTTTCGGTCAAGCGCTTCATGGGCCGTGGCAAGGCGGAAGTGGAGGGCGCCGAAAACGCGCCCTACGATTTCATCGATGCACCCGGCATGGTGCAGATCCGCACCATCGACGGCGTGAAGAGCCCGGTCGAAGTGTCGGCCGAAATCCTCGCGACGCTGCGTCAGCGTGCCGAAGACTCGCTCGGCGACGAACTGGTCGGCGCTGTGATCACGGTGCCCGCTTACTTCGATGAAGCCCAGCGTCAGGCGACCAAAGACGCCGCGCGTCTGGCCGGCCTGAACGTGCTGCGCCTCCTGAATGAACCGACCGCGGCCGCGATCGCCTACGGCCTCGACAACGGTTCCGAAGGGCTGTACGCCGTCTACGATCTCGGCGGCGGCACTTTCGACCTGTCGATTCTCAAACTCACCAAGGGCGTGTTCGAAGTGCTCGCGGCCGGCGGCGACTCCGCGCTCGGCGGCGACGATTTCGACCACGCGCTGTATCGCCATGTGCTGGAGCAAGCCGGCATCGCGCCGCAAACGCTCGCACCCGAAGACGTGCGCCTGCTGCTGGACAGCGTGCGCGACGCCAAGGAGGCGTTGTCGGACGCACCGAGTGCGAAGCTACAGGCCGCGCTCTCGAACGGCGCTCAGATCGATCTGACGATCGACGAGGCCACTTTCGAGGCCATCACGCAGACGCTGGTTCAGCGCACGCTGGGCCCGACGAAAAAAGCGCTGCGCGACGCCAAGGTCACGACGAAAGAAATCAAGGGCGTGGTGCTGGTCGGCGGCGCGACGCGCATGCCGGTGATCCGCCGCGCGGTCGAGTCGTTCTTCGGCCAGCCGCCGCTGATCAATCTCGACCCGGATCAGGTGGTCGCGCTCGGCGCGGCGATCCAGGCCGATCTGCTCGCGGGCAATCGCGGCGCGGACGGCGACGAGTGGCTCCTGCTCGACGTGATTCCACTGTCGCTCGGCGTCGAGACGATGGGCGGTCTGACCGAGAAGATCATCCCGCGCAATTCGACGATTCCGGTCGCGCGCGCGCAGGATTTCACGACCTTCAAGGACGGCCAGACGGCCATGGCGATCCACGTCGTGCAAGGCGAGCGCGAGCTCGTCAGCGACTGCCGCTCGCTCGCGCGTTTCGAGCTGCGCGGCATTCCGCCGATGGCCGCCGGCGCGGCGCGCATCCGCGTGACCTACCAGGTGGACGCGGACGGCCTGCTGTCCGTGTTCGCGCGCGAGCAGGGCTCGGGCGTGGAAGCGTCGGTGGTGGTCAAGCCGTCCTACGGTCTCGCCGACGACGACATCGCCCGAATGCTCGAAGACAGCTTCTCGACCGCCGAAGTTGACATGCGGGCTCGCGCGCTGCGCGAAGCGCAAGTCGAAGCCCGGCGTCTGGTCGAAGCCACCGACGCCGCGCTCGCCGCCGACGCCGAACTGCTCGACGACAGCGAGCGCGCCGAACTCGACACGCTTCTCGATGCATTACGCAACGTCGCGCAAAGCGACGACGTCGACGTGATCGAAGCCGCCACCAAAACGCTCGCCGAAGGCACCGACGAATTCGCTGCCCGCCGCATGAACAAGGGCATTCGCCGCGCGCTCGCCGGCCGCAAGCTCGACGAGATCTGAGCCTTGCGGTAGCGGCAGGCGGGCCGCTTGGTCGGTCCGCCGTAAAGAACCGAATCGCGGGGGGGGGGGGGGGGGGGTGGGCGGCGGGCCCGC
>NZ_JAQQEG010000085.1:0-14050 GCF_046027395.1 Paraburkholderia dipogonis | reverse complement strand
GGGGCGCGGGGGCCACGCGGGGCGAGTGCCGCCGGCGCTGGCCGCGCTGCCAGCCAAAGCGCCCTCGCGGGCGCAGGCAACGCGGCCAGCGCGACGCAACCGCCCATAGCGACAACCGGCAAAGGTGACGTCAACCGCGACGCCACCGCCAAATCCGCCGCGACTTTCGCAGTCACCGGCCACGTCTCGATCGTCAACGCCAAACCCGGCGCGATCGACCAGAACCTGTTGCCGCTGATCGACGCCAACGCCGACGTGCGACTCGATGCGCAGGTGCAGCGCATCTCGAACCTGAACGTGCGGCTCGTGAAGAGCGCCACGCTCACCGGCGGCGGCACGCTATCCGGCAAGCGCGGACAGTTCGATCTGAAAGTCGCCAACCTCGACCTGAACGCGCTGCGAGCGACGGTGCGGCCCACGCAGCTTTCCGGCCCGATCGGTGTGCGTCTGAACGACGACGTGCAGAGCCTCACGCTCGATCTCGCCGACCCGAAAGCGGCGTTGCGCGCTCAGGGCAAGATCACATTCGATCCCGCCCGTATGAGCTTCAACGACGTGCGCATCACGTCGGGCAAAGGCCGCATCGATCTGTCCGGCGCGCTCAAGCACGATGCGAATTCCACCTACAACCTGAAAGCGCAGCTGACCGATTTCGACCCGTTGACGCTGACTTCGCAGATGCCGTCGCGCACGCCGGTGACTGGACCGGCACCGTCGGCAAGCCGCGCCAAAAACAGCAAAACTGCAGAGGTTGCCGCCGCGCAAGCCGGCAGCACAGCCGGCGCAAAATCCGCGGCACCCGCCGACAAAGCCGCAGCCGCCGTGAAGAACACTGCTAAGGCGGCTGTCAAAACCGAAGTCTTGGAACGCAAAACGCCACCGCCGCCGAAGAAACGCGGCGCGCCGCCCGTCCGCAAGATCGAGGCACGCGTGAACGGCACGCTCACGGCGGCCGGCATGCTCGGTCCCGTCTTCACAACCAAGGCTGAATTCAAACTCGGGCCGAGCGTCTACGACGGCCTGCCGTTGACCGGCGGCGGCACGGTTCAACTGGCGGGCTCACGGATTCTGCCTAGCCGCGCGAACCTCTCAGTCGCGGGCAACCAGGTGGATCTGCAAGGCAGCTTCGGCGCACGTGGCGACCGGCTGAAGTTTCGCGTCGACGCGCCGGAACTGGAGCGCCTCGGCTTCGGTCTCGCCGGACTCATCGCGGCCGATGGCGACGTCACCGGCTCGTTCGCGCATCCGAATGTCGTGCTGAACTACAAGGCTGACAGCGTGGTGTTCAGCAGCAACCGCATCGGCCATGCGGAAGGGCACGCCGAACTGCGCGACGGCGCGAACGGCGCGCTCGTCTTCACCACCGACGCGCGCGATCTGAGCGCGGGCGGCGTCGATCTGAATACGCTCACGGCGCGTCTGTCCGGCACGCGCGCCAATCACACGCTGGAGGCCGCGGCCACCGGCAAGCTGCAAGACCGTCCGCTCGATCTCACGCTCGCCGCCAACGGCAAGCTGACCGAAGCGCGCGACGGCACGCGCTGGGACGGCACCGTCACGCGGCTGCAGAACCGCGGCACTCCAGCGTTGAATCTCGAGTCGCCGCTCGCCGTCAGCGCCGGGCCGGACCGCCTGACGCTCGGCGCGACGCGGCTCACGCTCGAAGGCGCGGTGCTGAGCCTGAAAACCTTCGCTTTCGATCACGGCAAGGCTCAGTCGGCAGGCAGTCTGACCGGCATCTCCGTTGCGCGTCTGCAGGACCTGCGGCATGAGATCACGGGCGAGCCGCCGCACGTCAAAACCGATCTGGTGTTCGACGGCGACTGGGACTTTGCGCTCGGCAGCACGGCGACCGGCCATATCCAGTTGCAGCGCCGCAGTGGTGACGTCACGGTTGAAATCGGCCGGGGCCTCGCTTCTCTTGGCATTACGAATATCGCCGCGCGCGCCGAATTTAGCGGCGGCAACCGGCTCAACGCCACATTGCACGCGCAGGCGAGCCGTATCGGCGTGATCGACGCCGACGCGCACACCACGCTCGTGATGCGCGACGGCTTCCTGACCGTCAACGAAGAAGGCGCAGTCACCGGCAATGTGAACGCCAATGTGCCGTCGCTGAAAACGACCGGCGGCCTGTTCGGTCCGAGCTATCTCCTCGACGGCCAGCTCGCGCTGAAGCTCGCGCTCGGCGGCACCGTCGCCAAGCCGAACCTGACCGGCTCGCTGCTCGGCGACGGTCTCTCCGCGACGATGGTCGATCAGGGCATTCAGTTGAAGGACGGCGTGGTGCGCATCGCGCTTTCGCACAATCTGGTGGACTTCCAGCAGGTCGAATTTCGTGGTGCGAGCGGCACCTTGCGCGCCACCGGCCGCGTGCGTCTGGACGGCGCGGAACCGGATCTGACGGCGAGCATCGTAGCGGACAAGCTCGAATTGTTCGCGGCGCCGGATCGTAATTTGTCGCTGTCGGGTAGCGCGAGCGTCGCAAATGCGGGAGCGCAGGGCGGCATGGCGATCAACGGCAAATTCGTGGTCGATCACGCGCTGTTCGACATGCCGGAGCAGTCCGCGCCGAAGCTCGGCGACGACGTCGTCGTGGTGCGCGTGGACGGTTCGGTGGCGGGCGAGCGGCCGCGGCCCGTGCCTGGCACCAACAAGCCGATCGGTCCGTTCGCGCCGCGCGCCAATATCGACATCAGCCTCGGCAACAACTTCCGCTTCCGCGGCCAGGGCGCCGACCTGGGCCTGACCGGCACGATCACTGCGATGAGCGCGCCGAATCTGCCGCTGCGCGCGGTGGGGAACGTGCGCGTCACGCAGGGCTCGACCTACACCGCGTTCGGCCGAAAGCTCAACATCGAGAACGGCTTCTTCACGTTCAACGGGCCGGTGGCCAATCCTGGCATCAATATCCTGGCCATGCGCCGCAATCAGCAGGTCGAGGCGGGCGTACAGGTCACGGGCACGGTTCAGTATCCGACGGCGAAGCTGGTGTCGGAGCCGAGCGTGCCGGATAACGAAAAGCTCTCGTGGCTGCTGTTCGGCCACGGCACCGATCAGGGCAACAACCTCGGTCAGCAAAGCACCATGACGACGGCGCTCGCGCTGCTCGGCAGCGCGAGCGGCAAGCGGATCGCGCAGACGTTCGGGCTCGACGAGTTTTCGATCGGACGAAGCGAAGTCGGGCTGACCGATCCGCAAGTCGTGATGGTGTCGAAGGCGATCAACGAGTGGCTCGTGATCGGCTACGAACAGGGGCTGCAATCGGCGAGCAATGCGATCAAGGCTACGGTCAATCTGACGCGGTACTGGTCGGTCGCGGCTTATGGCGGCACGTTCGACGGCGTCGATTTGCTCTACACGCGGCGCTTCGACCGGATTCGGTGGTGATGGACTGATCGGTCGCGGGCGCGCCTGAATCTTTGCGCCGAGCTTCAAGAAAAACGGCACGCCTTTTTAGGGCGTGCCGTTTTTTTATGCGTGCTTGCAGCGTGAGGCGCGCGCGCTTTTACTTCACGCGCATCCCCGGCTTCGCGCCACTGTGCGGCTCCAGGATATACAGGCCCGGTTCCGCTTTCTCGTCGGTGGCAGATGCGGCTAGCACCATACCTTCGGACATGCCGAACTTCATCTTGCGCGGCGCGAGGTTCGCAACCATCACCGTCAGCTTGCCGACCAGTTGCTCCGGCTGATACGCCGACTTGATGCCCGAAAACACGTTGCGGGTTTTCTCTTCGCCGACGTCGAGCGTGAGTTGCAGCAGTCTGTCCGAACCTTCCACCGCTTTGCAGTCGACGATCTTCGCGATGCGCAAATCGATCTGCGCGAAGTCGTCGATCGAGATGATGCCGGGTGTTTCGTCCTTGTCGGCGGCGGCTGCTTTCGCTGCCTTCGACTTGCCCTTGGCGTCGGCCGGCGCTGTGGCTTCCGGCGTGGCCTGCAGCGAGTCGCGATTGGCTGCAATCAGCGCTTCGATCTGCTTCGGATCGACGCGCGTCATCAGATGCTTGTACGCGTTGATCGGGCGAGTCGAGCTGAGCGGCACGTTGGCGTCGGCCCACACCAGCGGTTCGATGCCAAGGAAGCCTTCGACCGCTTCGGCGAGCTTCGGCAGCACCGGCTTGAGCGCCAGCGACAGCAGGCGGAACGCTTCGATGCTCACGGTACACGTCTCATGCAGCGCGACGCCGTTCGCCGGGTCTTTCGCCTGATCCCACGGCTTGGCGGTGTCGACGTACGCGTTCACGGCGTCGGCCAGTTCCATGGTCTGCCGCAGCGCGCGGTTGTACTCGCGCGCTTCGTAGTTCGCGGCGATTTGCGGCACGGCGGCGCGCAGCGAGGCGAGCAGCGGATGCTGCATCGCGCTGTCCTGCACGCGGCCGTCGAAGCGCTTGATCAGGAAGCCGGCGGCGCGGCTCGCGATGTTCACGTACTTGCCGACCAGATCGCTGTTCACGCGCGCCTGGAAGTCGTCAAGGTTCAGGTCGAGGTCTTCCATCGTGCTGTTCAGCTTGGCCGCGAAGTAGTAGCGCAGCCATTCCGGATTCAGACCCGTGTCGATCACGCTCTGCGCGGTGATGAAGGTGCCGCGCGACTTCGACATCTTCGCGCCGTCCACGGTCAGGAAGCCGTGCGCGAACACGTTGGTCGGCGTGCGGTGGCCCGAAAATTCGAGCATGGCCGGCCAGAACAGCGTGTGGAAATACAGAATGTCCTTGCCGATGAAGTGATATTGCTCGGCCGTCGAACCCTTGCGAATCCACGCGTTGAAGTCGAGCCCGCGTTTTTCGGCGAGGTTCTTGAAGCTCGCGTAGTAGCCGACCGGCGCGTCCAGCCACACGTAGAAATACTTGCCCGGCGCGCCCGGAATTTCGAAGCCGAAATACGGCGCGTCGCGCGAGATGTCCCAGTCGGCGAGCTTGGCTTCGCCGGCGTCGCCGAGCCATTCGCGCATCTTGTTGGTGGCTTCCGGCTGCGCCAGACCGCCCACCCACGCGCGCAGGAAGTTCTCGCAACGCGGATCGGAGAGACGGAAGAAATAGTGCGTCGACGTCTTGCGAATCGGCGTGGCGCCCGACACGACCGAATACGGGTTGATCAGCTCGGTGGGCAGATAAGTCGAGCCGCATACTTCGCAGCTATCGCCGTACTGGTCTTTCGCGCCGCATTTCGGGCATTCGCCCTTGATGAAGCGATCCGGCAGGAACATTTCCTTGACCGGGTCATACGCCTGTTCGATATCGCGCGCGTCGATCAGGCCCGCTTCCTTGAGCGCCAGATAGACGTTTTCGCTGAGAACGCGGTTCTCTTCGGAGTCGGTCGAGTAGTAATTGTCGAACGAAATCCCGAAGCTGTCGAAGTCGCGCTTGTGTTCCTGCCAGACGCGGTCGATCAGTTGCTTCGGCGTGAGACCTTCTTTCTCCGCGCGCAGCATGACGGGCGTGCCGTGCGTGTCGTCGGCGCCCACGTAGTAGACCTCGTGCCCGTGCATTCGCAACGTCCGGACCCAGATGTCCGTCTGGATATATTCGACCAGATGGCCAATATGGATTTGCCCGTTCGCATACGGAAGGGCCGACGTGACGAGAATCTGGCGACGGCCTGACGGCGCGCCTGCGGAGAGATCGGTTGCGGGTGCTGACATAAGGATGGTGGGAGCCTGCGGTGGGACGAAACGTTGATTCTAGCAGGGCAGGCGCCCGGCGCGGGGCGGGCCGCCTGGGGCGCGGCCTGAGTCATTGCGGGCCGGGAAGGTTCGCCGAGGAAACTTTCTGGGAGGCGCAAACCGAGCGCCCAAAAAAAACCGGGGCTATTAACCCCGGAGCAACAACGACAAGAGGAGAATGGTGACGCGGCGGCATCGCCAGCCACGTACCGTAAAGACAGACAGCGGATTTTGCGCAGAGTTCGAAATTTTTTTCGTTCTCGTGCGAGATTCCTTTTTTCCGCCTTCCACGGCTTTCTCAAGCATAACGGTCGCCGGTGATGCAGCCCCGGCGACCGGCTTTCTCAATCTCCCGCAGCCTCGTCCTTATTGCGTGGTGTGCTGAGCCGTAGCGCGCAGATAGATTTCCACGCGGCGGTTCGCTGCACGACCGGCTTCGGTGTTGTTGTCGGCGATCGGCTGGGTTTGGCCCAGGCCTTGTGCCGACAGGCGCTGCGGCGCGACGCCGCGCTGGCCCAGGTAGCCCGTCACGCTTTCCGCACGGTTGACCGACAGCGTCTGGTTGTACGCCGGCTGGCCCGTGCTATCCGTGTGGCCGACCACTTGAGCAATCAGTTCCGGATTCTGCTGCAGGGTCTGCGCCAGTTGGTCCAGCACCGGCGCGAACGACGGCTTGACTGCGTAGCTGTTGGTGTCGAACGTGACCGAGCTCGGAATGTTCAGCTTGAGCGAGCCATCCGGCTGTTCGGTGATCTGCGTGCCGGTGCCCTTGGTGGCGCCCGACAGCTTGTTGTGAATGGCTTGCCAGTTGTAGCCGGTGACGCCGCCCACCGCCGCGCCGACGCCCGCGCCGATCGCCGCGCCCTTGCCGCCGCCGAAGATTGCGCCGAGCGCCGCGCCGGTGCCGGCGCCCACGCCCGTACCGACAGCCGTGTCGGTCCCCTGTTGGGTGGCGCAGCCTGCCAGCAGCGAACCGGCAACGGCAAAGACAGCCAGGCGAGTCATAATTTTTGCATTCATTTTTTGATTCCTCTTGAGTGAAGCGAGTCAGGCAAGCAAGGCGCGATCAACCGCAAATTTATATGGCGAAGATGACGGCAGTAAAGCCGTCGGCTCGCTAATACGAAAAGTCCTACGCCTTGTTCAGCCTCGGTCCGACAGTAAAGAAGGGTCTTCCGGCAAGGCTTGGCGCCAGCCACTACAATAATGACTGAGCACGCAGCGATGCGGCCCCATGGTGTTCCGCCTGCCCGAAGGGTGCCCGGCACGCCTGGTTTTCGCAATGCTGTCTAACAATTTCTTTCAAATTCCGACGCGTGGCCGAGATTTCGATTCCGCTGCGCCGCAGGTGTTCCCCACGGAGTGTCAATGAGTATCGATCGGGCTTTGGTCGACGCTGCCCTCGCGGCCGTCGCTGACCCCAACACCGGCCGGCCGTACGCAGCCGCCAAGAACATCAAGAACGTCGCCGTGCAGGATGACACGGTGAGCGTCGACGTGGTACTCGGCTATCCGGCCATGCGCCAATTCGACGCCATCCGCGCGCAATTTTCCGATGCGCTGCGCGCCGTGCCGGGCGTGGCCGACGCACGTGTTCAGGTGTCGCAGCAAATCGCGGCGCATACCGTCCAGCGTGGCGTGAAACTGTTGCCGAACGTCAAAAACATCGTCGCGGTGGCGTCGGGCAAGGGCGGCGTCGGTAAGAGCACGACCGCTGTGAATCTTGCGCTGGCGCTGGCGAGCGAAGGCGCGTCGGTCGGCATTCTCGACGCGGACATCTACGGCCCGTCGCTGCCGATGATGCTGGGGATCGTTGGCCGCCCCGAATCGCCCGACGAGAAGTCGATGAATCCGATGACCGGCCACGGCTTGCAGGCCAATTCGATCGGCTTCCTGATCGAGCAGGACAACCCGATGGTGTGGCGCGGCCCGATGGCCACCTCCGCGCTCGAACAACTGCTGCGGCAGACGAATTGGCACGATCTCGACTACCTGATCGTCGACATGCCGCCGGGCACCGGCGACATTCAGCTCACTCTCTCGCAGCGCGTGCCGGTGACGGGCGCCGTGATCGTCACCACGCCGCAGGACATCGCGCTGCTCGACGCCAAGAAGGGTCTCAAGATGTTCGAAAAGGTCGGCATTCCGATCCTCGGCATCGTCGAGAACATGGGTATGCATATCTGCTCGAACTGCGGCCACGAAGAGCATATTTTCGGCGCCGGCGGCGGCGAGCGCATGGGCAAGGAATACGGCGTCGACGTGCTCGGCAGCCTGCCGCTCGACATCGCGATCCGCGAGCAGGCCGACTCGGGCAAACCGACCGTGGTGGCCGACCCGCAGGGACGTATCGCCGAGATCTACCGGTCGATCGCGCGCAAGGTGGCGATCCATATCGCCGAACGCGCTCGCGACATGACGTCGAAGTTCCCCAATATCGTCGTCCAGAACACCTGAGAGAGGGCCGGGCCGCCGCAGGTTTTTCGCTTCGCAGGAAGTCGCCTTGGGAGATTGCTCCCTCGGTGCGCGCGGCGCGCAGCGACAGGTTCGGTGGGCCCTCTTGAGTAGCCGTTCGGACAAGGGGTCAAAGCGTCTGTTTTCGCCTGGTCTCGCGGTATCATGTCGACTTCACAAGTTCGGCTCGGCGGCCGCAGGGGCGGCCACCAGGCCGGCAAGAGGATCGCATGGGAAAACGAATCGACGGGCAGGCGGTGCATGCGTTCATCGTCCTGACTGCCAGCAGTGTGCTGTTATGCGGCTGTAGCGCGTTCCTGAGACCACAGGAAAAACGTGCGGACGCGCAGTTGCTGCCCACCGTGGGCAATCAGGCGCGCGGTCTCGTCACGTTCATCGAGCGCTCGGACGGCGTGCAGGTCACCTACAATCTCGCGGGCATGCCGCCCAATAGCGACCACGCTTTGCAAGTGCACGAGCGCGGCGACTGCAACGCCGCCGACGGTTCCAGCGCCGGCCAGGTGTTTTCGCCGGCCGCCGAGCGGCTGAAATCCGGCGCGCGGGTCGAGGGCGACCTCGGCAATATTCACGCGGACGCGAACGGGGTGGCCACGGGCTTCATCGTTGCACCGGACGTGTCGCTCGACGGCATTCGCTCGGTGTTGCAGCGCGCGGTTCTGCTGCATCATGATGCGACCGATCCGTACGCCTATCCGCAGCATGGCGCGGGCCCCGCGCTCGCCTGCGGATTGATTCGCCAATGAGTGGCGAACGGGCCGTGTGATTGAGGCACGGCCGGGTGCTGCCGGCGTTCAGTCAGGCGGCATCGCGGCAGGCATCGAGCCGCTCTTGAACCCAACCTGCGGCAGCATTCTCACGATCGCGTAAAATAAGCGCCTTTCGTTCGGCTGCCGCGCCGGAGCGCCCGTTCTGCCGTGTTGGCGGGCCATTCCGCCGAAGGGGCGTAGGGCGCCTGAACGGCACGCCGTTTGGCTCCGTTTTCGAAGTCAGCGCAAAGCAGGCGCGCAGTAAGTCAACAGTGACCCGGCACTTACCGGGTCGTTATCCGTCATACCTCTGTCATTCACGTCGAGCAGCGTTCACCTATGACTATCAAATCCGACAAGTGGATCCGGCGCATGGCCGCGTCGCACAACATGATCGAGCCGTTCGCGCCCGATCAGGTTCGCGTCTCCGAAGACGGCCGGAAGATTGTCAGCTACGGCACGTCGAGCTACGGCTACGACATCCGCTGCGCCGACGAATTCAAGATCTTCACGAACATCAACTCGACCATCGTCGATCCGAAGAACTTCGACGAGAAGTCGTTTGTCGACTTCAAGGGCGATGTCTGCATCATCCCGCCGAATTCGTTCGCGCTCGCGCGCACGGTGGAGTATTTCCGCATTCCGCGCAGCGTGCTTACCGTGTGTCTGGGCAAGTCCACGTATGCGCGTTGCGGGATCATCGTCAACGTGACGCCGTTCGAGCCGGAATGGGAAGGGCACGTCACGCTCGAATTCTCGAATACGACACCTTTGCCTGCGAAAATCTACGCGAACGAAGGCGTCGCTCAAGTGCTGTTTTTCGAAAGCGACGAGATTTGTGAAACGTCGTACGCGGATCGCGGCGGCAAATATCAAGGTCAGCACGGCGTCACGTTGCCCAAGACGTGACGTCGGCAGCGCACTGACCCACCAGCTATACCGGGTGACCGCTGCAATTTACAGAATGCAGCGGTCGTTCTTTTTGGAGAATCGCCCATGAAGTTTCGTTTTCCCGTCGTCATCATCGACGAAGATTTCCGCTCCGAGAACATCTCGGGTTCCGGCATCCGGGCTTTGGCCGAAGCCATCGAGAAAGAAGGCGCGGAAGTGCTCGGGTTGACGAGCTACGGCGATCTGACGTCGTTCGCGCAGCAGTCGAGCCGCGCCTCGTGCTTCATCCTCTCGATCGACGACGACGAACTGCTGCCGTACGTCGATAACGTGGTGGTGGAAGGCGAGACGCCGGAACTCGCGGCCGCGATCGTCGCGCTGCGCGCGTTCGTGACCGAAGTGCGCCGCCGCAACGCCGACATTCCGATCTTCCTGTACGGCGAAACGCGCACCTCGCGCCACTTGCCGAACGACATCCTGCGCGAACTGCACGGCTTCATCCACATGTTCGAGGACACGCCGGAGTTCGTCGCGCGCCACATCATCCGCGAGACCAAGGTGTATCTGGATTCGCTCGCGCCGCCGTTCTTCAAGGAACTGGTGCAGTACGCGGACGAAGGCTCGTACTCGTGGCATTGCCCGGGACACTCGGGCGGCGTGGCGTTCCTGAAGAGCCCGCTCGGCCAGATGTTCCACCAGTTCTTCGGTGAGAACATGCTGCGCGCGGACGTGTGCAATGCCGTCGACGAACTCGGTCAGCTTCTCGATCACACGGGTCCGGTGGCCGCGTCCGAACGCAACGCGGCGCGCATCTTCAGCGCGGACCATGTGTTCTTCGTGACCAACGGCACGTCGACGTCGAACAAGATCGTCTGGCACGGCACGGTCGCGCCGGGCGATATCGTGCTGGTGGACCGCAACTGCCACAAGTCGATCCTCCACGCGATCACCATGACCGGCGCGATTCCGGTGTTCCTCACGCCCACGCGCAACAACTTCGGCATCATCGGGCCGATTCCGCGCAGCGAGTTCGAACCGGAAAACATCCGCAAGAAGATCGAGGCCAACCCGTTCGCGCGCGAAGCGCTCGCGAAGAATCCGGACCTGAAGCCGCGCATCCTGACCATCACGCAGAGCACGTACGACGGCGTGATCTATAACGTCGAGATGATCAAGGAGATGCTGGGCGAATGGCTCGACACACTGCACTTCGACGAAGCGTGGCTGCCGCACGCCGAGTTCCACGAGTTCTATCAGGACATGCACGCGATCGGCGCGGGCCGTCCGCGGATCGGCGCGCTGGTGTTCGCGACGCACTCCACGCACAAGCTGCTGGCCGGCATTTCGCAGGCTTCGCAGATCGTCGTGCAGGATTCGAAGAACAGCCGCTTCGACAAGCATCGTTTCAATGAAGCGTATCTGATGCATACGTCGACCAGCCCGCAGTACGCGATCATCGCCTCGTGCGACGTGGCCGCGGCGATGATGGAAGCGCCGGGCGGCACCGCGCTGGTCGAAGAGTCGATCGCGGAAGCGTTGGATTTCCGCCGCGCGATGAGCAAGGTGGACGCCGAATACGGCGACGACTGGTTCTTCAAGGTGTGGGGCCCGGACCAGTTCGCCGAAGAAGGCATCGGCTCGCGCGAAGACTGGATGCTGCGCCCGAACGACAAGTGGCACGGCTTCGGGCCGCTCGCCGAAGGCTTCAACATGCTCGACCCGATCAAGGCGACCATCGTCACGCCGGGTCTGGACATGGACGGCGGCTTCGGCGAGTCGGGCATTCCGGCGGCGATCGTCACGAAGTATCTGGCCGAGCACGGCATCATCGTCGAGAAGACCGGGCTTTATTCGTTCTTCATCATGTTCACGATCGGCATCACCAAGGGCCGCTGGAACTCGATGGTCACCGAACTCCAGCAGTTCAAGGACGACTACGACAACAATCAGCCGCTGTGGCGCGTGCTGCCCGAATTCGTCTCGCATCATCCGATGTACGAGCGCGTCGGCCTGCGTGATCTGTGCGAGCAGATTCACAGCGTCTATCGTGCGAACGACATCGCGCGCTTGACGACCGAGATGTACCTGTCGAGCATGGAACCGGCAATGAAGCCGTCGGATGCGTTCGCCAAGCTCGCGCATCGCGAGATCGACCGTGTGCCTATCGACGAACTCGAAGGCCGTGTCACGTCGATCCTGTTGACGCCGTATCCGCCGGGCATTCCGCTGCTGATTCCGGGCGAGCGCTTCAACAAGACCATCGTCAACTATTTGCGTTTCGCGCGCGAGTTCAACGAGCGCTTCCCGGGATTCCATACGGATATCCATGGGCTCGTCGGCGAAACGATCAACGGGCGCATCGAATACTTCGTCGATTGCGTGCGCGGCTGACGATGCGGCGGGTGAAGTCCCTGTTGGTGGTCGGCGTCGGCGTTCGCGGCGCGCCGCGGGCGTTCGGCGCGTTGGCGCTGGCTTTGGCGACGGTGTTCGGCGCGGCGTCGCTGCCGGCGCATGCAGAGGTCGCCGCCGCCGATCCGATCGACGCGTCGATGCGTACGTGCCTTGCGCGCAGCGACATGTCGTCGACAACGGGGCAAGTGCAGTGCATGGACAACGCGCGGATCGGCTGGAAGACCGCGCTCGATAACGCGTGGCAGCAGCTTCAGCAGAAGTTGCCGCCCGCGCAGCGCAAGCAGTGGGAAAAGAGCCAGGCGAGCTGGCAGGCGTCACGCGATGCCGAGAAGCAGTTGCTCGCAGCCGTGTTCGCCACGACACGCGGCTCGATGTATGTGCTCGCCGAAGCCGATATGCAGTTGCAGCCGGTGCGCGACCGCGCGCTCGCGCTGCGTAGTGCGGTGGCGAAGACGAGCGCCGGCGGCGATCCGCCGCGCCGGGTGCGTGCCTGTAGCGCGGACGCGCAGTGCGAACATGCGATGTTCGATCTGAATCGCTACTACCGACGTTTGCAGTCGAAGATGCCGGTGCGTACGCGTCCGACGCTGACGCGCGCGCAGAAGGCGTGGACTGCGTATCTGAACGCTACGACGCCGGTGGTCGATGAGCGTGGCCGTATCGATATCATCGGCGCGCGGGTCGCGACGCTCAAGCGTTTGTCGGAGACGGTTGGCAATAGCTGAGCGTTGAGTGACCGACGCGCTTTAGTCGAGGCGTGCTCAATCGACCATGTAGCCTTCTGCTTCCGGGCTCGGCAACTGAATGGCCGGTTCGCCGAGTAGGTCGCGCATGGCGTCCTCTATCGCTACTGACATCATGTTGAGCGCGAGGTCGTTGTCGTCGATGCCGAACGGTTCTTCGATTTGCGATGCAATGGCTTCGTGCGCCATGAACGTGTACGCCACGAAGACCGCGAAGACGGGCGTGAAGATGCCGATGCTGTCCACCAGTCCGAACGGCAGGGACGCGCAGAAGAAATACACCGTGCGGTGAATCATCACCGAATAGGCGAACGGCAGCGGCGTTGAAGCGATGCGCTCGCATCCGCCGATTACATCCGAGATTCCATTCAGATTTCGATCGAAGGCGATGACCGCCATGGGATCGATCGCGCCTGTTCTGGCATGGCGTTGTACCCATTCGCCGAGGTAGAGCATCAAGGTGGCTGGTCTGTATCGCGACGCTATGACGCGGGCGAAGAGGGCTGGCGGCAGGCGTTCGGCGAGGTCTTCGCTTGGGTCGCTTTTGCGGAGTTGATGACGCAACGCGTGCGGGAGGGCGCTGAGTGCCGCCGTAAATTCTTTGAGATCTTCTTTTTGCAGCTGTCTTGTCGGTAGGGTGAGCGCCTGGCGGATGAGTGAGCGCGATTCGTTCAGCAGTTGGCCCCAGAGTTTGCGGGCTTCCCACCAGCGGTCGTAGCTGGCGTTGTTTCTGAAGCCGAGAAATACCGCTAACGCGATGCCTATTAGCGAGAAGGGCGCTGTGGTGTTGAGGTTTAGCGTGATCGGGAGGAGGTGGTCGTGGGCCGCCACTGCGACTATCGAAATGCAGAAGATCAGGGATAGGCGCGGGAGCAACTGCGGGAGGACGGAGCCTCGCCAGGCTAGTAGCATGCGGAACCAATGGAGGTGGGGGCGGATGATCATTGGGGTTTGCTTTTGCCTGCGGCGCTTCGGGGTTTCTATTATCGCTTTTTTGGGTTTTTGGGGGATGGTTTGGGTGTGGGCTTTGGGCTTTGGCCTTTGGCCTTTCCTTGAATTCTTTGTGGTCTATTAGCGTTGCCCCTGTGCGGGGCGGCACCTACTTTTCTTTGCCGGCC
>NZ_JAQQEG010000084.1:0-15179 GCF_046027395.1 Paraburkholderia dipogonis | reverse complement strand
CCGCTGACGGTGGATGTGACCGAAGACAAATTCCTGTTCCTGACGGAAACCGGTTCGAAGAGCGTGCCGACCTGGGCGTTACCGGACAACTTCAAGAATCACGGCAACTATGTGATCAGCCTCGCGAACGTCACGCGCTGGCTGGGTCAGCAGGCTGAGGCGCTGGGTGTCGAGATTTTTCCGGGCTTTCCGGCGGCTGAAATCCTCTACAACGATGACGGTTCGGTTAAAGGTGTCGCGACGGGTAATCTCGGTATCGGCAAGGACGGCGAGCCGACCGAGAACTTCCAGCTCGGCATGGAGCTGCACGCGAAATACACGCTGTTCTGCGAAGGCGCGCGTGGTCACCTCGGCCGCCAGTTGAACGATAAATTCAAGCTGCGCGAAGGTACCGATCCGCAGGTCTACGGGATCGGCATCAAGGAACTGTGGGAAATCGATCCGTCGAAGCACAAGCCGGGTCTGGTGATGCACACCGCCGGCTGGCCGTTGGAAAACGACACGTACGGTGGTTCGTTCCTCTATCACATGGATAACAACCAGGTGGTGGTGGGCTTCGTCGTCGGTCTCGGCTACACGAACCCGTACCTGTCGCCGTTCGAGGAGTTCCAGCGCTACAAGACGCATCCGGCGATCCGCGCTGTGCTCGAAGGTGGCAAGCGTGTGTCGTACGGTGCGCGGGCGATCACGGCTGGCGGTCTGATGTCCCTGCCGAAACTGGTGTTCCCGGGCGGCGCTCTGGTCGGTGACGATGCCGGTTTCCTGAACGCATCGCGGATCAAGGGCTCGCATGCGGCGATCAAGACCGGCATGCTGGCCGCTGAAGCGGCGTTCGACGCTGTGCAGGCAGGTCGCACTAGCGATGAACTCACCGCCTATCCGGAGAGCTTCAAGACGTCGTGGCTGCACACCGAACTGCATCGCGCGCGTAATTTCAAGCAGTGGATGAGCAAGGGCCTCTATCTCGGCACGCTGATGGTCGGTATCGAGCAGAAGCTGCTGGGCGGCAACGTGCCGTGGACGCTGCATCACCAGCATTCGGATCACGAAATGCTCAAGCCCGCGTCACAGTGCAAGCCGATCACGTATCCGAAGCCGGATGGCAAGCTGACGTTCGACCGGTTGTCCTCCGTGTTCATCTCGAACACGAATCACGAGGAAAACCAGCCGGCTCACCTGACGCTGAAAGATCCGTCGGTGCCGGTGAATGTGAACTGGCAGACCTATGCCGGTCCGGAATCACGTTATTGCCCGGCGGCGGTGTACGAGTTCGTCAAGAACGACGACGGCAGCGAACGCCTCGTGATCAACGCGCAGAACTGCGTGCACTGCAAGACCTGCGATATCAAGGACCCGACGCAGAACATCGTGTGGGTAACGCCTGAAGGTGGGGGCGGTCCGAACTATCCGAACATGTGATTGATGCTTTACTTGCCTTCGCAGCGCATGCTTCTAAACTCTCGCGCTGTGAAGGCAATCGATTCAACTCCGCCCCACCGCTTCAATCCGCTCCCGCACCTTCGCCACGACCGGCGCCCAGTCGCCGACGCGCGGCTGTCGAACCAGTTCAACCGAGTCGTACCACGCCGTCTCCGGCAATCCATCGCCCCAGAACCAGGCGGAGACGTGATCGATCATCAAACAGGTCGGCACGCCGAGCGCCCCCGCCAGATGCGCGGGTCCGCTGTCGATCGTCACCACCAGATCCAGATTCGCCAGCAACGCCGCGACATCGTCGAAGCCGGACTGAAAATGATGCGTCAGATCGACGACGTCGAGACCCTTTGCGCGCCACTGCGCGACCGTCTCTCCGCGCCCCGGCGACACAGCAAAATAGCTCACGCCGGGTACGTTCAACAGCGGTTCGATTTGCTCGACGGGCACCGAACGCCGCATGTCGCGGATATGGTCTGGATTGCCGTTCCACACCAGACCGATCTTGCGATCGCCTCGCTTGCCGGCCGTGTGCGCTTCGACTCGCTCACGCCATGTCTGCTCACGCGCAGGATCGGCCGTCAGGTACCGCGCGCCCCATCCCGTTGCGTCGAAAATACCGAGCCGCAGCGGCAGGCTCATCAGCCCGCAATGAAAGTCAGGCTGCGTTTCCAGACTCGTTTCGAGCGGCAAATCTGCGGGCAGCATCCGTTCGAATAAACGCCGCAAGGGTCCGTCGTGACCGAAAATCACCCGGCCGCCCTCGCGCCGCGCCCGTTCAGCCAGCAGCGGCAGAAAGCGCACCGCCCAGAGACAGTCTCCGTTGCCTTGCTCGCCGTAGACCACCAATGTTTTGCCGGCAAGCGATTCGCCCTGCCAATGCGCGCTGATCGCCGCGAGCGCCTGCTGCGCGTTATTCAGTTCGGCCGCAGCAAACGCATTGCGTGATTCGTAATGCGCCCAACCGTCGGCAAAGCGTCCGCTGCGAATCTCGAGTTCCGACAGATCGAACAATGCATGGACGTTATCCGGCGAGAACGTCAGCACTTGCCGCAGCAACGCCTCGGCCTCGGCGAACCGCGCCTGCTCCTTGATACACAACGCCAGCTTGTGAAGCGCCACCGGATTGCCGGGCACGACGCGCACGGCTTCGCGCAACAGCGCCTCTGCGGTGGCGAAGTCGTCGCGTCGCTGCACGGCCGCCGCGCGCCAGATCAGCGCGTTGGCGTCTTCGGCGTTGCGCGAGAGCAGCAAGCCGGCAGCGGAGTCGACCAGCGCCCAGTCGCGCAGCACGAAGGCAGTTTGCGCAATCGTATGCAGCAGCGTGGGTTCGCAGGAAGGGTCGAGTTGATAGGCGCGCACCAAGGCAGCAAGTGCCTCGCGCTGGCTTGCCTTGTCGCGGCCGGCGGATTGCAGCAGCGCCTGACCGAACGCCAGGCACTCGCCGGCGTTGGCGTCGGGCGCGGCGGCACGCGCACGCAGGCCCGCGAGGTGGCTCGCTGACGGCCCGGAATCGAGATCGGTCATGGAGACGGCACTGCCCACGCAGAACGGGTACAGAGGCGCTTGAAGCAGGCCCGTTAAGGCGCGCTTGCCGCGATCTTCGGCGTGCTGACGGCGACGTCGCCGCATTGCGCGCGATGGCGCAGCGCATGGTCGATCAGCACCAGCGCCAACATGGATTCAGCGATCGGCGTAGCGCGAATGCCGACGCACGGGTCATGCCGTCCGAACGTTTCGACGATTACCGGTTGCCCCGCCTTGTCGATCGAGCGGCGCGGCGTGCGAATGCTCGAAGTCGGTTTGATCGCGATCGACACCGTCACGTCCTGTCCGGTCGAAATCCCGCCGAGCACACCACCCGCGTGATTGCCGACGAAGCCTTCCGGCGTCAATTCGTCGCCATGCACCGAACCGCGTTGTGCGACGCTGGCGAAGCCCGCGCCGATCTCGACGCCCTTCACCGCGTTGATGCCCATCATGGCGTGCGCAATGTCCGCATCGAGGCGGTCGAACAGCGGCTCGCCGAGGCCGACCGGCACGCCGGACGCCACGACGTTGATGCGCGCGCCGATCGAATCGCCTTCCTTGCGAAGTGCGTCCATATACGCTTCGAGTTGCGGGACGATCTCCGCGTTGGGCGCGAAAAATGGGTTCTCGCGCACGTGCACCCAGTCGATGAACGGCACGTCGATCTCGCCGAGCGCGGCCATATAGCCGCGAATTTCGGTGCCGAACTTCTCGCGCAGCCACTTCTTGGCGACCGCGCCCGCGGCCACCGTCGGCGCCGTGAGACGAGCCGACGAGCGGCCGCCGCCGCGATAGTCGCGAATGCCGTATTTCTGCCAATAAGTGTAGTCGGCGTGACCAGGGCGGAACGTGTCGGCGATATTGCCGTAGTCCTTGCTGCGCTGGTCCGTGTTGCGGATCATGAGCGCGATCGGCGCGCCGGTGGTTTGGCCTTCGAACACGCCTGACAGGATCTCGACTTTGTCTTCTTCCTGGCGCTGCGTGACGTGGCGCGACGTGCCGGGCTTGCGGCGGTCGAGTTCGAACTGGATGTCGGCTTCGTTGAGCGCCATGCCTGGGGGGCAGCCGTCGATCACGCAGCCGATAGCGGGGCCGTGCGATTCGCCGAAGGTCGTGACAGTGAAAAGCGTACCGAGCGTGTTGCCGGACATGGGCGTCGTCCAAAGAAATGCGGGGAAGGCACTATTATGCCAGCCCCGTGGCGTCTGGACCGCGCCGCGCGGTCGTTTTGGCCGACCGGCCAGGGTGTGCACGCGCGGCCGCTTCCCGCTGGATCACCCAGTTTGTCAGGACACACGCTGCGCCCTGTAGGAATGTTCGCATCGCCGACTGCCTAGGTCACTCAGGCAGTCGGCGCGCAAAACATCGCAAGTCAGAAATTTCTGCGCCGATATTGCACGCCGCCTGCCTGAGCAATCGGCGCCCGAGCGGCGCTGGCATTCCACCACCTTTCGCTGGCGCTCCGTCTGCGCGGGCATCTTTCGTTTTCCGTGATGCCGCTGCCGGGCTTCAGGGCTGCGGCCGCGCTACTTCCGCGCCCCGCGCAACTCGGTGACGATTTGCTGCAGCTTCTCCGGCGTCGCCAGCGCCGGCTCGATCGGCTCGCCCACCGCCAGCGTCAGACGGCTCATGACCCCCTTCTGGATCGGCCGCGGCCAGCGCGCGTCGCCCGCGCGCGAAAACACGCTGCCCCACAGGCCGCGCAGCGCCATCGGGATGACCGGCGCCGGCGTGCGCCGGATGATCTCGGTCACGCCATGACGGAACGGGTTCATGTCGCCGGTTCGGGTAAGCTTGCCCTCCGGAAAGATGCAGATCAGTTCGCCCTCGGCAAGCGCCCGCGCGCAGCGCTCATAGGCGCGCGTCAGCATCTGCGCATCCTGATGCGCCGGCGCGATCGGAATCGCCTTCGCGTGACGGAACACCCAGCCGGCAAACGGCGTCCTGAAGATCTGGTGGTCCATCACGAAGCGGATCGGCCGCGGGCTCTCGGCCATGATAACGATCGCATCCACGAAGCTCACGTGGTTGCACACCAGCACGGCCGCGCCTTCCTCCGGAATCCGCTCGGCATGCACGAGGCGAATCCGGTAGAACGTGTGCACCAGCACCCAGGCGATGAAGCGCAGCAGAAACTCCGGCACCAGCGAGTAGATGTAGGTCGCCACCACGATATTCAGCAGCGCGGTGACGAGGAAAATCGCCGGAATGCTGAAGCCCGCCGAGGTCAAGGCGACGGCCATCAGCGACGAGACGATCATGAACAGCGAGTTCAGAATATTGTTCGCCGCGATGATGCGCGCACGGTGGCTCGGCTGGCTGCGGCTCTGGATCAGCGCGTACAGAGGCACGCTGTAGAAGCCGCCGAACATGGCGAGCAGGAACAGATCGGCCAGCACGCGCCAGTGGGCGGCCCGAACAATAAACTCGCCGACGCTCAGCAGATGCCCCGCGGGCGGCAGCGCGTGGCTCGCGAAAAAAAGATCGATCGCGAACACGCTCATGCCGATCGAGCCGAGCGGCACGAGGCCGATTTCGATGCGCCGCTTCGACAGCTTTTCGCACATCAGCGAGCCGAGGCCGATGCCGACCGAGAAGGTGCCGAGCAGCACGGTGACGACGTCCGGATCGGCGGACAGCACATTCTTCGCGAAGCTGAAGAACGACGACAGGAAGATCGCGCCGACGAACCACAGCCAGGAAATGCCGAGCAGACTCAGAAACACGGTGCGGTTTTCGTGCGCCAGCTTCAGGTTGCGCCACGTCTCGCTGACGGGATTCCAGTTAATGCGCAGATCGGCTTGCGGCGCCGGCGTGACCGGCACGAAGCTCGACACGACGCGCCCTACAACCGCGATCGCGACGCACGCGCAGGCGAGCACCACCGCGCCGTGTCCGACGAAACCCGCGCCCGCGCCGCCGACGATCGTGCCGATCAGGATCGCCACGAAGGTGCCCATTTCGACCATGCCGTTGCCGCCGACCAGCTCCGCCTTCGACAGATGCTGCGGCAGGTACGAGTATTTGACCGGCCCGAAGACAGTGGAGTGCACGCCCATCAGAAACGTGCACAGGTACAGAAGCGGCGCGCTATGCAACCAGAAACCGGCACCGCCGATCAGCATCACCACGATTTCGAAGCTCTTGACGAAGCGCGTGAGCATCGCTTTATCGTACTTGTCGGCGATCTGGCCGGAGGTGGCCGACAGCAGCACGAACGGCAGAATGAAGATGGCCGAGATCAGGAACGCCGCCGTCTTCGGATCGACACCGGAAAAGCGCGCCGCCTGATACGTGACGAGCGACGTGAAGCCGATCTTGAACACGTTGTCGTTCATCGCGCCGAGGAACTGCGTCCAGAAAAACGGCGCGAAGCGACGCTGGCCGAGCAGCCGGAACTGGGATTCGTGCGTCTCGTGTTGACGGGCGGCGCGGCGGGCAGCAGGTAGCGGACGATCGCTCATGAAGTTCCGGAAACAGGCTAAAAGAACGACAAAGAAGAAAGAGCCATGCACAGTGTCGCGCGTGGACGAATCACCGGACGGCAAGCGGCGCCGGCCTGCGAGCCCATCACGCGAGTTCGCATCGGCCTCGGCATCCGGCCATCCGAAGGACCGGACACAAGGCGGGACATGAGGCCAAAGCGGGCGCCGGACACAAAAAAAGCGCACGCTTTCGCGCGCGCCTTGACTGCCTCTTCGCGCTCACAGCAACGGCTAGCGCGTCGCAGTGAATCGCCGCGCATTAACGCGCCGGCTGCTGATCCTGCTGTTCTTCCGGCCAGTCGCGGATATAGGCCTTGAGCATGCGGTTTTCGAACCCCTGCTCTTCGACCACCGCCTTGGCGACGTCGTAGAACGAGATCACACCCATCAGCGTGCGGCTTTCCATCACCGGCAAATAACGCACGTGATGCTCGAGCATCATGCGGCGGACTTCGTTGACATCCGTTTCCGGCGTGCAGGTGAGCGGATGGTCGTCCATGACCTTGCGGATCGTGGAGGTGCCGACGCTGCCGCCGTTCTCGCTCAACGTCAGAATGATTTCACGGAACGTGAGCATGCCGACGAGGTCGCCGTACTCCATCACCACCAGCGAGCCGATGTCGTGCTCGGCCATGGCATTGACTGCGTCGTGCAGCGTGGTATCCGGCGTGACCGTGAAAAGGGTGTTGCCTTTGACTTTGAGGATGTCGCTGACTCGCATGATCTGTCTCCCGTAATGCCCGCTAAGCATGGTATTGCATCGATGTTTTTCGATCCTAGCGGAAAGACCCATAAAAGGAAAGCGGCCCGCCCACCAAGGCGCAGCGGGCGTTCGCAGGTTCCAACCCGTGATTCTGAGCGTACGCGCATCGGGAAAACCGCGCTTGAAGCGCCGCCTGCCGGTGATAGGATGGCCGCCACTTTCATCTTTCGCGAGGCCGTCCGTGGCCCCGCCGCCCAGCATGTCCGCCAACCGTTTCGACACGCTTGCGCTGCACGCCGGCGCTGCCCCCGACCCGACAACCGGCGCGCGCGCCACGCCGATTTACCAGACTACCTCGTTTTCGTTCCGAGACTCGGACCACGCCGCGGCGCTCTTCAATATGGAGCGCGCCGGTCATGTCTACTCACGCATCTCGAACCCGACCGTGGCCGTGTTCGAGGAACGCGTCGCCGCGCTGGAAAACGGCGCGGGCGCAATCGGCACGGCGAGCGGCCAAGCGGCCTTGCATCTGGCCATCGCCACGCTGATGGGCGCGGGCTCGCATATCGTCGCCTCCAGCGCGTTGTATGGCGGCTCGCACAATCTGCTGCACTACACGTTGCGGCGCTTCGGGATCGAGACGACTTTCGTCAAGCCCGGCGACCTCGACGCGTGGCGCGCCGCGCTGCGCCCGAACACGCGACTGCTGTTCGGCGAGACGCTCGGCAATCCTGGCCTCGACGTGCTCGATATCGCCGCCGTGGCGCAGATCGCGCATGAGCACCGGGTGCCGCTGCTAGTCGACTCGACCTTCACCACGCCTTACCTGCTCAAACCGTTCGAACACGGCGCGGACTTCGTCTATCACTCGGCCACCAAATTTCTCGGCGGCCACGGCACGACGATCGGCGGCGTGCTGGTGGACGGCGGCACGTTCGACTTCGAAGCTTCCGGCCGCTTCCCCGAATTCACCGAGCCTTACGACGGCTTTCACGGCATGGTGTTTACCGACGAAAGCACCGTCGCGCCGTTCCTGCTGCGAGCGCGCCGCGAAGGCCTGCGCGACTTCGGCGCATGCCTGCATCCGCAGGCCGCATGGCAACTGCTGCAAGGCATCGAAACGCTGCCTTTGCGGATGCAACGGCACGTCGCCAATACGCGCCGCGTGGTTGAATTCCTCGCCGCTCACGCCGCGGTCGAAGCCGTCGCCTACCCGGAATTGCCGACGCATCCGGACCACGCGCTCGCCAGGCGCCTGCTGCCGCGCGGCGCCGGCGCGGTGTTCAGCTTCAATCTGCGCGGCGACCGCGCCGCCGGACGCAGCTTCATCGAAGCGCTCTCGCTGTTCTCACACCTCGCGAACGTGGGCGATGCGCGCTCGCTGGTGATCCATCCCGCATCGACGACACACTTTCGCATGGACGCCGCCGCGCTTGCCGCAGCCGGTATCGCTGAAGGCACGATCCGCCTCTCGATCGGCCTCGAAGATCCCGACGATCTGATCGACGACCTCAAGCGCGCGCTGAAGGCCGCGCAGAAAGCGAGCGGTTCAAGCGCGCCGCACGGCGGCACATCCGGCGCATCTGGCGCATCTGGCACGGTCGCCCAACCTCGCCCGGAGTCCGCATGATCCTCACTGTTCAAGGCAAACCCGCGTACGCCTACACCGGCGGCAAAGCGTTCGATACGAGCCTGCCGACCGCCGTCTTCATTCACGGCGCCGAGCACGATCACAGCGTATGGGCGCTGCAAACACGCTACTTCGCGCATCACGGCTTTAGCGTGCTGGCCGTGGATCTGCCCGGCCACTGCCGCAGCGGCGGCCCGGCGCTGACCACAGTGCCGGCCATGGCCGACTGGCTGGCCGCGCTGCTCGACGCGGCTGGCGTGCAACGGGCATTCGTGACCGGCCACAGCATGGGCTCGCTGATCGCGCTCGACTTCGCCGGCCGCTATCCGGAGCGGGCAACCCACCTCGCCCTGCTCGCCACGGCGATGCCGATGGCCGTCTCCGACGCATTGCTCGACGCCGCCTTGCACCGCGAGCCCGAAGCGATCGGCATGGTCAACGAGTGGTCGCATTCGACCTTCGCGGCCAAACCCTCCTGCCCCGGTCCTGGCTTCTGGCTGCACGGCATGAACCAGCGCTTGATGGAGCGTGTCTCGGCAAGGGGCGAACCGAACCTGTTCCACACCGACTTCGCCGCCTGCAACAGCTACGCGGACGGCCTCGCCCGCGCCGCGCAGGTGCGCTGTGCCGCACGCCTGATCGTCGGCCGGCGCGATGCGATGACGCCGCCGCGCGCGGCCAAAGCGCTTGCGGGCGCCCTGGCGCAAGCCGGCGTACCGGTCGACACGGTCACGCTCGAAGCCGGCCACGCGCTCATGACCGAGCAACCGGACGCCACGCTCGACGCCCTCTTCAGCTTCGCTTCCAAAGCGCCTCGTGAGGTTCGATAGACGTTGCGAGCCATTACGATAACCGCGTGAGGAGCGCCGCGCCATCGGCCGAATGGCCAGGTTGCGCGCGTCGCCCGATAGCCGCACAATGGATCAAGCCTGTCCTGTTTCGAGCGCGTGTGTCTGGCATGTTTGCACGCGCTGAAGCATCGAGAAGCGTCGCAATCCGGAGGCCGTGATGGCTCAAACCGCGCACACCGATCACTTCGCGAGTTTCGCGGAGTTCTATCCGTACTACCTGAGCGAGCATCGCAACACGGTCTCGCGGCGGCTGCATTTCGTGGGATCACTCGGCGTCATCGGCTGTCTCGCCATGGCGCTCGCCACTGGCGACTGGCTCTGGTTGCCCGCTGCCGTGATCTGCGGATACGGCTTTGCCTGGGTCGGGCATTTCTTCTTCGAGAAGAACCGGCCGGCCACCTTCCGGCATCCGCTTTACAGCCTGATGGGCGACTGGGTGATGTTCAAGGACATCTGCGTCGGGAAGATTTCGTTGTAGCGATGCGGTAGTTTCAGCGCCGGCCAGTTCGCATTCCGCGCGACTCAAGCCGCCTGATGCGGCATGGAAGGTGTGCCGGATTCGCTCTGCTCGGCACGCGCCGCGCGAGCGGCCGCGCGTGCGGCCAGCAACGCGGCGAGCGTGACCTTCAGCTTGTCGTTTTCCAGCGCCGCCAGCAACATCTCGCCATCCACGCGGGTGGACGCCAGTTGGAGCTGATACTCGAGTTCCGCTCGGTCGATCACGAAAAGCGCGAACAGGCGCTCGACCGTGATTTGCGCCGGATTCGCCAGCAGCAGGAAGTGTGGACGCATGCCGTCCTCCTGCAAGCGCGCGATCCACTCGATCTCCTCGAGCTTTTGCAGCAGGTTGATCGTGGTGTCCATATCGCGACGAAGCATCCGCGAAAGTTCGGGCACGGTGTAGCCGCGCTTGCCCGCTTCACGCGCTTCCGAGAGCCGCGCGAGCAGTTCGAGCGAGTCGAACAGATTGCTGCCCTCGAAGACGGGCCGGTGAAACTGGCCGATGCGAATGGCCGGCAACGCGGACGCGATCATCGCGCCCGCGAGCGTGATGAACCAGCACAGGTACATCCACACCAGGAACAGCGGCACGGCCGCGAATGCGCCGTACACCGCGGTGTAGGTCGGAATGCGCCGCACGTAATAGCCGAAGCCGCGCTTCGCCAGTTCGAAGGCGATCGCCGCGGTCACGCCGCCAATCACCGCGTCGCGCCATTCCACGCGGCAATTCGGCAGGTAGACGTAGAGAATCGTGAAGGCGAGCGCGGTGAGCGGCAGCGCGGCGCCGGTGAGCGCCCACTCGATGACCGGCGTCATGCGTTGCGCCGCCGTGAAGGTCATGGATTGCGTGAACAGGTACGACGATATCGACAAACTCACGCCGATCAGAATCGGCCCGAGCGTGATGATCGCCCAATACACCAGAATGCGCTGGGCGATCGGCCGCGCCTTGCGCACGCGCCAGATCACGTTGAAGGCGGATTCGACCGTCATCATCGTCATCACGGCGGTGACGAACAGAAAAATCATACCGATGGTCGTGAGGCCCTTCGCCTTCGAAGCAAACTGGTTCAGATAGTTGAAGATCTGACTGTTGAGCTGCGCGGGCATCAGATGGTCGGCCAGAAAAATCTGCAGCGACATCTGGAACGAAGCAAAGATCGGAAACGCGGTGAACAGCGCGAACGCGACCGTGGCGAGCGGCACGAGCGAGAGCATGGTGGTGAACGTGAGACTGCCGGCCACCTGCGGAATGCGGTCTTCGCTGCTGCGCTGCGCGGCAAATTGCGCGAGCCGCTTGAGCGTGTCGAGATCGAAACGCACCCTGGACAACAAACCCCACCTCCTTGCTTCGTGTACCGGTGAATCAGGACCGCGCGCGAGACCTGGCCGAACGGCTATGGGTGGCCTGTCGAGCGGACCCAACCCCTATAATACCCGTTCACCGATGAGGCCTATGAAAGACATTCTCGTGCTCTATTACAGCCGTCACGGCGCCACGCGCGAGCTCGCGCTGGCGATCGCGCACGGCGTCGACAGCGTCCCCGGCATGCAGGCGCGCGTGCGTACCGTGCCGGCGGTGTCCACCGTCTGCGAAGCCACCCAGCCCGATATTCCCGCCGAAGGCCCGCCCTACGTCGAACTGCGCGACCTGGAGGAATGCGCCGGTCTTGCGCTCGGTTCGCCTACCCGCTTCGGCAACATGGCCGCGTCGCTCAAATACTTTCTCGACGGCACCACGCCGCAATGGCTTTCCGGCGCGCTCTCTGGCAAGCCCGCTTGCGTGTTCACGTCCACCGGCAGTTTGCACGGCGGCCAGGAATCGACCCTGCTTTCCATGATGCTGCCACTTCTGCATCACGGCATGCTGATCGTGGGCATTCCGTATACGGAGAGCGCACTGAGCACCACGCAAACCGGCGGCACTCCGTACGGCGCGTCGCATTTCGCGCGCGCGGGCAGCGCCGAACAAGGCATCTCGGCGGACGAGAAGACGCTCGCCATCGCGCTCGGTGCACGCGTCGCGCGCACCGCGGCATCCATGAGTGAAAGGCCGTGAACGAGCCGCACGCCCAGTCGGCCAGCTCGTCGAGCGCCGGCACCGCAACGCAGGCGCCCATGACCACAACCGCCGTGCCCGTGCCGCGAAATCGCGCTGCCGCGTTCGGGGCCACCACTGCCCTGGTGGTGCTGATCGCCCTGTCCGTCGTGTGGGAATGGTGGCTCGCGCCGCTGCGTCCCGGCGGTTCGGCGCTCGTGCTCAAGGCTGTGCCGCTGCTGCTCGCGTTGCCGGGCGTCTGGCGGCGCCGGCTTTATACGCTGCAATGGGCGTCGATGCTGATCCTGCTGTATTTTGCCGAAGGCATTGTGCGTGGCTGGAGCGACCGCGGACTGAGCGCCGGTCTCGGCTGGCTGGAAGCCGCGCTCTCCGTGGTTTTTTTCGTCTGCACGCTGGCCTATGTCGCGCCATTCAAACGCGCGGCGAAACGAGCGGCAAAGCAAGCTGCCATTCAGGCTGCCATCCGGCCTGCAAATCACGCCGGAAGCGAGGCCGCCGACCAGGCCAATACGTCCAGCTGACGAAAACGCTCCGCCTCACCCGACATTTCCGCCCGAATACGCTGACCGACCAACATGACCCAAACCGCTTTTCTCACCGCCTGCCGCGACGCCATCGGCGCCGCGCAGGTGCTGACCGACCCGCACGACACCGCCCCGTACCTGACCGACTGGCGCCGCCGCTACACCGGCGCGGCGTGCTCGGTGCTCTGCCCGGCCACGCCTGACGAAGTCGCGACGCTCGTGAAGCTCGCCGTCGAGCATCGCATCGCGCTGGTTCCGCAAGGCGGCAACACGGGTCTCGCCGGCGGCGCCACGCCGGATGCAAGCGGTGCGCAGGGGGTCATCAGCTTGCGGCGTCTGAACCGGGTGCGCGACATCGATCCGCACAACAATACGATCACGGTCGAAGCCGGCGTGATCCTCGCCGAAGTGCAGAAGCGCGCTGACGAGGCCGGCCGCCTCTTCCCCTTGAGCCTCGCCGCCGAAGGCAGCTGCACGATCGGCGGCAATCTCGCCACCAACGCGGGCGGCACCGGCGTGCTCCGCTACGGCAATGCGCGCGAGTTGTGCCTCGGCCTCGAAGTGGTGACACCGCAAGGCGAACTGTGGGACGGCCTGCGCGGACTGCGCAAGGACAACACCGGCTACGATCTGCGCGACCTGTTCATCGGCGCGGAAGGCACGCTCGGCATCATCACCGCCGCCGTGCTCAAGTTGCATCCGCGACCGGCTGCGCGAGTCACGGCGCTCGCCGCGCTCGCTTCCCCGTATGCCGCGCTCGACTTTTTGTCGCTCACGCAACGCATCGCCGGGCCGCTCCTGACCGGTTTCGAATTGATGTCGGATTTCTGCCTGCGCCTCGTCGGCAGGCATTTCGAGCAGATGCGCTATCCGTTCGCCGAGCCGCACGCGCAAGTCGTGCTGCTGGAACTGTCGGACAGCGAAAGCGAGGAACACGCGCGTGGGTTGTTCGAGCGGCTGATGGAAACGGCGCTCGAAGAGGGTCTCGTGCAAGACGCGGTGGTCGCGGAAAATCTCAGCCAGTCGCGCGCGTTCTGGAATCTGCGCGAACACATTCCGCTCGCCCAGGCCGAGGAAGGCCTGAACATCAAGCACGATATCGCGGTGCCGATCTCGCGCATCGGCCACTTCATCGAGGAAACCGACGCGGCGATCGCGCAGGCCGTGCCTGGCGCGCGCATGGTGACCTTCGGCCATCTCGGCGACGGCAATCTGCACTACAACGTGCAGGCGCCCGAGGGCGGCGACGCTAAAACGTTCCTCAAGCAGTACCAGAGGCCGATCAACCAGATCGTCTACGACAGCGTGCACCGGCATCGCGGCAGCATCAGCGCGGAACACGGGCTCGGCCAGTTGAAGATCGACGAGGCGATGCACTACAAGCAGGATGTCGAAGTGCAGTTGATGCGCGCCGTCAAACGCGCGCTCGATCCGCTGAATCTGATGAATCCGGGCAAGGTGCTACGCTAACGTCTGAAGCTCCGTGTTCCTCTGCGGAGCCCCTTGCAGGAGTCGAGGTCGTGAAGATTCGAGTGCTGTCTGATCTGCATCTGGAGAACGACGAGCCCGAGCTGGTCCCGCACGCGCAGGCGGATCTGATCGTGCTGGCCGGCGACATCCACAATCACGCGGCCGGACCGCGCTGGGCCGCGCAGACTTTCGACGGCGCCGTGCCGGTGGTCTACGTGCCCGGCAATCACGAATACTACGACGGCGAGTTCAGCGCGCTCGACGCCGCGCTCTACGACGCGGCCGCGCAGGTCGATAACGTGCACGTGCTGAACAACGCCGCGCTGGTCGACCCGCAAGGCCAGTGGCGCGTGCTCGGCACGACCTTGTGGACCGACTTCGCGTTGTACGGAAATGACCCGGACACGCTCGCCGAATCGATCGAGGCGTCGCGCAAGGTGATGCTCGATTTCCGCGGGCTGATCCAGATGAACTGGCCGCACGACACCCACGACGCCACGCGCGATTTCACGCCCGACGACTCGCTCGCGCTGCACCGGCAAGCACGCGCCTGGCTCCAGGGCGAACTCGCCAAGCCGTTCGGCGGCAAGACGATCGTCGTCACGCATCACGCGCCGCATCGGCTGAGTCTGGCCGAGCGTTATGCGGAAGACGTCGTGTCGGCGGGCTTCGTCAATCACTTACCGGATCTCGTGGGGCCGCCTGTCGCGCTGTGGATTCATGGGCACACGCATACACCGTTCGACTACGACGTGAACGGCACGCGCGTGGTCTGCAATCCGCGCGGCTATCTCGACCGGCGCACCGGCCTGCTGGAAAACCCGCTCTTTGCTTGGGATAAGGTCGTCGAGATTTAGCGGGCACGGGAGGTGGGTCGGCTTCGGCTGGGCCGGCCTGGGTCGGCCTGGGTCGGCCTGGGTCGGCCTGGGTCGGCTTGGGTCGGCCTGGGTCGGCTTGGGTTGCTTGGGTTGCTTGGGTTGCTTGGGTTGCTT
>NZ_JAQQEG010000083.1:0-15965 GCF_046027395.1 Paraburkholderia dipogonis | reverse complement strand
TGCTGCATCAGCAGCAGAGAAACGAGATTATGAAGGCTCTTTTTCGTTTCGTCAACAACATTTTTTCGCTTTCGCTTAAAACGTTGTTGACGCTACGGCCGCTGGTTTCTGCCGCGGCCCTCGTTCGCAAACGAGGAGGCGAATCTTAGGCGAACATCAGCGATATGACAAGGGTTTGACCGAAATCTTTTTTTGACGGCTCACTTGCGGGTCGATTTCACCACCGCGTCCATCGGAATTGCCTCGGCCATTGCTGCATAGCCGGCATCGCTAGGATGGACGTGATCGCCGCTATCAAAGGTGCGCTGCAAGCGGTCAGGCTGCGCCGGATCACGTAGCGCGGCGTCGAAATCCACAACCCCGTCGAAAGCGTGGCTGGTCCGGATCCACTGGTTGACGGCGAGCCTGACGCTTTCTCGCTGCGACGGAAGCGACGCCGGCGTCAACGTTGCGCCGAAGACCTTCACGCCCGCGTGCCGCGCGGCGGCGATCAACCGTTGGTACCCGGCGATCAGGTCCGCAGCTGTCACCGACGTGTGCGGGAAGTCGCAGTCGAGACCCTTACGCGGCGGCATCGCTGCGAAGTTGATGTCATTGATGCCGATCAGCAGAATCGCCGTCTTGACGCCCGGAGGCGCGAGCACGTCGTGCTCGAAGCGCGTCGCGAGCGCGTCGCCGTAGCAGGGAGAGTCGCTCAGCAAGCGGTTGCCGCTGATCCCAAGATTGACGATCGCGGTCGACCGGTCGCCGCTAACGGCCAACCGACGCGCCAACGCATCCGGCCAGCGTCGATTCTGATTCAGGCTCGAGCGCATGCCGTCCGTGATCGAGTCGCCGATCGCGGCAACGGCGCCAGACGCAGGCGCCGCGTCCACCGACAACCCTGTCACCCATACATATTGCGTGAACCGGCCGCGAAACGCTTCCGCAGAGGCGTCCGCCGCGTGATTACCCGGCGCCGAAACGTAGTTCACCTGGTTCGACACACGGTGCCAAGCCACGATACGCTGCTCGGGCCCCATAAACGCGCTGACGGCATAGGGCGCACCTCCGGCAATGTCGATAGCGACCGGGTCGCTGTCCAACTCGCCGCCCGGCGCAATCGAGACCGCGCTCTTGCCACCGAACGTCACGCGCGTCTCGCCGTTACCAGCCGCCGCCGCGCCGCCCGCCGAGCGCGCGATACGCAGATCTTCGATGACGAGCGGAGTTTTGCCGTACCGATTGCTGAGGTGGATCCGAGCCGACTTTCCCGACAGCGTCGGGTAGACAATCTGGCGAACCGTGCGCCCGGCTACTTCCGGTGCGCGATAGAGCGGCGGCAAGTCCGCCCGCTGCGGGATGGGTTGCAGCGCCGTCGCCCACGCGGTGACCCAATGTGCCGGGGCGTCGGCTGCGAAAACGGTTGGGGAAACAGCAAATTGGGCAAGCAGCGCCGCGCCGCATGCGGCAGCCAGGGTGCGAATGGTCATTCGGGTGGTCGTTTCGAGGCGAAACGTGCATTGTGCCCGATCGCACCAGCCGTCGCGGGTCTGCGCGACGGCATTCCCGCGCTCCGCCGACTCAGGCCGTCTGCGCCCCGGCCATCTTCAACGCGAGCGCTTCAGCGACTTCGATTCCGTCGATGGCCGCCGAGTAGATCCCACCGGCATACCCTGCGCCTTCGCCAGCCGGATACAAACCTTCGACGTTCATGCTCTGATAGTCGTCCCGCCGACGCACGCGAATCGGCGACGACGTTCTCGTCTCGACGCCCGTCAGCACCGCGTCGTGCATCGCAAAGCCGGCTATCTTCTTGTCCATCTGCGGCAGCGCTTCGCGAATGGCCTCGATCACGTAGTCGGGAAGCGCGGTGCTGAGATCGGTTGGATGCACGCCCGGCTTGTACGACGGCACCACCGAACCCAGCGACGTGGAAGGCCGCCCGGCGATAAAGTCGCCGACCAGTTGGCCCGGCGCCATATAGTTGCCGCCACCAAGCTCGAAAGCCCGCTCTTCCCACTTGCGCTGAAAAGCGATCCCGGCAAGCGGGCCGCCCGGATAGTCATCCGGCGTGATGCCGACGACGATCCCCGCGTTGGCATTGCGCTCCGCCCGCGAATACTGGCTCATGCCGTTGGTCACGACGCGGCCTGGCTCGGAGGTCGCCGCCACCACGGTGCCGCCCGGGCACATGCAAAAACTGTAGACGGCGCGGCCGTTGCTGCAGTGATGCACCACCTTATAGTCGGCGGCGCCAAGCTGCTTGTGACCGGCAAACTTGCCGAAACGGCTACGGTCGATCAAACCTTGCGGATGTTCAATGCGGAACCCGAGTGAAAACGGCTTCGCCTCGATATAGACGCCGCGATCGTTCAGCATCTGGAAGGTGTCGCGCGCGCTATGCCCGACCGCCAGCACTACATGATCGCAGCGCAGCGTTTCGCCAGTCGACAGCTTCAGCCCGCGCACCTTGCCCTGATCGATCTCGATGTCGTCGACACGGGATTCGAAACGAACTTCGCCGCCCAGCTCATGAATGGTCGCGCGCATTTTTTCGACCATGCTCACCAGCCGGAACGTGCCGATATGCGGCCGGCTCAGGTACAGAATGTCTTCCGGCGCGCCGGCCCGCACGAATTCGTCGAGCACCTTGCGGCCGTAGTGCTTCGGATCCTTGATCTGGCTGTACAGCTTGCCGTCCGAGAACGTGCCCGCGCCGCCCTCGCCGAACTGCACATTCGACTCGGGATTGAGCACCGACTTGCGCCACAGGCCGAACGTGTCCTTGGTGCGCTCGCGCACGGCCTTGCCGCGCTCGAGGATGATCGGCCGAAAGCCCATTTGCGCCAGGATCAGCCCGGCGAACAGGCCGCACGGACCCATGCCGATCACGACGGGGCGCAGCGCGGTCATCTGCGCCGGCGCTTTGGCGACGAACCGGTAGGCCATGTCTGGCGTCACGCCGCAATGTGGCACGTCGGCGAGCCGCTTGAGCGCCGCTGCTTCATCCGTGACCTCGACATCGACGATGTAGGTGAGCTTGATGTCGGCGCGCTTGCGCGCATCGTGCGCGCGGCGAAACACGGTGTATCGGATGAGCCCGTCCGCGGCTACGCCGAGTTCCGCGAGGCGCGCACGCACGGCGGCTTCGAGGGCGCTCTCGGGATGATCGAGCGGGAGTTTGATTTCGCTTAGACGTAACATGAGTACCGGGGGATGCAGGAAGGCCGCAAATCGCGGCCAATTCGCAATTTTATAGGTTTAGTGTGGGGGCGGGGCGTCGGCACAGACGAAACGCCTTTTGTAACCAGTCCGTTCCTTCCCTATCGGCCCGATCGACCCATCTCAAAAAATTTATTAACCGACCGGTCGGTTGGCTTATACTGTGCGCACACAGACAACTTCCGCAGAGAGCGTCCCCATGTACACGCAATCCCTGGATATTCCCGGCAATGTCGCCCCGCTGGATGCGGGCGCGGACTCGTCCGAGCAGACGCAATTCGACGCGGTCATGGCCGCCGACGGCAAGATCGAAGCTCAGGACTGGATGCCGGAGGCCTATCGCAAGACGCTGGTCCGGCAAATCTCGCAACACGCGCATTCGGAAATCGTCGGCATGCTGCCGGAGGGCAACTGGATCACGCGCGCGCCCAGCTTGAAGCGCAAGGCGATTCTGCTTGCCAAAGTGCAGGACGAAGCCGGCCACGGCCTCTATCTATATAGCGCGGCGGAAACGCTCGGCGTGTCCCGCGACCAGTTGATCGCGGCGCTGCACTCGGGCAAAGCCAAGTATTCGAGCATCTTCAATTACCCGACGCCCACATGGGCCGACGTTGGCGTGATCGGCTGGCTCGTGGATGGCGCGGCGATCATGAACCAGATTCCGCTGTGCCGTTGCACCTATGGCCCGTATGCGCGCGCCATGATCCGCATTTGCAAGGAAGAGTCGTTCCACCAACGCCAGGGTTTCGACGCGCTCATGTCGATGATGGCCGGCACCGAAGCACAACGCGAACTGGTCCAGCAGGCCGTGAATCGCTGGTGGTGGCCGGTGTTGATGATGTTCGGCCCGAGCGACAAGGATTCGATCCACAGCAATCAGTCGTCGAAATGGGGCATCAAGCGCATCTCGAACGACGACCTGCGCCAGAAATTCGTCGACGCCACCGTCGACCAGGCCAAGGTGCTCGGCGTCACGCTGCCCGATCCGGACCTGAAATGGAACGAAGCGCGCGGCCATCACGACTACGGCGACATCGACTGGGAAGAATTCTGGCGCGTGGTGAACGGCGACGGCCCGTGCAACCGCGAGCGTCTCGCCACCCGCGTCAAAGCCCACGACGACGGCGCCTGGGTCCGCGAAGCCGCCCTCGCCCACGCCGACAAGCAGCGCCAGCGCGCACAACAGCACGCCGCCTAAGCAGCGCGGCATGCCAGACAAAGAATCTCAGGAGATCTGCAATGAACAAGGAATGGCCGATTTGGGAAGTCTTCGTGCGCAGCAAGCAGGGACTCGACCACAAACACTGCGGTAGCCTGCACGCCGCCGACGCGCCGATGGCGCTGCGCATGGCGCGCGACGTCTACACGCGCCGCCAGGAAGGCGTGAGCATCTGGGTGGTGCCGTCGTCGGCGATTACGGCGTCCGCACCGGAAGACAAGGCGGAGCTGTTCGAACCGGCTGGCGACAAGATCTATCGCCACCCGACGTTCTACACGCTCCCCGACGAAGTCAACCACATGTAAGCGCGGCCATGGACATCACGCCCCAACATCTCCAATACGTGCTGCGCCTCGCGGATACCGCGCTGATCCTCGGTCAGCGCAATACCGAATGGTGCGGCCACGGCCCGATCCTCGAAGAGGACATCGCGCTGTCGAACATGAGCCTCGACCTGATCGGCCAGGCGCGCCTGCTGTACACGCATGCCGCCTCGCTCGAGCAGCAGCTCACCGGCAAAAGCCGCACGGAAGACGACTACGCGTACTTTCGCGCCGAGCGCGAGTTCGCCAACTACACGCTCGCCGAATTGCCGCATGTCGGCCCGCTGTCGGCCACGGCGAAAACCGAGAAGGATTACGCGGTCACGATCGTCCGCAATTTCCTCTACTCGACGTTGATGGCGCATCTCTGGACGGCGCTCACGGCGTCCACCGACGAGCAACTGGCGGCAATCGCGTCGAAGTCAATCAAGGAAACCAGCTATCACGTGCATCACGCGCGCGAGTGGCTGATTCGTTTCGGCGACGGCACCGAGGAATCGCATCGCCGCGCGCAAGCCGCGCTGGACTATCTGGTGCCGTACACGCGGGAGTTCTTCAGCACGGACGTCGTGGAAGAGACGATTGCAGCCGCCGGCATCGGCCCGTTGACGTCGGACCTCGAAGCGGCATGGCTCGACGACGTGCGCGCCACGCTCGACGAAGCCACCTTGACGCTGCCCGAACCGGTCAAGCACATCACGACCGGCAAGCACGGCGAGCATTCCGAGCACATGGGCTTCGTGCTGGCCGAAATGCAGAGCCTTGCACGCCAGCATCCCGGCGCCACCTGGTAATCCGACGATGACGACTTCGACTGCCCTTCGCACAAACGACATGACCGACACGACCGACGCCGCTGTGGAACGCGCATGGGCCGCGCTCGAAACGGTGCCCGATCCGGAGATTCCGGTGGTGTCGATTCGCGAGCTCGGCATTCTGCGCGACGTGCGGCGCGCCGCCGACGGCACGCTCGAAGTCGTGATCACGCCGACCTACTCCGGTTGCCCGGCCATGTCGCAGATTGCCGAGGACGTCGCGCATGCGCTCGACGTGGCGGAGCTCAAGCCTTATCGGGTCGCCACGGTGCTAGCGCCAGCCTGGACGACCGACTGGATGACCGCCGACGCGCGCGAAAAGCTGCGCGCCTATGGCATCGCGCCGCCCACGGGCAATTGCGGTTCGCCCGCGCCCGTGCAGGAAAAAGTGATGCGCTTCGTGCCCCGCGCGCTGCCCGCGCCATCGTGCCCGCGTTGCGGCTCGGCGCACACCGAGCGTCTCGCGCAATTCGGCTCGACCGCCTGCAAAGCCTTGTACCGCTGCCTCGACTGCCGCGAACCCTTCGACTACTTCAAACCATACTGATATGGCCACCCCGCAATTTCACCCGCTGCGTATCCGCGAAGTGCGGCCCGAAACCGCCGATTCGGTTTCGGTCGCCTTCGAAGTCCCCGCCGACCTGCGCGACCACTATCGCTTCACGCAAGGCCAGTTCGTCACGCTGAAGACGCATATCGACGGTGAGGAAACGCGCCGTTCGTATTCGATCTGTGTGGGCGTCACCGATTACGACCGCGACGGCGAATTGCGCATCGGCATCAAGCGCGTACGCGGCGGGCGCTTCTCGAACTTCGCCTTCGACACGTTGCAGCCCGGCCACACGATCGAGGTGATGACGCCGGACGGGCGTTTCTTCACCCATCTGAACGTCGATCAGGGCCAGCAATACCTGGCGTTCTCGGGCGGTTCTGGCATTACGCCGGTGCTGGCCATCATCAAGACGACGCTGGAAGTCGAACCGCGCAGCACCTTTACGCTGGTGTACGGCAACCGCAGCGTCGATCAGATCATGTTCGCGGAAGAACTCGAGGATCTGAAGAACCGCTTCATGAACCGCTTCGTGCTCTATCACGTGCTGTCCGACGATCTGCAGGACGTCGAGCTGTTCAACGGCGTGCTCGATCAGGAGAAGTGCGCGGCCTTCATCGAGAATCTGCTGCCGGCCGAGGCGATCGACGAAGCCTTCATTTGCGGCCCCGGTCCGATGATGGACGCCGCCGAAGCCGCGCTGAAAGCCGCCGGCGTGCCGCCGGAAAAGGTGCACGTGGAGCGCTTCGGCTCGCCGCTGCCGCAAGCGGGCGTGCCGCCGGTGGAAATCACCGAAGACACGCCGGCCGCCGACCTCGAAATCGTGCTCGACGGGAAACGCCGTAAGCTGCGCCTGCCGTATCAGGGCGTGAGCGTGCTCGACGTCGGCCTGCGCGCCGGCCTCGCGCTGCCTTATGCGTGCAAAGGCGGCGTCTGCTGCACCTGCCGCGCAAAGGTGCTGGAAGGCGAAGTGAAGATGGAAAAGAACTACACGCTAGAAGAACACGAAATCCGCGACGGTTTCGTGCTGACGTGCCAGTGCCATCCGATCAGCGACCGCGTGGTGGTGAGCTACGACGAACGTTGAGCCACATGCGGCGGACGAGCCTGCTAGACGTCCGCCGCGCTTTCAGCAGTTCCGCGATCCGCTTACACTAGGGGCCGCTCGCGATCGGACACCTGTTCCGGTCGCCGAGCGGCCCCTAGTGTTGTTAACCGCCCTGCGCCCCTGCCGATGAGCACGATCCACCTCACCAACGGCGATGTCGCCGCCGAGTCACTGCGCACCGCATTGCGGGATGCGGGCCGCGACGATCGCGTGCACGCATTGCGCGACGATCTCGCGGTCGGCCCGCTACGCGGCGTCGACGACGCGCCGGACGTGCGCGCGGACTTCTGGGATCGCGTGAGCGCGGACACCCGGCGCGATTTCCTCCGGGAATTCCGCGAACAGGCCGCGGCGCTGGAGAACATCGCGCGCGGCGAGGCAAATCTGGTGGTGTGGCACGGCGAAAGCGCATCGGATCAATTGATGCTGCGTCGCGTCTGCTATCACCTGCGCAACAGCCCGCAGCGCCTGAACGAAGTGCGTCTGTCGATTCGCAATCTCACCGATCCGGGCGCGTGGGCGCACAGCCGCAAAGACTGCGCGACGTCGGTCGGCATGTTCGCGCCGGCCGTGCTGCAATCCCGGCTGCCGGACGCCGCGCCGATTTCCGTGCTGCGCATCAGCCGGCTCGCGCTCGAATGGCAGGAAGTCAAACACGCGAACGGCGAAACGCGGCGCTGGCGCGACAATACGTTTACGAGCGGCAGCTTCACGGAACTGGACGCGCTGATTCTCGAACGGGTCACTGAAGACTGGCAGCCCGCCGCGCGGGTCGCCGCCGAATTGATGGCCGCCGAACTCGGCTTCCTGGTCAGCGACAGCATTGTGCTGTGGCGCTTGCGCGAACTGGCCGCGACCCGGCGTATCAAGCTGCGCGGCGACGCGAACGCATGGCGCAGGCTGGAATTGTGCGCGGCGTTCGCCCCCTGTCCACATTAATAGAACAGACGACTATGGCCCGCACCCGTGCCCCCGACCACGAAACCCAGCGCGAGCGGATTCTCGAGCTCGCGGCAGCAAAATTCGCCCAGACCAGCTATCCGAGCACCTCGATGGCCGATCTCGCCGCCGCGAGCGGCACCTCGAAAGCGCGGCTCTACCACTACTACGCGAGCAAGGAAGCGATCCTGTTCGATCTGCTGGACCGTTACACCAAGCGGCTGATGCTGATCATCGCCGAGGTGGAAGGCGCGAGTCAGCGGCGCGGCTTGTCAGAGCGGGAAACCTTCGCCGAGCTGATTCGGGCGTTTCTGTCGGAATATGAGACGTCGCACAGCCGGCACGTCGCGCTGTTGAACGACGTGAAGTATCTGGTCGATACCCAGCGCGAGGTGATCCTGAACCGTCAGCGCGACGTGGTCGCGGCTTTCGCGCGGCAGTTGGCCCGCGCGTATCCGGAGCGCGCCACGCGCGACAACCAGACCGCGCTCACCATGATGGTGTTCGGCATGATCAACTGGACATTCACCTGGCTGAAGCCGGACGGCCGGATGGGCTACCGTGAATTTGCCGAGCAGGTCGTCGGCATGGTAGACCACGGATTGAGTTCAAACCCGGCCTGATTCCGCGCTGCAGCAATATTCAGATGAAATAATGGTCCGAAGTGGCCGATGTGCGACATCGTGTCACGAACGCCCGTTCCATTTATTTATTATTAAAAATCAATGATCTAAAAATAGGGCGGAACCTTTTTAGGCATCCCCTTCAAATATTGATACGGGTTTTCCCTAGTGATCGGTCTGGATCTCCGCTAAAATTGCTTTTGCGGTGCACCACACCGCTCGACTAAAAGGAGAACCCGACCATGAACTTGATTACACCCCGCGCCGCTGAGCCGATCGTCGCGCACGATCGTTTGACGCAGCCAGCCGGTCGTGCGCCTGCTCTGGTCCGCGAGCTCACCGCTGTCGACCGCGAACGTCTGCTGACCCACTTCCTCGCGCTCGACGAAGACGACCGACTCCTGCGCTTCGGCCAGATCGTGCCGGATCACGTCATCGAAAACTATGTTCGCGCAATCGACTTCAAGCGTGACACCGTCTTCGGCGTCTTCAACAATCAATTGCAGCTGACCGGCGTCGGCCATCTGGCCTATCTGCCTGCCGAAGGCGACAAGCGCACGGCCGAGTTCGGCGTGTCCGTGCTGGAAAGCGTTCGCGGCCAGGGCATCGGCTCGAAACTGTTCGAGCGCGCCGCCATTCGCAGCCGCAATACGCGTGTCACCATGCTGTATATGCACTGCCTGTCGCGCAATTCGACCATGATGCACATCGCGAAGAAGGCCGGCATGAAGATCGAATACGCCTATGGCGAGGCCGACGCTTACCTCACGCTGCCGCCGGCGGATCAATCAAGCATCATCGCTGAAATGCTGCAGGAGCAGGCTGCGGTGTTCGACTACGCGCTCAAGCGGCAAGCGCGTCAGGCGTCGAAGCTGTTCGAATCGTTCATGCCGACGGCTGTTGCGGCCTAAGAGGCTCGCGCCTCGGCGAAAAAACAAAGGGCGGCTTTTGGCTGCCCTTTTTGTTTGCGATGACGCCTCGGCGCGACGCCGTCGGGCTCACAAAATCGGCAGCGCCGTCGTCTCCTTGATCTTTTCCAGTGAAAAGCTCGTTTTCACGTCGATCACCGACGGATGGTGCAGCAACTGGTCCTGCACAAAGCGCGAAAAGTGCGCCATGTCCTCCACCTGGACGCGCAGCAGATAGTCCATCTCGCCAGTCATCGCATGACACGCCACCACTTCCGGCCACGCCTGGACGGCCGCGCGAAACAGATCGGCGTGCGTGGCGTCGCCGCGCGGACTGAGCGCCGGACCGCCGCGCTTTTCCAGCCGCACGTTCACGTACGCGAGCAAGTCGAGTCCGAGCCGCTGCGCATCGAGCAACGCGACATAGCCGCGGATCACACCGCTCTCTTCCAGCCGACGGATACGCCGCAGACACGGACTCGGCGAAAGATTGATGCGCTCGGCGATCTCCTGGTTCGACAGCCGGCCATTCTCCTGAAGGATCGCCAGAATCCGCCTGTCGATGGCGTCTATCTCTATATTGGCCATTTTCTGCTCGCCATTCGAAATATTGCGCTAGAAACTAGCGCCAGCGTAGCGATGTGCGATTAATTTCGCAAGTTTTCGCCGCTGACAGGCCTTTACACTTGCGTCATTGAGTCGCGCTCAATCGCACATCCCCGCTCGCGCCAGCGCATATCAGGACAGGAGACAGACAATGCAGGTTTCAACTTGGGAAAATCCGCTCGGCACCGACGGCTTCGAATTCATCGAATACACCGCACCGGATCCGAAGGCGCTCGGCAAGCTCTTCGAGCAGATGGGCTTCACCGCCGTCGCGCGGCATCGTCATAAAGACGTGACGCTGTATCGCCAAGGGGAAATCAACTTCATCGTCAACGGGGAGCCGGATTCGTTCGCGCAACGCTTCACGCGCCTGCACGGCCCGTCGATCTGCGCGATCGCTTTCCGCGTTCAGGACGCCGCCAAGGCATACAAGCAGGCTCTGGAAAAAGGCGCCTGGGGCTTCGACAACAAAACCGGCCCGATGGAACTGAACATTCCGGCGATCAAAGGCATTGGCGACTCGCTGATCTATTTCGTCGACCGCTGGCGCGGCAAGAACGGCGCCGAGCCGAACAGCATCGGCAACATCGACATTTACGATGTCGACTTCGAACCCATTGCGGGCGCGAATCCGAACCCGGTCGGCCACGGCTTGACCTACATCGACCATCTGACGCACAACGTGCATCGCGGCCGGATGCAGGAATGGGCGGAGTTCTACGAACGTCTGTTCAACTTCCGCGAAGTGCGTTATTTCGACATCGAAGGCAAGGTGACGGGCGTGAAGTCGAAGGCGATGACCTCGCCGTGCGGCAAGATCCGCATCCCGATCAATGAAGAAGGTTCGGAAACCGCCGGCCAGATTCAGGAATATCTCGACGCATACCACGGCGAAGGCATTCAGCACATTGCCCTTGGCAGCAACGACATCTACCGCACGGTGGACGGCTTGCGCGCGTCGAACATCTCGCTGCTCGACACGATCGACACTTATTACGAACTGGTCGATCGCCGCGTGCCGAATCATGGCGAACCGCTCGACGAATTGCGCAAACGCAAGATCCTGATCGACGGCGCACCCGATGATCTGCTGCTGCAGATCTTCACCGAAAACCAGATCGGCCCGATCTTCTTCGAGATCATTCAGCGCAAGGGCAATCAGGGCTTTGGCGAAGGCAACTTCAAGGCGCTGTTCGAATCGATCGAACTGGATCAGATTCGCCGTGGCGTGGTGCAAGACAAAGTCTGACGGCCTGCGCCGCTTCACGAGAGCGGACACATAGATTTCAAATGAAAAGGGCGAGGATCTCACGATCCCCGCCCTTTTCATTGGCGCCGCTGTCTCAAGTCAAACCTTGGTCGGACAACGGCCGGTTATTCAACCGACACACCGCCTGCGCGGCGCGTCACGAATTCTGGTCTTCCTCGCCGGACTTGGTGGATCGCGTGACGCGGTCCATGGCAATGCGTGCGGGCGCGACCTGCGCCGTACGGGTTATCGCGTTCGACAGCGCTCCTGCACTGCCCGAGTTCGAGCGCACCGGTGCGCTCATGGCGAAAAATGCGGCCGAAACCATCAGGAAGGTCTGGATGTTTCTCGTGTTCATGCGTACTCCTTTTCTAACTGCCCTGTTGTCGTGAAGCTCCGCCGAATGCGGAGCGTTGCGCGGACATTGCTCACAGGTGGGGTGTTAGACAGGCATTTCGACCACGGTTCCGCGGATTTGTAGCTTTTACAGCTTGTTACATGCCGGGCGTCGAATGTTGCACGATCGAACCCCGAGCGCACGGCGGCGACAGCTGTCAGCCATGTGGCGCTGACGCGGGGTTTTTGGCAGCCTGCGGCGGGTTTTCACCAGTGCTACCATCACTTAAAACACGTCAAGATGACGGCCCCGGCCCAAGCATTCACAAGATGCCGGGGCTCAAAAAAAGTTTTGGTGATCCCAAACTGGTTGGAGGAGTACACATAATGAATGCCCCGCTAGACGCAGGTCAGCGAGCCTCGCTCGAAGCCGCGTTGTCTTCCGTCACGCTCGACGACAAATACACCCTCGAACGCGGCCGCGCGTACATGAGCGGCATCCAGGCGCTGGTGCGTCTGCCGATGCTGCAGCAGGAACGCGACCTGGCCGCCGGGCTCAATACCGCCGGCTTCATCTCCGGTTACCGTGGATCGCCACTCGGCGGACTCGACCAATCCCTGTGGAAGGCGAAACAGCATCTCGCCGCGCATCAGATCGTGTTCCAGCCAGGCGTCAACGAAGACCTCGCGGCCACGGCCGTCTGGGGTTCGCAGCAGGTCAATCTGTATCCGAGCGCCAAATACGACGGCGTGTTCTCGATGTGGTACGGCAAAGGCCCAGGCGTCGACCGTTCCGGCGACGTCTTCAAGCATGGCAACTCGGCCGGCTCGGCGCGCAACGGCGGCGTTCTCGTGCTCGCCGGCGACGACCACGCGGCGAAATCGTCCACGCTCGCGCACCAGTCCGAACACATATTCAAGGCGTGCGGCCTGCCCGTCCTGTTCCCGTCGAACGTGCAGGAATATCTCGACTTCGGTCTGCACGGCTGGGCGATGAGCCGCTACTCCGGCCTGTGGGTCGCGATGAAGTGCGTCACCGATGTGGTCGAGTCGTCGGCGTCGGTCGATATCGACCCGCACCGCACAAAGATCATCCTGCCGGACGACTTCGCGATGCCCGAGGGCGGCCTGAATATCCGCTGGCCGGATCCGCCGCTAGTGCAGGAAGCGCGTCTGCTCGACTACAAGTGGTACGCGGCGCTCGCCTACGTGCGCGCCAACAAGCTGGATCGCGTCGAAATCGATTCGCCGCATGCGCGCTTCGGCATCATGACCGGCGGCAAGGCGTATCTCGACGTGCGTCAGGCGCTGACCGACCTCGGCCTCGATGACGAAACCTGTTCGCGCATCGGCATCCGTCTGTATAAGGTCGGTTGCGTGTGGCCGCTCGAGGCGCAAGGCGCGCAGGCTTTCGCGCGCGGCCTCGACGAAATTCTGGTGGTCGAGGAAAAGCGCCAGATTCTCGAATACGCGATCAAGGAAGAGCTGTACAACTGGCCCGACGCGCAACGTCCGCGTGTGTTCGGCAAGTTCGACGAAAAAGACGGGGCGGGCGGCGAATGGTCGGTGCCGATGGGCAACTGGCTGCTGCCGGCGCACTACGAACTCTCGCCGGCGATCATCGCCAAGGCCATCGCCACGCGGCTCGACAAATTCGACTTGCCGTCCGATGTGCGCGCTCGCATCGCCACGCGCATCGCGGTGATCGAAGCGAAGGAAAAGGCGCTGGCGCGGCCGCGCGTCGAAGCCGAACGCAAGCCGTGGTTCTGCTCGGGCTGCCCGCACAACACGTCGACCAATGTGCCGGAAGGCTCGCGCGCGATGGCCGGCATCGGCTGCCATTACATGACGGTCTGGATGGACCGCAGCACCAGCACCTTCAGCCAGATGGGCGGCGAAGGCGTCGCGTGGATCGGCCAGGCGCCGTTCAGCAACGACAAGCACGTGTTCGCCAATCTCGGCGACGGCACGTACTTCCACTCAGGGCTGTTGGCGATTCGCGCGGCGATCGCGTCGAAGGCGAACATCACGTACAAGATTCTCTATAACGACGCGGTCGCCATGACCGGCGGCCAGCCGGTCGACGGCGTGCTGACCGTGCCGCAGATCACGCACCAGCTCGCCGCCGAAGGCGCGACGAAAATCGTGATCGTCACCGACGAGCCGGAAAAGTACTCGGCCAACGTCGGTCTCGCGCCGGGCATCGACATCCATCATCGCGACAAGCTCGACGACGTGCAGCGCCAACTACGCGAAGTGCCCGGCACGACAATCCTGATCTACGACCAGACTTGCGCGACCGAAAAGCGCCGCCGCAGGAAACGCGGTACGTACCCGGACCCGGCGCGCCGCGTCGTGATCAACGAGGCCGTGTGCGAAGGCTGCGGCGATTGCTCGGTGAAGTCGAACTGCCTGTCGGTCGAGCCGCTGGATACCGAGTACGGTACGAAACGCCAGATCAATCAATCGACCTGCAACAAGGACTTCTCATGCGTGAACGGCTTCTGCCCGAGCTTCGTGTCCGTTGAAGGCGGTCAGTTGCGCAAGCCGAAGGCCGCCTCCGGCCTCGCAGGCGACGCGATGCCGCCGGTGCCGGAACCCGACTTGCCGTCCATGGAACGGCCGTACGGCGTGCTGGTGACGGGCGTGGGCGGCACGGGTGTCGTGACGATCGGCGCGCTGCTCGGCATGGCTGCGCATCTGGAGAACAAGGGCGTCACCGTGCTCGACGTCACCGGCCTCGCGCAGAAAGGAGGCGCCGTGATGAGCCACGTGCAGATCGCGAAGAATCCGGCCGACATCCACGCGACCCGCATCGCGATGGGCGAAGCAAGTCTCGTGATCGGCTGCGATGCGATCGTCACGGCCAGTGACGAATGTGTGTCGCGCATGCAGGCGGGCCGCACACGCGTCGTGTTGAACAGCGCGCATACGCCGACCGCCGAGCTCATCAAGAACCCGAACTGGCGCTTCCCGGGCAGCAGCACGGAAGCCGACGTGCGCGCCGCCGCGGGCGACGACGGGGTCGATACGGTCGACGCGAATCACTTCGCCGTCGCGCTGCTCGGCGATGCGATCTACACGAATCCGTTCGTGCTCGGCTATGCATGGCAACGCGGCTGGGTGCCGCTCACGTATCAGTCGCTGATGCGCGCCATCGAGTTGAACAACGTGCAGGTCGAGAAGAACCGCGCGGCGTTCGAGTGGGGCCGCCGTGCAGCGCACGATCTGGCAGCGGTTCGCAAGCTCGCGCAATCGCAGGGACGCGGCGCCGCGGCGGAAACAACGAGCAGCAAGATCATCTCGCTGCACACGCCGAAGGCGCTCGACACGTTGATCGACAAACGCGCCGACTACCTGGCGGCGTGGCAGAACCGCGCGTATGCCGACCGTTATCGCGCGTTGGTGTCGCAAGTGCGTGCGGCGGAGTCGGCGCTCGACTCGATCGACAGCCAATTGCCGTTGACCGAAGCGGTCGCGAAGAACCTGCACAAGCTGATGGCCTACAAGGACGAGTACGAAGTCGCGCGTCTGTACAGCGATCCGGCGTTCATCGAAAAACTGAAGGCGAATTTCGAAGGCGACTGGAAACTGCACATTCACCTCGCGCCGCCGACGTTCTCGAAGAAGGATGCCAAGGGTCATCTGGTGAAGAAGAAGTACGGCCCTTGGGTTTTCAGCGCGATGCACGTGCTGGCCCGCTTCAAGTTCCTGCGCGGCACCGCGCTCGATGTGTTCGGCAAGACGGAAGAGCGTCGTACCGAGCGTGCGTTGATCGGCGAGTATGAGGCGCTGGTGCGTGAGCTGATCGCAGGTCTGACCGCGCAGAAGCGTGAGCTGGCGATAGAACTGGCGAATCTGCCGGACGGCATCCGCGGCTATGGTCACGTGAAGGAAAATAACCTGAAGGGCGCGCGCGTCAAATGGAACGAGTTGCTCGCGCGGTGGCGTTCGCCGGAAGCGGGAAAGACGCAAAACGCGGCGTGATCGAAATGGCTTGACCGGCTCGCCGGTCTGAAAACAAAAGGCGGGGGGGGGGGCGCGGGCGCGGGGGTTTTTTTGGGGGGGGGGTTGGGGGGGGGGGG
>NZ_JAQQEG010000082.1:0-15975 GCF_046027395.1 Paraburkholderia dipogonis | reverse complement strand
TCGCGCACCGCAGGCTGGAGCGCGCACATCATCGAGCAGCGCGTCGACAACAAGATCATCCGTCCGAGCGCGAACTACACCGGGCCCGACGATCTGCCGTTCGTGCCGCTCGCGAAGCGCGTTTGAGGCATCTTCATCGCCATCGGGCGCGTGAACGCGTAGCCGCGCGAATGCAAGCGTTTCTCCTCCATTGCGTCTAAAGAGCGCGGCGCAACGAAGTTGGGTCTTGGCTCGCTGAAACCCCGGACCAAGGCCATTTTTTGCGGCGCATTCACGCGGCCGCCTGCAAACCGGACCGGCACGCTGCCGCAAGCTAAACTACACGTACTGCCTGACTGGCCCGCCAGGGAAACGCCATTAAAAAAGGGGCCGCCGATCGTGATCGGCCGCCGCCATCGTCCCCGGATCATTACTGTTTTGTCCCCTACGCCATGAATACTGCAAACCGCAAACGCCTTCCCGGCACCCAGCTCGATTTCTTCGACACGCGCGCCGCGGTCGACGCGATCCAGCCCGGCGCTTACGACAAGCTGCCGTACACGTCGCGCGTGCTGGCCGAAAACCTCGTGCGCCGTTGCGATCCGGTCACGTTGACTGCGTCGCTCAGGCAGATCATCGAACGCAAGCGCGAGCTGGATTTCCCGTGGTTCCCGGCGCGCGTGGTATGCCATGACATTCTCGGCCAGACCGCGCTGGTCGACCTCGCCGGCCTGCGCGACGCGATTGCCGCGCAAGGCGGCGATCCGGCGATGGTCAATCCGGTGGTGCCGACGCAGCTCGTGGTGGACCATTCGCTCGCCGTCGAGTGCGGCGGCTTCGATCCGGATGCGTTCGCGAAGAACCGCGCGATCGAAGACCGCCGCAACGAAGACCGCTTCGACTTCATCAACTGGACCAAACGCGCGTTCAAGAACGTCGACGTGATTCCGCCGGGCAACGGCATCCTGCATCAGATCAACCTGGAGCGCATGAGCCCGGTCGTGCAGGTGAAAGACGGCGTGGCATTTCCCGATACGCTGGTCGGCACCGACTCGCATACGCCGATGGTGGACGCGCTTGGCGTGATCGCGATCGGCGTGGGCGGGCTCGAAGCGGAAAGCGTGATGCTGGGCCGCGCGTCGTATATGCGCCTGCCGGATATCGTCGGCGTGGAACTGACGGGCAAGCCGGCTGAAGGCATCACGGCGACCGACGTCGTGCTCTCGCTGACCGAATTCCTGCGCAAGGAAAAAGTGGTCGGCGCGTACCTCGAGTTCTATGGCGAAGGCACGGCCAAGCTGACGCTCGGCGACCGCGCGACCATCGCCAACATGGCGCCCGAATTCGGCGCCACCGCCGCGATGTTCTCGATCGACGAACAGACCATCAAGTATCTGAAGCTCACCGGCCGCGACGACGAACTCGTCAAACTGGTGGAAACGTACGCGAAGGAAACCGGCCTGTGGGCGGACAGCCTCGTGAATGCCGAGTACGAACGCGTGCTGACGTTCGATCTCTCGACCGTGGTTCGTACGCTGGCTGGCCCGTCCAATCCGCATCGCCGTTTGCCGGTGTCGGAACTGGCGGCGCGCGGCATCAGCGGCAAGGTGGAGAACGAGCCGGGCCTGATGCCGGACGGCGCGGTGATCATCGCCGCGATCACGAGCTGCACGAACACCAACAATCCGCGCAACATGATCGCCGCGGGTTTGCTCGCGCGTAACGCGAACCGCCGTGGCCTGACCCGCAAGCCATGGGCGAAGACCTCGCTCGCGCCTGGCTCGAAGGCGGTCACGCTGTATCTGGAAGAGGCCGGGCTGCTGCCCGAACTGGAGCAACTGGGTTTCGGCGTGGTCGCGTATGCGTGCACGTCGTGCAACGGCATGTCCGGTGCGCTGGATCCGGTGATCCAGAAAGAGATCGTTGAACGCGATCTGTATGCGACCGCCGTGCTGTCGGGTAACCGCAACTTCGACGGCCGTATCCATCCATACGCGAAGCAGGCTTTCCTCGCGTCGCCGCCGCTGGTGGTGGCGTATGCAATCGCGGGCACGATCCGCTTCGACATCGAGAAAGATGTGCTCGGTATCGATGCCGACGGCCATGCCGTCACGCTGAAGGACATCTGGCCGACGGATGCGGAGATCGACGCGATTGTGGCGTCGAGCGTGAAGCCGGAACAATTCCGCAAGGTGTACGAGCCGATGTTCGCCGTGTCCGTCGACACAGGCGAGAAAGCCAATCCGCTCTACGACTGGCGCGAGATGAGCACGTACATTCGACGTCCGCCGTATTGGGAAGGCGCGCTTGCCGGTGAGCGCACGCTCAAGGGCATGCGTCCGCTCGCCGTGCTCGGCGACAACATCACGACCGATCACCTGTCGCCGTCCAACGCGATCCTGGCGGACAGCGCCTCGGGCGAATATCTGGCAAAGATGGGCTTGCCGGAGGAGGACTTCAATTCCTACGCGACGCACCGTGGCGATCACCTGACGGCGCAGCGCGCGACCTTTGCAAATCCGACGCTGAAGAACGAGATGGTGCTCGAAGACGGCAAGGTGAAGGCGGGATCGCTCGCGCGCATCGAGCCAGAAGGCACGGTCGCGCGCATGTGGGAAGCGATCGAAACCTACATGGAGCGCAAGCAGCCGCTGATCGTGATTGCCGGCGCCGACTATGGCCAGGGTTCGTCGCGTGACTGGGCGGCGAAGGGCGTGCGGCTTGCCGGCGCGGAAGCGATCGTCGCCGAAGGGTTCGAGCGCATTCACCGCACGAATCTGGTGGGCATGGGTGTGCTGCCGCTGGAGTTCAAGCCTGGTGTGAACCGGCTCACGCTTGCCATCGACGGCACGGAAACCTTCGACGTGGTCGGCGAGCGCAAGCCGCGCGCGGACCTCACGCTGGTGATTCATCGCAAGAGCGGCGAGCGGGTCGAGGTGCCGGTGACGTGCCGGCTCGATACGGCCGAAGAGGTTTCCATCTACGAAGCCGGCGGTGTGCTGCAACGCTTTGCGCAGGACTTTCTCGAGTCGTCGAAGGCGGCGGCTTGAGGCGGCGAACGTTTTAACGCAGGAACGGGTGTCGTGGCGCGATATGCCATAGCACCCGCCCACATCAGGACACGACTTTCATGGCCCACCAACCTCAGATCAAGATTCCGGCCACCTATATGCGTGGCGGCACCAGCAAAGGCGTGTTCTTCCGCCTGCAAGACTTGCCCGAAGCGGCCCAGGTGCCCGGCGCCGCGCGTGACGCGCTGCTGATGCGCGTGATCGGCAGCCCCGATCCGTACGGCAAGCAGATCGACGGCATGGGCGGCGCGACATCGAGCACCAGCAAGACCGTGATCATCGCCAAAAGCAGCCGGCCCGATCACGACGTGGATTACCTGTTCGGCCAGGTGTCGATCGACAAGGCCTTCATCGATTGGACCGGCAACTGCGGCAATCTCTCCGCCGCCGTCGGTCCGTTCGCGATCAGCGCGGGTCTCGTCGATCCGAGCCGGATTCCGCGCGACGGCGTGGCGACCGTGCGTATCTGGCAGGCGAACATCGGCAAGACGATCATCGGACATGTGCCGATGACCGACGGCGCCGTGCAGGAAACCGGCGACTTCGAACTCGACGGCGTCACGTTTCCGGCCGCGGAAGTGCAGCTCGAGTTCATGGATCCGGCCGCGGAAGAAGAAGGCGCGGGCGGCTCGATGTTCCCGACGGGCAACCTGGTCGACGACCTGGAAGTGCCGGGCGTCGGCACGCTGAAGGCGACGATGATCAACGCGGGCATTCCGACCATCTTCGTCGACGCCGAGTCGATCGGCTACAAGGGCACGGAATTGCAGGACGCCATCAATAGCGATGACAAGGCGCTCGCGATGTTCGAGACGATCCGCGCGCACGGCGCGCTGCGCATGGGGCTGATCAAGCATCTCGACGAGATCGCGACGCGCCAGCATACGCCGAAGGTCGCGTTCGTCGCGAAGCCGGCGGACTACGTGGCGTCGAGCGGCAAGCGCATCGGCGCGGGCGACGTCGATCTGCTGGTGCGGGCGATGTCGATGGGCAAGCTGCATCACGCGATGATGGGCACGGCCGCGGTGGCGATCGGCACCGCGGCGGCGATTTCCGGCACGCTTGTGAATCTCGCGGCGGGCGGCGGCGCAAAGGAGTCGGTGCGCTTCGGCCATCCTTCGGGGACGCTGCGGGTCGGTGCCGAGGCGAGTGAGAACGGCGGCGAGTGGACCGTTACCAAGGCCATCATGAGCCGCAGCGCGCGGGTGCTGATGGAAGGCTGGGTGCGGGTGCCGCAGGAGAGGTGAACAAACGATTCGGCAAGATCGTCGTGACCGTTTGACGAACGGCGCGAAGCCAAACGCGCACGCGATCTTGCGGACGTCCGGCTTCGTCCGGAAAGGACGAAGCCGGGAAAAAACGGGTTTGATGCAACGGCGAAGCCTAAGACATCAGCCCGAAGCTGGCGAGAACGAACCGAAGACCGAAGAAGCAAACAGACGAAAACAGCGGCAGGCCGAAAGCTAGCGACATACACCGCAAGCTGACGACGCTGGCCTTTGGCCATCGATTGAAAAAATAGACAGCCGCGCCGGCCAGTACGCGGCCGACCCCGTTCATTGCCGCACCATCACGATCTCGAGATACTCGCTGGGCAGCACGAGTGTCCCGTCGCCGGAACGGTTGCGGCTTTCCATCAGCGTCATGAGATCGCGTTGGAAGGCCGCTTGCCGTTCGTCGTCCATCGCGGCGAATGCCTTGTTGATCGGGCCGTAGTAATTCCGGAATACCTCGAGCCAATGCGCCGGCGAGCGGTAACGGAACATGAATTCGCGGCTCGTTACGGCGACACTCCGCACATTCCCGTGAAAGAGTTCGTCGAGCCGCGCCCTGGTGCCCCACAGTGCCGGTGACTTGAGGCCAGGCGGCGGAGGCAGGTATTTGCCGATCGTCTTGAACACCTGGCCGATGAAGCTATCGGGCGTCCAGTTCGCGAGGCCAATTTTGCCGCCGGGTTTGCACACGCGCGCCAGCTCGCTTGCCGCCTTCTCCTGATTGGGCGTGAACATGACGCCGAAAGTCGACATGACGACGTCGAAGGAGGCCTCCGCGTAGGGCAGGGCTTCGGCGTCGGCTTCGCGGAACTGCACCGTTGTCAGACCTTCCGCTCGCGCGCGCGCCTGACCCGCGTCCAGCAGCGAGGCCACGTAGTCGGTCGACGTGACATCGCACCAGCGGCGCGCGGCGGCGAGCGTGCCGTTGCCATTGCCGGCCGCGACATCGAGCACGCGGCTGCCGGCGCGCAGATCGAGTGCCTCGCACAGATTTTCTCCGACGATCTGCAGCGTCGTGCCGACGACGGCGTAGTTGCCCGTTTCCCACGCGGCGTGCTGCCGCGCTTTGACGTCAGCGAATTCGGAGGTTTGTGATGAAGAAGAATGGACTTCAGACATGGGATGCTCCTGAGAAAAAGTTGTGCGATGCACGCTAGTTTTATTGCGCCAGGGTTTATGAATTCATGTGGTGCCTTCTTAAAAGAGGTTAAGTATTTGGTTCATTCAAGATTCCTTAACATTGTTGTAAGGGATTCGCATGGATGCTAGTATCAGTGCGGCTGTTGAATCGATGAATGACCAGGCGTCCAGATCTTTTGCGCAGGACGCCGAAGTTCCTGGACCCAATGATGGATGCGCTCTCTGACGTCCTCCGCCTGGTTCGCCTTGGTGGTGCGGTGTATCTAAACGGCGATTTCACTGCACCCTGGTGTTTGTACGGCCAGGCGGACGCAGCGTTGTGCGGCAGTTTCCTTCCGCCAGCCGAACGTATCGTCTCCTACCATCTGATCACCGAGGGAGGCTGCTGGGCTGCGCTCCCGGACGACCCTGAGTCCGCTATTTACGTCGCTGCCGGCGAACTGCTTGTCGTGCCGCAAGGCGAGGCGCATCTGCTCGGCAGTTCGCTCGACATCACGCCCGGACCCACTGGCGAACTGCTCGAGAGTCAGCTGCGCAATGCACCGGGGCAGTTGATGGCGCTTCGCTACGGCGGTGGTGGTGACCGCACGCGTCTGGTGTGCGGCTTTCTCGCGTGCGACGACACGTTGAGCAACCCGGTGCTTTCCGCGCTGCCGCGCATCTTCAAGGTCGACATGCGCAATGACCCGCAGTCCGCGTGGCTCGAATCGTCGTTACGGTTCGCGGCGGCCGAGGCAGCGGAATGGCGCGTGGGCAGCGCGATCGTTCTCGCGCGTCTATCGGAACTGCTTTTCGTGGAGGCGGTGCGGCGTTGCATCGATGCGCTGCCGTCCGATCGGAAGGGTTGGCTGGCGGGCGTGGGGGACCGGTTCGTCGGTCGTGCACTGGCGCTGATGCATGCGCAGCCGGCCCATGGGTGGACGGTCGACGAGCTGGCGCGCAAGGCGGGCTTGTCGCGGTCCGCGCTGGCGCAGCGGTTTACGCAGCTGCTCGGCCAGCCGCCTATGCAGTATCTCGCGCATTGGCGTTTGCAGATCGCCGCGCAGGAGTTGCGTGGCGGGACGAAGTCGCTGGCGGCGGTGGCGGATCAGGTGGGGTATGAGTCGGAGGCGGCGTTCAATCGGGCCTTCAAGCGGGAGTTCGGCATGCCGCCGGCGGGGTGGCGCAGGAGCCGGAGCGAGATGGCCGGTGTTTCTGCTGCTTCTGCCGCTGTGGCGGGAGGCAGCGTGGACGGGGCGTTCGAAGATAGAGGTGCTTAGACGCCACGGCCGTGCGACAAATTGCGCCGGCCTTGTGCAAGCGAAGCGGCATGAAACCGAGATCAGCGTCACTCCCGTAGAAATCTGGCTTTGTCGCCGCGGGGAGTGAGAAGCCCTAAAACGAGCGCCGCGAGTAAAAGCGCCGGCACATCACCGCGAAGATGTCCGCGGTACGGGGCATTCATAAGGGCCTGGACAGCCATGATCCCGCCATGCACCACGCTCGACCACACCGCGAACCAGATGAGGCTGAGATGAGCGAGTGGATTCAAGGCCGCAAAAATCAGGAACACACCCAGCGTTGCGTACATGCCGACAATCATCAGGGGATACTCCGAATGTCCGGTATCCCAGACCCAGCCGTCCGGCCAGACGATCATCAGCGGGTAGAGTCCTATGGACGTGATGCCTGTCAGGACGAGTGCGATGCGCAGGTAATTGAGCCGCTGAGTGTCGGTCATGATCGTCTCCTTCGATTCGCGCTGGGCCCTCACTTCACCCCATGCTTCGCCTGCCAACTCTTCATGAACGCGATCTCGTCATGCTGCGCCTTGATGATGTTTCTGGCCAGCCGCTTCAACGCCGGATCCTTGCCGTACTTCAACTCGACCCGCGCCATTTCGATCGCCCCTTGATGATGCGGAATCATGTGAGCGACAAAGTCCTTGTCGGCGTTGCCCGTGTAGTCGGCGCTCATGTCTTGCATCATTTTGTCGTCGGCGGCCTTGAACGCTTGCGTCGCATCGCCGGAGCCGGCGCCTGCATCCGCTGACTTGGACATGTCCATGCCAGGCATGGCGGCCGGTTGCTGGGCGTGGACGGGCATGGCCGCGAGCGCAAACGCAAAGCCGCTGAACAGGCAAAGAGCACGAAAGGCGCGAAGTTTTCTCATAGTGAATGTCCGTTGGGGGAAAAGGTTGTCCATCAGGCTCTCAGCGACGGATGAAAGCCCGCCGCCTCGATGGCCTCGATGAGTTGTTCGGCCGCCAGCGCCGACGTGACCTTGACGATTTTAACGGGGACATCGACTTCGAGCTTCGCTGCAGGGTCGAGACTCGTGACTGCACGCGTGATGGCGCTGGCGCAACCGCCGCACGACATATCCGGGATGGCAAATTCCATTTCCTACCTCCAATGAGAAATCATGACTCGAGCGTGGACCTTCCCACGGCGGTAAGGTCAAGCAGCTTTTCGTGGTTCGCTGAAATCCGCATCTCCGCACTAAAAACCATCACGTGCGGCATCGTCGCAGCCTTACGATTTTGCAAACCTGCGTGCTAGACTTCATACCCATGTCTTACTGGCGAAAACTCTTCATCGTCGTGCTGCTCGTGCTGAGCCTCCCGGTTCAGTCGTTCGCGGCCGTCTCCATGAAATGCGAGTCCTCGCATTCCGTGGGCGATGCGGCGCCGACGCGCCATGAGGCAGCCGGTGCAATGGCCCGGCATCACGACCATGCCGCGATGATGGCCGAGCAAGGCGACACGCTCGCCAGTGCCCATCTTCAGCATCACAGTTCCGCGGGTGCCGAGCATCATGCGCACGCATGTTCCGCTTGCGCGTCCTGTTGTTTCGGCGGTGCGTTGCCTATCACGCCGCTTGCGACCCTGTCCGCCAACGCGGCTCATTTCTCTGTTCCCCTGCCTCCCGCCGTCCGCGTCGCGTCGTTTCTGACCGGCGGCGTCGAACGGCCTCCCCGCATCTCTCTCGTCTAGTTCTCTCGCAGCCTCCCGCTGCGTTGTTCATTTCGCCATGATGGACGGCTGTGCGTCGTCCGTCATGGCCATACATGACGAGACGATTCATGCGAACGTTCATTGCGGCGCTGCTCGGCGCGACGGCATGTCTGCCGGCGCTCGCGTACGCCACACCCATACTTCCTGACCCGACGGATCCCGCCGCATCCGTGCCTGCGATCGAGGCGCCGTCCATCATGGCCGACTATCGGCCATACCGTGAGCAGCAAGCGCCGAACTGGCCGGCGCTAAATCGCGCGGTGGCGAATCCATCGGGGCACGCTGGAATGAGCCACGGTTCGATGCATTCGAGCAGCGTTGGCGCTAAAGAAAACGGCGACGGTTCCCATCGCGAAGGGGCGGGAAAATGAGGCCGTGCCTGTTTCCAGCCAACCGCGCCATAGCAATTGCCATCGCGGTGACATTCCTTGCCGGTTGCACGACGTTTTCGAAGGACGGCGGCTTCGGCACGGTGTCGACCGTCGCGTCCGAGCGGCTCGGCAAAGACGCCATGCTGATCAGAACCGACGAGGACCGTAGTACCGTCGCCAAACGCATGCAGGAACTGCTTTCCGCGCCGCTCGGCATGGACGACGCCGTCCAGATCGCGCTGCTGAACAACCGCGGCTTGCAGGCCTCGTACAGCGAGCTGGGTATCGCCGAAGCGGACCTCGTTCAGGCGGGACGCTTGCCGAATCCCGGTTTCTCGTTCAGCCGCACGCATGGTGGCGATGACCTGAGTATCAGCCGCACGCTCACGCTCGGCATGTTGCGCGTATTGACGATGCCGTTGACGACGCGCATCGAAAGCCGCCGTTTCGAACAGACCCGCTTGCTGGCCGCAAACGCCATGCTCGAGGTCGCTGCCGATGCGCGGCGCGCCTACATCCGCGCAGTCGCTGCCAGGCAATCGGCCGCGTACGCGGAGCAGGTGAAGGACTCGGCCGAGGCCAGCGCCGAACTCGCATGGCGCATGCAGCAGGCCGGCAACTTCAGCAAGCTCGATTACGCGCGCGAGCAGGCCTTCTACGCGGAAGCCGTCGCGCAAGTGGCAAGAGCGCGGCAGCAGTCGGTGTCCGCGCGAGAAAAGCTCACTCGCGTGATGGGCCTCTGGGGTTCGCAAGCGCAATATGCATTGCCCGAGCGTCTGCCGGATCTGCCTGCCACACGCCCCGAGTTGCACGATCTGGAAACCTTCGCGATGCAAAACAGGCTCGACATCCAGGCCGCGAAACTGCAAACGCAAAGCGTCGCCAGTTCGCTGGAGTTGAGTAAGGCGACGCGCTTCATCAACGTGCTGGACGTCGGTTATCAGAATAATTTCACGACTTCCGACGGGCGGGAGCAGGGCTACGAGATCAGCGTCGAGATTCCCGTTTTCGACTGGGGCAGCGCCAAAGTGGCGCGCGCTGAGGCGATCTACATGCAGTCGGCGAATCGCGTCGCCGAGACCGCGATCAACGCGCGTTCCGAAGTGCGCGAAGCGTATTCGGCCTACGTGTCCGACTACGACCTCGCGAAGCACTATCGCGACGAAGTCGTACCGCTCCGCAAAACCATCTCCGATGAACTGCTGCTTCGCTACAACGGCATGCTCGCGAGCGTGTTCGAACTGCTCGCCGATTCACGCGACCAGATCGGCGCGGTGAATAGCGCTATCGACGCATTGAAGGACTACTGGCTCGCGCAGACCGATTTGCAACAGGCGCTCGGCGGCCGTCTGCCGGTTGCCGCCATCGCGACGCCGCTCGCATCCACGACGCAAGCGAGGTCGTCCACTGAATCCGAAGGTCAATGACATGGTGACACGTCGACACTTTATGAGCGGCTCGGGCGCCGCTTTGCTGGGAGCCGCACTGGTGAGCAAGGCCGGCGCCGCGTCGCTGCCCGAAGCACCCACGATGGCCACGGCCTCGATGCAGCCGCCACGCGCGCCGTCGAATGGCCGGCCGTACACGCCGGTCGCCACGCTCAACGGATGGTCGTTGCCGTGGCGCATGAAGAACGGCTGGAAGGAGTTTCATCTGATCGCCGAACCGGTGGTGCGCGAACTCGCGCCCGGCATGAGCGCGAACCTGTGGGGCTACAACGGCCAGGCGCCAGGGCCGACCATCGAGGCCGTTGAAGGCGACAAGGTGCGCATCTTCGTGACCAACCGGTTGCCAGAGCACACCACGGTCCACTGGCACGGCATGCTGCTGCCCTGTGGCATGGACGGCGTGGGCGGTCTCACGCAGCCGCACATTCCGCCGGGCAAGACCTTCGTCTACGAGTTTCATCTGGAGAAGCACGGCACTTTCATGTATCACCCGCACGCCGACGAGATGGTGCAGATGGCGATGGGCATGATGGGGACGTTCATCGTCCATCCGAAAGATCCGGGCGTGATGCAGGTGGACCGCGACTTCGTGTTCATCATGTCCGCTTACGACATCGACCCCGGCAGCTTCACGCCGCGCGTCAACGAGATGACCGACTTCAACATGTGGACGTGGAATGCGCGCGTGTTTCCGGGCATCGATTCATTGCCGGTGCGCGCGGGCGATCGCGTGCGGATCCGCGTCGGCAATCTGACCATGACCAATCACCCGATTCATCTGCACGGCTACCACTTCGAAGTGGTGGGCACGGACGGCGGCTGGATTCCGCCGTCCGCGCGCTGGCCCGAGGTGACCGCCGATGTTGCGGTCGGGCAGATGCGCGCCATCGAGTTCACCGCGAATCGTCCCGGCGACTGGGCATTCCATTGCCACAAGTCTCATCACACGATGAACGCGATGGGGCATCAGGTCCCGACCATGATCGGCGTGCCGCAGCAAGACCTCGCCAAACGCATCAACCGGCTGGTGCCCGACTACATGGCGATGGGCAGCACGGGCGGCTCGATGGGATCGATGGAGATGCCGCTGCCCGACAACACACTACCGATGATGACCGGCACCGGCCCATTCGGCGCGCTGGAAATGGGCGGCATGTTTACGGTGGTGAAAGTGCGCGAAGGGCTGGGTCGCAACGACTACCGTGATCCGGGCTGGTTCAGGCATCCCAGGGGAACGGTGGCTTATGAGCATACAGGCGAGCTGCCGGGTGGTTGACGTCGGCGGCGGCAGGTTGGCCGTGTGGATCCTATTGAACGTGGGAGAGTGTGAGATGAAGAATGTGTTGGCTTCAATGGTGATGGGTTGCATGGTGATGGTTTCCGCGTCGGCGTTCGCGGCGGGTGAGGCGAGTGAAGCGAGTGAAGCGCAAGCCGCGATGTCGCATGGCGAAGTCAGGAAGGTGGATGCGGCTGTCGGCAAGCTGACCATCAAGCATGATCCCTTGGAAAACCTCGGCATGGATGCGATGACGATGGTGTTCAAGGTAAAGGACCCGGCAATGCTTTCGCAGGTCAAGTCCGGCGACAGGATCGACTTCATCGCCGACGAAGTGGACGGGGCGCTGATGGTGGTGAAGCTGGAGAAGCGAGAGTAATCAGCACATGCGGGTTGTGTGCGTATCGCGTTCTTGCAAAACGTGTCATTCGGATAAACCATTACTATTCGCGGTTTGCGATTTGGATGCCTTTGGCTCGCTGCCCTATCGTCCGACGTTGCATGGCTTCGCTCCCGCCATGCAACCGCCGCAACTCCCGGGGAAGTCTTACCGATCCTTTGTGCGCTAGCTCACTAAGACAAGCGGAACTTACTCAACTGGGGCTTTTGAGATGTTATGCTCGGACGTCGTGAACTTCTTCATGCATAGACGCGCGCGAATTTAAAAATACCTAGATTCCATTAGGAGCCGGGCATGCTAAGAAAGGTAGTCGATCGGGCGAAACAGATCCGACGCAGCGAGGGGTTCAAGCATTCCGTGGCGACACCACGTCGCATTTCACTTCATGCCACGCAGCGATTGAACAGGGGAATCTTCGCCATCGAAATTCAGGAGAACTCTGGTTTTTTCTCCGTGATGCAGATGGTCCTGTTTATTCTGATGTATTGCGACGAGAAGTGTCTGACGCCGTGCATCAGTGCGCGCGGCGGGCTCTACGGAGACTCCGCGGGAACGATCGACTGGTTCTCGTCCTTCTTCGAGTCCGTGAATGGCAAGGCCACGGCGTCGCTCACGCACAAGGTGAGAAAATCGACGGTTCGCGACCTGGTCCAGCTAGGGTTTCGTCAACGCTACGAGACTCAGCTTCAACTGGACAGCGCAAGCGAGCTATTCTTCGCACATTACCGGCCAGCCGGCCACATCGGCGATGAAGTCGATGTGATCTGCCAGAAGCTCGAGATCGGCACGTCCACGCTCGGCGCGCATTTCAGAGGCACGGACAAATCGCTGGAAGCCATCCCAGTTTCGTGGGGCGATTTCTGTCGCCACGTGGAAACGACGCTTGCGGAAAACCCGCACCTCGACAACGTCTTCGTTTCAAGCGACGAACAGGCGTTTCTCGACTTTTTCGTTGCCTGGCCGTTTAGCAAGCCGGTCAAAGTGGCGCCCGCGAAATTGCTCGCGAACGGCAATACGCCGATTCATTTCAGCGGCTATCCGGGGCTCGAAATCGGCCGTGAGGCGCTGGTCTCCAGTCTGTTGTTGTCCCGTTGCGGGTATCTGGTGAAGACGCCGTCGTATCTGTCGGCATGGTCCAGAATATTCAATCCGTCGCTGCCGGTGAAACTCGTGTCGCCGCCGCGGCCGGACGCATTCTGGTTTCCCGACAGCCGTCTCTGGCTCGAACAGGTGGCGCAAGATAAAGCGGCCTGAACGCGCATGCGCTCGGGTCGCCTGAGCGTGTCGCGGTCGTGACATCGGTAGGAAGAATGGCGCGCATATAATGAAAGGCCGCCTGACGGGTTGGCCGGAACGGATCATTCCAGTCTGGCAAGCCGTCAGATACATCGTGACTGCAAAGAGGCCTTCAGCATGTACATTGCCATGAACCGATTCAGAGTGACGCCCGGATCCGAAACCGCCTTCGAACATCTGTGGACCACGCGCGATACGCACCTGAAAGAGGTGCCGGGTTTCGTGGAGTTTCATCTGCTGAAGGGACCACAGAAGGACGATCACGTTCTGTATTCCAGCCATACGATCTGGAAGGACTACGCGTCCTTCGAGGCGTGGACGAAATCCGACGCCTTTCGTGCCGCGCATCGCAACGCTGGCGGCGACAACCGGGTGCTCTATCTTGGACATCCGGAATTCGAAGGCTTCGAAGTCATTCAGACCGTCAAATGAATGCATGATCCTCGCGAGCGCCCGTGTCAGTCACGGACGCCGTGAAGGGACTTCCCGCGTTCGCGATGAGCTTTCAGCGAGCGTTTCGCCCGCGCTAGCCTGCGCGTCCGACGACGCGCTGAGCAAGCTTGCGGTATTCTTTTGCGAGCATTTCGCCGCGACGCGTCACGCGCCGGCGCAACTCACAGAGGAACGAAAACATGAAAGCCGTCAAAATCGGTTCGCCCGCTACCGTCGCCAATCTCCAGGTCGTCGACATCGCCGATCCCGGTCAGCCCGCTGCGGGCCAGATTCGCGTGCGCATCCACGCGAACTCCTTGAACTTTCACGACTACGGCGTGGTGAGCGGCAATCTGCCGGCTGAAGCAGGGCGGATTCCGATGGCGGACGGCGCGGGCGTCGTCGAGGCAGTCGGCGCGGGCGTGTCGGAATTCAAAGCGGGCGATCACGTGGTGTCGTGCTTCTTCCCGTTCTGGGAAAACGGGCCGCCCGCCATCGCCGATTTCAAGACCACACCCGGCGACGGCGTCGACGGCTATGCACGCGAGGCCGTCGTGCTGCCGAGCCACTACTTCACGCATGCGCCGCGCGGCTATAGCCACGCCGAGTCCGCAACGTTGACCACAGCCGGGCTGACCGCATGGCGCGCGCTCGTGGTGGACGGCCAGTTGAGGGCCGGCGGCACGGTGCTCGTGCTCGGCACCGGCGGCGTATCGATTTTCGCCTTGCAGATGGCCAAAGCGATGGGCGCTTCGGTGATTGCCACGTCGTCATCGGACGCGAAGCTTTCCAGACTTCGCGAGCTCGGAGCCGATCACACGATCAACTATCGCGAGAATCCCGAATGGGGCAAGCAGGTCCGCTCGCTGACCGGTGGGCAAGGTGTCGATCATGTGATCGAAGTGGGCGGTCCGGGGACGTTGCCGCAGTCGATCACCGCTTGCCGGATCGGCGGTCATATCGCGCTGATCGGCGTATTGACCGGGCGGGCAGGACCGGTGCCGACCGCGGCGCTGATGGCGCGGCAGCAGCGCTTGCAAGGCTTGATCGTCGGCAGCCGTCAGGATCAGCGCGATATGATCCGGGCGCTCGAAGTGACCGGCATCAAGCCGATGATCGACAGCACGTTCAAACTGGAGAAGCTCGGCGAGGCGTTTTCCCACGAGGAATCCGGCGCTCACTTCGGGAAGATTTGCGTGGAGGTTTAAGCGGTTCGTTTGCGCGAGTGAAAATCGGCTTGCCGGTTTCCCTCGCGCTTTCTATGCCGCTGCCAAGCGGCATGCAAGGGCGTGTTAGCCGTGCCTTCTCAAGCCGGCGAAATTGACGCTGCGCGCTTCGCACGCATTCGCAAAGACTTCGTCGTAGCTCGAGAAAAACACCGTACGCGTCTGCGCCAATGTCTTGAACAGATCAACCAGCACGGCGCGTGCGGCGGCGTCGAGTCCGCCGACGGGTTCATCCGCGATCAACACCTGGGTTTCGCCGAGTACGGCTGCCGTCAGGAAAAACTTCTTGCGCGTACCGAACGACATCTGTTCGAAGCGTTTGTCGAGATGCGGCGTGAGGCCGAAGCGGTCCGCGAGCGCCAGCGTGTCAGCGGTTACAGCGGTGTTTCTCGCCGATGCCACATTGTTCAAATACTCGCGACCGGTCTGATCCGAATAAGGCATGCAGTCTTCGGGCACGTAGGTGAGCACGGATTGCGCGGCGAGCGGTGCACTGCGCAGCGAATGGCCGCCGAGCCACACCTCGCCGGTATCGGACTCGATCGTGCCCGCGAGGATGCCGAGCAATGTCGACTTGCCGCTGCCGGACTCATCGTTTAACGCGACGCATCCTGATGCCGTGTCGTAGTGCAATCCCTGAAAGATGAGGCGTTCGCCGTAGCGCTTGCTGAGGTTTTCGAATCGAAGCATGGATTGGAGCGTGATTCAGGAGAAGACCCGCCGCATCGAGTCGCGCGGCAGGGGTCTTCTACAGGTTGGCGTTGCGCAAGTGTAGCAGCGCGCGCCGTGGCCGCTGTCGCGTCCGAAGCTTCATTCACCGATCCGCATCCAGCAAAAACTCGACCATCCGGTCGCACACGCGGCCGAACATTTGCGTGCCCGTCACAGTCGGGCATCCGCGCGCGCGGGCGGCTTCGATCAACGGCGTGAGCGGCGGCTTCGTCACCACGTCGCCGACGAATGTCGTGGCCGGCAAACTCGACACGTCGATAGGCAACGGGTCGTCCGCGCGCATGCCGCGCGGCGCCGCGGTGGCGCCCCCCGCGGCCGCCGTCGCCTCCCCCGCA
>NZ_JAQQEG010000081.1:0-17148 GCF_046027395.1 Paraburkholderia dipogonis | reverse complement strand
CGTGGCTTGCGGGACGTCGAGAATCAGGATGATGGTCCAATCAGCGTCGCCATCATGATGATACTGGCGTTCCGCGACGATGAACGGCTGCTGCTTGCCGTCCGGGCCGAGAAACAGCACGTCGCCTTCCATCGGCAGGCATTCGACGGGCGGCAGCGCCAGAAACGCCTCCTGACCGCCGCGCGGCATCAGTTTTTCGATTTTGCGAGATGCTGCTTCAGTCCATTCGATATCAAGCTGGATGTTGCTCATGCTGTCCTCCGCACCAAGGTGCGCACGGGTTAGGGGATTCCGGCCAGGCGCCGGTCGGTGCGCGACTTTAGCACACCGCCAGTCGGGCGCCGCGAGGCCTCGAGCCGTCGGCGCGGGCAAGTCGGCGAGTCGCGCTGCTCCGCGTCTGGCGAGTCCTTCGCCAGTCCATTAAACAACAAAAAAGCCGAAGCGGGCGGTGCCGGCTTCGGCTTTTCACCTTCGCGGCGCGGCCGCGGGTGAGTCGGGTAACTGCGCTTAGGAGCCGGCGTCGGCCTTAGGGGCCTTCTTGTGATGCGGGGCCGATTTGTGGTGTTTCATCGGCGTGGCCGGTGCACTTTCCATTGCTTGCTGGCGGTTTTGCAAATCTTGCGCGCGCTGCTCGACGTCGGCGGCCTTGGCCGGATCGGTGCTCATCATGACGCCGTTGTCCTGCGCATAAGCCGCGCCCGTTACGGCACTGAGGGAAACCAGGATCGCCAGGGACACTTTCTTCATCGCTACCTCCGCAGAGTGGTTGTGGACCCGAGTACTTGCCTGTCCAAACGGAAAGACAATGCATTCTAGCCAGCAATATCCGCTCCAACAGACGGTTTTGTAACTGCGATGACAATTCGTTACATCTTGTTACGTTCAGCCGGCAGTCGTGATGCGCGGTGAGTCGAGCGCGAAAGTCACGACAACCCGTTGCCGCTCAAGGGCATTCTTCGTATTTCTAAATAAATCGGCGTGTGACGCGGTTCGAGTTTCAGAAATGAATTTCAGAACCAGCCGATCGCGCGATAGACGTGAAATTGCGCGATGCCGATCAATTCGTGCAGCGCGGTCTCCGCAGTCACCAGGTTGTCATATCGCGGCAGTACACCAAGACGTGCGCCTAGCGCGTTCGAGATCAGCGGTTGCGGCGCCAGGCCGAAACGGTGGAAGTCGAGCAAGGCGCGCGGCATCTGATACGCGGAGGTGATAAGGATCAGCGAATCGTAACGTGAGCCCTGCAGAATGGTAGAGACGTTGCGCGCGTTTTCGTAGGTCGTGAGGCTGCTGTTTTCCAGCACGATGTCCGCGCGCGGCACCTGTCGGCGCAGCAGGTAAGGCAGATAGGTGTCGGCTTCAGTCGCGCGATGCCGCTGCGGATTGCCGCCGCTCACGATCACATGGCATGTATCCGCCGCGCGTTTGCAGGCGGCGTAGTTCTCGGCGCTCGCCGCAATGCGCGCAAGCACGTCGCTCGGGGGCACGAGGACGTGGTCGTCGTCGTAGATCGTGCCGCCGCCCAGCATGATGATCGCAGTGCGCGGCGCGAACGTGGCGGGCGTCTCGGTCCGCCAGCGCGGCTGCGCCAATTTCAGCAAGGGCGCGGTGAGCCAGCCGGCGGCGAGCAGCCAGAAAAGGGCGACCGTGCAGACGGCTAGAGGTCGGCGGGCGCCTTTCCATAGCACGATTGCTGCAAAAAAAAGCGCTAATAAAGTGAATAGAATCAATTTAAATGCGGTAACGTATGTCTTTCGGGACAAATCCACGGGCTTGCTATCGCGCCACAGCGGTTGCATGGCCAGTTCGTGGACAGAACGCTAACATGCCGTTCAGACGGGGGTTCCGAAAACGAGACCAGGCAGCACCTGGCGGAATTCGACTGCACGAGTTGCAGTCAGCTTCCAGCCAAGGGCGGGTGCTACGCGCGTCACTGGTGGCGCGGTGACGTGTTGGGCATAAATGTGTCATAGCTGCACTTTAAGAAAGAAGTGAGATGACCACGTATTCCAACGAAGCGGTACTTGAAGCGCTGCGGCGGGCGCAATATCGCCAGGTCCCATGGGCTAGAAGGCCGGGTGTATTCCAATATCTTCGCGCACTAGGCTTGATGGACACCGTTCGGCAGCGCACTGTCGCGCCGGCTCCGGGTTTCCACGCACCTGTCGATATCGCCGTGCTCACGGAGCGGGGCAGAGCCGAGTTTGCGCGGCTCGCCCATGACGAACGTCTGCTCACCTGGACAGCACAGCGCATGAACGACTACGTCGTCGCTACAGCCGATACGCGGCCCACCGCCGCGCTCGAAGTCCGGCCTTAGGTCCGGCGCGCTGGCGGGCGTAGTTTTCCGGCCGCTTTGAGCGGCTGGTGGTGTCTCCATTGCTGCGTCCATCCGCGTCACATCCACTTGCGTCGTGCCGTGCGTCTTGCGCGTTCAAAGGCGCGGCGCAGGCACCGTTCAGGTAGCGAAACCGCAAAAAAAGCCCGTATCGCGAGGATACGGGCGTACCGGAATTACTACTGCCACGCTGTGCTAATGGCGTTAAATCAGACTGGCACAACGCGCGGTGGTTCCCCCAATTATTCAATATGCGCTACGGCGTTTCGCGAGTAGGCGGGCAGGCTTTGCTCGCGTTCGACTGCGCCTAACGCCGGTGCGTCGGATCCTGGCGAGGCGCCTCGGGCCGCGTGCGCACGTTGCTGGCGATATCGCCGCGCAAGTCTCCGCGCGGCGCCGGCGGTGTGAAGTCGCGGGCGCGCGTATCGCTTTGCTGCCAGGCTTCGATGGTAGCCGGACGATCCGGCCGCCAGTTCCAAGCCTGTTGGCGCTGCTGGGCAAGCGCCGGTGCGGCCATCGATGAAACGACAATGCCGCACAGAAGCAGTGACATTGGTTTCATGCTGAGCTCCCGTCAAGCCGATCGACTCAAGGCCTGTTTGCATACATATAAGGTATGCCCAGTCGCGAAAGCACGCTGTAAGTAATAGTAAATGGATGTTTCACCAGCAACTATCGCGCTGCTTCAGACGTCTGAAGCAGCGCGCAGGCAGGCTGGGTGTAACGGGAAGTGACGACTGTGTTGGGCGCGCCGAAGAGCGGTGCCCATGACAGGTACGGCGTGTGTCAACACGCGTCGACCTGGGATTGATACACGCCGGGCGCCCGCAGGCGCCCGGAGGAAAAGCAGTGTGCGTCAGGCCATCTTGACCGGCGCGCGCCACGATTCCGGATTGGTCCAGAATGCGCCGCGCAGGCGGTCACGGCTCGGCGGTGCCGGCGGTTTCGCGGCGGTCGCGCCAATCCGCCCGCGCAGCGAAATTTCACGGCCGCTCGTGCCGAGTCGCTTAACTATTTCGGCGAGCGTACCATCGGCTTGCCACTCGTCGAAACGACGGCGGCAAGTCGGCGGCGACGGATAGCGGCCCGGTAGTTTGGACCAGCCTTCGCCTGTCGATAGCACCCACAGCACGGCGTTGACAACCGCGCGCGCTTCCACGCGTGGCCGACCGCGCCGTTCGCTCCGTGCTGGCTCCGCACAGAACAACGCCTCGACCAGCGCCCACTCGTTGTCTCTCAAATCGTCGAACAGCATCATGTTTCACCTCAGCGAAGCTAACTCCGGTGCGCTGCCCCGCGCCGCGCACTCTCCATGCACTCGATAGGCGAGTGCCAAGGAGGGTCGGGCTTGCCACGGTCTGCTATGCAGTCAGAATCATGGCGCCGACCCTTGTCTGCAGGTAAATGCAGGAAGTGTGCCAAGATAAGTCCAACCGCCTGAAAGCCCCGTGACAGCGGGCCAGCGCGGGCGCTAGCTAGGGGCGTATAAGAATCCAAAAAACCCATCTCGCAAATCGGGACAATCACCAATCTTGTGCAATCAGGCCCGACCAGCGTGCGTTTGCGCCTTATCGCTGCATTGCAGCGAGATTGCGAAAAGCGACTGTGGTGCTATCTTTCGCCTTACAATACGCATCAAATGATGCAATTGATGAGGTCGGTAAATGAATGTCACGCTGCGCCAGCTAAGGGTTTTCATCGAGGTCGCCCGTTTGCAGAGCTTCAGCCGGGCGGGCGATGAAATCGGCCTGACGCAGTCGGCGGTCAGCCGTTGCGTGCGCGAACTGGAGGGCGAGATCGGCCTCAAGCTGATCGATCGCACCACCCGCGAGGTGCAACTCACAGATGTCGGCGGCAATCTCGTGTCGAGCGTGTCGCGTCTGCTGACGGATCTGGACGACGCGCTTCGCGAGATCCGCGAAATCGGTGAGCAGCGCCGCGGACGTGTGGTGGTGGCCGCCAGCCCAACGGTGGCGTGCCGGCTCATGCCGCGCGTGGTGGCCTCGTGCGGACAGCAATTCCCCTATATTGCGCTGGGACTGCGCGACGACGTGCAGAGCGACGTGGTGCGTAAGGTCAAGTCGGGCGAGGTCGATTTCGGCGTGATCATCGGCCCGTTTTCCGCCGACGACCTGCTCAGCGAATCGCTGATGACGGATTCATTCTGCGTCGTCACGCGCGACGATCATCCGCTGGCGGCGAAGGAGCGCGTGGCGTGGACGGACCTGGACGGCCAGCAGCTCGTGATGCTCGATTACGCGTCGGGCAGCCGGCCGATCATCGACGCCGTGATGCAGGAACATGGCGTGAGCGCCACCGTGGTGCAGGAGCTGGGGCATTCGGCGACCGTTTTTGGGCTGGTCGAGGCGGGCGTCGGCGTGAGCGTGCTGCCGTGGCTCGCCTTGCCGCTACCGGCGGGCGCCTCGCTGGTGGCCCGGCCGCTCGTGCCGCGCGCGGAACGCACGGTCGAACTGGTGCGGCGGCGCGACCGGTCGCTGTCGCCGGCGGCGGAGGCGGTGTGGGGACTGATTCGCCAATTGCCGGGACGGGCGGAGGATTTAAGCTAGTTGGCGATGGTGCGGCGTGCGTGATGTTCCCGCGAGCGAGCGGCAAAAGTGCGGTCGTGCGGGAAGTGCGATATTCCGTGGGAGCAAGGTGCGGCCGCGTGATGCGCGTGACGCCGCACGATCGGAGAGGGTGCGATGGGACGAATGTTGCCGTTCTCGAAGCACGGCGCCTGGCCGCAACCCATCCGCGACCGATCTTCCCGCGACGCCTTCTCATCCGCCGACTTCGAGGTCCCGAAAAGACGCGCCAAGCTAAACTGTTGCCTCTGCTGAATTTGAACCCATGCCCTTCACCCGCCTGGAAGCCTCGATGAGCGAATCGGATCTGCCCGTGCCATCCATCCCGAACGCGCGCGACGCCGTGCGCGCACTGCGTCCTTCGCAGATCCGCGAAGTCGCCAATGCCGGCTTCGGCGTCGACGACGTCCTGCCGTTCTGGTTCGGCGAGTCCGACCGCGTCACACCGGCCTTTATCCGCGACGCCGCCAGCGCCGCATTGGCGGCCGGTGCGACGTTCTACACGCACAACCTCGGCATCGCGCCGCTGCGCGCTGCGCTGGCGGGCTATGTCGGCGAACTGCACGGCGCGACGTCGCCGGAGCATATCGCGGTGACGAGCGCCGGCGTCAACGCGCTGATGCTCGCGGCGCAACTCGTGGTGGGCGCGGGTGACCGCGTCGTCGCGGTGACGCCGCTCTGGCCGAATCTGGTCGAGATTCCGAAGATTCTCGGCGCGCACGTCGAAACCGTCGCGCTGGTTTACGGCGAGCGCGGCTGGCAACTCGACCTGGAGCAATTGCTGGCAGCGCTGACGCCCGACACGAAAATGCTGCTGATCAACTCGCCGAACAATCCGACCGGCTGGGTAATGAGTCGCGACGAGCAGCGCGCCGTGCTGGCGCATTGCCGGCGCCACGGTATCTGGATCGTCGCGGACGAGGTCTACGAGCGCCTTTACTATCCGGACGCCGAGCCCGGCGCGTCCTCGCGCACGGCGCCGTCGTTCCTGGATCTGGCCACCCGCGACGAACGCGTGATCTGCGTCAATTCGTTTTCGAAGGCATGGTTGATGACGGGCTGGCGGCTTGGCTGGATCGTCGCGCCGGCCTCGTTGATGGACGATCTGGGCAAGCTAGTCGAGTACAACACTTCGTGCGCACCGGCCTTCGTGCAGCAGGCGGGCATCGCGGCCATCGAGCAGGGCGAGCGCTTCACGCAGGAACTGGTGCGCGACCTGAAGGCGTCGCGCGACCATCTGGTGCGCGCGCTCGCCACGGTCCCTGGCATCGACGTCAAGACGCCGCCCGGCGCGATGTATCTGTTTTTCTCGATGCCGGGCGCCTCGCGCAGTCTGGAGCTTTGCAAGGCGATGGTGCGTGACGCCGGGCTCGGCGTGGCGCCGGGCAGCGCCTTCGGTCCGCAAGGCGAGGGCTTCGTGCGCTGGTGCTACGCCTGCGACACCGCGCGGCTGGACGCGGGCGTCGAGCGCCTGAAACGGTTCCTGACGGCACACGCAACAGGGCAGTGAGCGCGTGGCGGAAAGGCGGCTGCGTAAAGCTATTGAACCAACCATGCGAAGAACAGCCGAAGAAAGCGGGTTTTTATCAAATTAAGCCCACTTTTTCGCTAAAGCGCGTCCGTTAAGGCGTGGCTAGAAAATGCGCAGGGGATTTCGTCTTTACGCACTGATTGTTTTTGCGTAATATGGCGCTCAGTCACGCGGTTCCCTTCAGGAATATCGCTGCTCCGTCCGGCTGGGTTTGGCTCGATTGTCTGTTTCGCCTCCCCCCGGTGCGTGCTCCCATCAATATGACCGATCAGAATCGGGCGAGCGCGTCTTCAGTTCCACATCGTCTGTTTGATCCGGTTCTTTGACCACAGGGTCTGACCTAGCTGCATGAATACCCAAGAGGCGAAGATCGTCCTCGAGACTGCCTTGATCTGCGCGCAGGAGCCGTTAAAGCTCGGCGAGTTGCGCAAGCTCTTTGCCGACGGCGTGTCGGCAGACACCGTTCGGACTTTGCTCGAAGACCTCAAGCAGGACTGGTCTGGGCGCGGTGTGGAGTTGGTCGGGCTGGCGTCGGGGTGGCGGTTTCAAAGCAAGCCCGCGATGCGTTCGTATCTGGATCGTTTGCATCCTGAGAAACCGCCGAAATATTCGCGCGCGGTGCTCGAAACGCTCGCGATCATTGCATACCGGCAACCGGTGACGCGTGGCGATATCGAAGAGATTCGCGGCGTCACGGTGAACACGCAGGTCGTCAAGCAGCTCGAAGATCGCGGCTGGATCGAAGTGATCGGTCATCGTGATGTGCCGGGCCGTCCCGCGCTGTACGCGACCACGCGGCAGTTCCTTGACGACCTCGGGCTGAAAGCGTTGGACGAATTACCGCCACTCGCCGATCCGTCGGCGCAGTTGAACGCGGATCTGCTCGGTCAGCACGCGATCGAGTTCGCCGACGCCGATGCCGGACAGGCTTTGGCTTCGGAAGAAGAGGTGGTGGATTCCGGCGTTGTGGTTGAAGCAGGCGCTGTTGCGGACGACGCTGTTGCGGACGAATTTGTGAGCCCAACTGCCGATGATGAGTCGGAGAATATTCCGCAAGTCACGGGCGAAGCGCCGCAATCCGACTCTGCTGATGCAGCTAGCCGTGCCGTTGACAGCCAGCTCGAAGCAGTAGACGAGGCGTCGGGAACGGAAATCGCTGAAGACCATCAGACGCAGCACGCTGAGCCGGCCGACAGCGCAGCAGAAATCGCGGCGCAAGACGCATCGGCGTCCACCGGGTCGCATCCGGACGCCGCTGCCACGCCGGCCACGCAGGAACATGCTGAAACGGCAAACGCAGCACACGTTGCACCGCAGACCGGCGCCGCCGAGTCCGCACAGAATCACGATCCGGTCTCCCAGGCCGATCCGGCAATACCCGCGCACGACTCGGGCGTACTCCGCAATACGGAGCACGCCGCCGAGCCGAACCCGACCAAGGCGGCGCACGGCGATCCTGAGGATCGTCGCGATGCGGCGCAGGACGCAGGCATTCTGACCGACGACGAACCCGAGTCGCGCAGCGCCTGACGTAACCGAACTTTTTTTGCCACGCCCGCAACGGGCGTGCGCGACCTGACATTTTGAGGTTGTTTTGACACATACCCACGACACCGATTCGTCCGAATCCGAGCGCGCCGTGCCGTCGGCGCGCGCTGACGAAACGCGCACCACGCAAGCGTCGGCAGGCGAGGGCGAGCGCCCGGCGCAGACCACGGAAGCAGACGGTGAAGACCGTCCGCGCCGCGGCCTGCGTCGCGGCCCGCGCAGCCTGATCGCCCGGCGCCGCGCCGGCGCGAAGACGAAGGGCGCCGAAGGCGCGCCCGCGCAAGGGGCGCCGGTCGTCACCGAGGCACCGCCGGACGGCGAAGTCGTCGCGCAAGTGCGTATGCCGCGCAAGGACGCGGGCGCGAAGGGTCAAGGGCCGCGTCGTAATGCAGGCGGCGCGAAGCGCGAGGGCGCACCGCGTGAAGGTCAGCGCGAGCGTCAGCCGCGCGAAGGCGGCCAGCGTCAGAACAGCCGCGGCGGCGAAGCGCCGGCGGCAGCGGCAGCGGCAGCCGCGGGTCAGGACGACCTGTTCTCTTACGTCACATCGCCCGCGTTCGACGCGGACAACAGCGCCACCGGTGGCGTGCGCGCGCCGATGCTGCGCCGTGGCAAGCCGGCCGCGCCCAAGCGCGTGCTCGCCGCCGACGACGACGCGCCGAAGCTGCACAAGGTGCTAGCCGAAGCCGGCATGGGCTCGCGTCGCGACATGGAAGAATTGATCGTCGCGGGCCGTGTGTCGGTGAACGGCGAGCCGGCTCATATCGGCCAGCGCATCATGCCGACCGACCAGGTCCGCATCAACGGCAAGCCGGTCAAGCGCAAGCTGGCCAACAAGCCGCCGCGCGTGCTGCTGTATCACAAACCGACCGGCGAAATCGTCAGCCACGCGGACCCGGAAGGCCGTCCTTCGGTGTTCGACAATCTGCCGCCGATGAAAACCGCCAAGTGGCTCGCGGTCGGCCGTCTCGACTTCAATACGGAAGGTCTGCTGATGCTGACCACGTCGGGCGATCTGGCGAACCGTTTCATGCACCCGCGTTATAGCGTCGAGCGTGAATATGCGGTGCGCGTGGTCGGCGAACTGGCGGAAGGCATGCGTCAGAAGCTGCTGCACGGCGTCGAGCTGGAAGACGGCCCGGCGAACTTCCTGCGTATCCGCGATGGTGGTGGCGAAGGCACTAATCATTGGTATCACGTCGCGCTCGCCGAAGGGCGTAACCGCGAAGTGCGCCGTATGTTTGAAGCGGCGGGCCTGATGGTCAGCCGTCTGATCCGCACCCGTCACGGCCCGATTTCGCTGCCGAAGGGTCTCAAGCGCGGCCGTTGGGAAGAGCTCGAAGACAACCAGGTGCGCGCGCTGATGGCGTCGGTCGGCCTGAAAGCGCCGACGGAAGAAAAAGGCGGCCGCAGGGAAGCGCCGGAGCGCAAGCAGCCGGATCCGATGCAGACGTCGATGGGCTTCATTAGTCGCGAACCCGTGCTGATGTCGCATGGCCGGTTCGACCAGCAGCAACCGCGTGGCCAGGGCCAAGGCCAGGGTCGGCGCGGTGCGGCGGGCGGTGGCTTCGGTGGCGGCGCGGGCGCCGGTTTCGGCGGTGGTTACGGCAACCGCGGCGCCGGCCGTGGCGCCGGTGGTTTCAGTGGCCCGATGGGCGGCGGCGCGGGCGGCCCGCGTGGCGGCCGTGAAGTCGATGGCAATCGCGCACCGTCGGGCAATGGCAACCGTGCGGCTGGCGGCGGCAAACGCGCCGGCGCCGGCGGCAGCAGCGGTCCCAATCCGGGCAGCGGCGGCGGCAACCGCGGGCCGGGTGGCAATCGCGGCGGCGCTGGCAACCGTGCGGGCGGCGGCAACGCCAACGCCGGCGGTGCCAACCGTGGCGGCGGCGCTCCGCGCGGCCGTTCGCGCGGCCGTTAAGCAGTACGCCAGTCATGCATGGCGGTGAGCCGCGGATCGTTCTTCAACGATCTTTCGCCCGGCCACGGCCAAATCGATCGACGAACGCCGTCGGTTTCGCGTCTCGCGGTTTCATGTGACGCATAAAACCGCGGCGTAAATGGAAGTGGGGGCGGATTTCATTTGCCCCGCTTGTCCAGCGCGGGTTCGAGGCGGCATGAGCCGCCTTGCAAAAGGCCCGAAGCGCCGTCATATCGTTGAAAGATTCCCATGAAATCAAGCGGAAAAGCGCGTTGGGCGGCGTTCTGCGGTTTGCGTTTGTCCCGAAAAATGGCTACAATCGCGAAGTCGCTGGGCGTGCGGCTTTTTATGTGCGGCTCAGGTGCGACCACCGGCAATAAGATGATGGGCGTTTAGCCCATTTTTTTTTGCCGATCAGTTCTCAGTGGTTCGGCATCTCGGGTAGCACGAACGTGCGCCGGCTTGGCGCGCGGCCCGCATTGGTTGTTTGCAAAACAAGCGGCAGGCTCGCTGCGCGAACATCTAAGAGGGCACTGTGCAACTGACGGAACTGATTGAAACCACGGTCGTGGGACTCGGCTACGAGCTCGTCGATCTCGAGCGCACCGGGCGCGGCATGTTGTGTATCTATATCGACCAGCCGGCCGGCATCGCGATCGAAGACTGCGAGAAAGTCACGCGTCAGCTCCAGCACGTTTTGACGGTCGAAAATATCGATTACGAGCGGCTTGAAGTATCGTCGCCGGGGCTCGACCGCCCGCTGAAAAAACTGGCGGATTTTGAACGCTTCGCAGGCAGCGAAGTGGTAATCACATTGAAAAAGCCATTGGACGGACGGAAATCGTACCGGGGCATCCTGCATGCTCCGCAAGGCGAGACGATCGGTCTGGAATTTGAAGGGAAGGAAGGCGCCGCGATGCTCGATTTCACGCTCGCGGATATCGATAAGGCACGCCTCGTTCCGAAGTTTGACTTTAGGAGCCGCAAACAATGAGTCGCGAAGTGTTGATGCTGGTGGATGCGCTGGCACGCGAGAAGAACGTCGACAAAGACGTGGTATTTGCCGCGCTCGAGGCGGCCCTCGCTTCGGCCTCCAAGAAACTCTTCGAAGAAGACGCGGATATCCGCGTCCAGATCGATCGTGAAAGCGGCGAGCACGAAACGTTTCGCCGCTGGAAAGTGGTGCCGGACGAAGCCGGTTTGCAGGAACCGGATCAGGAAATTCTGCTGTTCGAAGCGCGCGAGCAGAAGCCCGAGATCCAACTCGACGAGTTCATCGAAGAACCGGTGCCGTCGATCGAATTCGGCCGTATCGGCGCGCAGGCTGCCAAGCAGGTGATCCTGCAGAAGGTGCGCGACGCTGAACGCGAGCAGATCCTGAACGACTTCCTCGAGCGCGGCGAGCACATCATGACCGGCTCGGTGAAGCGTCTCGACAAGGGCAACTTCATCGTCGAAACCGGCCGTGTCGAAGCGCTGCTGCGCCGCGACCAGCTGATTCCGAAGGAAAACCTGCGCGTGGGCGACCGCGTGCGCGCCTATATCGCGAAGGTCGATCGCACCGCGCGTGGTCCGCAGATCGAACTGTCGCGTACGGCGCCCGAATTCCTGATGAAGCTGTTCGAGATGGAAGTGCCGGAAATCGAGCAAGGCCTGCTGGAAATCAAGGCGGCCGCGCGCGATCCGGGCGTGCGCGCAAAGATCGGCGTGGTCGCGTACGACAAGCGCATCGATCCGATCGGCACTTGCGTCGGCATTCGCGGTTCGCGCGTGCAGGCTGTGCGTAACGAGCTCGGTGGCGAAAACGTCGACATCGTGCTATGGTCGGAAGATCCCGCACAGTTTGTGATCGGCGCGCTCGCGCCGGCAGCCGTCCAGTCGATCGTCGTCGATGAAGAAAAACATTCGATGGACGTCGTCGTCGACGAAAACGAACTGGCGGTCGCGATCGGCCGCAGCGGCCAGAACGTGCGTCTTGCCAGCGAACTCACCGGCTGGCAGATCAACATCATGACGCCGGACGAATCTGCGCAAAAGCAGAATCAGGAACGCGGTGTACTGCGTGACCTGTTCATGGCGCGTCTCGATGTCGACGAAGAAGTCGCCGACATCCTGATCGACGAAGGCTTTACGAGCCTCGAAGAGATCGCCTATGTGCCGCTCAACGAAATGCTCGAAATCGAGGCATTCGACGAAGACACCGTTCACGAACTGCGTAATCGCTCGCGCGACGCGCTGTTGACGCTGGCGATCGCGAATGAAGAAAAGGTCGAAAATGTAGCGCTCGACCTGAAGAGCCTGGACGGCATGGACGCCGACCTGCTCGCCAAGCTGGCCGAACATCAGATCCAGACGCGCGACGAACTCGCCGAGCTGGCTGTGGATGAACTGGTCGAGATGACCGGAATGGAAGAGGATGCCGCTAAGGCGTTGATCATGAAAGCACGTGAACACTGGTTCCAGTGAGAAATGACCATGGCGCACTAAATTGAAGCGGCCGTCAGGCCGCATGACCCGATGCTAACCGCAAGGAATCGGTCCTTGCATTAAGAGGAATGAATGGCGAGTAACAACGTAGCCCAATTTGCCGCGGAACTGAAAATGCCTGCAGGCGTGCTGCTTGAGCAGCTGCAGGCGGCGGGCGTCACAAAAGCGAGCGAAGACGACAGCTTGTCCGAAACGGACAAGGCGCGTCTGCTCGACCACTTGCGCAAGTCTCACGGCTCGACTGATGCTGACAAGCGCAAGATCACGCTGACGAAACGGCATACGTCGGAAATCAAGCAATCCGATGCGACGGGCAAAGCTCGCACCATTCAGGTCGAGGTGCGCAAGAAGCGCACTTTCGTCCGCCGCGACGAAACCTCCGCTGAAAACGGAGATGCATCGAATCATGTGGCCGAGGCCGACGTCGACGATCTGGAACTCCAGCGTCGTGAGGAGGAAGCTCGTCACGAAGCCGAGTTGCTCGAAAAGCAGGCTCAGGAGCTGAAGGCGCGTCAGGAACAACTCGAGCGCGAAGAAGCTGAACGTCAGGCGCGCGAGCAGGCTGCTGAGGCCGAGCGTCGTCGTGCGGAAGAAGAATCGGCGAAGAAGCGCGCAGCGGCTGCGGCCGAAGCGGCGGCTCGCGAGCAGGCACAGACTGCGAAGCCGGCGCAAGCTGCGCAACCGGTGGCCGCGAAGGCTGAACCGGTGGCTGCCAAGGCAGCGGAGCCGGCGGTCGCCAAGCAAAGCGAGCAGGACGACGAACGCGCCGCCGCTGAACGTGCAGCGCAACGCGAAGCCGCAAAGAAGGCAGAAGACGCAGCGCGTCAGGCTGCCGAGAAAGCGCGCGCCGAGCAGGAAGAAATCGCCAAGCGCCGTGCGGCGGCTGAAGCCGAAGCACGCGCGATTCGCGAAATGATGAACACGCCGCGCAAGGCGCAGGTCAAGGCGCCGGAACCGGCACCGAAGCCTGCTGAGCCGGCCAAGGTCGCGGAAGCCAAGGGCACGCTGCACAAGCCGGCGCGTCCGGCGGGCGAAGCACCGGCGCGTCCGGCAGCCAAGAAGCCGGCTGCTGCGGCTCCGGCTGCCACGACCACGCCTTCCGCCGGCGACAAGAAGAAGCCGGGCGGCGGCAAGGGTGGCTGGCAGGACGACGCAGCGAAGCGCCGCGGCATCAAGACCCGTGGCGATACGAGCGGCGGTGTCGATCGGGGCTGGCGCGGTGGCCCGAAGGGTCGCGGCAAGCATCAGGATCAGAACACCACGTTCCAGGCGCCGACCGAACCGATCGTGCGTGAAGTGCACGTGCCGGAAACCATCACGGTCGCCGATCTGGCGCACAAGATGGCGGTGAAGGCGTCGGAAGTCATCAAGTCGATGATGAAGCTCGGCCAGATGGTCACGATCAACCAGATGCTGGACCAGGAAACGGCGATGATCATCGTCGAGGAACTGGGCCACCACGCGGTTGCGGCCAAGCTGGACGATCCGGAAGCCATGCTGGTCGAAGGCGAAGTGTCCGATGCGGAAGCGCTGCCGCGTCCGCCGGTCGTCACGGTCATGGGTCACGTCGACCACGGCAAAACGTCGCTGCTCGACTACATCCGCCGCGCCAAGGTCGCAGCGGGCGAAGCGGGCGGGATTACGCAGCACATCGGCGCTTACCACGTCGAAACGCCGCGTGGCGTCATCACGTTCCTCGACACGCCGGGTCACGAAGCCTTTACGGCCATGCGTGCCCGCGGTGCAAAGGCAACCGACATCGTGATTCTGGTGGTCGCAGCCGACGACGGCGTGATGCCGCAAACGAAGGAAGCGATCGCTCACGCGAAGGCAGGCGGCGTGCCGCTCGTCGTCGCGATTAACAAGATCGACAAGCCGGATGCGAATCCGGAGCGCGTGAAGCAGGAACTCGTCGCGGAAGGCGTCGTGCCGGAAGAATACGGTGGCGATTCGCCTTTCGTGTCGGTGTCGGCTAAAACCGGCGCGGGCATCGACGACTTGCTGGAAAACGTGCTGCTGCAAGCCGAAGTGCTGGAACTGAAGGCACCGGTCGAAGCGCCGGCCAAGGGTCTCGTCATCGAAGCGAAGCTCGATAAGGGTAAGGGTCCGGTCGCAACGATCCTGGTCCAGTCGGGTACGCTGAACCGCGGCGACGTGGTGCTGGCAGGTAGCGCTTACGGTCGCGTGCGAGCCATGCTCGACGAAACCGGCAAGCCGACCAAGTCTGCAGGGCCGTCGATCCCGGTTGAAATTCAGGGTCTGTCGGAAGTCCCGCAAGCAGGCGAAGAAGTCATCGTCATGCCGGACGACCGCAAGGCGCGTGAAGTCGCGTTGTTCCGTCAAGGCAAGTTCCGCGACGTCAAGCTGGCCAAGCAGCAGGCCGCGAAGCTCGAGAACATGCTGGAACAGATGGGCGAAGGCGAAGTGGCGTACATGCCGCTCATCGTCAAGGCCGACGTGCAAGGTTCGCAGGAAGCTTTGGTGCAGTCGCTGCTCAAGCTGTCGACCGACGAAGTCCGCGTGCAGATCGTGCACGGCGCCGTGGGTGGCATCAGCGAGTCGGACGTCAACCTGGCTACGGCTTCGAAGGCGGTCATCATCGGCTTCAACACGCGTGCGGATGCACAGGCGCGCAAGCTGGCGGAAGCCAACGGCGTCGATATTCGCTACTACAACATCATCTATGACGCAGTAGATGACGTGAAGGCTGCGATGTCAGGCATGCTGGCACCGGAAAAGCGCGAAGTCGTGACGGGTACGGTCGAAGTGCGTCAGGTCTTCAAGGTACCGAAGATCGGTGCGGTGGCCGGCTGTATGGTCACAGACGGTTTCGTCAAGCGCTCGTCGTCGGTGCGCGTGCTGCGCAACAACGTCGTCATCTTCACGGGCGAACTCGATTCGCTCAAGCGCTTCAAGGACGACGTGAAGGAAGTCCGTCAGGGCTTCGAGTGCGGTATGTCGATCAAGAACTTCAACGACATCGTCGAAGGCGATCAGTTCGAAGTCTTCGAGGTCACCGAAGTCGCGCGTTCGCTGTAATTCACGCGGCACGGCTCAAGGGGCGGAGCGGGCTTTAACGCCCGCTCCGCCCGTTGTTTTTGGGGCCACGCGTTTGTCCGTGTCCGTTGCGTAGAGCAGCGCCCGCGGTCGAGCTTCTTCTGGTTAGTCCGGGCCGCCGGAGTGCCGCCCGGATAAGAAGAAACCCACACCACCGCAGCGCGAACCATTTTTTGCATCCGTTAGAACGGATCACATAACACCATGCCTAAAAAACGTTCTTCTCCCAATCGCAACGTGCAGATCGCCGATCAGATCCAGCGCGATTTGTCCGAGTTGCTGCGCGAGGTCAAGGATCCGCGCATCGGCATCGTCACGATTCAAAGCGTCGAACTGACGCCCGACTACGCGCACGCCAAGGTCTATTTCACGACGCTCACCGGCGATCCGCAGCAGACGCTCGAGGCGCTCACGCACGCGGCCGGCCATCTGCACAATCAGCTTTTCAAGCGCCTGCACATTCACACCGTGCCGACGCTGCATTTCCATTACGACAAGACGATCGAGCGGGCCGTCGAAATGTCGCGTCTGATCGACGAAGCCAACGCCAATCGCGCGAAAGAAGACTGAGCGCACTGTTCGCCACGGCGCTCGCTGCCATGCCTGAGTTGCCCCGCGCTCAGTGCTGTTTTCCGTATCCATCGAAGACTTCGTCTTTCTGACATGACCGCACCTCAACGCCCCCGCGTGCCGCGTCGCGCGCTCGACGGCGTGCTGCTGCTCGACAAGCCGCTCGGCCTGTCGAGCAACGACGCGCTGATTCGGGCGAAGCGTCTCTATCTGGCGAAAAAGGCGGGCCACACCGGCACGCTCGATCCACTGGCAACCGGCTTGCTGCCGCTCTGTTTCGGCGAAGCCACCAAGTTTTCGCAAGACCTGCTCGAAGCCGACAAGACATACGAGGCCACCATGCGCCTCGGTATTCGCACGACCACCGGCGACGCCGAAGGCGAAGCGATCGACACGCGTGAAGTGACGTGCGACGAGGCGGCGGTTCGGGCGATTCTGCCGGCATTCCTCGGCGAGATCACGCAGGTTCCGCCGATGTATTCGGCGCTCAAGCGTGACGGCAAGCCGCTGTACGAATACGCGCGCGCCGGTCAGACGGTTGAGCGGGAAGGGCGTCAGGTGACGATCCTCAAGCTCGAGATGCTCGCCTGCGCGTTGCCGGACGTGACGTTTCGCGTGACGTGCAGCAAGGGCACGTATGTGCGCACGTTGGCCGAGGATATCGGTGAAGCATTGGGTTGCGGCGCGCATCTGGTGGCGCTGCGGCGCACCGGCGTCGGCGCGCTGACGCTCGAAAATTCGGTGACGCTCGACGCGCTGTCCGACGCGACTGAAGGCGAACGCGATACGTGGTTGCAACCGGTGGATGCATTGCTGTCTACCTTCCCGCTCGTGCAGTTGAATGAAGACGCGACGCGCCGCTTCCTGCATGGCCAGCGGTTGAAGCTGTCCGAGTTGACGATCACGGGCGAAGCTGTGAACGCGCCGCGCGTCCGGGTGTACGCGGCGGAAGGGCGTCTGCTTGGCGTCGCGAAACAAGGTGAGGGCGTGCTGGCGCCGGAACGGCTGGTCGTCACGACGGCGAGCTAAAAGTCGCACAGGTGGCGGAGCACGCGCCCGAGACGCTGCAAAGAAAAAGGCGGGCCCGCATACCCCGCTTCCCCGGGTATTAGAATAA
>NZ_JAQQEG010000080.1:0-18072 GCF_046027395.1 Paraburkholderia dipogonis | reverse complement strand
CAGCAAGCTGGGTTATCTGAAGGCGACGGTCGAGTTCGCCCTGCGTCACCCGGAAGTGGCCGCCGATTTCGAAGAGTATTTGCGTACGCGTTCGCCGGTGCTGGAAGGTTGAGCGGTTTTTGCCGCTAGTTTCCCGGTAGCGTTAAACCGAAGTAGAAAGGCGCTGTGCCCTGTGTTCGTGGGCACAGCGCCTTTTGTTTTTTGGCGGCCGCTTTAGGGCGTCGCGTGCGCGTAGTAGGCCGGCTTCAGCGGCGCTTCATCAGGAAGGTGAAGACCTTGTCGTGCGCGGAGCTTTCGACGATTTCATTGCCGGTTTGCTTGGCAAACGCGGCGAAATCGCGCTGCGAGCCCGGATCGGTGGCCAGCACCTTGAGAATCTGGCCGCTTTCCATGTCGGCGAGCGCCTTCTTGGCGCGCAAAATGGGCAGCGGGCACATGAGCCCGCGTGCATCGACTTCCTTGTGAATCTGAATTTGCATCGACGATGACCTTCGGGGACTGGGCGTCTGTTTTGACGCCGAAGGGTCAAATTCTACCGCAGGCGTAGCGTGGTTGCCCGGGCGGCGGTTTTCTTGGGGTGTTGGCCTTTCCTTGAGTCGATGATGGTCTATCGGCCCCAAAAAACCCTACCCCCTCCGGGGCATATAATGTCGAACGACCTGCCGCCCCTCCTAAAAAATGCCCGACCTGCTAGCCAATCTAAACCCCGAACAACACGCCGCCGTCACGCTCCCCAACGAGCCCGCGCTCATCCTCGCCGGCGCGGGCAGCGGCAAGACCCGCGTTCTGATCACGCGCATCGCGTGGCTTATCCAGCACGGCCTGGCGTCGCCCGCCACGATTCTGGCGGTGACCTTCACCAACAAGGCCGCCCGCGAAATGATGTCGCGTCTGTCGGCGCTTCTGCCGATCGACACGCGCGGCATGTGGATCGGCACCTTCCACGGCCTCTGTAACCGCATGCTGCGCGCGCATCATCGGGACGCGGGCCTGCCGGCCACCTTCCAGATTCTCGATACCGCCGACCAGCTATCCGCGATCAAGCGTCTGATGAAGGGCCTCAACATCGACGACGAAAAGTACCCGGCGAAGAATCTCCAGTACTTCATCAACAACGCGAAGGAACAAGGCCTGCGGCCGAAAGACGTCGACGCCACCGACAACTTCAACCGCAAATTCGTCGAACTCTACGAAGCCTACGACCAGCAGTGCCAGCGCGAAGGCGTGGTCGACTTTCCGGAACTGCTGCTGCGCTGCTACGAACTGCTCGCCCATAATCCGCCGCTGCGCGCCCACTACCAGGCGCGCTTCAAGCACATTCTGGTCGACGAGTTCCAGGACACCAACAAGCTGCAATACGCGTGGCTGAAGATGCTGGCGGGCCAGACCAACTCGATCTTCGCCGTCGGCGACGACGACCAGTCGATCTACGCCTTCCGCGGCGCGAACGTCGGCAACATGCGCGACTTCGAACAGGAGTTCAACGTCCGCCATCTGATCAAGCTCGAGCAGAACTACCGCTCGCACGGCCATATTCTCGACGCCGCCAATCAGCTCATCGCCAACAATTCGCGCCGTCTGGGCAAGAATCTGCGTACCGACGCGGGCCACGGCGAACCGGTTCGAGTGTATGAATCCGCGACCGACACGCAGGAAGCCGGCTGGATCGTCGAGGAAATCAAGGCGCTGATCAGCACCGGCACGTCGCGCAGCGAAGTCGCGATTCTCTACCGCAGCAACGCGCAGTCGCGCACGATCGAACACACGCTGGTCAACGCGGGCATCGCGTATCGCGTGTACGGCGGCTTGCGCTTTTTCGAGCGCCAGGAAGTCAAGCACGCGCTCGCCTATCTGCGCCTGATCGACAATCCGAACGACGACACTGCGTTTGCGCGCGTCGTCAATTTCCCGACGCGCGGCATCGGCGCGCGCTCGATCGAGCAGCTCGCGGATGCGGCGCGTCTGTACAACTGCTCGATGGCCGCGGCGATTCCGTACGTGGCGGGCAAGGCGGGTTCGAGCCTCGCGGGCTTCGCGAACCTGATCGGCAAGATGCGCGCGGAAACGCAGCAGATGAGCCTGCCGGAAACGGTCGAATACGTGGTGCGCACGAGCGGTCTCGCGGAGTTCTATCAGAACGAACGCGAAGGCCAGGACCGGCTGGAGAACTTGCAGGAACTGGTCAACGCGGCCGCCGCGTTCGTCAGCGAAGAGGGCTACGGCATGGACACGCCGGCGCGCTCCATTCCACTGCGTCCGGGCGCAACCGCCGCGCCCGAGCTGGCCGTCGCCACCGACGATCCGAATACCGTCGTGCTCGACGCGCCCGGCATCGCCGATCCGGCGCAAAACCCGGACACGATGACGCCGCTTGCCGGTTTCCTGTCGCACGCGTCGCTCGAAGCGGGCGACAACCAGGCGCAAGCCGGCCAGGAAGCCGTGCAACTCATGACCGTGCACGCGGCCAAGGGCCTCGAGTTCACGGCGGTTTTCATCACCGGTCTGGAAGAGGGGCTGTTCCCGCACGAGAACAGCGCGATGGAATCGGACGGTCTGGAAGAGGAACGCCGCCTGATGTACGTCGCGATCACGCGAGCCAAGGAGCGGCTATATCTGTCGTTCGCGCAGAGCCGCATGCTGCACGGCCAGACCCGTTACAACATCCGTTCGCGTTTCTTCGACGAATTGCCGCAGGAAACGCTCAAGTGGCTCACGCCGAAGGTCGAGGCGGGCGCGCGCTGGGGCGGCCGTTCGGACAACGCGGGTTATGGGCGCGACTGGTTTGCGCGGCCGGGTTATACGGGATCCGCATCGTCGACGCCGGCGCCGTTGCCTGCGTTCGCGAACGAGCAGCGCGCGGCGGAAACGGGTTTCCGCGTCGGCCAGCAGGTGTTCCACACCAAGTTCGGCGAAGGCACGATCACCGCGCTCGAAGGCGGCGGCACCGACGCGAAGGCGCAGGTCAAATTCAAGCGGCACGGCGAAAAGTGGCTGGCGCTGGCGGTCGCTAAATTGCAGGCGGTGGAATGAGTGTGACGGGTGCGGGCACGTCGGCGCTGGGCGCGGTCGGCGTGGAAGCGGCGGCCACACGAGTGGCTGAATCAGCTCCGGCGGCCGCAAGCATGTCCGGTATCGATCCGAACCGCAGCGGCGCGCCGGTTTCGCATCGGCCGCTTGGGATTCTGGCGGCGTTGCCGCAAGAACTCGGCGATCTGATTGAAGCGATGCGCGCCGAGTCCGGCGTGCGCACCATCACGCACGGTCAGCGGGACTATCACCTCGGCACCGTCCACGGCGCGCCGTGTGTCGTGACGCTGGCGCGCGTCGGCAAGGTCGCCGCGGCGGCCACGGTCAGCGCGCTGATCCATGCCTTCGACGTGGAAGCGATCGTCTTCACGGGCGTGGCCGGCGGCGTGGGGAGCGAGGTGCGGGTGGGCGACATCGTCGTCGCCGACGCGCTGCTGCAGCACGATCTCGATGCGTCGCCGCTGTTTCCGCGTTTCGAGGTGCCATTGCTGGGCATCTCGCGATTCGACGCCGATGCAACCTTGGCTGATCAGCTCGCCGCGGCTTGCGAGCGCTTCGTCACGGAAGAGGGCGCTGCCTCGGCAGCGCGTTTCGGCACGCGCGAGCCGCGTGTGCATCGCGGGTTGATCATCAGCGGCGATCAGTTCGTGGCCAGCGCGGCAGGCGTTCAGGCGTTGCGCGACGCGCTTCCGGATGCGCTCGCCGTGGAGATGGAAGGCGCGGCGATCGCCCAGGTCTGCTACGAATACGGCGTGCCGTGCGCGGTCGTGCGTACCGTCTCGGATACCGCCGACGATCACGCGCCCGAGTCGTTCGTGTCGTTTCTCACGGAGATCGCGGGGACGTATTCGAACGCGATTCTGACGCGGTTTCTGGAAGCGCGTGGTTCGACGGTCTGATCAGGGCGTCGAGGCGCGCGTGTCGACGCATTTTTATGACGACATGCGCTTCAGGCCCGCCGCAACTTTGCAAGCTGCTTGTCCGTGGCGTGCGCTGGGCACTTCACGCGTCTGCTGGGAGGCCGCCGTCAAATCCTCGATGGTCAGCTAATCGCCTGGCTCCAACCACGCCGCGACTTCGCAAGCTAGTTCCCCCCGCCGTCGTCCAGCGCCTCGCGCACCTGCTGTAAGGCCGCCGGATCTTCAATAGTCGGCAGATCGCCCGGCTCGCGTCCCTCGGCGAGCGCCGCGATCGCGCGGCGCAGCAGCTTGCCGGAGCGCGTCTTCGGCAGCATCGACACCACCACGACCCGTGACGGCCGCGCAATCGCGCCGAGCTGGCGGTCCACCGTCGCCGTGAGTTCGGCTTCCAGCTTGTTGCGCTTTTTCGTGTCCGCGTAGGCCTGCGCGTCGCGCAGGACCACGAAGGCCATCGCCGCCTGGCCCTTCAACGGATCCGTCACGCCGACCACCGCCACCTCCGCGACGGCCGCGTGGCTCGACAACGCTTCCTCGATCTCGCGCGTGCCGAGCCGGTGTCCGGCGACGTTGATCACGTCGTCGGTCCGGCCGAGGATCGTCACGTAGCCGTCTTCGTCCTGCACACCCCAGTCAAAGGTCGAGTAGACCTGCTGGTTCGGAATGCTCGACCAGTACGTGCTGACGAAACGCTTGTCGTCGCCCCAAACCGTCGACATGCAGCCCGGCGGTAGCGGATAGTCCAGCGTGAGCACGCCCTTTTCGCCGGGCGGGCAGGGCTCGCCGCTCAGTTCGTTGCGCAAGGTCAGACTGAAACCCGCCGACGGCACGCCCGGCGAGCCGAGCTTGGTGGGCAGCGCCTCGACGCCGCGCGGAATCGCCAGCATCGGCCAGCCGGTCTCGGTTTGCCAGTAGTTATCGATCACCGGCTTGCCGAGCGCGTCGGCGATCCATGCAGCGGTCGGTTCGTCGAGCGGCTCGCCGGCAAGGAACAGCGCGCGCAGGCTCGACAGATCGGCTTTCTTCAGCAGCGCCGGGTCCTGCTTCTTCAGCACGCGCAAGGCGGTCGGCGCGGTGAACATGATATTGATCCGGTGATGCGCGACGAGGCGCCACCAGATGCCGCCGTCCGGACGGATCGGCGTGCCTTCGTACATCACGGTGGTGAGGCCCGCGATCAGCGGCGCGTAGACGATGTAGCTGTGGCCGACCACCCAGCCCACGTCCGACGCGGTGAACATCACGTCGCCCGCCTTGCCCTGAAAGATGTGTTCCATCGATGCCGCCAGCGCGACCGCGTAGCCGCCCACATCGCGTTGCACGCCCTTCGGCTTGCCGGTCGTGCCTGACGTGTACAGCACGTAGGACGGCTCGTTCGATTCGAGCCACTCGCACGGCACGTGGGCGTTGAAGAACTGTTCGCGCAGCGGTTCGTAGGCGACGAGATAACTGGCATTCAGCCGCTCGGGCGCGAGTTGCCGGTCGATCAGCAAGACGTGCGGCGTCTTGTGCTTCGCGCGGGCGAGCGCTTCGTCCATCAGCGGCGTGTAGTCGATCACCTTGCCGCCGCGCGCGCCGGCGTCGGCGGTGACGATCAGCACGGGCTTGGCGTCGTCGATGCGGGCCGCGAGATTCGGCGCCGCGAAGCCGCCGAACACCACCGAGTGAATCGCGCCAAGGCGCGCGCAGGCGAGCATGGCGAACAGCGCTTCGGGGATCATCGGCAGATAGAGCAGCACCACGTCGCCGCGCTTTACGCCGAGCGAGCGCATGACCGCCGCCATCCGGTTGATCTCGCCGTACAGCTCGGCGTAGGTGTAGCGCCGCTCGATGCCGGTTTCCGTCGACACATACACCAGCGCGTTCTGCTGCGCGCGCTCGGCCAGATGACGGTCCACCGCGTTATGGCACAGGTTCGTGCGGCCGCCGACGAACCAGCGCGCGAACGGCGGATTCGATCGGTCGAGCACGGTGTCGAACGGCGTTTGCCAATGGATGCGCCGCGCCTCGTCGCGCCAGAATGCTTCGGGGTCTTCGATCGAACGGCGGTGGAAGTCGCGATAGCTTGTCATCTGCGGCGATCCTTCTGCTGCGTGAGTGAACGGATGTCGGGTCGTGCGGCCGTGTGGCGCGGCGCGAGAGCAGGGTGTGTGTCCGCACAAGCATAGAGCAGGCGTGGCTCGGCGGACAACGCGGGTTCACCATGAGCGAAGCGGCGCACGGTCCGACGCGGCGATGAGTCGCGTCCGGACATGACGCAGCACTGGCTTCACGCAAAGGCAAAGACAAAGAAAAAGGCGCCGAAGCGCCTTTCTCTCATCAGACCTGCGGTCAGACGGCCATCACGCCTTTGCGCGCTTGCCCTCCACATCCGGCAGGAACACCGTCAGCACGCCGATCAGCGGCAGGAACGAACAGACCTTGTACACGTACGTAATGCTGGTGGCATCGGCCAATTGCCCGAGCACCGCCGCGCCGATCCCGCCCATGCCGAACGCGAAGCCGAAGAAGAGACCCGCGACCATGCCCACCTTGCCGGGGATCAACTCCTGCGCATAGACCAGGATCGCCGAGAACGCCGAGGCCAGCACCACGCCGATGATCACCGTCAGCACGCCGGTCCAGAACAGATTGGCGTACGGCAGCAGCAGCGTGAACGGCGCCACGCCAAGGATCGACACCCAGATCACATACTTGCGGCCGATCTTGTCGCCGATCGGACCACCGATCATCGTGCCCGCCGCCACGGCAGCGAGGAACACGAACAGATGGACCTGCGCGGCCTGTACCGGCAGATGGAACTTATCGATCAGATAGAACGTGAAGTAGCTGTTGATGCTGGCGAGGTAGAAATACTTCGAGAACACCAGCAGGATGAGCACGCCCATCGCGAACATCACCTTGTTGCGCGACAGCGTGGCGTGACCGGCGACGCTGCGCGCCTTCTTCACCGACGGATGCGCCTTGTACCAGCGGCCGATCTGCGTCAACACAACGATCGCGACGAGCGCCGCCACCGAAACCCACGCGATGCTGCGCTGGCCGTGGGGAATCACGATCAACGCGGCGAGCAGCGGCCCGAGCGACGAACCCGCGTTGCCACCCACCTGGAACAGCGACTGCGCGAACCCGTGACGGCCGCCCGACGCCATGCGCGCGACCCGCGACGATTCCGGATGGAACACCGACGAGCCGCAGCCGACCAGCGCAGCCGCCACCAGCAGCACGCCGAAGTTGGGCGCGACCGACATCAGCAGCAGACCCGCGAGCGTGAAGCCCATGCCGACGGGCAGCGAGTACGGCTTGGGATGCTTGTCCGTATAAGTGCCGACGAGCGGCTGCAGCAGCGACGCGGTGATCTGATAAGTCAGCGTGATCAGGCCGATCTGGCCGAACGACAACGAGAAGTTGTCTTTCAGCATCGGGTAGATCGCCAGGATCAACGACTGAATCATGTCGTTGAGCAGGTGCGAGAAGCTGATCGCGCCGAGCACGGAGTACACCGTGCGCTGCACTTTGGCGGCTGGTTGCGCGGCGGTGGCCGCACCGTTTCCGGTTGCTGTTCCAGCTCCGGCTGGCGCGCCGGCGAGGGCGCTTTTATCGAGGCTCGTTTCCATACACTAGATGAGAGAGAAGAAAGAGTGATCTGAAGTCGCCGGACGCTGTTCGAGCAACGTTTTCAGCGTTGCGGCATTTCGACGCGGCATTTTGTGTCGTCAACTATTTGTCGAAGTTTAATGTGGCCTGACCGAATTGTAAGGACAAGTTTTGTCGCGATTCGGACATGCGCTGCTGATAAGGGCCAGAGACAGTGCGCCGAAACCGGGAACCGCGCGCACCTCGACGGTGCCGCAGGCGTGGGTGCTGCCACGATCACGCGCGGCTGGCAAGTCGTCTGATATATCCCGACCGGCGATTTTTGGCCATGTATAAAACGGTCGCGGGCGCGCGGCTTACAAAGCGGTGCGCCGAGGACCGGGCGACACATGTGGCGAAAGCGGCCGGCATTTCGCGAGCGACGTTAAAGATCGCGGGCGTTCTTGCCGTAGACCCGGAGAGATAAGAAGCAATGCCGGAACCGACCTTTCCGGCAGTTCTAAACGTGGGGACGGGGAATATGAAAGCAGTTTCGCTGGGCAGCCAGACGGGCGCGGGATTCGTACCGGAGGGAGAAGCGGCGGGCATGCCGCCGCGTGGCCAGAGCAGCCGCTCGCGGGCGGTGAGGCTCAAAGGTTTGTCGGTGAAGGCGATGTTGCGTCTCGCGTTTGCCGTGCTGCTGATTGGCACGCTGCTGATCGGCGTGTTTTCGCTGACCCAGATCAGCCGTCTGAATGCGTCCACCCAATCCATCTACGATCAGGGGCACGTCGCCAGCCGCGCCGCGGAAGAAGCGCGCGGTCACATGCTGCGCGCGAGCCGCGCGCAAAAAATGCTGCTCACCGCGACCACCGCGAAAGAGCGCGACGAACTCGGCACCGACATCGAGGCGGCCCTGAGCGGTCTTGCCGCACAACTCGGCACGCTGCAACAGTACGTCGACACGTCCGACGCGAAGGGCGTCGATCAGCAGAAGAAATTCGCCGCTGCCGTCAGGGTGTGGAGCGGGCATCTGCGCGACTTCGTGACGCTCGTGAAAGCACAGCCGCTCGATTTGTCGCAGATGAACTGGCAGGTCGGCACGCAGGATGTGTCGATGCTGGTCGAAACCGGCAAGCTGGAAAAAATGGTCGACGAACTCGTCGCGCAGCGCGGCACGGCGGCGAAGGCGACCATCGAGGCGTCGGGCTTTATTTACCACTCGTCGTTCGTGATGATCGCGGTGGCGACGCTCGGGCTGATCGTGCTCGCGTTCGGCATCAGCGAGTGGGTGGTGCGGCGCCTCGCCGGTCAGCTCGGCGGCGAGCCGGCGTATGCGAAGGAAATTGCCAGCCGGATCGCGGCGGGCGATCTGTCGGTGGAGATCGCGCTGGGCCGCAAGGACAAGTCGAGCATGCTGTTCGCGCTGCACGACATGCAAAGCGGGCTCGCGACGACGGTCGCCGATATTGCGTCGAGCGCTGATGCGATTGCGACGGCATCGGGTGAGATTTCGATGGGCAATCTCGACTTGTCGCAGCGCACCGAGCAGCAGGCGATGGCGCTCGAGCGCACGGCTAGCAGCATGGAGCAGCTGACATCGACGGTTCGCCAGAACGCCGATAACGCGAAGCAGGCAAGCACGCTGGCCAACAACGCGTCGGAGATCGCGGAGAAGGGCGGCGATGTGGTGAGCCGCGTGGTCGCGACGATGAACGATATCAACGATAGCGCGCGCAGTATCGGCGACATCATTGGCGTGATCGAGGGGATTGCGTTTCAGACCAATATTCTTGCTTTGAATGCGGCGGTTGAGGCTGCGCGGGCTGGGGAAGAGGGGCGTGGTTTTTCAGTCGTCGCTGCTGAGGTGCGGAATCTGGCTCAGCGGAGTGCTGCGGCTGCCAAGGAGATCAAAGGCTTGATCAGTACTTCGGTCGAGCGGGTTAGCAATGGGTCGGCTTTGGCTCAGGATGCCGGGCAGACTATGGATGAGGTCGTTAAGGCGGTTAAGCGCGTGACCGATATCATGGGGGAGATTTCTGCGGCTTCTTCTGAGCAGAGTGCTGGGATCGAGGAGATCAACCTTGCGGTGACGCAGATGGATTCTGGGACGCAGCAGAATGCTGCTTTGGTGGAGGAGGCTACGGCTGCTGCCAGATCTTTGGATGATCAGGCCAGGGGGTTGAAGGTTATGGTGGGCAAGTTCAGGTTGTAAACGGGTTTTGCCTGGGTGGCGCTTGGGGTTGGGTTCTTGTGGTGTTGGCCTTTCCTTGAATTCTTTGTGGTCTATTGGCGTTGCCCCTGTGCGGGGCGGCACTCCCTTTCTTTGCCGCCGCAAAGAAAGGAAGCAAAGAAAGCGGCTTCACACCGCCAGCTTATAAGTGGGGCCCTCGCGCAGCCGCGGTAGTGGTGCATCTGGAATCTGTGTTCTCGCACATTCCGCCTTGGTGACAAGGCCGTCATTCTTCCGGCGGCGCGATTTAAAGGTCATTGTGAAATTGACGGGCGACTAGCATTTCCGGATGATCCGTTACGCGCAATTCAAGGTGATGCGCGGCGTGCCTGGCTGCTAAAGGCGACACCGGTTGGACAAATTTCGGCGTGCAGATTGCGTCCAGCGCCAACAACAGCACATCAACGCCGGCGGCCGACGGCACCGCAACCGAAAGTCCTCTACGACGTCTCGCCGAGGCGAAGCCGATGGCCCCCACAGCGCACAAACGAAGTCACCGGTGTCCAGCGAACCGTTCCGGCGAGCACGAAGTGCGAGGCGGGAAGAATGACGGCCTTGTCACGGAGGCCGAATGCGCGAGAACTCTGATTCCAGATGCACCACTACCGCAACTGCGCGAGAGACCCACTTAAGAATTAGCGGTGTGAAGCCGCTTTCTTTGCTTCCTTTCTTTGCGGCGGCAAAGAAAGGGAGTGCCGCCCCGCACAGGGGCTACACAAATAGACCACCATGAATTCAAGGAAAGGCCAACACCGTAAGGACCACAGACAAAAAATCAGCCAGCCTTACCGACCGCAGGCATAACAACAACAGTACAAGTAATCCCAGCAGCAAGCACAACATCTTCGGGCACCGAATCAATCCTAACCCGCACCGGCACACGCTGCGCCAACCGAACCCAATTAAAAGTCGGATTCACATCAGCGAGCAGTTCACGACTCTCAGGATTATCCCGATCATAGATACCACGAGAAATGCTCTCGACGTGCCCCTGCAAGGTGCCACCGCTCATCAACCGAACTTCTGCCTTATCACCCACACGCACATGAGGAAGCTTGGTCTCCTCAAAATACCCATAAACCCAAAAAGAGTGACTATCGACAATAGCCAGCTTAGCCGCCCCAGCAGTCGCATAATCCCCGCGAAATACACTCAGATTAGTCACATACCCATCAACCGGCGACACAACCCGCGTCCGCGAAAGATTCAACTTAGCCGCATCCAAAGCAGCCAAAGCCTGCTGATAAGAAGCCTCCGCAGCCGAAGCCGTATGAGTCGCATTCTCCCGACTCTCTTTAGACACGACCAAAGCATCCATATCCGCCCGGCGCTGCGCATCATCGCGCTTCATCTGCAACTCGGCCTTTCGCGCAGCCACCGCAGCCTGCGCTTGCTCAACCGCAATCTCATAGTGCGACGGATCGATCTGCATCAACAGATCGCCTTTCTTCACCAGTTGATTGTCCTTCACAGGCAGGTCCACAACCGCGCCCGAAACATCCGGCGCGACATTCACGATTTCGGCGCGCACGCGCCCATCGCGCGTCCACGGTTCATCCATGTAATGAACCCACAACACGCGTCCAATCAAAATCGCGACGATAAAAATAATGGCTGTCGCGACGAAGCCCACAATATTTCGGATGGTCATGTTTCGACTCTGATCAACGATAAACGGCGAGACCCAGCACGCCGCACACACACACGAGCAAGCTGGCCCGGAACAAGGACGGATGCCACACCACGCGATACACGCCCGTATAGGCAATCACGCGGTCCAGCACCCAGGTAAGCGCGGCGCCCGCAATGAACAGCAGCACGATGGCCGGCACGTAGGCGTCGAACACGGCGATTTCACGTGGCATGAAGAACTCCTTCTGACGCGTCGGCACGTCCGCTCATCAGCGGTTCAAGCGGCGATTGCGGATCGAGCAGCGCGGTACGAATGAAATGCAGTTGACTCAAAATGCGTTGCAGTCGATGCCGCTCGTCACGCGGCGGCGTGAAGGTGGCCAGCATCTGCTGAACGGCGGCGATGGCGTCGGTGGTCGCGGCGAGCGCGCGGTCGAAGCGGTCTTCACGCGGCCGCTCGAAAAGCGCGGCCAGCGCATCGCGCATCGAACGCAACGCGACGCGCCACGGCATCGACTTCGCATAGCGCGCTTCGGCGGGCAGCGCCGCCACTTCGCGGCGCAAGTCGATCACCGCGTTGCCTACTTCGAGCACCGAGAAGAGCCAGCGCAACGTGTCGCGTTTGAGTTCGGGCTCGTTCTGCGCGAGCGAGTTGATCTGGAACATCAGATCGCGAGCGCCGCTCTCGAAGCGCGAACGCACCCGGCGCATGCCCGCGCGGCTCGCCAGCACCACCTGACGGCGCAGATCGACCAGCAGGCGGTTGCGCAGCCACGGCGTCGAAGGCGGCAGCAACACCGCGAACGCGATCGACGACACCAGCATCGACAGCACGAGTGCCATCGCGTCGTTCATGAAGGCGCTCGGGTCGTAATGAATCACGTTGTCCGGGCCGGCCAGGAAACAGAAGAAGATGCAGTAGCCGACGCCGTAGCCGGCCAGCGCGGGCCGTGTCGTCATGAACACGCCGAGCAGCAGGAACGGTGTGAGCGCGGCACACAACAGCGGGAAGCCGTCGATGTGCGGAAACACGCCGTACACCGCGATCATCCCCATCGCCGTGGCGACCAGCGTGCCGCCAGCCATCTGGAACGCAGTGCGCTTCGGATTCGGCGACGACGACGCCAGCGCGCAAATGGCCGCGGCGTTCAGCGTCAAGGTCGAACCGCTCGGCCATGCGGTCGCGATCCAGAACGCGCCGAGCGCCATCATCACGATGGCGGCGCGCACGCCCGCGACGCCTGCCGCGATCGCGTTCGTCTTCGGTTCGTAACGTTCGATCCAGCGCTCGCGCTCGTGCGTATCGACAGCAAGCGACGCGTACGTGGCCGCATACGCATGCAGATCGTCGATGAAGCGGTACAGCAGTTCGGCGCCGGTATCGAAGTCGAGCAGCGGCGCGTCGGGATGCGCTTTCAGTTCCGCCCGTGTCGCGCGCACGCGCTTGGGCAACTCGGCTTTGTAGGCCTCGAGTTGCGCGGCGGCGTGTGCGGCGTCGGCGGCGCTCAGCACGGGCTCGCCGGATTTTGCGAGCAGCGGGGCGATCTCCTTGAAGTACGGCTCGAGCGCGTCGATCGCGGTCGCGGCGCCGCTCGTGTTCGTGTTGCGCAAGCGGTTCATCAACTGATGCAGCGCGTGAAAGCGCGTCGACGCGGTCATGAACTCGCTGTTCAGACGCGCGAGACGGCCGCCGCGCATGCGCGAATCGGGGCCTTCGAACACGGCCACGCTGCGCGCCGCTTCGAAACCGACGATGTCGGCGACAAAGCGCGCATTGGTCGCTTCGATCTGCGCGCGGTCGTTACGGCCGGCAAGCGACGCGGACACATACTCGACGAACGCCGAGAAACGCGCACGCACAGTGCCGCGCATCTGCAGGCCGGCGAACTGGGGAAACACGAGGCCGCTCACGGCACCCGCGCAGACGATACCGACCACCACTTCGGCCACCCGCGTGAGCGCGCTCAGAAACGCACCGTCAGGATGCTGCGAAGCGGGGATGCCGATCAGCGCGGCGGTATAGCCGGCCAGCACGAAACCGTACGACCTGAAGTTGCGGTTGCGCGCGGCACCCGCGGTGCAGATGCCGACCCAGATCGCGGTCGTGACGATGAACATTTCCGGCTGCTGCGCGAACAGGCCGATCAACGCGAGCATCACGACGAGACCGACCAGCGTGCCGCAGATCCGGTAGAAGCTCTTCGCGAACACCATGCCGCTTTGCGGCTGCATCACGATGAACACGGTGGTCATTGCGGTGCGCGGCTGCGGCAGGTCGAGCTTCATCGCGATGCCGAGCGCGAGGAAGCAGGCGGCGAGCGCCTTGAAGAGGTAGATCCACGTGAGGCCGTCGTTGCGCGCCCAGTCGGCGGCGGCCGCGTATAACGCGGCGAACGACGCCGGGCGCGCGGCGGAAGAAGGGGAGGCGGACATGGTCAGCTTCCTGACTTGGCCGGCTGAGCGCTGGCGGTCGAACCCGTCGCTGCGGTTTTGCCCTTGCCATGCGCCGGCAGCGTCTCATTCGCCTGCGGACCGTTAGCCGGGTTGTCGAGCCCACCGCCCAACGCCGTGACCAGCGACGCATGCGCGCCCAGCCGTTCGGCCTGAATCTTCGCCACGCCTTCCTGCGCGCGCAGCAACTGGTTTTGCGCGATCAACACGTTCAGGTAGTCGGTCAGCCCGCGCCGATACCCTTCGCGCGACAGCTCGTAGTTCTTGCGAGCGGCCGCGACCGAACGGTCAGCGTCGTCGGCCTGAGTGGCCAGCGAGCGGATCCGGATCACCTGATCGGAAATATCCTTGAGCGCACCGACGATCGACTGGTTATAACCATCGACGGCTTCGTCATAGCCCGCCGACGCCGCGCCGAGTTGCGAACGCAGCCGTCCGCCATCGAGGATCGGCAGCGACAGCGCCGGCCCCGCGCTCCAGCTATGCGACGGGCTCTTCAGAAACTGGAACAGCGGTCCCATCGCCGCATAACCGCCGATCGACGCCAGCAGGTTGATGTCCGGATAGAAATCGGCCTTGGCGACGTCGATGCCGCGCGCTTGCGCCGCGACCGTCCAGCGCGCCGCGACCACGTCCGGCCGATGGCCGATCAGGTCCGCCGGCAAGGCGCTCGGCAATCCGGCCGGCGCGTTCAGCGACAGCGTCGGCCGCTGGATCGAATCGCCCGCGCCCGGCCCCTTGCCGGCCAGTGCGGCCAACTGATTGCGGCCGAGCGCGATCTTTTCTTCGATTTCGTCAATCTGGCGTTCGTATTCCGGCAGCGGCGTTTCGGCCTGGCTCACTTCGAGTTGCGTGCCGATGCCGCCTTTCAGACGCCGGTTGGCCAGATCCACGATCTGCTGCTGTTGCTGCAAGGTGGCTTTGGCGATGTCGAGCAGCGCGTAGTTCATCGACATCTCGATGTACGTGCGCACCACGTTGCCTTCCAGTTCGAGCTGGGCGGCGCGCGCATCGGCCGCGCTCGCATGCGCGGCGTCGAGCGCGCGCTCGGCGGCGTTCTTGTCCTTGCCCCAGATGTCGAGGTGATACGACAGGCCGAGCGTGCCGGTGTTGTTCCACGATTGCTCACCGGCGAGAGGACCCGGGCCGTAGTAGAGGTTGTCGGCCCACTTCTGGCGCTGGATCGACAGGCTGCCATTGACTTGTGGCGACAACGCCGAACGGGCGACCCCCGCCATCGACATGGCTTCGCGCACGCGCGCCTGGGCGGCCGCGAGGCTCGGATTGCCCGCCTGCGCGTCTTCGATCCACTGATTCAGTTGCGGATCGTTATAGGCGCGCCACCAATCGACGGCCGGCCATTGGGCGTCCGCATTGGCGGCGCGGATCGCGTTGCCCGCATCGAGCGAAGCCGGTTCGATTCCGCTTGCTTGCGGCGCGACGCCTCCGGTACTTGCACAGCCGGCGATTGTTAATAGGATCGTAAGAACCGCGGCTGCGGCGATCCCTTTCTGTACCGGAGACTGCACGATTTCCTCCAAAATTGGCTATAGAAGCATGTGCGTCATTATATTTTTTGATTGATTGGGGAATAACCGGTAAAGATGCAAGGCATTCTTACGAGATATGAGACAATCGCCTTTGCGAATCGTGTAACAATCGCTTCCGATCACTAGGGAAAGTTATGGATACGCTTCAAAACATGCGCGTATTTGTCCGCGTCGTCGAAGCCGGCAGCTTCACGGGCGCCGCGCAGCATCTGAACACGACGACGGCCTACGCGTCGCGCGCGGTATCCGATCTGGAAGCGCATCTGCGCACGCGCCTCCTGAACCGCACCACGCGCCGCATCGCGCTGACCGAGGCCGGCGAGCGCTACCTGCAACGCTGCGAGCAGATCCTCGCGTACGTGGATCAGGCGGAAGCCGAGGCGAGCGACGCCCACGCCCGGCCGTCCGGCAAGCTGAAGGTCCACGCCATGACGAGCTTCGGCCAGCACTATGTGGTGCCGGCAGTCGGCCGCTATCAGGACCGCTACCCGGACGTCCATATCGAACTGACGCTCGCGCAGCGCATGCCCGATCTGCTCGACGAAGGCTTCGACGTGTCGCTCACGCTCGCAACCGGTCTGCCGGATTCGGGGCTGGTGTCGCAGCGGCTTGGCAGCGCGTTCAGCATTGCGTGCGCGTCGCCGGCGTATCTGGAGCGGCACGGCGTGCCGCAAACGCCGGCCGACCTCGCGCGCCATGCGTGTCTGCAAATGGTCACGCCGGTGTTCCCGACCGATAAATGGACCTTCGACGGCCCGAACGGCGAGGAAACCATCGCCCTCGGCGCGACCACGTTTCAGGTGAATGTGGCTGAAGCCATGGCGGTGGCGGTGTCGAGCGGTATGGGCGTCGGGCTGATTCCGATCTACTCGGCGATCAGCGGCTTGCGAAGTGGAGAACTGGTGTGGTTGCTGCCGGAATACACGTCGCAGGAGATGAATCTGTACGCGTTGTATCCGTCCCGGCAGTATCTGGACGCCAAGATCCGCACGTGGGTCGAGTTCCTGCGCGACGAATTGCCCGCCACGCTGGCCGCCGATCAGGAAGAACTGCGCGAGTTTGCGCGGACCTGAAGCCGCGCCACGCGGCCGTTCCGGCGATGGTCAATGGCCTGCTGCCAGCCGCACGGCCCACTGTTACACAACTTCCGCATCGCAACATTTCCTTACTTCTGCCGCGCGGTCGATTTGCTAACGTGTCGTTCATGCGCTGCGGTATTGCACCGGACGCGCCCAGTTCGCCGCCGTTCGGCAAATCGCTACAAATCGCAACGACAGAAGGACGAGGGATTCATGGATACGCATCTGATGATCGGCGTGGCCGTCATGTTTGGTTTGATCGGGATTGCCGCATCGCGCGATTTGCTGCGCCGCCTGCGCGAACAGCAGCCGCAACTGGTGCCGGTCAAGGTCGAACGTCCGGATTTGCAGGGGCAACGGCGCGACCGTTGAGGTTTGGCGTGGCGCCACTTTGGCAGGCAGCCTGGTTTCTGTTCTTCAGGTGTCGCGGTTTGACCGACATCGCGGGCTCACATCCGGCGCTTACATTCAGTTCAGTTGAGCGCTCGGGCGCTTCCATGCCAGGGCGTCGCGGTTGACCCACATTCTGGGCGCACGTCCGCCGCGTGCATTCAGTTCAGTGCTGCGTTCAGGCGCTTCCGCCCTGCCGCGTCTCGATTGACCCAGGTTCCGCGCTCGCATCTGGCGCTCAAATTCAGTTCACTGCTGCGATCAGACCCGGCTCGTCGTTGAGTGTGCGGTCCACTTCGTGGCTCACGCGATGCCAACGAAAGCGCCCGGCGGCCAGGCCCGCGCCGCGCGCCAACTGCTCGAGTTCGTCGAGCGGGAGCTTCGGGTTCAGCCAGCGGCGCGCCGCGTCCCGCGCGAATGCCAGCGGACGGCGGTCGTGCACGTCGACGAGACCCGCGTCGGCGATGGCCGTCACGATCACCATTCCCATGCCTTCCGTTTGCGGTTCAGTGCCGCGCACGCTGGAGAGCGCTGCGAGATACATGGGCGCATCGCTCTTCAGACGCACGAAGTAGGGCTGGCGGATCGGCGATTCGTCTAGTCTGTCTTTGCTGTCCGCGATGGCGGCCACGGGCGCGGTTTCCGTGCGCCACTCGAACCAGCCGTCCGCCGGCACCAAAACCCGTCCGGTTTTCCACAGTTCCTTGAAGTACCGCCCGTCCGGCGCGGCGTCGGCGCGCGCATTGATCGTCTGCGGCAGATGCTGTTCGCGTGCCCAGTCCGGGCAATAACCCCAGTGGATCGCATGCACCGTCTGATCCGGGTAGATGGCGAGCGGGTGGGTGCCGGGCGCGAGGTTGTAGCCGGGACGGCGGTCGGCGGCATCGAAGAGCATGAGCGGATCGGCAAGGCCGAGGTGCTCGGCGTAGAGATGCGGATCGCGGTACTGGCTGATTCGACCACACATGAGCGACCTCCGGAGACGACCGGCCTGGGTTTCGACAACCGCGGTTGGATGACAGCTCGACAACCTCAACAGCGTAGTGCCTGCCGTGCGGGCCCGCTACCCAGATCGGCCCCAAGGCGGGCGACGCGGCCGAGCGACCGCAGCCAACCCGGCCAACGCAAGCCAACCCGAGCCAAGCCGACCCAAGCGACCCAAGCGACCGAAGCGACCCAAGCAACCCAAGCAACCCAAGCAACCCAAGCAACCCAAG
>NZ_JAQQEG010000008.1:0-233431 GCF_046027395.1 Paraburkholderia dipogonis | reverse complement strand
GGGGGGGGGGGGGGGGCGCCCCCCCCGGGGGGGGGGGGGGCCCCCCCCCCCGCCCCCCCCCCCCCCCCGGGCCCCCCCCCCCCCCCCGCCCGCGCCGCGCGCGGCGAACTCGACGCCGCGCTCCAACGTTACGAAACCGCTCGCGCGCTCGATCCTTCGGATGCACTCGTTCAGCAGCGTCTCGCGGCCACGCTCGCCGCGCTGAACCGTTTTCCCGAAGCTGTCGTCCGCTATCACGAAGCGATCGCGCTCGATCCGCGCGACACGGATTCGCATCACGGCCTCGGCTGGACGCTCGAGCAGATGCACCGGCTCGAGCAGGCAGTGGACGCCTATCGCGAGGCGACGCGCGTGAATCCGCAAGCCGACGGCTCGCACAACAACATGGGCAACTGCCTGCAGGCGCTCGGCCGTTTCGACGAAGCGCACGAAGCGTATCGCCGCGCAATCGAAGCCGCGCCGCAAGTGCCGCTGTATTACCGCAACTTCGTGCAGTCCAAGCGCCTCGCCGCCGACGATCCGGTGTTCCTTGCGATGGAGCGTCTCATCGACGACGCAGCTTCGCTCACGCAGGCCAATCAGGCGGAGTTGCACTTCGCGTATGGGCAGGCGCTGTCCGACGTGGGCCGCAACGACGTGTCGTTCGCCCACTTCCTGAAGGGTAACGCGCTGCACCGCGCCGGTGTGCGTTACAACGAAGCGGAAACGCTCGGCCTGTTCGCGCATCTGCCTGAGTTGATGAGTTCTGATGTGCTGGCGGCAAAGCGCGGTCTGGGCGACGCGTCGCAGGCGCCGATTTTTATCGTCGGCATGCCGCGCTCGGGTTCGACCTTGATCGAGCAGATTCTCGCGAGCCATCCTCAAGTGTTCGGCGCGGGTGAGCGCACGGAATTCGGCGAGGCGCTGGTGAACTGCATCCGCCGCGATCCTGGCGATCCGTTGCGGATCGATATCGAAGCCTTGCAGCACGTCGGCGCCGCGCCGTTGCGCACGCTCGGAGCGGACTATCTGCGTCGCATGCGCAATGCGTTGCCGGAACTCCAAAGTTTCGCGCAAAACGACGAACGCAATCCGGCTGCGAACTACACGCACTTCACCGACAAATATCCGTTCAACTTCATCAACCTCGGCTTGATCCATCTCGCGTTGCCGAACGCCCGCTTCATTCACAGCAGCCGCGCGCCGTTGCCAACCTGCCTGTCGATTTTTTCGCGGATCTTTCACGACGTGCCGTTCAGCTATGATCTCGGCGAACTGGGCCGTTACTACCGCGCGTACGACGCCTTGATGGCTCACTGGCAACGCGTGCTCCCCGAAGGTGTGATGATCGAGGTCAAGTATGAAGAACTGGTCGGCGATTTCGAAGGCAATGTGCGCCGCGTGCTCGCGCATTGCGGGCTCGACTGGGACGAACGCTGTCTGTCGTTTTATCAGACCACTCGCCAGGTGAACACCGCCAGTTCCGCACAGGTGCGCCGTCCGCTGTACAAGACCTCGCTGCAACGCTGGCAGCCTCGGCACGCGTTGCTGCAACCGCTGCTCGACGGCTTAGGCCCGGAGTTGGCGCCGGCGCGTCGCCACGAGGCTGACGAGGTCGCGGCAAGCGGGACGGAGGATCGCTCATGAACGCATCGCGCGGCACGGTGATCTGGATGACGGGGCTTTCCGGCGCCGGCAAATCGACGCTCGCCAATGCCTTGCATCAGCGGCTGGAGGAAGCGGGGCATGTCGCGATCGTGCTCGATGGCGACGTGCTGCGGCGCGGACTGAACGCCGACCTCGGCTTCACGCCCGAGGACCGTACAGAGAACTTGCGGCGCGTCGCGCATGTCGCGGCGCTCTTCATGCAGCAGGGTTTCGTGGTGATTGCCGCGGTGATCTCGCCGGAGCATCGGCATCGGCGCTCGGCGCGTGAGATCGTCGGCGACGGTTTCGTCGAAGTGTTCGTGAATGCCCCGCTGAAGGTTTGCGAAGCCCGCGATGCCAAAGGGCTTTACGCTCGCGCGCGGCGCGGCGAGATCCCGCATTTCACCGGTATTTCCGGACCGTTCGAAGCGCCGCTCGCGTCCGACGTGGTGATCGAAAGCGACCGGATGCCGGTCGACGAGTCGGTGGATCGCCTGCTCGCACATCTGGTCGCAACGGGGCGTCTGGGCGGTTAGCGCGCTTCGTCCTGAAGCCCGGCGAGCCACGCGCGGCGCGTGGCCATACGCGCAGATTTTTTCGCCCGGCCCACGACGTTTCGCTATACCGTTTCGATTTCTCAGGGACAGAAGGGTGAAGCGTCGATGCCGACATTGACGATACGAAAAATCAGGCTGAACGTCGAAACACTGGTGCGACGTGCTGCTGGCGCGCGTGCCGCTCGTCCTGCATGCCGACATTTATGCGACGGCTGCATTCGCGGGGGCGTTCGTCGTAGTGGTGGCGCGTCGCGCCGGTTTGCCGCCGGCTGCGGCGGCGCTGGTGAGCGGCTCGGCGTGCTTCATCTTGCGCGTGCGCACCATGTCTTACGGCTGGCATCTGCCGAAGGCGTCGCCCGTTTGAACGATGCGCGTCAGCGTAGGCACACGCACACGCACGTGCACGGCGCGCCTCGAATTCGCTTCGCGTTACCGCAACAACCCGGCCGAATGATGCAAAGCCGGGTACACGCCGATGATGAACGCCGCATAGATCGCGGCCATCGTCACGCCGGCGGCGGTGCCCCAGATGTCGCGCGATGCAGCGCCCTGGCGGAAATGCACAGGCAGTCCGACGACGAGGTAGCCGATCACGAAGAACGCGATGACCGCCCGCACGGGCGAGAGGTCGTGGCCGATAAATTCGAGCAGCGCGGACAAGCTGAATTCAGACATGGACAAACAGGCAAGATGACAGGCGGACGATGGCGCGAGCCATGGGAGTTCGCGCGAAGACCTACGTGGATTAAAGTCCATCCAGCGGGCAAGGTACAAGCAAAAGACTGTATAAATTTGTACAGGCCTACATTGCTTGCACGATGCCTGCAGGGCAACTTTCAACCGTGCTTCACGGCGCTTCATGCGGCTTTCACCGCGCGGCGATCAGCGCTTGCGCAAAGGATCGAGCAGCGACTTCAAACCGTTGTGATCGATCTCGTGCATCAAGGCCAGCAGCCGGCCGATTTCACCCGGCGGAAAGCCTTGGCTAGCAAACCAGTTTAGATAATGACCGGGCAGGTCGGCAATCACGCGGCCCTTATATTTCCCGTAAGGCATGATGCGCGTGACCAGCAGTTCGAGGTGTTCGGGATTCATTGAAGAGAGGGTCGGCGCAGGGAAATCGCAGAGAAGCCGCGGCGAAACCTTTCGCGCGGGGGCAAACGGGCGGCGCCCGTTGGAACCGCATTTTAGCCTGCCCTGCAGGTATCGCGCGGGCATGGTAACGTCAGCGCTTTTCGTTCAACCAATCAACAGGACAAGTTCAATGGAATACCGCAGACTCGGCGACTCCGACGTGCAGGTTAGCCTGATCGGTCTCGGCACCATGACGTGGGGCGAGCAGAACACGGAGCAGGAAGCGCACGCGCAGATCGATTACGCACTCGATCAAGGCGTCAATCTGATCGACACCGCTGAAATGTATCCGGTGCCGCCGCGCGCCGAGACGCAGGGTTCGACGGAACGCTTCATCGGCACATGGCTCGCGCAGCATCGCAGCGCGCGCGAGAAAATCGTGCTCGCCACCAAGATCGCCGGCCCGGCGCGTCAACCGCACAACCCGACCCATATTCGTGGCAAAGGCAATCAGTTCGACCGCAAGAATCTGACCGAAGCGCTCGACGACAGCCTGAAGCGCCTGCAAACGGACTACGTCGATCTGTATCAGTTGCACTGGCCGGATCGCAGCACGATGACGTTCGGCCGCCTCGCGTATCCGTGGGTCGACGACGCCTACACGGTGCCGATCGAAGAAACGCTGTCGGTGCTCGCTGAATTCGTCAAGGCGGGGAAGGTGCGCCACGTTGGCGTATCGAATGAAACGCCGTGGGGCGTCGCGCAATTTGTGCGCGCGGCCGAAAAGCTCGGCTTGCCGCGCATTGTCAGCATTCAGAATCCGTACAGCCTCGTCAATCGCACGTACGAAGTGGGTCTGTCCGAGTACGCGCATCGCGACAATATCGGCTTGCTGGCTTATTCGCCGCTGGCCTTCGGCTGGCTGACGGGCAAGTATGAAGGCGGCGCGCGTCCGGCCGGCGCCCGCATCTCGCTGTTCGAGCGCTTCAAGCGCTACAGCAAGCCGCAAGCGATGCAGGCGATTACACGCTACGTCGAACTGGCGAAGCGTCACGGTTTGTCGCCCGCGCAATTCGCGCTCGCGTTCGTCAATAGCCGGCCGTTCGTGACCAGTAATCTGATCGGCGCGACCTCGCTCGATCAGTTGAAGGAAAACATCGCGAGCGTCGAGGTGAAGCTCTCGCCGGAAGTGCTGGCGGAAATCGATGAGTTGCACGAGTTGCAGCCGAACCCGGCGCCTTGATGCGCGAGCGTTGAGCGCGTGCATCGAGTCCGGCTCGAATCACGCGACAGTTTGATTGCCCCGGCTGTGTGGCCGGGGCGTTCGCAAGGTGGTGGGGGTTCGCTTCGGTAACTCTTCCGCCTCAACTATCTCTCGACGGATTTTTAACTTTCCCACGCGCAGCATAGACTGCATGGCCAGGGCGCTCGCGAGGTGACGTGGATTCACTTCTGCGGCGCGGTCACCTTGACACGCTCCGTCAGCGGATTTTCAGCTTCCCGCGCACAGCATAAAGCGCGAGCAAACTCGCCACCGCGCAGAACATCAGATAGAAACCAGGCGCGAGCTTGTTGCCGCTTGCATCGATCAACCAAGTGATCACGAACGGCGCAAAGCCGCCGAACACCGTCACGCCGATGTTGTAGCTCACCGCTAATCCAGTCGCGCGAGTCTGTGTCGGGAAAATCTCCGACATCAACGCGGGCAGCGCGCCGAAATACGTCGCCTTCAATACGCCGATCCAGGTCAGCGCGAGCAGCATCGTCGCGAACGACGGATGCGCGTTCATATACATAAAGGCCGGATACACCGTCACCAGCATCAGCACGGCGGCCGTCGCCATGATACGGATGCGTCCGAGACTGTCGGACAGATGCCCCGCGAACGGCGTCAGCACCGTGAGCACCACGCCGGTGGCGAGCGTCGCCGCGAAGCCGGTCGAAGCGGGCAGGTGCAATTGCTTGATCGCGTAGGTCGGCATGTACAGGATCATGTAATTGGCCGCCGTCGAAATGATCAGCGAGCCGACCGCCAGCAGCATGCGGACCTTCTGCGTACCGAACAGGTCGCGCAGGGGCGTGCGGGCTTTGGGCTCGGCATGGAACTCGGCGCCTTCATCCACGTAACGGCGGATATAGAAACCCACCGGACCGATCGCGAGGCCAAACAGAAACGGCACGCGCCATCCCCATGATTCGAGTTGCGCGCTCGTGAGCTGGCTCGTCAGCAGCGCGCCGAAACCGGAGGCGAGCAGCGTCGCGAGCCCCTGGCTCGCGAACTGCCAGCTACCCATGAAGCCGCGGCGCTCGGGCGCATGTTCGACCAGAAACGCGGTGGACGCACCGAACTCCCCGCCCGCCGAAAAACCTTGCACGAGCCGCGAGAGCATGATGCCCGCCGGTGCCCACAGGCCGATCGCCGCATACGGCGGCATCACGGCGATCGTCAGGGTGCCGATCATCATCAGCGCGATCGACAGCAGCAGCGACGCCTTGCGTCCGGCGCGATCCGCGAGCGAACCCAGCACGAGTCCGCCGAGCGGCCGGATCAGATACGAGATGCCGAAGGTGCCGAGCGTGAGCATCAGCGAGATCGCTTCGGTGCGCGCCGGAAAGAACAGCTTCGCGATGGTCACCGCGAAGAAACCGTAGACGACGAGGTCGAACCATTCGAGCGCGTTGCCGATCGACGCCGCGAGAATGATGCGATGGACCTTCGCCGCGGACGGTCGTGCGGCGCTGGCTTGCAGAGTGGACGTGCTCATCGTGGACGTGCCTCGTGACAGATGCGGATAACGGCGTGTTGCGCCCGGTTCGTCCGGGCGTCGCTCAAATAGCGGTGTTGTTTGTCGCGCGCGGTGAGTTCTCGCCGAGATCCCAGAAGAGGCCCGCCATGATCTGCAGACCTTCGCGCACGACCGGTCCGAGCAGATGCTCGTTCGGCGCGTGCTGCGAACAGGCCGGGTAGGAGTGCGGCACCCAGATAGTCGGCAGGCCGAGCGTGTCGGCGAACACTTCGTTGGGCAGCGTGCCGCCCAGATTGGGCAGCACGGCGGTCTTCTTGCCGGTGGTCTGTTCGAGCGAAGCAATCGCCCACGTGACCCACGGATCGTCCGGGTTCAGGCGCGTGGCGGGCGCGCCGCGCTCGACGTCGATCTGCACTTGCGAGAAGCCGTGCGCATCCAGATGCGTGCGCAGATGCTGTTCGAGGTTGTCCCAATCGGTGCCGACCACGAAGCGCAACTGGCAATGCGCGAACGCCGACGACGGAATCGCATTGACCGGGTTCTCCGGATTGCCGGCCTTGAACGCGAGTATTTCAAAGCTGTTCCAGCCGAACACGCGCTCGGGCGCACTCAGGCCAGGCTCGCCCCAGTTGTCGTCGACGACCGGATCGCCCGGGCCGCCGCCTACCGTGATATCGGCGAGCGCACGGCGCACCGCCTCGGGAATCGGCGGCGGGCGCAAACCGTCGACGGCGATCACGCCGCGCGCGTCGACGAGGCTCGACAACGCGTTCGCCAGCACGGTGGCCGGATTGCGCAGCAGACCGCCCCAATTGCCCGAATGATGCGCGCCGTCACGCAGATTCAACGACAGGCTGAAGTTCACCGAGCCGCGCGAGCCGAGGAACACGGTGGGACGGCGTGCGGCAAGGCGCGGGCCGTCGGAGGCGATCAGCACGTCGGCGGCCAGTTCTTCACGGTGCGCGTGGCAGATCGCGTCGAGTCCGGGCGAGCCGGTTTCCTCGCCCATTTCGATCAGCAGCTTTGCGTTGAAGCCGAGCTTGCCGTCGCGCGCGGCCAGAACGCTCGCCAGCGCAGCGAGGTTGATGCTGTGCTGGCCTTTGTTATCGGCGGTGCCGCGGCCGAACCAGCGTTCGCCTTCGATGGTCACGGCCCACGGCGTGAGCGGCGCGCGCCACTGGCTGTCGTAGCCGCGCACCACGTCGCCGTGGCCGTAGATCAGCACGGTCGGCAGAGGGTCGCCCTCGTGGCGGCTGGCGATCAGGAAGGGCCCGAAGCCATCCACCGGATTCGTGACGATGCGCGTGCTGAAACCGAGACCTGCCACTTCCGGCGTGATCTCGTCGGTCAGATACGACAGCAGCGTGGCCGCGCGATCGTCCTCCTGACTTTCGGTGCGAAAACCGACGCGCCGGTTGAGGGTCTCCAGAAAGGCGCCGGATTCGAAATGATGGGTGGCGTGATCGATGGCCTGGGTCCGGCTCATGGTGTCTCCAATGCGGGCGAATGTGGGGGCGGGCGGCGCGTGGTCGTCTGTCTGACGACGCTCGGACGCGGCCTGCAGCTTCGAACCGATTCTAGGAGGCCGTTTTTTTTGTCACAATGATCGTCTTTCGAAGCTTGCGTTGCCGAAAAGGCAAAGCTCGCGGTATTGGGTCAAGGCACTCGCAGGCATCGCGTAAGCGGCGCATACCGTTGAATGAGGCAAAGGCATGGCACTTTCGCTGCATGGCATCGCGCTGCGCTATTTCGTCGAGGTCGCGCGCACTGGCTCGCTCAGCGACGCGTCCGCGCGGCTGCACGTGGCCGTCTCGGCAATCAGCCGGCAGGTGGCGCGGCTCGAAAGTGACCTCGGTGTCGCGCTCTTCGAGCGGCGGCCGCGCGGCATGGCGCTCTCCGAAGCCGGCGAGCGCCTGCTCGCCTATGCGCAACGCAGCCTGCTCGAGGCCGAGCATGTGATGAAGGAGATCGGCGGCCTTGAGACCTTGCACGGCAGCATGATCAAGGTGTCGAGTTCCGAAGGCTTCGCCGCCGACTTCCTGCCTACCGCGATGGCGGGCTTCCGGGTTCAGTATCCGGGCATCGACTTCACGCTCTCGGTCATGTCGCCGGGCGAAGCGACCCGTCAGGTGCGCGACGGCGACGCCGATCTCGCGTTGACCTTCAGCCTCGCGCCGGAAAAGGGCGTCAAGGTCGAGCACACGGAACGCGCGCCGGTGCTGGCGCTGCTGCGCGCCGATCATCCATTGGCCGCGCGCGCGAAGGTGTCGCTTGCCGACTTGCAGCGCTACCCGCTGGTGCTGCCTGAGCCCGGCACGACGATTCGTCAGTTGATCGACATCACCTGTGCGCTCGAAGGCGTCCTGCTCGAGCCCGAGCTGACCTGCAACAACAGCGGCGCCATGTACCGCTACGCGCAGAAGTCCGGCGCGATCATGTTTACGGGCCTGCTGTCCGTGCGTGACCGTTACGCCGGCGATGGCTTCGTCGTGATGCCGCTGACGCATCCGCAGATGCGCCAGCGCAGCATCCAGGTGCAGAGCATGGCGGGGCGTGAACTGCCGCAGTCGGTGAGGGCGTTCCGGGATCATCTGATCGCGGAAATCGCGGGTTCAAAGCCCGACGATGCGGCTGCCTCGAAGGCCGCTCGAAAGCGCGGCAGGGGCACGCGCTGACGACCCCGGGACATGGAAAATCCAGACGGCATCAACGCGGCAAGACAACGTTTGCGATCACCGGCGCACCGCGAGCCAGGCAGGTGGCGGGCGGGCGATAGCGATCCAGTCACAGCCAAATGAAAGGCAAATGTCCCAGCCGGATCGCGAATCACGACCTAAACTGTGGTGGACGGGGCGGGCTGAAAGCGCTGCAATGCCTGGCTGGCAATGCTGCAGTGCACGGCAGTGGTAGGATTCAGCCCGAAAAATGGAGAGCGGCGCGCGCTCGACTCTGCGCGCCGTCCACAACGAGCGATAGGACTCAGGACATCGAATGGCGCAACAAAAAACAAACCCAAAACTTGAGCAGGCGCTGACGCGCGGGGATCTCGCAATCCGTCAGGCGAATTCGGCGCGGGCCACGGCATTGCTGCGCGCGTTGGGCAAGATGATCGTGGACGCGTCGGCGACGATCGGCGTGGAAGCCTTCACGCTGATTCCCGACGGCGACAAGATCTACGATCCAGCCGATGGGCTGTGGCCGCAGGAACTGCAGATCTCGCTCGACGGTCCCGTCGAAGAAGCCGATCCGGACGAAGTGCGTACGGTCCGCTTGATCGCTGACGATCCGGGTACGGTGTTCCGGGTCGAATGGCAGCGCGCCGACGGCAAGATCGGGCGTCAGGACGGCGGCCCATTCGCCACGGTGGCGTTTATCTCCGACGTGGATATTCCGTGGACGGATGACGAGGACTGAGCGAGCCCGGCTCGCGGCAGGCGCTGATGCTTTGCCGGTTGTAGGTATCAGCGCCTATGGTCCGTTGTTGTTGAAGGCCGGAAAACCTACTTCATCATCCTGCGGCGAAACAGAATCGCCGACACGATAAACCCGCCGACCGCATATGCCGCCAGCACGGCCACATGCCACAGCGCATGGTCGACGGGCCGGCCCAGCATGGCCGGCCGCATCAAGTCGACGGCATGGGCCAACGGCAATACCTGGGTGACGCCTCGCGCCACGGCAGGCAGTTGCGACACCGGAAAGAACACGCCGGAGAGCAACAGCATCGGCGTCAAGACCAGCGTCTGATAAAACATGAAGAAGTCATACGAAGGCGCGAGCGCAGTCACGACCATGGCGATGCTCGCAAACGCGAGCCCGGTCAGTACGATGACCGGCAACGCCAGCAGCATCGACGGAAAATTCGCGTAGCCCAATGCGCCTGCCACCAGCATGATCGCCGCGCCCGAGAGCACCGACTTGCTGGCCGCCCAGATCACCTCGCCGAGCACGATGTCACCGAGCGTCAGCGGCGTATGCATGATCGCTTCCCAGGTGCGCTGCACGTGCATGCGCGAGAAGCCCGAATACATCGACTCGAAACTCGCCGACATCATCACGCTGGAGGCCACCGTGCCTGCCGCGAGAAACGCGATATACGACACGCCGTCGACATGCCCCACCATCAGTCCTAGCCCGAAACCGAGGCCGAACAGATAGATCATCGGATCGGCCAGGTTGCCGAACATCGAGGCGATCGCGAGTTTCTTCCACACCAGATAGTTGCGGCGCCACACGGCGATCCAGTTGCTGGCGTTCGCGGGAAAGGCGGCGAAGGCTTCCTGTTTCGATGGCGTATCGCCTGGTGTTTCGTAAGTGCGTGCGTCCATTGCGTGTCTCGTGCGTGTCCCTGCATGGTTTGTTTCAGGGCGTCGTTATAGTTGTGGCGCATTGCGTGCGATGCCGGTATCGACCGATGTGCTTCAATCCTGCATCTCGCGGCCCGTGAGCCGCAGGAACACATCTTCCAGATTCGCCGGTCGATGCAGATAGCGCAGATCCGCGCGTTGCTTGAGCCGCGCGTGCACCGGCTGCGCGTCGTTGACATAGCAGAACAGCGTCTCGCCGCTGATCTCGGTGCGCTCGACGAGCGGCGCCAGTTCATCGCGCAACGCCACCGGGTCGGGCCCAAAGATCTCGATCACATCGCAACCGATCTCGGAAGCGATCAACGCGCTTGGCGCGCCTTCCGCGATCTTGCGCCCTTCCTCGATCACGCACAGCCGGTGGCAGAGCCGTTCGGCTTCTTCCATGAAGTGCGTGGTCAGCAAAATGGTCTTGCCGCGCACGAGCAACGAGCGCAGCCGCTCCCAGATCAGATGCCGCGCCTGAGGATCGAGGCCGGTGGTCGGCTCGTCCATGATCAGCACATCGGGGTCGTTGACGAGTGCGCGCGCCAGCGTGAGACGCCGCTTCATGCCGCCTGACAACTCGCTCACGCGTGCGTCCGCCTTGCTCTCGAGCCGCGCGAATTCGAGCAGCGACGGCACCATCGCACGGCATTGCGCGGCGCTCAGACCGAAGTAGCGGCCGAACACCAGCAGGTTCTCGCGCACCGTGAAGTCGGGATCGAGGTTGTCGAACTGCGGCACCACGCCGACGCGCGCCCGTGCCACGCGCGCGCGGCCGGGGATCGGCTCGCCGCACAGACGGATCGTGCCCGCATCGGGCGCCGCGATGCCGAGCAGCATGCGCAACGTGGTGGTCTTGCCCGCGCCGTTCGGGCCGAGCAGGCCGAAGCATTCGCCGGCGTTGACATGAAACGACAGTCCATCGACGACCGTTTTTTCGCCGTAGCTTTTTTTAACCTGATGAAATTCGATGGCGGCTTCGGGCATGGATCGAGCGAGTCTCCGGGAAAGACGTGAATGACGCGAATGGCCGGGGGAGGCCGCCTATTCTAGGGCATCGGCGGGACGCTGCTGGTTCGCGTCCGACAGTCCGAAGCAGGTCTTTTGCACTGCGGCATCGGCGTACGGAGGACTCGCGTGCGGCCCGCGCACCTGTTTAGGGCGTCGTTAGGACGCAGTTAGCGCGCAGTTAGCGTTTTCCATCCCTTGCAACCTGAATTGCGGCGCACCATGATTAATTCAGATCGCGCGTCCCGCGCGAAGGGAGAAAAATCATGGCGAGCTACCAGAAAATCCTGTTGTGCTACGACGGCTCGCGCGAAGGCCGCAAAGCACTACGTTGCGGCGCCGACCTCGCGTTGGATCTGAAAGCGGAAACGCACTTGCTGTCGGTCGTCGACATGCGTTCAAGTATTGCGCAAAGCGCGGGCCTGCTGACCGACGTCGCCTGTGGCAGTTTCGAAAAGACCGCCCGCGACATCCTGCAGGAAGGCGTCGACTGGCTCACCGAGCGAGGTGTCACCGCACAAGGGCATTTCGCATTCGGCCATCCGATCGACGAGATCGCCAACCTCGCCAATGAATTGCATGTCGACCTGGTCGTGGTCGGCCACCGCTGCCGCACGGGTTTGTCACGATGGTGGATGGGCGCGGGCAATACGCCGCTGCTCGACCGTGTCTCGTGCAGCATTCTGGTGGCCTGTTCTTCCGCGCAGGAGCAGCAGCAAGCGGCGGCTTGAGACGTGTGTTGGTCACTGGGCGAGCGCGGTTGACTGGCCGGCTACTCCGGCCTGACTACCTGGTGCCCTCGACGTCACAACGAAGTCGTCGCACGACTCGCTGAAAAATTGGCGCGACCAAATGACCCGCGCCGAATAAAGCCGACGTGCCGCGATCACTCGTTCAGGTTGACCGCGGCCAGCTTCCACGTGAATACACCCTCGCGCTGAAAGATCGCCGAGTAACGCGCGTCGCCGGCGCCATGTTCGTATGCGACGACGAACTCGTTGAGGCCGCGATAGCCCGCCGTGGTTTGCGGCGGTTGCGGGGGCGCTGAGTTGGCGTTGCCATTGGCCGCATTGCCGTTTGCGGGCGCGGCCGGTGCCGGTGCGGTCGCCGCGGCATCGGGCGGAGTGTTCGCGGCCGGCGGTGCGGGCGGCCGCTCGCCCGGATCGCCGCGCGGCGGCATGCCGTTCAGCAAGGCCGCCACGCCGTCCGGTGTGGCATACGCATCCACGAGCGGACCGATCAACGCGACGCCGATCATCGCGCCAATGGCGGCCAATGGATTGCCGTTGCTGTGCGCGCCGAGCCGGCGTGTCAGCAGGCTGGCGACCTGCTCCTTCAGGCTCTCACGCAACGCGGGGAAGTCGACATACTGATTGACGGTTTGCGCGTCGCGCGCATCGGCCGCGCGTTTGAGATTGTTCAGCGCGATGTACGGTGACGCGTAAGCAAACCCCAGCGCGGCGATCACCACCATCACGATCAACGTGACGATCAGCGGCCGGGTGGCGCCGCCCTGGATGCCGCGCTTGCCGCCGCGTTTGGTACGTTTTGGAACTGCCATCGAGTGGGACTCTCCATCAGGTGTGATCTAACGTGGACCGCGGCCACGCGAAAACGATCCCACGCAATGCAATCTCTTGCCGTCCCGTTCAAGACCCTTCAAGACTCGAACACCGCGCCGTGCACGTTGGCTTCATCGGCGATGCAGCGGTCGATCATGCGGCACACCGCGTCCATCGTGCCGACCATGATGAGACGCGACGGTCCGTGATAAACCCGTACCGGTGCGCGACGCGCCGGTTCGGCCGTATTCAAACCCGAATTCAACGACACGCGGGCAAATGCCGGCAACGACGACGGCAGGCTCGACGCAGCGTCGGGCGAGTCGAACAGCGACGGCGTGCCGGCCGTGGCCGCCTCGATCAATGAGCAGGGCACCAGCTTGCGAAGATGGCGCAGACGACCGAACTGGCGAAAGGGCAGCAGGCGGGCAAGACGTTCCATGAGACTCTCCAGACGATGCAACGTTGATGCGGCTTTTTATTCTGTCGAACGGGCGAAAGGCTTAGAACTCGCCGGGGCGAATCAGCCCCACGGCGATACCCTCCAGCGCGAACTCCGCACTGCCGGTTTCAACGAAGATGTTTTCGTAATCGGGGTTCTCGGCGATCAGCTCGAGCCCGTTCGGCCGGCGCTTCAGGCGCTTGACCGTGACGTCGTCGCCGAGCCGGGCAATGATGATCTGGCCGTCTTTGGCTTCGCTCCTTTTTTGCACCGCAAGCAGGTCGCCGTCGAAGATGCCCGCGTCGCGCATGGACAGCCCGCGCACTTTCAGCAGGTAATCGGGTTTGCTCGAGAACAGCGCCGGGTCGCACGCGTAGTGCTGCGAGATATGTTCCTGCGCGAGGATCGGGCTGCCCGCGGCCACCCGCCCGATCAGCGGCAGCGACAGTTGCATGATGCTGGCGTGCGGCAGCGTGAACTGGTGTGGCGAGTCTTCCGGGCCGGCCAGCAGGCGAATGCCGCGCGATGCGCCGGCCGCGAGTTCGATCACACCCTTGCGAGCGAGCGCGCGCAGATGTTCTTCTGCCGAGTTGGCCGAGCTGAAACCCAGTTCGGCGGCGATCTCCGCGCGGGTGGGCGGAAAGCCGGTGCGTTCGATAGCCCTGCGGATCAAATCGAAAACCTGCTGCTGTCGTGCGGTGAGTTTGGTCATGGCGCCACTGTATGTATGAACAGGTGACTGTATTTTTATACAGTATTCTGCGCAATTCAAGCTTTACTTTAAGTTCGGGGCGAAGGGTGGCGTTCCAGCGTCGTCGAGCGACGCTCTAACACCCCTTTTCATGCCGCAACGCCTTATCCAGCTGTCATTACCACTTTTGCGTATTAAAGAATGAGGAAACATTATTTTTAATGATGAAAGCCCTTCGATAGACTGGCCTCCAGTTGGCGCTCATGTGCACGTGACCGCGACGCGAAAAGACACCACACGCTGTTTCAGCGGACACAACGCGGAGAAAGTTGACATGAATCACCAAGGTACGGGGCTGGCAGGCAGTACAAAAAAACTGATCGCGGCGCTTGCACTGGGCGCGGCGGGGGCGCTCGGCGTGATGGCGCAGGCGCACGCCGCCGACACGACGCTGCTGAACGTGTCCTACGACCCGACGCGTGAGCTGTATCAGGACGTCAACCAGGCGTTCGGCAAGGAATGGAAGGCGAAGACGGGCGAGACGATCACCTTCAAGCAGTCGCACGGCGGCTCCGGCGCCCAGGCGCGCTCGGTGCTCGACGGTCTGCAGGCCGACGTCGTGACGCTCGCGCTGGCCTACGACATCGACGCACTGGCCGGTAAGGGTTTGCTGGACAAGGGCTGGCAGAAGCGTTTGCCGGATAACGCGTCGCCGTACACGTCGACGATCGTGTTTCTGGTGCGCAAGGGCAACCCGAAGCACATCAAGGATTGGGACGATCTGACCAGGCCGGGCGTGTCGATCGTCACGCCGAATCCGAAGACGTCGGGCGGCGCGCGCTGGAACTACCTCGCGGCCTGGGCGTACGCCGAGCATCAACCGGGCGGCAATGATCAGAAGGCCAAGGAATTTGTCGGCAAGCTGTACAAGAACGCGGGTGTGCTGGATTCGGGCGCGCGCGGCGCGACCACCAGCTTCGTGCAACGCGGTATCGGCGACGTGCTGATCGCATGGGAAAACGAAGCGTTCCTGTCGCTAAAGGAGTTCGGTCCGGATAAGTTCGAGATCGTGGTGCCGTCGGTCAGCATTCTGGCGGAGCCGCCGGTCGCCGTGGTGGACAAGGTGGTCGACAAGCACGGCACGCGCAAGGTCGCCGAAGCGTATCTGAACTTCCTGTATAGCGAGCAAGGCCAGGAGATCGCGGCAAGAAACTTCTACCGTCCGCGTTCGAACAAGGTGCCGGCCGAACTGACCGCCAAGTTTCCGAAGCTGAAGCTGTACACGATCGACGATTCGTTCGGTGGCTGGGCCAACGCGCAGAAGACGCACTTTGCCGACGGCGGTGTGTTCGATTCGATCTATCAGCCGCAGTAACGATCAAGCCTCTGCCTTCACCGGCGTTGGCAAGAAAACGACGCGGCAACGCGTCACTCCCGAGCGCGCCCCATGGGGCGCGCTTTTGGCCGCCAGGGCCCGGCGGCCGGCAACACGAGCATCAACCTGAACGAGTAACGAGCATGACGACGTTGACCTTCCGAAAACCGAGCGCGTTGCCCGGTTTTGGCCTGACACTCGGCATCACGGTGGCTTATCTGAGCCTCGTGGTGCTGATTCCGCTTGCGGCGACCTTTCTCAAGACCGCGACGCTCGACTGGAGCCAGTTCGTGCGCGCGGTGAGTTCGCCGCGCGTGCTCGCGTCGTATCGGCTCACATTCTTTTCCGCGCTCGGCGGCGCGCTGATCAATGCGGTGTTCGGCTTTCTGGTCGCGTGGGTGCTGGTACGCTACACGTTTCCGTTCAAGCGCATCGTCGATGCCGTGGTCGATCTGCCGTTCGCGTTGCCTACCTCGGTCGCCGGTATTTCGCTCGCGGCTGTGTACGCAGGCAATGGTTGGATCGGGCAGTTTCTTGAACCACTCGGGCTGAAGATCGCGTTCACGCCCGCGGGCGTGCTGGTCGCGCTGACGTTCATCGGCTTGCCGTTCGTCGTGCGCACGGTGCAGCCGGTTCTCGAAGAGTTCGAACGTGAGCAGGAAGAGGCGGCGGCGTGCCTCGGCGCATCGCGCTGGCTGACGTTCCGCCGGGTGGTGTTGCCGGCCGTGTTCCAGGCGTTGTTGACAGGCTTCGCGCTGGCGTTCGCGCGCGCGCTCGGCGAGTACGGTTCGGTGATTTTCATCGCCGGCAATGTGCCGATGAAGTCGGAGATCACGTCGCTGCTCATCATCACCAAGCTCGAGCAATACGACTATGCGGGCGCGACTGCCATCGCGGTCGTCATGCTGGTCGTGTCGTTCCTGATGCTGTTGTTGATCAATACCTTGCAGTGGTATTTGCAGCGCCGCACAGGCCGTGGCGGTGCGGGCCCGGCGCCTGCCGCTGCGAGTGTCGCGGCGATCGGTGTCGGCGGAGGTGCGCAATGAGCCGCGATTCCGTGAAGAATACAGGTACAGCAGCTGTGGCCGTGGCGCCGCGCGCGCCGCTGAATGTTGCACGCCGGCCCGATCCGGTCACCGAGCCGCCCGTCGTGCGCTGGATTCTGACTGGCATCGCGCTGCTGTTTCTCGCGCTGTTTCTCGTCGTGCCGCTCGTCGCCGTGTTCTATCAGGCGTTGAGCAAGGGGCTCGGTTTCTATCTGGAATCGCTCGCCGATCCGGACGCGCTGTCGGCGATCAAGCTCACCGTGATCACCGCCGCGATCGCCGTGCCGCTGAACCTCGTGTTCGGTCTCGTGGCTTCGTGGTGTATCGCCAAGTTCGAGTTCCGCGGCAAGGCGCTGCTGACCACGCTGATCGATCTGCCGTTCTCGGTGTCGCCGGTGATCTCGGGCTTGATCTACGTGCTGATGTTCGGCGCGCAGGGCTGGTTCGGCCCGTGGCTGCAGGACCACAACATCCAGATCATTTTCGCGGTGCCCGGCATCGTGATGGCGACGATCTTCGTCACGTTCCCGTTCGTCGCGCGTGAACTGATTCCGCTGATGCAGGCACAAGGCAACGACGAAGAAGAAGCCGCGCATGTGCTCGGCGCGTCGGGCTGGCAGATCTTCCGCCGTGTCACGCTGCCCAACGTCAAATGGGGCCTGCTGTACGGCGTGATTCTGTGTAACGCGCGGGCGATGGGCGAGTTCGGCGCGGTGTCCGTGGTGTCGGGCCATATTCGCGGCCAGACCGACACGATGCCGCTGCACGTCGAAATTCTCTACAACGAATACAACTTCTCGGCGGCATTCGCCGTGGCGTCGGTGCTGGCTCTGCTCGCGCTCGTGACGCTCGGCCTGAAGCTGCTCGCCGAGCGCCATATGTCGGCGGAACTGTCGGCCGCGCGCGATGTGCCCGCGTACGCCGGTCCCGTCACGCCGCCGGGCAATGCAACACCCGCAAAACCCGCAACACGCGCAACACACACAACGCAAGCAACGCATGCATCGCAGCAACACACGCTCAAGCAAGGAGAGCTGTAATGGGTATCACCGTTCGTAACCTGCAGAAGCGCTTCGGCGATTTCGTCGCGCTCGATAACGTGTCGCTCGACTTTCCGCCGGGTGAACTGGTTGCGCTGCTCGGGCCGTCGGGTTGTGGCAAGACGACCTTGCTGCGCGTGATCGCGGGACTCGAATACGCCGACGGCGGCCAGGTCGTGCTGCAAGGCCAGGACGTGGCGACGGTCGGCGCACGCGAGCGGGAAGTGGGCTTCGTATTCCAGCATTACGCGCTGTTCCGCCATATGACGGTGTTCGAGAATGTGGCGTTCGGCTTGCGCGTGAAGCCGCGCAAGGAGCGTCCCTCGGAAGCGGTGATCCGCGAGAAGGTGCATGAGTTGCTCAAGCTCGTGCAACTCGACTGGCTCGCGCAACGCTATCCGTCGGAATTGTCGGGCGGCCAGCGGCAACGTATCGCGCTCGCGCGCGCGTTGGCCGTCGAGCCGAAAGTGCTGCTGCTCGACGAACCGTTCGGCGCGCTGGATGCAAAGGTGCGCAAGGAACTGCGTAGCTGGCTGCGGCGCCTGCATGACGATCTGCATATCTCGACGATCTTCGTCACGCACGATCAGGAAGAAGCGCTCGAAGTGGCCGACCGTATCGTCGTGCTCAATCGCGGGCACGTGGAGCAGGTGGGTAGTCCGCAGGACGTGTACGACCATCCGCAAACCTCGTTCGTCTACGAGTTTCTCGGCGCGGCCAACCGTCTGCATGGCAACGTCGATGCGAGTGGTTTCGTGGTCGACGGCGCGGCGCTGCCGGTCACGATCAAGGCCGATTTCAGCGGCCCGGCGTTCGCTTATGTGCGTCCGCACGATCTGCAACTGTATCCGCAGGCGTCCGGCCATCGCGAAGGCATCGTCGTCGACGTGCGGCGCGTGGTGACGCTGGGCGGTTCGGTGCGAGTCGAACTCGCGGGCCGCGAGGGCAACCTGCTCGAAGCCGAACTCGATCGCGAAGCGTGGCGCGATCTGCAGCTCTCGATCGGCGACGGCGTGACGGCGGTACCGCGTGCATTGCGCGTTTTTCCGGCGCAGTGAGCGCAGTCAGGCGCGCAGCAACAGCAACACGACTCGGCGTTTCAATCGAACTCAAATAACTTAACTCTGGCAGAACCGGAGACATCAAGATGAATTTTCAGCAATTGCGTTTTGTGCGCGAAGCCGTGCGTCAGAACATGAATCTGACCGAGGTGGCGAACGTGCTGTACACGTCGCAGTCGGGCGTCTCGAAACAGATCAAGGATCTGGAAGACGAACTCGGCGTCGACATTTTCATTCGACGCGGCAAGCGTCTCACAGGCCTCACCGAGCCGGGCAAGGCGGTGCATCAACTGATCGAGCGGATGCTGCTCGACGCCGAGAATCTGCGCCGCGTCGCGCGCCAGTACGCTGACCAGGATAGCGGTCACCTCGTCGTGGCCACCACCCACACGCAGGCGCGCTACGCGTTGCCTAAGGTGATCCGTCAATTCACCGAGGTGTTCCCGAAAGTACATCTGGCGCTGCGTCAGGGCAGTCCGCAACAGATCGCGCAGATGATCATCAATGGCGAAGCGGATATCGGCATCTCGACCGAAGCGCTCGACCGTTTCCCGGATATCGTCACGTTCCCGTGCTATTCGTGGCATCACGTCGTGGTCGTGCCGAAGGGTCATCCGCTGGTGGGCCGGCCGAATCTGACGCTCGACGAGATCGCCGAATTCCCGATCGTCACTTACGACCAGGACTTCACGGGCCGCTCGCATATCGACCAGGCATTCGCAAAAGCGGGCGCGTTGCCCGACGTCGTGCTGACCGCGATCGACGCCGACGTGATCAAGACCTACGTCGAACTCGGCATGGGCATCGGCGTGGTCGCGGCGATGGCCTACGATCCGAAGCGCGACACGGAACTGGTCGCGCTCGACACGCAGCATCTGTTCGAGGCGAGCACGACGCGGGTCGGTTTGCGCAAGGGCGCGTTCCTGCGCGCGTACGCGTATCGGTTGATCGAGATGTTCGCGCCGCAATTGAACGAAGCGGATATCGCCGCGCAGTTGCGCGAAGCGGTTTGACGGATGCGCCGGATCGCCGCGATCCGGCGCAACGCGTGAACGGCGCCGCGTGAATTCATCGCGGCGTCGGCCAGTGCGAACTTCATGCGGGCTGCGGCTGGCCTGGATGCAAACGCTACGCGAACTCGTGGCGCACGGAGCGCCGGCCTCATCCCGCTCCGAAATGAACGGACATCCGTTTTTTCACGCATGGCGGCGCGCGGCGCATCGCTTACAATCGCCGCCATGAATACTTCGACTTCTTCTTCCGCTATACCTTCAGACGAAGGCGCCACGCCGCCGCTGCCGCGCATCGTCGTCCTGGCGACCGGCGGCACGATCGCCGGCGCGGCCGCGAGCGCTACCAACACATCCGGTTATCAGGCCGGTGTGATCGGGGTCGAGCAACTGCTGGCCGTGGTGCCGGCCTTGTCCACGGTGGCGCGAATCGAGCGCGAGCAGATTGCGAGCGTCGACAGCAAGGACATGGCAATGCCGCTGTGGACCACGCTCGCGCAACACATCAACACGTTGCTTGCCACGGACGACGTCGACGGTGTGGTGGTCACGCATGGCACCGACACGCTCGAAGAAACCGCTTACCTGCTGCATCTCACTGTCAAGTCAGACAAGCCGGTCGTGTTGACCGCGGCCATGCGCCCGGCCTCGGCGCTGTCCGCCGATGGTCCGCTGAATCTGCTGAACGCCGTGACGGTCGCGGCACAGGCAGCCTCGCGCGGGCAGGGCGTGCTGGTGGCCTTCAACAACAAGATTCATAGCGCGCGCGACGTGGTCAAGACGAGCACTTACGCAGTGGATGCTTTTCATTCGCCCGAAATCGGCGCGCTCGGCTGGGTGCAGGACGGCCGCGTCGAATTCCAGCGCAGCGTGGTGCGTCCGCATACGCTCGCGACCGAATTCGTGATCGGTGCGAAGTGGCCGCATGTGGAGATCGTGGTGAGTTACGCGGGCGTGTCGCGCATTGCCGTGGATGCGTTGGTTGCCGCCGGAGTGCGCGGAATCGTCGTGGCGGGCACGGGCAACGGCTCGATTCACGCTTCGGTGCAGCAGGCGCTGGCCGATGCCGCTTCGCAAGGCGTCGCGGTGGTGCGTGCGTCGCGCGTCGGGTCGGGGCATGTGATGCGCAACGGCGCGGCCGCCGACGACGCGCTCGGTTTCGTCAGCGCAGGTTCGCTGAATCCGTACAAGGCGCGCGTGTTGCTGATGCTGGCATTGGCCGCGGGCGCTACCGGGCCGGTGGCGTTGCAGAAGTTATTCGATACGTACTGATCGATTCAGCGCGGACAGGCCGGCTTCAAAGTCAGAACCGTGTCCCGCACATGAAGCTTGAATGACAACGCGGCGCTCCGGTCGATGACCTGGGCGCCGCGTTGTCGTTTCAGCTTGAGGCTTATCGCTAGCACCGCAACGAGGCGGCGTCGGCAAGCAGTCAGTTCGACAGATCCGGCGGCAACTTGCCGCCGTTAGCTGCCAGTGCCACCATCACCTGTTTGTGCAGCCAGATGTTCATGCTTGCCGAATCATTCGTGTCGCCGGTGTACTTCAGTTCCTTGGCGAGTTCCTTGCGATGATCGAGGCTGCTGTCGACGCCGAGCGCTTTCAGCGTGTCGACGATCGACGTACGCCAGTTCAACGTTTGACCGCTCTCACTCACGAACTGGTCCATGACGACAGCGACGTCGACGTCGGCCAGCGGCGCGGGCGCCGGGGTAGCCGCCGGTGCAGCAGCTTGCGCTGCGGCCGGATCCGGTGTCGGCTCAACAGCGGGCGCGGGCTGGTCCGGTTTCGCTTTGCCAAAGAGCTTATGTACGATGTCACCAAAGATGCTCATTCTGAATCCTTTGCAGATAGGTTACTGGCGCAAGCACATTCCGCTCACGGGTTGAACACTGGCTGGGAATCGGGCGGATGAAGCAGAGGACATGCGTTGCCATGATCGGCAAGCCGCACGTGATCGCTGACACACCCGCAACCAGACTCAACGAGTGTAGGAGAAAAGCGCGGACCGATGTGTCAAAAAAGGTCGTGCAAAGGGGACGGAGTTGCAAGCAAATGCAAGCGGACTTGCGAGCACACGTGCGAGGAGACCTGCAAAGGGAGGTGCCGGCAGGCGGCGTCATGACGCACCCGCTGCGAGAGTTTGGCCGAAAAAGCATAAGCATCGTTAAACATGAAATCCGACAGCCGGACACCCGACGACGACGTCTGACCGACCAAGGCTTCCCCGGCGCCGCCGGGTGCCGCTGCGGACCCCACTTGCCGCTCTCAGCCCAGAGCGGCACGATTTGCCCGTTCCGCCGTGCGTGCCGCACGACGAACCGGGCGCCCCACCTGCGACTGCCATGACGTTGATCATGCAACGATCACGGCAGTCCGTATTGCTTCCTTATGCGGCCTTGGCTTCGCTGCCCGGCGCTTGCGCGACTTCGTAATTCGCCATGATTTCGAGCGCGCGCACCATCGCCGAGTGATCCCATGCCTTGCCGCCATTCGCTGCGCATACGCTGAACAGTTGCTGCGCGCTCGCCGTATGCGGCAGGGCGATACCCAGCTTGCGTGCGCCGTCGAGTGCGAGGTTCAGATCCTTCTGGTGCAGTTCGATGCGGAAGCCCGGATCGAACTTGCGCTTGGTCATGCGCTCGCCGTGCACTTCAAGAATCCGCGACGAAGCGAAGCCGCCCATCAGCGCCTTGCGCACACGTTCCGGATCGGCGCCCGAGCGCGACGCGAACAGCAGCGCTTCGGCCACGGCTTCGATGTTCAGCGCGACGATGATCTGGTTCGCGACCTTGCAGGTCTGACCCGCGCCGTTGTCGCCGATCAGCGAGATGTTCTTGCCCATCAGTTCGAACAGCGGCTTGGCCGTGGCGAACGCTTTTTCCGGGCCGCCCACCATGATCGTCAGCGACGCTTCACGCGCGCCGACTTCGCCGCCGGAGACCGGCGCATCCAGGTAGTCGACGCCCAGCGCGTTGATCTTCTTCGCGAACGCTTGCGTGTCGAGCGGCGAGATCGAGCTCATGTCGATCACGAGCTTGCCTTGCGAGAGGCCGGCGGCGACGCCGTCGTCGGCGAACAGCACGTTGGCGACGTCAGGCGTGTCCGGCACCATGATGATGACGATGTCGGCGGCCTGCGCGACAGCGGTCGAATTCGCGACGACGCTCGTCGTCTTGCTCAGATCTTCCGGCACCGGGTACGCGCCATTCACGAACAGCGAGTGACCGCCCTTGATGAGGTTGCGCGCCATGTGCGCGCCCATGATGCCGAGGCCGATGAAACCGATCTTTGCCATGTGTCTAAATCTCCAGTGTTGTTGGGTGTCCCGCAAGAGGACGTCCTTCGGGGCGAGAAGCGCCTGATCCCACCGATCAATGAAGCGATGCGGCGCTCAGGCGGCGGCGTGCGCCGCGCCGCGGGTTTGCCCGGCCACGCTCTGCACCCAGCCGAGGCCGGCGGTGGTCGTCGTGCGCGGTTTGTATTCGCAGCCGACGTAGCCGTCGTAGCCGAGCGAGTCGAGCAGTTCGAACAGGAACGGGTAGTTGATTTCGCCCGTGCCCGGTTCGTTGCGACCCGGGTTGTCGGCGAGCTGGATGTGCGCGATCTGCGGCAGGTTCTTCTTGATGGTCGCCGCGAGTTCGCCTTCCATCCGTTGCATGTGATAGATGTCGTATTGCAGGAACAGATTGTCCGAACCGACTGCGCGAATTACGTCGAGGCCTTCGCCCGAACGGTTCAGTGCGAAGCCCGGAATATCGTAGGAGTTGCACGGCTCGACCAGCAGCTTGATGCCGGCCTTCTTCAATTCGCCCGCGGCGAAGCGCAGGTTGTCGACGATGGTCGAGCGCGCCTTGTCCGCATCGACGCCGGCCGTCGGAATACCGACGAGGCAGTTCAATTGCGGCACCTTCAGTGCTGTCGCGTATTCGATCGCGCGGCCGACGCCTTCCTGGAATTCGCTTACGCGATCCGGCAGGCACGCGATACCGCGTTCGCCCGCTTCCCAGTTGCCCGCGGGCAGGTTATGCAGCACCAGCTTCAAGCGGTTCTGCTGCAGACGTTCGCTCAACTCAGCGATCTGAAACGGATACGGAAACAGGAATTCGACGGCGTGAAAGCCCGCGTCCGCCGCAGCCGCAAAGCGGTCGAGGAACGGGACTTCGTTGAACAGCATGGTGAGATTCGCTGCAAATTTCGGCATGGTGCGTCTGTCTCTCTGGTCGGTCAGTGGAATGGCTTCGTGAGGCGGTTCGGTGTTGCTGAACCGCGCTCACGTGATGCTTACTTGTTCAACGCGTCCAGCAACTCAGTCTCAGTCGAGCATGCTGATCGCGGTCGGTGCGTCTTCGCGCTTCGCGGCCAGTTCTTCGAACTCGTTGATCGCGTCGATTTCGGTGCCCATCGAAATGTTGGTCACACGTTCGAGGATCACTTCGACGATCACCGGCACGTTGAACTCGGAGAGCATCGATTGCGCCTTCAGCAGCGCGGGCTTCAGTTCTTCCGGCTTGAACACGCGGATCGCCTTGCAACCCAGACCTTCCGCGACGGCAACGTGATCCACGCCGTAGCCGTTCATCTCCGGCGCATTGATGTTCTCGAAGCCGAGCTGCACGCAGAAGTCCATATCGAATGCGCGCTGTGCCTGGCGGATCAGGCCGAGGTACGAGTTGTTCACCACCACATGCACGTATGGCAGCTTGAATTGCGCGCCCACTGCCAGCTCTTCGATCATGAACTGGAAGTCGTAGTCGCCTGAGAGCGCCACGATCGGACGTTGCGGGTCAGCGGCACGCACGCCGAGCGCTGCCGGAATCGTCCAGCCGAGCGGGCCGGCCTGGCCGCAGTTGATCCAGTTGCGCGCCTTGTAGACGTGCAGGAATTGCGCGCCGGCAATCTGCGAGAGACCGATCGTGCTCACGTAGCACGTGTCGCGGCCGAACACCTGGTTCATTTCTTCGTAGACGCGTTGCGGCTTCATCGGCACGTTGTCGAAGTGCGTCTTGCGGAGCATCGTCTTCTTGCGTTGCTGGCAATCGGCGACCCATGCGCTGCGGTCCTTCAGCTTGCCCGCGGCCTTCCATTCCTGCGCCACTTCGACGAACAGTTCGAGCGCGGCCTTCGCGTCCGACACGATGCCGAGATCCGGGCCGAACACGCGGCCGATCTGCGTCGGTTCGATGTCGACGTGCACGAACTTGCGGCCCTTCGTGTACACCTCGACGCTGCCCGTGTGACGGTTCGCCCAGCGGTTGCCGATGCCGAGCACGAAGTCGGAGGCGAGCATCGTCGCGTTGCCGTAGCGGTGCGAGGTTTGCAGGCCGACCATGCCGGCCATCAACGGATGGTCGTCGGGAATCGCGCCCCACGACATCAGCGTCGGGATCACCGGCACGCCGATGGTTTCAGCGAACGTGACGAGCAGGTCTTCCGCGGCTGCGTTCAGCACGCCGCCACCCGAGACGATCAGCGGCTTGTCCGAGTCGTTCAGCAACGTGAGGGCGGCTTCGATCTGTTTGCGCGATGCTTTCGGCTTGTAGACCGGCAGCGGTTCGTACGTGTCGATGTCGAATTCGATTTCGGCGAGCTGCACGTCGATCGGCAGGTCGACCAGCACCGGACCCGGACGGCCCGAGCGCATCAGGTGGAAAGCCTGCTGGAACACGCGCGGGACCAACGCCGGTTCACGCACGGTGACGGCCCACTTGGTGACAGGCTTGGCGATCGATTCGATATCGACGGCCTGGAAGTCTTCCTTGTACAGACGCGCGCGCGGCGCCTGGCCCGTGATGGCGAGAATAGGAATGGAGTCGGCCTGAGCCGAGTACAAACCGGTGATCATGTCGGTGCCGGCGGGGCCCGACGTGCCGATACACACGCCGATGTTGCCCGGTTGAGCGCGCGTATAGCCTTCGGCCATATGCGACGCGCCCTCGACGTGGCGGGCCAGCACGTGGCTGATGTTGCCTGCCTTGCGCATGGCCGAGTAGAACGGGTTGATCGCTGCGCCCGGAACGCCGAATGCGGTGTCGATACCTTCTTTTTCGAGCACCAGCACGGCTGCGTCGACGGCTCTCATCTTGGCCATGAATGTCTCCTGAATGTCTGGGAATGGGCTAACTAAACGTGTTGAGTGCACTTTAGGCCTGACGTAAAGGTTTGATAAGATCAGTCCGGGTCGCTTATTTCGAAACAAAAAGTATGGAATGGCCCGTGGGCTGGCATCGGGACTAGCAGGTGGGAGATAAAAATGGACCGCTTCAAACAGATCGAAACGTTCGTGCGCGTCGCGGACGCAGGCAGCCTCGCGGCGGCCGCGCTGGAGGAGGGCGTGTCGCCGGTGATTCTCGGCCGCCGCATCGACGCGCTGGAAAAGCGCCTCGGTGTCAAACTGATGTACCGCTCGACGCGCCGGCTGGTGGTCAGCGAAGACGGCGCCGCGTTCCTGGAGCGCTGCCGCGGTCTGCTCACCGAATGGGATCAGGCGGAAAACGAGTTAAGCGCCGGGCGGCGCGCGGTGAACGGGCATCTGATCGTGTCGGCGCCGGCCGCGTTCGGGCGCAAGCACGTCGCGCCGCTCGCCCCGGCGTTTCTCGCCGATAAGCCGGAATTGCAGGTGTCGTTCAATCTGACCGACCGGGTAGTGGATCTGGTGCGCGAGGGTTACGACCTGTCGATCCGCATCGGCGGCGCGGTCGATCCGAACTTCGTGGCGGTCAAGCTGGCGTCGAACCGGCGCGTGGTGTGCGGCACGCCGGCGTATTTCCGCCAATACGGCAGGCCAAAAACACTCGAAGACCTGCCGCAGCACAACTGTCTCGCGTTCAATCTGCAAGGCGGACAGAACCGCGGCTGGTACTTCCGCCGCAACGGCAAGCTGGCGACGGTGCGCGTGGGCGGCACGCTCGACTGCAACGACGGCGAACTGCTGCACCGGTGGGTGTCGGAAGGGCTTGGACTCGGCTGGCGCTCCACGTGGGAAATCCAGCAGCAACTGGCGCGCGGCGAACTGGAAACCGTGCTCGACGAGTTCGCGCTACCCGATTACGACATTCTCGCCGTCTACCCGCAGCAACGGTATGTGCCGGCCAAGGTGCGGTACTTCATCGATTATCTGAAAGAGGTGTACGCCAGCGAGGATTACTGGAACCGCCCGGCTTACTGAGGGGCAGGCGGCGGGTCGGCCGGATTTTTTGGCGGATTTCGCGTGGCGGCGGGAATAAACTTCGCGGATAGCCGGTTATGCGCTGTAGAGAGTGTCACGACGAGCTCCATCGCATAGCCCGCAATGCCCTGGAGGGCCGAAGTGGTCCAGACCGATTCAGAACCTGTCCGCGCGCACGGCGAGTCCGAAGCAGCGAGGAGCCGGCGCTTTCAGCAGATGGCGCTGCCGCACCTCGATGCCGCGTACAACCTTGCGCGCTGGTTGTGCGGTAACGCCAGCGATGCCGACGATGTCGTGCAGGAAGCCTTCATGCGCGCGTTTCGCTTCTTCGACACCTTTCGCGGCGATTCGGCGCGGCCGTGGCTGCTGGCGATCGTGCGCCGTACCTGGTACACGGAATGGCGGCGGCGTGCGTCGTCGCACGAAACGGTCGAATTCGACGACACCATGGACGACGCCACCTTCGACGGCTGGAGCGTGGGTGGCGCCGACCCGCAAGCACTCCTGATCCGCGACGAGGATACGAAACTCGTCCACGAGGCGCTCGCGCAGTTGCCGGTCGAGTACCGGGAAGTGCTGATGCTGAGGGAGCTGGAGGAGATGGGGTATCGGGAGATCGCGGCGGTGGCGGACGTGCCGATCGGCACGGTGATGTCCCGGCTCGCGCGGGGGCGCCGCAAGCTGGCCGCGTTGCTCATGGAGAAACAGGGGGGCGGAACAGCGCCGCACAGGTCGTCGACGTGCGCGGCGTCCGGCCCAGGTAAATCGGCCACGGCGAGCGTGACACCCTTGCGGGCGTCCGCCAACGGCCGGCCACTCAACACGCCAGGCGGCAGCGCCGCCGGCAACGCTCAGGAGACGCCAGATGGACTGTAACGAAGCGCGGCCGCTCCTCGACGCGAACGCCGATCAGGAATTACCCGCGCCGGATGCCCGGCGCGTCCAGCAGCACATCGAGAGCTGCGCCGCCTGCCGGCGCGAAAGCGAAAACCTGCGGGCTTTGAGCGGCGCGCTGCGCGCGGCGCCTTACCATCGCGCGCCGCAGTCGCTGCGCGAGCGGATCGTCGCCGGATTGCCGCCGATTGAGGAACCAGTTGCCACGGCCGAGGCGCCGGTTGCCAACGTCAAGACGCCGCCGCGCGAGCGCGCGCGGCGGGGCTGGCTCGATCGATTGCTGGATGGCTGGCGCGCGCCGCAAGACGGGTTCGGCTGGCCGACGGGCGCGGGCGGCTCGGTTGGCTCAGGCGGCGTGTTCGCGCGCGGCTGGCTGACGGCGCTGGTCGTCGCGTTGTGCGCGGTCGCGGCGGGCGTGGCGTTGAACCTGCACCGGCCGGCGGACTTTGGGCCGTTCGCCGACGAACTGGTGGAAAGCCATGTCCGCGCGCAGGTGTCGGGGCGCGACATCGACGTGATTTCGACGGACCGGCATACGGTCAAGCCGTGGTTCAATGGCCGGCTCGACTATTCGCCACCGGTCGAGGATCTGGCTGCGAGCGGTTTCGCGCTGGAAGGCGGGCGTCTGGACTATCTCGCGCATCAGCGGGTGGCCGTGCTGGTGTACCGCTACCAGAAGCACGTGATCGACGTGTACGTGTTTCCGCAGGCCGCCTCAGGCGGTACAGGCCGAAACACGGACGGCACGGTGCCCGCGACGCTCGGCCGCGAAGGCTACTCGATCGCGCACTGGAACGCGGAAGGCATGACCTGGTGGGCGATTTCGGACGCGGCGCCCGACGCGCTGAAGGGGCTCGAAGTGGCGCTGAAGGCGCGCCTGCAAAGCGGTAGCGAGCGCACGGAAGCAGGCTCGTAGTCTGCAAACGGCGGCCTGGCGGCCTTGGCGGGCCACCAGGCCGCCGGGCGGCGAGGGTCTCTTGCTTAACGCGCAAAGGCTGACCGTCCGTTTCAGGCTTCCCGGAGCGAGATGCCGCATCCGGCTTCGCGGCTCCACCGCCTAAACCCTTGAAAACACACCCGATTCGCGCCCCGCAATAACAGCATATCTTGCAACCCGGCCCTAATCGAGTTACACTCTTTGGCTTCTCACTTGCCACACCGGTTCCGACGCCCGGGTGGCTTTAATCCACAAGGAGTGTGTATGCGTCATTATGAAATCGTCTTTATCGTGCATCCCGATCAGAGCGAGCAAGTGCCCGCCATGATCGAACGTTACAAGAGCACGATCACGTCGCACGGTGGCCAGATCCACCGTATCGAGGACTGGGGCCGTCGCCAACTGGCCTACATGATCGAGAAACTCGCGAAGGCTCACTACGTCTGCATGAACATCGAATGCGACCAAACCACGCTCGACGAGCTGGAACACGCATTCAAGTTCAACGACGCCGTTCTGCGTCACCTGATCGTCAAGATGAAGAAGGCCGAAACCGGCCCGTCGCCGATGATGAAGGAAGTGCAGCGCGAAGAAGCCAAGAAGTCGGCTGCTACGCAACCGTCCGAAGCGCAGGCTTAAGACACACTATTTAAGCTACCAGATTCAGCGTCGTTCTCGCCAAAGGCTACATGAACCGGCTGCAACTCACGGCCAGCGTCGTCGAACGCGAACCGGTGCGGTACACCCCCGCCGGCGTTCCGATTGCAGGCTGCACGTTGCACCACCGCACGGAAGTCGTCGAAGCCGGCATTGCCCGGCAAGTCGAGCTGACCATGCAGGCAGTAGCCGCAGGCGAGGCGAGCGGTAAGCTGGAAAGCTGTCAGATGGGCGTGGAAACGCTCTTCACAGGCTTTCTGGCGAAAAAGCACCGCAACGCAAGAACTCTGGTATTTCACATCACAGCATTGCAGGACATTGGAAAGGACTGAACATGCCCCGCCCGACTGGTAAGAAATTCGACAAGCGTCGTCAGCAACAAAATCCGCTCTTCAAGCGCAAGAAGTTCTGCCGTTTCACGGCCGCTAACGTCGATCACATCGACTACAAGGACCTCGAAACGCTGAAGGACTTCATCGGCGAAAACGGCAAGATCACGCCGGCGCGTCTCACGGGTACGAAGTCGCACTATCAACGCCAGCTGGACACGGCAATCAAGCGCGCACGTTTCCTCGCGCTGGTGCCGTACACCGACCAGCACAAGGCCTAACCCGACGACGCGATAAGGAGTATCCGAATGCAAATTATTCTTCTGGAAAAAGTCGTCAATCTGGGCAACCTGGGCGATATCGTGAAGGTCAAGGACGGTTACGCACGTAACTTCCTGATCCCGAACAAGCAAGCTCGCCGTGCAACGAAGGAAGCCCTGGCTGAATTCGAAGTGCGCCGCGCAGAACTCGAAAAAGTTGCCGGTGAAAAGCTGGCTGCTGCTCAAGCCCAAGGCGAAAAGCTGGGTGGCTCGACGGTTCAGATCAACCAGAAGGCTGGCGTCGACGGCCGTCTGTTCGGTTCGGTGACGAACGCGGACATCGCTGAAGCCCTGGTCAAGCAAGGCTTCGCAGTGGAAAAGGCGCAAGTGCGTCTGCCGGAAGGCCCGCTGAAGATGGTTGGCGAGCACGCAGTTCAAATCTCGCTGCACACCGACGTTCTGGTCGATGTGACGGTGGCTGTGATCGGCGAACACGTCTAAGCCGACCGCGTCTAAGCCGACCGCGTCTAAGCCGACCGCGTCTAAGCATCACATAGCATCAGCCAGGAGGTTGCTGGCAAAAGGCAGGGGCCGGGTAACCGGCCCCTGTTTTTTTTGGTGCCCGTTTTTTTGTTTTTCCCGCTCGCCGCAGCCGCCCGCGCGCCCCCGATTTGCCCGATAATCCCTCTCCATGAACGCACCGTCCAAAGATCCCCAACTCGAGTCGCTGAAAGTCCCGCCGCATTCGATCGAGGCCGAGCAATCGGTGCTGGGCGGCCTGCTGCTCGACAATGCCGCGTGGGACCGCATCGCCGACTTCCTGTCGCAGAGCGATTTTTACCGCTACGACCACCGCATCATCTTCGAGCACATCGGCAAGCTGATCGCGGCCACGCGTCCGGCCGACGTGATTACCGTGTACGAGGCGCTCGGCACCTCGGGCAAGGCGGAAGAGGTCGGCGGTCTGGCCTATCTGAACGCGCTGGCGCAGAACACGCCGAGCGCGGCCAACATCCGCCGCTACGCGGAAATCGTGCGCGATCGCGCGGTGCTGCGCCGGCTGGTCTCGGTCGCCGATGAAATCTCCGCCGACGCCTTCAACCCGCAGGGGAAGGAAGTCCGCCAACTGCTGGACGAGGCCGAGTCGAAGGTGTTCTCGATCGCCGAGGACGGCGCGCGCGGCACGCAAGGCTTCCTCGAAATCGGGCCGCTGCTCACGCAAGTGGTCGAGCGGATCGACACGCTTTATCACACCGCCAATCCGAGCGACGTAACCGGCACGCCAACCGGCTTTGTCGATCTGGACCGAATGACTTCGGGCATGCACGGCGGCGAGCTGATCATCGTCGCGGGCCGTCCGTCGATGGGTAAAACGGCGTTCTCGATGAACATCGGCGAATATGTAGCGGTCGAGTACGGCTTGCCGGTCGCGGTGTTTTCGATGGAAATGCCGGGTTCGCAGCTCACCATGCGTATGCTCGGCTCGGTTGGGCGGCTGGATCAGCACCGTATGCGAACCGGGCGCCTGACCGATGAAGATTGGCCGAAGCTCACGCACGCTGTGCAGAAGATGAGCGAGGCGCAGATTTTCATCGACGAAACCGGCGGTCTGAACCCGATGGAATTGCGCTCGCGGGCGCGCCGATTGTCGCGCCAGTGCGGCAAGCTCGGGTTGATCATCATCGACTATTTGCAACTGATGAGCGGCTCGTCGTCAGGTGAAAACCGCGCGACCGAAATCTCGGAAATCTCGCGTTCGCTGAAGAGTCTCGCCAAGGAACTCGATGTACCGGTGATCGCCTTGTCGCAGTTGAACCGCGGCCTCGAACAGCGCCCGAACAAGCGGCCGATCATGTCGGACTTGCGCGAATCCGGCGCTATCGAGCAGGATGCCGACGTGATCCTGTTCATTTACCGCGACGAAGTGTACAACCCGGATAGTCCCGACAAAGGCACGGCCGAAATCATCATCGGTAAGCAGCGGAATGGGCCAATCGGTCCCGTTCGGCTCACGTTCCATGGTCAATTCACGAAGTTCGACAACTTTGCCGGCGCGCAGAATTTCTACAGCGATTGAGCGGAGAAGTGAAGCGATAACTGAAGCGTCGTTGTAACGGCGCTTTCAAAAGTGCGGCTTGGGTCTCGCAACGGTACAATGTGGCGGTTTTATGTCAGCCATAATGTGACCAATTTTCGGGATCCCAATGTTCGGTCGATTCATGCCCACCGAGGGCAAGTTCTTTGAAATTTTCAATGCGCACGCAACGTGCATCGTCTCGGCAAGCCGCGAACTCGAGCTGCTGATCGACAACCTGCAGGACGCCGAGACCCACAAGCAGAACGTGCAGAAAGCCGAGAAGGCCGCTGACAAGCTCACGCACGAAACCATCGACCTGCTGCACAAGACATTCATCACGCCGCTCGACCGTGACGAGATCCACAAGCTGATCACCACGATGGACGACATCCTCGACCTGATGGAGGACGTCGCCACCGCCATTTCGCTGTACGACGTGCAGGCCGTGACCTCCGAGGCGAGTCAGTTGGCGCACATCTGCACGGCAACCTCCGAGCGTGTGCAGTTCGCCGTGAGCCTGCTGTCGGACATGAAGCAGGCGAGCCAGATCCTGAAAGCCTGCGAGGACATCGACCGTCTGGAATCGGAGGCCGACCGCGTGCTGCGCTCGGCCATGTCGAAACTGTTCCGCGAAGAGGACAACGTCAAGACCCTGATCAAGCTGAAGGCGATCTACGAATTGCTCGAAACGATCACGGACAAGTGTGAGGATGTAGCGAACATCATCGAAGGCATCGTGCTGGAAAACGCATAATGCAATCGATACAACTTGCAATCTGGGTCGTCGCCGGCCTGGTCGCCGTCGCGCTGATCTTCGACTTCATGAACGGCTTCCACGACGCGGCAAATTCGATCGCCACGGTCGTCTCGACCGGCGTGCTGAAGCCGCAGCAGGCGGTGGCCTTCGCGGCGGCCTTCAACGTCATCGCGTATTTCGTGTTCCACCTGAAAGTGGCCGCGACCGTCGGCAAGGGCACGATCGACCCGAACATCGTCGACCATTACGTGATTTTCGGCGCGCTGGTCGGCGCGATCGGCTGGAACATCATCACCTGGCACTACGGTATTCCGTCGAGTTCCTCGCATGCGCTGATCGGCGGCCTGGTGGGCGCGGCGCTTGCCAAATCAGGCTGGGGCTCGCTGAATTTCGACGGCCTGATGAAAACGGTCGCCTTCATCTTCATTTCGCCGCTGCTCGGCTTCGTGCTCGGTTCGTTCTTCATGCTGGCGGTGTCGTGGATCTACTTCCGTACGCCGCCGAGCAAGGTCGACCGGCGTTTCCGGCGCCTGCAGCTGGTGTCGGCGGGCTTGTACAGTCTCGGCCACGGCGGCAACGATGCGCAGAAAACCATCGGCATTATCTGGATGCTGCTGATCGCGACCGGTTATGCGTCGTCGTTCGCGGATGCGCCGCCGCTGTGGGTGATCGGCGGCTGCTATCTTTCGATGGGCGTGGGCACGCTGTTTGGCGGCTGGCGCATTGTCCGCACGATGGGCCAGAAGATCACCAAGCTCAAGCCGGTCGGCGGCTTTTGCGCGGAGTCGGGCGGCGCGATCACGCTGTTCACTGCCTCGTGGCTCGGCATTCCGGTGTCCACCACGCATACGATTACCGGCGCGATCGTCGGTGTCGGCGCGACGCAGAAGCTGAGCGCGGTGCGCTGGGGCGTGGCCGGTAATATCGTGTGGGCGTGGATTCTGACGATCCCGGCTTCCGCCATGCTCTCGGGTGCGGCCTGGTGGCTCGGCCACCGCTTTCTGTAAGCGCGCGGCGGCGCTGGCTGCCGCGCAATCCATCTGTCCGGGTTCCAAGCGCGCCGTCTAGATCAGCGGCGCGCTGGCTCCATCCATCGGGACGATTGCGCCCGTCACATAGCTCGCGCGGCGGCTCGCCAGAAACAGCGCGACGTCGGCGATTTCCTCCGGTTTGGCATAGCGTCCGAGCGGCACTTTGGCCTGACCGCGCGCGAGCGCTTCCGCGCTCTCGATGCCTTGCTGCGTCGCTTCGAGCTTGACCGCTTCCTCGATACGCTCGGTCAGCGTCGCGCCGGGATTGATCGCGTTGATGCGGATGCCGTAACGCGCGTAATAGTGAGCGAGGCCGACGGTGGCGAGCATCAGCGCCGCGTTCGCGGCGCCGCCGGCAATATGGATATCGCTCGCGATCTTGCCGCCCATGCCGATGATGTTGACGATCGTGCCGGGCTCGCCGCCGTTACCGGCCTTGGCGCGCTCGGCCATGCGGCGCAGTACTTCCTGCTGGGGATAGATGTACGGGAAGTATTTCGCTTCCATGGTGGCGCGGAACGCGTCGGCATCGAGCGTTTCCGGGTCGTAACGGCGCGCGGCGCCGGCGCTGTTGATCAGTATGTCGATCGGGCCGACCGCGGTGCTGACTTCCTCGACGATATCGGCGGCACTGTGCGGTTCATGCAGATCGGCGCGGGTCCGGTGCACGTGCAGGCCTTCCTGCTTCAACTGCTCGTAAGCGCGCGCGAGGTTGGCGGGATCGCGCGAGACGATCGCGACTTTCGCACCTTCGAGCGCAAACGCGCGGGCGCAGGCGAACCCAATTCCCTTGCTGCCGCCCGTGATCAACACCACCTTGTCTTTAAGCCCGAGATCCATCGTCATCACCCGCTGTCGGAAGAATATCGACGACGATAGCAGATCGGCGGGGGCGGTGTGACGTGCGGTTGGTGGTGAGGCGGAGGATGGCGAGCGGCTGGGCGTTGCTGGTCGCTATGTGCGCCGATGGCCGCTTGTGCCGCGAAGTATCGACGCCAGGCGGCGTGATTCAGGCTTGCGCCCGCGTGCCGAGTGCGAGTTGTGTTGCGCAGGGCGGTGGTCCGCTGCGCGACGGTGAGCGACAGGGCGTTGCTGTCAGGTCCGCGTACGCTTGCGGCCGGCCTACGTCGCGAAGTATCGACGCAGAGGCGGCTTGATCCGCGCTTGTTCACGGCTGAGCCCGCGTCGTGCGTCAGAAGTTGCCGTTGGCGAAGCGGGCGATCGGGTCGTCGTTGGTCTGCGTGGGGGCAGGCATGCCGCGCGAGCCCGTCGAAGCTCGCATGATCTGCACGCTGCCATTTTCATCGGCTTGCTGCGCCTGCCGAGCCTGGCGTGCAGCAACGGACGCGGGCGGCGGCGGCTCGAACGCGTCGGCGGCGGCATCGATTGGATCGGGTGCGTGGGCGGCCGCGGTTTGCGGTGCGGTGCGTGAAGCCGTCGGCTGTTGTTGAGCGGGTGCGCCGGCGTCATACGCGTTGGCTCGAGCCGCCTGAACCGGCGTCGGCGATACGGCGCCTGCGGCACGCGCCTGCATCTGCGCTGCGCTCATGCCCGGCGGTGGTGGTTCGAATGGATCGGCTTGGGACGTGGCAGTGGTGGTTGTCGGTTGCGCCTCGGTGGTCAAGGACGCGCGCGGCGTCGCCGCGACGCGGGCTGCCTGATTCGACGGCGATTGGGCTTGCAGCGCGCTCGTGGCATAAACCGGTGGCTGTGTGGTTATCGCCGCCGTCGCCGCCGTACCTGCCAACGCTGACGTGCCCGTTGTACCCGCCGCACCCGCATAAGCCGGGGTCGTCTGCGCCACCGGCGCGACGCGCTCAGGCTGCGGCGCCGCGGCCTGATAGCTCGGCGTATCGAACGGCGCCGGTGTCGCGGCCGGACCAGCCACGCGGCGAATCCCGTCGAAACGCCTGGCCCAATAAGGATTGGTCAAATAGTCGAGCCGCACCGTCCCACCGGTCGACGGCGCGTTGACGAAGCGCAGCTTGCCCACATAAATCCCGACGTGCGAATGCGCGCGCCCCGTCGTGTTGAAGAAAATCAGATCGCCCGGCGCGATCTCGTCCGGTTCGATCGACTCGCCGCGCCCGCTCATGTCCGCCGTCGTGCGCGGCAGATTCACGGACGCCGCGCGCGAGACGACATAACGAACCAATCCGCTGCAATCGAAGCCACTATCTGGAGTATTGCCGCCCCAACGGTATGGAATGCCGACCAGACTCATCGCCTGAATCGAGATTTCCTCACGGCCGATGCTGTGGTCGACGAAATTCGGAAAGCCGGGCGGCGGAGCGTGATAAGCGCCGTTCGCCACCACGACCGAGCTGCCCGAGCGCGACGACGTCTTCTGCGGCGCGCCGGCGCAGGCGGCAAGCAGCAGAACGGTTAGCAGCGAAAAAGCGAGTCGGCGCATGAAGACGAGTAGAGCGGTAAAAGCCCGTTTAACGGCGAACGATGTCGGGATGGTAGCCCTTGGAACCTCGCTCCGGCAAGAATTCTTGACAAATTACTTGAAGTTCGTGCGCTAAGTGTTGCCCGGCGGGAACGTGCATTCAAGAAAAAAGCCGCGCCCGGAGTATTCCGGGCGCGGCTTCTGGTTAAAGCTAAGTAACTGAAACTTAGAGAATTTCCGATGCGTAGTCAGCAAGACGCGAACGCTCGCCGCGCGCCAGTGTCACATGCCCGCTGTGCGCCCAACCCTTGAAGCGATCGACCACATACGTCAAACCCGAACTGCCTTCCGTCAGATAAGGCGTATCGATCTGCGCGATGTTGCCCAGACAGATGATCTTCGTGCCCGGACCCGCCCGCGTGACCAGCGTCTTCATCTGCTTCGGCGTAAGGTTTTGCGCCTCGTCGATGATCAGATACTTATCCACGAACGTGCGGCCACGCATGAAGTTCATGCTCTTGACCTTCAGGCGCGAACGGATCAACTCCTGAGTCGCGGCGCGGCCCCATTCGCCGGCTGCGTCGTCGGTCTTTTGCAGGACTTCGAGGTTGTCGTCGAATGCACCCATCCACGGCTGCATTTTTTCCTCTTCCGTACCCGGCAGGAAACCGATGTCTTCGCCGACCGGCACCGTCGCGCGCGTCACGATGATCTCGTTATAGCGCTTGTCGTCCAGCACCTGTGCGAGACCGGCGGCGAGCGCGACCAGCGTCTTGCCGGTGCCGGCCTGACCCAGCAGCGTGACGAAGTCGATCTCCGGATTCATCAACAGGTTCAGCGCGAAGTTCTGCTCGCGGTTGCGCGCCGTGATGCCCCACACGTTGTTCTTGTGGTGGCCGTAGTCGCGCAAGGTTTGCAGCAGCGCCGTCTTGCCGTTCAGCTCGCGCACCAGCGCGTGAAACGCCGGCTCGCCGTTCTGCGGCTCGAGATAGACGAACTCGTTGACCAGCATCGAGGCGCACAGCGGACCCGTCACACGGTAGTACGTCGTACCGGTCTTGGTGTCCTGCCAGCTCTCCATGCCCTTCGCGTGCTTGGTCCAGAAATCCTGCGGCAGCGCGCGGATGCCGGAATACAGCAGATCGCTGTCTTCGAGCACCTGGTCATTGAAGTAGTCTTCAGCGGGCAGGCCGAGCGCATGCGCCTTGATGCGCATGTTGATGTCTTTCGACACCAGCACGACCTGGCGATCCATCCGGTCGCGCTGCAACGCGCGCACCACGCCGAGGATCTGGTTGTCGGCCTTGCCTTCCGGCAGACCTTCCACCGGCTCGATGGCGGTGAGCTTGGTCTGGAAGTACAGACGCCCGGAAGCCTCGCGGCTGCCCAGACGCGCGAGCGAAATGCCGTCGGACATGTTGCCGGCGTTCGCCACCAGCGCGTCCAACGTGCGGCTCACCTGGCGGGCGTTGCGCGCGACTTCCGACATGCCCTTCTTGTGGTTGTCGAGTTCTTCCAACGTCATCATCGGCAGATAGACGTCGTGTTCCTCGAAACGGAACAGGCAGCTCGGGTCGTGCATCAGCACGTTCGTGTCGAGCACGAAGAGTTTCTGGACTTCGACCGGCTGGGTGCCGGTGCCGCGTTTCTTGCTGGTGCCGCGCGCGCTCGGCGCGACGGTTGCGGGTGTGCTGGCTTCGGCCTGCTTCGCGCTCGGCGTGCGGGCGACGACCGGTTGCACAGCCGGCTCGGCAGGCTCGGCTTGCGGACGCGTGGCGGGAACCGGTTGCAACAGTGCGGCGGTCTGTTTCGATTTGCGGCTACGTGCCGGCGCGGCTTGTCCTGCGGATGCGGACGCAGCAGGAGCCGCCGACGATGCCGGCACCGGCCGCAAGGTGGTCGCGGCATTGGCGGCGTGCGCCATCGGCGTGGCGACGTTCGCGCGGCCGTAGTCGGCCGACTCTGCGGATTCCCCAACCACCGCCTGTTTTTTCGCGGCGGAGCGCGCCGGGCTGGCGGCTTTGGCCTTGTATTCGTCAGGCGGCAGGAGATTGCCGAGCTTGCTGGGGGGGGTAGGCAAAGGCATGGTTTCCCTCGAATTAATCGGGTCACATATCGTGCGCCGCCTGTCGCATTCTGCCGGTGCCAGTGAGTACGCACGCAGATTGCGCCCGGAGGCGCGCATTCGGTCTAGAGATGCCGGTTCGCCTGGTCTTCGATCGGCTCCTTAACGGAAGCGCGCGGCCGAGTGAACGAACGGCTGCGCGCAATTAAAAAAGCCGCCGCCCCGGCGTACGGGGCAAGCGGCTCGCCTACAGTGCTCGCGTTGCACCTCGCGACTCCGACGGAACCCAGGAAACGGGAAGCGGCCGTCAAGTCTGGCGCAGCGGCATAAATTTGGGGTGTACAGGCACTCATTGCAACCCAATATAACGCGCCTCAAAGCGCTTGTACAGCCTCCAGAATATCGTCGACGTGGCCGGGCACTTTCACGCCGCGCCACTCCTGGCGCAGCACGCCTTCGCCGTCGATGAGGAACGTGGAGCGTTCAATCCCCCGTACTTCTTTGCCATACATTTTCTTCATTTTGATGACGTTGAAGAGCGCGCACAGCGTTTCTTCAGGATCCGAGATCAGCGGGAAGGGCAATTCGAGCTTTGCCTTGAAGTTGTCATGCGAGCGAAGGCTGTCGCGCGACACGCCGAGGATTTCCGCGCCGGCCTTCTTGAACTTCGGATACAGATCGCGGAACTGCAGACCTTCGGTCGTGCAGCCTGGCGTGTTGTCCTTCGGATAAAAATACAGCACCACCTTCTTGCCCCGCAGCTTGGACAGCGTGATCTCGCCACCGGTAGCGGGGGCGGTAAAATCGGGGATGGGTTGGTCGACTGCGATGGGCACGAGGTTCTCCGGTTGTAATGGCCTGCGCCGGCTGATTGCGGCGGCGTCGGCCTGGCATCGAGACTTGGGGGAGGGTGACCGGCGCGCGGCACGCTCTCGCGCGGCGGTCGGGTCGTCAGGGCCGGTTGCGGGTTGACCAATCAGGGCTGGACAATCAGCTCGCCGGAACGCCCTGGAATTTCGCCCCACGTAACAGGGTACGATGGCAGCGTGCTGCGGTCTAGCGTGGCGTAATAATCACCCATCGTCGCGAAGGTGTGGCCTTGCGCGCGCCAGCCTTCCAGAAGCTGTTCGAAGATCGGCGCGAGCTTTTGCCCTTCGAGTTCCGCATGCAGCGTGTACACCTGGTCGTGTGGATTGTTTTCCGTGTGCTTCAACATCCATGCGGCGACGTTGTGAGGTTCGACACCGTCCACGCCGAGCACTTCGTCGAGCGTCGGCAGCGTGGTGGGCATCTGCACATGCGTGAGCGTGCGGCCGCCGACCACCGGCAGATACGGCGAGTGGCCGCGTCCGTCGGACGCGTAGTGCATGCCCCAGGCGTCGATCTGTTCGAACGCATGGCCGTTCATCTGCCAGCCGGCTGCGCCGTGCGTGACCGGCGGCGCGCCGAACACCTCGACGAAACGGTCATGGCTCTGCTGCATCTGCGCCGTGGTCCATACGCGATCTTTCGAGCGCACGTTGTCCTGCCAATACACGTGGTCCCACGTATGAATGCCGCATTCGAAGCCGGCTTCGTGGATCGCGCGCATCTCCGCGGAGGCCTTGGCGCCGATGTCCGGACCGGGCAGCAGCACGCCGTACATCAGCTGCTTGACGCCGTAGTGTTCGACCACCGAGGTACGCGACACCTTCTTCAGAAAGCCCGGGCGCAACACGCGGCGCATTGCCCAACCGGTGTGATCGGGACCGAGGCTGAAGAGGAAAGTGGCGCGCGCCTTGAAGCGGTCGAAGATACGGGCGAGGTTCGGCACGCCTTCGCGGGTGCCGCGCAGCGTGTCGACGTCGATCTTCAGGACGATACGAGCCAAGGATCAGCCCTTATTGCTGTTCGACGAGCGCGCGCGCTTCGCCGACGTGGCCGCGATACGCTTCGAAAATCTTGCGCAGCGCTTCGTCGAAAGTCGACTTCGGCGCCCAGCCGAGTTCCTGCATCGTGTTGTCGATCTTCGGCACGCGGTTCTGCACGTCCTGATAGCCCGCGCCGTAGTACGCGCCCGACGAGGTCTCGATCAGTTGCACCTGCTTGGCCGTTTCCGCGTATTCCGGGAATTCGGCGGCGAGCGCCAGCATCTTGTGCGCGAGTTCGCGCACCGAGAAATTGTTGGTCGGGTTGCCGATGTTGTAGATCTTGCCCGTGGCGATGCCGTCCTTGTTCTCGATGATCTTCATCAGCGCGCCGATGCCGTCGTCGATATCCGTGAACGCGCGCTTCTGCGCGCCGCCATCGACGAGGCTGATGTTCTCGCCGCGCACGATATGGCCGAGGAACTGCGTGACCACGCGCGAGCTGCCTTCCTTCGGCGTGTAGATCGAGTCGAGGCCCGGGCCGATCCAGTTGAACGGACGGAACAGCGTGAAGTTCAGGCCTTCCATGCCGTAACCCCAGATCACGCGGTCCATCAACTGCTTGGAGCATGCGTAGATCCAGCGCGGCTTGTTGATCGGGCCGTACGACAGTTGCGACTCTTCCGGATCGAACTGCTCGTCCGTGCACATGCCGTAGACCTCGGACGTGGACGGAAACACGAGGTGCTTGCCGTACTTGACGGCCGAACGCACGATCGGCAGGTTCGCCTCGAAATCCAGTTCGAACACGCGTAGCGGCTGCTTGACGTACGTGGCGGGCGTGGCGATCGCGACCAGCGGCAGGATCACATCGCACTTCTTGACGTGATATTCGACCCACTCCTTGTTGATCGTGATGTCGCCTTCGAAGAAGTGCATCCGTTCATGATTGATGAGGTCGCCCAGACGTTCGGTCTGCATGTCCATGCCGAAAACTTCCCAATCGGTCGTTTCGAGAATGCGCTTGGACAGGTGATGGCCGATGAAGCCGTTCACACCCAGAATCAGGACTTTTTTCATTGATGACGGGGAGTTTGGATGAGCTGGGCAAATTCGGCCGGAGTGACGACAGTCTCGCTGCCGTCGTGCTGGTGCCGCAATTCGTGGATGGCGATCGCGCGACCGTCGCCGCATATCGCGAAAACGGCATTATCGCTTACGTGCAGGCCCGGGGGCAAATCCGAGCGAAGCGCGCCGGGCGTGGCCAGGCGCGCGCGCGTCACGACGAAACGCTGCTCGCCGATATCCGTGAAAGCGCCCGGATAGGGCGGCGCGACCGCGCGGATCAGGTTGTAGACCTGCTGCGCCGATTGCGTCCAGTCGATGCGGCCGTCTTCCGGCTTGCGTCCACCGTAATAGCTGCCGTGCGCGAGATCGTTCGGCAGATGCGGCGCCTCGCCCGCCAGCAACGACGGCAGCACGCGCCACAGCGTTTGCTCGGCGGCCACCGTGACCTTGTCGAACACTTGCGCGGCGGTGTCGTCGGGCAGGATCGGCACCGGCGTTTGCGCGAGGATCGCGCCCGCGTCCGGCTTGGCGGCCATTTCATGCAGCGTCGCGCCGGTTTCCGTTTCGCCGTGAATCACCGCCCAATTGGTCGGTACGCGGCCGCGGTATTTCGGCAGCAGCGAGCCGTGCATGTTGTAAGCGCCTCGTGCGGCGAGCGCCAGCACGTCGACCGGCAACATGTGGCGGTAGTAGAACGAGAAGATGAAATCCGGGCGCGCGGCGCTCACCGCGGCGCGCAACTCGGGGCTCTTCGGATCGTTCGGCGTGACGACCGGAATGCCGTGCTCCGCCGCGACCGAGGCGACGCTGCCGAACCAGATGTTTTCGGTCGGGCTGTCTTCGTGCGTGACGACGAGCGCCACGTCCACGCCGCGCGCTAGCAGCACCTGCAGGCAGCGCACGCCGACGTTGTGATACGCGAATACGACAGCGCGTGGCTTCATGGATTCGGGCCCTGATCGAGTAGCGGCGCGGCCTGCACGGCCTGCACGACGGTCTGGCGCGGCGCTTCGGTCACGGTCGTGCCGTCGCGCTGTTCGAGAATGGTCTGCACGAGGTAGCGCGGACGCGCACGCACCTGCTGATAGATCCGGCCGATATATTCGCCGAGCAGGCCGAGCGCGAAGATGATCACGCCGAGCAGGAAGAAGGTGATGGCGAACAGCGTGAACACACCTTGGACTTCCGCGCCGATGATGAAGCGCCGAATCAGCAGCAGCACGAACAGCGCCGCGGAGCCGAGCGACAGGATCACGCCGATGAACGACAGCCATTGCAGCGGCACGACCGAAAAACCGGTGACGAGGTCGAAGTTCAGGCGGATCAGCGAATACAGCGAGTACTTCGATTCGCCGGCAAAACGCTCTTCGTGCGCGACCTCGATTTCCACCGGATTCTGCGCGAAGGTGTAGGCGAGCGCCGGAATGAACGTGTTGATTTCGCCGCAGCGATTGATCGTGTCGATGATGTGCCGGCTGTACGCACGCAGCATGCAGCCCTGGTCGGTCATCTTGATGCGGGTGATGCGCTCGCGCAGCCGGTTCATCGCGCGCGAAGCCTTGCGGCGCCACAGGCTGTCCTGGCGTTGCAGGCGAATCGTGCCGACGTAGTCGTAGCCTTCGCGCATCTTGTTGACCAGCTTGCCGATTTCTTCCGGCGGATTCTGCAGGTCGGCGTCGAGCGTGATGACGATCTCGCCGCGCGATTGCTCGAAGCCCGCCAGAATCGCCATGTGCTGGCCGTAGTTGCCGTTCAGCAGAATCACGCGCGTCGTGTCGGGACGCGCGCGGAACTGTTCGGCGAGCAGGGCGGCGGATTTGTCGCGGCTGCCGTCGTTGATGAAGATCACTTCATAACCGGTGCCGAGCGCGTCGAGCGCCGGATACAGGCGCGCGAACAGCGCAGCCAGACCGGCTTCCTCGTTGTACACCGGGATGATGACCGACACTTCCGGTGCGGCAGCGCGATGTTCCGAATAAATCATTTCCGCTTATTTTCCGTATTGTTCGCAAATTTCATTGACCGCGCGGCACACGCGCTCCACGTCGCCTTCGTTCATCAACGTGAAGAGCGGCAGCGTGACGTTGGTCGCGCCGAAGCGTTCCGCATGCGGGAACATGCCTTCCTTGAAGCCGCGCGCACGGTACAGCGAGAACAGGTGGATCGCCGGGTAGTGCACGCCCGACCCGATGCCGCGCTCCTTCAACTGACCCATGAAGCCGGCGCGGTCGATCGACAGTTTCTCGAGCGGCAGCGTGATCTGGAACATGTGCCAGTTGCTGTTTTCAAGGTCAGCAAATGGCAGGCCGACTCCCAGTTTCAGCGCCGCGCCACCTTCCAGGCCCGCGAAATACGCGCGCACGAGTTTTCTGCGCTGCGCGAGGAAGCGCTCCAGATGCGGCAACTGGCCGAGGCCGACGCGCGCGGCGACGTCCGTCAGGTTGTACTTGCCACCGAGCACGTCGCAGTCCATGCCGTCGAAGCCGGTGCGCGTGATGCCTTGCAGGCGGTATTTTTGCGCGAGGATCGCTTCTTCCTCGTTGTTCAGCACCAGCGCGCCGCCTTCGATCGAAGTCAGGTTCTTGTTCGCGTGGAAGCTGAACGAGACCATGTCGCCCAGCTTGCCGATGCGCTCGCCCTTCCAGGTCGAGCCGAACGCCTGCGCGGCGTCTTCGATCACGCGTAGCTTGTGGGCGCGGGCGATCTCGTACAGACGATCCATATTGACCGGCAGGCCCGACAGATACACCGGAATCAGCGCCTTGGTGCGCGGCGTGATGGCTTTTTCGAGCAGGTCGAGATCGATATTGCGGGTCGCCGGGTCGATGTCGGCGAACACCGGCGTCGCGCCGACTTCATAGATCACGTTGCTGGTCGAGACCCATGACGCCGGCGTCGTGATGACTTCGTCGCCTTCGCCCACGCCGGCGATGCGTAGGCCGATCTCCAGCGTCGCCGTGCCCGAATTGAACGTGCGCACCGGACGGCCGCCGCAGAACTCGGAGAGCGCCGCTTCGAATTTCTGGTTCTGCGGGCCGGTGGTGATCCAGCCGGAGCGCAGCACGTCGGCGACGCCCTGAATCGTTTCCTCATCGATCTCGGGTTTGACAAAGGGCAAAAACGGGATTGTTGACTGGCTCATGAATGCTTCGCTCGATTGAAAGGGCGCAACCCGAAGGGCGCGAAGTAGACCACACACTAGGCGCAAATGGTACGCAAACCCAAGGCCGCAGCTAAAAGGGGCGCAACCGCACAGCATACCGTGGTCAACCTTACGTTTTCCTTAGCCGGCCGGCCTGCCTGCTTACGGTATCTTTTGCCGTCTGCATCTTCCCTAGCCGGCTCTGGCGATAAACAGTAAATTGTGTCCGGCTCACCGCTGCCAGTTGGGGCGCCTAACTGCGCGCCAATACCACCACCCCGATCAGAATGATGCCGATGCCGACCAGCTTCTGCATCGACAGCACTTCGCCGAACAGGTACCACGCCGCGAACGCATTGACGACGTAGCCGAGCGACAGCATCGGATAGGCGATCGACACGTCCACCCGCGACAGCCCGACGATCCACACCGCCACGCTGATCACATAACAGGCCAGCCCACCGATGATCGGCGGCTGGGTTGCGAGGCGAAAGGCGATCGGCAGGATATTCGCACGGGTGAATTCGAAGTGTCCAACGGCATTCGTACCGGCTTTGAGCAGCAACTGCGCACCGGCGTTCAACGTGACGCCTGCAAGAATGCAAAAGAGGGAAATCGGGTTCATCGAACGGTTAGATCCTGATATGGGGTCATTGTTGTGCTTTTTCTACTGACGCCGCTGCTGACGCCGGTGCCCGTGTGTCGGCTGCCGGCGTGCCGGGCGCGCTCAGCGGCTTTTCCACCACCACGCGGCGCGAGTCGCGGGCAATCACCTGCATTTGCAGGCCTTCCTTGAGGAGCTGGTCGTAGGTGTCCGGCGGGATCAGCGCGAGCGCGTAGCGGTCGGCCTTCCAGCGCTCGATCCACGCATCGACGGAGGGAATCCATTTCTGCGGCTCGACGGACACGCCGAACGCCAGTTCGTCGGGATGCTCGACCATGATCATGGCGTGGTCGACATAGAACGGCATTGTGTGGTCGAGTACGCCCACCGAGTAGAACGGCGTATCCGCCGGCAACTTCGCGATCTCCGCCTTGATGGCCGGTGCGAGCGGCGCGCCGGAACTCAGGCGGCCGAACACGTCGTGACCCGTGCCGGCGATGGTGCCGAGCAGCAGCCACGCCGCGCCGAAGGTGGCGACGGCGCCGAGGCTGCCGGCCCGGCTGCGGCGATTCAGCCACAGCGCGGCCAGCGTCAGCACGAAGGCGACGGCAAGCGCCGCGAGCACCCACGTGCGGTACTCGGCGTACAGTTCGGCCGGATTGCGGGCGCTGCCGAAGCGCGCCATGAACAACGCGGCAAACGCGGCCACGACGAGAAAGAGCGCATAACCGGCGAGATGGCGGCGCAACTGGTCGCGCGTGACGAGTGGCAGGTACATGCCGATCAGCAGCGCAATCGGCGGCGCGATGGGCAGCGTGTAGGACAGCAGCTTCGAATGCGACGCGCTGAAGAACAGGAAGATGAAGACGATCCACGTCAGCAGCAGCGTGACCGGTGCGAAGCCGTTCGGCTGGCGCGGCAGGCGCCACGCGTGGCGCACGCTTTGCACCGTCACCGAGAGCCACGGCAGGAAGCCCACGATCATCACCGGCACGAAGTAGTAGAACGCCCCCGGACGGTTCTGCTCAGGCGTCAGATAGCGCTTGAACTGCTGCACGATGAAGAAGAAGTTCAGGAATTCCGGGTTGCGCTGCTGCACCAGCACGAACCACGGCGTGACGATCGCGAAGAACACGATCAGGCCGCCGATCAGATGCAGACGCTTCCACACGGCCCAGTCGCGCGCGATCAGCGTGTACAGCACGAGCACCGCGCCCGGCAGAATCACGCCGACGAGTCCCTTGGACAGCACGGCCAGCGCCATCGAGCCCCAGCACACCCACATCCAGCCGCGCACGCAGCCGGTCGTCAGGTTGGGGCGCTGCGCGAGCAGCAGCGCGCACAGCGTCAGCTCCATCCAGAACGACAGGCCCATGTCGAGCGTGTTGAAGTGGCCCATCAGGTTCCAGTACGGCGACGTGGCCAGCACGATCGCCGCGAACACGCCGGTCGCCGCGTTGAACACGCGCGCGCCGGTGAAGCCAATCAGCAGGACGCCGGCGAAGCCCGTCAACGCCGTATAGAGCCGCGCCTGCCATTCGCCGATGCCGAACCACGCGAACGTGAGCGCGTTCGCCCAGGTTTGCAGCGGCGGTTTCTCGAAATACTTGTAGCCGTTGTAACGCGGCGTGATCCAGTCGCCGGTGACGAACATCTCGCGCGCCATTTCGGCGTAGCGGCCTTCGTCGCTCGGCAGCAGGTGGCGCCAGCCGAGCGGCACGAACCAGATCACGGCAAGGGCCAGCACCAGCAGGAGAATCGTGGTGCGGTTGAGCGGTAGCCTGGACGGCGTATCGTTCATGGATTTCAACCTTTGTGGCGACGCCGCGCGGGCGGCGAAGCGGTGTTGTTCGGAAATGGCGACCGGTCAGGCGGGCGGCCGCCCGCGAGGCGGCCGGCGCCTGGCGGGACGGCCATCCTCGGGGCGCGCGTGCATGAGACTGTCCGCGCGGCGTTCTGGTTGCGTTGCGACGCGCCGCTAGCCTCGCCGGCGGCGGTTGCTTCACCTTCCTTCGACAGGTCGCTACGGGCGCGCGGTCATGCTCAGACTGGCGGTCCGGCAATCAATGGCGCGCAGTGTACGTTATCGGCCGTGACGCGGCCAGGGTGCGCGGTTCAACCCGGTGGCGCGAACGCCCCGGATACGGTGCACGGCAGCCCGCGCGCGCATTGCAACCGACGCGCTCCAGGCCGGCATCGCGCCGCGGCTCTAGGCTTCGATCAGCAGCGCGGCCGCGACCTTGCGGCCCTCCGCCATCAGAATGTTGTAAGTGCGGCAAGCTGCCTTGAAGTCCATCGTTTCGACGCCGATGCGCTTCGCGGTGAGCGCGGCGGTCAGGCGCGGATGCGGAAAGCGCAGCCGCTCGCCGCTGCCGAACACGACCACTTCGGGCGCGGAGTCGACCAGCATGGCGAAGTGCTCGGCGCTCAACTGCTCGAAAGAGGAGACGGGCCAAGGGATGACCGGCGCGTCCGGCAGCACGAGAAGGCTGCCCGAATGGCGCACCAGATTGATTTCGACATAGTCGGCGCCGTAGCCGGTGACGGTGTTGAGGGCGCCGCTCGAATCCTGATGTAATTTCAAATTGGTTTTCCGAAGTCGTCGTGAGACATCATGCGTGTTGGCCGCCCGTCCGGGTTGAGCCGCGGCAGGCGATTCGACGCGAGTGGGACACGCGCATGGGGCACAAGCGAGGCAGAAGCGGCCGAAAAGGCTTGCCGTTGCGGTTGGTGCATTGCGGAAGTCGGCCAAAATCCGCTAAATTATAACTTTTTAGCCGCCTTGCGGCGCCCCTCGCTCATGTGCCGCCACAAGCCGCGCTGAGTCCACGGGTGCGGCCCACCGGCTACCCGCCTTGGTTTTGCCCGCTTTCGGCTGCTTTTCGTCTGCTTTTGTCTGTGTGTTCCTTCTCGCTGCCGTACCGGTGCAATCCGCCGCTGGCGCGTCTGATGAACCCATCGAGTACACGAGAAAAGGCTCGCGAAGCGGCTGCGCAGTGGCCGCAAGCATCGGCCCTGTGATTGGATCCGATCCGCGTCCGCCGGACCGTCGTTTGCTGTCGCCGGTGCGTGCCGCGCCCGAATTCCCCGTATCGGCGAACTTGCCCGGCCCGTTTTATTGCGTTTTGATATGAGCCGCGCCTGTTCGCCCAAGCCATCAACCAGGATGAAGTGCCCGCCGTGAAACCGATTCTCAAATCCAACAAGTTGTTGAATGTCTGCTACGACATTCGCGGGCCCGTCCTCGAACATGCGAAGCGGCTCGAAGAAGAGGGCCATCGCATCATCAAGCTGAACATCGGCAATCTCGCGCCGTTCGGCTTCGACGCGCCGGACGAAATCATTCAGGACATGATCCTGAACCTGCCGGGCTCGTCGGGTTACTCCGATTCCAAAGGTGTGTTCGCCGCGCGCAAGGCGATCATGCATTACACGCAGCAAAAGGGCGTGCACGGCGTCGAGCTGGACGACATCTACATCGGCAACGGCGCGTCCGAGCTGATCGTGATGGCGCTGCAGGGCCTTTTGAACGATGGCGACGAAGTGCTGCTGCCCGCGCCGGATTACCCGCTGTGGACCGCCGGCGTGAGCCTGTCGGGCGGCACGCCGGTGCACTATATCTGCGACGAATCGAATAGCTGGATGCCCGACCTCGACGACATTCGCGCGAAAATCACGCCGAACACGCGCGCGCTGGTGGTCATCAATCCGAACAACCCGACCGGCGCGCTGTATTCCGACGAACTGCTGCTCGGCCTGATCGAGATCGCCCGCCAGCACGGCCTCGTGATCTTCGCCGACGAGGTCTACGACAAGATCGTCTACGACGGCAAGAAGCATACGTCGATGGCGGCGCTCTCCGAAGACGTGCTCACGGTCACCTTCAACAGCCTGTCGAAGAGCTACCGTTCGTGCGGTTATCGCGCCGGCTGGATGTTCATCTCCGGCCTGACCGCCGGCGAGAACCGCCGTCACGCCAAAGACTACTTCGAAGGGCTCGGCATTCTGGCGTCCATGCGCCTGTGCCCGAACGTGCCTGGCCAGTACGCGATCCAGACCGCGCTCGGCGGCTATCAGAGCATCAACGACCTGATCGTGCCGACCGGGCGCCTGTACAAACAGCGCGAACTCGCGTATGACATGTTGACGGCCATCCCGGGCGTGAGTTGCGTGAAGCCCGAAGCGGCGCTGTACATGTTTCCGCGTCTGGACCCGAAGATCTATCCTATCCAGGACGACCAGCAGTTCATCCTCGACCTTCTGCTGGAAGAGCGCGTGCTGCTCGTGCAGGGCACCGGCTTCAACTGGCCGACGCCGGATCACTTCCGCGTCGTGTTCCTGCCGAACGTGGACGATCTCGCGGATTCGATCAACCGCATCGCGCGCTTCCTCGACGGTTACCGCAAGCGTCACACAGCCTAGCGCACAATAGAGCGTACGACGCGGCTCCCACCGCGTCGCGCCGTCCGCCGGGCGCCACCCGTTTCCCTTTTAATCATCTACTCGAAAACACACGCTGCATGGAACCGATCAAAGTTGGACTGCTGGGCTTCGGCACGGTAGGCAGCGGCACCTTCACGGTACTGCGCCGCAATCAGGAAGAAATCAAACGCCGCGCGGGCCGCGGCATCGAGATTGCGCGCATAGCCGTGCGCAATCCCGCCAAGGCGACAGCGGCGCTCGGCAGTGAAGCCGGCACGGTGGCGCTGACCGATGACTTCAACGCGGTGGTCGACGACCCGTCGATCGATATCGTGGCCGAAATGATCGGCGGCACGGGCGTGGCGCGTGACCTCGTTCTGCGCGCGATCAAGAACCGCAAGCACGTGGTCACGGCCAACAAGGCGCTGCTCGCGGTGCACGGCACGGAGATTTTCGAAGCGGCGCGCGCCAACGGCGTAATGGTGGCGTTCGAGGCGGCGGTGGCGGGCGGCATTCCGATCATCAAGGCACTGCGCGAGGGTCTGACGGCCAATCGCATCCAGTACATTGCGGGCATCATCAACGGCACGACGAACTACATTCTCTCGGAGATGCGCGACCGTGGGCTCGACTTCGCAACCGCGCTGAAGGCCGCGCAGGAACTGGGTTACGCCGAAGCCGACCCGACCTTCGACATCGAAGGCGTGGACGCCGCGCACAAGGCGACCATCATGAGCGCGATCGCGTTCGGCGTGCCGGTGCAGTTCGACAAGGCTTACGTCGAAGGCATCAGCAAGCTCGCGGCGATCGACATCAAATACGCCGAGGAACTCGGCTACCGTATCAAGCTGCTCGGCATCGCGCGCCGCACGGACAAGGGCATCGAGTTGCGCGTGCATCCCACGCTGATTCCGGAAAAGCGCCTGCTGGCGAATGTGGAAGGCGCGATGAACGCGGTCGTGGTGCACGGCGACGCGGTCGGCACAACCTTGTACTACGGCAAGGGCGCGGGCGCTGAGCCCACCGCTTCCGCGGTGGTGGCCGATCTGGTCGACGTGACGCGCCTGCATACGGCCGACCCGGAGCATCGCGTGCCGCATCTGGCGTTCCAGCCGGACAGCCTGTCGAGCACTCCGATCCTGCCGATCGACGAAATCACGAGCGGCTACTACCTGCGTCTGCGGGTGGCGGACGTGACCGGCGTGCTGGCCGACATCACGCGCATTCTGGCCGACACCGGCATTTCGATCGACGCACTGTTGCAGAAGGAATCGGAACAGGTCGATGCGAACGGCAAGGGCGAAACCGACATCATCCTGATTACGCACGAAACGGTTGAAAAGAACGTCAACGCCGCGATCAGGACGATCGAAGCGTTGAAGACCGTTGTCTCGCAAGTCACGAAGCTGCGCATGGAAGCGCTGAACTAGGCCGAACTATGAACTACCTCTCCACGCGCGGCGCCGGTGCCGGCGAGCGCCATACCTTTTCCGACATCCTGCTGGGCGGTCTTGCCAAAGACGGCGGCCTCTACCTGCCCGCCGACTATCCGCGCGTCACGGCTGACGAACTGACGCGCTGGCGCACGCTGGCGTACGCGGATCTCGCCTTCGAGATCCTGTCCAAATTCAGCGACGACATTCCCGCCGAAGACCTGCGCGCGCTCACGCGCAAGACCTACACCGCGGCGACGTACTGCAACGTGCGCGACGACGAAAGCGCCGCGCAGATCACGCCGCTGAAGACGCTGGGCGTCGAGAACGGTGCGCCGCTGTCGCTGCTGGAACTGTCGAACGGTCCGACGCTCGCGTTCAAGGACATGGCGATGCAGTTGATCGGCAACCTGTTCGAATACGCGCTCGCCAAAAACGGCGAAACGCTCAACATTCTCGGCGCGACCTCGGGCGACACCGGCAGCGCCGCGGAATACGCGATGCGCGGCAAGAAGGGCATCAGCGTGTTCATGCTGTCGCCGCACAAGAAGATGAGCGCGTTCCAGACCGCGCAGATGTACAGCCTGCAGGACCCGAACATCTTCAACATCGCCGTGGAAGGCGTGTTCGACGACGCGCAGGACATCGTCAAAGCCGTCTCGAACGATCACGCGTTCAAGGCGAAGTACAAGATCGGCACGGTCAACTCGATCAACTGGGCGCGCGTCGTGGCGCAGGTCGTGTACTACTTCAAGGGCTACTTCGCGGCCACGAAGTCGAACAACGAGCGTGTGTCGTTCACGGTGCCGTCGGGCAATTTCGGCAACGTGTGCGCGGGTCACATCGCGCGCATGATGGGCTTGCCGATCGAGAAGCTGGTCGTGGCGACGAACGAAAACGACGTGCTCGACGAGTTCTTCCGCACCGGTATTTACCGCGTGCGCAAGGCGGCCGAGACGTATCACACCAGCAGCCCGAGCATGGATATTTCGAAGGCGTCGAACTTCGAGCGTTTCGTGTTCGATCTGCTCGGCCGCGATCCGGCGCGTGTGCTGCAACTGTTCCGTGACGTCGAAGAGAAGGGCGGCTTCGATCTCGCGGCGAGCGGCGATTTTGCGCGCGTGAAGGAGTTTGGTTTCGTGTCGGGCAGCAGCAGCCATGACAGCCGCGTGGACACGATCCGCGACGTGTTCGAGCGTTACGACACGATGATCGACACGCACACGGCCGACGGCCTGAAGGTGGCGCGCGAACATCTGCAGCCGGGTATTCCGATGATCGTGCTGGAGACGGCGCAACCGATCAAGTTCGGCGAGACGATCCGCGAAGCGCTGTTGCGCGAACCGGAGCGGCCGGCGGCGTTCTCGGGCCTTGAGTCGCTGCCGCAGCGTTTCGAAGTGCTGCCGGCGGACGCGCAGCGCGTGAAGGACTTCATCGTGGCGAACGCGGGCGCTTGAGTCGCCGTCGCCGTGTAGCGTGAGCGCGTGGTTCAGGGCTCACGCAGTCTGTCCGACACGCTCCAAGTGCTTCATACGCTTCACGCAAAACGACGCTTGCCGCAAAACCTCGCGGCAAGCGCTCAAACTCCAAAAAATCCCCTCATAACGCCGGGCCGCCCAGGCTGTCCGCTTCGACCGCTACAATATTCTTTTAACCTGCGGCTTCGAGACCAGAGATGTCCACACCCACGCCCCGTGCGCCGATGCTCGCCACCGCCGAAGCCTTGGCGACTCTCCTCAGCGCAGCGAGCCCGATTGCCGGCACGGAGTCGATCCCCACGCTGGAAGCGCTGAACCGCGTGCTCGCAGCCGACGTCACGTCGCCGCTCGACGTCCCGCCGATGAACACCAGTGCAATGGACGGCTACGCGATCCGCACGACGGATCTGACAGCGCAGGGCAACAGCCGCTTGCCGGTCTCGCAGCGTATTCCCGCCGGTCACGCGCCGGAGCCCCTGAAGCCTGGCACGGCGGCGCGTATCTTCACCGGTGCAACCGTGCCGCCCGGCGCCGACGCGATCGTGATGCAGGAGCAAGCCGAAGCCGCCGGCGCGGAAGTCACGATCCTGCACAGTCCGCAACCGGGCGAATGGATCACGTCGCAGGGCGCGGATATCCGCAGCGGGTCGGTCATTCTTCCGGCGGGCACGCGGCTCACGCCGCAGGCGCTGGGACTCGCCGCCTCGGTCGGTTGCGCCGAACTGGTGGTGCGGCGGCGCGTCAAGGTCGCCGTTTTCTTCACGGGCGACGAACTGACCATGCCCGGCGAGCCGCTGAAACCGGGCGCGATCTACAACTCGAACCGTTTCACACTGCGCGGCCTGCTGGAGAAGCTCGGCTGCGAAGTCACCGACTACGGCATCGTCGCGGACCAGCTCGACGCGACCCGCGCGACGCTGCGCGAAGCGGCCGAGGCGCACGACCTCATCCTGACTTGCGGTGGCGTGTCGGTCGGCGAGGAAGATCACGTGAAGCCGGCCGTGGAAGCGGAGGGGCGGCTCGCGATGTGGCAGATCGCGATGAAGCCGGGTAAGCCGCTCGCGTTCGGCGCGGTGCGCCGTGTGGCGCAGCGCGGTGAGACCGCGACGGGGGCCGCATCCGCTTCGGCCTCGGCTGAAACGTTTTTTATCGGCCTGCCGGGCAATCCGGTGTCCAGCTTTGCCACCTTCCTGCTGTTCGTGCGTCCGTTCATCCTGAGTCTGGCCGGTGTGCGGACCGTCGCGCCGCGCGTGCTGTCGCTGCGGGCGGATTTCACGCAGAGCAAGGCCGATCGCCGTAACGAATTCCTGCGCGCGCGCATCAACCCGGCCGGTGGCCTCGATCTGTTCCCGAATCAGAGTTCGGCCGTGCTGACGTCGACGGTCTGGGGCGACGGCCTGATCGACAATCCGCCGAATCACGCGATCAGCGCCGGCGAGACCGTGCGCTTCATTCCTTTTTCCGAATTGCTGAACTGAGGCCGGCAACCACCGGCGGCATCCCGATGAAGATTCAACTCCGATATTTTGCGAGCGTGCGTGAAGCGCTCGACCTGGCCGACGAAACCGTCGATCTGCCCGACGGCATCGCGACCGTCGGCGACGTGCGCGCGTGGCTGCGCGTGCGCGGCGGCATCTGGGCCGACACGCTGGCTGAGGGCCGCGCGCTGCGCATGGCCTGCAACCACGTGATGACCGGCGCCGGCACCCGCGTCACCGAAGGCTGCGAAGTCGCGTTCTTTCCGCCCGTCACCGGCGGCTGAGCCGCAACGCCACCACGCCGCTTAACCGCATAGGAGCCCTAGATGCCCGTTCGCGTCCAGACGGAAGACTTCGACCTCACCACCGAGGTCGCCGCATTGCGCGCGCGCAATCCGAAGATCGGCGCCGTGGCGTGCTTCGTCGGCACCGTGCGCGATCTGAACGACGGCAGCACGGTCGAGACGATGGAGCTCGAACACTATCCCGGCATGACGGAGAAGTCGCTGGAGGCGATCATCGTGAGCGCGCAGGCGCGCTGGCCGGGTATCGAGGTGTTGATCGTGCATCGGGTCGGCAAGCTCTATCCGCTCGACCAGATCGTGCTGGTGGCGACCACGGCCATGCATCGCGGCGAAGCCTTCGCATCATGCGAATTCGTGATGGATTATCTGAAGACCCAGGCGCCGTTCTGGAAGAAAGAGAAGACCGACGCCGGTGAGCACTGGGTCGATGCCCGTGTGACCGATGACGCGGCCCTCGCCCGTTGGGGCATTGAATCGGGCAATCGGACGGGGGAGTAGGCGCGGCGGGTTCCGGTTTGCAGGATTCTGCGGGCCAGGTAAGCATCTTGACGCCACTCACGCCGTTCTGAAGCGCTCCCCAAACCTGTAGCCGCTCGGGTGGTGCTTTCCGGCCCACCGTGTGGGATAAAACAGCCCTGAAGCCTGAACACGGCTCATTCGTCCCGCGCCCGACCAATGATCCGCGCCGGAAACGGCTCGCCGGGCGGACGCGCCGCGTGAGTGGCATCCTCACCGTCGCGCGGGCGCCGTTTCGGCGCAACGCGGTCCAGCAGCGCCTGCTGCTCCTCCGGAATCTTGTAGTCCCAGCCGAAACGGCTCAACTGCAGACTCTGCGCGATCCGCAGCGCCGGTTCCATGAAGCGTACCGCCGCGGCAGGCTGATAACGCGATTCGACCGTATCCAGAAACAGATACAGCCAGCGGCTGAAGTGCAGCGGCTCGATTCCCTCGAGCGGCTGATGCGCCTGCTGCACGTTGCCGCGATATTGCTTCGCGCCCAGCACGAGGCTGCCCCAGAACGTGCACATCTTGGGCAGGTGATCGTCCCACCGGCCCGCCAGCGTCGCATCGAACACAGGGCCGAGCAGCGTATCGGCACGCACGCGGTCGTAAAAGCCATAGACGAGATCGCGGATATTCGCCTCGGTGGGTTCGGCGGCGCGCTCGACCACCGGCGCGGCAGGGAAGGACGGGTTCATGCGAATTCCAAAAAAATGCGGCTGTACATCGTGCATCGCCACATGGCACTACGGAGCGTCAGGAATGGCCTCAAATTGAGGCCGAACGAAAGGAAGTAGGATGCGAACACCCCGCTTTTCGTAAGAATGCCCCAGGCAGGAAACGTTACCATTACTGCCGAATCACCCACTCCGCCTGTCTGCGCAGAACCGGAAAATATGCGTAGCGCCTGCATCTTAGGGCGAAGCGACGGCCCACGGCAACCCTTGCATCGACGCGGTTATCTCCCGGATCGCGGCTTGCGCTCATTGCGATACCTGCACTCATGAGACTGACCGACTATACGGATTACTCACTACGCGTCCTGCTTTACCTCGCCGTTCGTGGCGAAGGATTGTCGACGATCCAGGACATTTCGGACGCTTACGGCATTTCCAAGAACCACTTGATGAAAGTCGTGCAGCAACTCGGCGAACTCGGCTGGGTCGAGACCGTGCGCGGCCGCAACGGCGGCCTGCGTCTCGCCGAACAGACGAATGCGCTGACGGTCGGCGAAATCGTGCGCGCGACAGAAAGCGACTTTGCGCTGGTCGGTTGCTTTCCGGACCAGCATGGCGAGCGCCGCGGTTGCGTGATTACAGCGCAATGCCGTCTGCGCGGCGCGCTCGAGGCGGCCCGCAGTGCCTTCCTCGCCGAACTCGACCGCCATACCATTGGCGAGGTGGCGCAGCCGCACGGCCCGCTGGCCGCACTGCTCGGGTTGAGCAGCGTGATTCCGATCACGCCGCTCGCGCCGGCCGGCGGCGACGCCGCGTCGCTGGCCTGAATGCGCCAGGCATTTCTCTCGCGTCAAATGTCAAATAGTTGTCGCTTGAGGCAAAAAAGCGCTTGAAACCTGGATAAAACGCCTCATTTTGGTGGTAATCGAAATTGGAGGTCGCTTGATGAGAATCGACAAACTCACCACTAAATTCCAGGAAGCACTGGCGGATGCCCAGAGTCTGGCCGTCGGCCATGACAATCAATACATCGAACCGGTTCACGTCCTGTCGGCGCTCGTCGCCCAACACGACGGCTCGGCGCGCTCACTGCTCTCGCGTGCCGGCGTGCACGTGCAGGCGCTGCAAACCGCGCTCGGCGACGCCATGACGCGTCTGCCGCAAGTGCAGGGCACGGACGGCAACGTGCAGATCGGCCGCGAGTTGACCGGTCTGCTGAACCAGGCCGACAAGGAAGCACAAAAGCTCAACGACACGTTTATCGCGAGCGAGATGTTCCTGCTCGCGGTCGCGGACGACAAAGGCGAAGCCGGCCGTCTCGCGCGTCAGCACGGCTTGTCGCGCAAGTCGCTGGAAAGCGCGATCGTCGCGGTGCGCGGCGGCTCGCAAGTGCATAGCCAGGACGCCGAAAGCCAGCGTGAAGCGCTGAAGAAGTACACCGTGGATCTGACCGAACGCGCGCGGGCCGGCAAGCTCGATCCGGTGATCGGCCGCGACGACGAAATCCGTCGTTCGATCCAGATCCTGCAACGCCGCACCAAGAACAATCCAGTGCTGATCGGCGAACCCGGCGTGGGTAAGACCGCGATCGTCGAAGGTCTGGCACAGCGTATCGTCAACGGCGAAGTGCCGGAAACGCTCAAGGGCAAGCGCGTGCTGTCGCTCGATATGGCGGCCTTGCTGGCCGGCGCCAAGTATCGCGGCGAGTTCGAAGAGCGTCTGAAGGCCGTGCTGAGCGACATCGCGAAAGACGAAGGGCAGACCATCGTATTCATCGACGAAATTCACACCATGGTCGGTGCGGGCAAGGCCGAAGGCGCGATGGACGCGGGCAACATGCTGAAGCCGGCGCTCTCGCGTGGTGAACTGCATTGCGTCGGCGCGACCACGCTCGACGAGTATCGCAAGTACATTGAAAAGGATGCCGCGCTCGAGCGCCGCTTCCAGAAGGTGCTGGTCGACGAACCGACCGTGGAAGCAACCATCGCGATCCTGCGTGGTCTGCAGGAAAAGTACGAACTGCATCACGGCGTGGATATCACCGACCCGGCGATCGTGGCGGCGGCGGAATTGTCGCATCGCTACATCACGGATCGCTTCCTGCCGGACAAGGCCATTGACCTGATCGACGAAGCCGCTTCGAAGATCAAGATGGAAATCGACTCGAAGCCGGAAGAGATGGACCGGCTCGACCGTCGTTTGATTCAGTTGAAGATCGAACGCGAAGCCGTCAAGAAGGAAAAAGACGAAGCGTCGCAAAAGCGTCTGCAACTGATCGAGGAAGAAATCGAGCGGCTGAATCGCGAATATTCGGACCTCGAAGAAATCTGGACCGCGGAAAAAGCCGCAGTGCAGGGCAGCGCGCAACTAAAGGAAGAGATCGAAAAAACGCGTGCGGAAATTACGCGCCTGCAGCGTGAAGGCAAGCTGGAGAAGGTCGCCGAGTTGCAGTACGGCAAGCTGCCGGGTCTCGAAGCGCAGTTGAAGGAAGTGACCAAGGCCGAGGCGAGCGAGCAGAACAACCCGACGCGTCCGCGTCTCTTGCGCACGCAGGTCGGGGCGGAGGAGATCGCTGAAGTCGTGTCGCGTTCCACCGGCATTCCGGTATCGCGCATGATGCAGGGCGAGCGCGAAAAGCTGCTGCAGATCGAAGAGAAGCTGCACGCGCGCGTAGTCGGCCAGGACGAGGCGATCAGCGCGGTGGCCGATGCGATCCGCCGCTCGCGCGCGGGTCTGTCGGATCCGAACCGGCCGTACGGTTCGTTCCTGTTCCTCGGTCCGACTGGTGTGGGCAAGACGGAGTTGTGCAAAGCCTTGGCGTCGTTCCTGTTCGATTCGGAAGATCATCTGATCCGTATCGACATGAGCGAATTCATGGAGAAGCACAGCGTCGCGCGTTTGATCGGTGCGCCGCCGGGATACGTTGGCTACGAAGAAGGCGGTTATCTGACGGAAGCCGTGCGCCGCAAGCCGTATAGCGTGATCCTGCTCGACGAAATCGAGAAGGCGCATCCGGACGTGTTCAACGTGCTGCTGCAAGTGCTCGACGACGGCCGCATGACCGATGGACAGGGCCGTACCGTGGACTTCAAGAACACGGTGATCGTGATGACGTCGAACCTCGGTTCGCAGGTGATCCAGTCGATGGTCGGCGAACCGCAGGACGCGGTGAAGGACGCGGTCTGGGAAGAAGTGAAGCTGCACTTCCGGCCCGAGTTCCTGAACCGGATCGACGACGTCGTGGTGTTCCATGCGCTCGACCGCTCGAATATCCAATCGATTGCGCGGATCCAGTTGCAACGTCTGCACGAGCGGCTTGCCAAGCTCGATATGCAACTTGTGGTGTCTGATTCGGCGCTCGAGCATGTCGGCAAGGTCGGCTACGATCCGCTGTTCGGTGCGCGGCCTTTGAAGCGTGCGATCCAGCAGGAGATCGAGAACCCGGTCGCCAAGCTGATTCTGGCTGGAAAGTTCGGTCCGAAAGACGTGATTCCGGTCGAACTGGAAGACGGCAAGCTGGTGTTCGAACGCGTCGTGCATTAAGCGGATCGCGTTCTTCTTCGAAGGAAGGCGCGGCAGCGGTCGAGCCGCTCGTGACGACGTTAAAAACGGCAACGAAGGTGACTTCGTTGCCGTTTTTTTTGCCCGCCCTGAATACGCAAGCGGGCAGGCGGCAGGCGAGGCCGCCCGCGTTGTTACGCGTTGCCCTTGCCGAACAGCGCCGACAAACCGCCGAGCGCGCCGAGCACCGTGGTGGCGTTCAGCTTGCCCTCAGCCGGAACTTCGCCTTCCGGCGTGGCGGCATTGACGACGTGCGGCAGAATCTGCGACAGCAGGCCGGTGACCTGATCCGGCTGCACGCCGGCCTTCGCCGCGAGGTTGGTCACGGTTTCCGAGCCGAGCACGCTGTGCAGCGCATCGGCCGCGATCGGCTGGTTCTCGCCGTTGCTGACCCACGAGGTCACGACGTCGCCGAGGCCTTTTTCCTTGAAGCGTTCGATCAGGCCGTTCAGGCCGCCCGGCTGGCTATTGACGAATTCGAGTGCGGCCGAAACCAGGGCTTGCTGGCCACCGCCTTCGGGGGATTTGCCAACCAGGGAACCGAGTGTGTCGAGTAGGCTCATGACGGGTCTCTCTTGAATGCCGACACGTGCTTGACGGGTCAGCGGGTGAAAACGCCGCGCGGTTGCGCGGCGCCGTGGACGGAAGGCGGGCGGCGGCGAGACGGCCCCGATGGGTTTTATCGCGTGAGGATCACGCGCATATCACCTGGGCCGTTACGCTGCCAGCGCTCAATCCTGTTTCGTACTCCGTTTCATTCTGTCCGGTCCTCGTTTCGTGCTGTCAGGCACCGCCCGAGGCCGCCGCAGCCGATGCGGCCTTGCTCTTCCTGGCTTTCTTCTTCGATGCTTTGGTGTCGGAGGCATCAGCCGGCGCCGCCGCTGCCGCGGTGGCCGGCGCGGAAGCCGCTGCCGCTTCGGATGCCGCAGCCTTGCTCTTCTTCTTCGACTTCGACGCCTTCGCGCCGGAAGCGTCAGCCGGCGCGGCTGGCGTCGTGTTCGCAGCCGTGGTTGGCGCCGCCGTAGGCGCGGTAGGCGCGGGCGTTGGCGCTGCCTTGGTGCTGGCCGTGCTGCTCGACTTCGTGGCGGGCTTGGCGCCGCTCGGCGGCGTGGACGAGCCGTTGATCGTCAGGCCGGCCGCTTCGAGATTGGTCACCGATTTGGCGCCAATGCCCTTGACGCGCGTGGCGAGATCATCGGCGTCCTTGAACGGGCCATTCTTGGTGCGTTCGTCGATAATCGCTTTCGCATGCACCGGGCCGATACCCTTGACCGATTCGAGCGCCGCCTGATCGGCGGAATTCACTTCGACGGCCGCCGCAAATCCGGCCGACAGCGACAAAGCCAAAGCAACGCAAAGCATTAAAAGCTTCTTCAGCATGGCAAGCACTCCATTGAGGGCAAAAAAGTTAGCCGCTAAGTGACGACTCATCCTGTCAGCATTCGCTGCGCTTAAGCATAGAACAAATTGCGCGCCCTTATTTGCGAACGCGGACGATTTATACCGATCGATTCATGACAAGTAAATCAGTGTGAACAAGATTTAAACCTTTTGCCTCGTTATTAGGCTGTTATGAGTTTATCGATCAAATCCCTGCGCCATAAAAAATGACAGCGCAGACAAATGACAGCAAGACGCGCTTGACTTAGAGTGCACTCGAAGTCCTAACCTGAGTTCCGTCATGTCGAATATTTCGAAAGCACTCACTATCGGGCAGGTCGCTGAAACGATCGGCGTTTCGACGCATACGCTGCGCTACTACGAAAAGGCCGGGCTGATTCGCGCCGTCGGCCGCACACCGGCGGGGCATCGGCTGTATTCGCCGGCCGATCTCGACTGGCTGCGGTTCGTGATGCGCCTGAAGGCGACCGGCATGCCGATCGCCGGCATGCAGGCGTTCGCGGCGTTGCGCGCAGAAGGGCAGCCGACGGTGGGCGCGCGCCGCAACCTACTGGTGGCGCATCGGGATGCGGTTTTGGCGCGGATCGCCGAGTTGCAGATCAACCTCGGCGCGATCGTCGACAAGATCGCGTACTACGAAGCGGCCGGGCGCGCACCCGCCGTGGAGCATTCGACACGACAGACCGACGAAACCCAAACGCATTCACATTCGGAAAGGGACTCACCATGGACCACGCAGACAACGACCGCTACACCCGAGGCTGGGACAAACTGAAGCAGATCGACGGCTCGGCCGGCGAACAGGTGATCGCCGCGCTCGCGCCGATCGCGCCGGATTTCGGCCGCCTGCTGATCGAATTCGGCTTCGGCGACATTTACAGCCGGCCGCAACTCGATCTGCGCGCGCGTGAAATTGCCACGATTGCCTCGTTGGCCACGCTCGGCTGCGCGCAGCCGCAGTTGAAGGTGCATATCGAGGCGGCGTTGAACGTCGGCTGCACGCGCGAGGAGATCGTCGAGGTGTTCATGCAGATGGCGCTTTATGCGGGATTTCCGGCGGCGCTGAATGCGCTGTTCGCCGCGCGCGAGATTTTCGAGCGCCATGATCAGGCGTTGATTGACGGGCAATCGGCGAGCGCGACGCAGGTGTTGGAGGAGGAAGCCCACGCGGGTTGATATCCGCGAGGCACGGGCGACAGCAAGGGTAGGGCAGGCGGCTGCTTTGCGCGGCCGCTATTTATTAAGGTTCTAACGCAACTAACGGTCTGTTATTGGCAGCCACTGCAACAGCGTGTCAGTGGCCGAGGATCAAACTACCGTTCATCAGCGCGAAAGCCGCAGCCCCGTCAAGCCGCTGAATCCACCCGAAGCGCCGCGTCCGTATGCAAATACCGCTTGCTCACCACGCGCCAATACATCAGCAAGCCAATGCCCGCAATCGCCAGACTCGCGGTATTCGCCACCCAGAAACCGCGCGCGCCGGTCAGCCATTCCGGCGTGACGCCGGTCACGTTGAAGCCGAGCACATAGCCGCCGCCGAGCCCCACGCCCCACAGCGCCACCGCGTAGATCACGGTCGGCACGACCGCCACCTTGTAGGCGCGCAGCACGAACGCGGTGGTGATCTGCAGGGCATCGAACAGGTGATAGCACACGACGATCAACACCAGCGGCAACGCCGCCGCCGCCACCTGCGCATTCGGCGTATAGCCTTCGATGATGTATGGCCGCAGCACCAGCACGATCGCGCCATAACAGCAGGCGATCGCCACGGCCATCATGATGCCGTGACGCGATAGGGTGCGCGCGGCTTCCGGACGATGCGCGCCGAGTGCTTGCGCGACCAGCGTCGACGAAGCGATGCCGATCGACAGCGGCGTCATGTACAGCACCGCGCCGATATTGCCGGCGATCTGGTGGCCGGCCAGCGTCGTCGTGCCGAAGCGCGCAATGAAGAGCGCCATGAACGTGTAGGAGGTCACTTCGATCAGATAGGACAGGCCCATCGGAATGCCCAGCCGCAGTAACGCCGCCTGACGTCGCCGGACCGGCCAGCAAAACTGCGCGAAGATCGCAAACGGCCTGAAGACGTCGACGCGCGTCAGCAGCAGCATACCGACCGTGGCCAGCGCCCAGTTAATCGTGGTGCTGGCGAGCGCGCAGCCCGGACCACCAAGCGCCGGCACGCCGAAGCCGCCGAAGATGAACCACGTATTGAGCGGCACCTTGAGCAGCAGCGCGCCGATCTGCAGGATCATCACGAGCCGCGGTTTGCCGACTGCGTTGGTGATCGAACTGTAGACGCGAAACGCGAGGCCGGCCGGCAAGCCGAAGGCCAGAATCCGCAGATATGCAACGGTGCGGTCGTGCAGCGCCTCGGGCACGCGCGCCAGCTGCAACACCGGGCCCGGGAAAAACAGAATCAGGAAACCGATCACGGTCAGCGCCAGCGCGAGCCACAAGGCCTGGCGAACTTCTTCGCCGATCTCGGTGTAGCGGCGCGCGCCGTAGAGTTGCGCGGTAATCGGTTGCAGCGCGGTCAGAATGCCGGTCAGCCCGATATACACAGAGATATAGATCGACGAGCCGAGGCCGAGCGCGGCGAGATCGACAGCCGAGTAGCGGCCGACCATCGCCGTGTCGATCACGCCGAACGCGATGATCGCCAGTTGGCCGATCAGCACCGGCCACGCGAGGCCAGCGATTTTCCGTACATCGGCGAACATGCTCAGTCGGCCTTCTTGTGCCAGCTGCGGCGTTTGACGACCGGCGGCTTTGGACGGTCGATGCGCACGTACAGACGGAAGCGTTCGTCACGGTCGGCCACGCGGCGGCCTTCCCACACCAGCTTCCAGACGAAGTCGGACATCGCGCTCGGGTCGCCGTAGTCCTGCGTGTCCTGACGCAGGATCACGTCGCAGTCCTGGTCGAAGGAGAAGTGCATGTCGCCGAAATAGGCGAAGGTCGCGATCTGCGCATTGCCGAGGCGCACCGGCGAAATGCAGGTGTAGTCGTCCGGCAGATGGGCGGATATCTGTTCAGCGACGTCCTTATAGGTCCGGCTGTAGTTGACGACCGGCAGCCATAACGTCATGAGCAGCACCCACATCAAGGTGGTGCCGGCGCTCGAGAGCACCACGCTGCGCCACAAGACTTTCGGATGGCGCGCGAGACGCCACTGCACCAGCACGAACCAGCAGATCGTCACGGCGACCGCGCACACGAACGACAGGATCTTGAACTGCGGCGCGAAGCCCGGCGCGAGACGCGCGAGATTGCGAGCGAGCGGATGCGGAAAGCCGGTCAGCCCCGCGATATAGACCAGCCAGACGAAGCTGCCGAGAATCGTGAAGCTCAGGAGCGCGAACCAGTCGATCGCGTTGATCGCGCCACGTTTGAGCGTGGGCAGCGCGAAAGCGGCCAGCACCGCGAGCGGCGGCAGCAGCAGCATGTAAAGCCGGTTCGACTGATGGCTCTGCAGCACGACCAGCACGAACAGCGGCCCGATCACCGAAAGCGGAATGGCGACGTGCGGCGCGCGGCGCAGGCCCGACCAGCTGAACCACGCCCAGAGTGCCAGCGGCCACGCCGGCCAGGTGAAGAGCGGCAGATTTTTCAGCGCATAGCCGGCGACCGAGCCGGGCGGCCCGGCGAACGAACTCAAGCTGACATGCACCCATTGATTGAGATACCAGACGGCGTCGTTGGGGAAGGCGGCGAGCGCGGCGATCGGCCACGCCACGGACAGCACGAGCGCCACCGGCAGACCCGCCAGCAGCAGCCAGCGCGAGCGCGTCTCGCGCACGATCAGGGTCATCGCCAGCGTGCCGAGCAGCAGCGCGGCGACCAGCACCGGGCTGCTGGCCAGGGTGACGAGGGCGATGGCGAGCCCCCAGATCAGCGCGCCCTGAATCGGCTTGTCGATCATGCGCACGAGCCCGTACACGAGCATCGCGATGCCGAAGAATTGCGCGAGCTGCGGCGTGGTTTCGTGGCCGCGCTCGGCGAGGCCGAAGCAGGCGAGCAGGATCAGCAGCGCGCCGTCGGCGAGCGTGCGGCCGTAGTCGCGTGGTTCCGGCTCGCCGCCGAACGCGTACTTGAACGGCTGGACTTCGGCACGCCGGCCGAGCAGGTAGGCGGCGTACCAGACGAACGCGCAGCCCGCGCAGAACATCAGGCCGGTGAAGACGCGCGAGGCATTGCTCGCATCGACCCACGGCGCGAGCAGGCGGATCGCACTGGCGCCGAACCAGTAGCCGAGCGGGCCGTCTTCAGTGAGGTACTTGCCGACCAGATTCGGCAGCAGCCAGTCGTGCGCGCCGCCATTCGCCATGGTCCACATGACGCCGAAGCCGGCTGCGTCCTCGTTCTTCCACGGATCGCGGCCGAATAGTCCGAACGACGCGTAGACGATACAGATGGTGAGCAGCAGCCAGCGCGGCAACGCACTGGTCGCTGAGGCAGTGAGGCGAACGACAGGTCTCATGCGGTGTGTGGATATTGGATAAGCGGTGCAGCCGGGACCGGACGGCATGTCCGGCTGGAATGGCCAATTTGGAGCATCCGGCATTGTAGTCGTGCCGTGCGATGCGCGTCACGGCCGGTAACGGCTCGCAACGTCGTTGGGAAAGCTGTAACACGGATTTGACGGTGAGCCGCCCGCGAGCGTTTTCGTCAACCTGGCACTGGCGATGGATCAGCCAGGCGACAAAAAAGGGCAGCTCGCGCTGCCCTTTTTGCTCCTGCTTCGCTGCCGGTCGAAGCCGACGACGGGCGGGTATTACTTCGCTGCTGCCTTGCCGGTAGCGCGCGAGCCGAACTTGTTGCGGAACTTCTCGACGCGGCCTGCCGTGTCCATGATCTTTTGCTGGCCGGTGTAGAACGGATGCGATTCCGACGACACTTCGATCTTGGCGAGCGGGTAGGTCTTGCCGTTGAATTCGGCGGTTTCACGCGTCTGGATGGTCGAGCGCGTCACAAACTTGAAGTCGTTCGACACGTCGATGAACAGAACTTCGCGGTAATCCGGGTGAATGCCTTCTTTCATGGTCTTTCCTTTAATCTGGCGGTAGCCAACCCGCGTGCAGCCGTATTTGCACGGACCGCATCTAGGCGCGAGCCACTTGCCTATGGTCGAAAAACGGCGATTATGCCAGAAAATCAGTCGCTTGACGACTGTTGCGGCGGCTTTTTGCTAGCAAGGTTTGCCGTTTTCACGGCTGTCTTGCCGGATCGCGGCCGGCGTGCGCGCCGGGCGGTGGCCCTTGCCTGCCGGGCGTTACGCGTCAGGTGCAGTGAACGTCACGCCGACCCGCGCCGGATCCTGCCGGTAATAGCGCGCAAGCAACCGGTAAAGCTCAGGATACTCGGCTTCGAACGCCTGCGGCTGGACGAACAGCGCCTCGCTGCAAACGGCAAAAAATTCCGATGGATGATCCGCTGCGTACGGATCGATCAGCGAGTCGCGTTCGAAGCGCGCCCAGCGGCGCTCCGGCACCGCGTCGACTGTCGCGCAGAAGTGGTCGTAAGCATGGTCGAACACGTCGGCCCAAGCCTGCGAATCGAGCGGCGCGTGCCAGCGGCGCATGAGCGGCGGGTGGCCGTCCGCGTCGCCGTTCAGCATGTCGATCTTGTGCGCGAATTCGTGAATCACGACGTTGTAGGCGTCCGTGCCGTCCGTCATCTGCGCGTCTTCCCACGACAGCACCACGGGACCGCCTTCCCATGCTTCGCCGCTCGCGTCCTGTTCGACTTCGTGCACCACGCCGTCTTCATCCTCGACCGTCTTGCGGATTACGAACTCGCCCGGATAGACGATCACCCCGACCCAGCCGCGATACAGATCGAGGCTCAGGTTCAGCACCGGCAGACACGCCTGGGCGGCGATCGCCACCGTCATCGCGTCGGTGAGTTCCAGTTCGTGCGCGGTCGAAAATTCTTTTTGCGCGAGGAACAGGCTCGTCAGTTCGCGCAAACGCACGAGGTCCGGCGCGGCGAGATGCGCGAGGAACGGCAGGCCGTCGAGCGTGGCTTGCCAGAGCGAATCGTCGATCGCGTAGTCGCGTAGCGCGCGCTCGCGCCGGCGTGTGCCGATCCATTGAGTCAGTTTCGAGAGCATGGCCTGAAGCAACCCTTAGTCGATCTGTTTTTGCCACGCGGCAAACAGCCCGCCGCATATCGCCACGCCGATCACGAAGTAGAAGCCGTCCAGCGAGGCCAGAAAACTGGCCTGTTGCGCGACCGTGCGGCTGATTTCCACGACCGCTAGCGAGTGCGCCTCGGACGGCGAGCGGCCAGTGGCGGTAAAGCCATTCGTCAGCGCGGCGAGCGAGTTCTGGAACACAGGATTGTACGGATTCACGAACTCCGCGAGGCGAGTTTCGTGCAGCGCCTGCCGATGCTGCTCGACGATGATTACGGAAGCCGTCGCGAACGACATCGTCAGTTGCCGCACGATGTTTTTCAGCCGGTAGCCATGCGTGAATTCTTCGATGGCGAAAATTCTGAACGTCAGATTGGCGACCGGTAGCACGATGAACAGCAGCAACAGGCCGCGCAACAGCAGCGGCAGCATCAATGCCGCTTCGCCGACGCCGGGCGACATGCGCGTCATCAATGCCGCGGCGAACGCGGCCACGGCGAAGCCCGGCACGATGATCCACTTCTTGCGCGGCAGCAGCTTCGCATAACGCAAATAGACGAACAGGGCGCTAGCCGAAATCAGCGACGTCACGCCAACCAGTTGCCCGGTGTTTTCGACCGGATAGCCGAGACCGCTCTCGAGAAAGCGCGAGATCAGATAGCTGAACACCGTCGAGATGTAGTAATAGAACATGTAGAGCACGAGCCCGACCTGGAAGACCTTCTCGCGCAGCGCATTGAGGCGCACCAGCGGCGCGGGATGATGCCACTGGTGATAGGCGAACCAGCCTAGCGCGACGATCCCGGCGACGGTCAGCAGAATCAGTCCGGGCGACGTGCTGAACAACTGGAAGCGCACCTGCTGCATCACGATTTGCAGCGCGCCTTGTGCAAACGCGAAGATGATGTACGGCCAGAAATGCGCGGCGCCGCGTTCCTCGGGCAGGCGGTTGCCGGAGTCGGGCAGCGCGAGCAAGGCCAGGACCGCGAATAGCACGCCCACGGGTGCCGTGCACGCGAACAGCGCGCGCCAGTCGAAATGTCCGATCAACTGGCCGCCGATCAGCGGCGCGAGGGCACTGCTCAGGACGATCAGCACGAGAAACGCGCGGGTGGCCGCGGGCCGCTGCTGCGGCTTGAAACTCATCTGGATCAGGATGCGGCAGGTGCCCATCATCGGGCCGATGAAGTAGCCTTGAAAGCCACGCGCGAACGCCAGTTCGATCGACGATTCGCACAGCGCCGCGGCCACCGCGCCAGCGGCATAGAGCAGCATGCAGCCGGCCACGTAGCGCCGGTAGCCGAAGCGTTCGACCCACCATTGCTGCTGCAGGATGCCCAGCACCGCCGCGACCGCATAGGCGCTCGACGCCCATACCAGTTCATCGGGCGACGCGTTGATGCCGCCGGCGATATAGCTCGTGAAAAACGAGAAGATCGAATTGTCGAAATAATCGAGGCCGGTGACGACGGCCAGCACCCAAGGGAAGAAGTCGCCGCGCAGCTTTTCGACGCTGAACAACGGCACGCGGGACGACGTCGTGCTCATGAGGATTCGCCCGGCGCGGGGTCGTCCGGTTCTTTTGCCTGCCTTGAGGGTGGTGCGTTGCCCGCTTTGGCGCGCGCGTTGCGGCGCTGCTCGAGCAGCGCCTCTGCATTTTCGCCGGCGAGGCGCCGCTTGAGATAGTCGAGGTCGGGGCTCAGTTCGGCGCGCAGCTTCTGCGCTTCCTTCAATTCGCGGCGCACGCTTTCGATGCGGGCGTCGAGTGCTGCGACCTGCTGCTCGATGGCGTCGTGAATCTGCTGCAGCGACTCGGTCGAGTAACGGTGGCCGCCGTCGACAGGTTCCAGCGGGCGCTTGAGCATTTCGGTAACGCTGTGCAACGAGAAGCCGAGCGAGCGCAAACGCAGAATGCGGCCGAAGCGCTTCAGATCGTCCTCGTCGTAAAGCCGGTAGCGGCCTTCGCTGCGCGTGGGCGAGACGAGGCCGCGCTCCTCGTAGTACTTCAGGGTGCGCGGTGTGACGCCGAGACGTTCGGCGGCGTCGCGCACCGTCAGCAGAATGGGTGAGTCCTTGGACATAGGCGTGTGACAGACATGACGGACTGGTTGCATTGTACTTCAACGTGTACGTTTACGTACATGTTGTCCCGATCGACAGCATGGACCTTGGAAAGCTGATGGGTGGTTTGCGCGCCGCGCGCGAATGGCAAAAACGACGGACGAAAAAAAGCCGCTCGTTTGCGACGAGCGGCTTTCCTGTGTGGTGCAGTCAGTGCGGCTACATCAGCCCGGGGCCTTAGCTGCCACCACCACGACGCATCATGTCGAAGAACTCCGAGTTGCTCTTCGTCTGACGGATCTTGTCGAGCAGGAATTCCATCGACTCGACTTCGTCCATGTCGTGAATGAACTTGCGCAGCACCCAGATCTTTTGCAGCACTTCGGGCTTGATCAGCAGTTCTTCGCGGCGCGTGCCGGACTTGTTCAGGTTGATAGAAGGGTAGACGCGCTTTTCAGCAAGACGGCGCTCCAGGTGCACTTCCATGTTGCCGGTGCCCTTGAACTCTTCGTAGATCACGTCGTCCATGCGGCTGCCGGTTTCGATCAGCGCCGTGCCGATGATGGTCAGCGAGCCGCCTTCCTCGATGTTGCGCGCCGCGCCGAAGAAGCGCTTCGGACGTTGCAGCGCGTTGGCGTCGACACCACCCGTCAGCACCTTGCCCGAGGCCGGCACGACCGTGTTGTACGCACGCGCGAGACGCGTGATCGAGTCGAGCAGAATCACCACGTCGTTCTTCATTTCGACGAGGCGCTTGGCTTTTTCGATCACCATTTCGGCGACCTGCACGTGACGCGCGGCCGGTTCGTCGAACGTGGAGGCGATCACTTCGCCCGCCACCGAACGCTGCATTTCGGTCACTTCTTCCGGGCGTTCGTCGATCAGCAGCACGAACAGCACGACATCCGGATGGTTCTGCTTGATCGCGTGGGCGATGTGCTGAAGCATCACGGTCTTACCCGACTTCGGCGACGCCACCAGCAGCCCGCGCTGGCCTTTACCGATCGGCGCGATCATGTCGATGATGCGGCCCGTGACGTTTTCCTCGCCACGCATTTCACGTTCGAGCAGCAGCACCTTGTTCGGGTGCAGCGGCGTCAGGTTTTCGAACATGATCTTGTGCTTCGAGGCTTCCGGCGGCTGGCCGTTGACCTTGTCCACCTTCACCAGCGCGAAATAGCGTTCGCCGTCTTTCGGCGTGCGCACTTCGCCTTCGATCGTGTCGCCCGTATGCAGATTGAAGCGGCGGATTTGCGACGGGCTGATGTAAATATCATCCGTGCTGGCGAGGTACGAGGTTTCCGGCGAACGCAGGAAGCCGAAGCCGTCCGGCAGCACTTCGAGCGTGCCGTCGCCGAAGATCGTGTCGCCCGTTTTGGCTCGTTTTTTTAGAATGGCGAACATCAATTCCTGCTTGCGCAGGCGGTTCGCACTTTCGATCTCGAGGCCATTGGCCATCTCGATCAATTCGGACACGTGCAGAGTCTTAAGCTCGGATAAATGCATACGGAGAACCCGCAGGAGAAGGTGCGACGAAATGAAATCTGGGAGGAGAGTGAGCGGAACCGCTCAAGGACTTACACGTCTTTTCGACGTTTTGCGGATTCTAGCATAGCACACGCCAGTTTCCGTCAGTGCGACGGCATGGCATCTTTCTTGTTGAGCGTGTTGCCGGCTGACAACACGCTCAACACGACGCGCCCGCGGGCCTCAGAAGGCTCCGAGCACGCCGCTGCGTCTGCTTTTACAGATTGCCGTCGAGGAACGCGGTGAGTTGCGACTTCGACAAGGCGCCGACTTTCTGCGCGGCGACAGCGCCGTTCTTGAACAGGATCAGCGTGGGGATGCCGCGCACGCCGAACTTGACCGGCGTCGATTGATGTTCGTCGACGTTGATCTTGGCGATTTGCAGGCGATCGGCGTAATCCTTCGCGACTTCGTCTAGGATCGGCGCGATCATCTTGCACGGACCGCACCATTCAGCCCAGAAATCGAGCAGCACGGGTTTATCGGATTTCACGACGTCCTGTTCGAACGATGCGTCGCTAATATGCTTGATTTGTTCGCTCATTGTATGAATACCTCTATCGGTTCGAGGCCCGCCTGAATTGCTCGCCACGATACGTCAAAACCTAAGGAAACTTCCGTTCGCTTTGCCGCAATCGGAGCCTTGCCGACACACGCCGGAAAAGGTGAAAACCCGTTTCGGAATATGTGGAGGGCTCGCGTTTGCGGGTCATCCGTACGGCAGTTTAGCTTAATTCGCTATGCGTTGCCGGGGGCGATAGTACTCATCAGGGCAGTGGGGCCAATGGCTGCCGATGAAGTGCCGCCGTGTTTCATCAACCATGACGCAACCTATCTGGTGGCTCGGTGGCCAAACTCAAGTGGCGTCCGCACGAGTGGGTCGCGACATTCGTCTATATGGAGCGAACGGCGCGATTCGGCGCGCCGTTGACGCTTTGCTCGTATTAACAGTCGCACGACGGCCCAAGCGGTGATAGAATGTTTCGTGACGGGCCTCCTCGCATGGAGGGATGGTCAACCTGGTCAGGTCGGGAACGAAGCAGCCACAGCCGTTTTCCACCAGTGCCGAGGGTCAGGCTCGTCACCTTCCTTTTCTGTTTTCTCTTGTTGTTCTCCGCCTGTTCTTCCGCAAACGCTTTCTATCTCCTGTTTTACCCTGAGTGCAGCCGCATGCAACCATGCCTTATGGTGTTTTCGCGCGCCTCATCTATTTTTTTCTATCGGTCCGTTAGCCAGTTTCAATGAAGTGGCGCGAAGCGTTCGTGCGCCGCTGCGAATCGGTTTTGCGCGGCATCGTTACTGATACAATTTCCGGATGACCTATCAAGTTCTCGCACGCAAATGGCGGCCGAAGGATTTCGCTTCGCTCGTCGGACAGGAGCACGTGGTGCGCGCGCTCACGCACGCGCTCGACGGCGGCCGTCTGCACCATGCCTATCTGTTTACCGGCACACGCGGCGTCGGCAAAACCACGCTGTCGCGCATCTTCGCCAAGGCGCTGAATTGCGAAACCGGCGTGACCTCCACGCCGTGCGGCGTATGCCGCGCGTGCCGCGAGATCGACGAAGGGCGCTTTGTCGATTATGTGGAAATGGACGCGGCGAGTAATCGCGGCGTCGACGAAATGGCGGCGCTGCTGGAGCGCGCCGTCTACGCACCGGTGGACGCGCGCTTCAAGGTCTATATGATCGACGAAGTGCACATGCTGACCAACCACGCCTTCAACGCCATGTTGAAGACGCTGGAAGAGCCGCCTTCGCACGTCAAGTTCATTCTCGCCACGACGGATCCGCAAAAGATTCCGGTCACGGTGCTGTCACGCTGTCTGCAGTTCAATCTGAAGCAGATGCCGGCCGGCCATATCGTGTCGCATCTCGAGCACATTCTCGGCGAAGAGAAGGTGCCGTACGACGCCCAGGCGCTGCGCCTGCTCGCGCGCGCGGCCGACGGTTCGATGCGCGACGCGCTCTCGCTGACCGATCAGGCGATCGCTTATTCGGCCAATCAGGTGAATGAAGAAGCCGTGCGCGGCATGCTCGGCGCGCTGGATCAGAGCTACCTGATTCGTCTGCTCGACGCGCTCGCGGACGGCGACGGCGCCGCGGTGCTGTCGGTCGCCGACGAGATGGCGTTGCGCAGCCTGTCGTTTTCGACGGCGCTGCAAGATCTGGCGAGTTTGCTGCATCGGATCGCGTGGGCGCAATTTGCGCCGTCGTCGGTGCTGGACGAGTGGCCCGAGGCGGCCGACCTGCGCCGCTTCGCCGAAGCGCTGAGCGCCGAGCAGGTGCAATTGTTCTATCAGATCGCGACGATCGGCCGGAGCGAACTAGGTCTCGCGCCGGACGAGTACGCCGGCTTCACCATGACGCTGCTGCGCATGCTTGCGTTCGAACCGGCGCCGACAGGTGGTGGTGCCGTGGGTTCGGCGCGTGCGTCTGGCCAGGCGGGAGCGAGTGGGGCGAAACGTGCCGGTGCGCCGGCTGTGGCCGCGCAGCAGGGTGCGTCGGGAGCGCCTGCGATCGCGGCTGCAAGCGCTGTGCTGGGGAACTCGCGTGGTGCGAGCGTGAACGCCACTGCGCCGGTTCGTGAAACGCAGCCGGGCAATGCTGCTGTGGCCGACAAGGGCGCCGCAGCGGTTGGCGCATCGGTCGAGCCTGCGACGCATCCCGCGCAGCAAGCCAATAGCCCGGTTGAAGTGCAGCCTGCTGTTAGCCGCATTCAACCGACGTCGCCGGATTCTCCTCAAGGCGTGGCAGCAGAGCAATCACTTGACGCTGAGCCGGCAATCACCGCCGAGTCGGCGCCGGTTGTTCAAGACGTGAATTCGGCGCCGTTGCAGTCGGTGGACGATGCCGCCGCGGCATCCGCGTCGCCAGTCTCGTCTGCAGCCTCTGCGACCGCCGCCTTGGCGCCGTGGGATGACGCACCCGCCGCTTCGGCGGCGAACGAAGCTTCCGTAACCGCTGGCCCCGATGGTTCGGCCACCACTGAAGTCCCCGCTGCGGCCTCCCTCGATGACGCAGCGCCCGAGTCTTCGCTAAGCGCACCCGCAGCTGCCGCGCTCGCACGCACCGAGCAGGCCGCCGCAGCAGCACCGTCGCAGGAACCGTCATCCGCAGGCGATAGCGCACCGCGTCGCGCAGGCGGCGCGAGCGCCGCGCTCGACGTCCTGCGCAGCGCCGGTTTGAAAGTGTCCTCGGACCGTGGCCGCGCGACCGCGGCAGCGGCCGCGAAACCCGCCGCGCCGGCTACGCCGAAACCAGCCGCACCGCGCGTCGTCGTTCCCGTGCCAACGCCGGGGGCGCCGCGCCGTGCTTCGCAGCAGAATGCCGCGCCGGCAACAGCGGCCGCCCGCGCCGCAGGGTCAGCGCCGTCATCGCCCGCACAACGCAACGGCGCTGAGCAAAGCGGCTCGTCGGTGCCGCCGTGGGACGACATGCCGCCCGACGAATACATGCCGCTCACCGCCGCGGACGAAGGCTACTACGGCCTGCCGGACGACAGCTACATGCCCGTCTTCGGCAGCGGCCCGGACGACGTCCGCGTGAGTACCGCCGCGGCGTCCACACAAGCACCGGTGGTCGATCAACGTCCGCTGCCGCCCGCCGTTCCGCTCGATCCGCTGGGTTTCAAGGGCGACTGGCCGGCGCTCGCTGTCGACTTGCCGCTCAAGGGCATTTCATATCAGCTCGCGTTCAACAGCGAACTGATGGCGCTGGAAGGCAACACGCTCAAGCTGAACGTGCCGGTGCCGCAGTACGCGGAAGCCACGCAGGTCGCTAAACTGAAAACCGCGCTCGCCGACAAGCTCGGCCAGACTGTCGACGTGCTGGTCGAAGTCGGTCCGGCGCGCCGCACGGCGGCCGCGCACGACGCCGCCATGCGCGCGCAGCGTCAGCAGGAAGCGGAGCGCGAGATCGGCGCCGACCCGTTCGTGCAGTCGCTGATCCGCGAGTTCGGCGCGAGCATCGTGCCCGGCTCGATTCGCCCGATTACTCCGGACGCCGGCTCGAACGGCGCGCCGTCGGTCCACTGATTCGCCGCGCGACATACCATAGCGCGCCCGATTTCCGAATTTCACGCTATCAAGAAGGAGCATGTCCATGATGAAAGGCCAACTCGCCGGGCTGATGAAGCAAGCCCAGCAGATGCAGGAAAACATGAAGAAGATGCAGGAGCAACTCGCGCTGATCGAAGTCGAGGGGCAGTCGGGCGCCGGTCTCGTGAAGGTGACGATGACTTGCAAAAACGACGTACGCCGCGTATCGATCGACCCGAGCCTGCTCGCCGACGACAAGGACATGCTGGAAGACCTCGTCGCCGCTGCGTTCAACGACGCCGTGCGCAAGGCCGAAGCCACCGCCCAGGAAAAGATGGGCGGCATGACTTCGGGCTTGCCGCTGCCGCCGGGCTTCAAGCTGCCGTTCTGAGCGCCGCCGCCGCGAGGCGGCGTACGCGCCGCGGTTGCTGTCGCCGCGACGCGAATGGAACAGCGGAACACGCGAGTCGCACAGGCTGTCAGTGCGACACTCGCTGCGCGCGTGTTCCGGCCTGGCTCAACTGGCCGTGGCTCGCCCGGAGGCGCATCGCGCACCCTCGAACAGGCCATCGCCAGAATGATAAACACTGCCAGAATCAACCGCATCGCCACCCGGATAGCCGGGCAACACCCACTTCGACGCCGATCCGCATGAAACAACCTTCCGCCTTGTCGGCGCTCGTCGAAGCGCTGCGCGCGCTGCCCGGTGTCGGGCCGAAGTCCGCGCAACGCATGGCGTACCACCTGATGCAGCACGACCGCGACGGCGCCGAAAAACTCGGCCGCTCGCTGCTGTTCGCCACCGAACATCTGCAGCACTGCGAGAAGTGCAACACCTTCACCGAAGCGCAGATCTGCGAGGTCTGCCTCGACGAGGAACGCGATCCCACCTTGCTGTGTGTCGTCGAGACGCCGGCCGATCAGATCATGCTCGAACAGACCATGACCTATCGCGGCCTCTATTTCGTACTGATGGGACGCCTCAGTCCGCTCGACGGCATCGGTCCGAAGGAGATTCATTTCGACCGGCTGGTCAGACGCGCGTCGGATGGCGTCGTCAAGGAAGTCGTGCTCGCGACCAATTTCACCAACGAAGGCGAGGCGACCGCGCATTACCTCGGGCAGACGCTCAAGGCGCGCGGCCTCGCCGTCACGCGCCTCGCGCGCGGCGTGCCGGTGGGCGGCGAACTCGAGTATGTCGACGCCGGCACGATTGCCCGCGCCATGCTCGACCGTCGCTCGATGTAGCGCAAGGCACCTGCCACAACGGAACGCAACGCAACGCGCGTCAGGATCAGAATGGCAAACTATCTTGCATGGGACCGGAGTAAGTGCTTTGCATGGGACCGGAGTAGCGCGCTAAAGCACGAACTGCAGTCGACAGCTAAAGCGCCAACTCTGGCCGACAGCTTTGCATGGGACCAGAGTAAGGCGCTAAAGCGCCAACTCTGGCCGACAGCTTTGCATGGGACCGGAGTAAGGCGCTAAAGCGCCAACTCTGGTCGACAAAAGGAGACACATGAGCGCTACCCCTGAAACAGGCGCGAGCGCAGCGCCTCAAGGCCCGCTCGCCGGCGTCAAGGTGCTGGAACTCGGCACGCTGATCGCCGGTCCGTTCGCCGCGCGTTTTCTCGGCGAGTTCGGCGCCGACGTCATCAAGATCGAAGATCCCAAGGGCGGCGACCCGCTGCGCAAGTGGCGCAAGCTCTATCCGGAAGTCGGCGGCACGTCGCTCTGGTGGGCCGTGCAAGCGCGCAACAAAAAGTCCGTCACGATCAATCTGAAGACCGAAGAGGGCAAGGAGATCGTGCGGCGCCTCGCGAAAGAAGCGGACATCGTCGTCGAAAATTTCCGGCCGGGTTTGCTGGAGAAACTCGGGCTCGGCTATGACGTGCTGTCGGCAGAAAATCCCGGCCTCGTGATGGTGCGCCTGTCCGGTTACGGCCAGACCGGTCCGTATCGCGACCGGCCCGGTTTCGGTGCGATCGCCGAATCGATGGGCGGCTTGCGCCATATCACCGGCTATCCGGATTTGCCGCCGCCGCGCATCGGCATTTCGATCGGCGATTCGATTGCCGCGCTGCACGGCGTGATCGGCGCGCTGATGGCGCTGCATCACAAGCAGGTGAACGGCGGCAAGGGGCAGGTCGTGGACGTCGCGTTGTACGAGGCCGTCTTCAACATGATGGAAAGCGTGGTGCCCGAATACGGCGTGTACGGCATGGTGCGCGAGCGCACCGGCGCGTCGCTGCCGGGTATCGTGCCGTCCAATACGTATCCGTGCCGCGACGGCAGCATCGTGATCGGCGGCAATAGCGATCCGATCTTCAGGCGTCTGATGATCGCGATCGAGCGCGAGGATCTCGCGAACGATCCGGCGCTCGCACACAACGACGGCCGCGTGCCGCGCACTCAGGAAATCGACGGCGCGATTGCGGCGTGGCTCGCCACGCGCACCATCGACGAAGCGCTCGCCGTGTTGAATGCGGCCGACGTGCCGGTGGGCCGCATCTACAGCGTGGCGGACATGTTCACCGATCCGCAGTTCATGGCGCGTCAGATGATCCAGCGTTTCAAGTGGCAGGACGGCCATGAAATCACGCTGCCGTCGGTCACGCCGAAGCTCTCGGCCACGCCGGGCGAGACGCGCTGGCTGGGCCCGGAACTGGGTGAACATACCGATGAAGTCCTGCAATCGCTAGGTTATGATGCTGACCACATTGCAAGGTTGCACGCGCAACAGATCGTTTGAGTAAGCGCGCCGCGCGGGCATGCTCGCCGCGCGTGATTCACGGATGTCGCGCCAACAGCGTCGCGCAAGCCGTGACTCGAACACGGATACAAACGCGGATACAAACGCGGCGCTCACGAGCGCGGCGGCAGCAAAGAAAGCCGGCAAAAAAGCCGGACAGAAAACCGGACAACAAAAGTTTGGAGACTCGAGACCATGCAACGGAGAAGCTTTCTCGCCGGCACCGCCGCACTCGCGGGCGCCACGCTCGCCGTCACGCCACTCGCTTTCGCGCAGGGCAAACCTGAAACTAGCAAGGTGGCGATCGCAGTCGGCGGCAAGAACCTGTTCTACTACTTGCCGCTCACCATCGCGGAGCGCCGCAACTACTTCAAGGACGAAGGGCTCGACGTCGAAATCTCCGACTTCGCCGGCGGCTCGCAGGCATTGAAGGCGGCGGTCGGCGGCAGCGCAGACGTGGTGTCCGGCGCGTTCGAGCACACCTTGCTGCTGCAGGCGCAAAAGCAGATGTTCCGCGAATTTGTCCTGCAGGGACGCGCGCCGCAGATCGTGCTCGCGGTCTCGAAGAAGACCATGCCGAACTACAAGTCGATTGCCGATCTGAAGGGCAAGAAAATCGGCGTGACCGCGCCGGGGTCGTCGACCTCGATCATGGCGAGCTTCGTGCTGGCTAAAGCCGGGCTGAGCGCAAAAGACGTCGCGTTTATCGGCGTGGGCGCGGGCGCCGGCGCCATCGCCGCGTTGCAGTCGGGGCAGATCGACGCGATCGCCAATCTCGACCCGGTCATGACCAAGCTCGAGCGCACCGGCGAGATTCGCGTGGTGTCGGACACGCGTACGTTGACCGACACGCGCAGCGTATTCGGTGGCGATATGCCGGCGGGCTGTCTGTATGCGTCGCAAAGCTTTATCACGAAGAATCCCAACACCACGCAGGCGCTGACCAACGCGATGGTGCGCGCGCTCAAGTGGCTGCAAACGGCGACTGGCAGCGAACTGATCAACACGGTGCCTGAAGGCTACCTGCTCGGCGACCGCGCGGTGTATCTGGACGCGTGGCAGCACGTGAAGGAAGCGATGTCGCCCGATGGCCTGATGCCGGCGGACGGCCCCGCGACGTCGCTGAAGACCTTGCAGGCATTCGACCCGAACGTGCAGGGCAAGCCGATCGATCTGTCGAAGACGTGGACCAACGACTTCGTCAAGAAAGCGCTGACCACCGTCAAGGCTTGACAGTCGGGCCTGGCGTTCGGGCTGCGAGGCAACTCGAGCGCGTTCGCCTCAGCCTCGGCGCCGCTAGCCATGTTGTGATGACAAACCAACTCCGATCTTCGAAGCGAGCTGAACGATGACCGTTGCCGCACTGGCGCTCGATAACATCACTTGCACGTTCGCCGCGCGCGACAACCGCGCGCAGCGCTACACGGCGGTGAAGGACACCACTTTGCGCATCGCGCCGGGCGAGTTCGTTTCGGTGGTCGGCCCGACCGGTTGCGGAAAATCCACGCTGCTGAATGTCGGCGCGGGTTTGCTGGGGCCGTCGTCGGGCACGGTCAGCGTGTTCGGCGAGCCGCTCAAAGGCATCAACCGGCGCGCCGGCTACATGTTTCAGGCCGACGCGCTGATGCCATGGCGCTCAGCGATCGACAACGTCATTGCCGGTCTCGCGTTCCACGGCGTGCCGCCCGTCGAAGCCCGCGTCAAAGCCGACGAGTGGTTAAAGCGCGTCGGGCTCGGCGGCTTCGGCGATCGTTATCCGCATCAGTTGTCGGGCGGCATGCGCAAGCGCGTCGCGATGGCGCAGACGCTAATTCTCGATCCGGACATCATCCTGATGGACGAGCCGTTTTCCGCGCTCGATATCCAGACGCGTCAGTTGATGGAAAACGAGTTGCTCGACTTGTGGGCCGCGAAACGCAAAGCGGTGCTGTTCATCACGCACGATCTGGACGAAGCGATCGCGATGTCCGACCGCGTGGTGGTGCTGTCCGCCGGGCCGGGCACGCACCCGATCGGCGAATTCACGATCGATCTGCCGCGTCCGCGCGACGTTGCCGAAATCCGCTCGCATCCGCGGTTCGTCGAATTGCACGCGCAGATCTGGAGCGTGCTGCGCGACGAGGTGCTCAAAGGCTATCAGCAGCAACTCACCGCCGTTTAAACGCGTCACGTATTGGCCTCAATCAATCGTCCTAGGCAAACTGAGTCATGTGGAAGACGTTGCGCCCGAACCGGGCGAATCTGGTGATCTGGCAATGGCTGCTGCTGGTGCTGTGCTTCGTGCTCTGGTACGTGCTGACCAGCCCGACGCTGCTGCCGGCGTTCTATTTCGACGACCCCAACAAAGCCGCGTTCTTCTTCGGCGAGCCGCAGAAAGTGCTGCAGCGGATCTGGGAGTGGTTCACGGGCGGCGAGATCTATCTGCACCTGTGGATCACGCTGGTCGAAACCGTGCTCGCGTTCACGCTCGGCACTGCGCTCGGGCTCGGCGTCGGTTTGTGGCTCGCGCTCTCGCCGCTCGCGAGCGCGCTGTTCGATCCGTATATCAAAGCTGCCAACTCGATGCCGCGCGTGATTCTCGCGCCCATCTTCGGCGTGTGGTTCGGACTGGGCATCTGGTCGAAAGTGGCGCTCGGCGTCACGCTGGTGTTCTTTATCGTGTTCTTCAACGTCTATCAGGGCGTGAAGGAAGTCAGTCCTGTCGTGCTCGCCAACGCGCGCATGCTCGGCGCGAACGGCAAGCAGTTGCTGCGCTTCGTCTACTTGCCGAGCGCGATGAGCTGGGTGTTTTCCAGCTTGCATACGTCGGTGGGGCTGGCGTTCGTCGGCTCGGTGGTGGGGGAGTATCTCGGTTCGGCGCGCGGCGTCGGCTATCTGATTCTGCAGGCCGAAGGCACCTTCGATATCAATACCGTGTTTGCCGGGATTCTGGTGCTGACCGCGTTTGCGCTGATTCTGGATGCCATCGTCGGCATTGGCGAGCGGCGCTTGATGAAGTGGCAGCCCAAGACGGGTGATACGGAAAAGTTGTAGGTCGGCGAGGCGCGGGGTTGATACGCGCAAGGCTCAATGAAAACGACGCGCCGGTTGGAAAACCGCGCGTCGTTTCTTTTGGCTCCGAGCAGAACGAATTGGTCGCGCCAGGACTAAGGCGTCACCACTACCTTCCCGATCACGCGACGCTCCGCCATGTCCCGCAACGCGCGTCCCGTGTCCTCGAGTGAGTAGCGCGCCGACACATACGGCTTGAGCTTGCCTTCACCGATCCACCGCGTCATCTGTTGAAACGCCGCGTGATTGTGCTGCGGTTCGCGCTTCGCAAAGTCGCCCCAGAACACGCCGACCAGACTCGCGCCTTTGAGCAGCGTCAGGTTGAGCGGCAGCTTCGGAATCTCGCCGTTTGCAAAGCCCACCACCAGATAGCGCCCACGCCAGCCGATGCTGCGAAACGCCGGCTCCGCATACACACCGCCGACCGGATCGTAGATCACATCCGGACCTTTACCGTCGGTGAGCGCCTTGATGCGCTCGCGCAGATCGTCGGTGCTGTAGTTGATGGTGGCGTCCGCGCCGTGCTTGACGCAGGTCGCGAGTTTCTCGTCGCTCGACGCCGCCGCGATCACGCGCGCGCCGAGCGCCTTGCCGATCTCGACGGCCGCGAGTCCGACACCGCCGGCCGCGCCCAGCACCAGCATCGTCTCACCCGCCTGCAACGCGCCGCGATCGACCACGGCGTGATGCGAAGTACCGTACGCCAGCGTGAACGCCGCGGCCAGCTCGAAGTCGACATCGTCCGCCAACGGCACGCAGGCCGCGGCCGGCGCAAGCGCCTGCTCCGCGAAACCGCCCTGACCGGTAAAGGCGACCACCCGCGAGCCGGGCTTGAACTGCGTGACGTCGGCGCCGACCGCGCGCACCACGCCCGCGACTTCCGAGCCGGGTGTAAAGGGCAGCGGCGGTTTGAACTGGTATTTGTTCTCGATGATCAGCACGTCGGGAAAGTTGACGGCTGCGGCTTTGACGTCGATCACGACGTGGCCTGGCGACGGCTCGAGGTCCGGCAGGTTTTCGACGACCAGGCTCTCCGGCGGCCCATATTGTTTGCAGCGAATCGCGCGCATCGTGTCTCCATATCGATCAGGGGTTCGGAAGTATTCTGAGTGTAAAACAATCAGAACGACCGTGCGTTTTTATTGCCTTGCAACGATCAGCGAGCGACCCACGCGTGTCCGGCACGCGACTCGCACCAGCTATTCGCGCTGCCAACGCGTGCGTGTTGCATACGTCGTGCGCATGGCCTGCCGTGTCGTTCGCGCGTCTTCTTTCCTCGGTTACAATCGCCGCATGCGAATCCTACTCAGCAACGACGACGGTTATCTGGCGCCCGGCCTTGCTGCGCTTTACGAAGCGCTCAAGCCGATCGCGGACGTCACCGTGATGGCACCCGAACAGAATTGCAGCGGCGCGTCGAATTCCCTCACGCTGTCGCGGCCGCTCTCGGTACTGCGCTCGGCCAATGGTTTCTATTACGTGAACGGCACGCCCACCGACTCGGTGCACATCGCGCTCACGGGCATGCTCGACCATACGCCGGACCTCGTGGTCTCGGGCATCAACAACGGTCAGAACATGGGCGAAGACACGCTCTATTCGGGCACTGTCGCGGCCGCCACCGAGGGCATCATGTTCGGGGTGCCGGCCATTGCCTTCTCGCTGGTCGACAAGGACTGGGTGCATCTCGACGACGCCGTGCGCGTCGCCGCTGAAATCGTCGCGCATTATCTCCAGCAGCCGTTGCCCGGGCATCCGCTCCTGAACGTCAACATTCCCAATCTGCCTTACGAGCAACTCGGCGACTGGCAGATCACGCGCCTCGGCAAGCGGCATCCGTCGCAGCCGGTCATCCGCCAGACCAACCCGCGCGGCGAACCGATCTACTGGATCGGTCCGGCGGGCAGCGCGCGCGACGCGAGCGCAGGCACCGACTTTCACGCCGTCGCCAACGGCCACGTGTCGATCACGCCGCTGCAGCTCGACCTGACCCATACGCAAATGCTGCCCGCTGCGCGCGACTGGGCGCGCGCAGGCAGCGGCGCTTCATGACCAGCGAGCGCGCCAAGCGCTTTCCGCTCGGCCTCGAGGATCTGGTGCGCGAACCGCGCCGGCCCGAGGGACGCCCAGGCGAAATCCGCGCGGCGGCGCTGGCCGCGAGCGCGGCACTGAACGCGCGTCAGCAACCCGCGAAGAACGCGCCGCTCGGATCCACGGGTAAGTCCCAATCCAAGCAGGCGAGGGCGCAGACCGCGGTGCAGATGAAGCCGCAAGCCAAGCCCTCGGCGGTGACGCCGCCGAAGCCGATGGCCGCGCCTTCCGTTAAAACGCCGGCCAAGCCGCTCGTTCAAAGTTCAACCGCGCGTGCGGCGCCGCAATCGACTACATCAGCCAAACCCGCTGCCCGATCCAACGAGCGCAGCGCCGCGCCGAACGTCGCTTTGAACGGCGCGATGGCGCTGACATCGGAACGGGTTCGCGAACGGATGGTCGAACGCCTGCGTGCGAATGGCGTGACCGATCAGCGCGTGTTGAACGCGATGTCGGTGGTGCCGCGCCACATGTTCGTCGACCCCGGTCTCGCGGTCCAGGCCTACGAAGATGCGGCGTTGCCGATCGGTCATCACCAGACGATCTCCAAGCCGTCGGTGGTCGCGCGGATGATCGAACTGGCCGCCGCCGGCCGCGCGCTGAACAACGTGCTCGAAATCGGCACCGGCTGCGGTTATCAGGCGGCCGTGCTGAGCCAGGTCGCGCGCGAGGTTTACTCGATCGAGCGCATCAAGCCGTTGTCCGAACGCGCGAAGACGAACTTGCGTCCGCTGCGCATTCCGAACATCCGCCTGCACTACGGCGATGGCCGGTTGGGACTGCCGTCGGCGGCGCCGTTCGACGCGATCGTGATCGCCGCGGCGGGGCTCGACGTACCGCAAGCATTACTTGAACAACTCGCGATCGGCGGCCGTCTGGTCGCGCCGGTCGGCTCGCAGGACGGCCAGAACCAGGTGCTGACTCTGGTCGAGCGCCTCGGGCCCGCGCAGTGGCGCGAGTCGCGGCTTGATCGCGTTTTCTTTGTACCCTTAAAATCCGGAGTGATTTGACACCGATGAGTATGTTGCGCGCGATGCAAAGAACCAGCCTGAATGTCCCCATGACCGTAACCCAACGTAGCGTGTGCGTGCTCGCCTTGTCCCTGTTGATGACGGCCTGCGCATCCCGGCTCGATCAGGCGCCGGTCGTCGACCGCTCCGGCGGCGGCGCGCTCGGCACGCAAGCTGCGCAGCCGGCCGTGCCGCCCGGACCGCCGCCGCCTGGCTACTATCGCGTGAAGCCGGGCGACACGCTGTACCGGATCGCGTTGGAGAACGGCCAGAACTACCGCGACATTTCGGCATGGAACAATCTGACCAACCCGAATCAGATCGAAGTCGACCAGTTGCTGCGCGTCGTGCCGCCGGGTGCGAACACCGCGGCGCTGACGCCGGGCGTGTCGACCGCGCCGATCGGCAGCGGTGGTGCGGTGCAAAGCGCACCGCTTGGCAGCACGCCGCCGGCGGCGGCTGGGACCGCTGGCGCAGCCGGCGTCGCGGCGCCGCCGATCTACGGTTCCACCACGAACAACGCGTCGCTGACGCCGCCCGCCAACCTGGGCGCGGCTAGCGACTCGAACGCCGGCGCGTCCGGCAACGTGGCCTTCGCGTGGCCGGTGCGCGGGCCGCTGCTCGGCACGTTCAACGATTCGACCAACAAGGGCGTGAATATCGGCGGCGCTGCGGGCGATCCGGTGAAGGCGTCGGCGGACGGTCGCGTGGTTTATGCCGGAAATGGGCTGCGTGGTTACGGCAATCTCATTATCATCAAGCATGATGCAACTTATCTCACGGCGTATGCACATAACCGCGCTTTGATGGTAAAAGAGGGAGACGCGGTAACGAAGGGGCAGAAGATCGCCGAGATGGGCAATAGCGATTCCGACCGTGTGATGTTGCATTTCGAAGTTCGCCGGCAGGGTAAACCTGTCGACCCACTGAAGTATTTGCCGCCGCAATAAGCGATACGACCATGCCGAAATCGAAGCGCCGCCCGCCGCAAGCCGAGTCTGAGACGATCAGCCACGCTATGTCCGCTTCGGTGGAGGAAAGCGGCGCTTCGGAAGTGGAAGAGGAGATCGCAGAGGAGCGCGAGCTCGACGAACGCCAGGGCAGCGCCGACGAAGCCGGCGAGACCCGCGAAGGCGCGAGCGAAGCCGCGCCGGACGCGGACGATTTCCGCGCGCTGCTGCAAGCCGAGCTGACGGCCGACACGATTCAGCACTACCTGAACCGTATCAGCGTCAAGCCGCTCCTGACCGTCGAGGAAGAGCAGAAGTATTCGCGTCTTGCCAAGGCGGGCGAGTTCGAAGCGCGGCAGGTCATGATCGAGCGCAATTTGCGGCTCGTCGTCAGCATCGCGAAGGGCTACCTGAATCGCGGCGTGCCGCTACTCGATCTGATCGAGGAAGGCAATCTCGGCCTGATGCACGCCATCGAAAAATTCGATCCGACGCGCGGCTTCCGGTTTTCTACTTACGCCACGTGGTGGATTCGCCAGAGTATCGAGCGCGCCATCATGAACCAGGCGCGCACCGTCCGTTTGCCGGTGCACGTGATTCGCGAGCTCAACCAGGTGCTGCGCGCCAAGCGCCATCTGGAAAAAAATTCGATGAATTCCGGCGAGGCCGCCGAGCGCCGCGACGCCAGCATCGACGACATCGCCTATCTGACCGGCAAGACCACCGACGAAGTCACCGACATCCTCGCGCTGAACGAGCACACCGCGTCGCTGGACGCGCCGCTCGATCTCGATCCGGCGAGCAGCCTGCTCGATCTGCTGTCAGACGACCAGAGCCAATCGCCGGATGCCGAAGTGCAGCACCGCGAACTGGAAACGCTGACACGTGCGTGGCTCGCGCGCTTGTCGGACAAGCATCGTCATGTGATCGAGCGCCGCTTCGGCCTGAATCACATCGAACCCGCCACGCTCGAAGAGCTGGCCGACGAAATGGGCCTCACGCGCGAGCGTGTGCGCCAGATCCAACAGGAAGCGCTCGTGCGGTTGAAGCGCTTCTTCGCCTCCAACGGTGTTCGGAAGGACGCCGTTCTATAACCTGATGACACCGATTCTTGTTTTCGACATCGAGACGATTCCCGATGTCGCCGGCATTCGCCGCCTCGAAGATTTGCCCGCCGACCTGAGCGACGCCGAAGTCGCCGAGCACGCTTTCGCCGCGCGCCGCGAAAAGACCGGTAGCGATTTCCTACCGCATCATCTGCAACGGATTGCGGCGATTTCCTGCGTGTTCCGCGACAACAACGGTTTCCGGGTGCGCTCGCTCGGCACGCTGGAAGACGGCGAGGCGGCGCTGGTGCAGTCGTTTTATCGCGTGATCGAGAAGTACACGCCGCAGCTCGTGTCGTGGAACGGCGGCGGATTCGACCTGCCGGTGCTGAACTACCGGGCGCTCGTCAACGGCATTCCCGCCTACCGTTTCTGGGATCTCGGCGAGGACGACCGCGAGTTCAAGTGGAACAACTACATCAGCCGCTATCACGCGCGTCACACGGATCTGATGGACGTGCTCGCCATGTACCAGGCGCGCGCCAACGCGCCGCTCGACGCACTCGCCAAGATGTGTGGCTTCCCCGGCAAAATGGGCATGGACGGCAGCCAGGTGTGGCACGCGTACCAGCAAGGGCGCATCGAGGAAATCCGTAATTACTGCGAGACTGACGTCGTCAATACGTACTTGCTCTATTGCCGCTTCCAACTGATTCGCGGCGCTTTCTCGCCTGCGGAGTATGCTGACGAAATCAACCTGGTCAAGAACGCGCTGGCGCTGGAAACGGCGCCGCAATGGGCCGGGTATCTGGCGGCATTCGATCAGTAAGCTGCTCTCGGGGTCGAGTCGTGAAGGGCTCGCCGGGCGCAGGATAGCAATGCCGCTGCGGCCCGTTCGCTGGGAGTGCAGACGCTGTAGTCTCCAGCCCGCGTCACGCTCGGCCATAACGCGTGCGCCGGCCATTCGCGCCGCGCCGAATGACAGCCAGGCGCGGCGCTTCGTCTACAATCTCGCCTTTCCCCAAGTTTGTCAGGAAGTCGCAGGTGTCCCGAACTGCCCCCCATCGCCGCGCGCCGAAGCGCTACAAGACGCCCCCGCCCGCGCCGGCACACGTCGTCACCGGCAACGAGCCGGTCATCGAAATCGTTTCGCTCGATATGGAAGCGCGCGGCGTCGGCCGCACCGAGACCGAAGACGGTACGCCCGGCAAGGTGATCTTTGTCGAAGGCGCGTTGCCCGGCGAGCGCGTCAGCTATTCGACGCATCGCAGCAAGCCGAAATTCGAGCAAGCCGAAGTGGTCCAGGTGTTCCGTGAAAGCGTGATGCGCACCAAGCCGAAATGCACTTACTTCGATATCTGCGGCGGCTGTTCGATGCAGCATCTCGATATCCGCGCGCAGGTGGCGGTCAAGCAGCGCGTGCTCGAAGACAACTTGCAGCATCTGGCGAAGCTGCGCCCGGAAACGGTGTTCCGGCCGATTCACGGGCCGTCCTGGGGTTATCGCTACCGTGCGCGGCTGGCCGTGCGTTTCCTGCCGGAAAAGGGCGGCATGCGGATCGGCTTCCATGAGAAGAAGAGCAGCTACATCGCCGACATGAAGACCTGCGAAGTGCTGCCGCCGCATGTGTCGGCCATCCTGATGCCGTTGCGATTCATGGTTCGCAAGCTGTCCATCTACGACCGCATGCCGCAGCTCGAACTGGCGGTCGGTTCGTCGGTGACGGCGCTGGTGGTGCGCAATTTGGAGGCCATCACGGCCGCGGACGAGCAGGTGCTGCGCGATTTCGCCGACGAGCACAAGGTGCAATTCTGGCTGCAGCCGGGCGGGCCGGACACGGTCACACCGTTCTATCCGCTCGACGTGGAACTCGACTACACGCTGCCGGAATACGACATCCGCATGCCGTTCAAGCCGACCGACTTCACCCAGGTGAACCACGCCATCAACCGCGTGCTGGTGAGCCGCGCATTGCGGTTGCTGGCGCCGGCGCGCACGGACCGCGTGCTCGATCTGTTCTGCGGGATCGGTAACTTCACGCTGCCGCTCGCGCGCATTTCGAGGGAAGTGGTGGGGATCGAAGGCAGCGAAGTGCTGACCGCGCGCGCGCTGGCCAATGCCGAGCTGAACGGCGTGGCGGGGCATACGTCGTTCGCGTGCCGCAACCTGTTCGACGTCAGCGCCGACGACATGCGCGCGCTCGGCCACTTCGACAAGTTCCTTATCGATCCGCCGCGCGAAGGCGCGCTGGCCGTCGCCAAGGCGCTGGTGGAGATTGCCCAGAGCGGCAATGGACCGCTGCCGAAGCGCATCGTCTACGTGTCGTGCGCGCCGGCGACGCTCGCCCGTGATGCCGGCCTGCTCGTGCATGAGGCGGGCTACCGGCTGGTGGGTGCGGGCGTGGTCAACATGTTCCCGCACACGTCGCATGTGGAGTCGATTGCGTTGTTCGAGCGGGATTGAGTGGCGCCGCCGGCAAGGTAAGGCGCAAACAAAAACGCCACGACCCAAGTCGTGGCGTTTTGCATTTCAGCGTGTCGCGCGGCTCAGAACTGCCACCACGACTTTTCCTTACCCGGCCTTGCATGACCCGTGATGTACGGGCTGTCGGGGAAGGTGCCGGCCAGCACGCGCTTCGTGTCGTCGGCCAGTTGCGGCTGGTTCAGCCTCTGATACGACAGCATCATGATGTGCAATGCGTCTTCGATAGCCGGTGCGTTCTTGTATTGCGTGAGCGCCAGTTGTGCGCGGTTGATCGCGGCAACATAGGCGCCACGGCGGTAGTAGTAATCCGCCGCGTGGACTTCGTGCGAGGCCAGCGCGTTCACGATATAGCGCATGCGTTGCGCGGCGTCCGGCGCATACTTGCTGTTCGGGTACTTGTCCACGACGACCTTGAAGGCGTCATACGACTCGCGCAGCGACTTCGGATCGCGCTCGCTCATGTCCTGGCCGGAGAAGCGGCCGAACAGACCGAGGTCGTCGTTGAAGTGGATCATGCCCTTCAGGTAGTACGCGTAAGCGATGTCCGGATGATCCGGGTGCAGCTGGATGAAGCGGTCGATGGCCTGGTCGGCGGCGGCGTTTTCGTTGTCTTTCCAGTTGCAGTACGCGACGTTGATCTGCGCCTGCTGGGCGAAGTGGCCGAACGGATCGCGCCCCTCGAGCATTTCGAAGTACTTGGCGCACTTGCCGAAGTCACCACCGCTCAGGGCGTCGTTCGCCTCCGTATATAATTTGTTGTTGTTCCACGTTGCCGTCTCGTCGGTCTTTTCCGGCAGGCCGTGGCAAGCCGCGACAACGGCGACGGCTGCGGCGCACGCAATGTATCCGGCCACTTTCCGGGCTGCCTTCTTGATGGCCGCCAAATTGATCGCCGCTTTAGTGATGGTGTTCAAGGCTCGCATTTTCCAGTCTAGCTTTACGTCCAGGTGACCCAGACTCAATGACCCGCTCAAATACTCCAGGCGCCGCAACCGGTGCCGGGAATAGCAACAAAGATTATAGCGTAAGCGCTGACCCCTCCGACGCGTTGGGCGTCGATTCCCTCGACGACGATCTCGGCAGCGACGCGCTCGGCGCCGCCGTTCCGCCCAGCCACGTGCCGACAGTGGCGAGCCGCGTGGCGGACGAGACGCCGCGCAGCGTCGTCGTGCCCGACGAGATGGCCGGCGAGCGTCTGGACAAGGTGCTCGCGCGGGTTTTTCCCGAGTTCTCGCGCAACCGTCTGCAAAGCTGGATTGAGGCCGAGCGGGTGCGGATCGACGGCAAGCCCGCGAAAATCCGCCAGCCGGTGCCGCTCGGCGCGACCATCGAACTGGTGCCCGATCTGCTGCCCGAGCAGCTCGCGTTCACGCCGGAGCCGGTGCCGCTCGACATCGTCTATGAAGACGACACGCTGGTGGTCATCAACAAACCGGCGGGCATGGTCGTGCATCCGGCGGCCGGCAACTGGAGCGGCACCGTGCTCAACGGTCTGCTGTACCGCTATGGCGACGCCGCGGCGGGCCTGCCGCGCGCGGGCATCGTGCACCGGCTCGACAAGGAAACCTCCGGCCTGATGGTGGTGGCGCGCACGCTCGAAGCGCAGACCGACCTCGTGCGCCAGTTGCAGGCGCGCACGGTGAAGCGCCGTTATCTCGCGCTGGTGTGGGGCAACATGCCCGAAGAGGGCACGATCGACGCACCGATCGGCCGCGATCCGCGCGAACGCACGCGGATGGCCGTGGTCACGAGCGCCTCGGGCAAACCCGCGCGTACGCACTTCCGGCGTGTCGATTCGGCGATCTGGCAGCGTCAGCCGGTTACGGCGATTCATTGCGATCTCGAAACCGGGCGCACCCATCAGATTCGCGTGCATTGCGCGCACATCGGTCATCCGCTGCTGGGCGATCCGGTGTATGGGCGCGCCCGTGGCAAGCGTTCGGTCACGCCGTTGCCGGACGGCTTCGCGCGCCAGGCGCTGCATGCATGGCGCCTCGGCTTGATCCATCCGCAGACCGGCCGCACGATGCAGTGGCGCGCCGATGCGCCGGCGGACATGGAGGCGCTGTCGGCGGCGCTCGGCCTTGGCCGCGACGACGCGGGCGAGTTCGACGAGACGTACTACGAGGAAGACGACTACGATGCGTCGCTCGACGAGGACGCCGATGAAGACGGCGCACTCGATCACGACGAAGCGGGCGATGAAGCCGACGAACACGACGAGGACGACCACGCATGAATGTGCCCGAGCTGAGCTTTGCCGATGTCGTGCAACCCGCATGGAATGTCTCGCCTCGCGTGCGCGCGCTCGTCACCACGCGTGACGGCGGCGTGAGCGAAGCGCCGTTCGGCCGCTGGCAGAACGGCGCGGACTTGCCGGGAGGCCTGAATCTGGGCATGAAATCCGGTGACGATCTGGCCGCGGTCGCGGCCAATCGCGCGCGTCTGCTGAAGCTGGCCGGCGTGAGCGAGGCCGCGTGGCTCGAACAGATTCACGGCGCCGGCATCGTGCGTGCGGAAGAGGTGCTCGCACAGGCGCGTGCGAACGGCGCGCCGACGCGCGCCGATGCCAGCGTCACCGATCGCCCCGGCACTGTGTGCGTCGTGATGGTGGCCGATTGCATGCCGGTGCTGTTCTGCGACGACGCCGGCCGCGCGGTCGGCGCGGCGCACGCGGGGTGGCGCGGGCTGGCGGCGGGCATCGTCGAACAGACGGCGCAGCGCGTCGCCGAACTTGCCGGCGTGGAGGCGGGCGCGTTGCACGCTTATCTCGGCCCGTCGATCGGTCCTGACGCCTTTGAAGTCGGCGCAGACGTGCGTGACGCCTTCATGAATGGCGTCGGCGCCGCACAACGCGATGCGACGGCAAACGCCTTCGTCGAGCATCCGCACAATCCTGGCAAATATCTCGCCGATCTCCCCGCGCTGGCGCGTTTGCGTCTGCAGCGGCTCGGCGTGACACGCATTGCCGGCGGCGATCTCTGCACGGTCACGCAACGTGAGCGTTTCTATTCCTATCGCCGCGATCGCGAGACCGGCCGCATGGCCGCGTTGATCTGGCTGGACGATCAGGCGCAATCCATCGCGGACTGACTTGCGACGCGCATCGCGCGCGGCCATTTTCCGGCGAAATTCAAGGCACACATGCCCGCATCACGACGTCCGCACGGCGCGACGTCGCGCATGTGGGCATGCTGGTCTGAGCATTTCCATCTCTCGCACGACCTTTGCCCGCAAGCACACCTATGAGGGTTTGTTCGGAGAAGCGCAGGCGTTTTTGCTGCACTGCCAGAATTCCGGACGCTGGCGTAAATCTGCCGCCAAAACTGTCCGCCCGCGAACGGATAAGTGCACATAAGCCTATGCAATTTGGGAGCTTTTTTCGTTCCCATGTGCCTCGAACCACGCGTGTTCCAAAAGCGCGTTCTTCTACACAGGGAAAACGATAATTAAAAAACTATCGCACTGCGGCAAAATCGGGAACAAGCATTGACATGCCTTGCGATGGGGAGCAAGAATGTTCCTCACGGCTCCTCGTACAAGGGACAGGGCGTGACGAGGTCGCGAGCAATGGCTCACGTGCGCACGAACCTGCCTCTCAACCCGTCCGCAAGGACTTACCGGTCAAAAGCAGGTATGGCAGCTTCACATTCCTCAGCTTCCCCCAGCACGGACTCCTCGACGGAGCACACGCAGCAGGCCGGTACGAGCGGTGCAACACCGGCCGCAGGCATGCAGCAGTTTCTCGACGCCTGGATGAACGCATGGCGTTCGCTCGGCACATCGCCTGGCGGTAGCAGCATGCCTTTCGCGATGCCTCAGATGCCGCTGCAAATGCCTCAAATGGGTCTGCCGCAAATGCCGTCGTTTCCCGGCATGCCGGACTTCAGCAAACTCGCGGCGGGATCGATGCCCGCCATGCCGTCCTTCGCCGGTCTGAATATACCGAGCGCGGCCATTCCCTCCGAGCGTCTACAGAAACTGCAGGCTGATTATTCACGCGAGGCGATGGAGCTGATCCAGCAAGCCGCCACGTCCGCGACTCAGGCGCCCCAACTCAAGGACCGCCGCTTCAGCTCCGACGCATGGAGTTCGGCGCCGGCCTATGCATTCACTGCCGCGTGGTATCTGTTGAACGCGCGCTATCTGCAGGAAATGGTCGACGCACTCGACATCGAACCCAAGGTGCGCGAGCGCATCCGTTTCGCCGTTCAGCAGTGGACCGCGGCGGCATCGCCGAGCAACTTCTTCGCCTTGAATCCGGAAGCGCAAAAGACCTTGCTGGACAGCAAGGGCGAGAGCCTGCGCCAGGGCGTGATGAACCTGCTCGGCGACTTGCAGCGCGGCAAGATCTCGCAGACCGACGAATCGGGTTTCGTGGTCGGTGAAAATCTCGCGAACACCGAGGGCTCGGTCGTGTTCGAAAACGACCTGATGCAGGTGATCCAGTACAAGCCGCGCACGGCGACCGTGCGTGAGCGGCCGCTTCTCATCGTGCCGCCTTGCATCAACAAGTTCTACATTCTCGATCTGCAGCCGGAGAATTCGCTGGTCGCTCACGGGCTCGATTCGGGGCACCAGGTGTTCCTGATTTCGTGGCGCAATGCCGATCAATCGATCGCGCATAAAACGTGGGACGACTACATCGGCGAGGGCGTGCTCACCGCCATCGATACGGTGAGCAAGATCAGTGGGCGCGAACAGATCAATACGCTTGGATTCTGCGTCGGCGGCACGATGCTCGCCGCGGCGCTGGCAGTGGCCGCCGCGCGCGGCGAACATCCGGCCGCGTCCATGACGCTGCTCACCGCCATGCTCGATTTTTCGGACACGGGCGTGCTCGACGTGTTCGTCGACGAGGCGCATGTGCAGATGCGCGAGCAGACCATCGGCGGCAAGAACGGTACGCAGCCGGGACTGATGCGCGGCATCGAGTTCGCCAACACGTTCTCGTTCCTGCGCCCGAACGATCTCGTGTGGAACTACGTCGTCGACAATTACCTCAAAGGTCGCACGCCGGTGCCGTTCGACCTGCTGTACTGGAACAGCGATTCGACCAGTCTGCCGGGCCCGATGTATGTCTGGTATCTGCGCAATACGTATCTCGAGAATCGTCTGCGCGAGCCGGGTGCGCTGACCACGTGCGGCGAGCCGATCGATCTGTCGAAGATCGACGTGCCCACCTTCATCTACGGTTCGCGCGAAGACCATATCGTGCCGTGGCAAACGGCGTACGCGTCGGTGCCGCTCCTGAACGGGCCGTTGAAATTCGTGCTCGGCGCGTCGGGTCACATCGCCGGCGTGATCAATCCGCCCGCGAAGAAAAAGCGCAATTTCTGGATGCTGGACGGCGACGTCAAGTCGCTGCCGGAGAACCCGGAAGAATGGCTCGATCAGGCGACCGAAGTCCCCGGCAGCTGGTGGCCCGAATGGACCACCTGGCTCGATCAGTACGGTGGCAAGAAGGTGAAGCCGCGCGCCACGGCCGGCTCGGCTGACTTCCCGGTGATCGAACCGGCGCCGGGGCGTTACGTGCGGCAACGGGAGTAAGTTCGAGCGCGCTCCATGGCGCGGTTGTTTGCGGTGTGAATGAGCGTCTGATTGAGTCAGGGCGTGATTAAGAGCAACGAGATTTTTAACTTGACGGGCAGCGGCGCATGCGGCCGACCGCCCGGAGGATATGGAAATGACTGATGTTGTGATCGTATCGGCCGCCCGTACGGCAGTAGGCAAATTCGGTGGGTCGCTGGCGAAGATCGCCGCGCCCGAACTCGGCGCCACGGTGATTCGCGCCGTACTCGAGCGGGCTGGTCTGAAACCCGAGCAGGTGAGCGAAGTGATCCTGGGTCAGGTGCTGACGGCAGGGTCGGGCCAGAATCCGGCGCGTCAGTCGCTGATCAAGGCGGGTTTGCCCACGGCTGTGCCCGGCATGACGATCAACGTGGTGTGCGGCTCGGGTCTGAAGGCCGTGATGCTCGCGGCCAACGCCATCATCGCGGGTGACGCGGATATCGTGGTGGCCGGCGGTCAGGAGAATATGAGCGCGGCGCCGCACGTGCTGCCCGGTTCGCGCGACGGTTTCCGCATGGGCGACGCAAAGCTGATCGACTCGATGATCGTCGACGGCCTGTGGGACGTCTACAACCAGTATCACATGGGCGTGACGGCGGAAAACGTCGCCAAGGAATACGGCATCACGCGCGAGCAGCAGGACACGTTCGCGGCGCTGTCGCAGAACAAGGCGGAAGCCGCGCAGAAGTCGGGCCGTTTCGACGACGAAATCGTGCCGGTCGAAATCCCGCAACGCAAGGGCGAGCCGCTGCGTTTCGCAACCGACGAGTTCGTGCGTCATGGCGTGACGGCTGAATCGCTGGGGAGCCTGAAGCCGGCGTTTTCGAAGGAAGGCTCGGTGACGGCGGCCAATGCGTCGGGTCTGAACGACGGCGCGGCAGCCGTGCTGGTCATGTCGGCGAAGAAGGCGGAGGCGCTCGGCCTGACGCCGCTCGCGCGCATCAAGGCGTACGCCACCTCGGGTCTGGATCCGAAGGTGATGGGCATGGGCCCGGTGCCGGCCTCGCGCCGCTGTCTCGAACGCGCGGGCTGGACGCCGGCCGATCTGGACCTGATGGAAATCAACGAAGCGTTTGCCGCGCAGGCGTGCGCCGTGAACCAGCAAATGGGCTGGGACGCATCGAAGATCAACGTGAACGGCGGTGCGATTGCGATCGGCCATCCGATCGGCGCGTCCGGTTGCCGGATTCTCGTCACGCTGCTGCACGAGATGCAGAAGCGCGATGCGAAGAAGGGTCTGGCGTCGCTGTGTATCGGCGGCGGCATGGGTGTGGCGCTGGCGCTCGAGCGCGCCTGAACAAGGGCGTGTGGCGGACGCCGCAGGCGTCGGTTACGCGTCGAATGGAACGTTGCCGCGCGCTGTGGCGCGCGGTCAGCGGAGGCCTCGTCGGCCGGTCGCCCGGCGGCAGCGGAGATGAAGCATAGGCGAGGGAAGAGGCAGCCAGTCGGCGCCTCGAAAACGATAACGGAGTGTAGTTTATGACACAGCGAATTGCGTACGTAACGGGCGGGATGGGTGGCATCGGCACGAGCATTTGCCAGCGGCTGCACAAAGAGGGCTTCAAGGTCGTCGCGGGCTGCGGCCCGAACTCGCCGCGCCGCGTGAAGTGGCTCGAAGAGCAGAAGGCCTTGGGCTTCGATTTCGTCGCGTCTGAAGGTAACGTCGGCGATTGGGAGTCGACCAAAACCGCGTTCGACAAAGTCAAAGCCGAAGTCGGCGAGATTGACGTGCTGGTGAACAACGCGGGCATTACGCGCGACGTCGTGTTCCGCAAGATGACGCACGAAGACTGGACGGCGGTGATCGACACCAACCTGACCAGCCTCTTCAACGTCACCAAGCAGGTGATCGACGGCATGGTCGAGCGTGGCTTTGGCCGCATCATCAACATTTCGTCGGTGAACGGCCAGAAGGGCCAGTTCGGCCAGACCAACTACTCGACCGCGAAGGCCGGCATTCACGGCTTCACGATGTCGCTGGCGCAGGAAGTGGCCACCAAGGGCGTGACGGTCAACACCGTGTCGCCGGGCTACATCGGCACCGATATGGTCAAGTCGATCCGCCCCGACGTGCTGGAAAAGATCGTCGCGACGATTCCGGTGCGCCGTCTCGGCCAGCCGCAGGAAATCGGCTCGATCGTGGCATGGCTGGCATCGGACGAATCAGGTTTCTCCACGGGCGCTGATTTTTCGCTGAACGGCGGTTTGCATATGGGCTGAGTCACCGGCGCGCCGCTCACAAGGCAGTGCGCTTCGGCTCAGATGGTTCGGCGGCGTCTCGACTGCGCAATGGCCCGATTGCGCAGCCGCTGACGCCGTTTCCGCGCTCAACTTGCGCTCAAAGGCGTTACATGACCACTACTACAAAGAAAACAGCCGAACGACTGATCAAGAAATATCCGAATCGTCGGCTCTACGATACCGAGACAAGCACGTACATCACGCTGACGGACGTCAAACAGCTCGTGTTGGATCAGGAGGATTTCAAGGTCATCGATGCCAAGAGCAACGAGGACCTGACGCGCGCCATCCTGTTGCAGATCATTCTCGAAGAGGAGAGCGGCGGCTTGCCGATGTTCTCGTCGTCGATGCTTTCGCAGATCATCCGGTTCTATGGTCATGCGATGCAGGGCATGATGGGCACGTATCTGGAAAAGAACATCCAGGCCTTCATCGACATTCAGGCGAAGCTCGCTGACCAGTCGAAGAATCTGTACGAAGGCAAGGCGATGAACCCTGAGGTCTGGTCGCAGTTCATGAACATGCAGGCGCCGATGATGCAGGGCATGATGACCAGCTACATCGAGCAGTCGAAGAACATGTTCGTGCAGATGCAGGAGCAGATGCAGAACCAGGCGAAGTCGATGTTCGCCACGTTCCCGTTTACGCCGGGTGGCGCGGTCAATGCGACCAATCCTGGCACTGCACCGGCTAATCCGCAAAGCAATCCGGAGGTCAATCCGGAGCCGGAGAAGAAGTAGGGGCGCAGATGCCGGTTGCGGCGGGGACTGCTCCAGCGCGTATGGGGGCAAGCACTGCCGCGTGACCGCGGGCGCCGTACAGCGGCGTGCTGCGCACTGGACATATTTCCGAAGGATGGTTTGGCAACCCGCAGACGCAACGGTCTCTCGCCGCGCTGTTTGTCATTGTGGCTATTCGTCGCCACTACGTGTTGCTCCTACCCTCTATATTGCCGACCACGTCCTCCACGGAGTTGATGCCCTCACGTCCGAAGGGGCGTGCCAGGCGAACCCGGCCACCTGCCGGGCACTCAAAAAGATCCAATCCCATCCACGCTTCGCTGCGGGATAGCCCCCGCACGAAGATGTCGCCGAGACTCGCGGATGGTGGACCGATCGAGCACGCGTCGGAATTGCGTTGACTTGCCGAAGCCTCGTTTTTTGGGATGTCCCGACACCGTCCTTTACAATGCGCCTTTGGTCCATTTCGTGACCGCGCCGGTCCCGTTCGCCTGGGCGGCGACGAACCTGCTTTATCGATGGTGTTTTTTCTCATATGACCGACCTCGAACTGGAGACACCCGACTGTCCTTTATGTGGAAGCTCGCAGCGAAAACGGCTGTATGCCGAGCAGAAAGGCGGTCCGTTTGGGGTTTGCAACTGCACACAATGCAGCATGGCCTATCTGGCGCCTCGAGCCTCCGAACGACAAATGCTGTCGCTCTATCAGAATGACGACTATTTCGGCGGGGGCGACGGTGATGGGTATGAAAGTTATTCCGACCAGCAAGAGGCGTTGCGCCGAACCTTCCGGCGCTTGTTGACGCATCTGGAGAAGCAGAAGAAGACCGGCGGGTCGCTGCTCGAAATAGGCTGTGGCTTCGGCTATCTGCTCGCAGAGGCTCGCCCCTTTTTTAGCCACACAGTTGGGACTGACTATTCCGCGAACGCGGTTCAGCATTCGCGACAATTTGCTGATCAGGTCTGGCACGGTGGTGTCGACGCGGTTCCCGACGACGAACGGTTCGACTGTGTGATCGCTACGCATGTTATCGAGCATGTGTATCGTCCAAAGGAATTTGTCGAAGCGCTGGTCAAGAAACTCAAACCAGGTGGCAGCCTACTGATCGCAGCTCCGGATTTTGGAAGCTTTTGGAGAAAACTCATGGGAAACCGCTGGCCGTCATTCAAGTTTCCCGAACACGTACTTTACTTTGACGCCCGCACGTTAAGCCGCTTGATGGCGGAGTGCGGTCTTTCCAGCGTCGAGCCCGTACCGTATCCGCACGCATTTCCATTGCCGCTGATTGCGTCGAAGTTCGGCGTCAAACTCTCTGGATCGCTGGGTCAATACAACATGTGGCTTCCGGCTACGACAGTTGCTTGCATTGGTCAAAATAATGCGTAAGGGTGACGATCAATCGCTGCTTTCGCTCGTGATCCCGTTGTACAGGGAGGCGAGCCACTTCGCCAACTCACTCAAAGAAATCATTGCAATTCTTGACGAAATTCCGGTCCGTTATGAACTTGTGCTGATCGACGACGGCTCCCCAGACGACACCTGGCAAGTCATCCAGCAGCAATGCGAGCAATTTCCGCAAATCAAGGCCGCTCGCCTAAGTCGAAATTTTGGCAAGGAAGCGGCATTGGCGGCTGGTCTCGAGCACGTCAGCGGCGACGCCATCGTTGTCATGGATGGCGATTTGCAACATCCGCCGCAGCTCATTCCGGAAATGGTCGAGCAATGGCGCAAGGGCGCTGAAGTGGTGGATGCCGTGAAGCGTGCGCGCGCAACGGAGAGTGCTTCCGCGCGCTTCAGCAGCCGGATGTTTTACGCTATGTTTTCCAGACTGACAGGCTTCGATCTGCACGGCGCGTCCGATTACAAGTTGATGGATCGACGGGTTGTCGATGCCTGGCGAGCAATGGGCGAGCGCAATCTGTTCTTCCGGGGCATGAATGCCTGGCTCGGTTTCCGGCGCGTTCAGATTCAGTACGACGTGGATGAGCGAGCCGGAGGCGAGAGCGGCTGGTCGAAACTGCAACTCGTTCGGCTGGCGATGACAGCATTCGCATCGTTTTCCTCCGCGCCGCTTTACCTGCTGATTGGTGCAGGCTTCGCCTTCGCGATCCTGGCGGTCATACTCGGCGCGCAAACACTATTTCACAAACTGACTGGCAATGCAGTCGATGGGTTTACCACGGTAATCTTGTTGCTGCTGATCCTCGGTTGCGTATCGATGCTTGGTATGGGGCTGATCGGCATCTATGTCGCGCGCATTTACGAGGAGGTCAAGCAACGACCGCGGTACGTGATTGCAGAATGGAAGGTGTGAATGATTACCCGGCAGTTCGTTCGATATATCGTGGCAGGTGGATTAGGGACGCTCGCACACCTGGCGGTCCTCGCCGCCTGTGTCGAACTGCTTGGCTGGCGGCCGGTTGGGGGTGCGGTCGCCGGCTTTTGCGCGGCGCTGCTGATCTCGTACGGCCTGAATTATCAGTGGGCGTTTCAGTCAAGGCGCTCGCGCGTAGCGGGATTCTGGCGTTACGTCGTCGTCTCGCTCGGCGGACTCTGCCTGAATACCGGCATGGTATTCGCTCTGGTCAACTATGCGCACTGCAATTACTTCAGCGCGCAGCTTTACGTCATCGCAATCGTTCCGGTGTGTAATTTCCTGATCAACCGTTATTGGACTTTTGATGCGGCCCGCCAGACGGGTGATGAACCGTCGGCGTGACAAAAGTGCCCTCGCGTTCGGTTCGCGAGGCCATGGCCGCACAAATTTAAGGATTTTTGTTGAAGACTGATCCAAACACTGCTCGTGCTTCTATGGAATTCAAGTCGCGCCGCGATGGGGCGGCAATGAGTGTTTCCAGACTGGCAATTTCGCGTCTGCTGGTATTGCTGATCATTATGACGGTGGTCGCATTTTATCTGCGGGCCGATATGCATGCCGTCATGCAGCGCGACGGGGCGCATTTCGTCTTCATGGCGAATAATATTGCGCACGGCGAGCCGCCTTATTGGGCCTCGTTCGAGACGAAGAATCCATTGGTGGAAATATATTGGAGCCCGTTTATCCGGCTCTTTTCCGCTGCGTTCGGAATCGTCGAGTCGGCACGAATCGCCGAGGCGTGCTGGGTGGCCGCCACGGCGCTTCTGATTTTCTTCGTCGTATCGGTGCCATCGCGCGCAGCGCTGCCGCGGCAACGGGACGCGTCGCCGATCGCAAGCACCGTTTTGCCTGCGGCGGCGTTCTCGCTCCTTTACGTCGTCCTTGCGCTGGACGTGCGCGTAACAGACGACGGTTTGAATATCGCGCTGTATCAGTCTTTGCCCGAGCTTGCGCTCCTCGCCTTGCTGTTGCGCGTGCCCAGGAATCACTGGTTTGCGCATGGTTTTTTGATCGGCGTCTTTGTCTTTCTCGGCTGGTTTGTCAAACAGACCTCGCTTTTGCCTGCCGCACTTGTCGTTGTCGCATGGCTGGCAATCATGCGCGGCCGTCTCAGGTATTCATGGCTGATCGGTGGCTGCCTCGGCGCGTTGGTCTGTTTGGGCGGTTTCGCGCTGCATCTGATTTTGACGGACACGTTGCAGAACTATCTGTTGGGCACGGTGAAATTTCGCGCGGGTCTTTCCCCTGTCCTGATGGACCAGTTCATCGCGAACGCGAAAGCGTCCTATCTGGTTCCGTTGTGGTCGCTGAATCTTGAACAGTTTCTTTCCGCGCATCGAGTCTGGACAGCCATCGCGATGGTGATCCTCACGCCGTTGGCGGCCATTCGTTTGTACAACACGCGATCGGAAGGCTGGACAATCCGCCGGGTCGCATTGGTACTCGCCGTTGCGTGGATGTTCGGCGCGTGGCTACAGGCCGTTCTCGCCCTGACATTTTTTGCACATTATTTTCTCGCCTCGCTCGCACCGGTTGTCGTCGTGGCGGGACTGTTGCTGTCGATGTCTGGCAAGCGGGTGATTTTTGCATCGTCGGCTGTCGTGCTCGCGCTCGTTGCTGGACTCATCTACAGCTACGTCGGGATGAAAGCGGTCAATGAATTGAAGAGCGCCGCAGCGCCGATCAACCGTTCCACGGCTGAAGTCATGCGCTTCATCAAACCCGGCGACAAGGTGTTCAACTGGAGCGCATTACCTCACGTGCTGGTTGCTCAGGGCGCGCCGAGCGCCTATTCGATGAATATGTGCTGGCCGTACATTCTCGCATCGCTGCCGGAGGCCACCAGAACGCAAATGCTCAAGCAGACGTTACGGATGCCGCCTGATGTTGTTGTATCGATGGATGAAGAGTCCCCGCCGGATCAGGGTTTGCGCAACTACCCAATGACTGAGGTCCGACTGAAGGAGCTCACTGGCCAGAACTATGTGCTCGTCCATACGACAGCTCCGATTGCCGGTCGATATGGCAATCCGGTTAGCGTGTTTCGGCGGCAGTAGGTGGGTACGTTGCGGGCAGTATTGGATTGCCGACAAGTCGCGAGCCCGTTTCGTAAGACGCGGCCGTACCCGGCGCAGCGCGCCAACGCTGCTCCCGTTCCAGCGATCGATCTAACTCATGCTTCATAAACGCTCCGCCTGCCGTCACGAACAGCGCCACCTCTGGCCGCCCATTCCCACATGAGCCGGCTCTATCTCGCCCCGATGGAAGGCCTCGCGGACTACGTATTGCGCGACGTGCTGACCGGCATCGGCGGATTCGATGGATGCGTGTCAGAGTTCATCCGCGTGACGGGCTCCCTGCTGCCCAGTCGCGTCTACGAGCGGGAAGCGCCCGAAGTGCTCGACGGAGCCCACACCCCCAGCGGCACGCCGATGGTGATCCAACTGCTCGGCAGCGATCCCGAATGGATGGCCCTGAATGCCGCCCACGCATCCACCTTGTCGCCGCATGGGATCGACCTGAACTTCGGATGTCCCGCCAAGGTCGTGAATCAGCACGGCGGCGGAGCCATGCTGCTGGCCGACCCTGAACAACTGAACCGGATCGTGTCGGCTGTTCGGGCCACGGTGCCTGCCGGCATCGCCGTGACGGCAAAGATGCGCCTCGGCGTGTCCGATACCTCGCTGGCGATCGAATGCGCCGAGGCGCTGGCGGAGGGCGGCGCGGCCTCGCTCGTCGTGCATGCCAGAACACGCGATCACGGCTACCGGCCGCCCGCCCACTGGGAGTGGATCGCGCGTATCGATGCCGCCGTGGACGTGCCTGTCGTCGCGAACGGAGAAGTCTGGACGGTAGCCGACTGGGAGCGCTGCCGCGCGGTCAGCGGTTGTGCGGACGTGATGATCGGGCGCGGCGCCGTATCGGATCCTTTCCTGGCGCTGAGGATACGCGGACTGATGGATCGCTCCCCATCCGACGGGGAATGGCAGGACGTGCTTGCACATCTCGCCGGTTATTTGCGGAAATTGCAGGCCCGTGTCGCCTCCCGTCACGAGCACGGACGTGTCAAAAAGTGGCTCAGCTACCTGCAGCGCACCTGGCCGCAGGCGGCCGAACTGCATGCGGCGATCCGCCGGGTGCAGGATTCGCATGAAATCCTGGAAGTGATCGAGCGTGCTTTGGGCGTCGGCCCATTAATGGCGACACATCGATCCGCGCCCCTCGGCCGACTCGATCCGGTGGACGTCGCGGTCGTTTGAAGGCGAATATTCAAAGACTTACGAGCGGCAGCCGTGGCGAACCGCTACAATTCAGGGTTTAACGTCTTCAAGCGGTCCCCCATGTCTGCCACACCCCCGATTGCCCCGACTGCCGCGCCGAAGGTCGGCTTTGTATCCCTCGGCTGCCCGAAAGCCCTGGTCGATTCCGAGCAGATCATCACCCAACTGCGCGCCGAAGGTTACGAGATTTCCGGCACGTACGACGGCGCGGACCTCGTGGTCGTCAACACCTGCGGCTTCATCGACGAAGCGGTGCAGGAAAGTCTCGACGCGATCGGCGAGGCGCTCAACGAGAATGGCAAGGTGATCGTGACCGGCTGTCTCGGCGCCAAGAAGAGCGCGAGCGGCTCGGGGCTGATCGAAGAAGTGCATCCGAAGGTGCTGGCCGTGACCGGCCCGCACGCGCTCGGCGAAGTGATGCAACACGTGCACACGCATCTGCCGAAGCCGCATGATCCGTTCGTCGACCTGGTGCCCGCCGCCGGCGTAAAGCTCACGCCGCGCCATTACGCGTACCTGAAGATTTCCGAAGGCTGTAATCACCGCTGCACGTTCTGCATTATCCCGTCCATGCGCGGCGACCTCGTATCGCGCCCCGTCGCCGATGTGATGCTTGAAGCGGAAAATCTGTTCAAGTCAGGCGTGAAGGAACTGCTGGTGATTTCGCAGGACACGAGCGCCTATGGTGTCGACGTCAAATATCGCACGGGTTTCTGGAACGGCAAGCCGATCAAGACGCGCATGACCGATCTGGTCGGCGCGCTCGGCGAACTCGCCGCGCAATACGGCGCGTGGGTGCGTCTGCATTATGTGTATCCGTATCCCAGCGTCGACGAAGTGATTCCCATGATGGCCGAGGGTCCGTACAAGGGCCACGTGCTGCCGTACCTCGACGTGCCGTTCCAGCACGCGCATCCGGAAGTGTTGAAGCGCATGAAGCGCCCGGCCAACGCCGAGAAGGTGATGGAACGCGTGAAGAAATGGCGCGAGATGTGTCCGGATCTGACGATCCGCAGCACGTTCATCGCGGGCTTCCCCGGCGAGACCGAAGAGCAGTTCCAGACGCTGCTCGATTTCATCCGCGAGGCGGAACTGGATCGCGTCGGCTGCTTCGCCTATTCGCCGGTCGAAGGCGCGACCGCAAATGAACTCGACGGCGCATTGCCCGACGAAGTGCGCGAAGAGCGTCGCGCGCGTTTCATGGAAGTCGCCGAAGAAGTGTCGGCGAAGCGTATCGCGAAGAAGGTCGGCAAGACGCTGAAGGTGCTGGTCGACGAGATCAACGCGGATGGCGGCATCGGCCGCACCGCGGCTGATGCGCCGGAGATCGACGGCGTCGTGTATATCGCGCCGGCCGTCAAGGCGTCCAAGCGCTACAAGGTCGGTGATTTCGTGTCGGTGAAGATCACCGGCGCGGACGGTCACGACCTGTGGGGCGAGGTTTAATCGATGGCCGCGAGCACAACCGCCGCGCCGCAAGCCCGGCGCCCCGAGATCCTCGCGCTCGGCGAGGCGATGATCGAATTCAACCAGTCGGCCAAAGACCAGCCGAACTATCTGCAAGGCTTCGGCGGCGATACGTCGAACTTCTGTATCGCGGCGTCACGGCAAGGCGCGAAGACCGGTTTCGTATCCGCGGTCGGCGCGGATCACTTCGGGCGTTTGCTGGTCGATCTGTGGGAACGTGAACAGGTGGACACGTCGCTGGTGCGCGTCGATCCGCAGGCGCCCACTGGCGTTTATTTCGTGTCGCACGGTCCGAATGGCCACGCGTTCGACTATCTGCGCGCCGGCTCGGCCGCGAGCCGCTACGCGCCGCACGATCTGCCGCTCGACGCGATCGCCGCGGCCAAGGTGATTCATCTGTCCGGCATCAGCCTCGCGATCAGCCTGAGCGCGTGCGACGCAGCTTTGGAAGCGATCGCGCACGCCCGCGTCAACGGCGTTCGGGTGAGCTTCGACACCAATCTGCGTCTGAAACTGTGGCCGCTCGCGCGGGCGCGCGCGGTGATGCTCGAAGCCATCCGCCAGACGGACATCTGCCTGCCGAGTTGGGACGACGTCACCGACCTCACCGGCCTGACCGGCCGTGACGAAATTGTCGATTTCCTGCTGTCGCACGGTCCGCGCGTGGTCGCGCTGAAGCTCGGCAAAGAGGGCTCGTATATCGCGACGCCGAACGAGCGGCGCGTCGTGCCGGGCCACGTCGTCAATGCCGTCGATGCCACCGGCGCGGGCGACTGCTTCGGCGGCGCATTCATCGCGCGCATCGTCGCGGGCGACGATCCATTCACAGCGGCGCGTTATGCGAACGTCGCCGCGGCGCTGTCCACGCAAGGTTACGGCGCGGTGGCGCCGATTCCGTCGCGCGCGACGGTCGAACAACTTCTGGCGGGCTGAACACGCGCTATAGAGCGCGGCCCGCCGAGGCAAGATCATCTTTAGAGACTGGAAGAGGAGCGAGCGATGGAACGGGACGTAGTGGTGGTAAGCGGTGTGCGTACGGCAGTCGGTGGTTTTGGCGGCAGTCTGAAAGATTTTTCGCCGACCGATCTGGGTGCGCGCGTGGTGCGTGAAGTGCTGGCGCGCGCCAACGTATCGGGCGACGACGTCGGTCACGTGGTGTTCGGCAACGTCGTGCATACCGAACCTAAAGACATGTACCTGGCGCGCGTGGCGGCGATCAACGGCGGCGTGGCGCAACATGCGCCGGCGTTGACCGTGAACCGTCTGTGCGGCTCCGGCCTGCAGGCCATCGTTTCGGCCGCGCAAAGCGTGCTGCTCGGCGACGCCGACATCGCGATCGGCGGCGGCGCGGAAAACATGAGCCGCGCGCCTTACTCCATGCCGGCCGCGCGCTTCGGTCAGCGCATGGGCGACGCGCGCCTCGTCGACATGATGGTCGGCGCGCTGAACGACCCGTTCCAGTCAATTCATATGGGCGTGACCGCCGAGAACGTCGCGCGCAAATACGACATCTCGCGCGAAGCGCAGGACGCGCTCGCCCTCGAATCGCATCGCCGCGCGGCCAACGCGATCACGAGCGGGTACTTCAAGCAACAGATCCTGCCGATCACGATTCCGTCGAAGAAAGGCGACGTCGTGTTCGACACGGACGAACACGCGCGCATGAACGCCTCGGCCGAAGATTTCTCCAAGCTGAAGCCGGTGTTCGCGAAAGAAAATGGCACGGTGACGGCCGGCAACGCGTCGGGCATCAACGACGCCGCCGCGGCCGTCGTGCTGATGGAGCGCAGCCTTGCAGAACAGCGCGGCATCAAGCCGCTGGCACGGCTCGTGTCATACGCGCATGCTGGCGTCGATCCGGCATACATGGGCATCGGTCCGGTGCCGGCCACCCGCAAGGCGCTCGAACGCGCCGGCCTGACGGTTGCCGACCTCGACGTGATCGAGGCGAACGAAGCGTTCGCCGCTCAGGCCTGCGCGGTCAGCAAGGAACTGGGCTTCGATCCGGCCAAGGTCAATCCGAACGGCTCGGGCATTTCGCTCGGCCACCCGATCGGCGCGACCGGCGCGCTCATCACCGTCAAGGCGCTGTACGAACTGCAGCGGATCGGCGGGCGTTATGCGCTGGTCACGATGTGTATCGGCGGCGGGCAGGGTATCGCGGCGATCTTCGAACGGATCTGATGCGCGGCATGCCAGTAGCAAGCGGTATCGAGCAATAAGGAAGGAAGGGATGCGGGAATTGAAAGCGATGAAGGGTGCGGTGCGCCGGCGCAGTTGGGCAGTCCTCCAGGGAGGCGTCCTTCGGGGCGTAGTGGGCGCTGCCGCATTGCTATGTGCCGGCGCGGGGGCGATGCTGCCCGCGCAGGCCTGGGCGGAAAGCGACGCGGTGAAGGAGTTGGCGGCGCCCCCGCCGATCCAGTTGCCGCTCAAGCCCAGTCCCGAATTCGCGAAATTCCCGCGCTACGCTGGCATGCTGGGCTCGCGCCAGATCGTGCTGAAGCTCGGCCCGAAAAGCGATGACCCATCGGGCGTGCACGGCGAGTATCAGTTCACGGACACCGGCGCGGTGATCCTGATCGCGGGCGACCGCGACGGCGACACGCTCGAAGTCGAGGAATCGAACGACGGCACCCATATCACCGGCAACTGGGTCGGCAAGTTTGCGGCAGACGGCTCGGTGGCGGGCGACCGCATGAACGTCGACGATTCCGACCCGCAGCCGTTCGATCTGAAGCCGCTGGCGGCAGGGCAGGCGGTGCCGCCTCCCGGCGCGCCGGCGACCGCCGCGAACAAGGCTGCGCCGCAGCCTTCCGCGGGCGCTGCCACGGCGCCGGCTGCGAGCGCCGCCGCGACCGGCGGCCACGCGGTGGGCGGCGTCAGCAACCTGCAAACCGGCGAGTGAATCCGCAGCCGCGCGGCGCCCGACAGTTCGCGCGCTGTCTCGCAAGCGAAATCCCGCCGGCTCGTCTACTCTTGCGTGTGCGGCGCGCGCCCTGAAACCGCGCGCCCTCCGTTTCCGTCTGCTTCTCACCGAAACCCACCATGACCCAATCCAAACTCCAACGCGGTCTGCAAACCCGCATCGTGCGTGCCGAGGACCAGCTCACGCCGGGCTTCGAGTCGTTCTCGATGCCGGTCACGCGGGCGTCGACGGTCGTGTTCCCCGATCTCGCCACCATGCGCGCGCTCGACTGGAAAAACGACGCGCAATGGCGCTACGGCCTGCATGCCACGCCGACCTCGCTCGCGCTGGCGCAACGCCTTGCCACGATAGAAGGCGGCAACCACGCGTTGCTGCAGCCGTCGGGGCTGTCGTCGATTTCGAACGTGTATTTCGGCCTCGTCAAAGCCGGCGACGACGTGCTGATTCCCGATAACGTCTATTCGCCGAACCGCGATCACGGCGACTGGCTGGCGCGCGATTTCGGCATCACCGTGCGCTACTACGATCCGATGATCGGCGCGGGCATCGCCGATCTGATCCGGCCGAATACGCGCCTGATCTGGCTCGAGGCGCCCGGCTCGGTAACGATGGAAGTGGCCGACGTCCCCGCCATCACCGCGGTGGCGCGCGCGCGCAACGTCGTCACGGCGATCGACAATACGTGGTCGGCGGGGCTCGGTTTCCGGCCGTTCGATCATGGCGTCGATATCTCAGTGCAGGCGCTCACCAAGTATCAGTCGGGCGGCGGCGACGTGCTGATGGGCGCGACCATCACCGTCGATCGCGAATTGCATCTGAAGCTGAAGGCGGCACGCATGCGCATGGGTATCGGCGTCTCGTCGGACGACTGCTCGCTGATTCTGCGCAGCCTGCCTACCATGCAATTGCGCTTCGAGCAGCATGACCGCGCGGCGCTCGGCCTCGCGAAATGGCTGAAGACGCGGCCGGAAATTTCAGCCGTGTTGCACCCGGCGTTAGCCGACTGTCCCGGCCACGAGTTTTACGAGCGCGACTTCACGGGCGCGGGTGGGCTCTTTTCCGTCGTGTTCGACGGCCGCTACAGCCCGGCGCAAATCGACACGTTCTGCGAGTCGCTCGAACTGTTCTCGCTCGGCTGGAGTTGGGGCGGTGCGCACAGCCTCGTGATGCCGTACAACGTCGCGTCGATGCGCACGGCGGGGCAGTGGCCGCATAGCGGGACGTTGGTGCGGTTCTATATCGGCCTCGAAGCCGAGGCGGACTTGCGTGCGGATATGGAGCAGTCTCTGGCGACACTAGCTTAGACCGCCAGCGACGTTTTTCCGTAGGACAGGCAGGCTCATCGGGACATGTTCCCGGTGGGCTTTTTTCTTGTCAACGGCGAGTGTCAATATAGCCAGTAAGCCTAACCATTCGGCCGAATGTTCAGCGTAAATTCTCGACGCTACGATGGTGCGCATTCCGACTAACGGTTGCCGCACCATGGTGAGCTTCGATGAATCTTTTCTTCTGGATGTTGCTGAATCTCGGCGTGCCGATCATCGGCCCGATCTTTACGCTCGCGCTTGTCGCCCCCGCGTACGGTTGGCGCGTCGCAAAGGCGTTGATCGCCGGCTCGGTGAAAGACGGCCAACTGTGCTGGTGTGCGATCGGGCTGTTTGCGTCGGCGGTTTATGAGGTGGTGACGGCGCTGGAGCGGGGCCGTGGCGAGGCGTCGGTTCTGGCGTACTGGGTGGTTGGACTGTGTGTGATGGCATTTGCCTGTTCCAGCCTCGTGATGTCGGGGCTGGTCAATCCACATTCCATGAGGGCAAGGGCGTGGGCGCCGCAGCGGAACAGCTTATTTGCTGATGGAAGCTTCTCGCCCACCGAGATAGTCCTGTCGATTTTCTTCACGGTTATTGCCGCAGTTTTCCTGGCATTCCTACATGTACAGCTGATTTAGATTTTTTTAGATAGTGCAGCATTTATACTGATCCTCTCCAGGAGGCAATCATGAAAAAATTCTCGTTGTGGCTAGTCTCAGAGAAAATTTACCCGCGCTTTTTGCTGTGGACCGCGATCGTCGTGAGCCTTGATGCGATTAGCATGATGGTGGTATTCACAACGGACATTCTGAAAAGATAACGGCACGGCCAGCGCTGGCCGTCATTGCGTCGGCCAGCGCATCGAACCAATGTCAAAACAGGCGCAACAACCCGTCCAGCCCGACATGGTTGAACGCCACGCTGGCCGCTTCGCGCACCACCGGCTTCGCACGGAACGCAACGGAGAGTCCGGCTTCGGCCATCATCTTCAGATCGTTGGAGCCATCGCCCATGGCGATTGCGCGGCTCGGTTCAATGCCCAATTGCGCGCATGTTTCGCGCAACGTGCGTGCTTTGACATCGGCATTGACGACCTCGCCGATTACCTTGCCGGTCAGTTTGCCGTCCACGATTTCAAGCGTGTTTGCGCGAGTGAAATCAAGGCCGAGGCGTGCCTTCAGCTTCTCGGTGAAGAAGTTGAATCCGCCCGACACGAGCAGCGTTTTCAACCCAGCCGCCTTCGCACCAGCCAGCATCCGCTCGGCGCCCGGCGAGAGTTGCAGTCGCTCTTCGTACACACGCTCGAGCGCGCTCGCGTCGAGGCCTTCGAGCAGCGCCACGCGGCGCGTCAGGCTTTCGTTGAAGTCCTTGATTTCGCCGCGCATCGAGGCCTCCGTGATCGCGGCCACTTCTGCTTTCAGTCCGCAGAAGTCGGCGATCTCGTCGATACATTCGATCGTAATCAGCGTCGAATCCATGTCCATCGCGACCAGCCCGAAGTCGCGCAACTGGCGGCCGGCTTCGACAAACGCGTAGTCCAGTTGATGAGTGCCGCAATAGACGTCGAGGTCCGCGCGCTGGGTGATGTTTGCGTCGGCAATGCGAATCGCGTTCGCGTCGATGACGCTGGCGTGCGAACCGCGCGCGAGCGCGACGAGCGCTTTGTGATGGTCGGCGGAAAGGGGCGCGGAGCTTTGAATGACGAGGTTCATGGACGACGACGCAGTAACGCGGAAAAGGACGGACGCGCGGCGCGCGCGGAAAATCCCGCTATTGTAACGGTTCGCCGGTCCGCATCGCGTCTCGCGGTCCGCTCCGAATGCTGCTTCGGGTGGCGCCGCGCATTGCGCCGTGCAATCCTGCGGCGCGCGGTTCATACTGGCGCATCGAACGACGCCTCGCAGCCACTGCGCGCACTGACCGTCGCATCCGCCACTTCGCGGGGCGCAACGTCCGGCACGCGAACGCACCGGCACCTATGACGAGGCGCATCACTACGGAGACAACGCATGACCCCGGCGACCGCCAGCGACGCATCCACTCTTGCGCGCGACTTCGATCTGCGCCACCTCAATCCCGCTTTCCATGCCGATCCATATCCGGTCTATCACGCGCTGCGTGCTCACGAGCCGGTCAAGCGCATGCCGGACGGTTCGCTGTTTCTGACACGGTTTCGCGATGTGCAAGCGGTGTATCGCGACCCGAAAACCTTCAGCTCCGACAAGACAATCGAATTCAAGCCGAAGTATGGCGACTCGCCGCTGTACACGCATCACACTACGAGTCTCGTCTTCAACGACCCGCCGCGCCATACGCGCGTGCGCAAGCTCATCGCCGGGGCGCTGACGGCGCGCGCCATCGCGGCGATGGAGCCGGGCCTGGTGCGCCTCGTCGACGGCTTGCTCGATGCCGCTGCCGAACGCGGAGGGATCGATCTGATCGGCGAGTTCGCGTCGGCGATTCCGGTCGAGATCATCGGCAATCTGCTGGATGTGCCGCACGCTGAGCGCGAGCCGCTGCGTGACTGGTCGCTCGCGATTCTCGGCGCGCTCGAGCCGTCGCTCACCGAGGCGCAGTTCGAACGGGGCAATCGCGCGGTGAACGAATTCGTCGACTATTTGCGCGATCTGGTCGCGCGACGCCGGCGTGAGCCGGGCGACCCACAGCATGACGTGCTGACGCGTCTGATTCAGGGCGAAGAGGGCGGCGAACAGTTGTCGGAAGCGGAGTTGCTGCAGAACTGCATTTTCATTCTGAACGCTGGTCATGAGACGACCACCAATCTGATCGGCAACGGCCTCGTCACGCTGATGCAATGGCCTGAGCAGCGCGCGGCGCTGCTGCGCGAGCCGTCGCTGATCGAATCGGCGGTGGAGGAATGTCTGCGGTTCGAGAGTTCGAATCAGCTCGGCAACCGCATGGCGACCGTCGACACCGAGATCGGCGGCGTCGCGGTGGCGCGCGGCACGCCGGTCACGCTGTGCATCGGCGCGGCCAATCGCGACCCGGAACAGTTCGCGGATCCGGACCGCTTCGACATTCGCCGCGATCCGAACCGGCACCTTGCGTTCGGCTTCGGCATCCATCAGTGCGCCGGGCTGTCGCTCGCGCGACTCGAGGCGCGCATCGCGATCGGTCGTTTCGTCCAGCGGTTTCCGGCCTATCGCCTGAATGGCGAGCCGACGCGCGGTGGCCGCGTGCGGTTTCGCGGCTTCGCCGCGGTGCCGCTCGAGCTCGAACCGGCAGGATCGCAAACGGCGTAGCGTACGGCGTAGCTTTTGCAGGCCTGACGCAAGACTTACAACCTGTGCATGAGGCCGCCAGATGGCGGCGCGCGCCGGCTATGGCCGACAAGCCGTGGCACGCTTGCTGCTTCACCTCAGGTCTTCGGCCTAGGGGAACGCACGATGGCACACATGATCTGGAAAGGCGCAATCAGCTTCGGCCTCGTCCACGTGCCGGTGCAGTTGTATCCGGCGACGCAGTCGGAAAAAGTCGGCTTCAATCTGCTGGATAAGCGCACGATCGATCCGATCGGCTACAAGCAGATCAACAAGCGTACTGGCAAGGACGTGACGCGCGACAACATCGTGCGTGGTTTCGAATACGAGAAGGACAAGTACGTCGTACTCTCGGACGACGAGATCCGCTCGGCGAACCCCGAGTCGACGCAAACGGTCGATATTCTCGCGTTCGTCGACGCACCCGACATCTCGTTTCTCTATCTCGACACGCCTTATTTCCTCACGCCCGACCGCAAGGGCGAAAAGGTCTACGCGCTGCTGCGCGAAGCCATGAAGGCGTCGGGCAAGGTCGGTGTGGCGAGTGTCGTGCTGCACAACAAGCAGCATCTGGCGGCGCTGATTCCGGTGGGTCCGGTGCTGGCCTTGAACACGCTGCGCTGGGCCGCGGAAGTGCGCGACTTCGACGACTTCAAGCTGCCGGCCGACGGTGTAAAAGCCGCTGGCGTGTCCGCGCGCGAGCTCGACATGGCGAAGAAGCTGATCGACGACATGAGCGACAAGTGGGATCCGTCGCAGTATCACGACACCTTCCGCGACGACATCATGGCGCTGGTCGATCGCAAGATTCGCGCGGGCAAGACCGAGGAAATCACCGAAGTCGAAACGCCGCACGAGTCGCGTCAATCCGCCGACATTCTCGATCTATCCGACCTGCTCAAACGCAGCCTGGGTCGCGGCAAGAGCAAGCCGGCGGCGGGCGGCCGCAAGCGCGCCGCGGACGACGACGGCGAAGAGGACGACGCCGAGGCCGATACCGAGGCGCCAGCCCGCAAGAAACCACGCGCGACACGCACGGCGAGTACGACGCGCAGTCGCGGAACCAGCGGCAGCAGCGGCACCAGTGGCCGTGTGAGCGCCAAGACCTCATCGACGCCGGCCGCCCGCAAACGTCGCGCGGCGGCCTGATCGTCGGCGTCGCGCTGAGCCACTCACGACGACGTCATCGCCATGAACGACAGACTCGACCTCTACAACCGCAAGCGCCGCTTCGACGACACGCCGGAGCCGTCGGGCGCGCGCGCGAGTCGCAAGCAAAGCGGCCGGAAAACGACGAAGCAGGCAGCCGACGAGGTGCTCTCCTACGTGATTCAGGAGCACGACGCGCGGCGCTTACACTACGACTTCCGCCTCGAACTGAACGGCACGCTCCTGTCGTGGGCAGTGCCGAAAGGGCCGAGCCTCGATCCGTCGGTGAAACGGCTTGCGGTGCATGTCGAAGACCATCCGGTCGAATACGGTTCGTTCGAAGGCGAAATCCCACCAGGCAACTATGGGGCGGGCAGCGTGATCGTTTGGGATCGCGGCACCTGGGAGCCGATTGGTGGCGCGGCGGAAGCGGCGCGATCCTACGCGGCCGGCAAACTCAAGTTCCGGTTGCACGGCGAAAAGCTGCAAGGCGGCTGGACGCTGGTGCGCAGCCATATGCGCGGTAGCGGCGACAAGGAGCAGTGGCTGCTGATCAAGGAACGCGACGACGAAGCGCGCGATGAGAGCGACTACGACATTCTGAAGAAGCGTCCGGGCAGCGTGCTCAGCGGCAGCGCCCCGGCGGGCAAAGGCGCGAAAGCGATGCGGACAGCGGCAACCAAGGGCACAGGCAAAGCCGCCTCAGCCACGAACGCGACTGCTGCGGTCTCTGATACGACGTCAGCCGCAAAACGGGCCGGCAAGAACGGCGCGAAAGCCGCTTCATCGGGTCGCGCCGACCCCAAGCGACCCGACATCGTAGCGACACGCAACGCACAGTCGCTGCGCGAACTCGCCGCGTCGCCCTCGATCGAGGGCGCGGTGAAAGCCCGCCTGCCCGCGACCTTCAAACCGCAACTGGCGACGCTCGTCGACGCCGCGCCTCCCGGCGACGAATGGTCGTATGAAATCAAGTTCGACGGCTACCGCGTGCTGGCTCGCATCGATCGGGACGCCAAGGGAAGCGGAGTCCAGGTGTTCACCCGCGCCGGCAATGACTGGACCGCGAAGTTCAGCAAACAGGTCAAGGCGTTCGAACGGCTCGGCATCGAAAGCGCATGGCTCGACGGCGAAGCCGTGGTGCTGGACGAGAACGGCGTGCCGAATTTTCAGGGGCTGCAAAACGCCTTCGATGCGAACCGCCCGCAAGACATCATCGTCTACCTGTTCGACATCCCGTTCCTGAACGGCTACGACTTGCGCGGCGTGCCGCTCGAACAGCGCCGCGCGATTTTGCGCGCATTGATGGAAGAGGTCGACGACAGCGTGTTGCGCTTCTCGAACGATTTCGACTTCAGCGCGGAAGACCTGCTGAGGAGCGCGTGCGACATGGCGCTGGAAGGCATCATCGGCAAGCGGCGCGACAGTGGTTATATGTCGGGCCGTTCGTCGACGTGGATCAAACTGAAATGCCGCCGACGCCAGGAGTTCGTGATCGGCGGCTATTCGGAACCGTCCGGCAGTCGCGCGGCGTTCGGCGCGCTGCTGCTCGGCGTCTACGACGGCAAAGGCAAATTGCAGTATGCAGGGCGTGTCGGCACCGGCTTCGACGCGGCGTTGCTGCGCTCGGTCAAGAAAGAACTCGATGCGCACAAGACCCAGCGCATGCCGTTTGCCGCCGCGCCGCGCGAGCGCAGCCGCACGCCAGTGCATTGGGTCGAACCGGTGCTCGTCGCCGAATGCAATTTCGCGGAATGGACGGGCGATGGCATCGTGCGTCAGGCGTCGTTCGTGAGTCTGCGCAACGACAAGCCGGCGCGCCAGATCGTCAAGGAAACACCTCGCCAGGGAGCCGACGTGCAACAGCAAACCGATTCCATATCCGACGAAGCGCCGAAGAAACGTGCGGCGCGCAAAACTTCCACTAGTACTGCGGCCGCATCCGGCGCGGGAAAAACTGGCGCGGCAAGCTCGAAGGCCGAGGCGAAAACGGCGGACGCAAAAGACGTTAGCACCAGGACGGCTGCGACAAAAACCGCGGCCGCCAAAACCAAAGCATCCAAAGGCACGGCGGCAAAATCGACCGCCGCGTCGACTCCCGCCGAAGTCGCCGGCGTGCGCATTTCCCATCCCGATCGCGTCATCGACAAAAGCAGCGGCACGCGCAAGATCGATCTCGTGCAGTACTACGAATCGGTCGCCGACTGGATGCTGCCGCATCTGCAGGACCGCCCGGTGTCGCTGGTGCGTGCGCCGGAGGACATCGGCGGCGAACTTTTTTTTCAGAAGCACAGCCAGAAACTGTCGATTCCCAATGTCACGCAGCATCCGGGCCTCGATCCGGGCCATCCGGCGCTGATCACCGTCGATACGCTCAAGGCGCTGGTCGGCGCCGCGCAGATGGGCACCGTCGAATTTCACACGTGGAATGCCGTCGTGTCGAGTATCGAAAAGCCGGACCGCGTGGTGTTCGACCTCGACCCCGACGCGTCGCTGGGTTGGGAACGCATGATCGAAGCCGCGCAACTGACGCGTTCGCTGCTCGAGGAGCTCGGCCTCAAGTCGTTCTGCAAGACGAGCGGCGGCAAGGGCTTGCACGTGGTCGTGCCGCTCGCGAAACAGGCCGGCTGGGACGAAGTGAAGGACTTCTCGCAAGCCGTCGCGCAGCACATGGCGGCGACGCTGCCCAAGTACTTCAGCGCGAAGATGGGCGCGCAGAACCGCAAGCAGAAAATCTTCGTCGACTATTTGCGCAACAACCGCGGCTCCAGCACGGTCGCCGCATTCTCGGCGCGCGCGCGTCCGGGCCTGGGCGTATCGGTGCCGCTTTCCTGGGACGAAGTCGCCGCCACCACGGGTGGCGATCAATGGACCATCGAGAATCTGCACGAGCGCCTGGCCGAGCTCAAAAGCGACCCGTGGGCGGACTATGCGAAGACGCGTCAGCGCATCACCGCAGCCATGAAAAAACGTCTGGATGACGCAGAGTAAGCGCTTCGACGGACCCGATTCAGAACGACAAGGAGCAATACCATGAAGACCTCACCGCAATCGTCCGACGGCGACAAGCAGGCGGACCCGCATGCCAAAAAGCAACCCGAATCGATGCAGGAAGCTGCCGCGCCGCTGCCGCATGAAGCCGATCAGGATCCGGAATCGCAGCACGAGGACGGTCCGCGCCATGTCGGCAAGCAGGCGCATCGCGACCTCGAACGTGGGCTGAAAGATACCGACCGCCGTGGCGGCGACGAGTATCAGCAAAAGACGCAGAACGACGCGAACACCGACGTCAACTCTGATGGCAAAGGCGCCGGCAGCACACGCGGCAAGCATTGACGACGTATCGATTCGGGCACTATCACCGGCGCATCTGTCTCAATCCGGCTCTCTGTCCCAGTAAGGCGGATCGCCAAAATGGGCCGCCAGGAATTCGATCAAGGCGAGCGTCTTCGGCGGCACGAACGAACGGCTCGGATACACCGCCCAGATTGCCACGCTCTCCGCGAGCGGATAGCTGTCCAGCACGCTGACCAGTTCGCCGCTGCGCAAATAAGGCGCGACGTCCCAGGTCGATTTGAGCGCGATGCCGAAACCGTCCAGCAGGGCGTCGCGGATCACTTCGCCGTTGTCGGTGACGAGGCGCCCGCTCACGCGCACTTCGAGCGATCCGGCGGGCGTGACGAAGGCCCAGTCGCGCTGGTCCGACAGAATCATGCACTCGTGTTCCGCGAGGTCCGAAGGATGATGCGGCGTGCCGCGGGCGGCAAGATAGGCGGGCGCCGCGCACAACACCCGCCGATTCACCGCGAGGCGCCGCGCCACCAGCGACGAATCCTTCAGCACGCCGACGCGGATTGCCACGTCGATACCCGCATCGACGAGATCGACTAGCTGATCGGTGAGCCGCAAATCGACACTCACGCCGGGATAGCGGCGCAGAAATTCGCTGATCACCGGCGACACGTGCTGCCGCCCGAACGACGACGGCATCGAGACCCGCAAGCGGCCCTGCGGTTCGGCCTGCGCCCGGCCTACCGAAGCGCGTGCAGCGGCGGCCGCGTCGAGCAGGGCTTCGGCGCGCGTCATGAAGACTTCACCGTCCTGCGTGAGGCTGATGCGGCGAGTGGTTCGGTGCAGCAGACGCGCGCCGAGCAGCTTTTCCAGCTGCGCGATGCGGGAGCTCGCCACCGCCGCCGACAAGCCGAATTCGCGCCCGGCCGCCGACACGTTGGCCAGCAGTGCGGCGCGCACGAACAGGGCGACGTCGAGCAGATCGAGGCGCTCCCGCTCGCCGGGCGAGGTACGTGTGGACGAGGCCGGAAGGTTCATTCTTCTGAAATTCAAAAAGATGTTTCAGCCATTATGACGGTTTTAAGAGAATAAAAACCGCCTTAGGATGACGCCAATGGGATCGATGACGCGCAAACGGCACGACAGGCCGTCCGCAAAAATCGCGATCCTCCAGAAACCTCATCTGAACCAACAGGAGCCTGTATGAAAGCTGTGGGTCTTTATCGCTATTTGCCGATCGATCAAGCCGAAGCCTTGGTCGATGTCGAAATCCCAAAACCGGAAGCCACCGGCCGTGACCTGCTGGTCAAGGTCGAGGCGATTTCCGTCAATCCGGTCGACACCAAAGTGCGCGCCCCGAAAGACACGGTCGAGAAGACGCCGCGCGTGCTCGGCTGGGACGCCGCCGGCACGGTAGTCGCTGTCGGACCAGACGTCACGCTGTTCAAGGTGGGCGATCCGGTGTTCTATGCGGGCAGCATCACACGGCCGGGCGCCAACAGCGAGTTCCACCTGGTCGACGAGCGGATCGTCGGGCGCAAGCCGGCGTCGCTCGATTTCACCCACGCCGCCGCATTGCCGCTGACCGCGATCACCGCCTGGGAAGCCTTGTTCGACCGCTTGGGCGTGTCGCCGCAAGGCGCGGACGAGGGGCGCACTGTGCTGATCTTCGGTGGCGCCGGCGGGGTGGGCTCCATCGGCATTCAACTGGCGAAGCAACTCGCGAAGCTGAAGGTGATCGCGACTGCGTCGCGGGCTGAATCGGCGAAATGGGCCACGGAACTGGGCGCGGATGACATCGTCGATCACTTCGGCGACATGCCCGCGCAATTGAAAAAGCTCGGCATCGACCGGGTCGATTACGTGCTGATGTTCAACGACACCGACAAGAATTTCCCGGCCGCGGCGGAAGTCATCAAGCCGCAAGGCAGCATCTGCACGATCGTGGAAAACAGCAAGCCGGTGGCGGTCGAACTGTTGAAAGCGAAGAGCGCCGCGTTTCACTGGGAGTCCATGTTCACGCGTTCGACCTTTGGCACGCCCGACATGATCGAGCAGCACAAACTGCTGACCGAAGTGGCGCGTCTCGTCGACGCGGGCACGTTGCGCACCACAGTCGGCCAGAACCTCGGCACGATCAACGCCGCGAATTTGCGCCGCGCGCATCAACTGCTCGAAGAAGGGCGCGCGATCGGCAAGCTGGTGCTGACCGGCTTTGAGGCGTAAACCGCGTTTCGCCTGAACCGGGCATGAATGAACATGGCCGGCGTCGCAGCAATGCGCGCCGGCCATGTTCGTTTTGATGCGCATCAAACTGTGCGATCTGGCGCCCTGGCGTGTGTCGATTGCAGCATTGCGGCGCGGCGTGCGCTGTCGTGCGCCTGAGCCGGCACAGGCGCAGAAAACGCGTCGCCGCAAGCGGGTTAACACCCGATTCGCAGGCAGCGCGCGCAGCGTCGCTTGGCGTTAGACTGACAGGGCATCATGCTAAAACAGTTGCGTGTCTCGCGGCCCGACGTCGTCCAGTCAGGCGGTGCGTGAGCAGTAGCGCTGAAGCGGGCGCGCAGCGGCACAACAACGAGGTGACAGTATGAGCTTCAGACTCTCCGCCGTTTCAGGTGTTGCTTCTCTCGCATGCGCGCTCGCGCCCGGCATGCTCGTGCCGGTGGCTTACGCCGCCACGCCGATCACGGTCACGTCCCAGTCTGCCCTCGACGGTCCGATTCGCTACACGGTGCGCGTCACGTCGAAACAGTTCGGCAATTCGCAGGAAACGCGCACGATCCGTTCCGGCGAATCGGACGACTTCACGTGGAAGACCGTGCCGCCGGGCGGCCCTGTTCCCGCGACGGATGCGTGCCCGAACTACTCATCGCTGCCGATCGACACCAACGGCGCGATGATCCGGCAGACGCAGATCCGCTTCGCGCCGGTCGTCGGCGGCGACGGCACGGCGACCGTGCAATTGAGCTTCCAGGCGCAGACGCCGAAGGGCGTGAAAACCGTGACGAGCGGCGGCAAAACGCTCAAGTGTCCGAACGACGTGACCATCAGTCAGATTGTGCGATTCACGATGCCGGTCAATGGCAGCACGAAAACGCTCACGCTCAGCGACGGCACGGAAGTCGCGATCAGCGCGAAACGTTGAGTCCGGCGCGTGACGCGGGCCTGAGCGCGGCTCAGCGCCGCGCCGCGGCCCGCTCGACCAGCCGCGCCGACAGAAACCGGTGCTCCGCCGAAAAGAGCCGCCGGTACGTGAGCAGCACCGCGCCCACCGTCCCCAAGGCCGACGACGCGGCGATCAGGAACATGATCACGATCTGATAGCGGACGGCCTGTAATGGTGATTGCCCGGCCAGCACCTGACCGGTCATCATGCCGGGCAGGCTCACCACACCGACCACGGCCATCTGATTGAGTGTCGGCATCATGCCCGCGCGCACGGCTTGGCGCGCCGGCGCCTGCGCTGCTTCCCAACGCGTCGCGCCGAGCGCGAGCGCCATGTCGACGCGGTCGCGCCGCGCGGTCAATTCCTCGGTCATCCGTTCGATGCCGAGCGACACGCCGGTCAGCGTATTGCCGAGGATCATGCCGAGAATCGGAATCGCATACTGTGGCTCGTACCACGGGTGAATGCGGATCACGACGAACAGCCCGACCGCCGCCACCAGCCACGAACTGACCCAGATCGACAGCACACTGTCCGCGCGTTGTCCGCGATACGTGCGGTTGGCGCGTTGCGCGCCCGCGAAGCCGGCGATCAGCGTCATCACGATCATCAGCGGCAGCACCACGTACCAGCGGTCGTAACGGAACACCCAGCCGAGCACGTAGCCGATCGCCAGCAACTGCACGATGGTGCGCACGGCGGCCCATGCGAGTTTGCGTTCGAGATCGAGTTTGAGCGCCACCGACACGACGCCGTTCACGACGATCAGCAGCGCGGCAAGCGCGACATCCCACAGACTCAGGTTTTGCAGTGTCATTGGCCGAACTCCTGATGATCCTGATGCGCGGGCGGCGTCGCGCGCCGCGCGGTTTCGTCGAGCACGCCGGCGCGCATGGTCAGATGCCGCGCGCTCATGCGCGTGGCTTGCGCCGGATCGTGGGACACCCAGATCGATGCATGACGTCCGGGATCGGCGTCGAACCATGCGTGCACCAGACCTTCGATCGCATGCGACGACTCCGGGTCGAGCGAGGCAGTGGGTTCGTCGAGCAACAGAACCTCGGGCGCGAGTTGCAGCACGCGAATCAGCGCGGCGATCTGCGCCTCGCCGCCGGACAGTTCGCTCGCGCGCTTGTCGAGAAAGTCGTCGCCACGGCCGGCCTGAGCGGCGAGGCTCGCCGCGCGCGCACGATCGAAACGCCAGTCGCGGTACGTCCGCAACTCGAACGGGTAGCGCAGATTATCTTCGACGCTGCCGTCGAGCAGCGCGGGCCGCTGCCGGATATACGCGACGTTGCGCCGGTAGCGCGGAATAGCGGCGCGTTCTACCGGCGCGCCATGCCACATGATGCGTCCCGCATCGAGCGGATCGAGCAGCGCAAGGGCGCGCAGGAACACGCTCTTGCCCGAGCCGGACGGCCCGGTGATCGCGACGCGGTCGCCCGCGTGCAAGGTGAAGGTGGTCGGCTGCAGCAGCGTCTGGCCGCGCACGGCATCGCGCCGGGCGATGCCTTCGGCGAGGACGAAGGGAACATCGGTCATGAGTGATTTTGTAATGGGGGATGCGTAAGGTCGAAGCTCGCTGCAACGTGCGTGCGCAAATGCGTGCGACATGATAAACCGGCAACGGCACGGCGCTTGCCTGCCAGAGATCGGGCACGCAACGTGCTGAACGGTGCTCAACGTAGAAAAATAGCGGAGCGTCTCAATGGCAGTGTCGCGCACGATCGGAAGGCGGATCGGAAAAATCATCGCATGGCTGCTGGCGATCATCGTCATTCTGATTGTCGCGCTGGCCATTTTCATCATGACCTTTGACTGGAACCGGGCAAGACCCTATATCAACGACAAGGTCACGCAAGCCATCGGCAGGCCGTTCGCCATCAACGGCGATCTGAAGGTCGGCTGGCGGCATCCGGTCGGCGAGACTGGCTGGCGAGGCTGGGTGCCCTGGCCACGTTTCTCGGCGGCCAATATCACGGTGGGCAATCCGGACTGGACCAGGCAGCCGCAGTTCGCCACGCTCGACGAGATCGACTTCCAGGTCAAGGTGCTGCCGCTGCTCGCGCACGATATCGTGATTCCCACGATCAACCTCGTCAATCCTTCGGTCGACCTCGAGCGCGTGCTCGACGGGCGCAACAACTGGACCTTCAAACTGGCAGCGTCGAGTGGGCCTTCCGAATGGAAGCTCGATCTGCACGATATCGCCTTTGCCAAGGGCAACATTGCGCTGTCCGATCAACAGAAGAAGGTCGATCTGCAGATGGCGATCGACACGCTCGGCCAGCCGATTCCGATCGGCGAAGCGATGAAGCAGCAGGAAGCGGCGTCGCGCAGCTCGTCGGCGCAGACAATCGGCAAGTCGGGTGCGAACAAGCTGGCGCAGCAGGCGAATGCGCAGGCGGCGTCGGAGGCAGCGGCGGCGTCCGCGGCGGCTGCGTCGGGCGCGTCGTCGACGGATATCACCGCGTCGGGGACGACGGCGGCCACGGGCGCTTCGGGCGGGCTGGTCGCGGGCGGCTCGAAGGGCGCCAGCGAGGCCGTCGCCGCGGGCGCGAGCGGTGCGGTCGTGGCATCGGCGCCGGCTTCGGGCGCGAGCGGGGCGGAAGCGCAGGCCGGCGCGCAGCAGGACATTCCGCCGTACGCGATCGGCTGGACCGTCAAAGGGACTTACAACAAGACGCCGGTGTCGGGCAGCGGCAAGGTCGGCGGCGTGCTCGCGTTGCAGGACGCGAACCGGCCGTTCCCGGTGCAAGCCGATGTGAAAGCCGGCGATCTGCATGTCGGCGTCGTCGGCACGATCACCGATCCGGCGCATCTCGCGGCGGTCGATCTGCGCCTCTGGCTGCAAGGCAACAGCATGGCGCGTCTCTATTCGCTGACGGGCGTGACCTTGCCCGATACGCCACCGTACGCGACCGAAGGGCGGCTCGTCGGCCAGTTCAAGTCCACCGGCAACGTCTTCAAGTATGAAAATTTTACAGGCCGGGTCGGCGGCAGCGATATCAATGGCTCGCTGACGTACACGGCGCGTGAACGGCGTCCGCTGTTGCAGGGCGAACTGGTTTCGCATCTGCTGCAGTTCTCCGATCTTGCGCCCGTGATCGGCGCGGATTCGAACGCGAGCAAGGCCAAGCGCGGCGACGCGACGGCGCAGCCGTCCAGCAAGGCGCTGCCGGTCGAGGAATTCCGCACCGACCGGTGGAAGGCCATCGACGCCGACGTGAAGTTCACCGGCCGGCGCATCGTCAAGGACGTGAATCTGCCGATCACGGATCTGTACACGCACGTCGTGATGACCGACGGCGTGCTTTCTCTTGAGCCGTTGAAGTTCGGCGTGGCCGGCGGCACGCTCGCTTCGGACATTCATCTGGACGGCAGCGCGACGCCGCTCAAGGGCCGCTTCGCGACGTCGGCGCGGCATCTGAAGCTCAAGCAGTTGTTCCCGAACTTCAAGACGATGCAGAACGCGCTCGGTGAAATCAACGGCGACGCCGCGCTGACCGCGACCGGCAATTCGCCGGCGGCGCTTGCGGCCACATCGAACGGCGAGGTGAAGGCGCTGGTGACGGACGGCACGGTGAGCCGCCTGCTGATGGAAGCGGCCGGGCTGAACGTGGCGAATGTCGTGTATGAAAAGCTGTTTGGCAATCGTGACGTGAAGATCAACTGCGCAGCTGCCGATTTTGTCGCGACCAACGGCGTGCTCGATTCGCGCGTCTTCGCGCTCGATACAGACGACGCCGTCATCAATATCGATGGCAACGTGAATCTGCGCGACGAGTCGATGGACCTCGGCGTGCATCCGCATACCAAGGGTTTCCGGGTGTTCTCGCTGCGCTCGCCGCTCTATGTGAAAGGCACCTTCAAGGATCCGCACGTGGGCGTGAACGCGGCCGCGCTGGCGTTGCGCGGCGGCGCGGCGGTCGGCCTCGGTTTGATCAATCCGTTCGCGGCGCTGATTCCGTTACTGGCGCCGAGCAACAACAAGCCGTTGCCGTGCACGCAGATGCTGGAGCAGATTCGCCAGGCGCCGACAGCGCCGCCGCCGGGCGTGAAGCAGCAGCCCAAGTCGGCGATTTCGCTGGACGGCGCGCCGGTCAACAAGTCTTCCGACGGCGCGTCGTCGCCGGCGACGACGGATAAGAAGAAGCCGGCGGTGATGTCGCCCGCCAGCGCGGCAACATACAAGGGGAGCTGATGCCTTTCATCCTGCCTGCGGACTGGCTGAGCTGGAGCTTCGGCGGCGGCCTTTCCCTGATTCTGTTGTGGCTGATCAGCGTGCCGCCTGGGCGCGGCCACATCGATGAAATCGCGACGAAATGAGACAAGCAATCTGTTCGCGCACGCACACGCGGGCAGATCACCTGAGGTGACAAGTCGAATCAAGGAAAGTTAATGGCGCAACGCCGCCTGACGAACTTTGCGAACAGACGGTGTTGCGAGTGTGAAGGTCTACCGTAAAGCCAAGGGTCTACCTGAGCGAACGCGGCGCGGCGTCTCCGGCAGCATCCTGCCGACGCACCCCGCGACGGGCACCGCCGACGCGAGTCGCGCCGAATTCCGTCAGGATCTTGCCGCGAGCGCGGCTGGCAAACACCAGGAAGCCGAAACCGTCCGCCTCATACCAGTAGCCGCCATTCTCGAGACCGTCGAGCGGTTGCTCCAGCGCATTGGTAATCGATTCGATGCAACGGCGCCGTAACTCCGCGGGAGCCGGATAGGGCGGTTGTGCTCCACGCACACTGCAGAGGAGCACATCGAGCCCCGGCAGCACATGGGCATAAAGGACCGGCTCGTCTTGCGCGCGAGCGCGCGCAATCTTGGTGTCGAGCTGACCGAACGGCTTGAAATGCCGTAGTACCGCGAGGAACGACTCATCGCCGTCCACCTTCGCGCGTCTACGCTTTTTCGGGAAGGACATAAAAATTCGCCTGAAAAAGAATTGCAAGAAACGCAGCGTCCTCATGCGACCACTCCCGGCTTCGCGCGCCGCACGTCGATCTTTTATAGCATACGACAAGGCCGGATTCACGGTGATTCGACGACTACGCCGCCCCACCGCCTCCCGCACGAATCATGCCGAACCGCCTCGCCGCGCGCTTTCGCTTCCCAGCACATCTGTCTCCATCATAGACGCACGAGGCGCTGAAAAATCATCTCATACCAATAAAAAAGTCATTTTTGTGTGGACGGGCGCATCGTGCCGCTACGTTGAAATATCTCGAATTCACGTCGATAATGGCCCGTCCGGCTGCACTGCGCCGAGCTCGCCGATCCGGCACCGCAAAGTCCCGCCAGCGCGGCGCGGCGTGGCCGGTCGTGCGAACCGCCGCGGCTTGAGTGACCCTTTGCGACCCTTCGGGCGAACATGAAACTTTTCACCAAGGGTCTGCTGCTGATTGCAGTGCCGAGCGTGGTCGAGCTGGCGCTTCTCGGCGTCGTCTTCGATACCCAGGAGCAGACAGCGCAGGCCGCGCAGTGGGTCACCAACAGCAAGCAGATCCTCTATCAGTCGTCGGCCATCGTCGATCCGTTGCTGCGCCAGGCGGCGCGGGTTCGCACGGCCATGGTCATCGGCGATGCGTCGCTGATCGACCGCCATACGGTGTGGGTCGATCTGGGCGACCGACTCTCGAATCTCGAGGTGCTGGTCGCCGGCACGCCGCAACAGGTCGAGCGTGTGCACAAGATGCAGCGGGCGATCGACGCGTATCGCGCGCAGACTGTCGTGATCTCACAGGCGCTGCATGCGGGGCACCGCCCGAATTCGTTTGCTGCGCTGGAGACCGGCGCGTTGCCGCAGCAGATCGCAGTGTTTCGCGACGAGCTCGCTGCGTTCGGCGACGAGGCGTCGCGGCTCGACGCCGAACGCTCGGCCGCGCTAGCGCGGCGGCGTGACCGTCAACAGTACGCGTTGATCGGCGCCGTGCTGGGCTCGATGCTGATCTGGGCGGCCACCGCGATGGTCTTTGCGCGCAGCATCGGCCGAAGGCTGGAGGTGCTGACCGACAACGCCGAGCGTTTGGGCAGCGGCCGCACGCTCGCGCCGCCGCTGTCGGGTAAGGACGAAATTGCGGCGCTCGACATCGTGCTGCACCAGACGGGCGCGCGCCTGCGTGAGGCGGAAGCCGAGCAGGCCATGCTGAAAACGCGGCTCGAAGCGCGTGCGCAGGAATTGGCGGGCGTCAACGAGGAACTGCGTCAGGAGACGCAAGATAATGAAATGTTCATCTACAGCGTGTCGCACGATCTGCGCTCGCCGCTGGTGAATCTGCAAGGTTTCTCGAAGGAATTGCAGGTCTCGTGCGACGAGCTGGACAGCGTCGTCGAGGCAGCGAAATTGCCGGAGGCCGAGCGTCGGCGCATGGCGCATATTCTCGACGGCGAGGTGCGCGAGTCCTTGCAATACTTGCGCACCGCGGTGACGCGGGCCGCCGCGATCATCGACGCGCTGCTGCGCATCTCGCGCGCCGGCCGGCTCGAGTACCAGTGGCAGCGCGTGAGCGTCGGGCGCGTGGTGGGACGGGTGGTCGATGCGCTGCAGGGCGCGATCGGGCAGCATGCGGCCGTGGTGACCGTGCGCGACTTGCCGCCGGCATGGGGCGACCCGGGCGCGATCGAGCAGATTTTCAGCAATCTGATCGGCAATGCATTGAATTATCTCGACCCGGCGCGCGACGGGCGTATCGAAGTCGGCGCGCTGGAACCCGAAGTAGTCGAGCCGGGCGAGGCGGGCGAGCCGCGCGCGGTGCGCATGCGCACGTATTATGTGCGCGACAATGGCCTCGGCATTCCGGCCGCGTATATGTCGAAAGTGTTCCGGGCGTTTCAGCGCCTGCACGGCGACGTCGCGAACGGCGACGGCATCGGCCTCGCGGTAGTGCGTCGCACGGTGGAGCGGCATGGGGGCCGCGTGTGGGTGGAGTCGGCAGAAGGCGCGGGGTCGACGTTTTTCGTGGTGTTGCCGGAACAGCCGGCGCGGCTTTGAATAAGAGCGGGCAGACGCGGCAGCGGCGCGGATCGTCACAAGCGGCAGGCATCAACCAATCGTTCAGCACGGAGAGCATATGAGTCACGGGGAAACGGTCAGCATCGTACTGATCGAAGATGACGACGGCCACGCCACGCTCGTCGAGCGCAATCTGCGCCGTGCCGGCATTTCGAACGGTTTCGTGCGCTTTCGCGACGGCCAGCAGGCACTCGATTATTTCTTCGGCCCAACGCCGTCACCGGCGGACGCCGCCGCGAGTTCCGCGGCCGATCCCGCTGACAGCGCTGTACCCGCGCGCGAAGACCTGATGAATTTCGTCGTGCTGCTGGATCTGAAAATGCCGCGGGTGGACGGCTTCGAAGTCTTGCGGCGTCTGAAAGAGTCGCCGCAGACGGCCGCCGTGCCGGTGATCGTCCTGACCACGACCGACGACCCGCGCGAAATCGCGCGCTGCTACGAACTCGGCTGCAACGTCTACATCACCAAGCCGGTCGAGTACGATGCGTTCATCGAAGCCGTGCGCCGCCTCGGGTTTTTTCTGCAGGTGGTCAAGCTGCCCTCGGGGCATCGTCTCGCGGCGCCGTGATGGAAGGTCCCATGAGCCGGCCGAAAGCCGCTCGTGACAAGATAGACCACTTGAAGACCCTAGCCAGAGAAGACTCCGCATGACCGAAGAAGTGTCCACGCAGCCTGCCGCATACGTGCTGGTCGTCGATGACGACGAAGGCATCCTGCGGCTCGCGCGCAAGTCGCTCGAGCGCGCCGGCTGCCGGGTCGCGATCTGCGCCGGCGTCGAAGCGGCCCGTGAGCGGCTCGCGGGCGGCGGTCCCGACTTGCTGGTGCTCGACTATCAACTGAGCGGGCCCGAGACCGGTCTGGACTTCTTTCGCCGTTTGCGCACGGAAGGCGTGCGGATTCCCGCCATCCTCGTGACCGGCTTTACCGACGAATCGCGTGTCATTGAAGCGCTGCGCGCGGGCGTGTCCGACGTGGTGCCGAAGTCCGGTGATTACCTCGATTACCTTCCCGAAGCCGTCGAGCGGGTGCTCTCGCAAGTGCGCCTGCAGCGCGCGTCGGACGAAGCCTTGCTGCTGCGCGATCGCGAGCAGCATTACCGCACCTTGTCGGAGGCGTTGCCGCACCTCGTCATGACCTGCAACGCCGCGGGTGACTGCGATTTTCTGTCGAAGCAGTGGTACGACTACACGGGCCTCGCTGAAAGCTGTTCGTACGGTCTCGCCTGGCTCGACGCCGTGCATCCGGACGATCGCGAAGAGGTTCGCCGTAGCTGGCTGAAGGCGGTGTCGGGCAATGCCGGCGACTACCGGCACGATCTGCGGATTCGCCGTCACGACGGCGAATACCGCTGGTTCGACGTCCGCGTGGTAGCGATGCGCGACGCCGAAGGCAACGTCAGCAAGTGGTTCGGCAGTTGCACGGACATTCATTCGCAGCGCGAGGCGATCGAGGAGCGCGAACGGCTGTTGGCGTCGGAGCAGGCCGCCCGCCAGACCGCCGAAGAAGCCAATCGCGCCAAGGACCGCTTTCTGGCCATGCTGTCTCACGAATTGCGCACACCGCTCACGCCGGTGCTGGCCGGCGCCAGCGTGCTGGAAATGATTCCGGATCTGCCCGATCAGGCGCGCGCGAGCGTGCGCATGATCCGCCGTAACGTCGAACTCGAAGCACGGTTGATCGACGACCTGCTCGATCTCACGCGCGTGGCGAATGGCAAGCTGCGGCTGTCGCTGGAAACCGTCGACGTGCACGACGTGATAGACAGCGTGCTCGAACTGTTTCGCAGTGAGATTCAGGTCAAGCAGCAGGACGTGCATGTCCATAAGGACGCTCGGCACCATTACGTGCTGGCCGATCGCGCGCGGCTGCAGCAGATGCTGTGGAACCTGATCCGCAATGCCGCCAAGTTCACGCCGGACGGCGGCCATATCTATGTGCGCACTCGCGACGAACGCATGCACGTGCAGATATCCGTCGAAGATACGGGGATCGGTATCGAGCCGGACCAGATCGGCAAACTCTTCAACGCGTTCGAGCAGGGCAATCAGAACATGACGCGGCAGTTCGGCGGCCTGGGTCTTGGACTCGCGATCACGAAGGCGTTGACCGACGTGCACGGCGGCACGGTGACCGCGCAGAGCCCCGGCGCGCACTGCGGCGCGACCTTCACGATCACGTTGCCGACGGCCGCGGCGCCGGAGGTGACTTCACCGGTCGTGGTGCCGGACGAAGTGCATTCGGCCGGCCTGCTGAACATTCTGCTGATCGAAGATCATGTGGACACCGCGGAAGTCATGGAGCAACTGATTCGCAGCCTCGGCCATGAGGTCACGACCGTGGGCCGGGTCGATGATGCGTTGGCCGCGACTCAAGTGCAGACCTTCGATCTGATCGTCAGCGATGTCGGTTTGCCCGACGGCACCGGCCTCGACTTCATCAAGGCTTTTCGCGAGCACTCGGACGCGCCCGCGGTCGCGTTGACCGGCTTCGGCACCGACGAAGACGTGCGTCGCTGCCTGAGCGCCGGCTTCACCTCGCACCTGACCAAGCCTGTCAACTTCGGCCAGCTCGAAACGATGATCGAAGGCGCGGTCAGTCAGAAGGAACAGAAGGACGCTTGAGCGCGTATGCCGCCGGCATCAATGCACCGTAAGGAAAAAGGCCTGTTGCGAGTGAATCGCAACAGGCCTTTTGCTTGTGACTACTCCGGCTGATATGCCGGCATGCTCAACGCGGTGAGTTCTTCAACGAATCGCGGATTTCACGCAGCAGCAGTACGTCTTCCGGTGTCGGCGGCGGTTCTGCCGGCGCGGCTTCAGACGGCTTGCGCAGATTGTTGATGAACTTGACCATCAGGAAAATGATGAACGCGAGAATCAGAAAGTTGATCAACACGGTGATGAACGAGCCATAACCGAATACGGCAACACCCGCCGTTTGCAAGTCTTTATACGACTCGGGGCTGCCCTTGAAGCTAGGCGGAATTGCACCGAGGCGAACGAATTTATTGGAGAAATCGAGGCCGCCGGTGGCAATCCCGACGACCGGCATGATCAGGTCTTTAACAATTGAATTGACGATGGTGGAGAACGCGCCGCCGATAATCACACCGACTGCAAGATCCATCACGTTGCCCTTGAGGGCAAATTCCTTGAATTCCTTGACCATGCTCATAGAGGTTCCTCCCAGAAGTCGATATTCGAATGATACCAACCTGAGAAGGATAGGCTAGTCTTTTGCCGGGGAACGCGAGGATTGTTTAGTAACGAGCACCCCCAACCTGGCACTTGGCGCCAGGCCCCCGAGGGCCCAAGAAAACTTGGGGCGGCCCGGCGTTTTCTTGAGAGGAAACTATGACTCGCTATGCCGCGCACGTTCAATATGCGCGGCAAATGTGACCGGGTCGGTGTTGGTGCCGCATAGCAGAACGCCCACGCGTTTGCCTTGCAACTGTTCGCGCAGCGGGCCCAGCAAGCCGGCGGTAGCCGCGGCGCAGGCCGGTTCGACCGCAAGCTTCAGTTGTCCGAACAAGGTCAGCATGGCCGCACGCAACTGGTCGTCGGATACCGTGACGAGCTGATCGATATGACGGCGGCACAATTCGTAGCTGTATTCCTCGGTATGCGGCGACATGAGCGAGTCGGCAATGCCATGCATCTGGCGCATCTTGACCGTGTGATTGGCGGCGAAACTCTTGCCCATGACGTCCGCGCCTTCGGGTTCCACGCCATACACATGCACGTTCGGATTCGCGAGCCGCATGGCGGTCGCCACCCCCGCCGCGAGGCCGCCGCCGCCGATCGGCACGATCACCGCTTCGAGATCCGGCGTTTGCGTGGCCCACTCGTAGCCGAGCGTGGCTGAACCCAGCACCGTGCGATAGCCGTTGAACGGATGCACGAAATAGCGGCCTTCTTCGGCCTCGATACGGCGCACCAGTTCGAATGCCTCGGCAATGTCTTGCGCGAACACGATCTCGGCGCGGTATTGCCGGCACAGCGCCACGCGCGCCGGATTGGCCGCATGGAACAGCACGACCTTGGCGCTGATGCCCAGGCGCATGGCCGCATACGCGACCGCCACCGCATGATTGCCGCCCGACACGCAAGTGACGCCGGCGCTGCGTTGCGCTTCGTCGAGTGCGAGCAGATTGGTGAACGCGCCGCGCGCCTTGAAGCTGCCACCCGCCTGCAACAGCTCGAACTTGAAATTCACCACCGTGCCTTCCAGCGACGGAAAGTCCGCCCTGTCGAACACCGGCGTTCGCGTCACCCACGGCGTCAACGCAAAGTGCTGTGCGGCGATGTCGTCGAGCGTGGGGATCGGCTCGCCGTCGATCGTATGGTCGGTGTGTTGCGGCGTGGCAGTGGACATGGCGTGGGCGTGCTTGGGTCGGTATGCGTAAGACTCTTTCTACGTGCGTCAGTTTCAGTGCGCGTGCGCATCCACCGACATGCTGTGAATGAATTTATGCAGGAAGCGCTCGCATGCCACCAGTTGATCCAGCGCGACGAACTCGTTGGGCTTGTGCGCCTGCTCGATGTTGCCAGGGCCGCATACGATGCTCGGAATGCCCGCCAGCGAGAAGAGGCCGGCTTCCGTGCCGTAGGCGACTTTGCGCTTGTCCTGATCGGCGGTCAACGCGCGCACCAGTTGCGTGATGGCGGCTTGTTCAGACGAATCGAGTCCGGGCGCCGCGGCGATCTTCGTAATCTCGATGGCGGCCGATGGATGCTCGCGCAACATTTTCGGCAGCAGCGTTTCGCGTGCGTATTGATCGACGCGCGCGAAGATCGGTTCGGGATCGAGCGTGGGCAGGTTGCGGAATTCGAACTGGAACTTGCATTCGGCCGGCACGGTATTGATCGCATTGCCGCCGACGATCGTGCTGGTTTGCGCGGTGGTGAAGGGCACGTCGTACAGTTCGTCGAACGGGCCCTGCTCGCGGAACTGGTCGGCCATATCGCGGATGTAGCAGATCAGACGCGCGGCGTATTCGATCGCGTTCAAACCCTTCGGCGTGAGCGACGAGTGCGCCGCCTGGCCACGCACGCAGCACTGGTAGGCATTGATGCCTTTGTGCGCCACGATCGGCCGCATGCTGGTCGGCTCGCCGACGATGCAACCGTCCGGCTTCACGCCGCGCTTCATCAGGTCGGCAATCAGGAGCGGCGCGCCCGCGCAGCCCACTTCCTCGTCGAACGACAGCGCAAAGTGAATCGGCCTGGCGAGTTTGGTGCGCTGCATTTCCGGCACGAGTGTCAGCGCCGCGCCGATGAAGCCTTTCATGTCGCAGGTGCCGCGGCCGTACAGCTTGTCGCCGCGAATTTCCGGCTTGAACGGATCGCTGTCCCATTGCTGGCCGTCCACGGGCACGACGTCGGTATGGCCGGACAGCACCACGCCGCCGTTCGTTTCGCCGTCGTGTGCGGGAATCGTCGCGAACAGGTTGGCCCATTTGCCGCTTTTGTCGTGCGTGAGCGTGGCGTCGATGCCGACAGCGCGCAATTCGTCACGCACGGTTTCGATCAGGCCGAGATTCGGATTGCGGCTGACCGTGTCCATCGACACGAGACGGTTGATCCACGGGAGCGAGACAGGCGACGAGGAATTCGAAGCCGAGGCGGGCGATTGCGAAGACTGCGCTGATTCAGCGACATGAGACATGACAAGACTCCGGCATTTAAGTCTTTCGATCATACCCAAAAAAAAGCCGCCCGTATGCTGCGGCGCGCGTTTGCGCACCGCAGCATGAACGAAAAAACGCTAGACGTCCCCCGTTTTTTTGACGCCGCATTGGCGTGGCGCGATCCACGAACTCATCGCGCAGCAGCGCTGGCCGCGGTGCCGCGGCTTGGCGTACCGAGCGCGCGCAAAGTTTCCTTGACCGTCGCGACACGCACCGCGAGATCGGGGCTGCGCGTTTCGATACGCAGCTTGTCCTGGCCCGCGAGCTTGATGTGCTTGTGCTTCTGCACCATCTCGATGATCCGCATCGCGTCGATCGGCGGGTTGGGGATGAACTGCAGGCCGATCACCGCTTCGCCGGCATCGATCTTCGAAATGCCCAGCGGCTTCGCCGCCAGCCTCAGACGATGCGTCTCCACCAGCGCATGCGCTTGCGGCGGCAACTTGCCGAAGCGGTCGATCAATTCTTCCTGAATGCCGTCGATCGAATCGTTGTGTTCGCAATTAGCCAGCCGCTTGTAGAGCGACAGACGCTCCTGCACATCGCCGCAATAGTCCGCCGGGAGAATCGCCGGCGCGTGCAGGTTGATCTCGGTGGTCGCGGCGAGCGGCGCGGTGAGGTCCGGCTCCTTGCCTTCCTTGAGCGCCTTCACGGCGTCGTTCAGCATGTCGGTGTAGAGCTGGAAGCCGATCTCGTGAATCTCACCGGACTGCTTGTCGCCGAGCACTTCGCCCGTGCCGCGAATCTCGAGGTCGTGCATGGCCAGATAGAAGCCCGAACCGAGTTCCTCCATCTGCTGGATCGCTTCGAGGCGGCGTTGCGCCTGTTTGGTCAGCCCTTGCGGATCATGGACCAGCAGATACGAATACGCCTGGTGATGCGAACGGCCCACACGGCCACGCAACTGATGCAATTGCGCGAGACCGAACTTGTCGGAGCGATGAATCAGGATCGTATTGGCGCTCGGCACGTCGATACCGGTTTCGATAATCGTCGTGCACAGTAATACGTTGGCGCGCTGTGCAACGAAGTCGCGCATCACGCGTTCGAGTTCGCGTTCATGCATCTGGCCGTGCGCGACCGCGATGCGCGCTTCGGGCACCAACGCTTCGAGCATCTGCCGGCGATTCTCGATCGTCTCGACTTCGTTGTGCAGGAAGTAGACCTGGCCGCCGCGCTTCAACTCGCGCAGCATGGCTTCGCGAATCACGCTGTCTTCCTCGCGGCGCACGAAGGTCTTGATCGCGAGGCGCTTTTGCGGCGCGGTGGCGATCACGGAGAAATCGCGCAGGCCTTCGAGCGCCATGCCGAGCGTACGCGGGATCGGCGTGGCGGTCAGCGTGAGCACATCCACTTCGGCGCGCAAGGCCTTCAACGCTTCTTTCTGACGCACGCCGAAACGGTGTTCCTCGTCGATGATCACGAGGCCCAGCCGCTTGAACTGCACGTCGGACGAGAGCAGCTTGTGCGTGCCGATCACGATATCGACCGTGCCTTCGTTGATCTGCTGGATCGCCGCGTTGACTTCCTTGGTCGACTTGAAGCGCGACAGTTCGGCGATCCGCACCGGCCAGTCTGAGAAGCGGTCGCTGAAGGTTTGCGTGTGCTGTTCGGCGAGCAGCGTGGTGGGCGAAAGCAGGGCGACCTGTTTGCCGCCCATCACCGCGATGAACGCCGCACGCAAGGCCACCTCGGTCTTGCCGAAGCCGACGTCGCCGCACACGAGGCGATCCATCGGTTTGCCGCTCGTCATGTCGCCGATCACGGCCGCGATCGCGGCGGCCTGGTCCGGCGTTTCCTCGAAGCCGAAGCTCTCCGCGAACTTCACATAGTCTTTCGGTTCGAGCGCGAACGCATGGCCTGAACGCGCGGCGCGGCGAGCGTAGAGATTCAGCAATTCGGCCGCGGTGTCGCGAATCTGCTGCGCGGCCTTGCGCTTGGCTTTTTCCCACTGGCCGGAGCCGAGCGAGTGCAGCGGCGCGCTTTCCGGATCGGCGCCGCTATAGCGCGAGATCACATGCAACTGCGCGACCGGCACGTAGAGCTTGCTGTCGCCCGCGTATTCGAGGTGCAGGAACTCGGTCTCGCCTTCGCCGAGATCCATGGTGACGAGTCCCATATAGCGGCCGATGCCGTGCTGCGAATGCACGACCGGATCGCCCACTTTGAGCTCGGACAGATCGCGCACCATCGAATCGACGTTGCTCGCCTGTTCCTGACGGCGGCGCCCCGTGCGACGGGCGAGCGGACCATACAACTCGGTCTCGGTGATGATCGCGATGCCGTCGACCGGCACGGCAAAACCGTTGGCAAGCGGTGCGACGCCGAGCGAAAACCGCGCGTCGCCGACGAGCCAGTCCTGGAAGCTGTCGCTCGATGCGGGTCGCAGATGATTGTCGGCGAGCAGCTGCAACAGCGTTTCGCGCCGGCCCGCCGATTCGGTGGCGAACAGCACGCGGTTCGGCGTGGTGTCGAGATACGCGCGCAACGCCGCGACCGGATCTTCCGCGTGGCGGTCGATCGCGAGATTCGGCAACGGTGTCGACCAGCCGCCGCCGGCGTTCGCAGGCAGCGAGAGCCGCGCGAACGGCTTGGCGAGCGTGAAGAAGTCTTCGTCCGACAGGAACAGACGCTGCGGCTCCAGAATCGGCCGGTCGCGGTCGTGCGAGAGGAAGTTGTAGCGCTGCTTCGTGTCGTTGGTGAAGCGCCGGATCGCCGCCTCGAGATCGCCGACGAACGCCAGTTGCGCGCCTGCGGGCAGGTAATGGAACAGCGTGGCCGTGTCGTCGAAGAAGAGCGGCAGATAATATTCGATGCCCGCGGACGGCACACCGTTGCCGATGTCCTTGTAAATCGACGCGCGGCTCGGGTCGCCCTCGAAGGTCTCGCGCCAGCGGCTGCGGAAAGCGGTGCGGGCGGCTTCGTCGAACGGAAATTCGCGGCCCGGCAGCAGGCGCACGTCTTTCACCGGGTACAGGCTGCGCTGGGTGTCCGGGTCGAACGCCCGGATCGAATCGACCTGGTCGTCGAACAAATCGATCCGGTAGGGCAAGGGCGAGCCCATCGGATAGAGATCGAGCAGTGAGCCGCGCACGCAATATTCGCCCGGACGCACCACCTGGCTCACGTGTTCGTAGCCGGCCAGCGTCAACTGCGCCTTGAGCTTGGCTTCGTCGAGGCGCTCGCCTTGCGAGAAGGAGAACGTGTAAGCCGCCAGGAACGAGGCGGGCGGCATGCGGTACAGCGCTGTGGTGGCGGGCACCAGCAGGATGTCGCAACGGCCTTCACCGAGATCGTGCAGCGTGGCGAGACGCTCCGAGACCAGATCCTGATGCGGTGAAAAGGTATCGTAAGGGAGCGTTTCCCAGTCCGGCAGCAGGCGCACGCGCGCCTCGGGCGCGAAAAAGCCGATTTCCTGCGACAGGCGCTGCGCATCGACGGCGCTTTCGCACACGACCGCCAGCAGCGGCACCTTCTCGCGGTAGGCGAGATGGTAGCGGGCGATCAGCAGCGCGTCGGACGAGCCGTGCGTGCCGTCGAAGGCGAAACGCTGGCCGGCCTTGACGAGCGCGACGGGCGGGGAGTACTGCGATGTTGCGGCGATGTCTGGCATAGAAGAGAAAAAGCGGCCTCAGGCTCACACGTGACCGGCAAGTTTACGCGTGTCGGGGCGTGGATGCGAAGGACCTATTATAAAATCCGTCCTTTACTTTGACTTCGCGGCATCCGCACTCGTGACTTCCCGTCTATTTGCCCTGATTCCGTGCGCTGGCACCGGCAGCCGTTCCGGCGCCGCGATGCCCAAACAATATCGCACTGTCGCCGGACGCGACATGTTGCATTACTCGCTGGCGGCGTTCGACGCCTGCAGCGAGTTTGCGCAAACCCTTGTCGTGATCGCTCCGGACGACGCTCACTTCGACGGCCGCCGCTTCGGCGGCTTGCGTTTTGCCGTGCGCCGCAGCGGCGGGGCCTCGCGCCAGGCCTCGGTGCTCAACGGGCTGCACGCGCTCGCCGAGTTCGGCGCGCGTGACGACGACTGGGTGCTGGTGCACGACGCGGCGCGGCCCGGCATCACGCCCGCGCTGATCCGCACGCTGATCGGCGTGCTGAAGGACGACCCGGTGGGCGGCATCATGGCCTTGCCCGTCGCGGACACGCTGAAACGGATCGACGCGGCATCGTCCGATGGCCGCATCGCCCGCACCGAGGCACGCGACGGCCTGTGGCAGGCACAGACGCCGCAGATGTTCCGCATCGGCATGCTGCGCGAGGCGATCCTGCGCGCGCAGGCCGACGGTCACGACCTGACGGACGAAGCGAGCGCGATCGAGTGGCTGGGCCATGCGCCAAAGCTGGTGCAGGGCAGCTTGCGCAACTTCAAGGTGACGTATCCGGAAGACTTTGATCTGGCCGAGGCGATTCTGAGCCGGCCTTCTGCTTCGTGACTGGACGATTTCAATTTTAATTAGCGGACTTGACGCATATGGATTTCAGAATTGGGCAAGGGTATGACGTGCACGCGCTGGTGCCGGGACGTCCGTTGATTATCGGCGGCGTGACGATTCCCTATGAGCGCGGCCTGCTCGGCCATTCGGACGCGGACGTGCTGCTGCACGCCATTACCGACGCCATTTTCGGCGCCGCCGCGATGGGCGATATCGGCCGGCACTTCTCCGATACCGACGCGAAATTCGCCGGCGCCGATAGCCGCGTGTTGCTGCGTGAATGTTTCGCGCGCGTGAAGGCGGCGGGTTTTTCCATCGCCAATGTGGACAGCAGCGTGGTGGCGCAGGCGCCGAAGCTGGCGCCGCATATCGAGGGCATGCGCGCCAATATCGCCGCGGATCTTGATCTGCCGATCGAGCGGGTCAACGTCAAAGCCAAGACCAATGAGAAGCTCGGCTATCTTGGCCGAGGCGAGGGCATTGAAGCTCAGGCCGCGGTGCTGCTGATCAGGAACTGAGATTGGTTTTACGACGCGCGCAGCGGCGAGGGCGCCATCGCGCTGCGCATTTTAAGGCAACTACTTGCCTTCGGCGGCAATACGCTGCGGGCTGCGTTGACCACTGCCGCGATGAGGCCTGCGTCGCGCAATTGCATGGAGTTCATGCCCTCGGCGACCAGCGTGTCGAAGTGCGATTTCACGGCCTAGAGCGTGGCGCCGCCGACTGCGCGGTTGCAAGCACACAGCTCGTCCGTTTGCAGGCCGTCCAGAATACGCAGCACTTCTTCCGGGTTGCGGCCGACGTTCAGATTGTTCACCGACACGTGCTGGATCGTGTTGTCCGGATCGACAATGAAGGTGGCGCGCAACGCGACGCCCGCTTCCTTGTCACGCACGCCGAGCTGGTCGATCAGCTCGCCCTTCACGTCGCCGAAGGCGTAGTGGTTCAGCCTGTTCAGGTCCTTGTTCTCGCGGCGCCATGCCAGTTTCACGAATTCGTTGTCGACGCTGCCGCCCATCAACACCGCGTCGCGTTCTTCGAAATCTTTGGCCAACTTGCCGAATTCGACGATCTCCGTCGGACACACGAACGAGAAATCTTTCGGGTAGAAATAGATGATCTTCCACTTGCCCGGGAACGACTGCTCCGTAATCTCTTCGAACGCCGACGTGCCGTTTTCTTCATGATGGTTGAAGCCCGGTTTCGCGGCAGTGACGGTGAACGCTTCGAGTTTATCGCCGACGGTTCTCATGCAAGTGCTCCTTCGTGTGTCGGAAAAACAGCATGCTCAGGTTAGGCTACCGGCTCGTCGCAACGAACGCGCTACACGTGATCCACTGAATCCCTATTGAATAATTCACTCAATAGTTTTCGACTAAACACCCGGCTAGTTATCAGTCGACGCGGCAAATCCTCACGAAGGGCGGATGATGCCCGTTCCGCTCAGGCGCCCTTGGCCAGCGGAAACTCGATGGTGACCTCGAGACCCGGTCCAGGCGTGCGATTGCGCAAGCGCAGCGCGCCGCGGTAACGGCCCACGAGGCGCTGGACGATGGCCATGCCAAGGCCCGTGCCGTTCGCTTGAGTGCGCGCCGAATTCACACGATAGAACGGCCGTGTGACGAGCGCCAACTGGTCTTCCGGAATGCCGGGGCCTTCGTCGACCACGGACAGCTCGACCCGCGAGTGCGACACCCGCGTTTCCAGGATCACGTGCGGAATGCCGTCGCCGTCGCTCAGACCGTATTTGCGCGCGTTTTCCAGCAGGTTGCCGACCACCCGCCGCATGTCGGTTTCGTCGGCCTCGATCACCGCCGACGGCGCGAGTCGGGTGATCAGGCGCATGCTGTCTTCGCTCTGCATGCGCGCGGCCAGTTCTCCCGCGATCACGGACAGGTCCACGGGTTCCGGCACGCGCTGTACCGGGCGCGCGTAATCGAGGAACCGGCCGATGATCATGTCCATCTGCTCGATGTCGTCGACCATCGCGTCTTTTGTGGCTTGATCCGACGGGCTCATTTCGGTTTCGAGCCGCAGCCGCGCGAGCGGGGTGCGCAGATCGTGCGAGATGCCCGCGAGCATCAGCGCGCGGTCGGCCTCGAGTTGTTCGAGGTCCTGCACCATCTGGTTGAAACTGCGATTGGTTTCCGCGGCCACGCCCATGCCACGCTCGGGCAGCGGCTCCGGCGACTGCCCGGAGCCGACCTTGCGCGCCGCCATCGCGAGGCGCGCGAACGGCCGGTTCACGAGACTCGTGATGAAAGCCGCGCCGAACAGCGACAGCGCCAGCGCGAACACGCCCCAGCCGGCCCATTGCAAACCGGTGGCGTTGTCGAGCTGATCGCGGTCGAGCGCGACCCAGTAGTCGTCGTCGTCGATCTTGAAGCTGATCCACACGCCGGGGATGTCGTTCACGCTCTGGGCAATCACGGTGTCGTCGCCGAGGCGGCCGCGAATGTCGTGTTCGATCAGCCGGTTCAGCGACTCATCGGGCTGCAGCTTGTACTTGTCGGTGGTTTCGCGCGGGTACACGCGCACCCCTTCATTGCTTTCCAGATCCTGTAGCAGAGCGCGCCGCAGGTCGGGATCGGAATAGAGGAGTGCGGTGCGCGTGAGCTTGACGATGGCGACGAGCTGCAACGCCACGCGCTGCGCGCGCGGCTCGCGTTCGATCACCCGGAAGCTCTGGAACCACGCAGCGAGACTGACTGCGATCAATAGCGCGATCAGCAGAAAGGTCCGCCAGAAAAGGCCGCCGAACGCGAGCGTCAGGAGGCGCCGGTCGATCCGCATGGGCCCTTCTTATCTGAAATCAAAAACAGGAGGCGAGAACAAACTCAGGCTGCACCGTCGGGGATAAACACGTAACCCAGACCCCAGACGGTCTGAATGAAACGCGGGCTGCCCGGATCGGGTTCGATCAGCTTGCGCAGACGCGAAATCTGCACGTCGAGACTGCGGTCGAACACTTCGTACTCACGGCCGCGTGCGAGCTCCATGAGCTTTTCACGCGACAGCGGCTGGCGCGGGTGACGCGCGAACACCTTGAGCACCGAGAACTCGCCCGTGGTCAGCGGAATTTCCTGGCCGGCTTTGGTGAGCGTTCGGGTGGCAAGATTCAAGGCGAACTCGCCGAACTCGAACACCTCGGTGGTTTCGGACGGCGCGCCCGGCAACTCCGAAGGTGACTGGCGGCGCAGCACCGCATGGATTCGCGCAACCAGCTCGCGCGGGTTGAACGGCTTGGGCAGATAGTCGTCGGCGCCCATCTCGAGGCCGACGATCCGATCGACGTCTTCGCCCTTGGCCGTCAGCATGATGATCGGCGTACGGTCGTTGCTGCCGCGCAGGCGTCGGCAGATCGACAGACCGTCTTCGCCTGGCAGCATCAGATCGAGCACCAGCAGGTCGAAGCGCTCACGCACCCAGAGCTTGTTCATGGACGGCGCGTTCTCGGCGACATAGACATTGAAGCCCTGTTCACCGAGGTAGCGGCGCAGCAGATCGCGCAGGCGCGGATCGTCATCAACGACGAGGATTTTCGAAGGGTTTTTGGTTTCCATGGTCGGCATCTTAGCGCGATTAGAAAGTGGTGCGCGTTTGCATCATTTAACGGGTTACAGTCAGTTACAAAATTTACCCGCACTGTGGCACGACGTAAAGCGGGGGCAGGTAGACTCCTTTACTGAATGCGGCTGTTCGGTGGATACTTCACACGACTAAAACTATCGCACCCGGCTCGTTACCGGGGTTCGTATACGCATTTGAGGTAGCCGGTTGCCGCGCCACGAAGGGAACAACATGAAGGGAGGGGTTTGGCCGAATGTGCGCCTAAGCGTGATTGCACTGGCGGTAGCCGGTACGCTTGCAGGCTCACTAGGACCAACGCTCGCCCATGCCCAGCCTTCCGCCGACAGAGCTGCGAGCGCGCACGCGCCCAAGCAGGGTAAGCCCAACCGGCACGACCCGAACACCGACCACCCCGCATCAGACGTCATGTTGCGCACCGCAGTTCCCCCCGATCTTGATCAACGTCGTCGTGACGGTCATATGACGCCCGACGAACGGCGTCTGTTACGGCAGCATATCGAAGACGCTGTCCGTGAGCTTTATAAACGGTAGCTATTATCGTGCCAGCCCCCGGCACGCGTTTCACGCTTCTTCCCCGCGTGAAAGAATTCGTTGCACTTCCCGTCGACTTCCCCGTTCAGTCTGCCGTTGAATCGTCAGAGCGAAGCGCGCCATGCATTGCACGCCCCAACACCTTTTCCATGACGTCGCGCCAACCTTGATGACCGATGATGAAATTGTTCACGCGTGGTAGTCATGGCCGCCGGTTCGCGGCATCGGCGATTGCGCTGGCGGTGGTGACATGTGGTGGGCCGACCGCCGCTGCGCAACCGGGCGCGACCCATGCTGAACATTTCAAGCACCGTGTAGCGATCGCCGACGAACATGCAGCTTCAGAGCGTGAACAGAGCATGCTCGATGCCGACGATGCGCGCTTCTTCCTGACGCGCGTCGGCTTCGCGCCGGATAGCGCCGAGCTCGCGCAATACGTCGGACTCACGCGAGCGCAGGCCGTCGACAAAGTACTCGCGAGCGCGCGAACCGAGGCGGTCACGTCGCTGCCCGACTGGGTCCTCGAATCGATTCCGACACGCGAGACGCGCAAGGCGTGGAGCGATGATCAACGTCGCGAAGCGCAGCGCTTGCGCGGCCAGCGTTACGAATTATTACGCGCGTGGTGGGTGCGTGAGATGTTGACCACGCCGTCGCCGCTCACCGAGCGCATGACGCTGTTCTGGCATAACCACTTCACGTCGGGTCAGGACAAGGTGCCGTATCCGCAGCAGATGGCGCTGCAGAACATGCTGTTGCGGCGAGACGCGCTCGGCAACTTCGGCGAGCTATTGCACGACGTCGCCAAAGATCCGGCGATGCTGCAATATCTCGACGGCGCGAGCAATCGGAAGGGCAAGCCCAACGAAAATTTCGCCCGTGAAGTGATGGAACTGTTCACGCTCGGCGAAGGGCATTACACGCAGCGTGACGTGTCGGAGGCCGCGCGCGCGTACACCGGCTGGAGCCTCGATCCGGACACGCAGGCCTACGAATGGCGCGCCAACCAGCACGACGACGGCGAGAAGACTGTGCTCGGCGAGACAGGGCCGTTCGATGGCGATCAGGTGCTCGATATCCTGCTCGCGCGGCCGGAAACGGCTACCTTCGTGACCACCAAACTGTGGCGCGAGTTCGTCTCGGACACGCTGGACCCTGCGCGCATCGAACCGATCGCGCAGCGGTTCCGCGCGAGCCACTACGATATCAAGATCGCGTTACGCGGTGTCTTCCTGAGCGACGCGTTCTGGGACGACGGCAATCGCGGCGTCCTCGTGAAGTCGCCGGCGGAGTTCGTGGTCGGCACGCTGCGCGCGTTCGACATCGGCTACGACAACACGGCGCCGTTCGCCTCGCAAATCCGCACGCTCGGCGAGAACCTGTTCTATCCGCCGAACGTCAAAGGATGGCCGGGCGGCACGACATGGATCAACAGTTCCACGCTGCTCGCCCGCAAGCAGTTCGTCGAGCAACTGTTTCGCGCGACCGAGGCGGCCGGGCCGCGGCGTATGACCAATCCGATGAACGCAAAGATCGCGGCAAGCGGCACGATGCCCGGCATGCAGACGGCTCCAACGCTGCAACGCGCGATGGCGCGAGCCGCTCAAGGTGGCAAAGGTGGCGTACGCTTCGACATCGAGACATGGCTCGCGCACTACAACACCGCGCCGACGGCCAGGCCGGGGTTGTCGGCCGAGTTGCAGTTGCAGCATGCGGTCCTGCCGCTCGCGCCGGTCGATGCGATCGAAACCGGTTCGACCGCGAGTGCGTATTTAGAGGCGTTGCTGATGGACCCGGCGTATCAATTGAAGTGAGCAACTGAAATAAGCACGCGCCAAAGCAGCTAAAAAGAATGTGTCTGTCGACGGCGACACGGCTCGCGCCGCGACAATCGAACGAGGTGCAGGATGAAACGACGCAGCTTTCTCTCGATGAGCGCGGCCGCGAGCGCAACACTCTGGCTGCCGCGCGCGTTCGGCGCGCAGATGGCGGCGCCGGGCGCGTCTTCGGCACGCGGCTACGACAACCTGTTGATTCTCGTCGAACTGAAGGGTGGCAACGACGGTTTGAATACCGTGATTCCCTTTGCCGATCCCACGTACTACCAGTTGCGCAAGAACATCGGGATCAAACGCGAACAGGCGATTCAACTCGACGAGCGCACGGCGCTGCATCCGTCCTTGCAGCCGCTGATGCCGCTGTGGCGCGGCCAGCAACTGGCGATCGTGCAGGGCGTGAGCTATGCGCAACCAAACCTGTCACATTTCCGCTCGATCGAGATCTGGGACACCGCGTCACGTTCCGACCAGTATCTGCGCGAGGGATGGCTGACGCGAGCATTTGCGCAGACGCCGGTGCCCGCCGGTTTTGCCGCCGACGGCGTGGTGATCGGCAGCGCCGAGATGGGGCCGCTTGCGAACGGCGCGCGTGCGATCGCGCTGGTCAATCCGGCGCAGTTCGTCAAGGCTTCGCGGCTTGCCACGCCGGTGTCGCTGCACGAGCGCAATCCCGAGCTGGCGCATATTCTCGACGTCGAAAACGACATTGTGAAAGCCGCCGACCGGCTGCGTCCCACGCAAGGGCAGGCTCAGTTGAAAACCGTGTTTCCAGGCGGCGCGTTCGGCAGCTCGATCAAAACAGCGATGCAGGTGCTGGCGGCGGGTGAAGCGCCGAAGGAAGTTTCTTCTGGGAGTGCGCCACAAGAACAGCCGAAGCGTGGCCAGGGCGTCGCGGTGATCCGCCTCACGCTGAACGGTTTCGACACTCACCAGAACCAGCCGGGTCAGCAGGCGGCGCTGCTCAAGCAGCTCGCGGAAGGATTGATGTCGATGAAGTCGGCGCTCGTCGAACTCGGACGCTGGGACGAAACGCTGGTGATGACCTATGCCGAGTTCGGCCGACGTCCGCGTGAGAATCAGAGCAACGGCACCGATCATGGCACCGTGGCGCCGCATTTCGTCATGGGTGGACGCGTGCGCGGCGGCTTATATGGCGTGCCGCCGGTGCTGGCGCGGCTCGACGGCAATGGCAACTTGCCGGTCGGCGTCGATTTCCGGCAGCTTTACGCCACCGTGCTCGGGCCGTGGTGGGGACTCGACGCGTCGACGATCCTGCAGCAGCGGTTCGAACCGCTGCCGTTGCTACGCGTCTGACAACGTGCTGAACGCGACTGGCGTGAAGCAGTCACGCCGGTGGCTTACTTCGCGCGCCACGCGATCCAAAGCTTGCGAATCGGCGTCAGCGCGATGCGCTGATGCAGAACGTGATAGCCGTCGCGTTCGATTTCATCCAGCAAGGCCAGCGCCAATGCCGCCTGCGCGACGAGCGTGCGCTGCGAGCGGCGCTCGCTGGCGGGCACGGCACTGAGCGCGGCCTGCAACGCATCGCGGGCGCGCTTGGTCTCGAAGCGCATCAACTCGGTGAACGCGTCGCTATATTTTCGATTGATCAGATCCGCGGCGGTCACATGGAACCGCTGCATTTCGTCGATGGGAATATAGATGCGGCCGTGGCGCGCGTCATTGCCCGTTTCGACCACGAACTGCGCGAGCAGCAGCGCCTCGCCGAGCGGTGCGGACCAGTTCGACGCCTGCGCGGCATCTTTCGCCGTGGCGCGCGCGATCAGCGACGCGAAGATGCCACCCACGCCTTGCACATAGCGCCGCAGATTCGGGTAGTCGAGGTAACGTGCCTGGTCGAGGTCCATTTCGAAGCCGGCAAGCAACGCCTGCAGCACCGGGTATTCGGCTTTCACATCGGGCAGATAGGCGGCCAGCGCCTTGGACACCGGATGCGACGGCGAGCCCGAAGCCAGCGCGGCGAGCTCGTTTTGCCACCACGCGAGTTTCGTGCGGCCGATGGCCGGATCGCTGGTCTCCTTGACCGTTTCCTCGAACTCACGGCGCAGCGCGAACAGCGCGGTCAACAGCGGCTGGCGGGCTGCGGGCGCCTGCCGAAGCGCATAGTAAGTACTCGATCCGGGCGGCGCCGCTTTCTGCTGGCAATATTCGTCGAAATTCACTGGATTGGGAATGTGGGGAAGGGCAGGCGAAGAGGGGGCACGCCGTGCGTGCATCAAGCCAAAAATTGTAGCATCGGCGCCGCCCGGATAGATGCGGGGCAAATGCAGACAAGCACGAATCAATCGGTTAGAATCTCGCGCTTACGCTTTCGGGCGCGTGTTTTTGACGCGGCTGACAGTAGGCAGGACAACGGGCAGGCGCATCGTGCCATGCCCGCCTGCGCGGGTGGCGAAATGGGTCGACGCAGCGGGTTTGGATCCTGATGCTCCACCAGGCGGCAGCGGGGCTGAAGTCGCGGCAACCCGCGTAGAATAAGGGCTGTTGCTGGTATCGCAGACGTTCGATGTCTCGCGAGGTCTGTATCGCTCGCGATGTCGCAACGGTCCTGCCTGCCAGGTATAAAAATTCGCGTGAGTGGCGAAATTGGTAGACGCACCAGGTTTAGGTCCTGACGGGAGCAATCTCGTGCCGGTTCGAGTCCGGCCTCACGCACCAAAGAAATAAGGCCACGTTCCCAAAAGGAACGTGGCCTTTTCTACATCTGCAGCGTGTACTTCCACAGAGTGGTTTCTAAAGCGCATCCCGTTGCGCGCTCGGACGCTGCCCGCGCAACGCGCGACTGGAGCGTCCGCCATCGCATGCAAGTCGTTCGTGTAGAGGTCGCATTTGAGGACGCGCGCAGCCTTGCCCTTCGTCGAAGATACTGATTGGCGACTCGGATGACTGCGAGGTGCGGGCAACCGGCGACGTCGCGCCGGCCATCCCGAACGCAGAGGTTTACCCGACCTTGACTCTGGATTTTGGATACAGGATATTGTCATCGCACTTCGGTCCGGGGCTCCGGACTGGTCGATCCCTCATTGCGGGAGCAACTACATGTCACCGATTGCAGCCCGGCTCGAACGCCTTCCGTTCAGCCGTTTCCACTTCAAGCTGCTCATCATGGGCGGTTTGGGCTTCATGTTCGAAGCGGTTGACGCAGCCATCATCGCGTTTATCCTGCCCGTTGTTCGTACCAAGTGGCATCTGACCAGTTTCGAAACCGGGCTCCTCGGCAGCAGCACCTATGTTGGCTTTCTCGTCGGCGCGCTATTCGCCGGCCTGCTGGGCGACCGTTTTGGCCGCCGTGTCGTCATGATGTGGGCGCTGACCTTCTTCTGCGTGCTGACGTTTGCCAATGCGTTCGTGAACGACTGGCACACGTTCGCCCTGCTGCGAGCGATAGCCGGCATTGGGATGGGTGCCGAGGGCGCGATCATTGCGCCGTTCCTGGTGGAGTTCGTCAGTAACCGCTATCGGGGGGGCCTTCACCGGCGCACTGGCCGGCTTCTTCTCGTTCGGTTTCGTGGCTGCGGCGCTGATCGGCTACTTCGTGATCCCGTTGAACCCGGAAGGCTGGCGTATCGCGCTGGTGATCGTTTCCGTACCGGTCGTCGTGCTGCTCTGGTGGCGGCGTTCGCTGCACGAGTCGCCGCGGTGGCTGGAGATTCGCGGCCGTCATGCTGAGGCCGAAGCCGTGGTGTCCGATATCGAGCGGCAGATCGAACGCACCGGTGTGACGCTGCCTCCCGTCGTGCCTGTGACAGGCGCAGCCGCCAGCTATGAACACTCGGGTTCCTTCTTCGGAAACCTGAAGCTGCTGTGGAAGCCGCCTCTCGCCAAAACGACGTTGATGAGCTGGTGCCTATGGCTGTCGGTGACGTTCTGCTCCTACGCCTTCTTCGTCTGGATCCCCGGCCTGCTCGTCCAGCATGGCATGACCATTACGAAGAGTTTCTCCGTCTCGATCCTGATCTACCTCGCGCAGATTCCGGGTTACTACTCGTCGGCATATTTTTGCGAAAAGCTGGGACGCAAAGCAACGATCGTCACGTACATGGGACTGGCTTGCGTCGCAGGTATCTGGTTGGCCAATGCGGGCAGCGACACATCGATCGTGCTTGCGTCGATCTTCATGTCCTTCGCGATGAACGGCGTCAACGCGGGCGAATATGCCTATACCCCTGAAGTGTTCCCGACGCACTTGCGTGCGACGGGGATGGGCACGGCTTCGGCGTTCGGCCGTATCGGCGCGATCTGTTCACCCATGCTGGTGGGCTACATCTACCCGTTGTGGGGTTTTGCCGGCGTGTTCGGCATGACCACGGTCATTCTGCTGATCGGCGCGCTCGCCGTGATTTTCCTGGGCGTCTCGACGACCGGGAAGACGCTCGAACAAATTTCCGAGGAGGAGTACGGCTCGATGCGTCCCGACGCGCAAAGCGCCGCACTTCGAACCGCGAAATAAGGAGTTTTCATGACGAACACAAACCGTGCGAACAATTTTCAGGCGATCGAGCGTCTAGCCGCGATTCAACAGAAAGGCGGCAACGCCGACATCGTGTGGTCCGAGTTCGAGCGCTCCCTCACGGAGGTATTCGGACAGCGACTCTTCACGGTGCTGGCGTATGACGAGGCATCGAGCCGTCTCGGGCGGCTGCATAGCAATCGCCTGGATATCAATCCGGTAGGTGGGCTCAAGCGGGTGACGCAAAGCCGCTGGTCGGACCAGGTTCTTCGCCGTGGCGAGATCTTTGTCGGTTCGACGCGCGAGGATATCAAGGCGGTGTTTTCGGAATATGAGGTGTTGTGGTCGATCGGGTGTGAAAGCGTGCTGAACATCCCCGTGCGCAAGAACGGCGTCACGCTGGGCACCATGAATCTGCTTGGCGAAGCTGGGCTGTATGACCATGCTGATATTGGACTGGCGCTGGTGTTCGCACAACTGGCGGTTTCGCCGCTCGAAGATCAGGTCCAAAGGCTGCGTGGGCTCGAGGATCCTGACTTCATGGAACAGGTGTAGGACTTGGGGCGGGGCGGCCGTCACCGCGCTCCGCCGAATTTTCGGACGTATTTGACAGACCCGCCGAAGGGGCGCATCATACGCAAAATACTTGTATATTGGATCCAATATAATGTTTTGCGGTGCGCCTAACGCGGCTTTTACGGGTAGTAAGGAGACTGGTATGAAAGTTCGCACGACCGCTTTTGCAGCCGCTGCTTCGGGATTGCTCGCCCTGTCCCTCGGAGCCGCCCAGGCCGCCGAAACACAAACGGTCAAGCTGGGTCTGGCCGCTCCGATGACAGGCGCGCAGGCGCAGTACGGCAAGGATTTTGAATCGGGCGTGCAACTCGCCATTGACGACTTCAATGCCACGAAGCCCAAGGTCGACGGCAAGGAAACGAAGTTCGTGCTGGAGGCGCTCGACGACCAGGCGGACCCGAAGACGGGCACGGTCGTCGCCCAGAAGCTGGTCGATGACGGCATCAAGGGCATGCTCGGTCACTTCAACTCCGGCGTGACGATTCCCGCTTCGGCGATCTATTCACGCGCAGGCATTCCGCAGATTTCGACGGCAACCGCGCCCGCCTATACGCGCCAGGGTTTCAAGACTACGTTCCGGATGATGACCTCGGATACGCAGCAGGGCAGTGTGATGGGCAAGTACGTCGTCGAGACGCTCCATGCGAAGCGCATTGCAATCATCGATGATCGCACAGCATACGGTCAGGGTCTTGCGGAGCAGTTCGAGACGGCAGTGAAGGCGGCTGGCGGCAACATCATCGATCATCAGTTCACGTCCGACAAGGCGGTCGACTTCAAGGCGATTCTGACCGGCATCAAGTCGAAGAATCCTGATTTCATCTACTACGCAGGCGCCGATGCGCAGTCCGCACCGCTGGTGAAGCAGGCGCGCTCGCTGGCAATGAAGGCAACGTTTGCCTCGGGTGAAATGTCGAAGACGGAGGACTTCATCAAGATCGCCGGACCGGCTGCGGACGGCGCGATTGTCTCGCTCGCGGGGCTGCCGCTGGACAAGATGCCGGGTGGCGCGGGCTTCACGCAACGCTACAAGAGCAAGTTCGGCACCGAACCGACAACCTATGCGCCGTACACGTACGACGGCGCGATGGCCATGATGCAGGCGATGCAGAAGGCCAATTCGTCAGACCCGGCCGTCTACCTGCCAGTGCTCGCGAAGACTGACATGAAGGGTGTCACGAGTGAGCACTTCGCCTACGACAAGTTCGGTGATCTGCGCGACGCAATCATCACCGTCTACAAGTGTGAAAACGGACAGTGGAAGCCGATAACGGTACTCGGATCCAAGTAACTGAAGCAACGGCGGACGGCGAGTCTGCCGTCGACCCATGCAATACCTCGACTCACGGAAATGACTCAGCAAGCTCAACACTCCCGGACGACCCCCGACGTCGTGGTGATCGGTAGCGGAATCGTCGGTCTTGCCTGCGCGTGGTCTGCGCTGCGCGATGGCGCGACCGTTACCATCATCGACCGCGACTTCGAAGGCGACCGTACGTCGCACGGAAACGCGGGCGGTATCGCCGTGACGGAGTGCACGCCCATTTCAGTGAACGGGTTGTACATGAAGGCGCTGAAGTGGCTGTTCGATCCGCTGGGGCCGCTGGCGCTCGACTGGAAACATGTGCCGACCGCGTTGCCCTGGTTCATGGAATTTCAGCGCTCGGGCAACAAGGACCGTTTCCGCGAGATTTCCCTGGCTTTGGCGCTGCTGAACAACCGTGTCTACGACGACATCGTCCCGATGTTCGAGGACATCGGCGCGATGGACAGTTTCTATCGCCGCGGCGCATTGACGGTCTACGAGACCGACGAAGCCTTCGCCGCGGATCAGCATGAATGGGAATTCAAGCGTGATCTGGGCGTGCGCTGGCATGCCATGTCGGCCGACGAGGTTCGCGCTTGCGAGCCGTCGCTCGCGCCGGTTTTCCGTCACGGTGTGTTTCTCGACGACTGGTCGCACATCGGTGACCCGAAGCGTCTCGTGACCCAACTGCGTGAGCGCGTGAAGCAACTCGGCGCGACGTTTGTCGTCAGCACCGTGAAGGCGCTTGATCTCGCTGATGCGCTTGCGCCGGCAGCGGTCACCGAGACCGGTGAACGGGTGAAGGGGCGCCGCCTCGTCGTGGCGACGGGTGCGTGGTCCGCCGCGCTGGCCGGATCGATCGGCGACCGCGTCCTGCTGGACAGCGAGCGCGGTTACAACACGACGCTTCCCGCGCATGGCATCAGCCTGTCGCGCGAAGTGATTTTTGCCGAACGCAAGTTTGTCGCCACCCCACTGGATATCGGCGTGCGCATTGGCGGTGCGGCGGAGTTCGCCGGCCTCAAGGCGCCACCCAACTACCAACGCAGTGACGCGTTGCTCGCGCTCGGCAAGCGCTTCCTGCCCGGCATCAACGACCAGGGTGCCGTGAAATGGATGGGGCACCGTCCAGCCACGCCGGACTCGTTACCCGTCATTGGCCGGTCGCCACGCACGCCGTCCGTCATTTATGCGTTCGGCCACGGTCATCTTGGGCTGACGCAATCGGCAACGACAGGTGCGCTGGTTGCGGACCTGCTTGCCAATCGAACACCCGGAATCGGCCTCGAGCCATACTCGATCAGCCGCTTCCGGAATTAACGGGGCCCCCGCGACCTCGATCGACCCGCGGGACATCCCGCCTCTGATTATTATTTTTTGGAAAGGTGTAGCCATGCAAGTCAACTGGAAAGGTGTGTTCCCCGCTGTCACCACGAAGCTGAAGGACGACGGTTCCCTTGATCACGACGCGATCAAGGCAGGTCTGAATCGTCTCATCGAGAACGGCGTCGGTGGCGTCGTCATGATGGGGATGGTCGGTGAGAACGCCCAACTCACGCCGGAAGAGAAGCGCACAGTGATCAAGCTTGCGGTTGAGACCGTGAACGGCCGCGTGCCGGTGATCGCCGGTCTCGCCGAAACCAATACGGCAAACGCGGTCCAGTACGCGAAAGAAGCACAAGCGCTCGGCGTTCAGGGCCTGATGGTGTTCCCGGGACTGACGTACAAGTCCGACGCGCGCGAAACCGTCGCCTTCTATAAGACGGTCGCGCAAGCGTCGACGCTGTCGATCCTGCTCTATAACAACCCGCGCGGCTACGGCGTGGACCTCACGCCGGACCTGGTGGCACAGTTGCTGGAAGAGCCGACGATCGAAGCCATCAAGGAAGAATCGTATGACACGACGCGCGTCACCGATCTGATCAGCCGGTTCGGCGATCGGCTTGCAGTCGTGTGCGGTGTCGACGATCTGGTGCTCGAGTCGGCCGCATTGGGTGTGAAGTGCTGGGTGTCGGGCATGGCTAACGCCGTTCCGAAGGAATCGGTTGAACTGCTGAATCTGGCGGTAGCAGGAGACTATGACTCGGCCCGCAAGCTGTACCGTGTACTGATCGACCTGTTTCACCTGGATACGCATGTGAAACTCGTTCAGTACATCAAGCTGGCGGAAAACATCACGGCGGGTTACTCGGAAGCCGTCAAGGCTCCGCGACTGAAGCTCGAAGGCGAAGAGCGCCAGAGGGTCGTGGCAATCGTGGAGAAGACGCTCGCCGATGTGCGCGCCCTGTCGAAGTAATGCGGATGGGCCTGGGCCGGGCTACTTTTTGCAGGTCATTCTGGATGGAGCAGGGCTATGAAATCGACATTCTTTTGCATCGACGGACATACGTGCGGCAATCCGGTCCGCGTCGTCGCAGGAGGTGCGCCGCGGCTGGAAGGCGCGAACATGATCGAGCGACGCGCGCATTTTGAGCGCGAGTTCGACTGGATCCGGACATCGCTCATGTTCGAACCTCGGGGCCATGAAGTGATGTCGGGCAGTATCCTCTATCCGCCGACCCGTTCCGATTGTGACGTCGCCATCCTGTTCATCGAGGTCAGCGGCTGTTTGCCCATGTGTGGCCACGGCACCATCGGGACGGTGACAACGGCTATCGAGCATGGTCTGGTGCGTCCGCGTGAACCGGGTGTGCTGCGTCTGGATACGCCGGCCGGTCTCGTGGTTGCGCGCTACAAGATGGATGGCGACAACGTCGACTCCGTGCAGCTCATCAATGTTCCGTCATTCCTTCACTCGACGGACCTGACGGTTGACGTCGAGGGGCTCGGCGAAATCCGCTTCGATGTCGCCTACGGCGGAAACTTCTACGCGATCGTCGAACCGCAGAAAAACTTCGGTGGCCTTCACACACTCAAGCCTTCGGATATCCAGCGTCTGAGTCCGACCCTACGCCAGAAAGCGAACGAGAAGTATCAGTTCGTTCACCCCGAAAAGGCGGAAATCCGCGGTCTGAGCCACGTGATGTGGACAGGCGAACCGACGGTCGAAGGTGCAAGCGCACGCAATGCGGTGTTCTACGGTGACAAGGCCATCGACCGGTCACCTTGCGGCACGGGAACGTCCGCCCGCATGGCACAGCTGGTCGGCAAGGGCAAACTCAAGATCGGTGAGCGCTTTGTGCACGAGAGCATTATCGGCACGCTCTTCAATGGTGTTCCGGAAGAAGCGACCAGGGTCGGTGAACTCGACGCGATTATTCCGAGCATCGAAGGGTGGGCGCGGGTGACGGGACACAACACGATCTTTGTCGATGACCGTGATCCGCTCGCCAAAGGCTTCTTGCTGAAGTGATCTACCGCGGCCCGTGGGCCGTTCAACAATCTGTTGAGGAATCGAAATGTTGATCCTGAAAAACGCACGTGTCCTGGACGTGAATCACGAAAACGACACGGCCCGCTATTCGATTGTCGTGGACGGGGAGCTCATCAAGGAAGTAACCCGCGAGCCGGTGTCGATAAATGGCGCGCAGGTGATTGACGTTGGGGGCAAGACAGTCATGCCCGGCATGATCGACTGCCATGCGCACGTCATTGCCTCGGTGGCGCACCTGGGTAACAACGGGCGTTTGCCGAATACCTTTGCCGTCTTGCGGGCGGTCCCTATCCTGAGCGGTATGCTCAACCGGGGCTTCACCACGGTGCGGGATGCCGGCGGCGCCGACTACGCGCTCTCGCGTGCTATCGAGGAAGGCGTGATCGCCGGGCCGCGGTTATTCGTGGCCGGCAAGGCGCTCTCGCAGACGGGAGGTCACGGCGACTTTCGCGAGCGCTTCGACAACTCCGATCCTGACCCTTGCGGCTGCCATCGCAATCTCGGGGCAATCGGACGCATTGTCGACGGCGTGGACGACGTTCGCAAGGCCGTGCGGGAAGAGATGCGCGCTGGCGCGCACCACATCAAGATCATGGCGTCGGGTGGCGTTGCGTCGCCGACGGATCCGATTGGCAACCTGCAGTTTTCCGTCGACGAGGTCAAGGCCATCGTCGAGGAAGCGGCGTCGCACCAGACCTATGTCATGGCGCATGCCTACACCGGCAAGGCGATCTCTCGCGTCGTGAAGCTCGGTGTGCGCACGATTGAGCACGGCAACCTGATCGACGACGAGGCGGCTGCCGTCATGGCGGAGTTTGGCGCGTTTGCGGTGCCCACGCTCGTGACCTATGACGCGATGAACAAGGTCGGTGCAAAAGCCGGTGTCGCGGAAAGCGCTCTCGCGAAAAACGAGAACGTTCGTATCCAGGGTCTAAAAGCGCTCGAACTGCTCAAACGCAACGGGGTGAAAATGGGTCTCGGCACCGACCTGTTGGGCGACATGCACGAGTATCAAAGCGACGAGCTGACGATCCGTTCAGCCATTCTCGGTGCTTTCGAGACGATCTGTCAGGCCACCGCAGTGGGTGCCGAGATCGTCGGACAGCAAGGCCGTCTGGGCGTCGTGTCCGCGGGAGCCTTCGCTGATCTCCTGGTAGTCGATGGTGATCCGCTAGCGGACATCAGTGTCCTTGCCGGGCAAGGCGAGCGCATCGCCGGCGTGATGAAGAACGGCGCGTGGGTCCGGCAAACGTTGCAGTAACGCAGCGTCGGTCATTGGATTTTGTATCCGAAAGCCGGGAGCGTGGTAGCATGCCCACTGTATCCTGAATCCTCAATTGAACCTGACCATGCCCCCGGTAGCCGCCAAACGTCGTACCAAAGAGGCGTCCACGATGAGCGAAGTTATCGCGGACGAAAGCACGCGAAAAATCGTCCGGCCAACCACGGTCGAACTGGTCACCACGGCGGTTCGACAGCGAATCCTGAGCGGCGACCTGGCGCCGGGTGAGGTATTGCGGCAGGAGGCGCTCGCCGAAGAGCTCGGCGTCAGCCGTGTTCCGATCCGCGAAGCGATCACCCGTCTGACGGCAGAAGGGCTGCTGATCAATGTGCCGCATAAGGGCGCCTATGTCGCTGAGCTGTCGATAGGCGAGGTGAAGGAGACGTTCGACATCCGTCTACGTCTTGAGCCGTGGATATTTTCGGAAGCTATCCCGCGCATCACCGAGGCCGAGATGGGCAAGGCGGAGCGGCTTGTCAAGGAAATGGACAAGGCGGACTCGGGCGTGTGGGGGCAACTGAACTGGCGTTTGCACGAAACGCTCTATCTGCCTGCGCAGCGGGATATCACGCTTCAGTTGTTGCGGGTACTGCATGACCGTTGCGATCGGTATTTCCGTTTTCAGGCCGTGCAGGTGCCGATCCGCGAACAGTCGCATGATGAGCACATGGCGCTGGTCGAGGCGTGCAGGAAGCGCGACGCGAAACTTGGCGCCAAACTGCTGGAGCAGCACGTCAAGACGGCCGCACAGCAGATCATGTCGGTTGTTGAGGCGGTGGTGACGCGCTGATTCGGCAAGTAGGCTCGCTGCGCATCCCGCATACATGTGAGGCGTAAATGACGGATGACGCATCCGATAGCCCGGCCTCGGGCGCCAATCTTCAAGACCGCGACGGCAAATCTCGGTTCCTGATCGTTTATCCGGGCGCGGAAGAGAGCTACTGGCAACCCGTGCCCGCCAATGGCTATGCCGCAGTCCACGTCGCGCCCCACCTCGTGTCAATGCAGCGGCCCTTTTCGGCAGGTACGCAGACAGTTCCACCCGGAGGCTTCGTTCGCCTGCACGCGCACGCAGAGTCTGAAGAGGTGCTTCACTTCATTCGGGGAACGGGAACGGCGATGGTGGAGGGGCGGGAGTATCGGCTCGAACCCGGCGTGACCGTTTTTCTCGGACCCCGACAGTCGCATACATTGATAAACGACGGGACTGAAGACCTGCACTGGGTGTGGTTCTTTCTACCGTCAGGCCTCGAGACATTTTTCAAGGCTATTGGACGTCGGCGCAATCCTGACGAAGAGGCGCCAGGCCCGTTTGAGAGACCCAAGAATGTCAGCGAGATCGAAGCGAGCACGGGGTTTGCGCCGTTGGAAGCGAAGCGCGCAGAGTAGGGCGCTTGCGTCGACCGTTTCTTTTACTGTTTTAGGACAGAGCTTGTCATGGTACACACCGCATCACCGCGCTCATCCCATCACCAGATCAGGAACGTTAGCCCTCGCAACGGCCAACGCTCGCGCGCTGCCGGGCTGGTTTCTTCCTATGCGGCGCTTTTGACGCCGCCGCTTTCGGGGCTTGCGGGCAATACGCTCGAGCGGGCTGATGTCGCTTCGGTCGCTATCCTGGGCTACAACCAGGTTTCGTATGACCGGGACGCAGGGGAGAATCGCTACGCGTCGCGGCTTCCTTCGCGTTGGCTGTCTGTGGCATAGATGCTCGCGGGCCGCGCAGCATCGCACGCGTCAATCTCCAGTGTTGTGGTGAAAGATGTAATCTGCGCGAACACGTTCTCGCCGACGCTCACCACTGGCACGTTGAGGGCGTAGAGCTCATTGGCAGCAATCACACCGATGGCGAGGATCAGGTCGCGTTCCGCCAGTATGATGCCGCTCGGGCCAGTCCCGTTGCGCAACGCTTCAGCCAGTACGCTGCTGCTGGAACTCGACCCGCGCGCTCGCGCCATCACGAGCATCCGGCCTTTCAGGCTTTGTCCGAAACCGGAATGTGTCTTGTCGATGATCATCCCGCTTTCGGCGTCGTAGCCGCCCCAGAAGCTCAGGGGAGGTAGCGCGATCGCAAGGCCGCTTGCCCGGCCCGGAACGAGTACCTGCCCGGCAAGCACGGTAGTGGGCGAAATCATGGTCGTAGCTTTAGCCGGCCAGTTCATCGATGCAAACTCTCCCTTCGAAGGCTGATCGAACACACTCGGCCATGCTTCCAAATGCAACGGTGACACCGATGTTCGCAGGTGCGTAGTGGGCCCACTTCCCTGAGTTAGTCATTACCAGTCCACTGATCTGTTTCATCACGGGAGTGATGTAGGTGCAGGTGTCCACCACAATCTGGACGCCCCGCGAGGCGAGGTGCTGGGCGAGCCCTTCCGCTTCGATCTGCCACAGCACGAAACGGCTCGTATTGACATAGACGTCGCACCGTGGCGAGCCATCGTGTCCTTCGAACAGCTTGCCAAGCTTGTGGAACTCATCGACCGAAAAATGCGGGGTGCCCAGACTGATCGCGGCGAGTGGCTCGCAAGCACGAGCATCGTTCCACTTTCGATGGATGCCGACGAGATCCGCCTCGGTGATAACAATCGTCCGTTCCGGTTCGCCGCCCTGCAGCGCGGCGTCAAGTGTCGGAGCTTCCGGCGTGATGCCTACCGCGTGAAAGAGCGCCACAGAGCCACTGGAAGCGGCTGCCGCGCCCAGAGCCTTGAGCTCGTCCTCGGTTGTGTCGACTGGCAGTCCCGTGATTGCCGCGACCGTTGCGCCAGCATTGAGGCCAAGCAGAAAACCGAGGGCAGCGAAGCAGGCGTCGCGCCGCGCGGAATCACCGAAGCTGGGCGCTTCGAGCACAATGCGGGCGGCCCTGTTTTCGGTGACATGCAGTCCGGCGTTTGGCACGCGGCCGGTAATCGCCGCCGCAAGATCAAGAAAATCGCCGTAGCGACTTGTACGGGCGCCCAACACGGAGTTGGCAAAAACGATCGCGTTCGATTCAGCCCATGCGATCTGATCGCCCAAACGTGGGCGGTGCTTTAGCTGGTACGGCGCGCATGTGAAGGTCGCTTCGCAGCCGAGTTCCAGATGCGCTTCCATCAGGCGTTTGGCAGCATTCGCAATTTCCGCTTTGCCGCGATACAGCTCCGGATGAATGAGATCGAGCGATCCGACATTGAGTGTCGTCGGCACAGCGACCCGCGTTCCGGACGCGACAAACCGTTCGACGAAATCGAGACTGACGGATCCGTGATACAGACACCCGTCAATGTGGGCGGAGGAAATGTTGACAAGCTCCTGGGCGTTCATCACATGCGCCGTGGCGGCAACTATCCGCATCGCGAGCGCTGCACCATCACCCAATTCACCACTCAGCATTGCTTTGTCACGAACCGATAGTTCAAGCACTGTCGCCTCTTCGTTGTGGTCACTCCCGTATCAGCATTAGAACATCAGCCCGCACCCATACGGGTTTCATCGACGAAGTTTTCCGTTGCATCGTCGAGCTTGCGGCCCTTGCGTCCCGCCGGACCGTGCACATACATCACTTTGACATTGGCGTGTTCGGTCGATGCGGCAGGCGGCGTCATCGAATACCGGACTTCGCGCGCGTGGTCGTTCAATTGCAGGTTCGGATTGAACACGGAGTTGAAGCGCCACAGCATCCGCACAAAGTTCGTTTGCCCGCGTAGCAGCAGATGCGCCGCTTCGCTCGCTGCGCCGCGCAGTGCGCTCCAGCCGAGGTGCTTGCGGTTGAGCACCTGCTGCGTGCGCACCAGTTCGCGGTAGAACTCGGGCAAGGGCAGCTTTGTCGGCAGGACGGCGTGCTGGATGTCATAGAGCCGGTAGTCGAGGCTGGTCAACTTGCGATGCTCGCGCAGCCAGATTTCCGTGCCCGGATAAGGCGTGTTCACGCTGATGTTGACGATCTCTGGAATCTCCAGACACCATTGCCTGATCGCTTCGAAGCGCTCACGGTCCCAGTCGGGATCGGCGATCAGATTGATCGCGACGGTGATGCCGAGCGAGCGCGCGAATTCGAGCGCCTCGAAGTTCTTGTCGAGATCGATGCGTTTGCGAAACGCCTTGAGCCCTTCGGCGTCGATCGCCTCCATGCCGATAAACATGTATTGCAGGCCCAGCGTGCGCCAGTACTCAAAGACCTCCTTGTTGCGCAACAGCACATCGCCGCGTGTCTCGAGGTAGTACTTTTTACGTATGCGGCGGCGCTCGATTTCGCGGCCGATCGCCATGCCGTGATCCGCATGCACGAAGGCGACATCGTCGACAATAAAAATGCCTGGCTCGCGAATCGACGCCAGTTCGTCGGCGATCACTTCGGGGCTGCGTGAACGGTAGCTGCGTCCATAGAATGTCCACGCGCTGCAGAACGTGCAATCCCACGGGCAGCCGCGCGCGAATTCGATCGACGCACACGGATCCAGCACGCCGATGAAGTATTTGCGCCGATGTCGCAACAGATCGCGCGCGGGGCGAACCTGATCGAGGGTTTCGGCGAAGCCTGGCAGCGGTCCTTCGCCGCTGCAGGTCACGACGCCCGGTATCGACAGTAGATCGGCGTGGCGTGCAACGGCGTCGAGGAGCTCGGCCACTTTCGCCTCGCCTTCGCCTCTCAGCACGCAGTCGATTGCGCCGTCGGCGTGCTTGAGCATATCGGCTGCGGTGAACGACGCGCTGTGTCCGCCCACGAACACGAAGCAGTCGGGCCATTGCGCCTTGATCGCTTTCGACAGGTCAATGATTTCGGGAATATTGGCGAGGTAGTTGCCGGAGAAACAGACGACATCAGGACGCCATGTGCGGATCAGCCGCTCCAGATCGCGATGCGATTCGACTTGCAGATCGAGCAACCGGACCTCGTGCGCAGCCGAGCGGAGTACGGCCGCGACCGTCTCCAGGCCGAGCGGTTCGAGCCGCAGGAACACGCGGGTGTACATCAGGCCGCTGGGATGTACGGCGAGCACCTTCATGAGATCTCCTTGGCAGAAAGGGTGCGTCCGAAACCTGTCGGTGCGCGCCGGGTTTTCCTGCAGAAATCCTTGATACGGTTGACTGCCGCGCCTTGCGTCCAGCCGATGTCAACGCGCGCGGCTTCTTGCGATTCTACTGCCCGTCGTCGCGGCGTGCTTCCTACAACTGCAGGTCGCCGCCTCGACCGGACGGTTGCGCGTCGTGGATGATCGGCGCCTCGAGAAGACAACCAAACTCGCGGGCAAAGTCGACAGAGACCCGTGCGTGGACGGCGCCCTGCTTATCAAAGAACCGCTGCGTCCCGCCAAGCCCGAACACGCCTTCATGCCAGATGTTCGGATGAATGTAGAGGCCCTGCTGTCCATCGAAGCGAAAGCACACGAACTTCTCTGGCGCAATGTCGTCCCCGGGCAATGCCAATGGAACGTAGAACGGGCGATGGTCGAGAGGAAAGAACAGTTGTCCACCATCCGGGTGGTAGTTCGCGTGCCAGAGCAACATCCGTTCCGGTGCATGGGCGTTGTCGTCGCGGGCGGCTTCAGGCTCCGTTGCGTACGCAAGAATGTAGTCGCCGCCCACGGCCTCGTTTCGACCGTAGAGAATGTCTCCGCGCCATTCGCTTACAAACGTGCCTTCGGTGGTGCCAGCCTCATCGCCGGTTCCAGGGTCAATGGGCCGTGCGCCCGCTGCCGGCCACTGCACTATCTCGATCGGGCACTCACTCGGGTCCGCCACAAGCCTGCCAAATCCGTCCAGCGTCGTTGGGGTCGCGTCGACCACGGGCATCGATACGCGCCGCAGGCCAGGAGGAAGGTCAGGGTTGAGGTAGTCGATCTTCTGGGACATGGGCACAGTTCAAACGAGTCGAAAACATCGATTGTAGACGCTCGCACAAGGCGTTTGGCCGACCCCTCATACCCATGAAAACGGCGCGGCGCTCCGCTCATGCATAGCGTGCGAGGAACATGTCAGCGGCCGATTCCGCGACCTGCTTCTGCTCCTGTTCGCCGAGCGGCGCCTGGCCCATCGTCACCTGCGGCCAGAAGGCGAAGGCTTTCACCAGCGCCTGCAACTGCAGCGCCGCGAAGAGCGGATCGTCGGTCTTGAGACGGCCGTCGGCGACGGCCGCCCGGATCCACACGGTCAGGTCTTCCTCGCGTTCGCCCAGCCGAGCGATCATGTCCCGCGCCCGCTCCGGCGAATGGATGCCGGCCGCGATCGCCACACGTGCAAGCGACAGGAAGGACTCGTCGTTCAGCAGCCGCAGCTTGCGGCCCAAAAGGTCGAGCAACTGCGCGCGCAACGGTTCGTCGGCGCGGTAGGCGGGCGCATCGCCGCTCTGGCTCGCGTCCCACAGCTGATGGAGAATCGCCGCGAAAAGGACTTCCTTGCTCGGAAAATGGTTATAGACCGTACGTTTCGAGACGTTCGCGCGGGCGGCGATACGGTCCATGCTGGTCGCGTCGTAGCCGGCCGCGAGGAATTCCTCGATCGCGGCGCCGACGATGGCGACCCGCTTGCGGTCAGTCAGGCGTTGATGGGTGGCACTGGGATCCATGAAAGGATTTTACACCGGGCAGTTTACTTTTCTCGAAAATAAACTACACTGGCTAGTGTACATTTATCTACGGATGGCCTGACTCATGACGTCGCTTCCCGCTCTTGTCAGCCGCGTGCTCGGCTTTACTGCCGCGCGACGCGGTCGCGCGTTGTCCAGCACCTCGCCGCAGCATGACGGTGAACGCTTTCGCAACGTCAAGCCGCGTCAAGTCGAGGGCCTGCGCAAGACGCTCGGCATTGCGTGGAACGTGTTGCTCAACAAGCCGGGCGGCACCGTGCCGACAGACGCGTTGCCCGTCGATGCGCTGACGCGTGCGCAGCTCGATGCGGCGCCCGACCGCAGCCTCTACCGCCTCGGCCATTCGACCATGCTGCTGAAGCTGCGCGGCCAGTTCTGGCTGACCGATCCTGTGTTCGCCGAACGTGCCTCTCCGTTCCGGAATCTCGGCCCGAAGCGCTTCCATGCGCCGCCGATCGCGCTCGCCGATTTACCGCCGCTGCGCGGTGTGATCCTGTCGCACGACCACTACGATCATCTGGACCGCGAAACCGTGCTCGCGCTCGCGCAGACCACCGGCGTGTTCCTGACGCCGCTCGGCGTCGGCGACCGGCTGATCGAATGGGGCATCGACGCGTCGAAGGTGCGCCAGTTCGACTGGTGGCAGGGCACCGAAGTCGACGGTGTGCAATTCACCGCTGCGCCCGCGCAGCATTTTTCCGGCCGCAGCCTGTTCGACGGCAACAGTACGCTATGGGCGTCGTGGGTGATCGTCGACGATGATCTGCGCGTGTTCTTCAGCGGCGACACCGGCTACTTCGAGGGCTTCAGGACGATCGGCGAGCGCCTTGGGCCATTCGACGTCACCCTGGTCGAGACGGGCGCCTACGACGCGCAGTGGCCGTACGTTCACATGCAGCCCGAAGAAACCGTGCAGGCGCACATCGATCTGCGCGGGCGTTGGCTCGTGCCGATTCACAACGGCACCTTCGACCTCGCGATGCACCGCTGGCAGGAGCCGTTCGAAAGGGTGACGGGACTGGCCCTCGCGCGCGGTGTCGTGCTGTCGACGCCGCGCATGGGCGAGCGGCTGGATCTGAGCGCGCCGCATCGCGGCGAACGATGGTGGCGCCACGCCGCCGGGAGCGTCGCTGCGCCAAAGTCTGCATGGCGCTTGTGCGCCACGCGCAATGCCGGAGACGCAGAGTCGTCGTGATCTCTTTTGAGCCTCCGGCTCGCGTTCAGAATGGCACCTGCTGACGACACACGCTGAGAACCAGCTGTCGAAACCAACGATGAACAGGGTCATTCTCTAAACGAGGATGCCGCTGGTTTGCGTGATTGACCCAGAAGGATCGCTCTCGTCACGTTCAGGTTCGAGAGCGGCTTCGTTTATCGAGGATGCCAATGCAAACCACACCTTCGCAGAAAACCGTTCTCCTTATTGGCGCGTCGCGCGGCCTTCGCTTCGCGATGGTTGAGGAGTATTTGAAGCGCGGCTACCGAGTCATCGCCACCGGGCGAGCTGCTTCTACAGAAAAGCTGCCACGACCGCGATCTCGACGAGCAACTCGGGCGCGGCAAGCTTCGCTTGCACCGTCGCGCGCGCCGGTGCGTGTCCTTGCGGAACCCACTCGTCCCACACCTCGTTCATGCCTGCGAAATCACGGGCAATGTCCGCGAGCCAGACTTGTGCGGACACGAGACGCGTCTTGTCGATGCCGGCCTTCTCCAGATAGCCGTCGATCTTTTCCAGCACCTTTGCGGTCTGGAGTTTGACGTCAGGGGTGTGATCGGCGGAAGTCTGGCCGCCGACGAACACGAGGCCACCAGCTTTGACGACGCGGCTCATACGTTGATTGGTTTCGATACGAACGATATCGGTCATGACACTCTCTCCACTTGAAGGCGAATGAAACCGCCGCGCGCATCGACCGAAGCCGCGACGGAGAAAAAAAATAAAACCGGTTAGTGCGTCACGAGATGCGAAGCGTCCATGCGGGAAGCCGCTGCGTTGCGGCTAAAGCGATCGATGGCAAACGCATCGAGCGAAACGGACGGCGTGCCGTCCAGCATCAGTTCGGACACGAGCTTGCCGCAACCCGGCCCGAGCTGGAAGCCGCTGCCGCAATAGCCGAACGAGTAATACAGATTCGACGCCTGGCGGCTCGCGGAAATCACCGGCAGTTCATCTTCCGTAAAAGCTTCGACACCGGCCCACGCGCGATTCACGCCGAGTTTGCGCAGATGGGGAAACAGATCGGTCACGGTCCGCGCGCTGCGCACGAGGCGGGCGAAATCGACTTCGCCGTGACGATTCGCCAGGTCCGCGATGCCGATCAGTTTGCCGCCGATCACCACCGTGCCGTTGTCGAACTGCTTGAAGGACAGCGGCCGGCCCGTTGCGCCGAGCGTCGCGCGGCAGAAAGGCGCGACGCGATGCGTGACCATCAGCATCAGACCTTCGGGATGCACCGGCACGGGTTCGCCGACCTGTTTCGCCAATTCGCCGGACCATGCGCCCGCGGTGACGAGCAACTGGTTCGCGCTGAACGTGCCATGCGGCGTGACGGCGAACCATCTCGTGCCGCGCTGCTCGATGCGGCGCACGGGAGTGCCTTCCAGAAAACGTGCGCCGAGCCGCTGTGCGGCGATCCGAAAGGCCGTCGTGGTTCGATAAGGCAGCGCGTAGCCGTCGCGCTCGACCCAGATGCCGCCCGTGACATGCCGCGCCAGCGCCGGCTCGAGTTCGAGCACGGTGTCGCGGTCGATCACCTTCTCGTGCGTGAATCCATGCGATTCGAGCAGCGCGACGCGCTGGCGACACGCTTCGAGTTCATCGTCCGTTTCAGCGATCTTCAACTGACTGGAAGCCACGAAGCCGCCGTTCTCACCGAGCAGTTCGGTCATGCCGTGCCAGATTTCCCGCGACATCAGCGCGAGCGGAATTTCGGGCAACGGACGGCCCAGCGTGCGCACGCCGCCCGCGTTCACGCCCGACGAATGACGCGCGACATAGTCGGCTTCGAGCACGATCACCTTCACGCCGCGCCGCGCCAGGTGGAACGCGCTGCTCGTGCCGTGCAGCCCGCCGCCGACCACAAGGACATCGGCTTCCTGGATAGCGGTCTTGTCACTCACCGGCGAGTTCTCCGAGCGTGAGCGGCTTGATCGGCGGACGGATGCGGTAGTAGCCGACTTCGGCGGGCGAGACGCGGCGCGCATCGGCGATCACTTCCGTCACCGTGAGCCCGCACATGCGTCCCTGACACGGACCCATGCCGCAGCGTCCGAACGACTTCGCCTGATTCGGTCCGACACAGCCGAGCTCGACGAACTTGCGCAACTCGCCCGCGGTGACTTCCTCGCAACGGCATACGATGGTCTCGTCGCGCGGAATGCGGTTGATGTCGCGCGGACGATACAGGCTGTCGAGAAAAGGCCGGATGCGCATGACGCCCGCGAGCGCGCGGCGCTGCGTGAGAGCTTCGGCATCGCGCGACTCGGACGTGATCGCGCCGAGCTGCGCGGCCGCCGCGAGACCCGCGAGCGTGCCCTGCAGGGCCGCCGCCTGCGCGCCGCCGATGCCCGCGCCATCGCCCGCGACGAAGATGCCGGGCACGTCCAGTTCGCCCCACGCATCGACTTTCGGAGTGAAGCAGAGTTGCGCGTCGTCCCAGCGGTGCGCGGCGCGCAGCGCTTGCGTGAATTGCGTGTTCGGCACGACGCCCTGATGCAGCAGGATCACATCGGCTTCGATACGATGCGCCGTGCCTTGCGTCGTGAAGTGGAGCGCGGCGGCGCGCTCGCTGTGATCCGTGCCGATGCGTGCTTCCACGCGCAGATCGTCCGCCGCGTCGAAGATCGGCACGTTCGCTTCGCGCAGCGTGCGGATCAGTTGCAAGCCTTTGCTCAGGAACGGCCACGCGCGCAGCGCCGCCAACATGTGACGCTTCGCGCGCCAGCGGTCTTCGTGACGCGTGGTATCGACGAGCGCGCGGATTGGCACGCCGCCGCGCACGTATTGCCAGCCGAGCAGATACAGCAGCGGTCCGCAGCCCGCGAGCACCGGCGGCGCTGCGGGCACTTCGCCCGCGCTCTTCAACAGGATCTGCGCCGCGCCCGCCGTCAGCACGCCAGGCAGCGTCCAGCCGGGAATCGGAAAGGGCCGCTCCAGTGCGCCGCTGGCGAGAATCACGCGTTGCGCGTCGAAGCTGCCGATTTTGCCGTCCTGCAGATAATTGACGCCGCGCTCGCGCGTGACCTGCCACACGGTCGCATGGGTCAGATGCCGCGCGCCCGAGGCCGCGAACGCTTCGGCGATGGCAGCGCCCGCCGCGTAGTCCGGCCCGAGAATCTCCTTGCGGCGCGCATCGGCGCGGCCGATGGCGCGATAGATCTGGCCGCCCACGGCGTCCTGTTCGTCGATCAGCACGGTCGAGAGGCCGGCACGCGCCGCGCGCGTCGCCGCGCTCATGCCGGCGGGACCGGCGCCGACCACGACGACGTCGACGGCTTCGGAAGCGAAATCAGCGGTCATGGGCGTTCTCCAGCGGTGCGTCGGTCATGCCAGTCGTGCCGAAGGGCGGCAGATCGCGCGCGCCTTCCTGCGAGCGGATGCGCATGCCGGCTTTGACTTCGACCATGCAGGCCTGGCGGCTCGGCATGCCGTCGATCTCGACGAGGCATTCGAAGCACGCGCCCATCATGCAGAAGGGCGCGCGCGCTGCGCCGGACACGGGCGTCGCGCGAAAGCGCGATATCCCCGCACCGAGCAGGGCCGCCGCGACGGAGCAGCCGCCCGGCACGAACAGCGGCTGGTCGTTGAACCAGATGGCGACGGTCGTGGCGGCCGCACCTTGCGCGCCCGGCAGTGGCTTGAAAAGCGAATGAGTCGATTGGGTAGTCATGTCGAATTCAATGAGCGGGAGTCAGTTCGCCGGCGTGCTCGAAGCGTCGCGCGGAGAAATGGGGCAGTTCCTCGGGCATCGGCGCGCCCATGATCCACGGCGCGACGCGCAGCGCATGCGCGGCCGCCAGCGTCACGCCGCTATGGCAGGTGACGACGAACGCGCCGGGGTGCGCGTCGGAGTGGTCGTAGATCGGAAAACCGTCGGGGCTATAGACACGCAACGCAGCCCACATGCGCACGAGCCGCACGTGCTGCAACATCGGGAACGCACGCACGCCGCGCCGTGCGATGTCGGCCAGCACGTGCGTGGTGGTGAAATCGTTGAAGCCGACTTCTTCCATCGAATCGCCGAACTGCACGCTGCCCTCGTCGGTCTGGCGCACGTTGAGCGTCGGATAGTCGAGAAAGCGAGCGACACGTTCGCTCACCAGCACCTGCCCGCGATTGGGCGCGACCGGCGCGTCGAGCCCGACGAACGGCGCAAGCGCGCGATTGCCGAGTCCCGCGGCGAGTACGACCCGCGCCGCGCGATACGTCCCGCGCTTTCCGTGCACGACGAAGCCCTGCGTTTGCGGTTCGATGCGCTCCGCGCGTTCGCCCGACACGAGCCGCACGCCCCGCGCCTGCATGGCGGTATGCAGGCCGCGCAGGAGCTTGAGCGGATTCACGTGACCGTCCATCGGCGAATAGCTCGCGCCGATCACCGCAGGGCCGATGTGCGGTATGCGCGCGCGGACTTCGGCGGCGTCGAGCATCTGGTAGGGGTAATCGCCGAGCTCGATCTGCAGCGTCGAGAGGCGTTTCTCGCGTTCAGCGAGTTCGTTGTCGTTGAAGCAGAAGTGAAAGCCGCCTGGTTGACGCAACGCGACGTCCACGCCCGTTTCCTTCAGCAGCGCTTGCGCGAGTCCGGGCCAGCGTGTGGCCGAGCTGCGCGACCAGCGTGCATAAGGCGACAGGCCATAGCCCTTGCCCTGAATCCAGACGAGGCCGAAATTGCCGCGCGACGCGCGAAAGCCGCCGTCGTCTTCGTCGAGCACGGTCACGCGCGCGCCTTCGCGAGCGAGCCCGTAGGCCACGGCCGAGCCGACGAGGCCGCCGCCCACAACCACCACATCCGCAAGGACGTCGGGGCTGGCGCTACTAGTCAATGTCATCGGGTTTCTCCGATCAGAATACGATCCAGTCCGACCATGCGGTCGAGCAGAACCATCAGAAGGACCGTGCCGACGATCAGCACCGCCGACACCGAAGCGACCAGCGGATCGATCGTCTGCGCGATCTGGTTGTACATGGCGACGGGCAGCGTGGTCGTGCCCGGTGTCGCGACGAAGATGGTCATGGTCAGTTCGTCGAAACTCTGAATGAACGACAGCACCCAGCCGCCCGCCACGCCGGTGCGGATCATTGGCAGGACCACGCGGCGAAACGCGGTGAAGCGGTTCGCGCCACAGGAGAGCGCGGCGCGTTCGGCATCGCGATCGAGCCCGACGGCCGACGACAGCGCGAGCCGCAATGCATACGGCAGCACGATAATGACGTGCGCGCAGACCAGCGACCAGAACGATCCCGACAGATGCAGCAGCGACAGAAAGCGCAGGAACGCGATGCCGAGCACGACCGCGGGAATCATCATCGGCGAGAGGAAGAAGCTGGTGAGCGCGGCGCGACCCGGAAAGCGATAGCGTGCGATCGCCAGCGCGGCGGGCACCGCGAGCAGCACGCCGATGCTCGCCGCCGCGAACGCGAGCCGCACCGACAACCAGAACGCCGCCACGATGTCGCCGTTCTCGATAATCGCGCGGAACCAGCGCAGCGACGCGCCATCGAAAGGCATCGAGATGAAGCCCTTGTCGGTGAAGGCCACCAGCATCACCACCGCGAGCGGCGCGAGGATGAAGGTCAGAAAGAACGCGTTGTAGACGAGCCCGAGAATGCCGTTCTGTTTCATGATCGCTGTCTCCCGCTCAATCGAAGATGTGCTGAAAGCGGCGCTCGGCGAGGCGGCTGCAACCCATTACGATCGCCACGTTGGCGATCAGCAGCAGCACGGCGATGCTCGCGCCGAGCGGCCAGTTCAACGTACCGAGGAACTCGTCGTAGGCGGCGGTGGCGACCACCTTGAGGCGCCGGCCGCCGATCAATGCCGGCGTGGCGAACGCCGATGCCGACAAGGCGAACACGATGATCGAGCCCGACAGCACGCCCGGCATGATCTGCGGCAGCACCACGCGGCGGAACACCGCGAACGGCGAGCCGCCGAGCGAGCGGCCGGCCCATTCCACTTGCGGGTCGAGCTTCTGCATGGTCGCCCACACCGACATCACCATGAAGGGCACCAGCACGTGCGTGAGCGCGATGATCATGCCGGTCATCGTGAAGACGAGGCGGATGGGTTCGTCGGTCACATGCAGTGCCTGGAGCACGTTGTTCAGCACGCCGTTGTTGCCCAGCAGAATCTGCCAGCCGAGTGTGCGCACCACTACAGAGATGAGCAGCGGCCCGAGCACGATCAGGAGACACAGCGACTGCCACGGACGCTTCATGCGCGCGAGCACGATGGTCTCCGGCACGCCGAGCACGATGGACAGCAGCGTGACGGCGAAGGCGAGGCCGGCGGTGCGCAGGAAGATCGTGCCGTAGTACGGGTCGCTGACAACTTCCCAGTAGTTCGCGAGCGTATAGGCGGCAGTGACGCCGGCCGTATCGCTGAACACGCGGAACGACAGCATTAGCGTGAGCAGCAGCGGCACCAGCAACAAGCCGACGAACAGCAGCAGCGCGGGCCCCGACAGCAGCCACGGCGCGGCGCCGGGACGGGCGTCGTCAAGCGTGGCCATGAGCGCTCTCCTGATTGTCTTGCGTGAGCACGCGCAGGTCGTCGTCGGTCCATGCGAGGCCGACTTCGTGGCCTTCCTCGGGCGGCGGCGCGCCGTGGTTCGGTTGCGCGACGCGCAGCTTGCCGAGTTCGGTGTCCACTTCGAGCAGCCATTGATTGCCAACGAAGACACGCGTCGCGATGCGGCCGCGCACGCGGGCATCGCCATTGGCCAGATGAACCTTTTCCGGACGGATATAGACGTTCACCGTGCCGTCGACATGACGGCCTTCATGCGGCACATGCAGCGTCGTGCCGGCGACGGCGACTTCCGCGCAGCGCGGATTGCGGCGCAGCACCTCGCCGGAAAACGCGTTGGTGCGCCCGAGAAACGTCGAGGCGAACGGCGTGGCGGGACGCTCGTACGCGTCGTACGGCGTGCTGAGCTGGGCAATGGCGCCGCGATGCATCACCGCGATGCGGTCGCTCATGGTCATCGCTTCGACCTGATCGTGCGTGACGAGAATCGTCGTGATGCCGAGGCGCTTCTGGATCGCGCGCAATTCGATGTGCATCTCTTCGCGCAGCTTGGCGTCGAGGTTGGACATCGGCTCGTCGAGCAGCAGCAGTTCCGGCTGCATGGCGATGGCGCGCGCAATCGCCACGCGCTGGCGCTGGCCGCCCGACAGTTCCTTCGGATAGCGGTGCCCGAGGCCTTTCAGGCGCACGAGGGAAAGCGCTTCGGCGACGCGCTCATCGCGCTCCTTGCGCCTGACCTTGCGCATCTCCAGCCCGAAGCCGACGTTGCCCGCCACCGTCATGTGCGGAAACAGCGCATAGCTCTGGAACACCACGCCGATGCCGCGCTTCTCGGGACGTTCGTGGGTGATGTCGCGGCCATCGAGCAGAATGCGGCCCGTCGTCGGTGTGACGAAGCCCGCGACCATTTGCAGCGTGGTGGTCTTGCCGCAGCCGGAGGGTCCGAGCAGCGAGAGCAGTTCGCCGCGTTCGACGGCAAGATCGAGTTGATCGACCGCCGTGAAATCGCCGTAGCGTTTCGAGATGCCTTGCAGAGTCAGGAAGGCCATGCGCCTCGCTCCTTCATCAGATCGCGCGCCGCGCGAGGAACCTGCTGGTGCCGCACTTCAGCGTTCGACCGAACGGTTCCAGCGCTCGGTCCATTCGGTCCGATGCTGGTTGATCGTGGCCCAGTCCATCGCGGTCAGCTTCGAGATCTGCTCGGGACCGTAGGGCACGCGGGCGGCGATCTCAGGCGTGAGCTTGACGGTCTTGTTGACCGGACCCAGACCGATGCCTTGCGCCTGCAATGCCTGCACTTCCGGACTCAACAGGTACTGCACGAACTGCTGCGACAACTGCGGCTGCGCGTTCTCCGCGATCGCGCAGGCCGCCACCTGCAACGCGACCGCGCCTTCCTTCGGGTAAATGAACTTGAGCGGGAAGCCGGTGTTCTGCAAGGCGACGGCGCGGCCGCTGCCGTACGGCGCGAGAATCACGTCGCCGGACTGCATCTGGCCGTCCATCTCGCCGGGCGTCGGCGCCCAGGACAGCACGTTCGGCGCGACTTCCTTGGTCATCGCGGTGAAGCCGGGATCGATGTTCTTCTCGCCGCCGCCGGAAAGGCGCGCAAGCATCACGAGCGTATGAAGACCATAGGTATTGGTGATCGGCGGCACGCCGAGTTTGCCCTTGATGCCGCTGTCGGTGAGCGCCTTCCACGAGTCGGGTGGCGGCAGGCCGGCCTTTTTGAAGGCCTCCTCGTTGTAGCCGATGCCGGTCGCCACCATGCCGACGCCGATCGCGCTCGGGCCGAGCTTCGCGAGCGGGTAGACGTCTTTCATCACGGGCGCGTCGTCGAGCTTCGCGCACAGGTTCAGCTGCATCGCCTGGTACATGGGACCATCGTCCATGACCGCGACGTTGATCTGCTGATGGCCTTTCTGCGCCTGCAGCTTGGCGAGCGTATCACTCGAATTGCCGGCGACGTAGACGATCTTGACGTTATGCGCCTTCTCGAACGGCGGGATGATTTTCTGCCGGTAGAGCTGCTCGTTCGAGCAGCCGACGTTGGCGACATAGAGCGTCGTGTCGGCCTGCGCGAATAGCGGAGCAGCGAGGGCGGAGGCGCATAAAAGCGCCGCGACGGCAGGGTGGGACGGGGCGGACAGGCGGCGATGCAACGCTCTTCTCATGACGACGATCTCCAGTTCCGGTGTGGGGAGGCGGGCTTCGCTGCCCGTCGTTAGAATGCAGTGTCGCGCCGGTTAGTCATGTCGTCCAATACGAATAAAATACCTATCTATGCATGGATGATATGGATTGAAGGGCGTCGTCTAAGGGAGAATACGGATGAATCTCAAGCACATCGAGGCGTTCCGCGCGGTGATGGTGTCGGGGTCGATGACCGCCGCGGCCAAGGCGCTCTTCACGTCGCAGCCGAACGTGAGCCGTCTGATCGCGCAACTCGAGCGCGACACGGGGTTGCAACTTTTTCAGCGCAGCGGCGTGCGGCTGATTCCGACCAGCGAGGGCGAAGCGTTCTTTCGCGAAGTCGAACGCGCATTTGTCGGCTTGCAGGGGTTGGCGAATGCCGCGGCGCAGATTCGCAATCTTGGCAGCGGGCGTCTGCGCATCGCGGCGATGCCTTCGGCGGGCATGACGCTGGTGCCGCATGCCATCAAGCGTTTTGTCGAGCTATTTCCAGATGTCACCGTGTCGCTGCACGTGAATACGTCGGGCACGGTCAATCATTGGACGGCGTCGCAATTTTGCGATCTCGGCGTGGCGGTGTATGTCAGCGAGGCATCCGATTGCGAGGTCGAACAGCTATCTGACGTGGCTGCCGTTTGCGTGATGCCGGCGGCGCATCGGCTGGCGGCGAAGCGCAGCATCAAGCCGGAGGATCTGGAAGGCGAGCCGTTTATTTCGCTGTGTCACGGCGACGGCACGCGCACCTTGATGGACGAAGTGTTCCAGCGCGCGGGCGTGCAGCGCGTCATGTCGATCGAGGCGCAATACGCCGCGATGTGCTGCGAGATGGTTCGCCACGGCATGGGCGTGACGCTCGCGCATCCGATCGTCGCGCGCGACTTCGCCGGGCCGGCAATCGCGATTCGCCCATTCCTCCCGGCCACGCGCTTTCAGACCTATCTGCTGTTTCCTCCGCACAGGCCGCGAGAGCGACTGGCGTCGGCGTTCGTCGAGGTCTTGCGAACGCTGCACGAGGAACTGCTCGCTGAGGTCGTCGCGCCGGCGCGGAGCGCGCCAGGACGCGGGCGGGCGCGGTCGCGGGCCGAGGCGAGAGGAGCCAGGCTTTGAATCGAGCGTCCTGCAATCGACAATCGGAGTAGCAGGGGGCTTTGGAGGAAGAGGGGAAGGAGGCGAGCCGTGATCGCGTCCGACTTTGACGACTGGACGCGATGACAATCGAGATGACTGGTGTGCCTTGTCTCGCTTGGCGGTATCCTGCCTGTACTCATCCCGATCCTCTGAACATTTTCTGAAACCGAGTAGTCGCGATACATGACCGAGCAACCGCCCACCATTGAAATTGAAAGTGCGCCGAATCCCACGTTCGCCGTGATCCTGATGCACGGTCTCGGCGCCGACGCCAACGACTTCGTGTCGCTCGTGCCCGAACTGCGTCTCAACGATGCGCCTGCCGTGCGCTTCGTGTTTCCCAATGCGCCGGAGATTGCCGTTACCGCGAACAACGGCTACGTGATGCGCGCGTGGTATGACATCCGCTCGTTTCAGGGCATTAATGAGCGAGTTGACGAAGCGGGTATCGAATCGTCTTGCGCAACCGTGCGGCAATTGATCGAAGCGCAGAACCGGCGTGGCATTCCGACTTCGAACATCTTTCTTGCGGGTTTTTCGCAAGGCGCGGCGATGACCTATTCAGCAGGGCTGACGCACCCCGAGACACTCGCCGGCTTGATCGTGTTGTCGGGCTATGTACCGTCGCCGGGCTTGATTGACAGCCGCTTGAGCGCCGCGAACCGTAGCACGCCGATCTTTGCCGCGCATGGCCTATACGACGACGTGTTACCGATCCAGCTAGGGGAGGCCGCGCGCGACTTTGCGATCACGCGAGGTTGCAAGGTGGACTGGAGCGCGTATCCGATGTCGCATTCAGTGTGCGAGGAGGAGATATCGGCGCTGCGCGCCTGGCTCGGCGCGCTGCTCGCGGCGTCTTCCTGAAGCGGCCCCGGCCGCGCTCAGGCGTCCGGCGTTTGCGCAGGCGCTTGTGTGCCCGGCAGGTCCGCTTGCGCGGCGCCTTCGAGAAAACGGCGGGTCGATTCGAACGCCTGCAACATCGGCTCGGGCCAGGGCGTTTGCAGCATGACCGCCTGATGGTTTTCGAACGCCGACGACAACAGCTTCGCCAGCTCAGGCGAGCGCAGATGACGCAGCAGCACGCTGACCGCAATCGCCGTGGCCTGGCTCGCGCCGGCCGTCTGGAGTTCCGAAGCGGTGAGGGCCGCGACCTGTTTGTTGATGTCCACTGCAACTTCCTTGGATGAAATGTGGGAGAGGGATGGCCCGATGGCCGGTGGCGAATTTTGACATGGTTGGCAGCCTGTCGTGAGCGCCCGCCGTGACGGGGCTGTATTGACGACCCCGCGTGATCCGACCGATGCCCTTGTAAGATGCGCTCCGGTAGTGGCCATTGCCACAGTTGGCTAATTCACCGGCTGATCTGATCGAGGTATTCGCCAGTGCGGATTGCGCGTCTGCGGGAATCGATCTGGTGGGGATGAATGGCGGAATGTCGTCGGAAAAATCATTAAGCATCTTTGCATATGCGCCATTCACTTTATTGTTGGCTCGAAGGCGCAATTTACATGGTATTCTGCGCGCCGATTTTCGCCGTATCGTTGACGTAATACTCGCGGATTAATCCGTGCGTGACCAAACAAATCTCGCTACAGAACGCAATAAAAAGAGGGATGCGATGAGCGTGATATTGACCGTGCTCGGCGCGGTGGTCGGCATGCTGGCCGCCTTGTCGAACGATTTCTCGATCCGCCTCGGCGCACTGCTGGGCGCCGCGGCCGGTTTTGCGTTTTCGCGTCTGCTGCAAAAGAAGTCTTCGAATGCCGCGACGCAGCCTGCTGCCAAAGCGGTCGCAACTGATAGCTGGAATCCTCCGGGTGAACTGGCGGCGCGCGTCGAGCGGCTCGAACGGGAGATCGTCGCGTTGCGCGGCGAGATTCGTCAGTTGCGTGCGGGAGACGGCGAGGGTGCTACGGATACTCACGCGCAGGCCGCCGACACCGCGGCGTTCAAGCCGCGGCCATCGGAGGCCGCGTCGAGTCCTTACGCGATCACGCCTGCAAATGAGCAGACGGCACGTCCGCAGCCTGAGGTGCCGGCGACGCAACTCGCCGCCGCGCGCTCATCGACAAGCGCCGAAGCGATGGTACCGGCCGCTCCGAGTGCGGCGAGCGCAGCCGGCGCAACGGGCGCTCGTGGTGCACCAGGCGTACCAAGCGTAGCCGGTGTACCTGGCATACCCGGCGCACAAGGCGCCTCTCCAGTCGCCCTGACCGCACAACCCGTTTCCGCGACAGCGTCAACGCCGCTGCCTCCCGTACCACCTTCACCACCCGCGCCTCCGCGTGTCCCCGGTCTCGCCGAACGTCTCTTCAAAGCGGGCCGCGACTGGCTTTTAGGTGGCAACACGGTCGTGCGGGTCGGCATCATCGTGCTGTTTTTCGGCATTGCCTTCCTGCTCAAGTACGCCGCTGACAACAGCCTGCTGCCGATCGAATTCCGCCTCGCCGGTGTAGCGTTGGCGGCGACGGCTTTGCTCGTGCTCGGCTGGCGCATCGGCGAGCGACGCGGCGCGTATGGGCTGATCCTGCAGGGCGGCGGCGTCGGCGCGCTGTATCTGACCGTGTTCGCGGCCACGAGGCTTTACCACTTATTACCGGCGTGCGCGGCCTTGCCGCTGATGGTCGCGATCTGCGCGCTCAGCGCGTTTCTGGCGGTGCGGCAGAACGCTGCGTCGCTAGCCTTCATGGGCAGCGCGGGGGGGTTTCTCGCGCCGGTATTGCTGTCGACCGGCGTCGGCAGTCATGTGATGCTGTTCGGCTACTACGCGCTGCTCAACGCGGGCATCTTCGCGATCGCCTGGTTCAAGGCGTGGCGCCCGTTGAATCTGCTCGGCTTCGTGTTCACGTTTTCGATCGGCGCCGCGTGGGGCGTGATGGCCTACCGCCCCGAGTTGCTCGCCAGCACCGAGCCGTTCCTGATTCTGTTCTTCCTGATGTACGTCGGCATCGCGCTGCTCTACGCGGTGCGGCGCGAAATCGCGCTCAAGCATTACGTCGACGGTACGCTGGTGTTCGGCATGCCGCTGGTGGCGATCGGCCTGCAAGCCGCGTTGATGAAGAACACCGAGTTCGGCCTGGCGTGGAGCGCGGTGGCGCTGGCCGCGTTCTACCTTGCAATCGCGGGCTGGCTCTCGCGGCGCCGCGAACGCCTCGGCATGATGTTCGAGGCCATGCTCGCGCTGGCGGTGATCTTCGCCACGCTCGCTGTGCCGCTCGCGTTCACGGGACCGACGACGAGCGCGACCTGGGCCATCGAAGGCGCTGCGCTCACGTGGCTCGCCGTGCGCCAGCGACGCCTGACCGCGTTCGGTTTCGGCCTGCTGCTGCAACTGGCGGCGGCGGGCGCCTACGCGGTCGGCACGATTACGCAGAGCCACGACGCGAGCATCTGGCCGGTCCTGAACGGCGCCTACATCGCGTCCGTGCTGATCGCGTTCGCGGGCATCTTCACGGGATGGCGTTTGCATGGCCGCAGCGAAGCAGGCGAGTGGCACCTGTGGATGCCGCAGATCGGCCTCGTCGCGAGCGTGTGGGGTTTGTTGTGGTGGACCTTCGGCGGCCTGTACGAAATCCATGCGTACACGAGCGCCCATCTTGGCTACGACCGCGCCCGCTTCGACACCGCCGCCGTCGCGCTCTTTGCCGTGCTGACGGCGTGGCTCGCTCACGGCGCGCGCCGCACGCTGCGCTGGCCGCTTGCCGAATTGCCGGCGCTGGCGCTCGTGCCGGTCCTCGCGCTGCTGACTGCGGGCCTCTTCACGCTAGGCATGGCGCCCGTGAGCGGCTACGGCTGGCTGGTCTGCGCGCTCGCCGTGCTCTCGGCGTACGGGCTGTTGTGGCGCCAGCAACGTGACGTCAGCGACATCCTGCTCGCGCCGCTGCATACGCTGATGTTCTGGACGGCCGGCGCGCTCGCCGCGCTCGAAGGCTACTGGGGTTTGCGGGCCTACGTGCCCGAAGGTGCATGGAGCTGGAGCGCGTGGGCGTACGGCTTCGGCGTGCTGCTGCTGTTGGTGGCGGGCGCCGGCCACCGTGTGCGCTGGCCGGTCGCGCGCTTCATGCAGGCGTATCAGGTGTGGGCCGCGGCGCCGCTCGCCGTTCTGCTGTGGGCGTGGAGTATCGCGAGCGTGATGAGCGACGGCAGCGCCGCGCCGCTCATGTGGCTGCCGATCCTCAATCCGCTCGACGTCGCGCAGATCCTCGCGTTCGTCGCCTGCGCGGTATGGCTGCGCAGACTGCGCGCATTGGGTGTGCAATGGCATCCGCGCGCCTTCGACTACCTGGTGCTCGCCACATTGTTCCTATGGTTCAACGCGCTGCTTTTGCGCACGCTGCATCATCACTTTCACGCGGCGTACGATGTCGATGCGGTGCTCGCGTCGTTCAGTCTGCAGCAGGTGTTTCTGCTCGGCTGGAGCGCGTTTGCTTTTGCCGGGTTGTGGCTCGCGCGCCGCGACAGTATCGTGCGGCTGTGCGCGATTGCGTCGACCCCGCTCGTGCTGGTGATGTGGATATGGACGTTCTTCGCGAACCTGACGCAGGACGGCGGCACATGGGCGCGTCTTCCGTTGCTCAATCCGCTCGACCTGGTGCAGGCGGTGATATTCGCGCTGGCGGCGTTCTGGCTCGTGCGGATTCACCGGCTCGGCGTGCCGATCGGCGAATATCGCGTGCCTTTGCAGGTGGCGGCCGGCGCGACCGGATTCTTCTGGCTGAACGCCATGCTGCTGCGCACGCTGCATCATTGGACCGGCGTGCCGTACGAGTTCGAGACCATGTCACACTCGATGCTCGTGCAGGCGTCAATATCGGTATTCTGGACCGTGTGCGCGCTTGCCATGATGATCTGGGCGACGCGCCGGGCGAGCCGGATGTTCTGGTTCATCGGCGGCGCGCTGCTGGCGGCGACCGTGGTCAAGCTGTTCCTGTTCGACCTGTCTCACGTGACCGGGATCGAGCGGATCGTTTCGTTTATCGGCATCGGTTTGATGTTGTTGCTGATCGGCTACTTCTCGCCGTTACCGCCTAAGGCTCTGGTCGTGGAAACTAAGCAATGAAGCGTGTCTTTACATTGACCGGCTGGTGTTTTGCAATCGTGGCGACGTGGGCGTCCGCGCCCGCGGTCGCTCTTGCAGCCGATGATTTCGCGCAGCATTTCGCGCTTCAAATCGACGACGGCGCCGCGTACTACAGCGTGACACTGCCGGCGGCCGTCTACGCGGCAAGCCAGCGTCACGATCTCGGCGATTTGCGCGTCTTCAACGGTACGGGCGAGCCCGTGCCGTACTCGCTCGATGCGCCACGCGAGTCCGCGCGCACACCGTCCACGCTGCGTCAGGCGCGCTGGTTTCCGTTGCCGCCCACCGCCGCCGGCAGTTCCGGCGCGCCGCTCGGCGTGACGATCGGCGCCGACGGTTCGCTGCGCGCGCCCTCGGCGCCGCCGGCCCGCGCGCAACACGACACCGACCTGATCGACCTCGGACGCGTGTCTCAAACGAGCCGCGTGACTGCGCTAGTCGTGCACCTGCGCGACGACAATTACCAGGGGCGCGTTACAGTCGAATCGAGCGACGATTTGCGTCACTGGCAACCCGCCGGCGATGCGCAACTCCTCAAGGTCAGTTACAACGGCAGCACGCTGAGTCAGGACCGGATCGAGCTGGACGGCACGCGCGTGCGCTACCTGCGGTTGCGCTGGCTCGACGGCACGCCGTATGTCGATTCGATGGACATGGAGATACAGGCGCTTGCCGCCGACCCCGCACAGCGCGCGGACCGGGCGTGGCGTGACGGCATCGTCGCGCACGCGGGGCCGAAACCCGGCGAGTATTTCTTCAGCACTGGCGGCCCGTATCCCGTGGACCGGTTGCGCCTGAACCTGCCGCAGCCGAATACCGTCGCGCCAGCGGTCGTCTATTCGCGAACGGGGCTGGATACGCCGTGGCGCGAAGTCGCGGGCGCGACGTTGTTCCGCCTGCACAACGGCGAGGTGGAGCAAAGTAATCCTTCGCTCGAATTGACGCCGGACACGGATCGTCAATGGCGTGTGGTGGTCGACCCGCGCAACGGCGGACTCGGCAGCGGGACACTGACCGTTGCCGCGGGCTGGCGTCCGGCGACGCTGACGTTCGTCGCGCGTGGGAGTGCCCCGTTCACGTTGGCGGTGGGCAGTGCGACGACGGTGTCCTCGGCGGTGAGCCGCGACGATCTGTTGATGGGGGCCTCAGCGGTGCCCGCGACGGCGCGTGTGGGTGACGCGCTGTCACCCGAGCAGGCCGCGAGGGCACAGTCCGCGAAGGATCCGGATGCGATGCGCCGCTATTTGCTATGGGCGGCGCTGCTACTGGCCGTCGCTTCGCTCGGGGCGATCGCGTGGCGGCTCGCGCGTGGCGCTCATGCGCAGGCGGGTGTTACGCCCGGTGGCGCACCTGACGCAGCTGGCGCGTCTGAAGGGTCTGGGGTAGCGGGCGCTGCGGCTAACGATCCCGGCGCGAGCGACGCGAACGGGCAGGGCGACCGCAAAGGCTGAATTCAGCGCCCGCGTGCGGCGCCGCAGATCACTCCTCGCGCGCTGTCATCGTGCCGATGATCTTGTCGAGCGCGTGGCCGAAGGCGAGCCTCTCCTGCTCGTCGAGACAGTCGAACATATCGCCGTTCCATTTGCGCGCGATCGGCATCACCTTGCGATATAGCGCACGGCCCTCCGGCGTCAGCGACACCAGCACGACGCGGCCGTCTTCGGCGCTCGCCTCGCGTTTCACGAGTCCCTGCTTGATCAACGCTTCGGCGGCACGGCTTGCCTGGCTTTTGTCGAGATTGGCATGCCTTGCCAGTTCCATGATCGAGAACGGCCCGAATGATCCCACCGACGCAATCACGCGCGCTTCAGGCAAGGTCACGCCGAGCTTGTTCTGATAGCGTTCGCTGATGCCGCGTTCGGCGAGTTTGTTGAGGACATGCAGACGGTACGTCAGGAACTGTTCGAGCCCGGCTTTGGCGTCCTTCATGGTCTTCCCGTAGTGTGTGAGCGGTCGCGGCGCTGTGATTGTTGCCGCAACCGTCTTGCCGGTCAACGCGTGCCGTATTTCAGGCGCGTCAACTGTTCGGCTTCGTCCGCCAACAGGCGCGCCGCGTCGCGAATCGCGACTTCGAGCGTGATCGGCCCGGGTGCCGGCGAGAAGCATCCGCTGAAGTATTCAGCAAGGCGCGGCAAGGCGGCGGAGTCGACGCCGCCAGAAAGGAGCGTGGCCGGTACGCCCGCCGCCTGCGCGTGACGGCAGGCGATAAAGGGCGCCTTGCCGTGCAGCGTCTGCACGTCCGAACGGCCTTCGCCGGTGATCAGCCAGTCGGCGCCCTCGAGCGCGGCGTCCAGTCCGATTTGCCGCGCGACGGTTTCCGCGCCCGGTTCGAACTGCGCGCCGAGCATATGCAGCGCGAAGCCGAGGCCGCCGGCCGCGCCTGCGCCGGGCAGTTCGCGCGCCGTACGGCCGAGCGCCGGCTCGAGCAGATCGGCGAAGCGGGCAAGCGCTGCGTCGATCGCGGCAACCTGCTCCGCTTTCACGCCCTTTTGCGGACCGAACACCGCGGTTGCGCCGTGATCGCCGGTGAGCGGATTGTCCACGTCCGACATGCCGACGAACTGCGTGTCGGCGAGACGCGCGTCGAGTTGCGACACGTCCACTCGCGCGAGACGGGCGAGTTGTTCCGGCGTGGCGTCGAGTTCATTGTCCTGGGCGTCGAACAGCTTGAGGCCGAGGCCGGCCAGCAAGCCCGCGCCGCCGTCGTTCGTGCTGCTTCCGCCTAGCGCGACGAAGAAGCGCCGCACGCCGGCGTCCATCAGCGCGCGAATCGCCTCGCCCATGCCGCGTGTGCTGCGCGCCTCGACGGGCACGCCCATTCCCACCGGGTCCGTAATGCCGACGACCTCGGCCGTTTCGATGATCGCGCTGCCGTCGGCGAGCAGCCCCGTGAGCGCGTCGCGCACCGGACCGGCCGCGCCACGCACGCTCAGCGTGCGGCGTTCGCCGCCGCTCGTGAGCATGGCGTCGAGCGTGCCTTCGCCGCCGTCGGCCATCGGGCAGATGCGCACCTCCGCGGCGGGACGGGCGCGCTTGATGCCCGCCGCGATCGCTTGCGCGACCTGTTCCGCGCTGAGCGAGCCTTTGAAGGAATCGGGAGCAATGACGACGACGGGCGAGGACGGCGAATTCGGCATGGTGTCTCTGAATGGTTGGAAGCGTTGCGAGGGCGGGTGAAATGTCGAGATGCGGGCACAGCCCCGAGTGCGTCCATTAGCTTATCAGCATGGGCGCGCCGACTGAATATGTCGAATGGCATAGCCGGCATTGACAGCGGCAGCGCGCGCCGACGCGGCGCGTGCTTCTGCTTTTGTCTGCGCCGGGTGATCGAGGCGAAGTCGTCGGGAAAAATTCGTGCAGACAGGCGCGGCGTAATAGCGACGTGGCACCCGGGCCGCACTGGAACAGTGCGCAAACGGGCCTGAAACAGCATGGAAAGCGGCCGGAATCCGAGCAAAATCGCGATAAAAACGCGGCCATTCATCGAATCCCGGCTAGGCGCGCAAATAGTTTGCTAAAATATTCGGCTCTTTGGACCCAACCGTGCTGCCAGCCGCCTGCAAGCCCGCGGCGCAGGCGCGCAATCGATGCGAAGCGATCAAAACGCGACCAAAAACGCGAGATCACGCGACATCGGCAAGCGGCACGGAGAAGATAACTGATTCGCTCGAATAATTTTAGGACGATTGAAGCCATGGCTAACGTTGTTGAGAACCTCGGCAAGCTCGAACGCCGCGTAACGATTTCCCTGCCGAAGGACGCCGTGCAGAAGGAAGTGGACTCGCGTATCCGCCAACTCGCGAAGAACGTGCGCATGCCGGGTTTCCGCCCGGGCAAGGTGCCGCTCAAGATGGTGACGCAACAGTATTCGGGCCAGGTGGAAGCCGAAGTGCTGAGCGACAAGGTCGGCAAGGAATTCTTCGACATCAGCCGCACTGAAAACCTGCGCGTCGCCGGTCAGCCGAGCTTCGCGCCGAAGACCGACGCGACTGAAGGCGACTACGCGTTCGACGCGACGTTCGAGGTGTATCCGGAAGTGAAGCTGGGCGACGTCGCCACGGCTGAAATCGAGCGCACCACGACCACCATCAGCGAAGCGGAAATCGACCGCACGCTGGACATCCTGCGCAAGCAGCGCGTGCACTTCCACGCTCGCGGCGAAGCCGGCGAGCACGGTGACGGCGGCGGCGACACGGCAGCGAAAGAAGGCGATCGCGTGACGGTCGACTTCGTCGGCAAGATCGAAGGTGAAGTGTTCCAGGGCGGCAGCGCTGACGACTTCGCGTTCGTGCTGGGCGAAGGCCGCATGCTGCCGGAATTCGAAAAGGCAGCCACGGGCCTGAAGGTCGGCGAATCGAAGGAATTCGATCTGGCGTTCCCTGAGGACTATCACGGCAAGGATGTCGCCGGCAAGACCGCGCAATTCACGATCACGATGAAGAAGATCGAGTGGCCGCACCTGCCGGAAATCGACGCTGAATTCGCGAAGTCGCTCGGCATCGAAGACGGCGATCTGACCAAGATGCGCGCTGAGATCAAAGACAACCTCGAACGCGAAGCAAAGCGCCGCACGCAAGCCATCGTCAAGAACCAGGTGATGGACGCGCTGCTGAAGATTTCCGAGCTGGACGTGCCGAACGCGCTGATCGAACAGGATCAGGAACGCCTCGTCGCGATGGCGCGTCAGGATCTGGAGCAACGCGGCGTGCCGAACGCCAAAGATGCACCGATTCCGGCTGCCATGTTCAAGGAACAGGCTGAGCGCCGCGTCAAGCTGGGCCTGGTGCTGGCCGAGCTGGTCAAGGCCAACGAACTGCAAGCCAAGCCGGAGCAGATTCGTGCCGAAGTGGACGAATTCGCGAAAAGCTATGAAGACCCGAAGGAAGTCGTCCGCTGGTATTATTCCAACCAGCAACGTCTTGCTGAAATGGAAGCGTACGTCGTTGAAGCGAACGTCGTCGATTTCGTCCTCAGCAAGGCCAAGGTGACGGACAAGGAAGTGAGCTTCGAAGAACTGGCAAGCGCAACGGCGCAAGCGTAAGCGTCGCTGCAACGGCGTGCCGGCTGTCGGAGCGACGGCTCGCACGCCGTTTTTTTGTGCTGTGAATGTGTATTGCGTTTTGCATCGTGTTGCACGGCGCGCATGCACTGATCGCGCACTTGAATACGGGGTTGTCGACCACACCTGTCTAGCATCTAATATTTAGAATATTTCAGACAAGGATCCACTGCATGACCTTTCGCGCTCAAATGCTGGACACGTTGACCTCCCAGTCGTCGCGGGATCTCGAAGCGCAGGCGCTCGGACTGGTGCCGATCGTCGTGGAAACGAGCGGCCGGGGCGAGCGCTCGTATGACATCTATTCCCGTCTGCTGAAGGAACGCATCGTGTTCCTGGTCGGTGAAGTGAACGACCAGACGGCCAATCTCGTCGTCGCGCAGATGCTGTTCCTCGAAAGCGAGAATCCGGACAAGGACATCAGTTTCTACATCAACAGCCCTGGCGGCTCGGTTTCCGCGGGTATGGCGATTTATGACACGATGCAGTTCATCAAGCCGGACGTCTCCACGCTGTGCATGGGTCTTGCAGCCAGCATGGGCGCATTCCTGCTGGCGGCCGGCGCGAAAGGCAAGCGTTTTGCTCTGCCGAATTCGCGCGTGATGATTCACCAGCCGCTCGGCGGCGCGCGCGGTCAGGCGTCGGACATCGAAATTCAGGCGCGCGAAATCCTGTATTTGAAGGAACGGCTGAATCATCTGCTCGCGCATCACACCGGCCAGCCGGTCGAACGTATCGCACGCGACACCGACCGCGACAACTTCATGTCCGGCGACGACGCGCAAGCTTACGGCCTCGTCGATCAGGTGGCGCACAAGCGTCCTTGAAATGGTGCGTTTTTGCCCCGATATGGGGCAAAAACGTCGCCGGATCGGTTGTGAAATAATCAAACTTCGTCCGAGTGCCTGCGGCAAACGCCGTCATCTTGGCTCAAGCCCGGCCCCGCCCGAACTGCGAGGCCAGGGCAAACGGCGTATTATGTAATCGAGTGTCCGGAGGCTCACACATCTATGGCGGACAAGAAAGGTTCTAACAGCGAAAAGCTGTTGTATTGCTCGTTTTGCGGCAAGAGCCAGCATGAGGTCAAAAAACTGATTGCGGGCCCGTCGGTGTTCATCTGCGATGAATGTATCGACCTGTGCAACGAAATCATCCGTGATGAGGCTGCAGGTGCGGGTATCGAGGCGGGCTTGTCGAAGTCCGATCTGCCGAGTCCGCAAGAAATCCGTGAAATCCTAGACCAGTATGTGATCGGTCAGGAACGCGCGAAGAAAATTCTCGCGGTCGCGGTGTACAACCACTACAAGCGCCTCAAACATCTCGACAAGAAGGATGAGATCGAGCTGTCCAAGAGCAACATCCTGCTGATCGGCCCCACCGGTTCCGGCAAGACGCTGCTCGCGCAGACGCTCGCGCGCCTTCTGAACGTCCCGTTCGTGATTGCCGATGCAACCACGCTGACGGAAGCCGGCTATGTCGGTGAAGACGTCGAGAACATCATCCAGAAGCTGCTGCAGAACTGCAATTACGAAGTCGACAAGGCCCAGCGCGGCATTGTCTACATCGACGAAATCGATAAGATCAGCCGCAAGTCCGACAACCCGTCGATCACCCGCGATGTATCGGGCGAAGGCGTGCAACAGGCTTTGCTGAAGCTGGTCGAGGGTACGATGGCGTCGGTACCGCCGCAGGGCGGTCGTAAGCACCCGAATCAGGACTTCATCCAGGTCGACACCACCAACATTCTGTTCATTTGCGGTGGCGCGTTCGACGGCCTCGAAAAGGTCATCGTCGATCGTACCGAGAAGACCGGCATTGGCTTCGGCGCGAGCGTGAAGAGCAAGCAGGACCGCGACGCCGGCGAAGTGCTGCGCGAAGTGGAACCGGAAGATCTGATCAAATTCGGTCTCATTCCCGAACTGATCGGCCGTCTGCCGGTGGTGGCCACGCTCGGCAAGCTCGACGAAGTCGCGTTGATGAAAATTCTCGTCGAACCGAAGAATGCGCTGGTGAAGCAGTACCACAAGCTGTTCAATATGGAACGCGTCGAGCTCGAAATTCGCCCGGCCGCGTTGCAAGCTGTCGCGCGTAAGGCAATTCGTCGCAAGACGGGCGCGCGTGGTCTGCGCTCCATCCTGGAACAGGCGTTGCTTGATGTGATGTACGACCTGCCGCAAATGAAAGGCGTTAGCAAGGTCATCATCGACGACAACGTAATTGACGGCGACGGCAAACCGCTACTGATCTACGAAGACGCGCCCAAAGTGGCGGGTTCGAACTGATCGGCTTTCGGGTTCTGCAAAAAAAGCCGTTCATGGCAACGTGAACGGCTTTTTTCGTTTATCGTGTGGTCAGGCTGGTTGTTTTCACTATGGAGTCACTGAACCTTCGGAGTCACTGAACTTTTCCCACACGCGGAGGCTTGCAATCTTTTCTGCTGGCCTCACCTATCGAACGAACTGATTCCACTCATGGGGAAATGAAATGTCAGGAACCCAACTCCTTCCGCCGGAACGCATTACGCTCCCGCTGCTCCCGCTGCGTGACGTAGTCGTCTTCCCGCACATGGTGATTCCGCTCTTCGTAGGCCGCCCGAAGTCGATCAAGGCTCTCGAAGCAGCGATGGAAGGCGGCAAGCACATCATGCTCGTCGCCCAGAAAACGGCTGCGAAAGATGAGCCGACCGAAAAGGACATGTACGAAGTAGGGTGTGTTGCCAACATCCTGCAAATGCTGAAGCTGCCCGATGGCACCGTCAAGGTGCTTGTCGAAGGTTTGCAGCGCGCGAAAACGCTTTCCATCGAAGAACAGGAAACGCAGTTCTCGTGCGAAGTCATGCCGCTCGAACCCGACCACGCCGACAGCGCTGAAACTGAAGCGCTGCGCCGCGCGATCGTGTCGCAGTTCGACCAGTATGTGAAGCTGAACAAGAAGATTCCGCCGGAGATCCTGACGTCGCTGTCGGGTATCGACGAAGCGGGTCGTCTGGCCGACACGATCGCGGCGCATCTGCCGCTCAAGCTCGACCAGAAGCAGCACATCCTCGAAATGTTCCCGGTCATCGAACGGCTCGAGCATCTGCTCGCGCAACTCGAAGCCGAGATCGACATCCTGCAGGTCGAAAAGCGCATCCGTGGGCGTGTGAAACGCCAGATGGAAAAGAGCCAGCGCGAGTACTACCTGAACGAACAGGTCAAGGCAATCCAGAAGGAACTCGGCGAAGGCGAAGAAGGTGCGGACCTCGAAGAACTCGAGAAGCGCATCACGGCTGCCCGCATGCCGAAGGAAGCCAAGAAGAAGGCCGACGCCGAGCTGAAAAAGCTCAAGCTGATGTCGCCGATGTCGGCTGAAGCGACGGTCGTGCGCAACTACATCGACACGCTGATCGGCTTGCCGTGGCGCAAGAAGAGCAAGGTCAACAACGACCTCTCGAATGCGGAACGCGTGCTCGACGAAGACCACTTCGGTCTCGAGAAAGTGAAGGAACGCATTCTCGAGTATCTCGCGGTCCAGCAACGTGTCGACAAGGTCAAAGCGCCGATCCTGTGCCTCGTTGGGCCTCCGGGCGTCGGTAAGACGTCGCTGGGTCAGTCGATCGCTCGCGCCACGAACCGCAAGTTCGTGCGTATGGCGCTCGGCGGCGTGCGCGACGAAGCCGAGATCCGCGGTCACCGTCGTACGTATATCGGTTCGATGCCCGGCAAGATTCTGCAAAGCCTGACCAAGGTCGGCGTGCGCAATCCGCTCTTCCTGCTCGACGAAGTCGACAAGATGGGTCAGGATTTCCGCGGCGATCCGTCGTCGGCTCTGCTCGAAGTGCTCGATCCGGAACAGAACCATACGTTCGCCGATCACTACGTCGAAGTCGACTTCGATCTCTCGGACGTGATGTTCGTGGCGACGTCGAACTCGCTGAACATTCCGCCGCCGTTGCTCGACCGGATGGAAGTGATCCGTCTGTCGGGTTACACGGAAGACGAGAAGGTCAGCATTGCGCAACGTTATCTTTTGCCCAAGCAGAAGAAGAACAACGGCCTCAAGGATGGCGAGGTCGATGTGACGGAAACCGCGATCCGCGACATCATTCGTTACTACACGCGTGAAGCGGGCGTGCGTTCGCTCGAGCGTGAAATTTCGAAGATCTGCCGCAAGGTCGTGAAGATGCTTCTGCTGAAGAAGGCGGAAGGCGCGGTGAAGGTCGACGGCAGCAATCTCGATACGTTCCTCGGCGTGCGCAAGTACGACTTCGGTCTGGCCGCAAAGGAAAATCAGGTTGGCCAGGTCACGGGTCTCGCGTGGACGGAAGTGGGCGGCGATCTGCTGACCATTGAAGCCGCGGTGATGCCGGGCAAGGGCAATGTGATCCGCACGGGTTCGCTCGGCGACGTGATGAAGGAATCGGTCGAGGCAGCACGCTCGGTGGTTCGTTCGCGTTCGCGCCGTCTCGGTGTCAAGGACGAAGCGTTCGAGAAGCAGGATATTCACATTCACGTGCCGGAAGGCGCGACGCCGAAAGACGGTCCGTCCGCCGGTATCGCGATGACGACCGCGCTGGTGTCGGTGTTGACCGGAATTCCGGTGCGCGCCGATGTCGCGATGACGGGCGAAATCACGTTGCGTGGCGAAGTTCTGCCGATCGGCGGCCTGAAGGAAAAACTGCTGGCGGCGCATCGCGGCGGTATCAAGCTGGTGCTGATTCCGGAAGAAAACGTCAAGGACTTGACGGAGATTCCGGACAACGTGAAGAACGCAATCGAAATCGTGCCGGTCCGCTGGATCGACAAGGTGCTCGAACTGGCGCTCGAACGTGTGCCGGCGGCGTTGCCGGAAGAAGAGCCGAAGCCTGCTGCGCCGGTCGCAGCGGAGCCGGGCAAGGACGCCGCAGCAACGGAAGTCGTGAAGCACTAAGACAGTCAGCAACGAAGCTGTTTGCTTGAAGAAAACCCGCGGTCACGGCCGCGGGTTTTTTATTGGCCGCGCGACTTCCATCAAGCGTCTCGCGAGGCGCGTTTTCCCACCTATTGAGCAAAGCCGCAGTGCGCTTGCCGACTGGTTGTATGTGCATCGATTCGCGGCAACATTTTGTTATAGGAGGCCCCCTCGAAAACCACCCAAATCAGGCTCAACCCCGCTTGACACAAGGGTTTCGGCCAATTCTAATGATTGCGCCCGGCGTTGCCCGCCGGCCGCGTGATGCCAGGCGCTAAGAGAGCGCCGTCACGATTGCCATAAACATTCTCGGGGGTTGGGATGAACAAGACGGAATTGATCGATCACGTTGCGCAGCAAGCCGACATTTCGAAGGCAGCGGCAGGCCGTGCACTCGACGCTGTGATCGATGGTGTCAAAGGTACGTTGAAGAAGGGCGGTTCGGTGACGTTGGTCGGTTTCGGCACCTTCGCGGTCGGCAAGCGCACCGCGCGCACCGGGCGCAATCCGCGCACCGGCGCTGCCATCAAAATCAAGGCGGCCAAGGTCCCCAAATTTAGGCCTGGCAAAGCTCTGAAGGATGCGCTAAACTAACGGGCTCGCTGCTTGAGGGACGTCAATTGACGGAAATCAGGCGGCGGATAGAAGGAAGCAAGAAGGAAGCACTGAATCGCGAAACGGGTGCTTAGCTCAGTTGGTAGAGCGGCGCCCTTACAAGGCGTAGGTCGGGAGTTCGAGCCTCTCAGCACCCACCAGTTTCAGATTCGTTTAAGTGTTTCAGCGCAGTTGCTGCATAAGGAGTGGTAGTTCAGTCGGTTAGAATACCGGCCTGTCACGCCGGGGGTCGCGGGTTCGAGTCCCGTCCACTCCGCCAGTATCCTCGAAAGGCGAACTCCGGTTCGCCTTTTTTATTGCCCGCTGTTGTAAGATCGGGCGTTCTGTTTTTGGCACTCCTCACGCATGCTCGATTTTTTCCGTAATCACAAACGCCTGATGATGTTCATGCTCATCCTCGTCATTGTGCCGGGGTTGGGTTTTGTGGGTATTCAGGGCTTTCGCGGCTTCTTTGACGAAAGTGCAAACGTCGCGAGCGTCAACGGTCACAAGATCACGCGCGCCGAGTACGACAACGCGATGCGTCAGCAACTCGACCGCGCCCGTCAGATGCTCGGCGCGCAGTTCGATATGAAGTCGTTCGACACGCCGGAACGCCGCGCTCAGATGCTCGACGGTCTGATCGAGCAACGCGTGCTGGCCGATGAAACACAGCGCCTGCATCTGACCGCATCCGACGACGCCGTGCGCCGTGTTCTGATGAGCGATCCGGTGATCTCGTCGCTGAAGAATCCTGACGGCACGATCGACGTCGACCGCTACAAGCAGTTGCTCGCCATGCAGGGCATGACGCCCGACCAGTACGACGAACGCGTGCGCTACAGTATTGCCACGCAGCAGTTGCCGGCCAGCATTCAAGGCAGTGCGTTCACGTCGAAGACGCTTGCGCAGCATCTGACCGAACTCGCGGAGCAACAGCGCGAAGTGCAGGGCATTGCGTTCCATCCGCGCGACTACGCCGCGAAGGTGCAGCCCACCGACGCGCAACTGCAAGCGTATTACGACGCGCATCGCAACGAGTTCGCTACGCCCGCCACGGCCACGATCCAGTATCTCGTGATGTCGCCGGCAACGCTCGCCGCTGCCGTGCAGCCGAGCGATGCCGATCTGAAGAAGTACTACGACGACAACATCGCGCACTACCGCACCGACGGTCAGGTGCGTGCGAGCCACATCCTGATCGCGGCGCCGAAAGACGCGAGCGCGGCTGACAAGGCCAAGGCCAGGCAGAAGGCCGAGGAGTTGCTCGCACAGATCAAGGCGCATCCGGACCAATTCGCGCAGATCGCGCAGCAGAACTCGCAAGACCCAGGCTCGGCGACGAAGGGCGGCGATCTGGGTTACTTCGGCCGCGGCATGATCGCGGGCGGCCAGGCGTTCGACGACGCCGTGTTCGCGCTGAAGAAAGACGAAGTCAGCGGCATCGTACAAACGGACTTCGGCTATCACATCGTCAAGGTGACGGACGTGAAGCCGGCAGTCACCAAGCCGTTCGACGAAGTGAAAGATCAGATCGCGAAAGACCTGAAGACGCAGTTGGCCAGCAAGGCATTCACCGATGATTCGGAAGGATTCACGTCGATCGTCTATGAAAAAGCCAAGAGCCTGCAGCCGGCCGCCGACAAGTACAAGCTGCAATTGCAGACCGCCACGGTCACGCCGCAGCCAGATCCGAAACTCGCGCCTGACAGCCCGCTGAACAACGCGAAGTTCCTCGCCGCGGTGTTCGCTAACGACGCCACGACGGCACGCAACAACACGCAGGCCATCGACGTCGGTGGCAATACGTTGATCGCGGCGCGCGTGACCGACTACAAGGCTGCGGCGGTGCCGGCGCTCGACGCCGTCAAGGACGCCGTGCGTCAGAAGGTCATCGCGGTTCAGTCGGATGAAGCGGCTCACAAGGACGGCGTGGCCAAACTGGCCGAGTTCGAAAAGTCGAAGGCGACCACGGGCTTCTCGTCGCCGCTGAAAGTGTCGCGCAACGACGCGCAAGGCGTGCCGCCGGCCGCATTGAGTGCAATCTACAAGGCGGACGCGCAAAAATTGCCGGCTTACGTCGGCGTGGATCTCGGCGACGACGGTTATGCAATCTATCGCGTGAACGCGGTGGTGGCGGGCAACACGGTTGATCCGCAACGTCTGGCTGCAGCGCAGCAACAGATCGCGCAAGTCGATGCGCAGTCCGAAGCAGAGGCCTACGTCGAAGCGCTGCGGGCACGTTCGAAGGTGAAGTTCTACGGTTCGCTCGACAGCAGCAATGCCCAGGCGAGCGGCGAGTAACACCGCGCAGACACAAAAAAGCCCCGCAATTGCGGGGCTTTTTTTGTTTACGAGTGCAAGCTCGCCAAACGGTTTGCTGCGACGCGCTGCAGGGGTTACAGGCAGCCGCTGATTGCGCTCGTGGCGTCACTGCCCGCAGCGCCACTCGCGCGGAAGCCGACCCACGTGCCCTTGCCGGTGTACGACGGACGTACGACAGCGGCGGCGCCGTTAGGCGGCTGCTGACCCGGAACATAGACATCCATGGCTTGATCGTTAGCCAGCGTGTCTTGCGATACGACTTGTTGTTGCGAGCTGTCTGCCCATTTCTGCGCAATGCAGGTGGCGACAGCCTTCGGCGGTTGCTGGCTTTCACCGACGGACTGTACGCCAGCGGGCGGTTGAGCGGCGCAGGCAGAAATTGCCACGGTCAAAGCGATTAACGGTAAATATTTCACGTTATCTCCTCAAAGTCGCTCAAAATCGAGCCGGGTTACACGGGATTACGAAAGTGTCAGAGAGAACTTACCGATCCGCGTTCCCGAAGTTCTGGAAACAAGTTGTTAGCAGGCTTTTCAGTGCGGCGAACTTGTGCGAAGGAGTGGCTTGACTGCGGGCCACACGTTGTTGAGTAGCACTGGCTGTGCCTGCTGGGTGGGATGAATCTGATCGGCCTGGAACATATCCGGTTTGTCGGCAATGCCGGCGAGCAGGAACGGCACGAGCGGCACACGCAGTTGCTTCGATAGTTCGCCGTACAGGCCGTGGAACTTTTGCGTGTAGTCCGGGCCGTAATTAGGCGGCACATACATGCCCACCAGCACGACCTTCGCGTGACCTTGCTGAGCCTGCTCGATGATCGTACGCAGGTTGTCTTCGGTGGTGGAGAGCGGCACGCCGCGCAATGCGTCGTTGGCGCCGAGTTCGACGATCACGATGCTCGGCTTCAGGCGTTGCATGAGCGCCGGCAACCGGGCTCTTCCGCCGCTCGTGGTGTCGCCGCTGATGCTCGCATTGGCGACGCTATAATCGATTCGCTCGTCGGTGAGGCGCTGGCGCATCAAGGCAACCCAGCCCGTGTCGCGGGGCAGGCCGTATTCGGCGGAGATGCTGTCGCCGAGCACGACGATCACCGGCTTGGCTGGTTCGGGCGTATTGGCGGCCCGGGCCGCGAGGCTCATTGAAAACAGGGTGGCGGCCACGGCAAAGCCGCATGCCGTTGTCAGCGCCGTGGCGCGAGACGTCATGGCACGCACTTTCAACCTACGCTTCACCATGCTAAACAAAACTGATCCAGTCATTGAAGTGCGGGGTTTATGCAAGAAGGTTAAGGATGCAACGGGCGAACTGACGATTCTCGACGACATCGATCTTGCTATCGATGCCGGCAGCAGTGTGGCAATCGTCGGTGCATCCGGGTCGGGCAAGTCTACGCTGCTCGGCTTGCTCGCAGGATTGGACAGCGCGAGTTCGGGCTCGGTTCGGTTGCTCGGCCGCGAACTCGGTGAGCTGAACGAAGACGAGCGCGCCGCATTGCGCAGTGGCTCGGTCGGCTTCGTGTTCCAGTCGTTTCAACTGATGCCTCATTTGACGGCGCTCGAGAACGTTACGTTGCCGCTGGAACTGCAAGGCGGCATCGGCACACGCGAGGCCGCGACGCGTGCGCGTGGTTTGCTCGAGCAGGTGGGTCTGGGCAAGCGCACCGGTCATTATCCGAAGCTGCTATCGGGTGGCGAGCAGCAACGCGTAGCGCTCGCGCGCGCATTCGTCACACACCCCGCGATCCTCTTCGCCGACGAGCCGACCGGCAGTCTCGATGCCGCCACCGGTCACGCGGTGATCGATCTGATGTTCGAGATGAACCGCGCGAACGGCGCCACGTTGATTCTCGTCACGCATGACATCGAACTGGCGCGCCGCTGCGATACGACAGTGACGATCGAGGCGGGACGTCTCGCCTGAGCGAGCGTCGAACGTCGAACGTCGCGACAAAAGCAAAGCGGGCCGCCAGGGCCCGCTTTCTCATTCCGGCTCGCCTCGTCAACAGGTGAGTGCGGCACTCACGTCAGCGTAACTTCAGCGGCGCGAACCACCGCGCCGCTCACCATTACTTCTTCAACGCCGCGCGCGCCCGCGCGATCAATGCGGACGTCGACGAATCGTGCTTCTTCTCATCGACGTTCGGCGACGTCAGGTCGGCTTCGACCACCTTGCCGAGAATCTTGCCCAACTCCACGCCCCACTGATCGAATGAATTGATGTTCCACACCGTCCCCTGCACCAGCACCTTGTGCTCGTACAACGCGATCAATGCGCCGAGCGAACGTGCGGTGAGCGCGTCGACCAGCAACGTGCTGGTCGGACGGTTGCCCGGAAACACCAGGTGCGGTGCGAGGTCAGGCTTGTCGGCACCGGCCACTTTCTTCGCTTCTTCGAGCGTGCGGCCGAGCATCAGCGCTTCGCTTTGCGCAAAGCAATTGGCGAGCAGCTTCGGATGATGGCTGACGAGCGGATGCTCCGGCGTCAGCACGGCGATGAAGTCGATCGGCACGATTGTCGGACCCTGGTGCAGCATCTGGAAGAAAGCGTGCTGACCATTCGTGCCCGGTTCGCCCCACGTCACCGCGGCGGTCGGATAGTCGACCATCGCGCCGTCCAGACGCGCGGACTTGCCGTTGCTCTCCATCTCGAGTTGTTGCAGATACGAGGGCAGGAAATGCAGCGCTTCGGAATACGGCGCGACCAGGTAGCTTTGCGAGCCGAAGAAGTTGCGATACCAGATGCCGATCATGCCGAGTAGCACCGGCAGATTCTTGTCGAGCGGCGCGTCGCGGAAATGCTGGTCCATCTCGTTGGCGCCGGCGAGCAGTTCGTCGAACTGCTGCGGTCCGATCGCGATCATGATCGACAGGCCCACCGCCGACCACAGCGAATAACGTCCGCCGACCCAGTCCCACATCTCGAAGACGTTCTCTTTCGCGATGCCGAACTTGACCACTTCCGAAGGATTGGCCGACACGCCGACGAAGTGCTTCGCCAATGCACTTTCCGGGCAGCCTTTCTCGATGAACCAGTCGCGCAGCGAGCGCGCATTGGTCATGGTTTCGAGCGTGGTGAAGGTCTTGGAGACGATGATCGCGAGCGTCTCTTCGGGATCGATCTGCTGCATCACGTTGTACAGATCGGCGCCGTCGACGTTCGACACGAAGTGCGTGGTGATCTCCGGCGTGGCCAGATGATGCAGCGCATGCACGACCATTTTCGGTCCGAGGTCCGAGCCGCCGATGCCGATGTTCACGACATAGCGGATCCGTTTGCCGGTATAGCCTTTCCACTCGCCGCTGCGCACCTGGTCGGCGAACGCCGCCATCTTGGCGCGCTCGGCCTGCACCTGAGCGTAGAACGGCGCTTTCGGATCTGTAGCGCGCAGGGCGGTGTGCAGCACGGCGCGGCCTTCTGTCGGGTTGACGATCTCACCCGCGAACATGGCGTCGCGGCGTTTCTCGACACCGGCTTCGCGCGCGAGTTGCACGAGCAGTTTCAGCGTCTCGTCGGTGATGCGGTTCTTCGAGAAATCGGCCGCGAGACCGCCGCCCGCGAACGCAAAGCGCTCAGCACGGGTAGGGGCGGGATCGTTCTCGGGGGCGAACCAGTCGCGCATATGCGCATCGCGAATCTTTTCGTAATGCGTTTGCAGCGAGGACCAGGAGGGGAGCGAGTTCTGGGTCATAGCGTCCGTCTAACCAAGTGGCACGAAGAAAGGCGCGCGCGTGAAGCGCTGCCGAGGATGATGCAACGATGCTGTTAGAGCGATGTCGCGCGGCCGGGTTCGCCGAGGGCGGCGGTGAAAGTTCGCCGTAACCCGGGGTGGCTCCGACGCGCGGCGCAGTCAGTCAGTATAACGGCGTTGCGCGACGGGCGGCAGCGGTTTGGGGTGTCCATCCATAGGTTGGGACGGCCAGCTTCAGCACTCCGTCGCCGGGTAGAACAAACGGTTCAGCAAGGTTCGCACCATCGGCGCCAGTTCGCCGGCCGTCAGGCCGGCGGGACCCTGGCCTTGCGCGCTCAGCGTGTCGGCGGCGAGGCCGTGCAGATAGACGCCCGCGAGCGCCGCTTCGTAGCGCGGCAGATGCTGCGCGAGCAGGGCGCCGATGATGCCGCCGAGCACGTCGCCGGTGCCGCCTGTCGCGAGCGCGGCGTTGCCGGTCGGGTTGATCGCGAGGCGGCCGTCCGGAGCCGCGATGACGGTGCCGGTGCCTTTGAGCACCACCACGGCGGCGTAGCGCGCGGCGAGCGAGCGCGCGGCGGTGAGCCGGTCGCGCTGCACGCCCGGCGCGTCGGTGCCGAGCAGACGCGCGGCCTCGAGCGGGTGCGGCGTGAGGATGCACGGATCGCCCTGCACGCCGCGCGCGGTGACGTCGGCGGCGAGTGCGTGGTCTTTCGAAATCAGGTTCAGCGCGTCCGCGTCGAACAGCTTGGGCACGTCGAGTTGCAGCACGTCGTGCATCACGCGCGTGGCCCGTTCGCGATGACCCATGCCGCAGCCGACGGCGAGCGCGTCCATCTGGTCGAGCGGCAGATCGTCGATGGCATGCAGCATGAGTTCGGGATGCGGCGGATCGTAGGGCGGGGCGCCTTCGCCCAGCAACGCGACGTGCACCTTGCCCGCGCCGGTGTACAGCGCCGCGCGCGAGGCGAGGATCGGTGCGCCGCACATGCCGGTGTCGCCGCCGACCACGGCGAGGCTGCCGAAGCTGCCCTTGTTGGTCGCGAAATCGCGCGGCGGCAGGAAGGCGGCGAAGAGCTCGGGCGCGTTCAGTTGCACGGCCGTGCGGCCGCTGGTGTCGACGCCGATCGGCGCGACCGTGACCGCGCCGGCAAGATCACGCCCTTGCGCCGTGAAGAGCCCAGGTTTGGCGCCGATGAAGGTGACCGTATGGGTGGCATGGACAGCGGCGCCGTCACCGTTGCCCACGACCGTGCCGGTGTCGCTGTCGAGGCCGCTCGGCACGTCGAGCGCCAGCACGCCGCCTTTGCGCGGCCGCGCTTTCGCCCGTTGGGAAAGCTGGCGGGCGACGGCGGCGAAGACGCCTTCGAGCGGACGCGTCAGGCCGATGCCGAACATGCCGTCCACCAGCCACGTGTAGCCGTCCAGCGAGGCGGGCGGTGCGGTGGTAATCGCGACGCCGGCCGCGCGGGCCGTGTCGAGAGCCCAGCGCGCGTCTTCCGGTTTCACCTCGACCGGCATGCACAGTTCGACGGCGATGCCGGCTTCGTGCAGCTCCGTCGCGAGAACCAGCGCATCGCCGCCGTTGTTGCCCGGCCCGGCGATGAGCCATACCTTCTGCCTGGACTTCTCGATCGAGGTATCGCGGGTGATCTGCTCCAGCAGGAAGCTCGCGGCGGATTTGCCGGCGCGCGACATGAGCGTGTGTTTCGGCAAGGCCGCCGCCGCCTGGGATTCAGCGATCCGCAGGTCGGTGAGCGTGAGCAAAGGGAGCGCCCGGTTATGCGGGCTGATGAGCGTGGGCGGCGTGTTGTCGGCTTCTGTCATGGCGAGGCTTGGCGGTTCGCCCGGTGGCGGGCGAAAAAGCTTGGGGAATCGCTATGGTAGTGCCGATGGACGCCCGGCGGGCGCCTCTTGCGGCCCGCTCGTGGGCGGGCCGGCGATTTACCTGAACCGATCCGGGCGTAGGGCGGCCAGCGTGTCCGCGGGGACGTCCGGCGTGCCGCCCGAAATCAGGTCGGCAACCAGTTTGCCCGACCCGCAGGCGAGTCCCCAGCCGGCGGGGCCGTGGCCCACATTGACGAAAAGACGCGGATGCAGTGCGTTGCCGATCACCGGCAGGCCGTCTGGCGACAGCAGTTTGACGCCTTCCCACGGCAAGGCCACCGAGATTCGCGCGGCGCCCGGAATCCAGTCGTGCGTGGCCTGGCCGAGCAGGGCGAGGGCTTCTTTCGTCACCGCGTCGCCCAACGGCTTGTCGATCTGGCCGGCGCTTTGCAAGACCGCGCCGCCCGCGATCCGCAGCCGATGGTTCATCCGGCTGATCGCGATCCGCTTCACCGCGTCCACGATCGCGACGTGCGGTGCGCATTCCTCATGCGCGATCGGTGCGACCAGCGTGTGCAGGCGCAGCGGATGCAGCGGCAGCCGCAGGCCGAGTCGCTCGAGCAGCGGCAGGCTGCCGTGGCCGGCCGCCACGACCACCGCGTCGGCGTGGATCACATCCACTTCGCGCGAACGGGACGTCGCGCCCGGCTGCGGCGCCAGTTCCACCGAGGCGCGCTGGCCTTCCAGGCGGATCGACGAGACTTCGCAGCCCAGCATGAATTGCACGCCGCCCTGCGTATCCAGCGTCTGCTTGATCAGCTTGGTAAACAGTGGGGCATTGGCCGTGCGCTCATGGTCGAACAGCACGCCGCCCGCGAATTGCGGCTCGGTGCGCACGGAGTGCTCGAACGCGGCGCATTGTTCGGGTGTCAGCTCGTGGTGCGGCACTTCGAAAAGCTGGAGCAGGCCACGCGCGGGCCGCATCTGCTCCCATTCCTGTTCGGAGCGCACCAGATAGAGCACGCCGCTGGTCTGTTCGAACTCGAGGCCGAAGCGCGCTTCCATGTCCGCCATGGTGTCGCGCGACAGCTCGATCAGCGGTCGCAGCTGCCCGTATTGATGGCCGAACGCGTTGGGTTCCTGCAGCTCGGCGAGCTGCTTGACGAACTGGCGCGCCGATCCGTTGAAACCGGCCTTGTTGACGACGCCGTTTTTGGCGTTTTGACGGCTGGCCATGAAAGTCGGGCCGAACCAGACGTCGAGCGGGGTCGGCAGCACGGTGCCGCCGTGTCCATAGGTTGCGCCTTGCGCGACCGTGGCGTGGCGCTCGACGACGCATACCCGATGGCCGGCCGCGCGCAGTTGATAAGCGGTGGCGACGCCCGCAATCCCGCCGCCGATGACGATGACATCCATGTTCTGATTCGAGTTGCCGACAGGACGCCGAAGCGGCGCATTCCCGTTGAGCGTGACATGCGGCGCGCTGCCCGGCCTGCTCAGGCCGCTCGCGCCGATCTGGTGAAAGGGCGAATGATAGCAGTCAAACCGGCCCGCCTGCCACGCGCGCGGCGTGAGGCCCGGCCGCGGCGGGCGGATCTCGAGGGGACGGGGGCGCACGGATTGCGGCGTCGTCCTTCGTGGTCCGTCGTGGCCGCGGCGAATGCCGGTGCCGCTCACGAGGCTCATGCCGTCGTCTGCGCGCGAATGAACATGCCGTAGTTTTCGGCGTTGTCGGTGGCCATGTCGCTGTTGCGTGCCGCGAGCCTGGCGACGGCGTCGGGACCATACAGATGATCCTTTGTGTTGCCGATGTACGGGAAATGGCTCAACTCATGCGCGATCGTCGCTTCCGGGGTGTTGTTGCCGAACGCGTGATCGAAGAAGTGTGGCTTCAGGTCGATCTGATGAGGCGAATTGGACTGCACGTGCGCCAGTTCCCAGTTGTCGTGCGGCGCACCGAGAACGAACGTGAACTGGTCGTGCGACATGGCGTGCTGCATGTGGGTGAGAACCTGTTCGACTTTCCGCACATTCCGCTGAGTCGGGCTGCCGAACCAGCGCGAAAAGTTTTCGTCCGGATGACCGGATTTGAGCTTGTCGAGCGCGCTGTCGATCATGCGCTTCACGTGTTGATAGGCGCGGGTCACTATCCCGCGTTGCTCCGACGTGAGTCCGATCAGCGCCGGGGTACGCGCGGAGCCGGGGGAGGGTTGATCGTAGTCGGTATGGCCGGTGTTGTTGTCGGGCGCCTGGATGTCGCCGCCACCGCCGATGGGCGCGGAGGGTTGACCGCCACCGCCGCCGATGGGCGCGGAGGGTTGACCGCCGCCGCCGATGGGCGCGGAGGGTTGGCCGCCACCGTCGCCTGTGGGCTCAGCAGGCTGCCCACCCTCTCCGCCGCCGACAGGTTCCGACGGCTCGCCGCTGCCGACGCCATTGCCCGGGAGCGGCGATGACGCCGGAGCGTCGCCGACCACGGGTCGAGGCATCGGGCGTCCGTTGTGGCCTGCGGAGCCGGGCGTGAGACCGTCGGCGTCCATCGAAGGAGGTATGTTGTTGGCCTTTTCGTGCCAGACGATGCGTTTGTGCTTGCCGTTCGCGTCCCAGACGTCACGGATGTGGTTGCCGTTCGCGTCCCACGTGTCGCGTATGTGGTTGCCGCTCAAATCCCATCTGTCGCGAACGTGTTTTCCGCTTTCGTTTGAACTCTCGTGGATGTATTCGCCGTCTGCGTCCCAACTGTCGCGGATACGGTCGCCGTTGGCGTCCACGCTGTCGCGAGTGTGCTTGCCGTCCGCGTCCCACGTGTCGTGAATACGCGTACCGTTGGCGTCCAAGCTGTCGCGAGTGTGCTTGCCGTCCGCGTCCCACGTGTCGTGAATACGCGTACCGTTGGCGTCCACGCTGTCGCGAGTGTGCCGCCCATCCGGGTCCCACGTGTCGCGAACCGGATTGCCTTTGCCGTCCTTGCTGTCCTGGACCCGCTTACCCGAATCGTCCAGCCTGTCCGGCACCGCTTTGCCGCCGATGCGCTCAAGCGGCTGAACCCCGCCTCCAACCCTCGGCGCCCGACCGTCCGGCTCGCCGTGTGGGAGCCAGGCCGCCGCATTGCCAATCGGCGCGAGCGGCGTCTCGTCCGGCGAATGGATGCGAGGTGTCGTCCGCGTGAGTGCGGCGGCCATGCCCGGTGGCGGCTGCATCAAAGCCAGCGGATGCGACGTCTGATCGGTACTGCCATAGCGGTTGACGTTCATGACATGCCTGTTCGAATGAGTTTGCGGTTCACGTTGCGGGCGTGTTCGCACATCGCGGGGTGCCACCGCGTTGCGCAGCGCCGCCGACGCGTCCGGGCGAATGAATTGCCCCACTTGCGCGTCGATTAAAGCATCGGCATGTCGACAAGATGTCGTATCGGAAGAACACATTCGCGAGCACGCGGCCGCCGGCCGCCCGGACACGTCCCATGGCCGCCGGATGCGCGTTCCCGGGGTATAATCCCGGACTTCCTTTCCGCCTCACGTCGCCTTCACGCGCGGCTCATCGGCATCACTCATCGGCATCATTAGCGACGCAACGTCAAGTCCATGGCCCACTTCTCGTGTTTCCCCGGCGCTTCGGCCCTTTCCGATTTCCGTCAAACTCGCCTGCTCGACACGCTTACGCGCATCGATCCGAACATCACCGGCGTGCGCGGGCAATATCTGCACTTCGTCAATGCCCAGACGCCGCTCTCCGCCGAAGACAACGCGAAGATCGAAGCGCTGATGCACTACGGCGATCCGCTCGAAGAAACCAAAGAGCGCGGCACGGCCGAGACTTTCCTCGTGGTGCCACGTTTTGGCACGGTGTCGCCGTGGGCCAGCAAGGCAACGGATATCGCGCACCTGTGCGGCCTCACGCAGGTGCGCCGCATCGAGCGCGGCGTCGAGTACACGGTCACGCTGAAAAGCGGCCTGCTGGGCGGCAAGAAGGCGCTCACCGACGAAGCCCGCGCGGCCGTCGTCGCGGCCCTGCACGACCGCATGACGGAAAGCGTGTCGCCGTCGCGCGACCACGCACTGCATCTGTTCGACGAACTGCCGGCCAAGCCGCTGCAAACCGTCGACGTATTGAGCAATGGCCGCGGCGCGCTGGAAACGGCAAACACGGAACTGGGCCTCGCGCTCGCCGACGACGAAATCGACTACCTGGTCGACGCCTTCACGAAGCTCGGCCGCAACCCGACCGACGTCGAACTGATGATGTTCGCGCAGGCTAACAGCGAACATTGCCGCCACAAGATTTTCAACGCGGACTGGACCATCGACGGTGAGAAGCAGGACATCTCGCTCTTCAACATGATCCGCAACACCGAGAAGCTGAATCCGCAAGGCACGATCGTCGCGTATTCGGACAACTCGGCGATCATGGCGGGCGGCATGGCCGAGCGCTGGTTCCCGCGCACGCCGGCCGATCTGGGCGCAAGTGAGCTGCCGGAGCACTACCGCCGCAGCAACGAACTCACGCACACCTTGATGAAGGTGGAAACGCACAACCACCCGACCGCAATCTCGCCGTTCCCGGGCGCCGCGACCGGCGCGGGTGGTGAAATCCGCGACGAAGGCGCGACGGGCCGCGGCGCGCGTCCCAAGGCGGGTCTGGCGGGCTTCACGGTGTCGAATCTGGAATTGCCGGACGGTGTCGAGACGTGGGAAAACGCGCGCGACGCCGCGCAGCCGCTCGCGCACCGCAATCCGGACGACAAGCACGAAGCGTACGGCCGGCCCGATCGCATCGCCTCGCCGCTGCAGATCATGATCGACGGCCCGCTCGGCGGCGCCGCGTTCAACAACGAATTCGGCCGTCCCAATCTGGGCGGCTATTTCCGCGCTTACGAGCAGAACGTCGCAGGTCTGGTGCGCGGCTATCACAAGCCGATCATGATCGCCGGCGGCATCGGCAATATCTCGGACCAGCACACGCATAAGCACGATTTGCCGGAAGGGTCGCTGCTGATCCAGATCGGCGGTCCGGGCATGCGCATCGGCATGGGCGGCGGCGCCGCGAGCTCGATGGCGACCGGCACCAACACCGCTGAGCTCGACTTCGATTCGGTTCAGCGCGGCAACCCGGAAATCGAACGCCGTGCGCAGGAAGTCATCAACGCGTGCTGGCAACTCGGCGAGAAGAACCCGATTCTGAGCATTCACGACGTCGGCGCGGGCGGTTTGTCGAACGCCTTCCCGGAAGTGGTCGACGGCGCCGGCAAGGGCGCGCGTTTCGATCTGCGCAAGATCCAGCTGGAAGAGAGCGGTTTGTCGCCGCGCGAAATCTGGTCGAACGAAGCGCAAGAACGCTACGTGCTGGCCATCGCGCCGGCCGATCTGCCGGCTTTCGCCGCCATGTGCGAGCGCGAGCGCTGCCCGTTCGCGGTGATCGGCACGGCTACCGCCGAGCGTCAGCTCAAGCTGATCGACTCCGAACTGAGCGACGACACCACGCATGAGCCGGTCGACATGCCGATGGAAGTGCTGCTCGGCAAGGCGCCGCGCATGCATCGCGACGTCAAACGCGTCGAGCAGAAGCTCGAGCCGGTGGATGTCACCGGCCTCGCGCTGCCGGATGTGGCAGTCAGCGTGCTGCGTCATCCCACGGTGGCGAGCAAGTCGTTCCTGATCACGATTGGCGACCGCTCGGTGGGCGGCACGACCGCACGCGACCAGATGGTCGGTCCGTGGCAAGTGCCGGTGGCCGACGTCGCGATCACCACCATGGACTACGCGGGCTTTACCGGCGAAGCCATGACGATGGCCGAGCGCACCCCGCTCGCCGTGATCGACGCGCCGGCTTCGGGTCGCATGGCGGTCGGCGAGGCGGTCACCAACATCGCGGCGGCGCCGATCGCGTCGCTCGGCAAGCTCAAGCTGTCGGCAAACTGGATGGCCGCGTGCGGCGCAGCGGGCGAAGACGCCGCGCTCTACGACACGGTCAAGGCGATCGGCATGGAGCTGTGCCCGGCGCTCGGCATCAGCATTCCGGTCGGCAAGGATTCGCTGTCCATGCGCACCAAGTGGGAAGACCGCGGCGTTGCGAAGGAAGTGGTCGCGCCGGTCTCGCTGATCATCTCGGCGTTCGCGCCGGTCGAAGACGTGCGTCGCCATCTCACGCCGCAACTGCGCCGTGCAAGCGAAGTCGGCGAGTCCGTGCTGATCGCGATCGACCTCGGCCGCGGTAAGCATCGGCTGGGTGGCAGTATTCTCGCGCAGGTTACGCAGCAGGTCGGCGACACGGTGCCGGACGTGGACGATCCGGAAGACCTCAAGCGTTTCTTCGCCGCGATCCAGGCGCTGAATCAGGACGGCAAGCTGCTCGCGTATCACGACCGCTCGGACGGCGGCCTGTGGGCGACGGTGTGTGAAATGGCGTTCGCGGGCCACGTGGGCGTGTCGCTGAACGTCGACATGCTGGTGCTCGATCCCAACCATGAATCCGATTACGGCGACGCCAAAGACTGGGCGAAGCAGACCAGCGGCCGCCGCGAAGACCGCACGATCCGCGCGCTTTTCACCGAAGAGCTCGGCGCCGTCGTTCAGGTGCGCGCGTCTGAGCGCGACGCGGTGCTCGGAGCGTTGCGCGAACATGGGCTGTCGGCGTGCTCGCATGTGATCGGCAAGCTCAACGAGCGCGACACGATCGAAATCTATCGCGACGCCAAGAAGATTTATGAAGCGCCGCGGACCGAATTGCACCGCACGTGGAGCGAAGTGAGCTGGCGTATTGCGCGTCTGCGCGACAACCCCGCTTGCGCTGACGCCGAATACGACGCGCTCTCCGACGCTGCCGATCCGGGTATTTCGCCGGTGCTGACGTTCGATCCGACGGAAGATGTCGCCGCGCCATACATCGGCAAGAGCGCGCGTCCGCGCGTCGCGATCCTGCGCGAGCAGGGCGTCAACTCGCACCTCGAAACGGCCTATGCATTCGACCGCGCCGGCTTCGACGCGCACGACGTGCACATGAGCGACCTGCTGGCCGGTCGCGCGAACCTCGCGGACTTCGCCGGCGCGGTGGCGTGCGGCGGCTTCTCGTACGGCGACACGTTGGGCGCCGGTGAAGGCTGGGCGAAGGCGATCCGCTTCAACGCGCAACTGGCCGACATGTTCGCCGCGTTCTTCGGCCGCGAAGATACGTTCGCGCTCGGCATCTGCAACGGCTGCCAGATGATGAGCAGCCTCGCCTCGATGATTCCGGGCGCCGAAGCGTGGCCGAAGTTCACGCGCAACAAATCGGAGAAATTCGAAGCGCGCTTTTCGCTGGTCGAAGTGCAGGCTTCGCCGTCGATCTTCTTCAACGGCATGGAAGGCTCGCGCATTCCGGTGGCGATCGCGCACGGCGAAGGCTACGCGGACTTCTCGCAGCAAGGCGATGCGTCGAAGGTCGCGGTGGCGATGCGTTATGTCGATCACCGTGGTCAGGCGACCGAGCAGTATCCGTTCAACCCGAACGGTTCGCCGAGCGGCATCACGTCGGTGACGACGCCGGACGGTCGCTTCACGGTGCTGATGCCGCATACGGAACGCGTGCATCGCGCGGTGCAGATGAGCTGGCATCCGGAAGGCTGGGGCGAGGGCGCCACGGACGCAAGCCCGTGGATGCGCGTGTTCCAGAACGCGCGCCGCTGGTTGGGCTGATGATGTAAGGCAGGCTGCCGTGTAGTTCGTACGGCAGCCTGGCCGGCGCGACGGCTACGCGGTCCGTCTGACGCCGGCAACGCGCGGGCGGCAAATACGCTGGCCCGTGCAGCAGTGAGCAGGTTGTCGACACCTTGGTCCGTATCCGATCTGGTACGAGAAAGGCGATACGCTCCAAATTGGTATGCTTCGTATCCGATCGGGTACGAAACAGCCGTGCAAAACTCCAATACATCACTTGGTACCCGATCGGGTACGAATCAAGCCTGCTCCTTCGTCCCGTGGCATAATGTTCCCGAGCGGGTACGAACGTACAAGGGGCGGAAAGTGGTGCAATCCGAGACTTTCATTGGCGATATGACGGTGTTGGGCGATCTTGTGCGGGCGTCGCGGCTCGCACAAGGGCTGACGCGCGACGACGTCGCCACCGCGACCGGCCTGTCCCCCAAGTTCATCACGCATATCGAGGCAGGTAAGCCGACAGCGCAGATCGGCAAGGTGCTGCACCTCCTCGGCGAACTGGGCATCACGCTGCGCGCGCAAGTTTCCGTGGACATCCCCCCGGCCTTGGCCACCAAGGCGCTCCATCGCCGGCGGAATCCTCATGGCCGCTAGAACGCTCGTCGCCTATGCGAATGGCCGGCGCGTGGGCATCGTGAGCGATGACAGCGGTGTCTGGTCATTGACCTACGACCAGGACTGGCTAGGTCGTGAGGACGCGTTTGCGCTTTCACCCGCTTTCCCACTGGAAGCCCAGCCTTTCGTCGACGGCTCGAGCCAGCGGCCGGTGCAATGGTTCTTTGACAACCTTTTGCCTGAAGAGGAAATGCGCAGTGCGCTCGCGCGCGAGGCCAAGGTCGATGCGAGCGATGCGTGGGGTCTGCTTGCCTATTACGGCCGGGAGTCGGCTGGCGCCTTGACGCTGCTCGCCGAGGGTGAACAGGAGGCATCGAGCGGTCTGCAACCGTTGTCGTACGCAAATCTGGAGGCACGCATTCAGGCGATGCCGCAGCATGCGCTCACCGCCACGGCACCTAAACGCATGTCCGCGGCGGGTGCCCAACAGAAGCTGCTTCTGACTTTGCGCGGCGCCGCGCCGGATTACGCGCTTTTTGAGCCTGTGGGCAGTGAACCGTCCATGCATCTGCTCAAGCCCGACATGCGAAGCACGGGCTATCCGCATTCGGCGATAAACGAATTTTTCTGCATGCAACTCGCTCGTGCGATGGGCGTGCCCGTACCGCCTACGCATTTCATGCGCGTGCCTTCGGCCTGCTACGTGATCGATCGCTTCGACCGTGACACGAGCAGCGAGCCGGCTCGGCGGCTGCATACAGTCGACGCCATGCAACTGCTGAACTACGACCGTAGCTTCAAATATCAGAATGCCACGGCGCAGGTGCTCAGGGATGCTATCGAGAAAACGAGCACGCGGGCGGTGGCGCGTCTCGATGTATTCCGATGGGCGATCTTCAATGTGCTCATCGGCAATGCAGACTCACATCTGAAAAACCTCTCGTTCTTCGTCAGCCCTCGTGGCTACATGCTGGCTCCGTTTTACGACCTGGTCAGTACGGTCGTCTACCATACGCCGACCTACCAGCCGCAGCAGCGAGACCGTTGGCCGCACTGCGACCTGACCATGCCTGTAGGAGACGCTACGCGGTTCGCGCAGATCTCCAGAAAGAACATGCTCGCATTCGGCGAAGCACTTCGTCTCTCGCCGAAAGGCTCGGAGAAGCTGCTGGATGACATGCTGGCCACGCTCGACGCCCGCGTGGCGGAAACCCGGCGCAGCGTCGACGAGATCGCGCAGCCGAATGCGGGCGAAGTCCGGTTGCTCGACTCGATCGTCGCGATGCCGCTTGCGGAGATGAGCCGGGCCCTGCGCAAGTGATCGCCGCCAGCCTGACCGCACATGAAAAAGCCCCGTTCAATCTTCGATTGAACGGGGCCGTGAACAGAAGCCAGGACCGCTGACAAATAAGAACCGACGTGCTCGCTCGAAGCGAGCCGCTCGATCTTCAGCGGCAAACCCGCTTACTGAATCTTCGCGTTCTTACGCAAACCTTCCTCGAACGCCTGCAGCTTTTCCTGCTGGATCTGCTGCACGATCTGCGGGCGCACTTGCTCCAGCGGCGGCGGCGTGACGTCGCGCACGTCGTCGACACGGATGATGTGCCAGCCGAATTGCGTATGTACCGGTGTGTCGGTCATCTGGCCTTTTTGCAGATGCGTGGCCGCGTCTGCGAATTCAGGTACGTAGGCCTTCGGGTCCGACCAGTCCAGATCGCCGCCGTTCTTGCCCGATCCCGGGTCCTTCGAGTATTGCTTGGCCAGATCCTCGAAGCTTGCGCCGGCCTTGATCTTCGCGATCAGGTCCTTCGCCTGCTGTTCGTTATCCACGAGGATGTGGTGCAGGTGATATTCCTTGCCGCCCGCGTCCTTGATCAGCGCGTTGTAACGCGCGGTGACTTCGGCGTCGGTCGGCGTGTTGTTCTTCACGAAGTCTTCGATCAGCGCGCGCAGCACGACGGTTTGCTGTGCCACGGCGATTTGCGCCTTGATGTCCGGACGATTCGGCAGGCCGCGACGCAGCGCTTCCTGCATCAGGATCTCGCGGTTCACCAGCTCTTCGCGCACGGCCGTTTGCAGTTGCGGCGTATTTTGCTGGCCTTGATGGACCAGTTGGTCGATCAGCGCGTCGGCGCGTGCTTTGGGAATCGGCGTGCCGTTCACGACGGCGATGTTCTGTGCGAATGCAGGTGCGGCTGCAAATGCAGCCAGCAATACCCAAAGGCGGGTTTTCTTCAAGGTCATCGAAAATTTTCCTAGCGGGGCAACAAAGCGAATTCTTCGGGCGTATACGCCGTGATGGCAAGGGCGTGAATGCCGCGCTGCATGGCATCGGCCAGCGCATCATACACCATGCGATGCCGCGCCACGCGGGCCTTGCCGGCGAATGCGACGGCCACGATCGTGACACTGAAATGACCGCCGGCGGAGGCGCCGGCGTGACCCGCGTGCTGCGCGCTGTCGTCGCTGATCTGGATCGAAGTGACCGGCGCCAGCGCGGCGGCGAGGCGCGCTTCGATCAGCGCGGCGCGCTCCGCCGTGGTGGCGTGCATGAATACATCGGCATCGCTCGTCATGTCATTCTTCCTTCATATACTTCGACAACCACAAACTCTGTCCGACGATGAACACCACCAGGCAGCCGGTGGCGCCGAACAGCTTGAAATTGACCCACTGGTCGGTCGTGTAGTTGTACGCGACGAACAGGTTGACCAGCCCGAGCAGCACGAAAAACACCGCCCACACGACATTCAGCTTGCCCCAGATCGCGTGCGGCAGCGTGATCTGCTTGCCCATCATCGCTTCGATCAGGTTCTTGTTGAAGGCCAGTTGCGAGATGATCAGCGCGACGGAGAACGCCCAGTACAGCACGGTCGGCTTCCACTTGATGAACGTGTCGTTGTGCAGCACGAGCGTGGCGCCGCCGAACACGGTGACGACGCCGAGGCTCACCCACAGCATCGGATCGACCTTGCGGTGGCGGAAGGCCACCCACGCGATCTGCACCAGCGTGGCGACGATCGCCACTGCCGTCGCCGTGAAAATGCCCCAAATCTTGAAGGCGACGAAGAACAGGATGATCGGAAACAGATCGAACAGGAATTTCATTATCTGGTCGGGGAATCAGAAAGTGAGCGGAGAATAAGGGCGCGGTGCGAAGCGTCGGGGCAACCGGTTCGCAAGCTGGGTGAAGGGTGTCGCCGCCGGCGCGCGCCTGAATGGTCGCGGACGCCGGCCGGCAACGCGCCGGACTCCGCGCTGCGTTACTTGGGCTCGAATTGTAACGCAGCTGAATTGATGCAGTACCGCAGGCCGGTCGGCGCGGGTCCGTCTTCGAATACGTGGCCCAGGTGCGCGCCGCAGTTCTTGCATTCCACCTCGATGCGCAGCATGCCGTGCGAGCGGTCGGTCTTCTCGGTGATCACTTCACCGTCGATCGGCTTGAAGTAGCTCGGCCAGCCGCAACCGGCGTCGAACTTGGTGTCCGATTCGAACAGCGGCGTGCCGCAACAGACGCAGTCATAGATGCCGCGGTCCCAGTGATCGTGGTAGCGGCCCGTGAACGGGCGCTCGGTGGCGGCGTGGCGCGTCACCTGATATTCGATGTCGGAGAGCTGCTTGCGCCACTCGGCGTCGTCTTTCTGCACGGCGGGGACGTCGGTCTTGAGTTCGTCGGGCTTGTTCATGGTCGGGTTCCTGTCTCGGGCTTGTTTTGGGGAGGCTGGATGGTCAGGCGGATTCTCATTACACGCGATTGGGAGGCTTTCAGCACATCACGACGAGCAACTCACTTCCAGCGAACTCGCCCAGTCCGGCGGCAGCCCCGCATACGCTTCGTGCTCGGGCTGTTCGTCGAACGGACGGCGCAGCACGGCGGCCAGTCGTTCCACTTCGGAAAAATCCTTCTCTTTCGCGTGGCGGATCGCCGTTTCCGCCAGATGATTGCGAAGTATGAATTTGGGGTTCACACGGTTCATTGCAATGGCGCGCGCGGCGTCGTCGCGTGTTTCTTCGGACAGCCGCGCGCGGTAGTCGTTCGCCCAGGCGTCGAACGCGGCGCGGTCGAGAAACAGGTCCCGCACCGGAGCGTCGCCGCTCGCGTCGTGCTTCGACACGCGCGCCAGGTTGCGGAAGGTCAGCGTGAAATCCGCACGATTGCCGTGCATCACCTCGAACAGGCGATTCACTAACGCCTCGTCGCCGGGGCGTTCGGTTTCGAGGCCGAGCTTGGCGCGCATGCGCCGCTCCAGTGCCGGGGCGAAACGGTCCTTGAAGCCGCCGAGCACGCGCTGCGCGTCTTCGATCGCCTTGTCGCCGCGCACGCTTTCCTCGTGCTTTTCGCCCAGCAACGGCAGCAGCCCTTGCGCGAGGCAGAAGAGATTCCAGTAGGCGATCTGCGGCTGCATCTTGTACGCGTAACGGCCTTGCGAATCGGAGTGATTGCAGATGTAGCCGGCGTCGAAGCCGTCCATGAAACCGAATGGACCGTAGTCGATGGTGAGACCGAGGATCGACATGTTGTCGGTGTTCATCACGCCGTGGCAAAAGCCGACCGCCTGCCAATCGACCATCAGGTCGGCGGTCGATATCACCGCTTCGTTGAGCAGCGCGAGATACGGATCGTCGGCTTCGCGGCAATGCGGATAGAAACGCTCGATCACATGATCGGCGAGCGCGCGCAGCGCGTCGGTGCGATCGTTCGAATAGAAGTGCTCGAAGTGGCCGAAGCGCACGAAGCTCGGCGCCACGCGCGTGACCACGGCGGCCGTTTCGACGGTCTCGCGCCGTACCGGCTGATCGGAGCCGATCACGCACAGCGCACGTGTGGTCGGAATGCCCAGGTGATGCATCGCTTCCGAACACAGAAATTCGCGGATCGATGAACGCAGCACCGCGCGGCCGTCGCCCATGCGCGAGTAGGGCGTGCGCCCCGCGCCTTTGAGCTGCAACTCGAAGCGCTGGCCGTCGTGTTCGACTTCGCCCAGGCCAAGCGCGCGGCCGTCGCCGAGCTGGCCGGCCCACACGCCGAACTGATGCCCCGAATACACCGACGCATAAGGCAGCGCCTCCGCCGGCCACTCGCGCGTGGCGTTGCCGGAGAACAGTTCAGCGAAGCCCGGATCGTTCTCGAGGCCCGGTTCTAACCCGAGCAGCGCGGCGGTTTCGGCGGAGAACCCGACCATGTAAGGCGCGCTGAGCGGCGCCGCGGGCAAACGCGTCAGAAACACGCTGCCGAGCCGTGCGAACGCGCTCTCGTGCAACGTGGTGAGCGCATCGGAAAGAGCCGTCAAAGGCCCGGATAACCCTGCAATGCTTGGGGAAAACGACATATTGAGCGCCTCTGGATTAACCGATATTGTAAGTCCGCGCCCGCGGAGCTGCTGGCCGGCCGTACGTCTGTCCCGTACCGATCCTGTCCAGGTGGTTTGCCGGCTTTGCGCTTTTCGCCGATGGCGCGTCGAGGCGCGCCCCCCGAGCTGCAAAACCAATTGAAACGATCAAGCCGAGGAGACCACTCTTTATGACGACGCCGCTGCTTGGCCAGATGATGGACGTGCCGCTCACTGTGCCGTCTTTGCTCGCACACGCCGCGCGGCATTTCGGCAGCACCGAAATCGTGTCGCGGCGTATCGAAGGCGACCTGCATCGCTATACCTATCGTGATTGCGAAAAGCGCGCGAAGCAGCTCGCGCAGGCTTTGATCGCTCTCGGCGTCGAGCCCGGCGAACGGGTCGCGACGCTTGCGTGGAACGGCTACCGCCATCTGGAAGCGTATTACGGCACGACCGGTTTCGGCGCCGTATGCCACACGATCAATCCGCGCCTCTTTCCTGACCAGATCGCTTACATCATCAATCACGCGGACGACGCCTACGTGCTGTTCGACACCACGTTCGCGCCGCTCGTCGATGTGCTCGCGCCGCAATGCCCGAAAGTGCGCGGCTGGATCGCGCTTGCCGACGAAGCGCATCGGCCCGCCATGCAGACGCCCGCGCTCAGCTACGAAACGCTCGTCACCGCGCAGGATGGCAATTTCGAGTGGCCGCCGCTCGACGAGCGGCAAGCCTCGTACCTGTGCTACACGTCGGGCACCACCGGCAATCAGAAGGGCGCGCTGTATTCGCATCGCTCGACGGTGCTGCATGCGTTCGGCGCGTCGCTGCCCGACGCGATGAGCCTTTCCGCGCGCGACTCCGTGCTGCCCGTCGTGCCGATGTTTCATGTGAACGCGTGGGGCATTCCGCATGCCGCGCCGCTGACGGGCGCGAAGCTCGTGTTCCCCGGCAAGGACCTCGACGGCAAGTCGCTGTACGAATTGATGGAAAGCGAACGCGTCACGTATTCGGCCGGCGTGCCGACCGTGTGGCTCGGCCTGCTCAACTATCTGCGCGAAGCGAAGGTGCGGTTTTCGTCGCTCAATCGCACGGTGATCGGCGGCTCGGCCTGTCCGCCGGCCATGCTGCGCACGTTCGAAGACGACTACGGCGTGCAGGTGATCCATGCGTGGGGCATGACCGAAATGTCGCCGCTCGGCACGCTGTCGAAACTGACTTGGGAGCAAAGCCAGCGTCCGCTCGAAGAACAGCGCAAATTGCTCGAGAAGCAGGGGCACGTGCTCTATGGCGTCGACATGAAAATCGTCGGCGAGGATGGGCGCGATCTGCCGTGGGACGGCGTGGCATTCGGCGATCTGCACGTGCGCGGACCGTGGGTGATCGACCGGTATTTTCGCAAGGATGACTCGCCGCTCGTGGACGGCTGGTTTCCCACCGGCGATGTCGCCACCATCGACCGCGACAGCTTTCTGCACATCACGGACCGCTCGAAAGACGTGATCAAGTCCGGCGGCGAATGGATCAGTTCGATCGATGTCGAGAACGTGGCGATCGCGCATCCGGCCGTGGCCGAAGCGGCGTGTATTGCCTGCGCGCATCCGAAATGGACGGAGCGTCCGCTGCTGGTGGTCGTCAAGCGTCCGGGCTTCGAGGTCACGCGTGAAGAACTGATCGCTTTCTACGACGGCAAGGTCGCCAAATGGTGGATTCCCGACGACATCGCCTTCGTCGACGAACTGCCGCACACGGCGACCGGCAAGCTGCAGAAACTCAAGTTGCGCGACATTTTCCGCGACCATGTCCTGCCTTCGGCGCTCGAAGACGAAAAGGATTGTCCGCTGACGCCGCTTGCCAGGGGAAACCCCGCGTAGAAATAAAATAAACGATAATTGAACGAGCGTGCTTTTTTGTGTATTCTGCCTGCTGACCCCGGAAAGTCAGACAATGGGTCGGACAATGATCCGGCTCGATGGACCGGAAGGGCGGCGCGCCTAGGCGTCGCCTTATTGCATGGATCGCATGGAGGCAGGCAGATGGCAGTGGACTACACAACTCATGACGGCGTGGCCGTCATCACGCTGAACAATCCTCCGGTGAACGGCCTCGGCCTGTCGACGCGAGCGGGTATTGTCGATGGGGTCGAGCGCGCGCAGAACGATCCGGCCATCAAGGCCATCGTGCTGACGGGCGCGGGCAAGGCCTTCTCGGGCGGCGCCGACATCACCGAATTCAATACACCGAAAGCGACCCAGGAGCCGACGCTCGCCACGGTCATCAAGACCGTGGAAGGCAGCGCGAAGCCGGTGGTCGCGGCGATTCACAGCGTCGCGATGGGCGGCGGCCTAGAGTTGGCGCTCGGCGCGCATTACCGCATCGCCGCGCCGGGCGCGCAGATCGCGCTGCCGGAAGTGAAGCTCGGCATTCTGCCGGGCGCGGGCGGCACGCAGCGTTTGCCGCGCGCCATCGGTCTCGAAGCCGCACTCAATATGATTGTCTCCGGCGCGCCTGTCATGTCGGAGAAGCTCGCTGACTCCGGTCTGTTCGATGAACTCGCGCAAGGCGATCTGGCCGAAGCAGCGCTCGCGTTCGCCCGCAAGGTCGGCGCGAAAGAAGGCCCGCATCCGAAGGTGCGCGACCGCAAGATCGAGCATCCGAACGCCGCCGGTTTCATCCAGTTCGCCCGCAATACCGTCGCGGCCGTCGCGAAGAATTTCCCCGCGCCGCAGAAATGTATCGACGCGGTGGAAGCGGGCGTGCAGAACGGCTTCGACAAGGGCCTTGCGTTCGAACGCGACTGCTTCATGGCGCTCGTGCAGACACCGGAAAGCCACGCGCTGCGTCACGCGTTCTTCGGCGAACGCGCGGCGAGCAAGATTCCCGACGTGCCGTCGGACACGCCGGTGCGCGACATCAGCCAGGTGGCCGTGATCGGCGCGGGCACGATGGGCGGCGGCATCGCAATGAACTTCATCAATGCGGGCATTCCGGTCACGCTGCTGGAAACGAAACAGGACGCGCTCGACCGCGGCGTCGCCACGATCCGCAAGAACTACGAAGCGACCGTCAAGAAGGGCAAGCTCAAGCCCGAAGCACTCGAGCAGCGCATGGCACTGATCACGCCGACACTTTCGTACGATGACCTCAAAAACGCCGACCTGATCGTCGAAGCGGTGTTCGAAGAACTCGGCGTGAAAGAGCAGGTGTTCAAGCGTCTCGACGAAGTGGCAAAGAACGGCGCGATCCTCGCCTCGAATACGTCGACACTCGACGTCGACAAGATCGCCGCTTTCACGAAGCGTCCACAGGACGTGGTCGGCATGCACTTCTTCAGCCCGGCCAATGTGATGAAGCTTCTTGAGGTAGTGCGTGGCAGGGAGACGGCGAAAGACGTCCTCGCCACCGTCATGAAACTCGCCAGGAAGATCAGGAAGACCGCCGTGGTCTCGGGCGTGTGCGACGGCTTCATCGGCAACCGCATGATCGAGCAGTACATCCGCCAGGCGCTTTTCATGCTCGAAGAAGGCGCGCTGCCCGCGCAGGTGGATCGCGCGATCGAGAAGTTCGGCTTCGCGATGGGTCCGTTCCGTATGAGCGACCTGGCCGGCAACGACATCGGCTGGGCGATCCGCAAGCGCCGCTATCAGGAACATCCCGACATGCATTACTCGAAGATCGCCGACCGTCTCTGCGAGACGGGGCGCTTCGGCCAGAAGACCGGCGGCGGCTGGTACGACTACAAGGCGGGCGACCGCACCGCGTATCCGTCGAAAGTGGTCGACGACATGATTGTCGCGTTCTCGAAGGAAACCAACGCCGAGCGTCGCAAGATCAGCGATGAGGAAATCGTCGAGCGGCTTGTGTTCGCGCTCGTGAACGAAGGCGCGAAGATTCTCGAAGAAGGCATTGCGTCGAAGGCATCGGACATCGACATGGTCTATCTGACCGGATACGGTTTTCCGCTCTATCGCGGCGGCCCGATGCTGTACGCGGACACGGTCGGCCTCTACAACGTCGAGCGGGCGATTCGCCGCTACGCGGCACGGCCGAACGGCGACGCCTGGGAACTGGCGCCGAGCATCGCGGAGCTGGCGGCGAAGGGCCGCGGGTTCAACGGCTGAGTCACAGCGCGAGTGAATTGACTGAGGTGGCGCTGCGCGGCGATTCGCTAGCGCGCCACCATCGACATCTGGAAGCAGCGACCAATTTGTATGGGACCGGAGTAAGTGCCCTCATGGGACTGGAGTAGCGCGTTAAAGTGCGAACTCTGGTCGACAACTGAAGCGCCAACTCTGGTCGACACAGGAGAACATGCATGACTGACGCCGTAATCGTATCAACCGCCCGTACGGGTCTCGCCAAATCATGGCGCGGCGGTTTCAACATGACGCACGGCGCGACGCTCGGCGGCCACGTGACGCAGGCCGCCGTCGAGCGCGCGAAGCTCGACCCGGCGCGCATCGAAGACGTGATCATGGGCTGCGCCAATCCGGAAGGTGCGACGGGCATGAACATCGCTCGGCAGATCGCGCTGCGTGCTGGTTTGCCGGTGAGCGTGCCGGGCATGACGGTGAACCGTTTCTGTTCATCGGGATTGCAAACTATTGCGCTGGCCGCGCAACGCGTGATCGCCGGTGAAGGCGACGTGTATGTGGCCGGCGGCGTGGAATCGATCTCGTGCGTGCAGAACGAGATGAACCACCACATGCTGACCGAAGGCTGGCTCAGCCAGAACAAGCCGGAAATCTACTGGTCGATGTTGCAGACCGCGGAGAACGTTGCGAAACGTTATTCGATCTCGAAGGAACGCCAGGACGAATACGGCGTGCGTTCGCAGCAACGCGCCGCGGCCGCGCTCGAAGCCGGCAAGTTCAAGGACGAGATCGTGCCGTTGACGGTGCTCGCGGGCGTCGCCGACAAAGCCACCGGGCGTCTTTACACGAAGGAAGTGACCGTCAGCAGCGACGAAGGCATTCGCGCCGACACGACGCTCGAAGGCGTATCGAAGATTCGCACCGCGATGCCGGGCGGGGTCATCACCGCGGGCAATGCGAGCCAGTTCTCGGATGGCGCGTCGGCGTGCGTGGTGATGAACGCGAAGGTCGCGGAGCGCGAAGGCCTGCAGCCGCTCGGCATTTTCCGCGGCTTCGCGGTGGCGGGTTGCGAGCCGGACGAAATGGGCATCGGCCCCGTGTTCGCGGTGCCGAAGCTGCTCAAACAGGCGGGTCTGAAGGTCGAGGACATCGACCTGTGGGAACTGAACGAAGCGTTCGCGGTGCAGGTACTGTATTGCGCCGACAAGCTCGGCATTCCGCAAGACCGTCTGAACGTGAACGGCGGCGCGATCGCGGTCGGCCATCCGTACGGCGTGTCGGGCGCGCGGCTGACCGGCCATGCGCTGATCGAAGGCAAGCGGCGCGGCGCGAAGCTGGTCGTCGTGACCATGTGTATTGGCGGCGGGCAGGGGGCGGCGGGTTTGTTCGAAGTGGTGTGATTCGATTCGAGCGGTTGTGAACGGCGGGTGCCGTGTGGTTCGGCGCGACAGCGCGTGAACCATACGGCACCCGTTTTCCATTCGCGCGTGGTGACGGCTAGCCCGATGACCCGCTTCAAGGCAAAGCCATGCCAGATGACGGCAGGCTCAAGCTGCCCTGATCGACGAATCGTGTCGTGCCCGTCAGTCCACCCGCCAGCTTGCCGCGCAGAATGTACGGAATCTGGCCCGACTGTGTCGCGCCCGCAAAGGCGAAGGCCTGGCGAACCGCGGCGAAAGCGGGCACCGTCAGCGGCACATTGACGACCGTTTCGCCGTAGCGCGGCACGGTGCCGGCCTGGTCGCTCACACCGCTCGCGAACGGTTTGCCGTTCAGTTCGAGATCGAGCGACACGCCGTTGAAGCTGACCGCCGAATCGTTGGGATTCTGCACGCGCAGTTTCACGTTGAAGCGCATCTCGAGGCCCTGGCCGTCGATCGGTTCGATGCCCGCCACGTTCACGCGCACCGGGTCGCCGCCGAACAGGCCGGCGCAACCGTTGAGCGTCAGCGTGACGAGGGCGAGGATCGTGGCCAGACGAACGGAACGGCCGGACAGCAGCGCGCGAAAGAAGGACATGACCTGCACCTCGCAAGAAGCGGCTTGGGTCATGCATTGTACCGGGCCGTGCCGTGCGCCGAGCGGCGTTTCAGGACGCCCGCCGCAGCCGCGTTTTGACGAGGCTGGCCAGCGCACGTACCGTTTGACGGAACAGACCGTGACCGTTCTTTGGCGGCCGCCACGGCTGCACGACAAACGCAGCAGCGTTCGCATGCGCGGCGCTGATCGACACGACGCCGCGTTGCGGCGCCACGAAGCACTCGCCTTCGTGCAAGGTAATCGACGTGAGCGGTACGGCGTCGCCCAGCCATGCTAGCGAGTGGTCGCGAAACTCGAGTTGCAAGTCGCCTTCCGCAGCGACGATCGAGGTCCGGGCGCGCAAGTCATGCACGGCCAACTGGCTGGCCGTGAGGCGAAAAGCAGCGCTGCATGCGGGACCAAAGCGGGATTGACAGACTGACATGGCCGATTCCTTTAAAGCGTTTCCATGCCACACAGCTTATTGAGTCCGCTCGCATGAAAACAGCCGCAGCCATCGACAATGTGAACCGGTACAGCAACGCGTTTCAATGCGCTGTATCGGTCGGAATCGAGCGGATGTGTATCTGTTGTGACGGGCGAACTGTGCGCACTATCGGCTCATGACCCAATCGATCCTGACCCGGCAGGCAGCGCCTGCGGACCGGCTGCCGGATAGCCAGCCTCTCTACCGGCAATTGGCTGATCAATACCGCCGGGCGATCGGCAGCGGCGTGCTGCGTCCTGGCGAGCGCATGCCGTCGGTGCGCGCGTTCATGCAGCGGCATGGCGTGAGTCTCGCGACGGCGACCGAGAGCTACCGCGTGCTGGAACGCGACGCGCTGATCGATGCCCGGCCGCGCGCCGGTTACTTCGTGCGCGTGCCGCCCACGGCTGCGCTGCCGGCCGCGTCGGAGCCCGACCTGGCGGTGCAGCCGGGCGCCGCGCAGTTCGTCGGCATTCACTCGGTGATTTCCGCGATCGTGTCGAAGTTCCAGCGCTATCCGGACGCGCTGAATCTCGGCGGCGCGACCGCGTCGCCCGATCTGTATCCGACGGACGCATTGCAGAAAGCCGCGCTGCGCGCGTTGCGCAAGCGGCCCACCTTGTTGACCGCCGCCGGGCACGACCAGGGCGATCCAGCCTTGCGCGCGATCATTGCGCGCCGCGCGCTCGATGCCGGCATCCAGATCGGCGCCGACGACATCATCATGACCCACGGCGGCATCGAGGCCGTGAACCTCGCGTTGCGGGCGGTGACCCAGCCGGGCGACACCGTCGCGGTCGAGTCACCGTGCTTTTTCGGACTGCTGCAAGCGCTCGAAAGCCTCGGCTTGCGCGCGCTCGAAATTCCGGCCAGTCCGACCACCGGCCTCGCGATCGAAGCGCTGGCATTCGCGCTGCAAACGCATCCCGACATCAAGGCCGTGGTCGTGGTGCCGAACTTGCAGAACCCGCTTGGCAGCGTGATGCCCGATGCGCACAAGGCGCGGCTCGTCGAACTGTGCGCGCGAGCCGGCATTCCGCTGATCGAAGACGATCCGTACCGCGAACTGGCCGACACCGCTCAACCGCCCAAATCGCTAAAGGCGTGGGACACCGACGGCACCGTGATTCACTGCACGTCGTTCAACAAGGTGCTGGCGCCCGGCATGCGGGTCGGCTGGATCAACGGCGGCCGCTGGCATCCGCGCATCGGCATGCTGAAGTTCGCGCAGTCGCGGCACAACGAACAGCTGTCGCAAGTCGTGCTCGCCGAGTTTCTGGAAACGAACGCGTATGAGCGGCATCTGCGGCGTCTGCGCGACCGGTTGCGGCTGCAGCGCGACCGGATGGCGGCGGCGATCGCTACCTCGTTTCCCGATGGCACGCGCTTCACGCCGCCGGGCGGCGGGATGTTTTTCTGGATCGAATTGCCGCGGGAAGTGTCGTCGACGGCGTTCTTCGAGTCCGCGCTGGACGACGGCATTCGCGTGATGCCGGGGACGGTGTTTTCGAATGCCGGGCGCTTCGATCATTTCATCCGGCTCAGTTCGCCGAGCACGGACCTCGATCTGGCCGACGAAGCCGTGCGCAGGTTAGGGCGGCTGGCCGCGCGGATGGCGGCGCATTCAGGTTGATGCGGGTGCGGCGCCGATGTATAAGTGCTTGAAGAAACACATTACTTTGATCATCGGCGGATCGTCTGCCAGCGCAGCGGTTCGTTGCAAGGAGTCACCAAAGACCTGGAAAGCACTCCGAATGGCATCTTCCTATCATTAGCAATCCGGTCATGTGCTGATTGCTCCCTGACTGCTTCTGGCAGATCGTTTCCCGACGGGCAATTCCGATCTGCGCCGCGCCACGATTCGACAATCATCACGGAGACGATATGCCATTCATTTGCGAAAATGTCGAGTGCCGAGCTGTGCTTGCTCGCAAACAGGTCAAACCGAATCGGGACAACAATTCGTTTTACTTCTATTGCCCCGACTGCAATACGCGGAACGAACTGATCGATGTCGGCGCCGCCGGCGGTCCCCTGGAATTGATTCAACCCGTGCGGCAAGGACTCCCGCACAAGGTGGTCGCAACGGCGCGGCCCCTGGAGGACGGAAGGTACGCGGCGCAGTTGAGCATCCAGAAAGCGCTTGGAATCAAAGGGCCTTTTGCTGCGGAGGAACGTTGGGAGCAGCTTGGCATATTCCCCGACCCACAAGACGCCGTCAGCTACGCGAAGACCACCGCAGCGGATTGGCTGGGCGCTGACTTCAGGCATTAAAAACGCCGAACGGTTCGGTGTCGCGCTCGCGCGCCGATCTTGACGGTTTGTCTGCGAACGTCTCGTAGGCTTCTTCTAATTTGCCGGCGACGTAGCCTGTACCCGATTGGAGTCACTCGCCGGCCCCAATCGGGCAACAGCCCTGCCAGTCGTCGCAAAGCCTTTCCTTTCGACCCCACGGGCGTGATTTCGCCGCAGAGCGCAACGCTCGCGAGCGAGCCTTCAGTCGCATCGGCAGGGCCTGTTTCTGCCGGCCCGAACCGCCCGATAAAACTCCACCGAACGCGTAAGTTTGATAGGCTTGCTCTTTGCCTTGGCCCATGAGGAAGCTCGAACAAAATGCCGAAGGCTCCTCACGCGCCCCGCATCAACCTCATGAACGTAGCGACTCCACAATCTGCACACAGCCATGACCGATTCGCCTTCATCTAACGCGAGCACTGCGTCCATGCCCGAGAGCCCGTTCGTCGACCGGCTCGGCGCGCAACTCCTCTCGGCCGCGGACGGCGCCAGCGAAGTCGTGCTGCCGCTGCGGCAAGATCATATGAACACGTGGGACGTCGCGCACGGCGGCGTCACGATGACGCTCGCCGACATCGCGCTTGCGATGGCCGCGCGCAGTCTCGCCGGCGACGGCGTCGGCGTCGTCACGGTCGAGATGAAGGTCAACTTCATGCAGCCGGGCCGCGGCGAATTGCGCGCGAGTGGCCGCGTGCTGCACCGCTCGACCACCATGGCCTACTGCGAAGGCGAGATTCGCGACAGCGAAGGCCACTTCGTCGCCAAGGCGCTCGGCACCTTCAAGTACATGCGGCGCCTCGCCGTGGGTCGCGACATCACGCAACAGCGTCTGCGCAGCGACCCGTCGGCGAAACCCGGTCCTAGCGACGGCTGAACGCAGCCGTGTGAACCGCGCGCGTGTCCGGGAGCCGCGCTGGTTCCCGCCTTCACAAAACGCCGTTCGAATCATTCGCCGAATTCATCGGCAACTCATGGAGACGATCGTCATGCCCCAGATCAACCGTCAACTCGTGCTGGCGTCGCGCCCGCAAGGCGCCGTGACGCCCGACAATTTCCGCCTCGTCGAAACGCCGCTCGCCCCGCTGGCCGATGGCGAAATTCGCGTGCGCAATCACTACCTGTCACTCGACCCATACATGCGCGGCCGCATGAACGACAGCAAATCGTACGCGGCGCCGCAGCCGTTGAACGAAGTGATGATCGGCGGCACGGTGGGTGAGGTGGTGGAGTCGAAGAATCCGAAATTCGCGGTCGGCGACAAGGTCGTCGCGATGTTCGGCTGGCAGGAATACGGCACCTCGAACGGAACCGGCGTGCAGAAAGTCGACGATACGCATGTGCCGTTGTCGGCCTATCTCGGCCCGGTCGGCATGCCGGGTGTCACCGCGTGGTACGGCCTGAACCGCATCATCGCGCCGAAAGCGGGCGAGACGGTGGTGGTCAGCGCGGCGAGCGGCGCGGTGGGCAGCGTGGTCGGCCAACTGGCGAAGCTGGCCGGCGCGCGGGCGGTCGGCATCGCCGGCGGCGCGGACAAGTGCCGCTACGTGACCGAGACGCTCGGCTTCGATGCCTGCGTCGACTACAAGGGCGGCAATCTCTATCAGGACCTCAAGGCCGCGACCCCGAACGGCGTGGATGGCTACTTCGAGAACGTCGGCGGCGAAGTGCTCGACGCGACGCTCGCGCGCATGAATGCGTTCGGCCGGATCGCGCTATGTGGATTTATCGCGGGCTACGACGGCCAGCCGTTGCCGCTCAAGCATCCGTCGCTAATGCTCACGCAGCGACTGCTCGTGCAAGGCTTCATCGTCAGCGAGCACATGGACGTGTGGCCGGAAGCGCTCAAACAACTCGGCACGCTGGTCGCGCAAAAGAAGCTGGAATATCGCGAAACCATCGCGCAAGGACTCGATGCGGCACCCGAGGCATTCATGGGTCTGCTCAAAGGCAAGAACTTCGGCAAGCAGCTCGTCAAGCTGATCTGATGGCAGCGGCGGTCAAGCGAATCACACAACACGCCGATCAACTCCACGGGAGTCACATGATGTTCGAATTCGCAGGCAAGGTGGCCGTGATCACCGGTGCGGCGAGCGGTTTTGGCCGCGCGTTCGCGCGCAAGGGCGCGTCGCTCGGCATGAAGCTCGTACTGGCCGACGTGAATCCCGACGCGCTCGCACACACCGTCGATGCATTGCGCGCCGACGGCGCCGAGGCGATCGGCGTGCCGACGGATGTCGCCAACGCAGCGCAGGTCGAAGCGCTCGCGCAAGCGGCACTCGACACCTATGGCCGCGTGCATCTGCTATTCAATAACGCGGGCGTGGGCTCGGGCGGCTTCCTGTGGGAAAGCTCGGCGAACGACTGGTCGTGGGTGTTCGGCGTGAACGTGATGGGCGTTGCGCACGCTGTGCGGGTCTTCACGCCGATCATGCTGGCGCAGAACGAGCCGGCACATATCGTCAACACGGCGTCGGTGGCGGGGCTGCTGTCGCCGCCCGCGATGGGCATCTACAACGCGTCGAAGCATGCCGTGGTGTCGCTCACTGAAACGCTGTATCACGACCTGCAGTTGGCGCAAGGCGGAGAGGCGGCGGCGGGCGGACTGGTCGGCTGTTCGCTGCTGTGCCCGGCCTTCGTGCCGACCGGCATCGCCGACGCGGAACGCGCGCGCCCCGCTGACCTGCGCAACGACAGCGGACCGACGCGCTCGCAGATCGCCGCGGGCAAGCAACTGCAGCGTGCGGTGCAATCGGGCAAGCTGAGTGCCGACGATGTCGCCGACCTCACCTTCGAAGCGATCGCCGCGCGGCGTTTCTATATCGTCACGCATCCGGGCATCATGGCGACGGTGAAGCTGCGTCACGAGGACATCGAGCAGTTGCGCAATCCCACCGATCCAATGTCGCTCAAGCCGGAAGTGAAGAACGCCGGTTAGGCGCGACTTTCATCGCATCGCCGGCGCACTATCGCGCCGGTTTTTTTAAACCTTCGGCGCTTATGCGCCATCAGACGCACCATGCCGCTGAATCCGAAGATCGAGCAGGTGCTCGACATGATCGCGCGGGCCAGGCGCCCGAAGCTTCATGAAATGACCGCGCAAGACGCGCGGGCCTCATACGAAAAAAGCGCGCCGATTCTGGAGATCGCCAGCGCGCCGATGTTCGCGCTGGAAGATCTGCGCATCCCGACACGCGACGGCGCGACGATTCGCGCGCGCCTTTACCAGCCTGTCGAGCCGAGCTGGGCCGAGCCCGCGCCGGCGCTGGTCTACTACCACGGCGGCGGCTTCACGGTGGGCAGCGTCGATACGCACGATGCGCTGTGCCGGATGTTCGCGCGCGACGGCCGGTGCGCGGTGTTATCGGTGGATTACCGGCTCGCGCCCGAATACAGATTTCCCACGGCCGTCGAGGATGCGTTCGACGCCTTGAGCTGGCTGCATACGCATGCCGCGGAATACGGAGTGGATACCAGCCGGCTCGCGGTAGGCGGCGATAGCGCGGGCGGCACATTGGCGACGGTCTGCGCAGTGCTCGCACGCGACGTCGGGATGAAGCTCGCGTTGCAAATGCTGATCTATCCTGGCACGACCGGCTATCAGCAAACCGATTCGCACTCGCGCCTCGCCGACGGCTTTCTGCTGTCGGGCGACACGATTCAATGGTTCTTCGAGCATTACGTGCGCGACACGGGCGACCGCGACGACTGGCGTTTCGCGCCGCTCGACGGCCAGCGCGGCGCGCCGGATTTCAGCGGTGTTGCGCCGGCATGGATCGCCACCGCCGAATACGATCCCTTGAGCGATGAAGGCGATGCCTACGCGGAGAAATTGCGCGCCGCGGGCAATGCGGTCACGCTCAAGCGCTATCCGGGCATGATCCACGAATTCTTTAAAATGGGCGGCTTCGTACCCGAGGTCGCGCAGGCGCACGCGGATGCCGCCGCGGCATTGCGCGCGGCGTTCGGCATCGAGTGAACGCGGTTCTGCGGCTAGTCAAATAGCGGTCGGCGCAACGACCTTCAGACGACCTCGCGTTCGATATTGAAAGCGAAGCTGCGCTCGAAGTCGCCGGGCCGTGCGATCCGGTGCGAGCCGTTGTCGTCGCTACGCTCGGCGACGGCCACGCTGATCACTTCGCCATGCGCGGCCACGCGCAACGCGGTCGTGCCGCGCGTGCCGTACTCCGGCGTTTCGATGAATGCCGCCGATAGCGCCCGCTCGCGTTCGAGCGGAATGCCGGTGGAAGGCAATTCGTCGTCGCGCGCGAGGCGCGGATCGCGCATCAGATCGATCAGGCGTTCGAGCGGTGGCATGGCGTCGCGCGCGAGCAGCGTCCCCAGTTCCGCGCGCTTGTTCACCAGCTTCGGCCACGCGGTATCGAGCACCGCGTTCGAGATGCCGTGCGTGCCCGGTGCGAGCAACGCGGGTGCGAGATCCGCCCGGTTGCAGTACCAGGCGAGTTCGCGGCGCGCCCAGTCGCCCACCAGCAGATTGAAACCGTTGTAGATGTCGCCGGTTTGCGCGACGTGCTGCAGGTACGCGAGCGGGGTGTCGTGCGGGCTGCCACTCACGTCGCTTGTGCCGCCGCTCAGCCAGTCGCTGACGAGCGTGCCGCGGGTCGGCGCGTCGGCGCGCATTTCGTGCGGCGCGCGGTAATTGGTCAGCGCGGCGAAGCGGCCGTCGCGCGACATGCCGAGCCACGTGCCGCCGCCCACCAGATCGCGGCCGGCCAGCACGCCCGGCGCGTCATGCCACCAACTGATCGGTTCGGCCGTGCGGCGAAAGAATTCGTCGCGATTCGCGGCGAGCGTGAAGAGCGGGCCGTCGACCGCGTCGGGTCGCCAGTCGAAGACGATCAGGCACATCGGGGAGCGTCTCCCGGTTGGGGCGGGCGTTACAGTTGAAGAGGCCAGTAAAAAGCGGCGCCTGATTGCGCCGCTTCGTACCGTGCGAGAAGTTCAAATTTCCGTCGGCAACCCGTAGGGCAGCGCGAGAAACCGAAGCGCCGGGCCGTCCGCCGCGCCCAGATGCACCGAGCCGTTTTCCAGCGCCGCGAGCTTGATTTCGACGAGCACATCGACGCCGCCGTCCGGCGCCGACGCCGCATTCACGACCATGCCGCACGGCTGACCCGGATCGTCCGAATGGAACAGTTCCGCGCCGGCGTGCACCGTGTCGAGTTCGCCGGTCACGTTGGCCAGCGACGTGCGCCGCTTGATCGTGCCGCGATACTGGCTGCGCGCCACGACTTCCTGACCGGGGTAGCAGCCTTTGCGGAAATTCACCGCGCCGAGCACGTCGAAATTGACCATTTGCGGCACGAACTGCTCGACCACCGGCTGGGTGATGCGCGGCTCGCCCGCGCGAATGTCGAGCCAGTCCCACACGGCCGGCGAGACGCGCTTGAGCTTTTCGTCGAGCACGGGCAGGAGCGACTCGACCTGCGCTTTCGGGCCGATCCACAGAAAACGCAGGTGTTCGAGCGCATCCGGCACGCGAATCAGCGAGCCCGCCGCGCCGTCCACCTTCACGTGCACGCCGTCCGGCAGCGCATCGAACACGCCGGAGAGCGCCTTGCGCACGTCGCCGGCGAGACCGACCACGGCCAGTTCGCCGCTCGCGTCGACGAGCTTCGCTTTGGCGCGCAGCACGAACATCGAAAGCCGCTTCTGCACGGCGGCCTGCACGTCTTTCGACGCCAGCAGGCGGATCGTATCGCCGCTGCGCCAGGTCAGGAACGATGCCAGCAGACGTCCCTTGGCCGAACAGTAGCCGGCCAGGCGCGCATTGGCGGCGTCGAGGTGCTGGGTGTCGTTGGTCAACTGGCCGTGCAGGAAGCTCGCTGCGTCGTCGCCGGTGGCGTCGATCACGCCGAACTGCGTGAGCGGCATGTATGCGCCGTGGTGAATTGCGGCGTTGAATTCATCGGCGGAAGGGCGCGGCAGCGTGGGCAGGCCGGTGGGTGCCGTGGAAGTTGCCGGGACGGCGGTGCCTGAGAGAGTGCCTGAATCGGTAGCGAGCGGTGTGTTCATGGATTCCGGGAACAGTCAATTCTGACTTTAGCTAAGGCAAACAAGTATTATATGCAGTCCAACCCTGCCACGTTTCGCATGACCCTGTTCAAGAAATGTTTCATTGCCGGCTCACTTGTCGTTGTGCTGGCCGCAGCCGCAATTGCCGGCGGGTACCACTGGGCCAACAGCCCGCTCGAGCTGACCCCCGCGCAACTCGATGTCACCGTCAAGCCGCACAGCAGCTTGCGCAGCGTCACGCTGCAGCTCAATCGTGGCGGCGTTCCGGTCGAACCCGAACTGTTCGTCATCATGACGCGGCTGCTGGGGCTGCAAAGCGAGCTGAAATCGGGCAACTACGAATTCAAGACGGGCGTGACGCCGTACGAGGTGCTGCAGAAAATCGCCCGCGGCGACGTCAATGAATACGTGGCGACCATTATCGAAGGCTGGACCTTCAAGCGCATGCGCGCCGAGCTGGACGCCAATCCGGCGCTCAAGCACGACACGATCGGCATGAGCGACACCGATCTGATGAACGCGATCAATGCGCCGGAAGCGTCGATCGGCAATGGCGAAGGGCTGTTTTTCCCGGACACGTATCTGTTCGACAAGAACACTAGCGATCTCGACGTGTACCGCCGCGCCTACCGCCTGATGCGTCTGCGTCTTGATGAAGCGTGGACCGCGCGCGCGCCGAACCTGCCGTACAAGACGCCGTACGACGCGCTGACCATGGCGTCGATCATTGAAAAGGAAACCGGCAAGAAGTCCGACCGGCCGATGGTGGCGGCGGTGTTCGCCAACCGTCTTCGCGTGGGCATGCCGCTGCAAACCGACCCGACCGTGATCTACGGCATGGGCGACGGCTACACCGGCCATATCAGGAAAAAAGACCTGCAGACCGACACTCCCTACAATACCTACACCCGGATGGGTCTGCCGCCGACGCCCATCTCGCTGCCCGGTGTGGCGTCGCTGCAGGCTGCGCTCAACCCGGCGCAAACCACCGCGCTCTACTTCGTGTCGCGCGGCGACGGCAGCAGCATCTTTTCTGACACCCTCGGCGATCACAACAAGGCCGTGGACAAATACATTCGAGGGCAATGATGGCGCGGGGCAAATTCATTACGTTTGAGGGCATCGACGGGGCGGGCAAGACCACCCATCTCAGCTGGTTTCGGGAGCGCCTCGAACAGAAAGTCGCAAGCACCGGCCGCTCGGTCGTCATGACGCGCGAACCGGGCGGCACGCCGCTCGGCGAGCAGATCCGCGAGATCGTGCTGCATCAGAAAATGGACCTCGAAACCGAGGCGCTGCTGATGTTCGCGCTACGCCGCCAGCATCTGGCCGAAGTGATCGAGCCGGCGCTCGCGCGCGGCGACTGGGTGCTGTCGGACCGTTTCACCGACGCGACCTTCGCCTATCAGGGCGGCGGCCGCGGCCTGCCGCGCGACAAGCTCGAAACGCTGGAGCGCTGGGTGCAGGGCGGTTTTCAACCGGACCTGACGGTGCTGTTCGACCTCGCGCCCGCGATCGCCAACGAACGGCGCAGTGCGGCGCGCGATCCGGATCGCTTCGAGAGCGAGTCGGTGGCGTTTTTCAACCGGACTCGCGCCGAATATCTGCGCCGCGCCGAAGAAGCGCCATACCGGTTCGCTATCATTGACTCCGCGCAGAGCATTGTGCAAATTCAGAGGAAGCTTGAAGAGTTGATTGCAATTCTTTGATTTTAAAAGAATATAACCTTGTTTTATAACGGTATGCAGAGTTCGTGTTATGTCTCATAAAACTCCTGCAACAGATTGATTTTAAAGAGAAGCGATGATTTATCCGTGGCAAGCCGATGACTGGAACCGCCTGCAGCAGCTGCGCGGCCACTGGCCGCACGCCCTGTTGCTGCATGGACAGGCCGGCATCGGCAAGCTGCGCTTCGCGCAGCATCTCGCGCAGGGCCTGCTGTGCGAGGCGCAACAGCCCAACGGCGAGCCGTGCGGCGCGTGCGTGGCCTGCAACTGGTTCGCGCAGGGCAATCATCCGGACTACCGGATCGTCGTCCCCGAGGCGCTGGCCGCCGAAGCCGGCCTGAACAACGCCGCGGACGAGAAAGCCGACAAGGCCGACGCCGACGAAGGCAAGAAGACCCGCACGCCCAGCAAGGAAATCAAGATCGAGCAGATTCGCGGCTTGGTCGACTTCGTCGGCGTGGGTTCGCACCGCGGCGGCGCGCGCGTGGTCGTGCTGTATCCGGCGGAAGGGTTGAATATCGCCGCGGCCAACGCGCTGCTGAAGACGTTGGAAGAACCGCCGGCGGGCGTCGTGTTCCTGATGGTGTCGGCGCGGATCGACCGCCTGCTGCCCACTATCATCAGCCGCTGCCGCCAATGGCCGATGACCATGCCCGCGCCCGACGTGGCGACGAAGTGGCTCGCCGCGCAAGGCGTGGCCGAAGCGCCCGCGCTGCTCGCCGAATCCGGCGGCGCGCCGCTCACGGCGCTCGCGCTTGCCAGCGACGAGAACCGCGCGCTGCGCGACTGGACACTCAAGCAACTCGCCGCCGGCCCCGATTGCGATGCCTTCGCCTGCGGCGAGGCGCTGCAGAAGCTGCCTGTGCCGCTGGTGCTAGGCTGGCTGCAACGCTGGATGTACGATCTGCTGGCGCAGCGCACGGCGGGCGCGCCACGTTACTTTCCACAAGCGTCGGCGGCGTTGACGCGGTGCGCGTCGCAGGCCGACGCCAGCGCGTTCGCGCGCTTCATGCGCACCGTGACGCGCCAGCGCGCCGTCGAGAACCATCCGTTGAATGCGCGGCTGGTGTTCGAGGAACTGTTTATCGGCTACCGCGACTTGTTCGCGTAAGTTTGTCCGTGGACACGCCGGCAGCGGCAGGCGCGCTTCACAGCGTCACGCGGCTGGCGCCGGTCCCGCCTTTCGTTATGCTCTTGTCGTCCCGCGCCTTTCTTCCCGTTTTGGCCTTCCATCTTACGTTCAACGCACCATGAGCCTTTCCTACCGCGATGCCACGCTCGACGATCTGCCCGCTATCGTCGCCATCTACAACTCAACTGTGCCGTCGCGGCAAGTTACGGCCGATCTCGAGCCGGTCAGCATCGAAAGCCGGCTGGGCTGGTTTCACGCGCACGGCCCGCAAAAGCGGCCGTTGTGGGTGGTGGAAGACGCTCAAAAGCCCGGCCGCGTGATCGCGTGGTTGAGCTTCTCGGATTTCTACGGACGCCCGGCTTATCAACGCACCGCTGAAGTCAGCATCTATCTCGACGAAAGCGCGCGTGGCCGGGGCCTCGGCAAGCAATTGCTGGCGGCGTCGCTCACGGCGGCGCCGGCGCTCGGCATCGACTCCGTGCTCGGCTTTATCTTCGGCCACAATGAGGCTAGCCTGCGCCTGTTCCGCGCGTTCGGTTTCGACACGTGGGGCTCGTTGCCGCGTGTGGCCGTGCTGGACGGCGTGGAGCGCGATCTGGTGATTCTCGGCAAACGCCTCGACGCTGTCGCGGCCGCCGCGAACGCCGCCTGATTCACCTCGCACTTCCTACGCAGGACATCACCATGTTTGTCGACTCGCACTGCCATATCAACTTCGAAGGACTCGCCGACCGCCTGCCGCAGGTGCTCGAGAATATGCGCAGCCACTCGGTCACGCATGCACTGTGCGTGTCCGTCGATCTGGAAACGCTGCCGTCGGTGCTGGATATCGCCAGCCGGTATGAGAACGTGTACGCGTCGGTCGGCGTGCATCCGGATCACGAGGACATGCGCGAGCCGAGCGTCGCCGAACTGGTCGAGCTGGCCGGGCATCCGAAGGTGGTCGCGATCGGCGAGACCGGTCTCGACTATTACCGTCTGGAAGGCCGCACGATCGCCGACATGGAATGGCAGCGCGAGCGCTTTCGCACGCATATCCGCGCGGCGCATGCCACCGGGAAGCCGCTGATCATCCATACGCGCTCGTCGTCGGAAGATACGCTGCGCATCATGGCTGAGGAACGCGCGGGCGAGCCGGGCGGCGTGATGCACTGCTTCACGGAGCCGTGGGCCGTCGCCGAGCAAGCGCTGGCGCAGAATTTTTACATCTCGCTGTCGGGCATCGTCACGTTCAAGAGCGCGACCGACGTGCAGGACGTCGCGCGCCGCGTTCCGCTCGATCGTTTGCTGATCGAAACCGACTCGCCGTACCTCGCGCCCGTGCCGTATCGCGGCAAGCCTAATGAACCTGCGTACGTCAGTTATGTCGGACGGTTCATCGCGCAGCAACGCGAGATGCCGGAAACGGCGCTGGCCGGCGCGACCACGCAGAACTTCTTCCGCCTTTTCAAGATCCCCGCGCCCGCTGGCGCGTGAGACATAAAGTCGATCAATATCAAAAGGATAGGGACGTTTCCTAAAGTTAAATATGAGAGAAATTTCGATGTCGATTGCAGCTTTCCAAGACTTTTCGGCAGCGCGTGGCGCGCTGGCGTCGGCACGGCGCGTCGCATTCGCGGCAACGCTTGCCTGTGTCGCGCTGAGTTCGCTGGTGGTGTCGCCGGCTCAGGCTGCGCCGATCGATTCGCTGATCAAATCGGTCAAGTTCGACGACGTCGACGGCGTCAACAAGCTGCTCGCCAAGGGCATGGACCCGAACAGTGTGGATAACCAGGGCATTCCGCTGCTGGTGCTGGCCGCACGCGAGAAGTCGGACAAGGTCGGCGCCGCCCTGGTCGCCAATCCGAAGACCAACATCGAGATCCAGGACAAGGCCGGCGAGAACGCGATGATGATGGCCGCGCTGAACGGCGACCTCGACTTCGTCAATCTGCTGATCGCGAAAGACGCCGAGGTCAACAAGAAGGGCTGGGCGCCGCTGCACTACGCGGCGGCGAACGGACATGACGACATCGTCAAGGTGCTGCTCGACCATTCGGCCTACGTCGACGCCGGCTCGCCGAACGGCACCACGCCGCTGATGATGGCCGCGCGCGGCGGTCACGTCTCGACGGTGAAGCTGCTGCTCGACAACGGCGCGGACCTGACGGTGAAGAACCAGATCGGCATGACGGCGCTCGATTTCGCGAAGACCTACAAGGAGCCGGACGTGGTCGAAGGACTGACCGCGCGCCTGCAGCAGATGCAGCAGAAGTGATGTGGGCGGTGGCGCGGACGGGCGGTTCCGGGCAACCTGGTCGCCGGCCGCCTTCGCGCCGGCCAGAGGCCAGCCGGTTTGCCAGCCGGGCGCCTGAGCGCCGGTCGGAGGCGGGTTGATCCGCTGGCCGTCTGAGCGCCACTCGGGAGGCGGCCGATTTTGCCGGGCGGCCACCTGCGCGAAACTACCGGCGCAGCCGTCACTGTCCGGCAAGCCAGTAAAAAGTGCCTGAAGATAGCGGCGCCGCGCACGCTTGCGCTTCGCAAAACAGTGCAGAATGACGACTTTGGCGCGCCACATGGGCGCGCCCTTTGGATGCGGCGAAAGACCGCCTGATAAACGACCCTGGAAAGGAACACCATGCTGCGGGCTTTGATTTTCGCCAGCGCGCTTGCCGTACCGCTATCGGCAGCCGCGTTCACGGGAGGCGACCTCAACAAGCTGTGCACCAAGACGGACGTGGCATCGCGTAGCGCGTGTGCCGCTTATATCGAAGGCGCCGCCGACGGCATCTTCAACACCATCGACGCGATCGGCGGCACGACCGGTCCGCGCGTCGGCCAGTACTTCTGCTTGCCGCAGGACGCGCGTTCGGCGCAGCTGACCGACGCCGTGCGCAAGTACATTGCGGAGAATCCGAACGTCGCGGGCTATAACGCCAGCACGGCAATCTCGCTGGGGCTCGGCAAGGCGTTTCCCTGCAAGAGCGGTAGTTGAATTGAATCAGGGCTGATGCCTCGCGCACCCGCATCGGGCGCGGTGAGCGTTTTAGCTTGCGGGTGTGTTTCGGGTTTTCAGCAGCCGGAATCCCGCCGGGGGCTTTTTCGAAGCCCCGCCTGAAACCGGTTTAAACCCCGGCTGTCCTTTTGCAGAAGCGGCTGGCCTCGGCACCTTTCCAGGATCGCGCTGACGAACGACCTAAGATGTCTGTAGGGTAGTCCGCGACGGCGCGCAGTCGTGCGGCTCGCCCTCGCTTCTTTTTGCGTCTTTGGCGAACGCTTCGTCACCGGCGCCCCGGGCGCCCCGGCGCGTCACGCAACACCACAGCCACGTTCGAGGCCCGCCGGTTCCGCGCTCGTTCTGCGCTGGTTCTGTCCACACTCAAGCCAAGGAGGAAAAGCCCCTTCATGCCAACTCTCGACGAACTCAGCCGCATGGCCGAAGCGCCGCTGCATACGTGGCTCGGCGCGTTGATCGTCTCGGTCATCGCGATGGTGCTGGCCGTGGGCATTCATCGGATCGGCGCGCGCATCGTGACGCGGCTCGCGCGGCCTTATCCACTCACCAGCGTGGTGCTGCGCTATATCGACAAGCCGTCTTTGTTCGTGCTCGTGATCCTCGCGCTGGAGGCGGTGTGGTGGGAAGCACCCGACACGCTGACCTTCATCACGCCGCTGCGCGACGCTGTCGCGATCACATTCATCGGCGGGATTACGTGGCTGTCGGTGCGCTCGGCGGCGGCGATCGGCGAGGCGATCATTCAGGCCCATCCGCTCGATACCGCCGACAACCTGCAGGCGCGCCGCATCCATACGCAGGCGCGCGTGCTCGCGCGCTCGGTGATGTTCGTGATCGTGATCGTCGGCGTGGGCGGCGCGTTGATGACGTTTCCCAGTGTCCGACAGATCGGCGCGAGCCTGCTGGCGTCGGCGGGCGTGGCGGGCCTGGTCGCCGGTATCGCGGCACGGCCGGTGCTCGGCAATCTGATCGCGGGCTTGCAGATCGCGCTGTCGCAGCCGATCCGTCTCGACGACGTCGTCGTGATTCAGGGCGAGTGGGGGCGTATCGAGGAAATCACGGGCACGTATGTGTCAGTGCGTCTGTGGGATCAGCGCCGGCTGATCGTGCCGCTGCAATGGTTCATCGAAAACCCGTTTTCCAACTGGACGCGCAGCAGTTCGCAGATCATCGGCACGGTGTTTCTGTACGTCGATTACCGCATGCCGCTCGCGCCGTTGCGCGAGGAGCTCGCGCGCATCGTCGAGGACGCGCCCGAGTGGGATCGCCGCGTGCAGGTGCTGCAGGTCACGGACGGCACCGAGCGCTCCATGCAATTGCGCGCGCTCGTCAGTTCACTCGATTCCGGCCTGAACTGGGATTTGCGCTGCCGGGTGCGCGAGGGGCTGCTCGATTTCATCCAGCAGCATTACCCGCAGTACTTGCCGCGGGCGCGCGCGGAAGTCTCGGCCGAACTCGAAACCGGCAAGGGCGAACCGCTCGACTGGGTGCCGCGCAGCACGCAGACGCCGGCCGGCAGCACGGCCGCGCATACCGAGGCCGACCCGGTGGCAAGCCGCGCCGGACGGCCGTCGGCAGCCGATGTGCCGCGGCCGGTGAAGGAAAAGGTTTGATGCCGGAAAGCGGCGTACTCTGGCATGGAGGTGCCGATGAATGCAACTGATCGGGCACCAAAGCGGTCGAACCGTCCACGCACTCACCAACCTGGCGCGGCATCGCGTGCCTCATCGTGTTTCCGGTTCTCGCTGCGCCATTGCACGCAAGACACCGCGAACACCTGACAACACACCCGAGCGCGCCGCGCGAAAACCAAGGAGGACATGCAACATGGGCCGACTGATCGTCGTGTCGAATCGCGTCGCAACGCCGACGGAAACCAAGGGCTCGGCCGGCGGCCTCGCGGTCGGCGTATTCGGCGCGCTGAAGGATGCCGGAGGCGTGTGGTTCGGCTGGAGCGGCGACGTGGTCAGCGAAACCGTCGCCAACGCGGGTCCGACGCTGGAGCAGGACGGCGCGGTGACCTTCGCGACCGTCGGTCTCACGCGCAAGGATTACGACCAGTACTATCGCGGCTTTTCGAACGCGACGCTGTGGCCGGTGTTCCACTACCGCAACGACCTCGCACGCTACGAGCGCGAGGAGTACGCGGGCTACCGGCGCGTCAACGCGTGGCTCGCGCACAAGCTGATCAAGCTGCTCGAGCCGGACGACGTGATCTGGATTCACGACTACCATCTGATCCCGTTCGCCGAGGCGCTGCGCAACGAGGGCATCACGAATCGCATCGGCTTCTTCCTGCACATTCCGTTTCCCGCGCCGCAGATCCTGCTCAACATTCCGCCGCATGAAGAACTGGTGAAGTCGCTGTCGTGCTACGACTTGCTGGGCTTCCAGACCGCCACCGACGAACTCGCCTTCAAGGACTACGTCACGCGTCACGCGCGCGGCACGGTAGGCGCGGACGGCGTCGTCGAAGCGTTCGGCCGCAAGCTGCGCACGGGCGTCTACCGGATCGGCGTGTTCCCCGACGAAATCGCCGAGCAGGCGAAGCGCTACGAAAGCCGTCAGCACGTGCTCGACCTGAAGCAGAGCCTGGAAGGGCGCAAGCTGATCATGAGCGTCGACCGGCTCGATTACTCGAAGGGTCTCGTCGAGCGCTTCCGCGCGTTCGAGCACCTGCTGGAGCGCTCGCCGGAATGGCGCGGCAACGTCACGCTGGTGCAGATCGCGCCGCCGACCCGCTCGGACGTCGCCACCTATCAGAAGATTCGCCAGGATCTGGAGTACGAAGCAGGGCGCATCAACGGCCGTTACTCGGGGCTCGACTACACGCCGATCCGCTATCTGAACCAGCAGTACGACCGCTGGAAGCTGATGTCGCTGTTTCGCGAATCGCAGATCGGTTTCGTCACGCCGCTGCACGACGGCATGAATCTGGTCGCGAAGGAATACGTCGCCGCGCAGAATCCCGACGACCCCGGCGTGCTGGTGCTGTCGATTTTCGCGGGCGCGGCCGCGGAGCTGACCGGCGCGCTGCTGGTCAATCCGCATGATGCGATCGGCATGTGCGAAGCCTTGCAACGCGCGTTGCAGATGCCGCTCGACGCGCGTCAGCGGCGTCACGAGATCAACATGGCGGCGCTGCGCAAGAACGATCTCGGCGTGTGGCGCGACACCTTCCTGCGCGATCTGCGCAGCGTGCCGGCACAGAAGCCGGGCAAGGGCGGCGGGCACAAGTGATGGGGTGTTTCCACGGGGTAGTTTTGCGAGGCGCGTCGCGCCTCGCTGCTGAAGGCGGGGCGGCCGCATGCTGACCACGTTGGCTGTCGCGGGTTACCGCTCGCTGCGCGAGTTGATCGTGCCGCTCGGCCGCCTGAATGTGATCACCGGCGCGAACGGCAGCGGCAAGTCGAGCGTGTACCGTTCGCTGCGCCTCTTGGCCGAAACGGCGCGCGGCGGCGTGATTACTTCGCTGGCGCGCGAGGGCGGCTTGCCGTCCACGTTATGGGCCGGTCCTGAACGCTTTTCGCGGGCCGTGCTGGCGGGTGAGTTGCCGGTCGAAGGCACGCGCCGCAAAGAGCCGGTGAGTCTGCGGCTCGGTTTTTCCGGCGAGCATTTCAGTTATGCGATTGATTTGGGCCTGCCGCCGCCCGAAGACCGGCCGCCTGATGAAGCAAGCAAATTCCTGCTTGATCCAATCATCAAGCGCGAATGCATCTGGAGCGGCCCCGTGCTGCGGCCGTCAGCCTTGCTGGTGGACCGCCACGGTCCGGCGCTGCGCACGCGCGATGAGCAGGGCGACTGGCAAACCATTCCACAGCCCGTCGCCAGCTTCGACAGCATGATGACGGAGTTCTCCGACCCGCGGACCGCGCCCGAGATGGTCACGGTGCGCGAGCAGATCCGCTCGTGGCGTTTCTACGATCATTTCCGCACCGACGCCGACGCGCCCGCGCGTCGGCCGCAGATCGGCACGCACACACCCGTGCTCGCGAACGACGGCGCGGACCTCGCCGCCGCATTGCAAACCATCCGCGAAATCGGCGACCCGGCCGCGCTCGACGCCGCCATCGACGACGCGTTTCCCGGCTCGCGCCTCGACGTCACGACACTGGACGGCCGCTTCGAAGTGGTGATGCAGCAGCACGGCCTGCTGCGGCCGCTGAAGGGCGCGGAGCTGTCGGACGGCACCTTGCGCTATCTGCTGCTGGTCGCGGCCTTGCTGACGCCGCGACCGCCCGAGTTGCTCGTGTTGAACGAACCCGAGACGAGCCTGCATCCCGACCTGCTGCCGGCGCTCGCCCGCCTGATCGCGCGGGCGGCCGCGCATTCGCAGGTGCTGGTGGTGTCGCATGCGGCGCGTTTGATCGCGGCGCTCGAGCGCGAGGAGGCGAGCCAGTCGATCGTGCTGGAAAAGCAGTTCGGCGCAACCCGGATCACCGACGCGGACGACCGCGATTTACCGGCCTGGAAATGGCCCGCACGCTGACACGTGATGCCGTTCAAGCGTCGAGCCGTATGTAAGCTGAATGTAACAGCACCGAGGAAATGCAAGACCAGAGGCTTTTTGTTGTCCTGTAGTGAATAATGCTTCGATGCCGGTGGTGCACGCGGGTGGATTCGGCCGTTGCATTGATCGGAGGTATCGGCGCTGTCATACTCAGCGCCGCTGACGCGCACCGCCTCGCGGCGCAAGCCGTCAGCTTACGGAGACACAATATGAAGATTGCGCAGATCGCCCCTTTGACCGAATCGGTGCCGCCGAAGCTATATGGCGGCACGGAGCGCGTCGTGTCGTACATCACCGAGGCGCTGGTCGATCTCGGCCATGACGTGACGCTGTTCGCGAGCGGCGACTCCGTCACCAGCGCGAAGCTCGAAGCCGTCTGGCCACGCGCGCTGCGTCTCGATCCGGGGATTCGCGACCGCGTGGCGCCCCATATGCTGCTGATGGAACTGGTACGCCGCCAGGCCGAAAATTTCGACGTCCTGCATTTTCACCTCGACTATTACTCGTTCTCGGTTTTCAAGCGCCAGGACACGCCGTTCGTCACGACGATGCACGGCCGCCTCGACTTGCCCGAGCAACAGCCGGTGTTCGACACCTTCAACACCGCGCCGGTGATCTCGATTTCGAATTCGCAGCGGCATCCGCTGCCGCAGGCCAAGTGGCTGACCACCGTCTATCACGGCTTGCCGGAGCAGCTCTACACGCCGCAGCCGGTCGAGCAGAAGTACCTCGCGTTTCTCGGCCGGATCTCGCCGGAAAAACGGGTCGACACCGCGATCCGGATTGCGGGCCGCTGCGGCATGCCGATTCGCATCGCCGCGAAAGTGGATGCCGCCGATCGCGAGTATTTCGAGCGCGACATCCGGCCGTTACTGGATTTGCCTTATGTCGAGTTCATCGGCGAGATCGCGGATAACCAGAAGGCCGAATTCCTGTCCGGCGCGCACGCGCTGCTGTTTCCGATCGACTGGCCGGAGCCGTTCGGCCTCGTGATGATCGAAGCGATGGCATGTGGCACGCCGGTGATCGCGTTCAACCGCGGCTCGGTGCCGGAAGTGCTGGAAGACGGCGTGACGGGTTTTATCGTCGAAGACGAAATCGGCGCGGTGGCGGCGGTCAATCGCCTGCACAAGATGCCGCGCGCGGGCGTGCGGCAGCGCTTCGAGGAGCGCTTCACCTCGCACCGCATGGCGCAACAGTATGTGGATGCGTATCAGCTGGTAATTCGCGCGCAGAAGCGGTCGCGCTTCAAGGTGATCGATACGTCGGGAAGCTGAGCTGAAG
>NZ_JAQQEG010000079.1:0-19193 GCF_046027395.1 Paraburkholderia dipogonis | reverse complement strand
GCGGGGGGCGCGCGCCGGGCGCCGGCGGCGGCAATGGCCTGCAACGTGTCGGCGACTTGTGCGCGGCGCTTGGGGTCATTGAGAACGGCGAGAGCCTGGCGAGCCTGCTCGGGTGTCAGCGTGACGCCGACGCCGGAGGCCGACGACGCGGGCGTGGCCGGCGCTGTTGCGGCGAAAACCGGCGCGGTGATGAAGGCGAGAAGAACGAAAAACCAGACCTGGAATAATTTGCGCATAGGGTGTAAAGCGGGGGACAGATGCGGACGGCTGTGCCGATACGTATGGACGGTTCGGCGGCGTGACCATGAACCGACACGGGTTTAACCGTACAAGTTCCTTGAACCGCCGTGGCGCGAGGCGCCGGAAAGCCGGCGAGCCCCGTGCAGCGGTACCTTGCGGTAGCAAAAAACTTGCCTGTCGACAGCACCGGATTGTCCCATACCGGCTGTGACGCGCAGGAATTCCCTTGACCTGTGCCTCTGCCTCCACAGCGGCAGCTGCGATCGCAACCCCCGAGCAATTACTCCGTCGCCGCCGACGCGCGCACCGGCGGCACGCCCAGGGTGCCTTCCACGACTTCGGTGAAGGTGCGCTCCTCGCGCAGGATGAAGCGCTTCGTCTGCGCCAGCTTGAAATTGTCGCGTGCCTCGGCGTCGGCGCGCAGTCTCGCGCGATACGTCTCATAGGCCGCGAGGCTGTCGAACGCGATCAAACCCCACGCGATGTCATTGGTCCCTTCATGCGGCAGAAAGTAGCCGATCAGATGGCCGCCGCAGCGCGGAATGATGCGCCCCCAGTTGCGAGCGTATTCGTCGAAGGCATCGCGCTGGAAAGGGTCGATCTGATAGCGGATGAAGCAGGTAATCGCCATGTGCAAGCTCCCGGTCGGTTGAGGGTCGTGGTCTGAAGCACCATGACCGCAGTATGGCGAGCGCCGGCCGGCGATGTTTCAGCGCGGCATGAACTATGGATGGAACCGTGCGCGAGCCGTGAATCATCCGCCGCGCGTCTAAAGCGGCCGTTGCGAGCGGATCGTGAAGGCCGCCAGCGTTGCGCCGGCTAGCGCGCAGAGCGCCGACACCAGCGCCACCGCGCGCAATGCCGCGCCCAAGGCTTCGGCCTGTGCCCGCGCCACCTCGGCTTGCGCTCGTGGCGGTGCATGTGTTTGGGCCGCGTTGGCTTCGGCTTGCGCCGTCGTCACATCTGCCGACGCACCGCCCACTTTTCCTTCCGACGCACCGGTCGCAGCGGCCGGCGACGCAGCGCCCGAATCCATGCCAATCTGCGTCAAGCTCGCCGCCGCGCGCACCGCCTGCGGCACGTGCAGCGCATCGAGCCGCGCATCGAGCGCGGCATCGTGAGACCACACGAACACGATCCCCAGCACCGCAATCGCCAGCAGGCTCGCCACCCGCGCCACCGCGTTGTTGATGCCCGAGGCGACGCCGGTGCGGGCGGCGGACACCGAGGTCATCACCGTCGTCGTCAGTGGCGCGACGGTAATGGTCATGCCGAGCCCGAGCACGGCCAGCGCCGGAAGAAAGCCGCGCCAGTACTCGCCGCGTACCCACGGCAGCGCGAGCATCGCGAAGCCGGCCGCGGCGACGACCGGGCCGGCGGTCAGCAAGACCCGCGCGCCGTAGCGGCTTGTCAGCCCGCCGGTGAAACGCGACAGCAGGCCGATGGTCACCGGCACCGGCAGCAACGCCGCGCCCGCCTGGGTCGCGCTGTAACCATAGGCGCGGATCAGCGTGAACGGCAGGAAGAACAGCGCGCCGCCCAAACCGAAGTAAAGCAGCAGCGTGACGAGATTGGCGCCGACGAAGTCGCGCGAGCGGAACACGTCGAGCGGCATCATCGGATTGCGGGTTCGCGCTTCGAGCGCGACGAAAGCGATCAGCACCAGCAGGCCGCCGAGGATCGACGCCAGCACCCAGCGGTTGCCGAAGCCATGCGCGGAGGCGAGGGTCAGGCCGTAGGTCAAGGCGGCCAGTCCGGCGGTGACAGTGACGGCGCCCGGCCAGTCGAGTCCGGCCGCCGCGTGGCCGGGGGCTCCGGCGGCGACGGATGGATTGCCGTCGTCGTCCTGCCGGCTGTCGGGCACGGCCATCACTGCCAGCGCGACGGTCGCGCACGCAATCGGCACATTCAGGAAGAAGATGGCCCGCCACGAAAACGCATCGACGAGCCAGCCGCCCGCCACCGGGCCGAGCGCCGAGGTGATCGCGCCGACGCCGGCCCAGGTGCCGATCGCCTGGCCGCGCTCCTTGTCGTCGAATACCGCGCCGATGATCGCGAGGCTGCTCGGCACCAGCAACGCCGCGCCCACGCCTTGCACGGCGCGCGCCGCGATCAGCGCGGCGGCGCCCGGCGCGAGGCCGCAGCCGATCGAGGCCAGCGTGAACAGCCCGATTCCGGCGATGAACACCGTGCGCCGTCCGAGCTTGTCGCCGAGCGAGCCGCCCACCAGCACCAGCGCGCCGAGAAACAGCAGATAGGCGTCGACGACCCACTGGATCGCCGCCACGCTCGCGCCCAGTTCGGTCTGGATGGACGGCAAGGCGACGTTGACCACGGAACCGTCGATGAAGGCCATGCTCGAGCCGAGGATGGTCGCAGCCAGCGCGAGTTTTTTACGCCGGCACGGATGGACGAGGCTGGGATGCTGCGCGCGAATGACGAGCGCGTCGCACGGGCTCGCCTGAGCGGGCAGGACGGACGAGGAACGGCGCTCGAGCGCCGGTACGTGCTGGTCGGCCAAGTCCGCTCCCGGATGGATGAACGGCCTTCAGCATAGCAATGCCGGCGTGTCGGCGAAAGGCGCGAGGGATGCGGGAGCGGCGGCTAACGCGCCGTAGCCCGTCATTTCATGCCGTGATGGGCGAAAAATGGGGGGCGCGAAGTGCGGGTGTGCGAAGTGGCAAACGTGCGGAGTGGAGCTCGCGTAGGGGGAGCGTGCGCGGCCCCCCATCCCCCGCAGCGGGCGAGTCCCAGACCAAACCCGACACGACAGAAGCCGACGAAGCAATCGCCGCGCCGAAGTTACCCGCTCACACCAGCGAAGGCGCCCGCCGCTCCGTCTCGCCGTCGGCATCCGCGCCGCCGGCGCCGTTCGAAGCGCGCCCGGCGGTCGGCTCCTGGTGCAGCCGGTTGGCGTGCATCAATCGATACAGCGTGGCCCGCGAAATGCCGAGTTCGACCGCCGCCTCGGACAGCTTGTAGCCATGCCGCTGCAGCGCATGCTCGATCGCGTCTTTCTCGGCCTTGCTGCGGATTTCCGCCAGCGTCACGGCCGGCCCGTTGTCGGCTTCCGGCAGCCCAAGATCGCTCGCCGTGATAAAGCGGCCCTCGCTCATCACCACGGCCCGGCGCACGCAATTGATCAGCTCGCGCACGTTGCCCGGCCACGGATAGTTCGACATGGCGACGATCGCGTCGCTCGACAAGCCGCGCAGTTTGCGCGCGCCGTCCTGTTTGTACATGCTCAATGCATAGTTGGCGAGCAGCTTGATATCGCCGCCGCGCTCGCGCAGCGGCGGCTCGACGAGGCGCAGCACGCATAGACGGTGATACAGGTCGGAGCGGAAGCGCCCGTCTTCGACCGCCTTGTCCAGATCGACGTGGGTCGCCGAAATGACCCGCGCATTGACGTTGATCGGGCCACTGCCGCCCAGCCGTTCGATCGTGCCTTCCTGCAGGAAGCGCAACAGCACCGCCTGACATTCATGCGGCATGTCGCCGATTTCATCGAGGAAGAGGGTGCCTTCATGGGCGCTCTCGATCCGGCCGATCTTGCGCTGGAGCGCGCCGGTAAAGGCGCCGCGTTCGTGGCCGAACAATTCGGCTTGCAAGAGGCTCGGCGGAATCGCCGCGCAATTGATCGCGACGAAGGGCCGGCCGGCGCGCGGCGAGCGTTCGTGAATCGCCTTGGCGGTCAGTTCCTTACCGGTGCCGGATTCGCCGGCGACGAACACCGGCGCGTCGGTCACGCCGCATTTGTCGATGCGCCGGTACAACTGCTGCATGGCTTCGCATTGCCCGACCATGCCGTGCCGGCCGAGCGAGGGCTCCGGCGCGACTTCCACATGCCGCAGGCTCGACAGCCCATGCGCGTGGCCGAGCGCGAACACGAGCCGCTCGTTGAGCCACGGCCGTGTGACGAAGTCGAAGCAATAGTCGAGGATGAAGCGGCTGACCAGTTCGTTCTCCGCCTGGCCCGGCGCGATCTGGGCGACCCAGTTGGTTTCGACGCGCCGCATGCAGGACGCCAGCGCGGACAGATGCTGGGATGTGCAGTCGCCGGGCAGCTCGACCAGGCCGACCTTGATATTGCCGCGCTCGAGCATACGCTCGGCGACGGCCGTGCTTTTGGCATGCACCGCTTGCCAGCCAGAAGCCGCCAGAAATGCGGCGAGTTTCTGATCCGGCGAATTCGACACATACAGAACGGTGCGTTCCGTGTCGACAGGCGTGCAAGTCGTGTTCATGTTACCCCCGGTTTGATGCAACTCTCAGGACTGTTCTGCGACGTACCCAACAGACCGGCAAGATGCCGGCTTCCGGCCAACTGAGCCAGCCGGTCCGCATGTGCGGACCCGGACATGGATTGATCCACCGCTTTGGGGTTCTGCGACTCGCAGCCCGGCGGTGACGATTCACGGTAGCGGCAATCTCGGGGGGCATGGAGCGGGCGGCGCGAGCCGCGAGGTGCTACATATCGGACGAATGGCGGGACGGTGTTCACCGTTGTAACCGTCACACGATCTTTTCCCCGAATCACTCAAACAGTTTTTAACCTCGTTGGCCTGATTCAGACGCTCTTCTTGGCGCATGGGCTTAACGATAAGCGAAACCGCTTTCGAGCGCCATACAAACAAGTCTGGATTCAGAAACGTTTTGCACATCACCCCATTGTCCTTGCGGGTCAAAAACGGATGGTCAAGTCCCGCTATGCTCGGCATCCCACATAGCGCTTCAACTTGTTTTACGGCAAATGTGAAACGGAACTGTAATTCGGGATTTACGTCGTCTCACGCCTGCGACAGATTGGGCAGGGTGCCAAGACTACCAGGTAGGGTTCCGAAGCATCGGCATATTTGACCGGGATGTGACGCAACGCCCGGCCCCACGCGGGACGTGCGCGCTGCCCGGCGAACAAACGTCCGGATACGTCTTGCCGCGGCGCGTCGGCGGACGCACAAGTGCGTGTCGAATTCGAATCAACGCGTGATGCGAAGCGTGCGCGAATTGAGTGCGCGGCAGCAACGATCAAGGTGGCATAAGGCTTTGAAGGCACATGGCATAGCCGTTGCAATAAGCACTTCACAGCGAATGCTGTTGCCGCCCGGTCCGAACTTCGGGAAACCAGAGTGAAGAGTGAAAAGAGATCGGCGGCACATAAGACTTCGTAGACGCGACGGGGGGAAGCCAATGCGTCTTACGAGGGGGCGGCGGGGCCACTGAAAAACAAATGACATAAAAGCACGGCGCGAATGATCGGTACAACGTACCGGTCATCGTGACCGGACGATGTAAAGGTCGACCTCGCCACTTTTTCCGTCTGTTTCGGCGGTATGAAGGGGATGGCAAAAACAACAAGTACCGCGCTCGCGGAGATTGTGAGCGAACGATACGCACAACAACAAGAAAACAGCGAAAGAAAAGCGGCGGGGTAGCGCGCGGTCGAGGACCAACCGGGCGCGATGGAGCGGGGAGGAATGGCCAGAGCCTCCATAGAGAGGCGCAGTGTACGAGGTGGACCGGGCGCCGTGTCCGCGAATTGGCGGACACGGCTCACCTGGACAGGGCAGTGAGAAAAAGCAGATCTTTTTGGGGGTTGTCATGACCAGACAGTTCACCAGGCCGGCCGGCACAGCACAGTCGGCTCGTCGAACCACCGTGTATTCAACGGATGTCGCCTATCAACGGCATATCGCCGCGCCGCGTGCTTTGTTCGCCGCGCCGCCGGTCGATCTGACGACGCTGGTGATTGCCGAGGCGATCAAGCGGCGGGCGCAAGCGGAGATTCAACGCGAGGCGCTGCGCGACTCGGTGTATGAGATGCCGGTGTCGCAGGAACGAAACTACGAGCGCGGTGCGGACATTCACCCGTCCGATTCCGACGAATAACCAGAACATCGATCGCTATCGAGGTGGCTTCGCCAACCGAACGGCGTCAGACCGGCGGAGAGCCGACATGATCGACATCTTCCTGATTTCATCCAGCATGGAGCGCGCGCCGGAAATCGTCGCTCGTCTCGAGGCCAGCGGCGTGGCTTACCGGCTGCGCACCGCTCACGGCACGGCCCGGCAAGTGCGGGCGCACGACCGTGCGATTCGAAGCGCCGATATGCTGATCGTCGACGACGCCGATCTGAGTGCGCGCGACCTGGACGGCGTCGAGGAAGCGCTGGCCTGCACACCGGCCCTGCACTGCGTGCTGATGACGGCGGCGCCGTCCACCGCCTTGCTGGGTGTGGCGATGCGCGTCGGCGTGCGGCATGTGCTGGCGTGGCCGCTCGACGTCGACGAGATCACCACCATTCTCATCCAGGCCGATGCGCGGAAAAACGCCATCGGCCGCCGTGCGGGCCGTGTCGTCTCGCTCGCCTCGAGCAAAGGCGGCAGCGGCACTACGCTGATCGCCGTGAATCTCGCGTATTCGCTTGCCGCGCTGAGCAACCGGCGTGTGCTGCTGATCGATCTCAGCCAACAATTCGGCGACGCCAGCCTGCTCATGGCCGACAAACCGCCGCCTACCACGCTTGCCGATCTCTGCTCCCAGGCGGAGCGCCTCGACGCCGCGCTACTCGAATCATGCGTGATGCATGTCCACGCAAATCTCGATGTGCTGGCGGGTGCGGGCGATCCGCTCAAGGCCGCGGAATTGCTGCCCGCGCAGATGGAGTGCATTCTCGCGCTGGCGCGCGAGCGCTATGACGCGGTGCTGATCGACATCGGCCAGAGCCTGAATCCGTTGACGATCCATGCACTCGACCGCAGCGACGCGATCTGCATGGTGGTGCGGCAGAACCTGCTTTACCTGCACGGCGGGCGCCGCATGCTCGATATTTTCAGGGAACTGGGTTATCCGGCCAGCAAGGTGCGGGTGGTGGTGAATCACTACGACAAGAACGCCCAGATCAACCTGTCGAAGCTCGAACAGACGCTCGGCGCGAAGGTGGCGCATCAGCTTCCGCGCGACGAAAAGCAGGCCAATGAAGCGCTCTGCCGCGGTGTGCCGCTGGTGACATCCGCCCGAGACAGCACGCTCGCGCAAGGCATCAGTCTGTTGGCGGACATGCTGTGGCCGTCCAGCGCCGAGCGCCGCAAAGGCGTGCTCGGCCGGCTGTTCGCGTCGCGGCCGAACGTGCCGCCGCAACTCAAGCCCGGGCATTGAAGCCGTCCTGTCAGCGGGACAGACTCGTCAGAAGCGAATCCGCACGTCGGTGCGCGATCTGGTCAGCGGACCCGTGCCGCGCTGCTAGGCTGCGGCATTGGGAAGCCGGCAGCCCTTGGCATAGCCGGCTCAAATGATAATTCGCATATCGAAACGAGTAGCCAATGACATGGACCACTCCGGCAGGTCGGACGCATCCTGCGCGAGGAGAAACTGTCGTCCGATGACGGGAGCTATCGCGCTTGTCGAGCCAAGGTGCGGTTTCGCGTGATTCCCGGCGTGTTTTGACGGTGTATCGTGTCGTTGTGGCCGGCTACATTCGCGGCCTGTCTGATTACTTTCCAGAGCGCCCCGTGAGCGCAGCATCGTCCATGCAAAACGAGTCCAACGGTCTCAACGATATCGCGTCGATCCTGTCCAATCCGATTCTCAACACGGATTCGTACAAGGCGTCGCACTACCTGCAATATCCGCCCGAAGCGTCGGCGATGTTCTCGTACATCGAATCGCGCGGCGGGCGCTACGATCGCACGCTGTTCTTCGGTCTGCAGATGCTGATCAAGGAATATCTGTGCCGCCCGGTCACACCGGCCATGATCGAGCAGGCCAAGGCGTTTTTCACGGCTCACGGCGAGCCGTTCAACGAAGCGGGCTGGCGCTACATCGTCGAACACTACGGCGGTTATCTGCCGGTGCGTATCCGCGCGGTGCCGGAAGGCTCGGTTGTGCCGACGCACAACGTGCTCGTCACGGTCGAATGCGACGATCCGCAGGTGTTCTGGCTGGCGTCGTATCTGGAGACCATGCTGCTGCGCGTGTGGTATCCGATTACAGTTGCGACGCAAAGCTGGCATCTGCGCAAGACGCTCCGCGGCTATCTGCTCAGGAGCAGTGACGATCTCACGCAATTGCCGTTCAAGCTGCACGACTTCGGCGCGCGTGGCGTGTCGAGCGCGGAGTCGGCGGCGATCGGCGGCGCGGCGCACCTCGTCAGCTTCATGGGCTCGGATACCGTGCTCGGCGTGGTCGCGGCGAACCACTACTACAACGAGACGATGGCGGCGTTTTCCGTGCCGGCGGCGGAGCACAGCACGATCACATCGTGGGGCCGCGAGCGCGAAACCGACGCGTTCCGCAACATGATTGCGCAGTTCGGCAAGCCGGGGGCTATCGTGTCCGTGGTGTCCGACTCCTACGATTTGTTCGCGGCGCTCGACGCCTGGGGCACGGAGTTGAAGCAGGCGGTGCTCGACTCCGGCGGCACGCTGGTGATCCGGCCCGACTCCGGCGATCCGCAGACGATCGTGCTGCAAACCATGCAGGCACTCGAGGCATCGTTCGGATCCGTGGTGAACGGCAAAGGGCGGCGCGTGCTCAACAACGTGCGGGTGATTCAGGGCGACGGCATGAATCCCGATTCGATCGAGGCGATTCTTGCCGCTATGGACGAAGCCGGTTTCGCGGCGGACAACATTGTGTTCGGCATGGGCGGCGCGCTGTTGCAGCAGATCAACCGCGATACGCAGCGCTTCGCGATGAAGTGTTCAGCGATCCGTTTGGGCGACGAGTGGCACGGCGTGCTCAAGGACCCGGTCACGGACAGCGGAAAACGCTCGATGAAAGGGCGGCTAACACTGCTGGTGAATCGCCACACGGGCGAATATCGAACGACGGCACTGCCCGTTGCCGTCGAAGCCGATTGGGAAGAAGCGCTGGTGACGGTGTTCGATTCCGGCAAGCTGCTGGTCGATATGTCGCTTGCGGAGATCAGAGGCCGCGCTCACGCGCACGAAGGTTAATGCGGCCCACTCGCTTGCCAGACCGCAACGCCTGAAGCGCGGATCTCGATCCGGCAGGGCGTGCCTTCGCGCAGGCGGGTATCTTCATTGGCGATGTCGAATCGCACTCCGGCAATATTCACACGGACATAGCGCTCGCCGCGCCGCAATTCGACTGCGTCGACGACACCGGCATGCATACCGTCTTGCTCGACGACGATGGCATGCGACGACACGCGCCACATGACCCGCTGGCCGGCGGCGAGATCGAGCCCGCTCTTGCCCGTTCCGATCATCAGGCCCTGAGCGATCTCGACCTGGCCCGACGCGCTCATCACGCCTTCGCCGACATTGTGCAAGCCGAGCAGGCCGGCGACCCGCATCGAAGCCGGCCGCTCGAATACGGCGTCGATAAAACCCGCTTGCAACACACGGCCCTGTTCGACGACCAGGACTTCATCGGCCAGCAACGCGGCTTCATCCGGATCGTGCGTGACGATGATCGTCACCGCCGCGATCTCGCGCTGCAAGGCGCGCAACGACTGCTGCAAGCGGCGCCGCCGCGGCGTATCCAGCGCGGCAAACGGTTCATCGAACAGCAGCAGTTCGCTATGCCGTGTCAGCGCGCGCGCAAGCGCGACGCGCTGCCGCTGGCCGAACGACAATTGATGCGGCAAGCGCGCGACCAGTTGCGCGAGACCCAGATGGTCGAGCCAGTAACGCGCGCTGGCGGGATCGGCATCGACGGGAAAGGCCAGTTGCTGCGCCACCGTCATATGCGGAAACAGGCCATAGTCCTGCGGCATATAACCGATCTGGCGACGCTCGGGCGGCAGCGTGTTCAATGGCGTCGTGCCGAGCGTCACGCTGCTCGTCGCGTTGGATTCGAGCCCCGCAATCAGACGCAGCGCCAACGACTTGCCCGAGCCCGACGGTCCGATGATCGCGAGGCGCCGCGTGACGGGCGCCCATGCGATGTCGAGATCGAACGCGCCCAGCCGCCGTTGCAAATGGAAGGCGAGACTCAGGTTTGCTGTTTCGTTGCCACTTGAAGCCGTCAGATTCGCGCCGGGTTCGAGCGCGTCGTCGCCGTTTTCGGTCTGCTCGAGCGTGGTCTTTTGCCGAAGGCTGTAAATCGACAGCGCCGCGCAGACGATCGCGATGGCGAGCGTCGGCAGCAGCAGGGGCATCATCGCCGGCAGCCCCTGGCCGCCGAATACGACGTACGTATAGACCGGCAGCGAATACGGGTGATAGGCCACCATCACGGTCGCGCCGAATTCGCCGAACGCGCGCAGCCACGCGAGCGCGAGTCCCGCGCGAATCGCCGGCCACGCGACTGGCAACATGACCCGGAAAAAACGGCTGCCAGCGTGATGGCCGAGCGTCGCGGCCACGTCGTCGAGCACGGGATCGACGGCGGTGAACGCGGACTTGGCGGCAATGATCAGGAAGGGCGCGGCGACGAAAACTTCCGCGAGCACGATGCCGGCGAACGAATCTGTCAGCACGCCATTGGTGAAGCGGCCGACCCAGCTATACGGGCCGAGCAGAAACAGCAGCAGCACGCCGCTGGTGAGCGGTGGCAGCGCCAGCGGCAACTGCACCACAAAGCCGAGCAGCGCCACCTTGCGCGAATTCGAGCGCGCCAGGAAATAACCCAGTGGCACGCCGCCCAGCAGAATCGCGAGCGAGGCCACGCTCGCGCTCGCCGCCGAGATGCCGACCGCCGACCACGTCGCGCGCCAATCGACATTCGCCCAGTCCGCTGCGCCGAGCTGCGGCACGCTCGCGACAAACGGAGCGCACAGATAGACGGCCAGCAGCGCCGCCAGCCACAGCAGCGGACGTGCAGCGGTACGTTTCACCGCGCTTACTGCGCGGCGGCGTCGATCACGGCTTGCACCGAAGGCGGCATGGCTTGCACGTTGCCGCTCACGGTCGGTTTGATGACGTCCACGCCATGTTGCTTGAGAAGCGCGCGGCCTTGCGCGCTCAACAGGAAGTCGACGAAGCTGCTCGCGCCTTCGCGGTTCGGCGCGTCGCCGAGAATCGTCAGCGTGTAGCTGGCCTTGGCCTGCAATTCGGGCGCCGGACGGATCGCCGGAATCTTCAGATCGGACGTTTCGGTGGAATAGAAAAAGCCGGCGTCGAGCTGGCCGGATTGCAGACGGCCCACCAGCGTTTCCTCAGGCAACACCTGTTCGGGGTTTTCCGCGGCGCCTAGCGTTTTCTCGACGAGGTCCGGCTGATGGTAGAGCTCAGCCGCCTTGGTCACCATCTCGACGGTGAACGCGCCCTTCGGGTCGAGCTTCGGATCGGTCCGGCCGATGCGGATGCCCGGCTCCTGAAGCACCTGGTCCCAGCGCTTGCTCTTGAACTGCGGCGCGAACTTGCTCTGCGGGTTGTAGCCGATCATCAACGGCGATTCCGCGAAACTCACGTACCACGTGACGTGATCGCCATTCGCCGCGCCCATCAAACTGTCATTTACCTTGGGGCTCGCGCTGATGAACACGTCGCCGCGGCGCAGCTTGCCCTTGATCTCGTTGGCGATCTTGTTCGAGCCCGCCGCGTAACCACGGAAATGCTGGCCGGTGGCCTTCTCGAATGCCGGGCCGATGCTGCGCTCCATCAGATTGACGAGCGAGCCGGCGTACAGCACGTTGACTGTGTTGTCCTGCGCGAAGGCGGGCGCGGCCGTTACGATGCCGGTAACGACCACGAGAGAAGCGAGCAGCCTGCGAATCATGCGATGACCCCGATACGTTATTAAGAGCGCTATATTACGACGTCATCGCACGATGTTGTGTGACGACGTCGCTGCGCTTCAGTTGAGTGGAAAGCTGCGCACGTAGCTGGTGCCGCTCGCGCTGGCGGCGCGGTCGATCGCGTAGAGCTTGCCGCGCGGCGCATCGACGGCCACGCCGCGGGCGTCCTGAAAGTCGTTTGCAAGCACGCTGATGGTGCCGTCCGGCGCGATCCGGCACAGGCCCGTGGTATTGCATTTGGTGTACAGCTTGCCGCCCGCGTCGACGGCCATCAGATCCGGGCTGTTGATCTGCACGAACGTGCCGGTCGGCGCCATCGCCTGCGATCCGCCAAGCAACGCGCTCAGACTCGCTTTGACGATGTCGTTGTTGGCCTGGTCCGACACGTAGACCGCGTCGCCCGACACGGCGATTCCGACCGGCTTACCGAGTCCGCTCAGCAGATCGCGCTCGACCGCCGTGTGAGCGGCCGGATCGTATGTGATGAGACTCAGCCCGCCTTGCAGCGGATTGCTGCCGATTTTGACGAACCACGTCGAGAGCAAACGGTTGGAGCCGATCGAGATCAGGCCAAGGCGGCGGCGCGCCGGATCGGGGCCGCTCAGCGCCGCGATCGCATCGACGCCCGTGATGCTGAACACCGCGCTCGCCGTGCCGAAGCCGAAGCGTTCGATCATCAGCGTGGACGCGTCGGCGAAGCTCAACTGGCTCAGGCTGTTCGACTGGCGGGCCACCGCCGGCACGCTCGCGTAATGCGCGAAGGTGCGGCCATCGGGCGAGGAGAGCACGCTATTGGTCCGGTCGTCGGTGATGAAGACGGCGCCGTCCGCCGCGCGCACGGCGATGCCGTTCGGCGACGCGCTCACAGCGTTCTTTTGCGGCGTGACGGTAATCTCGTCGCCGCCACAACCGGCGAGCGCCGCGATCAGGCCGAGGGAGACGAAAGCGAGACGCGTGGTGCGTCGCCAGGCAGGTGAGAAGCGCATGTGATCTCCTGAGTGACCCGCCTGCGCACTGGCTGTATGCCTGCGCGCCCACGCGTGCCGTGATTGTTATGAATGAGATGAGGCCGGGCCATATTCCCGGCGATATGACGCGTATCGACGCGGTTTTGCGCGCAAGCCGCCATCGCAGCGTAATATACACACGGACATAACGTGTGAACAAGCCGCTCAGGCACACATGCTGGAGATAAACGGATATGGATAGGGTGAATGTGATTGCCGCGCCCGCTGTCGACAGCGCGCTCGTCCTGAGCGGACGATTCCAGCGGCCGCTTTCATTCGGCCTCGATGAACTCAAACGTTACGAAAGCGTGGTGGCCACGCCGTTCGATCTGCGTTGCTATACGACCAACCGCTTCATCCGCAGCGTCGAGCCGTATCGCGGCGTGCGCCTGACGACGCTCATCAGGGAAGCGGGCTTGCCGAACCGCGTGCCGGGCGAATTCAAGCGCACGGTGTTCGTGGCGGTGGGGCACGACGGTTATGTCGTGACGTTTTCGTGGCACGAACTCTTCAACACGCCGATCGGCGAGAACGTGATGGTCGCCTACGAATGCGGCGGCCGCGCGCTCGACGCTGAAGACGGCGCGCCGATTCTGTTTTCCGGATCGGACATCCTGCCTGCGCCGCGCCATGTCAAACGGCTCGCGCGGATCGAGGCGCATGTTTTGGGCCCTTTGGCGTAAGTGAACGTGAAGCGTGGCCGGCAGGCGTAACATGGTTCGCTGGTCCATGTCGCATTGCTACCATGTCTGACGATCCGCTTGCACGCGCTATTGGTGTTGCCGCATCCGGCGTGGGAGTGCCGTCGTGGGCGCTGTCGTTGTCCTTGTCGTTGCCGCAGGACACGCAAACCGCCGCGCGCATGACCCACTGGCTGGACGCGGCCACGGACGCCGCGTCGCCGGATACACAACTCGTCGCCAAACTGATCGCCGAGCGCGACGCGCGCAACGAACTCGCGCTGCTCGGGCTCGAGCAGCCAAAGTGGCGCGCGCTGCTGGCGCGGCACTTTGCGCGTGCCGCCGTCCCGGCCACGCTGCCGTTCGCGGTCACTTCGAGCGAGCACGCGGAATTCGTCCGCACGCTCCACGCGCTATTGCTCACGCACGCCAGCGCCGCGATCCATGCAGATGATGCGCACTGTCTCGCCTCGATCATCGCCCATGCCTGCTTGCGCCCGGATCACCTATGGCGCGACCTCGGCCTCGCCGGCCGCGACGAAGTCACGTGGATGCTCACACGTTATTTCCCCACGCTCGTGGCGCTCAATACCGCCAACTTGCGATGGAAGAAATTCCTCGCTGAGCAACGCGCGTTGTCATTGGGTTTACAGCCTGGCCCGGCGCCAGGTTGTCCGGGCTGCGAAGACTACGGGCATTGCTTCCCGGAGCTTCATAGAGGACTGCAATGACCGTTCGGCCAGGGTGGCGGCACGAGACGGTTCGTGTATGCTTTCGCGCATGGCTGACATCTCAAAAAAGCAACCCGCACCCGCGGCAAAAAAAGCCGCCGGGACGCGTCCCGAAGTGCGCTTCAGAATGCGCATCCGTAGCGGCGACGCGGTCGCGCTCGGACCGGGCAAAGTCGAATTGCTCGAAGCCGTGCGCGAATTCGGCTCGATCTCGGCGGCGGCACGCAGCCTCGATATGTCGTACCGGCGTGCCTGGCTCCTGATCGACGAGCTGAACCGCTCGCTCAAGTCGCCCGCCACGCATTCGGAGCAGGGCGGCCAGAGCGGCGGCGGTTGCACGCTCACGCCCGTGGGCGAAACCATCATTCGGCTGTATCGCGACGTCGAAGTCGAGGCGCAGCGAAGTTGCGCGAAACAGATCGCCGAGTTGACCAGGCTGATCCGCTCCTGAACGGCTCGGTTCGCGCGAGCGCTGTTAGCCGTGCCGCAGGCAAAATGCCGAAGGCGGCGGATTGCCCAGTTGCGCGAGATGGTCGGGATGCAGGCGCGCCATCAATTCGACGAAACTCGCCACGCTCGCGGTGCGCAGCGGGTGATAGTCGATCTGATGGCGCTCGCAGACGCGCTTGAGCGTATTCATCGAATCGTGATCGATGCAGTCGACCGGAAACACGACGAGATCCGCACCCGGCAACGCCGCGGCAAGCAGACCCTTGCGATCCTCCACGCCGCCGTCGTGCACGACGAGTTCGCCGCCCGCCGCTTCCACCAGCCGCTTGAGCGCCGCGTTGGAACCGGGCCTGCCGCCCACGTACACGATCCGTTTGCCTTGCACGCTATCGAGGCTCGCCCGGCGCGTGCCAGCTCCGCTCGCTGCGTCCGCTGCGTCCACCGTCGCGCGTTCGAGGGCGTCGCATTCGCTTTGCACCAGCTTGAGTTGTGTCAGCGCCTGCTCGTGGCTCCGGCGCAGCGCGAGCGCCGCGTCCTGTTCCTGGAGCGCGCGCTGTTCCGCGGCCTCGCGACGGCTCGTATGCAGGGCGACGCGCTGATCGGCGTCGGCCAGTTTGTCGCGCAGCCGTTGTGCTTCGGCTTCGAGACCGGCGGCGTCGGCTGGTATCTGACGGGTTGTCTGCGCCGTGAGTTGCGCGATCTGCTCGTTGAGGGCCGCAATCGACGCGTCGCGTTGCAGGCTGAGTTCCTGCATACGGCTCTGCTGACGCTCGATTTTCTCTTTTAGCGCGGCGTTTTCCTCTTCCAGCGCGACCAGCCGGCGAATGTCCGCGCGATTGGCCGCGCCCACCAGATGCGACAGCATGTGCAATTCGCCGAATGCTTTCTGGCGCACGGGCATGGTCGCGAACGGATGCGTCATCAACGCCCAGTAGGCAGGCGGGATGTCGCCGCTTTTCAGCGCTTCGTCCCAGAGCTTGAGCAGGTCGACGTCGTCGGTGGCTTTGTCGAAGCGGCGGATCGCGCCTGCATAGTGTTCGTCGAGCAGTTTGTGCAGCGCCTTGGCGGCCGCGCCGCCTTCGATCGCGAGTTCGACCGCCGAGTGATGGATCTCGAGATCGCTCGCGTCGCGGCGGTCGAGTCCCGTGAATTTGGGCACGAGCTTGCGCAACTCATGCGTGCTCAGACACGTGCCGATGATCGAACAATGCAGATGGCTGTCGAGTTCTGCCAGGCGCGCGCGCCGTTTGGTGTTCGAGAACGAAACCTTGGCGGGCGCGCAGCACGCGTCGGCGGTGCCCATGCCGGTGCCGGCAAGCTCGTCGCCGGACAGTTTCAGACGCGTGGGCTGGGCGAGACGGAACGGAGGCGTGTGCATGGGAATCTCGAATCCGGTTCGGTGTCAGGCGGGTTGAAAGTGCAGATGAAGCTCATGGCGCACTTTCGCCGCGCGAGCGCGGCCGGCGATATATTCGGAAAGATATAACGATGGGCGAGAGAGAGCGTTCATCTGCGGCTGTCGCGAATCAGTCGTTGGAGGGGGCGAGGGCGGGCTCGGCGACGCGCACTTTGCGCCTCACGGCCGACCCGCCCGCCGGGCTTCGCGCGGTGGTGGCGCGCTTACCCGGCGCCGGGCTCATGTCACTCGCCGCCCGTGCGTGCTGTTCGAGCACATGCCCGACGCATAGGCCCACGAAGGCCGCGTCGAGCCGTTCGAGTTCGGCGACCACCTTGCGCAGCGCAGCCAGGTCGTTGCTGAACGTGTCGGAAAAGATCGCGTCGCGCAATTGTTCGGCGGAGCGCGCTTCCTCGATCGCCGCTTTCAGGTCGCGCAGACGCGCGAACGCCGCGGCTCTCGCCCGCTCGGCGAGGATCGACAGCAACTGGTTCAGCGAATGCGAACCGGACGTGCCGACCGAGGCGAAATTCAACTGGTCGTCGGTCAGCATCAGCACGAAACGCTGCACGCTGCCGTAGAGGCGGCGGTAGGCGTCGACGACATCGCGGATCGATTCGGCGCGGCCGCGCTCGGACGCCGACTTCACCGCGATGATGGTCGACGAAAGCTCGTTCGGCAAGCGCCCGAGGCGTCCTGCCGGGGCGGATGAAATGGATCGACTGCGCACCGCTACTGGCTCCTGCTGGCTCGTTTCGCCTCGTCGCACGTGGCTGCCAGACGCGCTGAAAGACGCGCCGCCACGCACCACGAAGCCTACCGTGATATTCGGCAGGATATAACGAAAAGCGGCCCGCGTGTTGAACAGAAGCCGTTTCCCGGCGCGTTACGCCGGCTTCAGACCCGCGTCACTTGTGCCGTGCGAAGTCGAGAAACGCCTTGACGGCCGGGGCCCGCTCGTACTTGCGGAAGGCAATCGCAATCTCCGAAGCAATGGGCTGACCGGCGATATCGCGGTACACCACACCCGGCAACGCGATGCAGTCAGCCAGCGTATGCGGCACGACGGCAACGTAGCCGCCCAGCGACACGCAGGCCAGCACCGAGGCGAGCGTGCCGGGGCGCGGCCCGAGCCGCGCGGAGAAGCGTCCGCGCCGTGCCACTTCGAAGGTGCCGGCTTCCTGTTCCGGCAGCACGAAGCACTGGTCGCGCAGTTGCGCCGGCTTGACGCTCGCCGAGGCCGCCAGCGCGGAATCGGCCGGCAAGGCGAGGACGAACTGGTCGCGATGCACGGTCGTGGCCTGAATGCCGTCGGCCAGCAGCATCGGCGGACGCACGTAGGCGGCGTCGAGCAGGCCGTCGCGCAGCATGGCGGCGACGTTGTCCATCGGCACCTCGCGAATCGAAATGTCGACGCCCGGATGCGCGCCGCGAAATCCGCCGACGTCGCGCTGCAATACGCCCGCATACGCCGCCGACGCCACATAGCCGACTTCGACCCGCCCAAGTTCGCCACGCTCGGCCAGCACCGCACGCTCCTCGCCGCGCGCGAGGTGATCGAGCGCGACGAGCGCCTCGGCGAGATAAGCGCTGCCCGCCGCGCTCAGCGCGACCGAGCGCTTGGTTCGATGAAAGAGCCGCACGCCAAGCAGCCGTTCAGCCTCCTGGATCAGTTTGGTCAGCGATGGCGCGGCGATCCCTAATTCGTCGGCAGCGCGCGAAAAATGAAGCTGTTTCGCGACGCAAACGAAGGCATGGATATGACGGAGTTCGAGTTGCCGCATGATTTTTTGTATTTCCGTGAGAGCTAATTATTTTGTGATTTTATGCCAATGACAGGCAATAGAGGCGTCGCTACCATTGAGTCGACCTCAACTCGCCGCCCATTTGTCTCCCTATGCCGCCTCTTTCCACACACCGCCCAACGCCGGCCAACCCGGCGTTCGTGCTGGCCACCGCTTCGGCCACCTGTGCGCTGATCGTGCTGGACACCAATGTCGTGGCGGTCTCGCTGCCGTCGATCGCGCGCTCGTTCCACGCAAGTTTCGCCGATGTCGAATGGGTCGTCAGCGCGTACATGGTCGCGTTCGCGTCATGCCTGCTGCCGGCGGGCGGTCTGGCCGACCGCGTCGGCCGCAAGAAAATGCTGCTGCTCGGGCTGGCGGTGTTCTTTCTGGCGTCGCTCGGTTGCGGCGCGGCGCCAACGGCTGCGGTGCTGAACATCGCGCGGGCGGTCAAGGGCGTCGGCGCGGCGATGCTGCTCACCGCCGCGCTTGCCGTGATCGCGAACACGTTTCACGAAGGCCCCGCCCGCGTGCGCGCGTGGGCCGTGTGGGGCACCTGCATGGGCCTCGCGACCACGGTGGCGCCGCTGGTCGGCGGCGTCGTCACGCAATGGTTCGGCTGGCGCTGGATCTTTCTGCTGAATCTGCCGGTGTGCGCGGTGCTTGCGTGGTGCGCGTCGCGCGCGATTAGCGAGTCGCGCAATCCCAAACCCGGTCCGCTCGATATCGCCGGCAGCCTGTTGTTCGGCAGCGCGCTCGCGCTCGGCATCTGGGCGCTGATCGAAGTGCCGGCCGACGGTCTCGCGAGCTGGCCGACGGCTATGCGGCTCGCGGCCTGCGCGCTGTTGTTCGGCGCTTTCGTTCAGGTCCAGCGGGTGCGAGCGCATGCGATGGTCGATCTCGCGCTGTTCCGGCAGCCGCGCTTTGTCGCCGCCGTGCTCGCCATGTTCGGCTACGCCGCCTGCGCGCAGGTGATGATGACGTTCCTGCCGTTATATCTGCAGAACGCGTTCGGTCTGTCGGCGGTGGCCGCGGGCATCGGCATGCTGCCGTTTGCGCTATCGATGGTGATCGGGCCGTACATCGGCGCCGCGCTCGGCAGGCGTGTTTCGAGCATGGCCGTGCTGTCGATCGGCTTGCTGCTGATCGCCCTCGGCAACCTGTTGACGGCCGTGGTTGCGGGGGGGGGGGGGGGGG
>NZ_JAQQEG010000078.1:0-19547 GCF_046027395.1 Paraburkholderia dipogonis | reverse complement strand
GGCCCCCCCCCCCCCCCCCCGCCGGGGGGGGGGCCCCCCCCCCCCCCCCCGGCCCCCCCCCCCCCCCCCCCCCCCCACTTCCGAAGCTGGAGACAGCACACATAAAAAGGAGAAGCGCAATGAAAGTAGCCATCGTTGGTGCAGGTTTGATCGGTCACACCATCGCTCACATGTTGCGCGAAACCGGCGACTACGACGTCGTCGCGTTCGACCGCGACCAGCACGCGCTCGACAAACTCGCCGCCCAGGGCATTCCGACCCGCCGTGTGGATTCCGCCGACGCCGCCGTGCTGCGCGCCGCCGTGCAAGGCTTCGACGCGCTCGTCAATGCGCTGCCGTACTATCTCGCCGTGAACGTAGCCTCGGCGGCCAAGGGCGCAGGCGTGCATTACTTCGATTTGACGGAAGACGTGCGCGCCACGCATGCGATCCGCGCGATCGCCGACGACGCCGATCACGCCTTCATGCCGCAATGCGGTCTCGCACCGGGCTTCATCGGCATCGCGGCGCACGAACTGGCGAACCGCTTCACGGAAATCCGCGACGTCAAGATGCGCGTGGGCGCGCTGCCGGAATTCCCGACCAACGCGCTGAAATACAACCTGACGTGGAGTGTCGACGGTCTGATCAACGAGTACTGCCAGCCGTGCGAAGCGATCCGCGACAGCCGCACGCAGTGGGTGCAGCCGCTCGAAGGCCTCGAACATTTCTCGCTCGACGGCACCGAATACGAAGCCTTCAACACCTCCGGCGGTCTCGGCACGCTGTGCGAGACGCTGTCGGGCCGGGTCGAGTCGCTCGACTACAAGTCGGTGCGCTATCCGGGCCACCGCAACCTGATGCAGTTCCTGCTCGAAGACCTGCGTCTTGCCAGCGACCGCGATACCCTCAAGAACATCATGCGCCGTTCGGTGCCGTCCACCGCGCAAGACGTGGTGCTGGTGTTCATCACGGTGAGCGGCATGCGCGACGGTCAACTGGTGCAGGAAGTGTTCACCCGCAAGATCTTCGCGAAGACGGTGTGCGGCGTGCCGATGAGCGCGATCCAGATCACCACGGCCGGCGCGATGTGCGCGGTGCTCGATCTGTTCCGCGAACAGAAGCTGCCGCGGAAGGGCTTCGTGCGCCAGGAGCAGGTGTCGCTGCGCGACTTCCTCGCGAACCGCTTCGGCCAACTGTACGAAGGACAGTCGCTGGAGACGATGGCTACTGTCTGAAGGATCGGCACCGAGGGCCGTGCGACAACGTGGCAACCGATGTGAATGGTCCGCCGCGAGCAGAATAGACGGCTCCGCAGAGAGCCGGGGAGACGCCCCGTTATACGGGGCGTTTTTATTGGCACCTATATGCTATACGGGCACCGGCGGCATGATCGTCGCCGCTGCCTGCGGCTCGCCCAGGATGCGCGCGAGCAAGGCTTCATGATCCGACGAAGTCGGCGCGGTATTGTCGAACATCAACAGGTCGTCGCAGATATCGCCGGTGGGAACGAAGCGACGCTGTCGATACTCATCCCAGTGCGCGAGTTTGTAGGCGTCGTTCGGATTGGCGCGCTCCACGATCCGCTGGTGCGCCATCTCTTCCGACGTATAGACCCACACGACCCGTAACGTCACGTCCGCACCGACTCCCAGCCACGCGCGATCGAACAGGCGCCGCTCGCGCACTTCGCGCGAAAGCGGCCCGACCACCATCGCGCTGATGCCGAGTTCGAGGTTGTCGCGGGCGGTATCGAGCAGACCGCGATACTCGGGATCGCGCAGATGCTCAAGGAACAGCGGGCTGTCGCGGTCGTTCGGGTCGCCGGTGAGCATGGCCATGGCGGCCGCGCTGTAGCCGCCGTAGAGCGTGTCTTTATCGAGCAGGCAGAAGGGCGTGGCGCTCGCTTTCATCAGCGGGCCGAGCAGCTTTTTGGCGAGCGTCGTCTTGCCGGTGCCCGCGTGACCGCAGAAGAAAACCAGATGAGTCACGAAGGCGTGTCCTCGGGCGTGGCGGGTACGGCCCCCGCGCGTTGCGGGTCACGCGCGAACTTGTCGCCGGCCTCGAGCCACATCACGTTGATGATGCCGAAGCCCAACGCCACGCCGATGCCGAGAATCCAGGTGAAATACCACATTGCGGTCTCCTTGGTCGTATGTCGGGCAGGTCCGGCGCAGAAGCCTTGCGCATAGCCGGTAAAGCGAAGCCGGCATGCGTGCAGGCAAAAGTAGCGAGTGCTGGAACCGAGCGTAAATCCGCAACGGAAACACCGCACGCGGCTGCCCACGGAACCGCCCTTTGCAGCGATCATGAAGAAGAACGTGGCGCCATGCAAGAGGCTGCGGTGTCGTCCGTTCGGCCAGGCTGGCGGAAAGGGCGCACGTTGCTATCATGCACGGCAAGGGTTGAGCGGGCGCAATGAACGGCGGCAATCAGGACGGCCAGGCATCGTCCCGCATACCGATCAGAAAGAAGAAGCACACAGGCAAAACCACAACCAACAACACGGGAGACCCAGCATGCCGACGCGTCCGGACCACCACCGCCAGGCCGCGCGGGTCGCATTGGCGAAGCTAGGCGTGCTTGCCGCGCTGAGCCTCGGCGTGCTTGCCGGCTGCGCCTCGACACCCGCCGAGCCGGTTCCGTTCAAGCCGGTGCCGGCCGCGCGCATCGTCCAGTCCGGCTACACGGAGCCGGGGACGGGGCTCGTCGCCGTGGATGTCCGCCGTGAGCGTTCCCGCGACGTGATCGTCCGCTTTCGCGACGCCCTGGTGTATATCGACGGCGAACAGGTCACCGATCTGATGAACGGCGAGCACGTGGTCTTCTATCTGAGCCCGGGCGTGCATCGCATCGGCGTGTCGACGCAGTTCGATCCGGTCGTCGAAATGCGCTTCACGGTGACGGCGGATACACGCTACACGAACCGCGCCTCGGTCACGTTCGGCGACGATCACCGCATCGCGCTGCGCCGGGTCGCGCAATAGCGTGCCCTGTCTCGTGGGCGTCGCGCACCGGCGTCCGCGAGGCTTAACAATTCGATACATGAGCTTCGCGCATAGCCTTTAACATGGCGGCTAAAGTAAATTCGTTGTTGCAGACCCGCCGCCAGGCTTACGTATCGTAAGCGTCCGGCCGGTCTGTTCCGTTTTCAAGGTAATCCAAACATGCTGATCAATTGCGCCGCCTATCAGGACGGCCGGAAGCTGGCAGACATCGACATCGATAGCATCAGCGACTACGTGGCGCGGCCCGAATGTTTTGTCTGGGTGGCGCTGAAGGACCCGGGCCCGGGCGAACTGGCCGTGATGAAACACGAGTTCAGCCTGCATGAACTCGCGATCGAAGATGCGCAGAACGGCCACCAGCGTCCCAAGATCGAGGAGTACGGCGAGTCGCTGTTTGCCGTGATGCATACGGTGGAAATGGACGAAGAGGGCGAACTGCTGATCGGCGAAGTCGACGTGTTCGTGGGGCGCAACTATGTGCTCTCGGTGCGGCGCGGCACGCGCATCGGCTTTCAGAACGTGCGCGCCCGCTGCGAACGCGAACCACAACTGCTCAAGGAAGGCTCGGCGTTCGTGCTGTATGCGCTCGCCGACGATATCGTCGATCGTTATTTCCCGATCATCGAGGCGATGAACAGCGAAATTGAAGCGCTCGAAGACCGCATTTTCGACCGCAATAATTCGGCGGCGTCGCGCGCGATCATCCAGGATCTGTACTCGCTCAAACGCCGCCTCGTGATTCTGCAGCACCATATCGCGCCATTGCAGGAAGCCATCAGCAAACTGACCGGCGGCCGCATTCCGAGCGTCTGCGAGGGCATGCAGGCGTATTTCCGCGATGTCTACGATCACCTCGAGCGGATCGTCAGGATCATCGACGGGCGCCGCGAAATGGTCGTCACCGCCGTGCAGGTCAATCTCGGCATGATTTCTCTGGCCGAGAGCGAGGTGACCAAACGGCTCGGCTCGTTCGCGGCGCTGTTCGCGGTGCCGACCATGATCGCCGGCATCTACGGGATGAACTTCCAGAGCATCCCCGAGCTGCACTACAAGTACGGCTATCCGATCTGTCTCATGGTCATGCTGACCGTCGACTTCGTGCTGTACTGGCGCTTCCGCAAGGCCGGCTGGCTTTGAGCGGGGTGGGGCGTTGCCAGTCGGTGGCGCTCCATACCTCCTCGTGGCGGCCGACTTGAACGACGCCGCGACCACATGTCGATTTGCCCGCCGGATCTCTCCTGGCTCGCCGCCCGGTTTCTCCGCCGGAACTCTCCCTCCGATCGCTCGGCCGCTCTCTCTCTCTGTTGCCCCGCTTGCACCGCGCGCAATAAAAGTCCAGCATAGGCGGCCCGTCGGCCTCTGAACTTGCGGCCGGCGGCAATCTGCCACGCACGGACCAAGCGAGGAACCCTTTGCGACACGCCGCCTGCCGGCGCGCTGAAAAGCGCGCCGCTCCGATTCGACCGGACGCACAGCACCGCTGCGCGTCGCCACGCGCCGATGCACTGCAACACCGCGCATCGTTGACAATCGGAATAGACTGCGCTGAAAATGGGTCTCGCAAACGTTTGCGCACTAATTAAAAATAAGGCTCCGTCGCGAGCCTGACAGACCCTGGAGATATGCATGAGCCAACGCCTTCGCCGCCGCATCCTGGCGGCCGCCGTCCTCGCCACCGCCACTGCAGCCTTGCCGTTTTCTTCCGCGTACGCGCAGAGCGCGCCCGCTCATAAGCCGAAGGTCGCGCTGGTGATGAAGTCGCTCGCCAACGAGTTCTTCCTGACCATGGAGACGGGCGCGAAGGACTATCAGAAGCACAATCCGTCGCAGTTCGACCTGATCACCAACGGCATCAAGGACGAGACCGATACCGCGAACCAGATCCGCATCGTCGAGCAGATGATCGTGTCGAAGGTCGACGCGATCGTGCTGGCGCCGGCCGATTCGAAGGCGCTGGTGCCGGTCGTCAAGAAGGCGGTGGATGCGGGCATCATTGTCGTGAACATCGACAACCGGCTCGACCCCGAGGTGCTCAAGTCGAAAGACCTGAACGTGCCGTTCGTCGGTCCGGATAACCGCAAGGGCGCGCAGAAGGTCGGCGACTACCTGGCCAAAAAGCTGAAGTCGGGTGACGAGGTGGGCATCATCGAAGGCGTGTCGACCACCACCAACGCGCAGCAGCGCACCGCGGGCTTCAAGGACGCGATGCAGAAAGTCGGCGCCAAGGTCGTCTCGGTGCAATCGGGTGAATGGGAAATCGACAAGGGCAACGCGGTGGCGTCGGCCATGCTCAACGAATACCCGAATCTCAAGGCGCTCCTCGCCGGCAACGACAATATGGCGATCGGCGCGGTCTCGGCCGTGCGCGCGGCGGGCAAGCAGGGCAAGGTGCTGGTGGTCGGCTACGACAACATCAACGCGATCAAGCCGATGCTCAAGGACGGCCGCGTGCTCGCCACCGCGGATCAGTACGCTGCCAAGCAGGCCGTGTTCGGTATCGACACCGCGCTGAAGGCCCTCAGCGAGCACAAGAAGCAGGCAGATCTGTCCGGCGTGGTGGAAACGCCGTGCGATCTGGTCACGAAGTAAGCATCGCCCGGTCAATCCCGGGATAAGTCGGGTACGCGGGTTTGCGCCGCCGCCGTTTCATGCTCAATGCATGCCATACGCTCGCAAACCCGCGCCTATTCAATAAACGCTCAAGAAACCTGCCGCGCCGCCGTTAATTCCAGAGGTAAGCGTCATGACGGTGCCGCGCGACGGGAGGGTGCGTGGCTTTTAGCGCCTGCGCATTCCGCGCATTGGGCCGGCATGACACGGGGCGGGAGGGCCGCAGCTTCATTCGAGCGAATCGCATGAGGCCGCGGCCACCGCCCCGGAACCAGGATTGCGATGGATTCAACCGACCACGACGCCTTGCCTGCCGTCCTGTCTGTCAGCGGCATCGGCAAGACCTACGCCGAACCGGTGCTCGCCGACATTTCGCTGTCGCTGCGCGCCGGCGAGGTATTGGCGCTGACGGGCGAGAACGGCGCAGGCAAAAGTACGCTGTCCAAAATCATCGGCGGCCTGGTCGATCCGACCACCGGCACGATGCAGCTCGGCGGCGCGCCCTATGCGCCGGCGAGCCGCACCGAAGCCGAGGCGCTCGGCGTACGCATGGTGATGCAGGAGCTGAATCTGCTACCGACCTTGTCGGTGGCCGAAAACCTGTTCCTGAACCGCTTGCCGCGGGTCGGCGCATTCAGCTTCGGCTGGATCGACCGGCGCAAGCTGCGCGAGGACGCGCGCCAGGCCATGGCGCAGGTCGGCCTCGACGCGATCGATCCGGACACGCTGGTCGGCGAACTCGGCATCGGTCATCAGCAGATGGTGGAGATCGCGCGCAATCTGATCGACGACTGCCGCGTGCTGATCCTCGATGAGCCGACCGCGATGCTGACCGCGCGCGAAGTCGATCTGCTGTTCGAACAGATCGACCGGCTGAAAGCGCGCGGCGTGGCGCTCGTCTACATCTCGCACCGGCTCGAGGAGCTCGCGCGGGTGGCCGAGCAGATCGCGGTCCTGCGCGACGGGCGGCTGGTGCATGTCGACGCGATGGCCAACCTGACCAGCGACGAAATCGTCACATGGATGGTCGGCCGTGAACTCGGCGAGCGGATCGATCTGGGCGTGCGCAACATCGGCGCGCCGCTGTTGAAAGTGGACCGGCTCACGCGCGGCAAGGTGGTGCGCGAGGTGTCGTTCGAAGTGCGCGCAGGCGAGATTTTCGGCATCAGCGGCCTGATCGGCGCGGGCCGCACGGAGTTGATGCGGCTGATCTACGGCGCCGATCCGAAGGACGGTGGCACGGTGTCGCTGGCGCAAACGCCGGGCGCGCCGCCCACGCCGGTGCAGATTACTTCGCCCTCGGATGCGGTGCGCGCGGGCATCGCGCTGATCACGGAGGACCGTAAAGGCGAAGGCCTGCTGCTGCCGCAGCCGATCGCGGCCAATGTGTCGCTCGGCAATATCGGCAGCGTGGCGCGGCACGGCATCGTCGATGCGAAGCGGGAGAATGCGCTCGCGCAGACGCAGATCGCGGCGATGCGGATCCGCACGTCCGGGCCGGGGCAGATCGTCGGCGAGCTGTCGGGCGGCAACCAGCAGAAGGTCGTGATCGGCCGCTGGCTGGCGCGCGACTGCCGCGTGCTGTTATTCGACGAACCTACGCGCGGCATCGACGTCGGCGCGAAGTTCGATATTTATGGCCTGATGGGTGCGCTGGCCCGTGAAGGGCGCGCGCTCGTCGTGGTGTCGAGCGACCTGCGCGAGCTCATGCTGATCTGCGACCGGATCGGTGTGATGTCGGCGGGCAGCATGACGGGTGTGTTCGAGCGCGATAACTGGTCGCAGGATGCATTGCTGGCCGCGGCTTTCGCCGGCTACCGCAGCCGCGACGCGCTGCTGCACGCCGCCCCCGACACCAGCGAAGCAGGGAGTCTGTCATGAACGATCAACCGTTGCGGGAAGCATCGGGCGACAAGCCGGGCAGCGGCACTGGCACTGGCACTGGGACTGTCGCGCCGCCGCCCGATCCGTCGGCGCCGCTCGCGAGCGGCAAACCGGCCGGCACGCGGCTGGGCTTTTCGAATTACCTCGGGCTCGCTGGCGCATTGCTGGCGATGATCGTGCTGTTCTCGCTGCTGAGTTCGCACTTTCTGACGTACGACACGTTCAGCACGATCGCCAATCAGATTCCCGATCTGGTGGTGATGTCGGTGGGGATGACCTTCGTGCTGATCATCGCCGGGATCGATCTGTCGGTGGGATCGGTGCTGGCGCTGGGCGCGTCGGTGGTGAGCGTGGCCGCGCTGAAGTGGGGCTGGGGGCCGTTGCCGTCGGCGCTGCTCGGCGTCGCCGCGGCGGCACTGACCGGCACCATCACCGGCGCGGTGACGGTGGGCTGGCGGATTCCATCGTTCATCGTCTCGCTCGGCGTGCTGGAAGCCGCGCGCGGCATGGCGTATCAGATGACGAATTCGCGCACCGCCTACATCGGCGACGCGTTCGACTTCCTGTCGAACCCGATCGCGCTCGGCATCTCGCCGGCGTTCCTGATCGCGGTGGCGGTGATGGTGATCGCGCAACTGGTGCTCACGCGCACGGTGTTCGGCCGCTATCTGGTCGGCATCGGCACCAACGAGGAAGCGGTGCGGCTCGCGGGCGTCAATCCGCGGCCGTACAAGGTCATCGTGTTCGCGCTGATGGGCGCGCTCTCGGGGCTGGCCGCGCTGTTCCAGATTTCGCGTCTGGAAGCGGCCGATCCGAACGCGGGCCAGGGCGTGGAGTTGCAGGTGATCGCGGCCGTGGTGATCGGCGGCACCAGCCTGATGGGCGGGCGCGGCTCGGTGATCAGCACCTTTTTCGGCGTGTTGATCATTTCGGTGCTCGCGGCCGGCCTCGCGCAGATCGGCGCGAACGAGCCGACCAAGCGCATGATCACCGGCGCGGTGATCGTGGTGGCGGTGGTGCTGGATACGTATCGCAGCCGCCGCAAGCGGGCCTGACCGGTGGCCGGCACCGCAAGCCGGCAGAATAACGCAACGAAGGCAGTCACAGCGTCATGAGCGGTAAAGCGTAAGAATTCACGGGTTTGGTCTGTCTTCGATGAAGACGTCCGGTGGGTCGCCAGATGGCGCGGCCGGCGGGTAAAACAGGCAGGAGAGCAACAGGTTATGGCGACGATCAAGGATGTAGCGGCTGTGGCAGGCGTGTCGTTCACGACGGTATCGCACGTGGTGAACAACTCGCGGCCGGTGTCGGCGGACGTGCGCGCGAAGGTCGAACACGCGATCCGTCAGCTCCACTATGTTCCGTCGGCGGTGGCCCGCTCGCTGAAGGCACGGGCGACGGCGACGATCGGGCTGGTCGTGCCCAACACCACGAACCCGTATTTCGCGGAACTGGCGCGCGGCATCGAGGACGGTTGCTCGCGTAACGGCTACTGCGTGTTCTTCTGCAATTCCGACGACGATCCGGCCAAGCAGCGTAACTATCTGCGCGTGCTGCAGGAAAAACGCATCGACGGCCTGATCGTCGCTTCCGCCGGCGACGACGCCGTGCTCGCGCAGACGCTAGCGGATTCGCACGAGCCGCTGGTCATCCTGGATCGCAACATCGAAGGGCTGAACGCGGATCTGGTGCAGATCGACCACGAGAAGGGCGCGTATCTCGCGACCCGGCATCTGCTCGAACTGGGGCACGTACGGATCGGCTGCATCACCGGGCCGGTTCAGACGGCGGTCAGCGCGATGCGCGTGCACGGCTTCATCCGCGCGATGACGGAGCGGGGCATTGAGATTCCGCCCGACGCGATCGTGGAGAGCGATTTTTCGGGCACCGGCGGCCACCGCGCGGCCGCGCAACTGTTCGACACGGTCAAGCCATCGGCGATTTTTGCCGGCAACGACATGATGGGCATCGGCGCGTTGCGCGCCGCCGCCGAACGCAATATCAGCGTGCCGCGCGACTGTTCGATCATCGGTTTCGACGATATCGAGCTGGGGCGTTTCACCTATCCGGCGCTTTCGACCGTCGGACAATCGGTGCGCGCGCTCGGCGATATGGCCGCGCAGACGCTGATCGAACGGATTGCCGGCACCTCGTCGGGCACGCCGCGCGCGCCGGGCCGCCGGCGCGTGGTGTCGCCGCGGCTGATCGTGCGCGAGTCCACCGCGACATGGGCCGGCGCGGCCAAGCGCGATCTGGCGGCCTGATTGGATACGATGCGCGGATTGCATACGCGCATGTGTGGCTAGCGGCGCGGCGGTTCGCGCCAGGCGATTTGCCTGGCGCAGCACGTAGCCTTCGATTTTCGCCCGCGGCCGTCTGAACACTTCGGCTGATCCGCTAAGGCGGTGTCGAGCGAGGCGCGGGAATCGCGCGCGTGTCCGAGCCCTGAGCAGCGGTTCAGCGCAAACCCTCGTCGCGGCAAGAACCAGGAACGCAGGCCGATCGGATTCAGCCTTGCGGGGCGCTCACAGTCGTCGCGCTATCAAGGACCTGCGGCGCGACGCCATCAGCACATTCCCAGCCGCCGCAACGGCGTGCCGTCTCCCACTTCCATCCGGTAGGCACCGGTGCGCCCAGCACGCAAATCCACAGCCTGTCAGCATCTTGTAAATTCTTCCGGCTGCTTACAGCGCCTTTCCTCATACCATATAAATCCTTCAAGTACGCGGTCTCCATGCCGTAAACAGGACTATTAGAGCGCGGCATCAAAAAGCGCCACTGCGCAGACGCCACACGCCAAGCCGCGCTGCGTACGCAGCCTCTCATTTTGTTAAGCACAGGAACAAGCATGTTGAACAAAGGCATTACGATCAAGGCGCGGATAGGCCTCACGATGGCTTTTCTGGCCGCGCTGCTCGTCGCCATCGGCGTCTTCGGTTTGTTCGGCATGAGCCGTTCGAACGACGCCTATAAGGACACGTTCACCAACGCCATGCCGAGCGCGGTCAATATCGGCAACGCCGAGCTGTTCGCGGCGCGCGAGCGGCTGGCGCTCGACCGCGCGGCGTTCATGATCGGCACGCCGGACGCGACGCCGACGCTCGAGCGCGCGCGCAGCATGCGCGCCACCTCGGACACGTGGTGGAAAAAGTACATGGATCTGCCGCGCGACCCTGACGAAGACCGCCTCGCGCAGGACGTCGTTGCTAAACGTGACGCGCTGCATCAGCAGATGGACGCCTTTGCGGCGATCGTCACGGCGAACGAGCAGCCCAAGCTGATCGACGGCGCCAAGCGTCTGCAAGTGGCCTACAACGACCTCGCCAATTCCGACGACGCGCTGCGCACATACCAGTTCACCTCGGCGAAAGAGGGCTACGACGCCGCGCAAGGCAGCTTCGAATTGTTCCGGATGGTCAGCGTGGGCGCCTTGCTGATCGGCGTGCTGGCCGCGGCAATCTCGTACCTGACGCTCAGCCGCGCCATCGCCCGGCCGCTCGATGCCGCCCTCGGCCACTTCGACGCGATCTCGGCCGGCGATCTGCGCCGTCCGGTCGTCGTGACCTCGCGCGACGAAATGGGGCAGTTACTCGAAGGCATCGCCAAAATGCAGCGCAGTCTCACCGAAACGGTGCGTACCGTGCGCAGCGGCAGTGAATCGATTGCGACGGCTACGCGCCAGATCGCGGCCGGCAATATCGACCTGTCCTCGCGTACCGAAGAGCAGGCTTCCGCGCTGCAGGAAACCGCGTCGAGCATGGAAGAGCTGACCGGCACGGTCAAGCAGAACGCCGACAACGCCCGCCAGGCGAGCTCGCTTGCGGCCAATGCGTCGGAGATCGCCAACAAGGGCAGCGCGGTGGTCGGCCAGGTGGTCGGCACGATGGGCGACATCAATCAAAGCTCGGCCAGGATCGCCGACATTATTTCGATCATCGAAGGGATTGCGTTCCAGACCAACATCCTCGCCTTGAACGCGGCCGTGGAAGCGGCGCGAGCCGGGGAGGAAGGGCGTGGTTTCGCGGTCGTGGCCGGTGAAGTGCGCAGCCTCGCGCAGCGCTCGTCGGCGGCGGCGAAGGAAATCAAGGAACTGATCGACACCTCGGTGGAGCGCGTGCAGTCGGGCTCGGCGCTGGTCGACGAAGCCGGCCGCACCATGACCGAGATCATCGGCGCGGTGCAGCGCGTGACCGACATCATGGGCGAAATTGCCGCGGCGTCGGAGGAGCAGAGCAGCGGCATCGATCAGGTGGCGCGCGCCGTCACGCAGATGGACGAGGTCACGCAGCAAAACGCCGCACTGGTCGAAGAAGCGGCGGCGGCAGCGTCGTCGCTCGAAGACCAGGCCGGCAAACTGCGTACCGCGGTGGCCGTGTTCCAACTCGAAGAAGGTGGTTACAAAGCGCCCGTGAGTGCGCCGCCAAAGCGCGCGTCCACACCGCTGCGCTCGGTGGTCGCTCGCAAGGTCTCGCACGCTCGTGCTGCGCAACCTGCGCCGCAAGCCGCAGCCGCGACGAAGGTGCCGGCCGCGACGGCACAGCCCGCTGCCACAGCGGCACGCGCGCCTGCTAAAGCGATAGCTACCGGTGGCGGCGATCAGGATTGGGAAACGTTCTGAGCGGAAGTCGGCTGCAACATTCATTCCCGGTGCCTCAGCCGATCCCATTAGATGGGTAGACGCCGCGAGAGAATGAACGCCTCGCTTCAAAAAGACCGCGATTGCGCGCGCATTCGCGGTCTTTTTTTATGGTGTGCGCATTAAGTAACGTTTGCGGCGGCAGTCGGTCCCCTGGCGAGCGTCATGATCCGGTACATTGACGGACGCACCGAAGCAACTCCCTTGGGGACGCTACCGGCATTTAGCGGCAAATCGCCGATGCGGTCCGTTAACCCACGAGCGGGACTTCGCCGCCGCCGACCGCAGCAACGCATGGCCACCACCCACCAGCACGCCACAACCAACCGCTCAATGCGCCAGCCACAAAGGACCGACATGACGCCATACGACCTCGCGAACCGCCTCGTCGAAGCACGCCGGCAGCATCGCCCGATCGATGCGCCCGCACCCGACAGCCTGCCGCCCGATGCGGCAACCGCGTACGCGATCCAGCAGGCGGTCATCGCAGGTCTCGGCGACTCGACGGGCGCCTGGAAGATCGGCGCCAAAGCGCCGGGCGGCGCCGCCGCGGGCGCGCCGATTCCGGCCTCGCTGGTGCTGCGCTCGCCTGCGCGCGTCGCGCATGACGGCTTCTTCCGGGTGCTGGTCGAGCTGGAAGTCGCCTTCCGCTTCGCCGAGGCGATCGAACCGCGCGGCCGGGCCTATGCGCGCGACGAAGTGCTCTCGAAGGTCGGCGTCGTCTTGCCGGCCATCGAGATCGTCGATAGCCGCTTCGCCGAGTGGCCGAATGTCGCGCCGCTCGCGCAACTGGCCGATGCGCAGAATAACGGCGCGTTGATCACGGGCCATCCGGTCGCCTATGCGGGTCTCGCGCGCGGCTTCGATTTCGTTTCACCCGAACTGGAACTGAGCTTCGACGGCGATTCGCTGCTGCCGGAAGCCACCGGCAATCCGGCCGGCGACCCGCGCGAACTGCTGGTGTGGTTCGTCAACCATTGCGCCGCCATGGGCATCACCATCGAACCCGAGTGGACCATCACCACGGGTTCGTACGTCGGCGCACACAGGCTGGACAGAGCCGGCGTCGTGCGCGGCCACATCGACGGACTTGGGGAAGTGGAGATTGAACTGACCTGAGAGGCCGCGCGCTTGTAACAGCGCATTACGAAGCTTCATTCAAACGGCTGCCTGCGGGTGGCCGTTTTACATTCTTCGCATCTGTGCCGGCGGCTTTGCCGTATACACCTATTGAAGCGATGCATGGCGTTGTCGTCATTCAGTTATACATGCGGCTAACCATGCTCACGACGCGGTTAATGCCTGCGCGTCTCGCACGACGATTCGTGACACACCATATCAATCACGCGGAACAAAACCGTTTGTGGCTTGACGAAGCGCATGAAGCTGCACGGACTTTGCTTAAGCGTGAACGGGGCGTGAATCGCGCGTAAACATGTAACAGGCATGTGTCGGTGTAGACCGAACGCTTGTGTCGCGCGTTGAGGAAAAAGGTAACCCGGACACAGAAAGCGTGCAGACGTCCGCGCTTTCAGCAACAAAGTGTGCGTGTGCAGACATGCCGTCTGGTACAGCAGTGGGATCGTTCGATGAACGTAACGGCTGACGCAAGAGAGTATTGCAGGACACTGAGGCGGAGTATCGAGCAGCACTGCAGTAGAGTGCTGATGAGGCGTCAAGGCAGCAGCGCAAAGGCAGGGACGTATGACTGCAATCGTTGCGATATGAGTGCAAGATTGTAGGTGGTCGAAACTTTGTTTCCAAGTGAGGAATGTTGGGAGGCGAATGCGGCGCGATTTTCGCAACGTAGTTCGTGAAAAAAAATTTAAAAGGGTTTAGGATGAATTCGAGCGATGTCGTTTCCGAATAGCGCGCCGCGCACGACATCGGTCTAGACTTCGGCGAGGAGGTAGCATGGATATCTACAGCAGTTTCGCGACCCGCTTCGAGAAAACGCGAGAAGATGAGCTCTCGCTCGAGGAGTATCTCGCGCTCTGCAAAGACAATCCCGCCGCGTACGCCACGGCTGGCGAACGCATGTTGACGGCGATCGGGGAGCCGGAACAGATCGATACTCGTAACGATCCGCGCATGTCGCGCATCTTCGCGAACAAGGTCATCAAGGTATACCCCGCATTCCGTGAGTTCTACGGAATGGAAGAGGTGATCGAGCAGGTGGTCGCCTACTTCCGGCACTCGGCCCAGGGGCTTGAAGAAAAGAAGCAGATTCTGTATCTGTTGGGCCCGGTCGGCGGCGGTAAATCGTCGATTGCGGAACGTCTGAAGCAGCTCATGGAACGCGTGCCGTTCTACTCGATCAAGGGGTCGCCCGTGAACGAGTCGCCCCTCGGTCTGTTCGATTACGAGGAAGACGGCCCGATTCTCGAAGAACAATACGGCATTCCACGCCGCTACCTGAAAAGCATTCTGAGCCCGTGGGCGGTCAAGCGCCTGCACGAATTCAACGGCGACATCCGCAAGTTCCGCGTGGTGCGCCGCTACCCGTCGATCCTTCGCCAGATCGGTATAGCCAAAACCGAGCCGGGCGACGAAAACAATCAGGACATTTCGTCGCTGGTCGGCAAGGTCGACATCCGCAAACTCGAACAGTACGCACAGGACGACGCGGACGCATACAGCTACTCCGGTGGCTTGTGTCTCGCCAATCAGGGCCTGCTCGAGTTCGTCGAAATGTTCAAGGCGCCGATCAAGGTCCTGCACCCATTGCTCACCGCGACCCAGGAAGGCAACTTCAAGGGCACGGAAGGTTTCGGTGCGATCCCGTTCGACGGCGTGATTCTGGCTCACTCGAACGAGTCCGAATGGAAGGCGTTCCGCAACAACCGCAACAACGAAGCACTGCTCGACCGTATCTTCGTGGTGAAGGTGCCGTACTGCCTGCGCTACGGCGAAGAGGTCAAGATCTACGAGAAGCTGCTGCGTAATTCGTCGCTGGCGAATGCGGTATGCGCGCCGGGCACGCTGAAGATGATGGCGCAGATGTCGGTGCTCACGCGTCTGCAGGAGCCGGAGAATTCGAGCCTGTTCTCGAAGATGCAGGTGTACGACGGCGAGAATCTCAAGGACACCGATCCGAAGGCCAAGTCGTATCAGGAGTACCGCGATTTCGCGGGCGTGGATGAAGGGATGACCGGCGTGTCGACCCGTTTCGCGTTCAAGATCATGTCGCGCGTATTCAACTTCGACTCGACCGAGGTCGCGGCCAATCCGGTGCACCTGATGTACGTGCTCGAACAGCAGATCGAACGCGAGCAGTTCCCACCGGAAACCGAGCAGAAGTATCTGTCGTTCATCAAGGACGTGCTCGCCTCGCGCTATGCGGAGTTCATCGGCAAAGAGATTCAGACCGCGTATCTGGAGTCGTATTCCGAGTACGGCCAGAACATCTTCGATCGCTATGTGACGTACGCGGACTTCTGGATTCAGGATCAGGAGTTCCGCGACCACGACACCGGCGAGAGTTTCGACCGCGCGGCGCTGAATGCCGAACTGGAGAAGATCGAAAAACCCGCGGGCATCAGCAACCCGAAGGACTTCCGCAACGAGATCGTGAACTTCGTGCTGCGTGCGCGTGCTGCCAATGGCGGAAAGAACCCCGCCTGGGTCAGCTACGAGAAGCTGCGCGTCGTGATCGAAAAGAAGATGTTCTCGAACACGGAAGAGCTGTTGCCGGTGATCTCGTTCAACGCCAAGGGCTCGGCGGAAGAGCAACGCAAGCACGAAGACTTCGTCAATCGCATGGTGACGAAGGGCTATACGCCGAAGCAGGTGCGCTTGCTGTGTGACTGGTATCTGCGCGTGCGCAAGTCGTCATGATGCGCATTGCGTGCCGCCCGCGCGGTCCGACCGCGCGGGCACCCTGCGAGGCGCAAGCTGCATGGACATAGCGTTGCTTTGAGCAGCGCGCGTCTCGCGCACCCGAAATAGTGCAGCTGCATGGGGATCGGAGTAAGCATTGAAGCGCAAACTCTGATCGTCACTGGAGACCGGGCGTGCTTCATCAAATCATCGACCGCAGGTTAGCAGGCAAGAACAAAAGCATTGCGAATCGCGAACGTTTTTTGCGTCGCGTTAAGAACTATATTCGTCGCGCCGTTTCGGAAGCCGTGCGCGACCGCAGCATCAAGGACATTCAGAATACCCAGAGCATCACCATCCCGCGCAAGGACATTGCGGAACCGTCGTTCCGGCATGGTCCCGGTGGCAAGCGGGAAATGGTGCATCCGGGCAATTCCGACTACATCCGCGGCGACAAGATCCAGCGCCCGCAAGGGGGCGGCGGCGGAGGCGGGGGCAATCAGGCCAGCAATGAAGGCGAGGGTCAGGACGACTTCGTGTTCGAGTTGAGCCGCGAAGAATTCATGCAGTACTTCTTCGACGATCTCGAGTTGCCGCGCCTCGTCAAAACCCATCTGATGGCCGTGCCCACGTGGAAAAGCATCCGCGCGGGCTGGGCGGCTGAAGGCACGCCGAACAACATCGACGTGGTCCGCTCGCTGCGCAGCGCGCTCGGCCGCCGCATCGCGCTCGGTGCGCCGCTGGTCAACCAGTTGCACGAAATGGAACGGCAACTGGAGACGATGAAAGCCGACCCCGACGATCGTCGCGAAGAGATCAAGCTGCTCGAAGAAGAGATCCACCATTTGCGCGGGCGCATCTGGCGGATTCCGTTTATCGATCCGTTCGATCTGCGCTATGTGAATCGAGTGAAGCAGCCCACGCCCTCCAGCCAGGCGGTGATGTTCTGTCTGATGGATGTGTCCGGTTCCATGGACGAGCAGCGCAAGGACCTCGCCAAGCGCTTCTTCATCCTGCTGTATCTGTTCCTCAAGCGTAACTACGAGAAGATCGAAGTGGTGTTCATCCGCCACCATACGCGCGCCGAGGAGGTGGACGAAGACACCTTCTTCCATTCGACCGAAAGCGGCGGCACGGTCGTGTCGAGCGCGCTGGAACTGATGCAGAAGGTGATGGACGAGCGCTATTCGCCGACTGAATGGAATATTTACGGCGCTCAGGCGTCGGACGGCGACAACTGGACCGACGACTCGCCGAAGTGCCGCAAGATACTCTCTGATGACATCCTGGAGAAGGTGCGCTATTTTGCGTATATTCAGGTGACGCCGGAAGAACAGAATCTGTGGCTCGAATATGCGCAGTTGGCCTTGAGCCAGCCGCACATGGCGATGAAGAAGGTCGAAACCGCGGCCGACATCTATCCGGTGTTTCGCGAGCTGTTTGAAAAGCAGGCGGCTAATTCATGACGAGCAAGCACCTGCACAACGAAGCGCGCGGCTATCAGCCGGAGCGCGGGAAAGGCGTGCCGCAGCAGCAACAGTCGGGGCATGCCGAGGCGAAGGCGGACGATACCGGAGCCGCCGCAGCCGGAGCAGTCGACAACGCTGCAGCACGGGGACACACCGGAACGCCCACTGCGGGGCAAAGGGAAGTCCGTATGAACGTAGCCGATAGACGGCCTCTGCCGTGCCCGTCCGACTGGACCTTCGAATTGATCGAAGAGTACGACTCGCATATTGCCCGTGTTGCAGAGCAATATGAACTCGACGTGTATCCGATCCAGCTCGAACTCATCAGCGCCGAACAGATGATGGACGCGTACGCGTCCGTCGGCATGCCGGTGAACTACCGTCACTGGTCGTTCGGCAAACACTTTCTCTCCACCGAAAAAAGCTACCGTCGCGGGCAGATGGGGCTGGCGTACGAGATCGTCATCAATTCGAACCCCTGCATCGCGTATCTTATGGAAGAGAACACGATGACGATGCAGGCGCTCGTCATCGCCCATGCGGCCTATGGGCACAACTCGTTTTTCAAGGGCAACTATCTGTTCCGGCTGTGGACGGATGCGCACGCGATCATCGACTACCTCGTCTACGCGAAGAATTACATCGCCGAGTGCGAGGAGCGTTTCGGGCTCGACCGGGTCGAGGAACTGCTCGATTCGTGCCACGCGTTGATGAATTACGGCGTGGACCGTTACAAGCGTCCGCAGAAGCTGTCGCTGGAAAAGGAGTTTGCGGCACGCCGCGAACGCGAAGCCTATCTACAGTCGCAGGTCAATGAACTGTGGCGCACCTTGCCGACCCGGCATACGCCGTTGCCGGAGGAAATCGAGGAGCGCTATCCGCCGGAGCCGCAGGAAAACCTGCTGTATTTCGCGGAGAAGAACGCGCCGTTGCTGGAGCCGTGGGAGCGGGAAGTGATCCGCATCGTGCGCAAGGTTGGCCAGTATTTTTATCCGCAACGGCAGACCCAGGTGATGAACGAGGGCTGGGCGACGTTCTGGCACTACACCTTGCTCAACACCATGTATAACCAGGGCAAGCTGGAAGACGGCTTCATGATGGAGTTTCTCCATTCGCACAGCAATGTGGTCTACCAGCCGCCGGTTACGAAGCCGTACTACAGCGGGATCAATCCGTACGCGCTCGGATTTTCGATGATGAGCGATATTCGCCGCATCTGCGAAGCGCCGACGGAAGAAGACCGCAAGTGGTTCCCGGAACTGGCGGGCAGTCCGTGGCTGCCGGCCATGCACTATGCGATGCGCAACTTCAAGGACGAGAGTTTCGTTGCGCAGTATCTGTCACCGCATCTGATCCGCGAAATGCGCCTTTTCTCCGTGCTCGACGACGACATGCGCGACGCGCTCGAAGTCTCGGCGATTCATGACGACAGCGGTTATCAGTACGTGCGTCAGGCGTTGTCGCGCCAGTACGACATGCATCACCGCGAGCCGAATATCCAGGTGTGGGCGGTGAATACGCGCGGCGACCGGAGTTTGACGCTGCGGCACTTCATGAGCGACAACCGGCATCTGTCGGGCGATAGCGAAGAAGTGCTCAAGCACATGGCGCGGTTGTGGCAGTTCGACGTGTATCTGGAAAGCGTCGATGAGAATGGGACGGTCCGCAAGCGTTACGAGTGCCGCTATGTGCCGCCTGCGGTGAGAGTGTGATCGGCGGGTTGCGGCGCAACGCAACGCGATCGATGCGATGAAAAAAAGCCAGCTTTCGAGCTGGCTTTTTTCTTGGCCGCTCAGGCGCAATCAGGACAAGACATTAGCGCTGCCGCGCCGCAACATCGCCACGTCCCCGTCTGGCGGCCCCTAACAAACTCCCATCTTTTCCTTGCGATTCTGTAAAATTCGCGCACGCGCGCGAAGCGTGCCCGTGCGGCACCTCGACGCACGCGTGATAAGGCGGCGCCACGACCGCTACCTCCGTTCAAAGACAAGGAAAGAGAACAGCATGACCGACCTAACCGACCAAACCGTGGCCTCGGCTCACGACACCCGGCGCCGCATCTTCGCGATCGTTGGCGCTTCATCGGGCAATCTCGTCGAGTGGTTTGACTTTTATGTGTATTCGTTCTGCGCGCTGTACTTC
>NZ_JAQQEG010000077.1:0-19695 GCF_046027395.1 Paraburkholderia dipogonis | reverse complement strand
GCCACGAAGGGCGCTTGACCGCCGCTCGCGGTCTGATCGATGCCGTAGTACACGTGGCGGCCATAGAAGAACGGCAAGCCCAGATCGAAGCTGCTGTTGCCGCCGATCTGCCCTGCCAGGTCATTGAACGCGTAGTTGCCGCCGTTGCCGAAGAGCGTCGCCGCACTCAGGATGCCGATGCTGGCGCTCGCCTGGGTGTTGTTCAGCCCGACCAGCGTCAGCGTCCGCGTTTGCGCCGACGACGGGCAGTAAAAGCCCGCAAAGTTGCTGCCGCACTGCGCGAGGGAGCTATCGCCAAAGAAGTAGGCGTTCGAGCCCGAATCGAGGAAGGCTTGCACCGTCGTGCCGTTGAACACGCTGTTGTCCAGGTCGCCGAAGGCGTCGGTGGTAAAGCGCTGGACCCCGGTGAGCGCATTGTTCGACTGGGTGCCGACACCGAACACCAGTGTGCCGGTGGCCGACGACGCGCCGGTATTCGACACCGGCGGCATCTGCACGATCACGCCGTTGTTGTCGACCGGGAAGGACGGGACCGGATTAGCCACCTGCTGCGCGAGCTGCACCGCCGTGCGGGCGCACGACGCGCCGGCCGGACAGACGAAGTAATTGCTGAAGTTGGCCGCCGTCCCCGCATCGGCGCAGGTCGCCCCGCAATCGGTGGGCGACGTGCCGATGCCGAGAATGCCGTTGGCGCCGAGATCGCTGACGGTGTTTTCGTCCGAGCCGTTGCCGCAACTGCTCGTCGGCACCGTGCTCGGGTCCTTGTCGCCGATGATCTGCATTGGAATCGCCGCCGTCGTTCTCTCGCCGCCGATCGCGATGGTCGCGGTGCGCACCGTGCCCCACGTGAAGCCATCCGCGAAGGTCGCGCACTCGGCGAGTTGCGCGCCGCCGACGGTGCTCACCGGCAACGCATTGAGCAACGAGGCGTTGAAGGCCGAGCTGACCACGCGCAGCCCATACGAACCCGTATCGACCTGGATATTGTTAATAGTCTGACAATTTGAAGTCGAGCCGGGCGCGCACACCGTCACGCTGACCGTCGGGATATTGACGACGCCGTTCACGCCCCGGCCGACCGTGATGGCCACGGTGTTCGCTGCGTTCGCGGCGATCGGCTGCTGGGTCGGGCTGGCCGGCAGCGAACCGCCGTTCAGCGCATTCGACGAATCGTTATTGGAACCGCCACCGCCGCCGCATGCGACGAGCGCCGACGCCAACGCCAAGGCCGCGACGGCCTGCATCCAGCCCTTGAGCTTCACAGCAATATGCTTGGTTCGCATGTTTCGTCCTCGCTATTACTGGATGTCTGAACCGCTGACGCCGGCGGGCAGCGCCGAAGGCAGCCACGCCTGGCCATTGAACGCGCCCATATGGCCGCCGGAGCGCACCACGAGGCCGCTCTGGTCGACCGAGACAGGGCCGTGGCCGCCGCCGCGCGCCGCGCGCACGGCCTTCACGCCGGCCACGTACTGCGGGAAATAGCTGCCGAGCAGATCGTTCAGATCCGGCATTTGCGGGCCGCGCCATGCAATGCCGAAGACGGAGCCGTTCGCGGCGAGATATTCGCGGACCACGGTGCCGTTGCCGAGCGCCGTCTCACGCACGGTGTAGGACGCGGAAGTGGAAGTGGACGACGCGGCGTTGGACGCTGAGCGCATCACGCCCTGCGCCGCATTGGCGGCGCTGCTGCCTGGCTGGATGGTACGAGTTGAGACTGACGAGCCCGTGGGCGGCGTCATGGGGGCGCCGCCCAGTCCGGCATGAGCGGACTGCACGACGATGAGCGAACATGGCAAGGCAAGCGCCGTAACGATCCCGGCGCGGCGTACACGACTCCACATGACGAGGCTCCTCCCGAGCTGCTGCTCGATTCGCACGTTGTGCAAACCGGCTGCATGTATGCAGATCATACGGCACCGCTGCGGTTGCACTGCGGAGGGTTTTTCCCCATCGTGCCACCGACCGGCGTGTGTACTCACCGGAGCGCCGTGCCGCTGCTTGAGCTCGTAGTATGCCTGTGGTTTGTGTCGGTAGACAGCAAGCCGGCGCGGGCGCGCGGCTTGCTATGCGTGCTGGTTCGGTCTGGCGCGCCCCCGGCGGGCCGCCGCGACGTGCTATGACCCCGGCAGGTCAGAAGCCGAGGCTTGCCAGCAGATCGTCGACTTGGGACTGATCCTGCACCACATCCGTTTTGCCTTCCGGATTGATCTGCGGACCGTTCAGCAGATGTTCGGGGCTGCCGGTCGGCGAGACTTCGGCCGCCAGCGCCGCCGCGTTCGCCGCGAACTGCTCGCGCCGTTCGAGCGCGATGTTCTCGACCAGCACGCCGAGCAACTGCTGCTCGATCAGGTACACGACGTCCGTGATCTTCTTGATGACCTGACCGGTCAGATCCTGGAAGTCCTGCGCCAGCATGATCTCCATCAGCTGCGAGTTGGTCGCGCTGGTCGCGTCGGGCACACCGCGCAGGAAGGTCCGCGTGTCGTTCATCAACGCGCGCACTTCCTCGCGCTCGATCGGCGCTGCATACCACTGCTCCCAACGCGCGTCGAGCTCGCCCGCGTCTTTCTGCAACTGCTCCTGGATCGGCTTGGCGATGTCGATCGCGGACAGGACGCGCTCGGCGGCCTGCTCCGTCATATTCGCGATGTACTTCAGACGGTCGCGGGCATCGGGCACGGCTTCCGCCGCACGCTCGACATGCTTGTCGAGCCCGAGCTCGCGCATCGAGTCGCGCAGCGTGCGCGTCAATTGTCCAATGCGGGCGAGGATGCGGTCTGACGCGAAGTCGCCGCTCTCGTTGACCGCTTCGGCGTCTTGCGCGTTGGTCGGCAGATTCACATCAGCTCCCGGCTTTGGCCATCTTCTCGAGAATCTTGTTGAGCTTCTCGTCGAGCGTCGCGGCCGTGAACGGCTTGACGACATAACCGCTCGCGCCAGCCTGGGCCGCCGCGATGATGTTTTCCTTCTTCGATTCGGCCGTCACCATCAGCACCGGCAGGTGCGTGAGGTTGGCGTCCGCGCGGATTTCCTTGAGCATGGCCAGACCGTCGAGGTTCGGCATGTTCCAGTCGGAGATCACGAAGTCATACGTGCCGCCACGCAAACGCGCGAGACCGGCCTGACCGTCTTCCGCCTCGTCGACGTTCGAGTAGCCGAGTTCCTTCAGGAGGTTGCGGACGATCCGGCGCATCGTCGGAAAGTCGTCAACAACCAGAATCTTCATTCCCTTATCCATTTCATTCCCTTTGCTTGATCCATGGTGCGGCGCCTGACCGCTCAACTCGCGCCTCAAACTAACGCCTCAAATCCTACCGGCCCGCATCATACCCGCTGAACGCGGTCGCCCATTGCCGAGAGACGCGCCATCACGCGTCGGCTCATTTCCGGCAACGCCGCGATCTCGTCCGCCGCGCCGAGTGCAATCGCTTCACGCGGCATGCCGAACACGATACAGCTCGCTTCGTCCTGCGCGAGGGTGTAAGCCCCCGCCTTTTTCATGTCCAGCAGTCCGGCGGCGCCGTCGCGCCCCATCCCGGTCAGAATCACCCCAACCGCGTTCTTGCCCGCATGCTGCGCGGCCGAACGGAACAGCACATCCACCGACGGGCGATGCCGGTTCACCGGCGGCTCGTCCGACAGGTGAGCAATATAGTTCGCGCCACTGCGGGCAAGCAACAGATGAGCGTGGCCGGGCGCGATATACGCATGCCCCGGCAGCACGCGTTCGCCGTGCTCTGCCTCTTTAACGGTAATCCGGCACAAACCATTGAGGCGTTGTGCAAAAGATTTTGTGAAACCCGGCGGCATATGCTGCGCGATCAGCACCGCGGGCGCATCCGGCGGCAGCGGCACCAGCACTTCGCGGATCGCTTCCGTGCCGCCGGTCGACGCGCCGACGATGATCAGCTTCTCAGTACTGAGCAGCGGATTGTTGAAGAGCGGCGCGGCGCCGACCGGCGCCTGCGCGGCATGAGAGGCCGCGTGCTGCGCAGGCGCGGCCTGACGCACGCGTGCGCGCGCGGCGGCGCGAATCTTGTCAGCGAGCTTTTCCGAGTAGTCGAGCATGCCGTCGCGAATGCCGACCTTCGGCTTGGTGACGAAGTCGACCGCACCGAGTTCCAGCGCGCGCAGCGTGATTTCATTGCCGCGCTCGGTCAGCGACGACACCATCACGACCGGCATCGGCCGCAGACGCATCAGCTTCTCGAGGAAGTCGAGGCCATCCATGCGCGGCATTTCGACGTCGAGCGTCAGGACGTCGGGATTGTGCTGCTTGATGAGTTCGCGCGCGACCAGCGGGTCGGGTGCGGTCGCCACCACCGTCATGTCCGGCTGGCCGTTGATGATTTCCGTCATCAGGCTGCGGATCAGCGCCGAATCGTCGACGCACAGTACTTTGATCTTTTGCACAGCGCTCACGCCTCCTCTGTAGTTCTGGCGTTGTTTGAATTAATCGGGCGCGGGCCTGCGCCGAACAGCTCGATCTTCGGGCGGCCGGCGGCAGGCGTCGAAAACAGTTCCACCCGCTTGCGCGCCGCGGCGAGCCGCTCGGCGCGCGCTTCGGCGCTTTGCCGCATCAGCGCCTGTTCGCGCTCGGCTACGCCCGCTTCCTGCTGCAGGCGCAACTTCTTCACCATCACCTGGCCCGTGCGCGGCATGAACGCCACCTTGCGCGGATGCGAGCCCTGCAAGTCCTCGGCGACGATACGGATCTTTTCCAGCGCCAGATAGCGCCGCACGAACTCCGAATTGCGGTCGCCGATGTTCATCGTCGTCATGCCGGCGAGCACCGCGCCGCCGCCGAACACCTTCGCTTCGAGGCGCTCGCGCCGGCCGCCGGCCTTGATCAGTTCGTTGATCAGCACTTCCATCGCGTAGGCGCCGTAGCGCATCGAATCCGATGCGGCCTGCGCGACATCCGCGCCGTCGTCGGGCAGCATGAAGTGATTCATGCCGCCGATACCCGCCGTGCGGTCCTGGATACAGGCCGCGACACACGAACCCAGCACGGTGACCAGCACCATGTCTTCGTGCGTGGTGTAAAACTCGTTCGGCAACAGCTTCACGCCGGGGCGCTGGAAGTGGTTGTCGAAATACAGATTGGTAGCGATCGGCAGGGCGCTGCTCATACCGTCACCCCGTTCGTCGTGTGATGCGCCGCCGTGGCCGTCGCGCGCGCCGGCGTACGCACGCCGGTCGCGTCACGCGTCAGCTCGTAGACGGTCTGGCCGCGCAACTTGAATGCCTGCGTGACATACGTGAAGTTCTCCGAGTGGCCGGCGAACAACAGGCCGCCCGACTTCATCAGCGGCTCGAAGCGCGCGAGCACTTGTGCTTGCGTCGGCTTATCGAAATAGATCATCACGTTGCGGCAGAAGATCGCGTCGAACTGCGAGCGCAACTGGTAATCGCGGTCCGTGAGGTTCAGTTGCTCGAAGCGCACCAGCGCGCGCACTTCGGGGCGCACCTTGACCATACCCGCATGCGCGCCGGTGCCCTTCAGGAAGAAGCGCTTGAGCCGCTCGGGCGAAAGGTGCTTCACCTGATCGAACTGGTACATGCCGGCTTCGGCCTTGGCGAGCACTTGCGTATCGATGTCGGTGGCGAGCACCGAGGCCTGACGCGCGCCGCTGTCGCCGAGCGCTTCGATCAGTGTCATCGCGATCGAGTACGGCTCTTCACCGGTCGACGCCGCCGAGCACCATACCGAAACCGGCTGCGAGCGGCGCGGCACGAACTCGGCGAGGATCGGAAAGTGATGCGCCTCGCGGAAAAACGCCGTCAAATTGGTGGTCAGCGCATTGGTGAACGCTTCCCACTCGGCCGGATCGTTTTCCGCTTCGAGTAGATCGAGATACTGCTTGAAGGTGTCGAGCCCGCGGGCCCGCAGACGGCGCGCCAGACGGCTGTACGCCATGTCGCGCTTGTGATCCGACAGCGAAATGCCCGCGCTGCGGTGAATCAGTTCGCGAATGCGAGCGAAGTCCGCCGACGTGAATTCGAAATCCCGTGCCTGTTCGCCGGATCTAACCGGCTCCGGCCGGTCCGGACGTTGCTGTGCGCGCGTTGCCATTATGAGTGTTCCTGCCTGCGATACGAGCCATCCCGCATTCCCTCCAAGGAATGACCTTGAGAAGAAGGGATTGTGTTCGCGGGGTCGCGCCCGCCCGCGAGTTCTGCCAACACGCAGTCGGCCCGCGACACGCTGATAAAGCGTGCTTCGATGATTCGCCCCTCATGGAGCGAGATGCCGAATGACTGCATGTCTCTGTGCCACTTCCTAGAATGTTTCCCAGTCCGCGTCCGGGCCTGTCGTGGCCGCGCTTACGGCGGCCGGACGTGCTGCGGATTCGGATGCTGTGCGGGCCGTCTTCGGCTTCAGAGCCGGTTCGACGCGCGCTGCGCCTGCATCATGATTGGCCGACACCGGTGCCGTGTTCGTTGCTGCCACGCTTGCCGCCGCTCGCGGTGCGCCGTTCGTCGACTTCTGCGGCACGGCGGCCTTGGCGACCGGTTTGTTCTTACCGCTGCTCACACGGGAAGCAGCCGATTGCGGGCGCGTTGCCGCCGCGCTGCTGTGCGCCGCGCCGCCGGCCACTTTCCAGCCATTCACCACCGCCTGCAACTGGCGCGTCTGATCTTCGAGCGAGGCCGCAGCGGCCGCCGCCTGTTCGACCAGCGCGGCGTTCTGCTGCGTGACTTCGTCCATCTGCACGACCGCGCGATTCACCTGTTCAATGCCGCCCGACTGCTCTTCGGACGCCGCGCTGATTTCGCCCATGATGTCGGTCACACGGCGCACGGCCTGCACGATCTCGTCCATCGTGGTGCCCGCGCGGCCGACCAGCGCCGAGCCGCTTTGCACCTTGTCGACCGAATCGCCGATCAGTTCCTTGATTTCCTTCGCGGCGCTCGCGCTGCGCTGCGCGAGGCTGCGCACTTCGCCCGCCACCACCGCGAAGCCGCGGCCCTGTTCGCCGGCGCGCGCGGCTTCGACCGCCGCGTTCAGCGCGAGAATATTGGTCTGGAAGGCAATCCCTTCGATTACGCCGATGATATCGACGACCTTGTTCGAACTGCTCGCGATGTCCTGCATGGTCGTGACGACCTGGCTCACCACGTCGCCGCCGCGCGTGGCGATGTCGGATGCGTTGACGGCCAGCTGGCTCGCCTGACGCGCGTTCTCGGCGTTCTGCCGCACGGTGCCGGTCAACTGCTCCATGCTCGACGCGGTTTCCTGCAGCGAGGCCGCCTGCTGTTCGGTGCGCTGCGACAGGTCGGTGTTGCCCATCGCGATTTCGCGCGCGCCGGTGTCGATCGATTCCGTGCTGCTGTGGACCGCCCTCACCATCGTCGACATGCTGTCCTGCATGCGCTTGATGCCGGCGAACAGTCGCCCGATTTCATTGCGGCTGAAGACGTTGATCGACTCGGACAGATCGCCCGCGGCGATGCGTTCGAAGCACGCCGTCGCGTCGGCGAGCGGCTGCACGATCAGGCCGCGCAGCGCGAAGCGGATGCCCACTACGACCAGCAGCGCGAGCACGGTCACGGCGATGATCAGTGTCGTCATCAGCGAGATGTTCGATTGCGCGCTCGCCTGCTGATCCACGGCCTGCTGCTGCAAGCTCTTGATGACCGCCGACGCCGCGTTGTCGTAAGACACGAACATCGGGCTGATCTTCGTATCCGCGATCGCGTGATAGGCGGTGAGATCATTCGCGCGCAGCGCGGCGAACTCCGGCTCCAGGCCGTCACGCATCACCGCCGTGCGGCGCGCCAGCAGTTCGTCGAGCTGCGCCTGCTCCACGCCGTTCTTGGGCGCGTCGAGATACGCCTGCCAGCTTTGATTGCCCTTGCCGTACAACTCCTGCGCACGATCGAGTACCTTCTTCGCCTGCTCCGTGTCGCCCGACGCGCTCAACGCATTGAAGCGGTCCAGCGACACGCGCGAGCGCAGCAGGTACGCCGAGGCATCGTCGAGTGCATGGATGGCGACCAGATCGCCGCGCGCAATGCGGTCGAGCGACTGGCTCGCGCCATTCAGCGCGGTCAGCCCAAGTACGCCGACCACCACGGTCAGCGCGACCAGAATGATCCCCACCATCGTCAACGACGTGCGAATCGACCACCTGCTCAGCATTTCGATGCTCCCTGTCCCAATCGTTTCGTGAAGGCTGCCGACGTTAGGCGCCGAGCGTTTCGATCAGCGCCATTTCGCGGCTGGTCATGAGCTTCTCGATGTCCATCAGGATCAGCATGCGGCCGTCGACGGTGCCCAGACCCGTGAGGTACTCGGTCGTCAGCGTGGCGCCGAATTCCGGCGCCGGCATGATCTGGTCGGTGGCGAGCGTCAGCACGTCCGACACGCCATCGACCACCATCCCGACCACGCGATGCGCGACGTTCAGGATGATCACGACCGTCTGATGGTCGTACTCGACTCGGCCCAGATGAAACTTGATGCGCATGTCGACGATCGGCACGATGATGCCGCGCAGATTGATCACGCCCTTGATGAACTCGGGCGCATTGGCGATACGCGTCACGTTGTCGTAGCCGCGGATTTCCTGCACCTTGAGAATGTCGATGCCGTACTCTTCGGCGCCGAGCGTGAAGACGAGGAATTCCTGACCGCCGGCGTCTGCCTGCTGCGCATCGCGGCGGCCATTCGTACCGCTCGCGTTTGCGACGCTCGAATTGATGGATTGGACTTCTGCCACGTTAGCCCCCAAACGGTTGGGATGAATTGAGTTGAGTAACTGTTACGACGAATTTGACGGACATCATGCGAGGCTCAGCGCGCCATGCGCGTGGCGCGTCTCGCGGTTCAGCGCCGCCACGTCGACGATCAGCGCGACGCTGCCGTCGCCGAGAATGGTCGCGGCGGAAATGCCGTGCACCTTGCGGTAGTTCGTTTCCAGGTTCTTCACGACCACCTGCTGCTGGCCCACCAGCTCGTCGATCAGCATCGCAAAGCGGCGCCCCTCGGTTTGCATGATGGTGACGATGCCTTGGGTCGGTTCCTGCTTCGCCCCTTCGACGTTGAACACTTCGTGCAACGCCACGAGCGGCAGATATTCACCGCGCACCCGCACCACGCGCTCGCCGTTGGCCACCGTGTAGATGTCCTCGGCTCGCGGCTGCAGGGACTCCATCACGAAGTTCAGCGGCAGAATGAAGATCTCGTTGCCGACCTTGACCGACATGCCGTCGAGAATCGCCAGCGTGAGCGGCAGCACGATGCGCGTGGTGCTGCCCTTGCCGGCATGCGAAGTGATTTCCACGTGACCACCCATCGACTGGATGTTCCGCTTCACCACGTCCATGCCGACGCCGCGGCCCGACACGTCGGTGACCTGCTCCGCCGTCGAGAAGCCCGGCAGGAAGATCAGGTTCCAGACTTCTTCGTCGGACATGGTTTCGCTGACCTGCATGCCCTGCTTGGCCGCCTTCGCCAGAATCTTGTCGCGGCGCAGGCCCGCGCCGTCGTCGCTCACTTCAATGACGATGTTGCCGCCGTGATGCGCCGCCGACAGCACCAGTTGCCCGGTCGAATCCTTGCCCGCCGCGCGCCGCGCTTCCACGGTTTCGATGCCGTGGTCGAGACTGTTGCGCACGAGGTGAGTCAACGGATCGATGATCCGTTCGATGAGGCTCTTGTCGAGTTCGGTCGCTTGCCCGAAGGTGACGAGTTCCACTTCCTTGCCGAGTTTCGCCGCCAGATCGCGCACCAGACGCGGGAAGCGGCTGAACACGTAATCCATCGGCATCATGCGGATCGACATCACCGCTTCCTGCAGATCGCGCGCGTTGCGCTCGAGCTGCGCCATGCCGTTGAAGAGGCGATCGTGCAGCGCCGGGTCGAACGTGCTGGTGGTTTCCGCGAGCATGGCTTGCGTGATCACCAGTTCGCCGACCAGGTTGATCAGCTGATCGACCTTTTCGACGCCGACGCGAATCGAGCTGCCTTCCGCGCCACCTGCCGCCGCAGCCGGACGTGCCGCCTTGCGGTCCTGCTCGGCGGGTGCGGCTGCGCTGGCCTGAGCCGGCGCCGGTGCGCCCGTCGCTGCCGCGGGTTGCGCCGCGGATTGAGCCACAGCCGGCGCGGTTGCGGCCGGTGCGTCGAACAGGCCGTGCGTGGCCGTGGAAGTGAGTGCAGCGATGTCGGCCGCCGGTGCCGACGATGCTGCGTGCCCTGCTTGAGTTGCCTGTACTGCTTGCGCCGGGGACGAATCGGCAGCGTCGGGCGTTCCAGGTTCGCCTTGCTGCGTGTCGTCCGCCGGTGCGGTGCCGCGGCCGATCACGATCTGACTTTCGTCGATCACGAAACAGCACACGGCGATGATGTCGTCGGAGGTCACATCGGTCGCGAGCCACAGCGTCAGATCGCCGCCGCTCTTGACCTGCCCGACGATGTTGCCCAGGTTGCCGAGCTCTTCGGCCAGCAGTTCCTGGTCCTTCTCACCAACGCCCCGTAGCGTAATTTTCAGATGGGGACCGGCGCTGTCGTTGCCTCCGACATCACCGGCACCCGCGGCTTGCCCGGTCTGTGCCGGTTCGCCGTCAATCCATTCACCCGCCGCCTGCACCGCCTGTTCGACGACGTGCTCCGGCGGGGTACCGCCTTGAACTGCCTGTGTTGCAACTGGTGCTGGGCTCGCGGCGATGGGCGCCGTAGCCGGTGCCGGCGCGACGCCGTCGCGGCTCTCCGCATTCAGGCGTTCGAGCTTCGCGCAGATCGCCTTCGCGGTGGCCGCGTCCGGCTCGGCGCTCGCGCGGTAATCGGCGAGCTGGCCGGACAACACGTCCTTGGTTTCGAGGAACGTGTCGATCATGTCCTTGCGCAGCACGAGTTCGTTATTGCGCGCGCGGTCGAGCAGCGATTCGAGAATGTGGGTCGTTTCCGTCAGCGCGGTAAAGCCGAACGTTGCCGCGCCGCCCTTGATCGAGTGCGCCGCGCGGAAAATTGCCGCGAGGTCTTCGGGGTCCGGGTGGGCGATATCCAGATTGAGCAGCAACTGCTCCATCTGCGCGAGCAGTTCGTCCGCTTCGTCGAAAAACGTCTGATAGAACTGAGTGATGTCGAGTGTCATGCCTGGGTCACCGCGAGAGTTCCTGTCTTGGCTTGGGCTGCCGTGCCGCCGCGTCGAGAGCTTCTATAACTGGGTCTATGGAGGGTGCTTACGCGTGATCTGGCTCGGCTAACGCCGCCACCAGTTCGGTCAGCATGTCCGGGTCGAGCGGCTTTTCGATCCAGCCGGTCGCGCCCGCGGCCCGTGCCGCTTCCTTGAACGGCTCGCCCGATTCCGTCGTGAGGACGAGGATGGGCGTGGCCTGGTAAGCCGGGTTGTTGCGCAGCGCGGCGATCAGATCGAGGCCGGTCTTGCCCGGCATGTACTGGTCCGTCAGCACGAGGTCGAACGACATGGCGAGCGCGTTTTCGAGCCCTTCGTTGCCGTCCGCCGCGAGCGTCACCTCGTAGCCGGCCGTCGTCAACGTGGCGGCGAGAATCTGCCGCATCGATGCCGAATCGTCGATTGCCAGGATGTGCCTGATCATGAAAACCTCGCTGCACGTACGCTATGGATCGCCCTGCCGTCCGCGCCAGTACGGCGCGTGAACGAGCGAGGCGATCGCTGTCTGTTACTGGGCCGCCGGCGCTGCCGCCGGCAACTTCGGTGCAACCGTTACCGGCTGCGCAAGCTTTTGCAGCAACGGCTTGGAGCCGGCTGCGTCGTCCGATAAGGTGGTCGTGGTGGAGTCGTCATGGTTCAGCGCCTCCTCCGACTTCTTGTTCAAGACGATGATGCTGATGCGGCGGTTCTCCGGATCCATCGGGTCCGCCTTGTTCAGGTTCTGCGTCGACGCGAGGCCGAGCACGCGCATCACCTTCGCCTCGTCCATGCCGCCGCCGATCAGCTCGCGGCGCGATGCATTGGCGCGGTCCGCGGACAGTTCCCAGTTGCTGTAGCCCTTCTCGCCGCCGGCGTACTGCGCGGCGTCGGTGTGGCCTTGCACGATGATGCGGTTCGGCACGTCGTTCAGCGTGTGGCCGATTTCGCGCAGAATGTCGCGCATGTACGGCTCGACCTGGTCTTTCGCGGTCGCGAACATGGGCCGCTTCTGCGAGTCGACGATTTCGATGCGCAAGCCGGTCAGCGTCGAGTCGATGCGGATCTGCTGCTTGAACTGGCGCAGCACCGGATTCGCTTCGATCGCGGCCATCAGCTTGACCTGCAGATCGTGCAGGCGGACCTGCTCGCGACGCTCCAGCTCGCCCTGCAACTGCTTCATCGAGTCTTCGTTGTTGTGCGAGACGCTGCGCTCGGAGCGGTTGTTCGAACCGTCGGTGGAGCGCGTCACGCCCTGCGCGTCGGTCGAGATATCGCGGCCGCCGCCCTTCAGAATGCTCGAGTCCTCGGCGCTGCGGTCACCGCCCCACAGCGTGATCTTCAACGGCTGGTTGAAGTAATCGGCAATGCCCTTCAACTGCACCGTGGAGGCCGAACTCAGCAGCCACATCAGCAGGAAGAACGCCATCATCGCGGTCATGAAGTCCGCATACGCGAGCTTCCAGGCACCGCCGTGGTGGCCTTTCTTGGCCGGCGCGGAGCGCTTGACGACAATGGCGCGGTCTTTGTCCTTGCTCATCGGTTCGGTTCCCGGCGCTCTTTACTTGGCCTTGACGCGGCGCACGTGCTCTTCCAGCTCGGCGAACGACGGGCGCTCGGTCGAGAAGAGCACCTTGCGGCCGAACTCGACGGCAATCGCCGGCGCGTAACCGTTCAGGCTGGCCAGAATCGTCACCTTGATGCACTGGAACATCTTGGTGGACTCGGTCACACGCTGTTCGGCGACGCTCGCGAGCGGTCCGATCAGCCCGTACGAAAGCAGAATCCCGAGGAAGGTGCCGACCAGCGCCTGGGCGATCATCTCGCCGAGCACCGCGGGCGGCTTGTCGGCGGAAGCCATGGTGTGCACCACGCCCATCACAGCGGCCACGATCCCGAACGCCGGCATCGCGTCGCCGACCTTGTTCAGCGCATGCGCGGGCGCCTCGCCTTCCTGGTGATGCGTCTCGATCTCCTCGTCCATCAGGCTTTCGATCTCGAACGCATTCATGTTGCCGCCCACCATCAGACGCAGGTAGTCGGTCAGGAATTCGATGATGTGATGGTCCGCGAGAATCTTCGGATACTGGGTGAAGATCGGACTCTTCGACGGATCGTCGATGTCCGCTTCCAGCGTCAGCGTGCCTTCCTTGCGCGCCTTCGCCAGCAGGACGTAGAGGAGCGCCATCAGCTCCATATAGACGTCCTTGTTGTACTTCGCGCCCTTGAACAGGGTTGGAATGACGCGCAGCGTGGCCTTGATCGTCTTCATTCCGTTACCCAGAATGAACGCGCCGACGCCGGCGCCGACGATCATCAGCACTTCAACGGGCTGCAGCAGCGCGCCGAGATGGCCGCCTTCCAGCGCGTAACCGCCGAAAACGGACAAAAGCGTCACGAGTGTTCCCACGAAAATCAGCACTGCCGAGCCCTCACAAAGAAGCGACGGTGACCGTCGTTAATCTGGTTTACGGCAACGAAGCGGAAAACTTTGGCGGAAAAGCGGCTCGTCGCTCCGGTGTAAACCAGAGGCGGATGCGGCCGGTCCGGCGGCACCGGGTGTCGCGCGGGCGGGCTGGAAGCCCCGCCGCACGGGAGGTGGAAGGCGGTTCGCGCGGCGGCGGCCGCCTTGTGGGTCAGGCTTCGAGAGCGGCGAGGCTCTCGCGGGCCCGGGCGTCGGCGAATTTCTTTGTCTTACCGGCACGCGAGGGCGGCTGGCACAGGCCGCAGACGAACGCGTGCTGCGGATCGTGCGCATGCGCGACAAAATGTCCCCCGCAGCGGCAACAGGTGGTCATTTGCAGCATCCCGGAGTCGAAAAAGCGCACCAGCGTCCAGGCGCGCGTGAGACTGAGCACAGGCTCGTCGTCGTGCAACTGGACGTGTTCCAGGTAGAGCCGGTAGCTCTTCACGATCGACTGGATCGTCAGGCAGCCGCCATGGCCGGCCATGAAACGGTAGATGTTGTAGAACAGCGAGGAGTGAAAGTTCGGCTGCCAGGTCATGAACCAGTCGGTCGAAAACGGCAACATGCCCTTGGGCGGCGAAACCCCTTTCAGTTCTTTATATAGCTTGATGAGTCGGTCGCGCGACAGGCTGGTTTCCGCTTCCAGCAATTGCAAACGCGCGCCAAGCTCGATCAGTTCGATCGCCAGGGTAATTTCCCTGACTTCGAGCACAACACTCTTATAGGCCATCCGTTTGCGTTTTCCCCGTCCAGATCGCTTTATTTGAATTACAACTTGCCATCAGCCGAGTTGCTCGACTGGCTGGCTTGCCATCAGGATCGCGGAATGCGCCTGGGCCACGGCGCTGGATTTGCCTTTGTCCGCCAGAGCGGACAGCACGGCATGGTCGTCGAAACGGAAACGGCACAACACCTGATTGGACGCCGCCAGCTTGACGGTCTGCGCCAACGACAGATTGGCGAGCACATCGGCTAACTGGTCCGAAATCCCCATGCGAAACATGCCCATCGGCTTGTCTTCGCGCAGCAGTCGCTGGGCGAGCAGGAGATAAGACAGGTTAACTTCTCTGATCTCATTGAGCATATCGCTTGTCGCGCTCATGATTCCCCCGGGGTGTATCTGGCTGGTCAGGCCGTTACGGAAACGTTTGCTCGAACGCGCGCACTGAAACCGCACGAATCGGCTCGCTTCTGGTCTTGCGAGCATTGTGTCGAAAGGGGGAGCGGACGAAAATCGGACAGACACCCAGCCTGGTTGACGGATTAATCCGTCATTCGTGTAGGAATTTTTCCTACAAGGGCGGGTCTCGGCGGGGTTTCATGGAACCCCATGGACGCAATCTAGAACTTTTCATGCGCCTCGATGAGGTTGCTGCCAGCGATGTGAACTAAACGGTGAGTCTGGTTGACTCCCTGTCCGCACCGTGCAGCGGTGAGGAAGAATTATAAGACGTTTTCACTTCTGTGCAACACGGCTCGTGTAGGAGCCGTTCTCCACATGTCGGGCCCGCGCCTTGCTGGTGGCTGCGCAGCGTTCGAATATACGACCGACGATATCTCCCGATTATCGGGATGGCTGTCCCGACGACGTGTAACGGGCCATGTTTCGCGCTGTAACAACATTAAGCGTTTGAAAAATAACTCGAATTAGCGCGGCCGATCCCGATAATGAAGGCTAAGGGATTACCCGATGCAGGTTCGGAGCACCCCCGGGCGGCGGCTTACCGCGCCCAACCGTCCGTCAGGCATTCGCTCCTCGCTCTACTCGAGCGCCGCTGTGCGATGCCGTTCTGATTAGGAGAAAACGCATGCGAATCGCACAAATTGCGCCGTTGTATGAAGCTGTCCCGCCGAAACTCTATGGTGGCACCGAACGCGTCGTGTCGTATCTGACCGAGGCACTGGTCGACCTCGGCCATGACGTCACGCTGTTTGCGAGCGGCGACTCGGTCACCTCGGCGAACCTCGACGCTTGCTGGCCTCGTGCGCTGCGTCTAGACCCGACGATCCGCGACGCGCTGGCTCCGCACGTCCTGATGATGGAAAAGGTGCGCAAGGTCGCGCATGAGTTCGACGTGCTGCACTTCCACCTCGACTACATGCCGTTCCCGCTCTTCACCACGATGGATACGCCGTTCGTGACGACGCTGCACGGCCGCCTCGACTTGCCGGAACTGCAACCGGTGTTCGATGCGTTCTCCAACGTGCCGGTGGTGTCGATTTCCGATTCGCAGCGTGCGCCGCTGCCGCAAGCGAACTGGCTCAACACGGTTTACCACGGTTTGCCGGAGCAGTTGCTGACGCCGCAAACGCACAAGAAGCCGGAATACCTGGCGTTCCTTGGCCGCATTTGTCCCGAGAAGCGCGTCGATACAGCTATCAAGATCGCTGCACAAAGCGGTTTGCCGCTGAAGATCGCCGCCAAGGTGGACAAGGTCGACCAGGAATACTTCAAGCGCGAAATCGAGCCGCTGCTGTCGCAGGCGCATGTGGAATTCGTCGGCGAGATCAATGAAGCGCAGAAACCCGAGTTTCTTTCCGGCGCCAAGGCGCTGCTGTTCCCGATCGACTGGTCGGAGCCGTTCGGCCTCGTGATGATCGAATCGATGGCTTGCGGGACGCCGGTGATCGCGTTCAACCGCGGTTCGGTGCCGGAAGTGATCGACCACGGCGTGACGGGTTACATCGTCGAAGACGTGCAAGGCGCGGTCGCGGCGCTACAACGCCTGGATGAACTGTCGCGCACCGAAATCCGCGCCCAGTTCGAACGCCGCTTCAGCTCGAAGACGATGGCCCAGAATTACGTGGATGGTTATTCGGAACTGATCGAAGCCACGCGCCGCCCGGTGTTGCGTCAAGTCGCGGTGGGCTAAGCGTTGCGTTTAAGCGGCCGGGCATTTTTTTCGCTCAGCCGCTTGAGTACCGGATTCCGCCGAGTGCAGCGCTTCCGATTTGCAGGTCAATAGTGAGTCAATTCGTCGTGTGAATCGTTTGCGCGAGCGGTCATTTCAGGTTATCCCGCTACTTTGTCCAGAAAAGCCGCCCCTCGAGGGCGGCTTTTTTAATGCGGGTATGGATGCGCTTCCATCGCGGATTAGCGCTCAGCCAATAAAGACCGAGTGCCAATAAACCTTCAGTTGGCTTTCGCCTTGACCGGCCATCGGCTCAAGCGGCGCCAATCAGAAAGCGTTCGCGATTCTTACCGACGATCCACTTGGGCGGTTTGCCGCGCCCGCTCCACGTATTGCCCGACTTCGGATCCTGGTATTTCGCCGGCAGCGGCGCCTTCTTGGGCGGGCGGCCGCGCTTGGCGGCGACCGCAAAGCCGAGGTCTTGAGCCGTCAGACCGTATTCAGCGATCTTTTGGCGGATGTCGGCGACCACATTGTCGATTTCAGTACGCCTCGCTTCTTCTGCTTGTGCCTGCAATTTGGCGATCTGCGCCTTGAGGTCTGCATATTGAGACATTCCGGTTCTCCCCTTTTCTAGAACTCATTGGCTCGCAGACTAACTGCAATTATAAAAATTCGCAATGGACAAGAATACCGATTTAGCAAGATATCCTCTGATAATTATTAAGACCGGTGAATTGTAAAACGGTATCTTTATCTCGCAATAAAAAGGTAAAGGCGACACCACATTGACAATTCTTGACACCTGATTTGGCGGCCTTTCCCTAGAATTGCGCGTTCAAGGCATGCAGACGGACTTAGCCGCGCACGCTAGCGCAAGCCTCAATCTTTTTAGGATTACCAATCATGCAGTTGTCAAAACGCCTCGCTGCCGAGTTGTTCGGCACCTTCTGGCTCGTGCTCGGGGGCTGCGGCAGCGCTGTCCTCGCCGCTAACTTCGCTGGCCCGGTTCATGGTCTGGGCATCGGCTTCGTGGGCGTGTCGCTCGCGTTCGGCCTGACCGTGCTGACCATGGCTTTTGCGATCGGCCACATTTCCGGCTGCCATCTGAATCCGGCGGTGAGCGTCGGTCTGAGCGTCGCCGGCCGCTTTCCGGCGCGCGATCTGCTGCCGTACATCGGCGCTCAACTGATCGGCGCGGTGCTGGGGGCGCTGGTGCTGTCGCTGATCGCGTCGGGCAAACCCGGCTTCGAACTCGTCGCCGGCGGCTTTGCGAGCAACGGCTATGGCGAGCGCTCGCCGGGCCATTACTCGCTCGCCGCCGCATTCATTTGCGAAGTGGTGATGACCGGCTTCTTCCTCTTCGTCATTCTCGGCGCGACGGACAAGCGCGCGCCGGCCGGCTTCGCACCGATCGCCATCGGCCTGTGCCTGACGCTGATCCACCTGATCTCGATCCCGGTGACCAACACGTCGGTGAACCCGGCGCGTTCCACCGGGCCGGCGCTCTTCGTCGGCGGTGCGGCGATGGATCAATTGTGGCTGTTCTGGGTTGCGCCGATCCTCGGCGCAGTGATCGCGGGCGTGTTGTACCCGGTCATCGCTGAAAGCCGCAGCGGCAATTCGCAGAAGCTGGCGCTCGACTGATTCTCGCGCGCGCTGTTATTCGGGCAAACAAAGCGGGCGCTACGGCGCCCGCTTTGTTTTGTGGCGGACATCGTGGGCAGGACGATATCGCGCCGATGGCTTATTCGTGCCCGCTGCTAGAATCGTGCGACTTCCCAAGCTCGCACAGGTGCACCTATGAAGCGTTTCCGCGGACTCCTGCATGGCGTCGCACTTTCCATCGGCGGCTTGTGCGCGGGTGTGTTGGCGCTACCCACCGCGCATGCGGCTGACGGCCAGACGGAAACGCTCGTGTTCGTGCGGCACGGCGAGAAACCCGCCCAAGGCTACGGGCAACTCAATTGCCAGGGACTCAACCGCGCGCTCGCCTTGCCGGCGGTGATCGCGGCCAAGTTCGGCAAACCGGATGCGATCTACGCCCCCGATCCCGGCCAGCAAAAAGACGACGGCGGCAAGCCCTACTACTACATCCGGCCGCTTGCGACGATCGAGCCGACCGCCATCCAATTCCAGATGCCGGTGCAAACGCCCTATGGTTTCGCTCAGATCGACCAGCTGGGCACCGCGCTCGTCAATCCGGCCAATCGCAACAAGCTGATTGTCGTGGCGTGGGAACACAAGCTGATCGTGAAGCTATTGCGCCAGATGCTGAGCGCGCATGGCGGCAATGCCGCCGATGTCCCGAACTGGAAGAGCGACGACTTCGACAGTATTTATGTTGTTCGCCTCGACTGGCAAAACGGCACCGCGCGCGCCAGCTTCAAACATGATCGCCAAGGACTGGATGGACGCGCGACCGACTGCCCTTGCGCGGCGCTGCCAGGCGCGTCGGCGGCGGCTGGATCAACGACTTCCTCAAGCGCGGCAGATTAATCGGGTAATACAGATGTAAGCCGCAATTACGCAGGCGGTCAACTGATTTGGGTAAAGCGTGGCGCCGGGCACGCTCCGCCACAGAGCAAAGGGCCGCGAATCCCTACACACCGGGGCTTTGACCGAACGGCATGCGGCGCGCGGCGTATCCACGTACGCCTGCTGACAGCTTTCAAACACTGCGACGATGCTTGCAGTCCGTAACATCTCGTCGCAGTACCCATCGACGGGAATGCGTAGATTGGTCCTGTGCGACAAACATACGTCGCCTCACAGGAGAACAAACATGAAACGCATCGTCACTCACTTGCTGGTTGCTGCAGGACTCGCGGCGGGCGCATGCGGTGTCGCGCAAGCGCATACGGATCTGAACATCGGCCTGTCGCTCGGCGCACCGGTTTATGCCCGCCCAGCCCCGGTCTACGCGGCGCCGCAGCCGGTCTACTACGGCAACGGCGGCTGGGACCACCGCTACGATCGTGGCGACCATCGATACGATCGCAACTGGAACCACAATGACCGCGGCTGGGGCCACGATAACCGGGGCGACCATAGCGACCGCCGTGGCGGATGGCACGGGTAATCTTCTTGGTCAGCGGTTCGGCGGCTAATAAAGCGGCTTGTTGACCTCGGCAACCGCCGGCGCACAGCGCCTCCCATAGCTGCCGAACCACAAGAAGCCTGGCACGAAGAAACGGCCCGCGTCCATGAAGATGGGGCCGGGGCCGGGTGATTTTAAAAAAAAAAAACGAAAAGT
>NZ_JAQQEG010000076.1:0-20317 GCF_046027395.1 Paraburkholderia dipogonis | reverse complement strand
GGGGGGGGGGGGGGGGGGGGGGCGGGGGCCCGCCCCCCCCCCGCGCCGAAGAATACGCATCGGCTGCATGGCACGCGGGTGAATCCTTAATGCTGCAACCATGAAAAAAACCTGGCCGATGCAAACCGGCCAGGTTTTACTAACGACTCTTGTGACGCTTAAGCCGGCACTGTCTCAGCCTGCTTCGCACGCGACCACACGCGATGCTGCTCAGCCGCCTTGATGAAAGCCTTCAGCACGTCGGCGGCCTGCTTGTCGTCGCCGGTTGCGACGCCGTCGGCATGGTCCGGCAAATGCGCGGCAGTCAGCACGTCACGTCCCGCGCCGATAGCCGCAATCGCCTTCAGATGCTTGAACGCCTCGAGCACGAAATGCCGCGCGTCGCCCGATTGCGCGAGCGTCTTCGCGCCCTTCTCGCCGCCTACCACGATCACCGCGTCGAACATGATCGACGGCAAGCCGGCTATCGTGCCGTCCGGCGCCATGCCGTCGATCGCGGCAAGTGTCGGCGCGATCAGCATGGGCGCCGCGCCTTCGCCTTGCAGCGCCTGCTGCAGCTTCTTGATGGCGGCGCCATCGGAACCCGGCGCGGCCAGCAACGCGATCTTGCGGGTCTTGATGCCCGGCCGCACCCGGTTAAGCAAGCTCAGCGCCGGGGATTCCTTCGAACCGGTCAGCTTCGCCGTGCCTTTCTTCGGCGCCGGCAAACCCAGTCCCTCGGCAACCTGCGCCGCGAGTCCCGCATCGAAGTTGGCGAGAATCTCGTTCACCACGCGCGCACGAATCTCCGGCTTCGTCACCTTGCCGAGTTCGAACTGATACGCCGCGGCGATATGGTCTTTCTCAGGCTGGGACATGCTGTTGTAGAACAGCGCGGCCTGCGAGAAATGATCGGCGAACGACTCGCTGCGCACGCGGATCTTGGTGCCTTCCACGCGCTCCTGATAGCTTTCGAAGCCGCCGTCGGACGGCGCCGGATCGGTTTCCTTCGGCCAGCCACCGCTCACCGAATTCGGCTCGTACGAGGCCTGGCCGACATTGATCGCCTGGCGGTGCATCGCGTCGCGCTGGTTGTTATTGAACGGGCAGACCGGCCGGTTGATCGGAATTTCGTGGAAGTTCGGGCCGCCCAGCCGGCTGATCTGCGTATCCGTGTACGAGAACAAACGGCCCTGCAATAACGGGTCGTTCGAGAAATCGATACCCGGCACGATATGGCCCGGATGGAACGCCACCTGTTCGGTCTCGGCGAAGAAGTTGTCCGGATTGCGATTGAGCGTCATCTTGCCGATGATCTTGACCGGCACGAGTTCCTCCGGAATCAGCTTGGTCGGATCGAGCAGGTCGAAATCGAATTTGTGCTCGTCAGCTTCTTCTATGATCTGCACGCCAAGTTCGAACTCGGGGAAATCGCCGCGTTCGATCGACTCCCACAGATCGCGCCGATGGAAATCCGGATCCTTGCCGGCCAGTTTCTGCGCTTCGTCCCACAGCAGCGAATACGAGCCCAGCACCGGGCGCCAGTGGAATTTGACGAAGCGTCCTTTGCCTTGCGCGTTGACGAAACGGAACGTGTGAATGCCGAAGCCTTCCATGGTGCGCAGACTCCGCGGAATCGCGCGGTCCGACATGGTCCACAGCACCATATGCGCCGATTCGGGCACCAGTGAGACGAAGTCCCAGAAGGTGTCGTGCGCGGAGCCGCCGGTCGGCATTTCGTTCGGCGCTTCCGGTTTGACCGCATGCACGAAGTCGGGAAACTTGATCGCGTCCTGAATGAAGAACACCGGCATGTTGTTGCCGACCAGATCGTAATTCCCTTCCTGCGTATAAAACTTCACGGCAAAGCCCCGCACGTCACGCACCGTGTCGGCGGAACCGCGCGGGCCCTGCACCGTGGAAAAACGCACATAGACCGGTGTCTGGACGGCGGGATCCTGCAGGAACGCGGCCTTGGTGTACTCCTTCATCGACTCGTACACCTGAAACACGCCGTGCGCCGCCGAGCCGCGCGCATGCACGATGCGCTCGGGAATGCGTTCGTGGTCGAAGTGCGTGATCTTTTCACGCATGATGAAGTCTTCGAGCAACGAAGGGCCGCGCGGGCCCGCGCGCAGGGTGTTCTGATTGTCGGAGATCTTGACGCCCTGATTGGTTCTCAGCGCCTGGCCTTCTGGACTGACTCGAAACTGTTCGAGATCCTTCGACTTCGGATCCGATTGCGGACTATTCGCCTGCGCGTTCTTCGCTGCGGGCTTTTGCGTATTCGTTTTACCTGCCATGAGAATCTGCTCCTTGCGTTCGGGGGCGTGCCGGTGGGGAAATCCGGTCTGACGCACCGAAACAAGGGAGCAAGCGTTGTACCCGCGCGGGCTCGATCGCACCGCATGATTGCCGATGTACGAGCCACGCGGGACGAACGATGCGGCGCGCTGCGATTGCGCGCCGCCGGCGATCTCATGGAAGCGCGGAAGCGCGCGATCAGAAGCGGTAGTTGATCGAAATATCGGCTACGCCATTGGCCTTGCGGTGCGTGACCGGACTATTGCCCGCGCTGCCTACCAGTTGTTCGAAGGCGCCGTCCGCGGTGGCGAACCAGTGCTTGTCGAACAGCCACACTGCGCTGATGCCGAAGCCCACCGACTTGAAGCCCGCGCTCGCGTGATACTGCGAGTACTTCGAATTCGCCGCCTGAGTCTGATTCACGCCGAACCAGCTATTCATGTAAGTGGAGTCCGCGAGCGTCACATTCGGCCCGGCGAACCAGAAAAATTGCTTGGTGCTGCCCGGCATCGGCAAATACGCGCCTAAATCGCCGGTCCACCCATTCGAGCCGCCGAAATAGCGCCTGACGTCGGCACGCAGCACCAGTGGGAAATCCTTCGAGATCACATACTCACCGGACAGTTTGACGCCCGGCGCGAAGTTGATGTTGCCGAGACCGTTCAACTCCTGCGGGTCGTCATGGCCGCGGCGTCCGAGATCGTAGATGGCGGCAAGGCTCGCGCGCCAGTTCTCGCCTTGCGCGAAGTTGACGCCGAGACCCTCGCCGCTCGAGAAGAAAAACAGATCCTTGTAGCGCACGTCGACGCTCGGGCCGGCCAGCAGGTGATACCGGTCGGAGCCTTCATAGCGTGGCTGGAACGACGTCGCCGCGCCGAGGCGCACCTGCCAGTCCGGAATATCCGGCTGCCACATCTTCTGCAGCGGAATGCCGACCGAGTATTGCCATTCGCCCAGCGGCGAAGGCGTTTGGGCCGAGGCCGAGTCCGGTAGGACGGCGACGCCGCCGATGGTCACGGCGACCAGGGAAGTTGCCGCGATGCTTGTTTGTTTATTGCGGAGCTTGCCGCCCCGCTTTCTACGGCTGTTCAACACCAGAAGCCTCCGATCTCGCGTATCGCGAAGAGGGTTATGTTCTCGCCCCGGGTCCGCAAGGCATAAAAAGCACCCGGGCGACCGCCACGTTGCTACTTACGGCATGTAATTTTTTCAGCGAATGACACGCACCGCTCGGCAAATACGCGACTCGTACCGATCGGGAGCCCGTCAACCCGGGCATTTGTCTGAATAGACCGGTACGAAAAATTTGCCGACGGACGCACTTGTGCAAAATGCGGGCCTAGTCGCTGGAGAGCGGGCTCGGATTGCCTGAAGACAAAGAAGACGCGAATGCGCCGCGCGGCCACAACGACGACGAAACGCAGGTCTGCGGATGCGGTGAAAAAGACACGGCCGGCGCCGCGCCATGCGACGCCGGGCACGCGCGCGGCCTACTGCGATGCCTCGACCAGCACCGGCTTGTCGCGATACAGATTCGGGAACAGGCGCTTCAGGTTGGCGACCTTCGGCATGTCGTTGATCGCGATATACGCGGAGTTGGGATGCAGCGTCAGGTAGTTCTGGTGATACGACTCGGCCGGATAAAAGCCCTTGAAGGGCTCCGTCTTCGTGACGATCGGCGCCGGGAACGCGCGCGCCTTGTCGAGTTGCGCGATATAGCTTTGCGCGACGCGCCGCTGCGTGTCGTTCAGCGGAAATACCGCTGAGCGGTATTGCGTGCCGCTGTCCGGCCCCTGGCGGTTCAATTGGGTGGGATCCTGAATCACGGAGAAATAAACCTGCAGCAACTGGCCGTAAGTGACCTTGGTCGGGTCGAACGTGACCTGCACCGATTCCGCGTGCCCGGTCTCGCCGCCGCTGACCGTTTCGTACTGCGCGGTGTCGCGCTGGCCGCCTGAATACCCCGAGACTGCCTTCGTGACGCCGCGCACATGCTGGAACACGCCCTGCACGCCCCAGAAGCAGCCGCCCGCGAACACCGCCGTTTCTTCGTGCGCGGTCGTGGCCGACACCGGTTCGTCGAGCGCCGGTGGCGCGATCACGACTGCGGCCTCCGATGAGAACGCCATGCGTTGCGCCAGCAGCAACGCGAGCGCGCCGAATCCGACCGAGAGTGAAATCGCCGCCATGCGCGAGCGGGCCGGCCTGCCGTCAATGCGTTTGTCGAAGTTCATGAGGTCCATCCTGATTCGCTCAGATCATGCGCCCGATGCGGGCGTAAATGTCATCGCCAGACCGTTCATGCAATAGCGCAGGCCGGTCGGCTTGGGGCCGTCGTCGAACACGTGGCCGAGATGGCCGCCGCAGCGCCGGCATAGCACTTCGTCGCGTGTCATGCCGAACGATTTGTCGGTATGCGTGATGACCGCATGGTCGAGCGGCTGCCAGAAGCTCGGCCAGCCGGTGCCGCTGTCGAACTTGGTCTTCGACGAAAAAAGCGGCAGTTTGCAGCCGGCGCATGCAAACGTGCCCGCGCGGTGTTCGTCGTTCAACGCGCTGCTGAAGGGGCGTTCCGTGCCCGCCTCGCGCAGTACGCGGTATTGCGCGTCGGTCAGCAGTTTGCGCCATTCGGTGTCGCTGTGCACGACCTCGTAGGCGGCTGCCGCGTTGCCGTTTGGCGGTTGTGCCGCTTGTGCCCCTTGCACCGGCTGCGCCGCGCGCGTCGTGCGCCACATCGAGGCGCCGCCCGCCAGGGACATCGCGCCGATTAACCTGAAGAATATCCGTCTGCTGCAAGCCATGATGATCGCTCCCGAAAGTCCGTACCGTGCACCCGTTGCGGCGCTTGTCCCGCCGCCCGCGAGTGGTCCCGATGCTTGGTCGCACGAGAGCGGGATAAATGACAGCATGCGCGTCTTTTTGCGCGACGGTGGCAACCGCAACGGGGATTACAGCGGAAAGCGGGTGGTCGAAAGGATCTCCTTGAGCACCATGAACGAGCGGATCTGCCGGACGCCCGGCAAATAGAGCAACTGCTCCGCGTGCAGGCGATTGAAGCTGTCGCTGTCCCGCGTGCGGATCGTCATGAAATAGTCGAATTCGCCGGTCACCACGTGGCACTCCATGCAGCCGGCCACCTTCTGCGCCGCTTTCTCGAACTCGGCGAACGACTCCGGCGTGGAGCGATCCAGCACCACGCCGATGATCACCAGCATCCCGGCCCCCGCCGCCTTCGGGTCGATCAATGCAACGACCCCTTTGATCAGCCCGGACTCTTTCAGCCGCTCCACGCGCCGCAAACACGCCGGCGCGCTCAGCTTGACCTTCGCCGCGAGCGCGACGTTTGAAATCGACGCGTCGGTTTGCAGCTGCCGCAGGATCGCGCGATCGATGCGGTCGAGCGCCTGCAGCGGATCGACCGGGACGGCGGCAGCGGCCGCCACCGCGGTCGGCGTTCTACGAATTTTTGTTGCGTCCATGAGTACCTATACGTTCCTTTCTTAATCCGATTATGGTTCTTGCTTTTCAAAAGTATGCCGAAGCCAATTTTTTCGCAAGCTCATTTCCAGCGGACTTCCCTACCATCTGTTTAACGCGACCGGATGCCGTTCGCGTCTCACCTACCGACCACGGAGCTGCCATGAACCTGCAACGATTCCCTCGTTACCCGCTGACCTTTGGGCCGACGCCGATCCAGCCGCTCAAGCGACTGAGCGACCACCTCGGCGGCAAGGTGCATCTGTATGCAAAGCGCGAAGACTGCAACAGCGGCTTTGCCTTCGGCGGCAACAAGACCCGCAAGCTCGAATACCTGATCCCCGAAGCGCTTGCGCAGGGCTGCGACACGCTGGTGTCGATCGGCGGGATCCAGTCGAACCAGACGCGCCAGGTGGCGGCCGTGGCGGCGCATCTGGGCATGAAGTGCGTGCTGGTGCAGGAGAACTGGGTGAACTACTCGGACGCCGTCTACGACCGGGTCGGCAACATCCAGATGTCGCGCATTCTCGGCGCCGACGTGCGCCTCGTCGCCGACGGCTTCGACATCGGCTTTCGCAAGAGCTGGGAAGAAGCGCTGGAAAGCGTGCGGGCCGCCGGCGGCAAGCCGTATGCGATTCCGGCCGGTTGCTCCGACCATCCGCTAGGCGGCCTCGGTTTCGTCGGTTTCGCAGAGGAAGTTCGCCAGCAGGAGGCGGAATTGGGCTTCAAGTTCGACTACATCGTGGTGTGTTCCGTGACCGGCAGCACGCAGGCCGGCATGGTGGTGGGTTTCGCCGATGACGGCCGGGCCGAGCGTGTGATCGGTATCGACGCTTCGGCGAAGCCTGCGCAGACGCGCGAGCAGATCACCCGCATCGCGAAGCAAACCGCGGAACAGGTCGGCCTGGGACGCGATATTACGAGCAAGGACGTGGTGCTCGACGAGCGCTTCGGTGGCCCGGAGTACGGTTTGCCGAACGAAGGCACGCTTGAAGCGATCCGCTTGTGCGCCCGCCTCGAGGGGGTGCTGACCGACCCCGTCTACGAGGGCAAATCCATGCACGGCATGATCGAGATGGTCCGCAACGGCGAATTCCCCGATGGTTCGCGCGTGCTGTATGCGCACCTCGGCGGCGTGCCGGCGTTGAACGGCTACAGCTTTATTTTCCGCAACGGCTAAACCAGCCGCTTCCTCAGGTGCTCCCTCAGGAATTCCACGAACGCCCGGATCGTGAGGGAGCTCTGCCTGTGCTGCGGATAAACCGCGTAGACGCTCGTGGCGGTCGGCAGGAATGCTTCGAGCACCGGCACGAGCTGACCGCTTTTGAGCGCATCGGCGACGATAAAATCAGGAAGCCGAACGATCCCCAGCCCCGCGACGGCCGCGTCGCGCACCAGTTCGCCATTGTTGGCGCGCAATGGACCGTGGACCTCGACGCCCTTCGTTACGCCATCGACGACAAACTCCCAACTCACGGCGCCGCCGTGGCCATACAACAGGCACGAATGGCGCTCCAGATCCCCGGGCACCTTAGGCGCGCCACGACGCCGCAAATAACCGGGACTGCAGCAGGCCACCATCCGGATATCCACGAGCTTCTGCCCGATCAGCGTGGAATCCGGCAAGGTGCCGATCCGGATCGCCATATCGAAGCCCTCGCCGACCACGTCCACGGTGCGGTCGCTCAATTCCATCTCGAAGCGCACGTCGCCGTGCTCGCGCAGGAACATCGCCACGAGCGGCGACAGATGCGTCATGCCGAACGACATCGGCGCGCTCACGCGTAACAGCCCGCGCGGCCCGGTGCGGCGCAGCGACATGGCCTGCTCGGCATCTTCCACTTCACCGAGGATGCGTTTGGCGCGCTCGTAAAACTCCTGCCCGAGGTCGGTCACCGCCAGCTTGCGCGTGTTGCGGATCAGCAATTGCACGCCGAGCGTTTCTTCCAGCGCCATCACCCGACGGCTGACGAACTGCTTCGAGAGCGAGAGCCGGTTGGCGGCCGCCGTGAAGTTATGCGCGTCGACCGTGGCCACGAAGATCCGCATGTCATCGAGCTGCATCGTATTGTCCACCCCACATTGACAGTGTTTCCGGTTTCATGGCGATTATACCCATCCGGATTGACTTACACTGTCATTCATGGATCGCGGACAAACATCTGGCCGGATCGCACAACCCAAGGAGAAAAAAGATGCTTGAAATCAGACACGCCAATCAACGCGGCCGCGCGGAGCACGGCTGGCTCAGCTCGCGTCATACGTTTTCCTTCGCTAACTATCACGATCCGAAGCAGAACGGCTTCTCCGACCTGCTCGTGATCAACGACGACCGTGTCGCGCCGGCGCAAGGCTTCGGCAAGCACCCGCACCGCGACATGGAGATCTTTTCGTACGTGCTGGAAGGCGCGCTGGAACACAAGGACACGATGGGCACCGGCTCGGTGATCGTGCCTGGCGACATCCAGTTGATGAGCGCGGGAACCGGCGTCGCGCACAGCGAATACAATCATTCGAAGAGCGACCCGGTGCACTTCCTGCAAATCTGGATCGCGCCGGGGCAAAAGGGTACGGCGCCGCGTTATCAGCAACGTCATTTCGGCGCGGACCAGAAGCGCGGTGAGTTGCGCCTCGTGCTCTCGCCGGATGGTGCGGACGATTCGCTGGTGCTGCAACAGGACGCGCGGGTCTATGCCGGTCTCTTCGACGGCGATGAAACGGCGCGGCTCGAACTGGCCAGCAATCGCTATGCGTATGTCCACGTGGCGCGCGGCAGCGTGAGCGTGAACGGCGTCGAGTTCAAGGAAGGCGACGGTGCGCGTGTACGCGGCGAAGAAGCGCTGACCTTCACGCAAGGCCACGACGCGGAAGTCCTGGTGTTCGACTTGCGCGACATCGAAATGTCGGAGTTGTGGGCTTAAGCGGCTGAATGAACCAGGTGCGGGCTCGCCGCAGACATTCTGGCGAGCCCGCACTCTTCCTACCCCGTTGAGAAAAAATCATGCGCTATACGCTGTTTGAAAACCAGAAAGACGCGGTCATCCTCGTTGCCCGCATCCTGTTGATGGTGCTGTTCGTCATGTTCGGCTGGTCGAAGCTCACCGGTTTTTCCGGCGCCGTGGCTTATATGACGTCGAGCGGCGCGCCGGTGCCCGAGTTGTCGGCGGTGATCGCCGTGGTGATGGAGTTTGTCGTGGGCATCGCGCTGCTGGTCGGTTTCTTTACGCGGCCGCTTGCCTTGCTGCTCGCGGTGTATACGCTCGGTACCGCCTTTATCGGCCACCATTACTGGAACATGACCGGTGCGGTGCAGTACGACAATATGATTCACTTCTACAAGAACATCAGCATCATCGGCGGATTATTGCTGTTGTGTGTGACGGGCGCTGGGAAGTATTCGATCGACCGGCGTTGAATCTGCTGTCTTACGGCACGCCCAAAAGAAAGCCGCCCGGTTGATGCCGCGCGGCTTTTTTCTCGTATTGCGCGGTTCACGCTAGCCCGCGAACCGCGCGAGAACGGGCTCGCGAATGGCCGGGCGGATATTCGGCCAGTCCGCATTGCAACCGCAAACAAAAACGGCGGCCCGAAGGCCGCCGTCCACTACTCACACACCGCATCAGGCCACGACTTCAGCCTCTGCTTCTCCAACCACTTCCACTTCTTCACTATTGCGGATCAGATGATCGAACGCGGAGAGCGAGGCCTTCGCGCCTTCGCCCACGGCGATCACGATCTGCTTGAACGGCACCGTGGTCACGTCGCCAGCGGCGAATACGCCCGGCACCGACGTCGCGCCGCGCGCATCGACGACGATCTCGCCGTGCTTCGACAACTCGACCGTGCCCTTGAGCCATTCCGTATTCGGCACGAGGCCTATCTGCACGAACACGCCTTCCAGTTCGATCTGCTTCACTTCGCCCGAACGCAGATCCTTGTAGACCAGACCGTTGACCTTCTTGCCGTCGCCGGTGATTTCCGTGGTCTGGGCCTGCGTGACGATAGTGACGTTCGCGAGGCTGCGCAGCTTGCGTTGCAGCACTTCGTCGGCACGCAACGTAGCGCCGAACTCGAACAGCGTCACTTCACGCACGATACCCGCCAGATCGATGGCCGCTTCGACACCGGAATTGCCGCCGCCGATCACCGCGACGCGCTTGCCCTTGAACAGCGGACCATCGCAATGCGGGCAGTACGCCACGCCGTGATTGCGGTACTCGCGCTCGCCCGGCACGTTGATTTCGCGCCACCGCGCGCCCGTCGCCAGAATGACGGTCTTGGCCTTGAGCACCGCGCCGTTCGCCAGACGCACCTCGTTGATGCGGCCCGGGACCAGCGCTTCAGCACGCTGCACGTCCATGATGTCGACTTCGTAGCTCTTCACGTGCTGCTCGAGCGCCGTGGCGAACTTCGGTCCTTCGGTTTCCGTCACGGAGACGAAGTTTTCGATCGCCAGCGTGTCCAACACCTGGCCGCCGAAGCGTTCCGCCACCACGCCCGTCGCGATACCCTTGCGCGCCGAGTAAATCGCCGCGGCTGCGCCCGCAGGGCCGCCGCCGACGATCAGCGTGTCGAACACCGGCTTCCTTTCCAGTTCCTTCGCGGCACGCGCACCGGCGTTGGTGTCGAGCTTCGCAAGGATTTCCTTCACGCCGCTGCGGCCCTGGCCGAACACTTCGCCGTTCATGAACATGGTCGGTACCGCCATGATCTGGCGCGCTTCGACTTCGTTCTGGAACAGCGCGCCGTCGATCGCGACGTGACGGATGCGCGGGTTGATCAGCGCCATCACGTTCAGTGCCTGGACGACTTCCGGGCAGTTCTGGCATGACAGCGAGAAATACGTTTCGAATTGATAGTCGCCGTCGAGGTTGCGGATCTGTTCGATCACGGCGTCTTCGAGCTTGACCGGATGGCCGCCAACCTGCAACAGCGCGAGGACGAGCGACGTGAATTCATGACCCATCGGAATGCCGGCGAAACGGATGCCCGTGTCCTTGCCCGGCTCGCCAATCGAGAACGACGGCTTGCGTTCGGCGTCGCCGCGACGCTCGATCACGTTGACGCGCTCCGACAACGTCGCGATATCGTTCAGCAATGCCAGCAGCTCTTGCGATTTCGCGCTGTCGTCGAGCGACGCGACGATCTCGATAGGCCTGCTAACCTTTTCGAGGTACGTTTTCAACTGAGTCTTGAGATTGGCATCAAGCATGGCTATTCGATTCCGTGACGATGGGTGTTGGGTTCCCGGCGCCGCACGCATCCGGATAGGACAGGTGCGGCCCGGGGACGTGCGAACCGCTGTAAAAAGCGGTCCGCACGGTAATGCGCCGCGAGGCGCCGACTGCGAAAGGTCGTGAGACCTTAGATCTTGCCGATCAGGTCGAGCGACGGGGTCAGCGTTTCTGCGCCCGGCGTCCACTTGGCGGGGCACACTTCACCCGGGTGAGCCGCGATGTATTGCGCAGCTTGCACCTTGCGCAGCAGCTCGCCAGCGTCACGGCCGATGCCGTTGTCGTGAATTTCGGCCAGCTTGATTTCGCCTTCCGGGTTGATCACGAACGTGCCGCGCAGTGCCAGACCTTCTTCTTCGATCAGCACGTCGAAGTTGCGCGAGATTGCCAGCGTCGGGTCAGCGATCATCGGGTACTTGATCTTCTGGATCGTGTCCGACGTGTCGTGCCATGCCTTGTGCGTGAAGTGCGTATCGGTCGACACGCTGTAGATCTCGACGCCGAGCTTCTTGAATTCGGCGTAACGATCGGCCAGGTCGCCCAGTTCGGTCGGGCACACGAAGGTGAAGTCAGCCGGGTAGAAAACGAAAACCGACCACTTGCCCTTCAGGCTTTCTTCAGTGACGGTCTGGAAATCGCCATTGTGATACGCCTGCGCCTTAAACGGTTTGACTTGACTGTTGATGATCGGCATTTACTGAGTCCTCTTTCGAAGTGGTTGGAAAGTGGAGTCAGTATGTCAGACGACGCTTAATAGGTAAAGCGGAGTGTTTTAATGATGCCGATAGTCTGACACTATTTACCGCGCTACTCGTGGCTATGACGCTGGGGATCAGTCCTTCAGAAACCGCCAGAGGGTGGTACGGCCGATTCCCAGCGCCCGGCTCGCCGCGGCGCGGTTGCCACCAGCCTGTTCGAGGGCGCGGAGAACGTCCTCGCGGGTCGGGCTGATGCGGTTTGGGGCGGTTTCAGCGGCGGCATTCGCGCCGTTTGTATTGCCTGTCCCGTTTGCGCTCGCCTTGACGGCCGCCGCCTGCTTCATGCGGCCAAACTCCGGGAACACCGCCTGCCAATCCTGACCGGCAACGCCTGCTGCGTCGCCGAGATAGATTGCGGCGCGCGTCAGCAGATTTTCCAGTTCCCGCACATTACCGGGCCACGCGTACTGCTCGAACAGGGGCGCGAGAAACGCCAGCACCCGCTCGAGCGCGGTCTCCGACAACCCATATTGGAGCGCACTGCGGCTCAACAAGTGCCGCGCCAGTTGCGGGATATCGTCGCGCCGTTTGCGCAGCGCCGGCAATTCTATCTGAAGCAGGTTCAGACGAAAATACAAATCCGCGCGAAACGCGCCCTGTTCGACGAGCGCGTGCAGATCCCGGTGAGTGGCGGCGATCACCCGCACGTCGACCGGCGTGGCGCGCCCCGAGCCGAGCTTCATCACCTCGCGCTCCTGCAGGACCCGCAGCAGACGGCTTTGCAGCGCCGCCGGCATCTCGCCGATTTCGTCGAGGAAGATCGTCCCCGTGTGGGCGATTTCGAACAGCCCCGGCTTGCCGCCACGCCGCGCGCCCGTGAACGCGCCTTCCTCGTGGCCGAACAGCTCGCTTTCGATCAGCCCTTCCGGCAACGCCGCGCAGTTGAACGCGACGAACGGATTGCCGCGCCGCCGGCTCGCATTATGGATGCCTTGCGCGACCAGTTCCTTGCCGGTGCCGCTTTCACCGCTCAGGAGCACGGTGGCGTCGTGCGCGGCGCCCGCGCGCGCCAGCCGCCGCACGCGCTCGAGCGCCGCCGAGTTGCCGATCAGATCGTCCAGTTGATGCCGCGCGACCAGATGCTTCGGCCGCTGGCTGGTGCGCAGCGACCTGTCGATCCGCTGCGCGACCAGCGCGTCCTGCAAGGTCACCACGGAGCCGGAGCGCACGCCCTGCTCCACGATCGGCACGCAATTGACGATCAGCGCGCGGCCGCCGATCTGCTCGATACGCTCCTCGATCGGCAGGTCATGCTCGAGCGTCTCACGCAGCAGCGGCCCGACCGCGCGCTCGACCTGCGCGGGCACGTCCTGCTCGCGATCGAGACCCAGCAGATCGAGCATGGCCGGGTTGACGGCTTCGACCTGGCCGGCGTCGTCGAAAGCGGCGACGCCGTCGCGCAGATGCGCCACGATCGTGTTCAGGCGCACGCGCTTCGATTCCTTCTGGCGGCTCACGCGTGCCAGTTCGACCGAGCGCTCGAATGCTTCTTCGACCGCGCCGAGCGAGTACAGGAAAACGCTCGCGAGGCCAGCCTGCTGGGCGAAATCGCAAGCCATGCCGGGCCCGATGATGACGCTGCAGCCTTCGGCGGCGAGGCTGTCGACCGCGAGCCGCACTTCATCGATCGAACGGTAGGCGCGCTGTTTCAGACTGACTTTCAGCCACGCGTTCAGGTCGGCCAGTTCGTGCGAGATCGTTTCGTGCAGTACGAGGCCGATCTGCGCGTTCGGCCACGTGGTCGTGGCGCGGGTGATCGCGCTCAGCACGTCGAAGCCGTTCACCTTGACCATCACCACCGGTACGTTCAGGTTGTCGCGCAGGTAGGCGCCATTCGAGCCGGCGGCCAGCACGACGTCGACGGAGCCTGCGTCCACGTAGGCCTGCAAGGCGGTGACGGCCGCGCCGTAGCCTTCCCGGACCGAGAAGATTTTCGCGCGCCCGGCGTAGCGCGGCGCGACGGTCTCGCAAAGCGACTGCAACCGGCTGATACTCACCAATGCAATGCCCGGGCGGCCGGGATCGGGATTCGCAAGAGACGACGTGAAAGTGGACACCGCGGCACTCCGGTTTACGTTGAAACGTTCCATGAAACGTTTCATGGAACGTTGTGCTCATTGTGCCACGAACCGCTGCGCCGCCGCTTTCCGGCTAACTTGCTGATTGTTTGGGACAAACCGCCAAGTCCGCGAAATGGCACGCTTCCTGCAAAAATACGTCCGGCTCGATATCTGATTTTCGTCAAAGGAGACACACCGTCATGACCACATCCGTCACCCGCCGCGCGGCCTTCCGCGCCAAAGTCAACGAACGCCAGGGCCTGCTCGTGCCCGGCGCCTTCAATGCGATGAGCGCCCGCGTGATCGAGGACGCCGGCTTCGAGGCGATCTACATCACCGGCGCAGGCGTCACCAATATGTCGCTCGGTCTGCCCGACCTCGGCTTCATCGGCCTTGCCGAAGTCGCCGAACATACGGCGCGGATTCGCGACGCGGTCGCGCTGCCGCTGATCGTCGATGCCGACACCGGCTTCGGCAACGCGCTGAACGTGCGCCAGACGGTGCGCGTGCTCGAGCGCAGCGGCGCCGACGTGATCCAGTTCGAAGACCAGATCATGCCGAAGAAATGCGGCCACTTCTCCGGCAAGGAAGTGGTCAGCGCGAGCGAGATGGTCGGCAAGATCCGCGCGGCCGTCGATGCCCGCGAAGACGGCAATCTGCAGATCATGGCGCGCACCGATGCGGCCGCGGTGCACGGCATCGAGGACGCGATCGAGCGCGGCCATCGCTTCATCGAAGCCGGTGCCGACATCCTGTTCATCGAAGCGACCGAATCGCTCGCCGACATCGAACGTCTGCCTGGGCTGTTCGACAAGCCGCAACTGATCAATATCGTGATCGGCGGCAAGACGCCCGTGCAATCGCGCGAAGCCCTCGCCAAGCTCGGCTACGGCATCGTGCTGTATGCGAACGCGGCGCTGCAGGGCGCGGTGCTCGGCATGCAGCGCGCGCTCGGCACGCTGAAGAGCAATGGCCGCCTCGACGAGGACGCCACGCTGGTCGCGCCGTTCAGCGAACGCCAGCGGCTCGTCAACAAGCCGCTGTACGACAAGCTCGACCGCGAGTACGCCGCGAAAGACTGAGCGGCGTAGAGGACCATGTTTTCACTGCATGGGCAAACGGGCACGCCGGCGTGCGGGTATGCGGGTATGCGGGTATGCGGGTATGCGGGTATGCGGACCTGAGGGTCTGGGGCTTCGGGCTTCGGGCTTCGGGCTTCGCTGCGGGCTTTCGGCCTGCGGACGGGCGTGCCGGCGTGCCGATCCGCAGGCACGCCGCGTGCGCCGCTTGCCGTGGTCGACGGTATGGCGCCATTTATTGCGTTAGGATTCAGGGCTGGCGCTCGCTTGCCGTCCTCGATGTCCTGGCCGACGCGCCACGGCCGCGGCCGCGATCCCGTCGCTCGTCCGCCTCGTCCGCATGCCGGAAACACGTTCTCAAAAGGTAGTCGCAAGAACATGAAGGCCAAACCATCGCGCGCAAAGCGCCGGCTCTGCATCGGCGCTGACACGCGCATGCACGACACTGCAGGCAGCGCGGCGGGAGCAGCGCAATGAGCGGCAGCAACACACGCAACGCGCACATCGGCTGGCTGCCGTATATCGTCGCGGCCACCTTCTTCATGGAGTACCTCGACACCACGGTGATCGCCACGGCGTTGCCGCAGATGGCGCACTCGTTCGGCGTCGGTCCCAACAGCCTCAGTCTCGGCATGACGGCCTACATGCTGGCGCTGGCGATCTTCATCCCGGCAAGCGGCTGGGTCGCCGACCGCTGCGGCTCGCGCACGGTGTTCTTCAGCGCGATCGGCGTGTTCACCGTGGCTTCGGTGCTGTGCGGCCTCTCGCAGAACGTCACCGAGTTCACCGCCGCGCGTCTCCTGCAAGGCATAGGCGGCGCGATGATGGTGCCGGTCGGACGCCTGATCGTGGTCCGCAGCACCGAAAAGAGCCGCATGATGCAGGCGATCTCGACCATCACATGGCCGGCGATTGCCGCGCCGGTGGTCGGGCCGCCGATCGGCGGCTTCATCACGACCTACGCGTCGTGGCGCTGGATCTTCCTGCTCAACGTGCCGTTCGGCCTCGCGGCCATGGCCGTTGCGCTAGCGCTGGTGCCGAACCTGCGCGGCACCGAACGCAAGCCGCTCGACGTGGTCGGCCTGCTGCTGAGCGGCGCGACGCTGACGGCGATTCTCTACGGCGCGGAGCTGGCGAGCCAGCCCGGCGAGAATCCGTGGATCGCCGGCGCGATCATCGTCGGCGGTTTGCTGATGGGCGTGGTGGCGTTCCAGCATGCGAAGCGTCATCCGCATCCGCTCGTCGACGTCTCGACGCTGAAGATTCCGACCTTCTCCGTGACGGTAGTGACGGGCTCGTTCACGCGCATCGGCATCGGCGCGGTGCCTTATCTGATGCCGCTGCTGTTCCAGGTTGGCTTCGGCTTGTCGGCGTTCAAGTCAGGGCTGCTGCTGCTCGCAAGCGCGCTCGGCAACCTCGGCATGAAGGCGCTGACCACGCGCATCCTGCAGCGTTACGGTTTCCGCATGGTGTCGATCGTCGACGTGACGGTGGCCGGCGTGTTCATCATCGCGTGCGGATTGCTGACCCCGAACGTGCCGCTCGCGCTGGTGCTGTTCGTCGTGTTCATCTACGGCGTGGCGCGTTCGATGCAATTCTCGACGCTCGCCACGCTCGCGTACGCCGACGTCGCGCAACCGCAGATGAGCGCGGCGAGCACGCTGTGGAGCGCGGCCGCGCAGATGACGATTGGTTTGGGCATCGCCTTCGGCGCGGTGTCGCTGCGCGCGGCGGCCTTCTTCAACGGCGAGACCACGGGCCGGGTTTTCACGCTCGACGATTTCCGCCTCGCGTTTCTGTTCGCGGGCGTGGTGACGTTGGCATCCGTGATCGGCTACATGGGTCTCGCACGCGATGCCGGTCAGAGCATCGGCGGCGGTTCGCGCGGCAGCGAAGATCCGGCGAAGGGTTGACGGCGAAGCACTTTGACAAAACGGGCGGAGACACGCGGTGCAGGCACAAGAACTAACGATTTCGAATGACAAGGCCGATCTCGACATCGAGATGGTCTACACGTTCCTGTCGCGAGAAACCCCGTGGGCCAAGGGCATGCCGCGCGAGACGTTCGAGCGGGCCGTCGCGGGCTCGCTGTGTTTCGGCGGCTATATCGAAGGCAAGCAGATCGCGTTCGCCCGACTGATCACGGACGAGGCAACCTTCGCTTACCTGTGCGACGTGTTCGTGCTGCCGGAGTATCGCGGCAAGGGATACGCGTCCGCGTTGATGAAGCAGGTCTTCGCCAGCCCCTCGCTGCAGGGCCTGCGAAGAATCATGCTGGCGACGACCGATGCGCATCACGTATATGCGTCGCATGGTTTCAAGGGGCTCGCGAATCCGGAGCTTTTCATGCAGGTGCACAACCCTGACGTCTATAAAACGACTTGAGCACGGCGCACGCGAAGTACAACAATAGCGACTGAGGGCGAGCACAAACTCGCGTCAGGCATGTGACACGCCCGGACGAAAGAACCTGATAGCGTATCGCAAGGGGCAGGCCACGGCGCGCTGGCGCCGCGAACCCTCGCGCCGCTGTCATCGGCGTGCCACGTTGGACGGTTAATTTGCTGCGGGAACAGAAACCGCAGAAACAGCAAAACCGTCCCCAGCCCATGCCACAGCATTTCGCGCGCGAGCCCCGCAGCGATTCCGTGAACGGCGGCTGCCTTGTTTAAGGCCGCCTCCGCCAGCGCGCTGCTCAATGCTTTCCTTTCGGCGATGCAGATCGCCATCGGCCTCATGGCTCATTCAGACGGGCTCTTTGCCGACGGCGTGCACACCTTGAGCGACCTCGCTGCCGACGGCGTCGTGCTGATCGTGCTATACCTCACCACGCGACACCAGCGTGCGAAGCCGCACGATGTGGACCACAGCGCCGGCATCGGCATCGAGCAGGCGCTGGTCGCGCTGTTCATCGCCGCCGTATTGATGATCACCGCCGCCGAGATGCTCTGGACCAGCATCGCGCAGACCTCGACGCTGAGCGGCGGCACCGCGATGCATATCGGCGCGCTGGCCGTGAGCGGCTTCGTGATGCTCGCCAAGGAAGCGCTGTTTCGCTATATGCGCGCCGAAGGCACCCGCACCGGTTCAGCAATCCTGCTGGCCAGCGCATGGCATGCGCGCGTCGACGCGGTGTCGGCGCTGGTGGCGACGTTGGGACTCGCCGGCAGTCTGGCCGGCATGCCGATGCTCGATCACATCGCCGGCGCGGCGATTGGCCTGATGATCATGCGCATGGGCTATGCAAGCGGTCGCGGCGCGTTGAAGCAACTGTTCGCCGGTTCGCCGGGCAACGCGACTGCCACCGCCGGCCAGCCGGCTGAATAGAATCGGCTGGCGTCAGCCGTAAGCGCGTTCGCGCATCCACTTCGTCATGATCCATTTGTCGCCGCCGAGCACCGGCGCGCCGCCGTGCAAAGTCAGCGGATCGAGCTGGCGCTGGCCGTTCATATAGCGGAAATACACCGCGCCGCCCTGCCTTGCCGCGACCGACATGCCCGCTTCGGGGAAGATGGTTTCGCCGCCGTCAGGCACGTCGTTCAGATAGATCACCAGCGTGGCGACGCGCTGGCCGCCCTGCGCGGTATGCACCGCGCTGCCGGGTTGATCGGGCGGGAAATAGTCGAAATGCGGACGGTATTCGCCGGTCGTGCCGTAGTGCAGAATCTGCAACCCTTCGCCGTTTTCGACCGGCCAGTTCATCAGGCTCGAAATGCGCCGGTCCATCCGTTCGATAAACGCATCTTCGCCGCGCTGATACCAGATGCCTTCGCTGGTGCGGTTGCGGATCACGTCTTCCTTGCCGGTATCGGGATTGACCGTGGTGGAGCGCTTTAACCGATGACGCGAGCGCTCGATCATCTCCGCGCATTCGTCCGGCGACAACACGTCGCCGAACACGATCACTTGCGGACGCTCGCAGCGCATCAGCACACGCACGTCACGATCGTGCGCCCGGATCACATTGCCGCGCGCGACGGGCGGGTCGTCGTATTGGTAAGTTTGTGGCGCGGCTTTGGCGAGCGCCGCCTCGGTCGCGGCCGCCGCGGCAAAGGCCGGATTCGCCGGGTTCAGGCCGAAGGTTTTGTGCACGGCCGCGCGCGCGGCGCCGGTGGCGAAACCGGCCTGCACCATGGCGTCGACCATCGAATCGGGACTGCAGCCGCGCGCCACGTTGCTGCTCAGCCACTCTTCCCATGCGGCATCCACTACTGGCATAGCATTCCTCATTAGTCCGCTTGAAGAAATTCAGCATCACGTGGCTGAATGATAGCAAGCGGGCGGTCTTAGGCCTGACTGCGGCACGCTGCTCAAGTGCTCTGTTGACGGCGCCGGTAGAGGTCGAGGCCCTTTCTCGCCTGCGTCCGGATGGCGCGTTGCACGAGCGGTGACCAGCCGAGCAGCGTCCCTTTGAGGCCCAGCGCCTGACGCGTCCAGCTCCACAAGTCGAAGCTGTCGCGATGCTCGACGATGCGGCCATCGCGGAACACGAAACGGGCGTCGATGCGGTTGACCACCGCGCGCCCCGTCTGGCTGAAGAGATAACTGGCCACCCAGTGGGCGCGGCCGCCACGGTCGTTCGCTTCGACGCCCTCGAACGTCAGCGAGAAGTCCTGCGCGCGCGCCACCAGCATGCGCCACATGTCGCGCGCTTCCTCGCCGTGCAGCTGGCCGAACGCAGGGTCGCTGAAGACGACGTCGTCCGCGTAACAAGCCACCATGGTTTCGGCGTCGCGTTGCTGGAACGCCGTGTAGAAACGCTGGATCAGTTCGGTGTTGGTATTGGCGTTGGGATGGCTCATTGTTTTGATGTTGTGCGTTGGCCGTTTTTGAAGTCGATCCGGAAAAGCGCCCGGCGATCATTCTACGGCGGGCACGCCGCACACGATATCGGAAAACCGGGCCCAACGGGCATTGCGGCGTGCCTATCCGTTCGACGCCGCGCCACGCATCCGCGCGCCCTCGCTTCTGCCGGCCAGCAACCACACACCGGCCGCAATCGACACCGCAATGGCGGCGGCCAGACCCAACGCGGCGGCAAAGCCGCTCGCAAAGCTCGCGTGCGCAGCCGACATCAGCGTGACGCGTACGGCGGCCGGCAAACTAGCCGTGGCCTGCGCCGTATCGCCGGCCAGCACGCGCGACATGAAGCCGGCATCGAGCGCGGTTTTCACTGCGGGCGTCAGCGGCGTCGCTGTGAGAAATGCCGTGTGGGTGCGCGCCGCGAGCACCGCGCCGAGCACCCCGACCGAGGTCACGATGGCAGTGAAGCGCGTCGTCGTGCTGATGCCGGAGGCCATACCGGTCCGATCCGGCGGCACGCAGGCCATAATCGCCTTCTGCGTGTCGCCGTTCAGAACCCCGGCGCCAAGCCCCGTCACGATCATCCCGAGCGCGGCCCGCCCCCAGACCCCCGCGCCCCCCCC
>NZ_JAQQEG010000075.1:0-20488 GCF_046027395.1 Paraburkholderia dipogonis | reverse complement strand
GGGGGGGGGGGGGGGGGGGGGGGGGGGGGGGGGGGGGGGGGGGGGGGGGGCGCGCGGGGGGGGGGGGGGGGGGGGGGGGGGGGGGGGGGGGGGGGGGGGGGCCCCCCCCCCCCCCCCGCGCGGGGGGGGGGGGGGGGGGCGCGCCCGCGGCCCCCCCCCCCCCCCCCCCCCGGGGGGGGGGGCCCCCCCCCCCCCCCCCCCCCCCGCCTGCTGCATTGGCTCGTTCAGCCTCATTCGGTCACTCATTGGTCATCCATTCACGCGCGCCCACGCGCCATAGCGTGGTCACGCATGATGACGCGCGGCGATCAGTAGCCGCCCTTCTTGCCGATACCGGCGTAGGCAAAGTCGTATTCGAGCGTGATCGGCTTGAACCACGGGCCCACGCCGGTCTCCTTGTCGACGTGGCGGCCGAAAGCCATATGGCCGGTTTGCATCGGCGCCTCGACGATCATCTTCAGGTGGTACTTGCCCGGGCCTTGCAGCTTGACGTTGTCGCCATAGTGCGGGCCGTCGTTGGCGACCATCGCCATCAGGTCGCCCTTCTGCGTCTGGGTCGAACCGGCTTTCGTCAGTTCATAGTGCACTTGCAGATACGGCATCCAGTCGCCTTCGGCGAACCCGGTCGGGTTGTTCTTGACCGCGTGAATGTCCGCTTCGAGGTGGATGTCCGAATCCGAGGCTTTGCGCATCATGCCTTCGGGTTCCATCGTGATCGGCTGCAGATAGACCGCGTTGATTTCCATGCCGCCATGGATCTGCTGCTTGCCGATCGGATATTCCGCCGCCGCTGCCGAGAAAGCCGCGACTGCGGCCACCGCTGCTGCGCCACCACGCACAAATGAAGAAATCCGCATTGAAACTCCTTGTTTTTATCAGACTGGAATCGAACCCATTGGAACAGTGCGTCGCGCATGCCTCAATGCGGCGGCCGCGGGCCTTGAGCACCGCAATCGATCGCCAGCCCAGGCTGGCAGTACGAACGTTAATGCGAACCATTCTCAATATTGGTCAAGTTTATCATCGATCGCAAGGGAGAACAAATCAGAACGCACGCAAAGCCTTGTGGCAGCAGGGTCTTAAGGTGGTTTTAAGGAAGTGCTGGGAAGGAAGCGCTGCGATGCCGTGCGGATGGCGGCCTTCAATTGGCGGGACGCGGCACGTTGCCGCGCCCTGAAGCGGCGAGTGAATCAGTCGACGCCGGACACGTGGTCGCCGACGTTCGCGCCGAACACGCGCTGGCGCAGCAGCGCGAGCTGGTCGCGCGTCTGCGCAGCTTTCTCGAACTCGAGGTTCTTGGCGTGCTCCATCATCTGCTTTTCGAGGCGCTTGAGTTCCTTGGCGAGCTGCTTCTCGGACATGTCCTCGAATTTCGCGCGCGCCTGCTGTTCCTTCAGTTCGGCGCGGGCGTCGTCGACGTTATACACGCCGTCGATAATGTCGCGAATACGCTTGACCACCCCGCGCGGCGTAATGCCGTTCTCGAGGTTGAAGGCGATCTGCTTGTTACGCCGCCGCTCGGTTTCGCCGATGGCGCGACGCATCGAGTCGGTGACCTTGTCCGCGTAGAGAATCGCCTTGCCGTTCACATTCCGCGCCGCCCGGCCGATGGTCTGGATCAGCGAGCGCTCGGCACGCAGAAAACCTTCCTTGTCCGCATCGAGAATCGCGACCAGCGACACTTCCGGAATATCGAGCCCTTCGCGCAACAGGTTGATCCCGACCAGCACGTCGAAGGTGCCCAGCCGCAGATCGCGGATGATTTCAACCCGCTCGACCGTGTCGATGTCACTGTGCAGATAACGCACCTTGACGCCGTGGTCGGCCAGAAACTCGGTCAACTGCTCGGCCATGCGCTTGGTCAGCACCGTGACCAGCACGCGGTCGCCCACCTTGACGCGCTCGTTGATCTCGCCCAGCACGTCGTCGACCTGGCTGCGCGCCGGCCGCACCTCGATTTCCGGATCGACGAGGCCGGTCGGACGCACCAGTTGCTCCGCCACCTGCCCTGCCGTCTTCTGCTCGTAGTCTGCCGGCGTGGCCGACACGAACACCACCTGACGCATCTTGCGTTCGAACTCGTTGAACTTGAGCGGCCGGTTGTCGAGCGCCGACGGCAGGCGGAAACCGTAGTCGACCAGATTTTCCTTACGCGCGCGGTCGCCGTTATACATGCCGTTCAACTGGCCGATCAGCACGTGCGATTCGTCGAGCATCATGATCGCGTCCGGCGGCAGGTAGTCGACCAGCGTAGGCGGCGGCTCGCCAGGCGCCGCGCCCGAGAAGTGCCGCGAGTAGTTCTCGATGCCCTTGCAGAAGCCGAGTTCCTGCAGCATTTCGAGATCGAAGCGCGTGCGCTGCTCGAGCCGTTGCGCTTCAACCAGCTTTCCGCCGCTATAGAAGAATTCGAGCCTTTCGCGCAATTCGTTCTTGATCGTTTCGACCGCGCGCACCACGGTGTCGCGCGGCGTTACATAGTGCGACGACGGATACACCGTGAAACGCGGAATCTTCTGGCGCACGCGGCCCGTGAGCGGATCGAAGAGTTGCAGCGTTTCGATCTCGTCGTCGAACAACTCGATGCGCACCGCCATTTCGGCATGTTCGGCCGGGAAAATATCGATCGTGTCGCCGCGCACGCGGAACGAGCCACGCTGAAAGTCGGCTTCGTTGCGGTTGTACTGCATCGCGATCAGCCGCGCGATGATGTCGCGCTGGCCGAGCTTGTCGCCGGTGCGCAGCGTCAGAATCATCTTGTGATATTCCGACGGATTGCCGATACCGTAAATGGCCGACACTGTCGCCACGATCACGACGTCCCGCCGCTCCATCAGGCTCTTGGTGGCCGACAGCCGCATCTGCTCGATATGCTCATTGATCGACGAGTCCTTCTCGATGAACAGGTCGCGCTGCGGCACGTACGCTTCCGGCTGGTAGTAGTCGTAGTACGAGACGAAGTACTCGACCGCATTGCGCGGGAAGAACTCGCGGAATTCGGAGTAGAGCTGCGCGGCAAGCGTCTTGTTCGGCGCGAACACGATGGCCGGGCGGCCGAGCCGCGCGATCGTGTTGGCCATCGTGAAGGTCTTGCCGGAGCCGGTCACGCCAAGCAGCGTCTGGAACGCGAGGCCGTCCTCGACGCCTTCGACAAGCGTGTCGATCGCCGTGGGCTGATCGCCGGCGGGCGGATACGGCTGATAGAGCTGGAACGGCGAGCCTTCGAACCTGACGAATTTGGATTCGTCGAGGGTCTCTTCGGCTTCAGTCAGATGTTGTTCGGACATGGGGGGCGGCACCGGGCCTTGGGCAAAGAACTATTCTAACGGGTTGCGGGAATCGAGGACCGAGCGGGTCTGCGTACGGTTTTGGGCGCTCGCGTAGGTAAGGTCCGACGCGATGGTACGGCCCTTTGGAGCAGTCGCGCGGCTTCTGGTCACGGCGGCCGAACGCTCACTACAAGCCATGGTCGCGCGCGGCTGCGCGCCGCTCCCTGGCCTTCTCCGCGCGGCTTCACCAGGCAGCGCCGCTCTTGCCACGTGGCGCCGGGGTGCCTGTTTTTCAAGCAAAAAAATCCCTCCGACCGGCGTTGGCGGCCAAAAAACAGTCGCGAATTCGTTACAATGCGAAGCTGCGCTCGCTCGCCGTTGTCCGCCGCCCGTCCACGTTTTACGTCGGACGCCGCTGGCTTGACCGTCCGCGATCGAAGCCGCCCTCTTCTCACTACTGCTGCCCACCCATCATGTCTCTGTTCTCCGCCGTCGAACTTGCTCCCCGCGACCCGATTCTGGGCCTGAACGAAGCCTTCAACGCCGATGCGCGCACCACCAAGGTCAACCTTGGCGTCGGCGTGTACTTCAACGAAGAAGGCAAGATTCCGCTGCTGCGCGCCGTGCGCGACGCCGAAAAGGCTCGCGTCGAAGCCGCGCTGCCGCGCGGGTATCTGCCGATCGAAGGCATTGCCGCTTACGACGCCGCCGTGCAGAAATTGCTGCTCGGCAACGACTCGCCGCTGATCGCATCGGGTCGCGTCGTGACGGCGCAGGCATTGGGCGGCACGGGCGCGCTGAAGATCGGCGCGGACTTCCTGAAGCGCCTGAACCCGAACACCAAGGTTGCGATCAGCGATCCGAGCTGGGAAAACCACCGTGCGCTGTTCGAAGGCGCGGGCTTCGAAGTCGTGTCGTATCCGTACTACGACGCGCACACGCACGGCGTGAATTTCGACGCGATGTTGAGCGCGCTGAACAGCTATGCAGCGGGCACGGTCGTCGTGCTGCACGCGTGCTGCCACAACCCGACCGGCGTGGACCTCACCGTCGAGCAATGGAAGCAGGTTGTCGAAGTGGTCAAGGCGCGCAACCTGGTGCCGTTCCTCGACATCGCCTACCAAGGTTTCGGCGACAACATCGAAGCGGACGCTGCAGCCGTGCGTCTGTTCGCTGCGTCGGAATTGAACGTGTTCGTGTCGTCGTCGTTCTCGAAGTCGTTCTCGCTGTACGGCGAGCGCGTCGGCGCGCTGTCGATCATCACGGCGAGCAAGGAAGAAGCCGCTCGCGTGCTGTCGCAACTCAAGCGCGTGATCCGCACGAACTACTCGAACCCGCCGACGCACGGCGGCTCGGTGGTCGCCGCTGTGCTCGCGTCGCCGGAGCTGCGCGCCACGTGGGAAACGGAACTGGCCGAAATGCGTGACCGTATCCGCGCGATGCGCAATGGTCTGGTCGAGCGCCTCAAGGCTAGTGGCGTGGATCGCGACTTCAGCTTCGTGAACGCGCAACGCGGCATGTTCTCGTACTCGGGTCTGACGGCGCCGCAAGTGGACCGTCTGCGCGAAGAGTTCGGCATCTACGCCGTGAGCACCGGCCGCATCTGCGTGGCCGCGCTGAATACGCGCAACCTCGACGTGGTGGCCAACGCGGTCGCTCACGTGTTGAAGTAAGGTATTGGCGGGCGCGCGCATTCATGGCTCGCGCTCTGTTGGGACTGGTTGTTGAAACGGCGCCCTTTTTAGGGCGCCGTTTTTGTTTGCGGCCTGATTGCAGTTTGCAACAAGCAACTTGCTTGTTGCTCGAGCAAAGCCGCTTTCGATACAGCAAGGACTGCCACAATTGCTGCGACCCACTTCGGTCACGCGCCACTCAGACCGGTGGTTCGTTCAGCGCGAATCCCGATGGATATCGTGCGTCACAAAGCCCGCATCGTTATCCGGCATGTCGAGCCAATCCGGTTGCGCGAGCGAATGGCGGATGTCTTCCAAACCGCTTTGCCAATGTTCACGCATTGTCGACAGGCCGAACTGGAAGTCCTTGTAGTGACCTTCGTACTCCTTGTGCCGGTAGATGAGATGGACCACGTTGTAGCGCTTCGAACACGACAGATCTTCGGCAAGCTTGCACCACGGGTCGTCACGCTGATCGGACGGCACGCGATCCAGCACCTCGCGCAGCACGTGCCGGAAACGCTGCGATCGTTGCAGCATGTCGGTCACGAGACGCGTGCGGCTCGAATACTGAATGTCTTTCATGCGCCCTTGCACGTCGGTGATGTTGTCCGGCACCGGCCCGATCGCGCTCCACAGATCGACCTGGAAGGCGAGCGTGTCGCGCCGCGGCGTGGACTGGATCACCTCGTAGAGCGGCGTGTTCGACATCAAGCCGCCGTCCCAGTAGTACTGACCGTCGATCTCGACCGCCGCGAAGCCGGGCGGCAACGCGCCTGACGCCATGAAATGCTCGGGCCTGAGCGTCGTATGCGTGTTATCGAAGTACGCGAAATTCCCGGTGCCGCAATTGACCGCCCCCACTGAGACGCGCATTTCCTTCGAATTGATCCGATCGAAATCGCAGAGCGCTTCGAGCGTGGCCTTCAACGGTGTGGTGTCGTAATAGCTGGCCAGTTGCGGCGGCCCAGAGACGGTGGGCAGTGGCGGCGGAAAGCGCGGCACGAAAAAACCCTTTTGCCCCTCGACGATGGCGCCAATTGCCTGCGTTGCCGTAAAGGCCTTACGCACGGCGTCGCTGGAATTGAAGAGCGCGTGTTCGATAAACGCGGGTAACGGCGGCCCGAAGGCCGGCTGGCAGATCGTCTCCCAGAACTGCAACAGCCGTTCGACCCGCTTTTCGGGCGGATTGCCGGCAATGATCGCCGTATTCAACGCGCCGATCGAAATGCCGGCCAGCCAGTTCGGCTCGATGCCGGCCTCGTAAAGTCCCTGAAAAACGCCAGCCTGGTAGGCGCCCAACGCACCGCCGCCTTGCAGCATCAAGGCGACGGTTTCGTAGTTGGGCAAATGGAGGTGCCGGCCGGGACGCGCGGAGGGCGCCGGACCGGCGCCCTCGCCTTCCCCGTCGCCGGGCGCGCCAACGCGCGCCCGCTTGAGATTGCGTTGCGCCATAGGCCCCTCCTTATTGCATGTACCAGCCGTGGCTCACAATAAAGGATTGGCCGGTCAGCGCCGCCGTCGGGAACGTGGACAGGAACAGCACCGTTTGCGCGACGTCTTCCACCGTGGTGAAGACACCGTCGACCGTGCCGCCCAGCATGACACGCTTGACCACGTCTTCCTCGCTGATGCCCAGCTCCTTGGCCTGCTCGGGAATCTGCTTGTCGACGAGCGGAGTGCGCACGAAACCCGGACACACGACATGCGAGCGCACGTTGTGCTTTGCGCCTTCTTTAGCCAGCACGCGCGCGAGACCCAGCAGCGCGTGCTTGGCCGTCACATAGGCCGATTTGAGCGGCGACGCTTCGTGCGAGTGGACCGAGCCCATGTAGATCACGATGCCGCCGCGATCGTCCTTGTACATGTGCTTGAGCGCCGCCTTGGTGGTCAGGAAGGCGCCGTCCACGTGGATTGCCTGCATCTTCTTCCAATCCGAAAACGAATAGTTTTCGATCGGATTGACGATCTGGATGCCGGCGTTGGAAATGAGGATATCGACCGAGCCGAGTTCCGCGGCCACTTTGTCGATGCCCTGATTGACGGCGTCTTCGTTCGTGACATCCATCGCCACGCCGATTGCCTTGCCGCCGCCCTTTTTGATTTCTTCAGCGACGGCGTTCGCCCCGTCCTGATTCAGGTCGGCGATCGCGACAGCCGCGCCCGCCGCGGAAAGAGTCAGCGCAATCTGCTTGCCGATGCCGCTTGCGGCGCCGGTAACCACCGCGACTTTGCCATTCAGATTCGTGTTCGTTGACGACATCCAGAACCTCCATGCAGTTGATGACAATGAGACCACGGGCCGCGGGCGGCGTGAAGTCAGCCAAACGGCATAGGCCGTTCGGCCGAATGCTGCACTGCGGCCAACGCTGCTATTGTGCATGAACCGTGTGAACTCCATCGGTTAAAAGCGCATCGAAGCGTATCTCTTTAAACTGGACGTTTTCGGCGGGATTCCGGTGGCATCACCAACAAGGAGGAATGCATGAATTATCGACGTCTGGGCCGTTCCGGCCTGCAAGTCAGCGAACTGTCCATCGGCTCGTGGGTCACCTACGGCAATCAGGTGGACACCCACGCGGCGCGCGAATCGCTCGCCGCCGCGCGCGACGCGGGAGTCAACTTCTTCGACAACGCCGAGGTGTATGCCGGCGGCAAATCCGAAGAGATCATGGGCCAGGCGCTTAAGGAACTGGCGTGGCCGCGCGTGAGCTATGTGGTGTCGACGAAATTTTTCTGGGGACTCGCGGAAGCACCGAACCAGTACCACACGCTGAACCGCAAATATCTGCTGAACGCAATCGACGCGTCGCTCAAACGGCTGCAGCTCGACTATGTCGATCTCGTGTTCTGTCATCGTCCCGACCCGAACACGCCGGTGGAGGAAACCGTTTGGGCCATGAGCGACATGATCACGCGCGGCAAGGCGCTGTACTGGGGCACGTCCGAATGGAGCGCCGATGAAATCCGCGCCGCTTATGACATCGCGGAACGGCATCATCTGCACAAGCCGGTCATGGAGCAGCCGCAGTACAACCTGTTCCATCGCAACCGCGTCGAGCAGGAATACAAGCGGCTTTACGAGGATATCGGCCTCGGGCTGACCACCTGGAGCCCGCTTGCATCCGGCTTGCTGACCGGCAAATACCGTGACGGCGTGCCGGCCGACAGCCGCGCGCAATTGCAGGGTTACGACTGGCTGCGCAAGCAGGTCACCGACGCAGGCAAGAACAACGTGGTCGGCAAGCTCGGCGAAGTGGCGGACGAGTTGGGCTGCACGGTCGGGCAGCTCGCCATTGGCTGGATTCTGAAGAATCCAAATGTGAGCACGGTGATCACGGGTGCGTCGCGGGTCGAGCAGATCGGCGAGAACATGAAGTCCGCCGAGGTGGCCGAGCGGATCACGCCGGAGATCAAAACGCGAATCGAGGAGATTATCGGCGACGCGCACGACTGACCGGACCCGCGTGTCCGCGTAACATGGCCGTGGCGGCATCGCGGCCATGGTCGTGTTACGCGCGGAACTCGCTGCAATGCTCGGGGCGCAACGCAGGGTCGCGTACAATACGCGACCGCGCTGCACAGCGGTGCTGTATGTCCGCGTTGTGTAGCCACATTGCACCCGCATTGCATCCGCAGCGCCGAATCCGCCCTGGAGCGGCACGCCCTCTTTCAGCGTCTCCTCATCATGCTCAGCTACCGCCACGCCTTTCATGCAGGCAATCACGCCGACGTTCTGAAACACGCCGTCGTGTTGCAGCTCCTGCGCTACCTCGGCCAGAAGGATAAGTCCTACTGGTATATCGACACGCATGCGGGCGCCGGCGTCTACTCGCTGAAGGAAGGTTACGCGACCAAAACCGGCGAGTTTCAGACCGGCATCGGCAAACTGTGGGGACGCAATGACCTGCCGCCGATGTTCGCCGACTACGTCGACGAAGTGAGCGCGCTCAATCCGGACGGCCAGTTGCGCTTCTATCCCGGCTCGCCATATATCGCGTGGCGGCAGATGCGCGAACAGGACCGCATGCGCCTGTTCGAGCTGCACACCACCGAAATCGACGTACTGCGCCACAATTTCCGCGACGCGGGCCGCCGCGCCATGCTCTATGCGGGAGACGGCTTCGACGGCATCCTCGCGTTGTTGCCGCCGGCCCCACGCCGTGCGTTGGTGCTGCTCGATCCGTCGTATGAGGACAAGCGCGACTACATTCGCACGCTGCGCTGCGTCGAAGAGAGCCTGAAGCGGTTTCCTACCGGTACATATGCTGTGTGGTATCCGCAAGTAAGGCGCCCGGAGTCGCAGCGCTTCGCCGATCAGTTGAAGAAGCTGCAGGACAAGAACTGGCTGCACGTAAGCCTGACTGTCAGTAATCCGCCAGAGGATGGTTTTGGACTTTTCGGCAGCGGCATGTTCATTCTGAACCCGCCGTATACGCTGGCAAAAACGCTGAAGGACCAGATGCCTTGGCTCGTCAAGGCGCTTGGCGAAGACAAGGCTGCGCAGTTCAAGGTGGAGTATCGCGGCGACTGAGCTTCTTGTTGCGGGCTGTGAGCTTTTGTCGGCTGTGAGCTTTTGTCGGCTGTGAGCTTTTGTCGGCTGTGAGCTTTTGTCGGCTGTGAGCTTTTGTCGGCTGCGAGCTTTTGTCGGCCGCGAGCTTTTGTCGGCTGTGAGCTTTTTGCGGCCTGTGAGCTTTTTGCGGCCTGCGAGTTTTCGTGGCCTCCGAGCGTACGCAGTTCGCCGAGCCGGGCTAGCGTTGTTGTCGCCAGCCACGCGCGCACGGTGCGCGCAGCCGGTCCAAGCCACTGCCTACTTGAGTTGCGCCGCGGCCTTCCGGGCAAAGTCGTTGGTATAAGTCGCGTTCAGGTCGATCTTTTTCGGATCGAGCCGGCTATCAAACGAGGACAATGCGCGCAATGAGGTCGCCGGACCGTCCGCGGGCATCAAGCCGTCCGGCGAATAGGCGTCGCGCACGTTGTGGAAGGCCTCCACATAAAGCGCCGAGTCGTTGAGCAGATAAGCCGGCGGTACCATCTTCAGCAGATCGGCATCGCTTGCGGTCTGTAGCCAGTGATCCGCGCGCACGATGGCATTGGCGAGCGCCTGCGTCGTCTTCGGATACTTCTGGATGAAATTGTCCGATGCGTAGAGCGTCGCCGCCGGCATCGTCCCGCCGAATACCTCTTGCGTGCCCTTCACCGTGCGTGTGTCGACCAGCACCTTGATCGCGCCACTGCGCGTCAGTTTGGTCATCATCGGATCGACGTTGGAGAGCGCGTCGATCTGCCCGCCGCTCACCGCCGCGAGCACGGAGGCGCCGCTGCCCACGCCGATCGCCGAAATCTCGTTGCGCTGCACGCCGGCTTTGCGCAAAGCCACGGTGAGCACGAGATCCGTCGACGAACCCGGCGCGCTCACGCCGACTTTCGCGCCTTTGAAGTCGGCCAGAGTCTTGAGCTGATCGGCCTTCGACTTCAACACGGCAACGACGATCTGCGGCGCGCGTCCCATCAACACGAACGCCCGGTAGTGCTGACCTTTCTCCTGCATGAACAGCGTGTGCTCGAATGCGCCGGCGCCCACGTCGGCGCTGCCGCCCACCACCGCTTCCAGCGCTTTCGATCCGCCCGCGAAATCCTCTAGCGTGACGTCGAGGCCTTCGTCCTTGAAGTAGCCCAACTGTTGCGCAGCGAGCACCGGCAGATAGTAAAGGCCCGGCAGACCACCGACGGCCATCGTCAGCGTGGGCTTTTCCGGTGTGTCTTTGGCGAGCGCGGCGCCAGGCAGCGCGGCCAGCGCAAGCAGCGTGACGCAGGCGCCGGCGGCCTGCCGCATCCAGTGAGTCGGCATTCGATGTCTCCTGTTCTGTTTTTCGTTCGATACGGTGGCGCCGGGCTTGATGTGTGGCCCGAGTCGCTGGCGAGAGATCGCGCGATGATTGTCGTCGTACGGTTTCGCCCGCGCCATGCGCCCAAACCCCAATGGCGCACGCAGCGGGTCGGCGCATGAGTCGTCGATCCTGTGCCTGTGCTCACGTCCCGCAATCACGCGCTGCCGTCGTCGGCATGCAAGGCGGGGCTGTGTCAATCGCGGGCGTATTCGGCGCAGGCGCCCACCCCGCGCCAGACTAGCCGCGCACCGAGGGGGCAACAGAGACGGAAAAGGAAAAGGACTGCCGCGAGCGGCCGCGTCGCGAACCCTTATTGCGGCCGGGGCGCTGGACGAGGCTGTGGTTGCGACCGTGGCATGCCCCCGCCCGCGGGCACCTGGATATAAGGCGCAACGACGATCGGGATCGACGAATTCGGCGCCAGTTCGGCGGGCGTCGCGATAGGCTGCGCTTCGACGATCGGTTGACGCGAAAGCGGCGCGGTTTGCAGAACGGTGCCGCTCTGGCCGTCGTTGATGCCGCTCTGCGAGTCGAGAATCACCGGCTTGCGCGCGCTGGTCGACGCAGCACAAGCGGTCGACACGGCAGAAACCGCGGCCAGCGAGGCTGCAATGGTCACGGCCAGGAGGGATTTGAACGAGCGAACAGGTGACATGGGCGGACCGGTTGAGTGTGGGAAAGCCGGATTTCGCAGAAGACGCCTTACCTTACCGCGACGGTCGCCGCGAGGCTAGTCGATATTCGCCACAAATAGCCCGGTGACGCCGTCGGACCCAAATTCCCGACGTCCAGATGTGACAAAGCCCCGCATAGACGGGGCTTGACGCTTTTACTGCCATGGCTGCGCGACTAGCGCTGCCGGTCAAACTTGATGCAGTTGAAACTTACAGCGAGTAGCCGTTGGTTTCGAGCGAGCGGATGCGCTGTTCGAGCTGGACGATGTCCGACGACGATGCCAGATAGGCTTCGCGACGGGTGCGTTCAGCGGTTTCAAACCAGGTGCTCAGCTTTTCGAGTACGTATGCAAACATGATGTTCTCCAAGGATCAGATTGAATCCCCGGTGGATTGGGCATCAGGGATTTCCCGTAAAAGGGTTAACCCGGATTATAGCCGTATAGTGCAACCTGACTAGTGAAATGCCCGCATGACGTGCATTCCGTTTTGGAATGGTGCATGGTCGCGGTGCATGCAAGTGGTTGATTTAACTGAATTCAAGACTGATTTTTTGCGACAATCGATACCACGCCATATTTTTGAGCACGTTATTGGTGCAAATATCGCTTGAGTTGCAACGAACGCGGCGATCAGGTTGCACCGCCCTCCAAAACCAACCTCAAATCGGATGACAACCGTGCCCCGAAACCAGATCGGTATCCGCGAGCCGCTCGATGATCGGACAATCGGGGCGATCGTCGCCGTGACAATGGTCGGCCAGGTGCGCCAATGTGTCGCGCATGTCGGTCAGTTCGGCGATGCGGCGATCCAGTTCCGCAACGTGTTCCAGCGCAATCGTCTTCACTTCGGCACTGGCGCGTGAGCGATCGTGCCACAGCGCCAGCAGCCGTCGAATGTCTTCGACCAGAAAGCCGAGCCGGCGCGCCTGGCGAATGAAGCGCAGCGAATGCACCTCTTGCGGACCGTATACGCGATAACCGGCACTCGTGCGCGCTTTCGCCGCCAGCAAGCCGACACTTTCGTAGTAGCGAATCATTTTTGCCGTTACGCCCGACGCGCGCGCCGCTTCACCGATATTCATGGCTCTTTCCCAGTGTGTGTAAGTCGATCGTACACCTTCCCATGATGGGAAGGTCTTCCACTCAACTGCGGATCGGCAGGCATAATTCAACCATCGCACTATCCATTCTTACGAGGCAATCCCGATGACAATCGAATTCCAGGTAGAAGGCATGAGCTGCCAGCACTGTGTGGCGGCGGTGACGAACGCAATCCGCGAGCACGATGAAGCCGCGCAAGTCCAAGTGGATCTGGCATCCGGGCGCGTGGCGGTCGAATCGGCGCAACCGGCTGAGACGCTGAAGGCCGCCATCGACGAAGCCGGTTACACGGTGACGGGCATCGCAAACGGCGCAACAAATGGCGCAACACGCGGCGCGTCCGGCGCCGGCCGTTGAGCGAGGTCACTTCATGTTCAAAGTTGCCGTCATTGGCGCCTCCGGGCTGCTTGGCCGCGCGCTCGTCGACGAACTGGCGCAGCAGACCGGCTGGCAAGTCGTCGCCACCGCGTTCAGCCGGCCGGCGCCGGGCAAGGTCGCGCTGGATATTCGCGACGCGCGAGCGGTCGAGCAGTTCGTCGAGCGCGAAGCGCCGGACGCGCTCGTGATTGCCGCGGCGGAGCGTCGGCCGGACGTGTGCGAGCATGATCCCGCGCTGGCCCGCGCGCTGAATGTCGATGCGGTGCGCACCCTTGCCGCGGCGGCGAACCGGCGCGGCGCATGGACGCTCTCGATCTCCACCGATTACGTGTTCGACGGCTCGCACCCACCCTACCAGCACGATTCCGCGCCCGCGCCGCTCAACGCCTATGGGCAGAGCAAGCTCGAAGGCGAGCATGCGCTGACCGAGTCTACCGACCTCGGCTGCGTGCTGCGTTTGCCGCTGCTGTACGGGCCGATCGTCAGTTGGGCGGAGTCGGCCGTGACGAGTCTCGTGCCGGCGATCGCCGCGTCGGCCGCGCCTGGTGGCAAGCCCGCCATCATGGATGCGTGGGCGATCCGTTATCCCACCTTCACGCCGGACGTCGCGTTCGTGATCCGGCAGATGCTCGAACGGCATGCGCAGGGCGACGCGATCAGCGGCATCGTGCAATGGTCGGGCGACGAGCCGATGAACAAGTACGACATCGCCGTGCGCCTCGCCGAAGCGCTGCAACTCGACGCGCATTTGACGCCGCAACCCACGCCGACCGATGCGACGCCGCGCCCGCATAACTGTCACCTGGCTTCGAACCAGCTCGAGGCGCTCGGGATCGGCCGTCGCACATCGTTCGATACGGCGATCCGGCAAGTGTTAGCCGCGTTTCCGTGGCGAGGTGCCGCGCAAGCGTAGAACGTCTCGTCTGGCAGATAGGGCTGACTGCGGCAGTTCGCCCGTGCTGTTTTCGTGAGCGATGCAGGTCAGCACGACGACGGCCTTACGTCGTGCTCGCGCGCCTGGCCATCGCAAGCCGCTCTCAATGAAAATCGCGGCTCGCCGTGGCCAGTTCGCCGAGCCATTCGCTGTGGTCCTCGAGGCGATGGGCGACGAGATGGATCACCTCGCCCTTGTGTTTCTTTTTCGCCTTGCCGCCCTGATTCGCGCTCACTCCATTGCCGCCATTGTTGCCGCCGGTCGCCACACCGTCGTCACGCTGCAAAACGCCGTACACCGCCAGCAACGACGAGCCCAGCAAAACCTTGCGCTGTTTCTCCACCAGCGACGGCCAGACGATCACATTGATCGAACCAGTTTCGTCTTCGATGGAAACAAACACCGTGCCGTTTGCCGTGCCCGGCCGCTGCCGCACGGTGACGATGCCGCACGCTCGCGCCAGCGTGCCGTGCTGACACGCGGCGAGTTCGGCGGCCGTGCGAAAACGCTGTTGTGCAAGGCGTGCGCGCAACAACGCGAGCGGATGACGATTGAGCGTGAGACCGAGGCTCGCATAGTCGTCGACGATTTCGCGGCTTTCGGCTGCCTGAGGCAACATCAGCGGCGCTTCGGCGATCGGCGCGTCGCGCAGCAGTTTGGGCACCGTGTGCTGCGCCGTCACGGCCCACCATGCTTCGCGCCGATGTCCCGCGATAGTGACCAGCGCGTTCGCCGCGGCAAGCGCTTCGAGATCGCGCCGCGTCAGGGCCGCGCGCCGCGCCAGATCGTCGACATCGGTAAACTGGGCCTCGTTGCGAGCCGCCATGATGCGTTCAGCGGCGCCTTGCGCCAGACCCTTGATCAGATGCATGCCGATACGCACAGCGGGACCACGCGCGCCATAGGTGTTCGATGGTTGAAACACGCGAGCAGTCAATCGCTGTGCCGCGCGCCGGACCGTCCTGCTCACCGTCAGGCGCCGCAGTGAAAGATCACGCAATTGCTGCGCGGATAGTACGGCCTGCTGACGATGCAAACAGGTTTCGTCCGCTGCGATCCGCTGTCCTTCATGACCGCGTCTTTCGAATGCCGACTCCCAATCGCTCAGGGTCACGTCGGGCGGCAATACCTTGACGCCGTGACGCTTCGCATCCTGAACCAGTTGCGACGGCGAATAAAACCCCAACGGCTGACTGTTCAACAAACCCGCCAGAAAAGCAGCCGGTTCATAGCGCTTCAACCACGCGCTGAGATAGACGAGTAGCGCGAAGCTCGCCGCGTGGCTTTCCGGAAAACCATATTCGCCGAAACCTTCGATCTGATTGCAGATGCGATCGATAAATTCCTGTTCATAACCGCGTGCCAACATGCGGTCGCTCAAATCCTTCTGATACTTCGCGAGGTTGCCGCTGCGCCGCCATGCGGCCATCGCGCGCCGCAACTGATCGGCCTGCTCACCGGTATATTTCGCCGCAACCATCGCCAGATGCATGACCTGCTCCTGGAAAATCGGCACGCCGAGCGTGCGTTCGAGCACGGGACGCAATTCATCCTTCGCGTAGTCAACCGGTTCGAGCCCCTGCTTGCGGCGCAGATAGGGATGCACCATGCCGCCCTGAATCGGTCCGGGCCGCACGATCGCCACTTCGATCACGAGATCGTAGTACTTGTTGGGCTTCAGACGCGGCAGCATGCTTTGCTGTGCACGCGATTCGATCTGGAATACGCCGATCGTATCGGCATGGCCGCACATTTCGTAGACGGCGCGATCCTCGCGCGGAATATCCTGCACCCTGAACGTCGGAAAGCCGCGCCTCAATGCGACGAATTCCAGCGCGCGCCGGATCGCCGACAACATGCCGAGCGCCAGCACGTCGACTTTCAGCAGCTTGAGCGCGTCGATATCGTCCTTGTCCCATTCGATCACGCTGCGGTCTTTCATCGTCGCGTTTTCGATCGGCACGAGTCGCGACAACTTGTCTTTCGCGATCACAAAACCGCCGACGTGTTGTGACAGATGACGCGGAAAAGCGCGCAACTCCTTCGTGAGACGAATCAGATTCTGCGTGATGTGCGAATTGGCGTCGAAGCCCGCTTCGGCCAGATATTTGGCGACTGCATCCGTGCCGTCCCACCATTGTTGCGACTTGCTGATCCGCTCGATCAACGATGCTTCGAGACCCAGCGCCTTGCCGACATCTTTCAGCGCACTGCGCGCGTGATACGTAATCAGCGATGCGGTCAGCGCCGCCCGATGACGACCGTACTTCGTGTAGATATATTGAATGACCTCTTCGCGCCGCTGATGCTCGAAGTCGACGTCGATATCAGGCGGCTCGTTGCGCGCGCGCGAGATGAAACGCTCGATCAGCATGTTCATGTGCACCGGATCGATTTCCGTGACGTGCAGGCAATAACAAACGATCGAATTCGCCGCTGAACCTCGCCCCTGGCAGAGAATGTTTCTGGAGCGCGCGAAACTTACGATATCGTGCACCGTCAGAAAATACTTTTCGTATTTCAGATCGGCGATCAGCCCCAATTCCTTTTCGATCTGACCGATTCGCTTCAGGTCCATGCCTTTGGGCCAGCGCTCCATCGCACCGGCCATGACCAGCTTGCGCAGATAACTCGATGGCGACTCGCCGGCCGGAACTAGTTCTTCGGGATACTCATACTTGAGTTCGTCGAGCGAGAAGCGGCATAGCGCGGCGATACGCAGCGTTTCTTCCAGCGTATCGCGCGGATACAGTTTGCCGAGCCGCACGCGCGTACGCATGTGTCGCTCCGCATTCGCCTCGAGCGCGTGACCGCATTGCGATAGCGGCGTGACGAGGCCGATGGCGGTCATCGTGTCCTGCAAGGGCTTGCGCGATCGGGCATGCATGAGAACGCCGCCAGCCGCGACCAGCGGCAAACGGCTCGCTTTTGAAATCATGCGCAGGGCGTCGATCTGAAGATCGTCGCTGCCCGTTTGCCAGAGTTCGAGCGCGATCCACGCCCGTTGTGCAGCGAACGATGCGAGCCAATGCGCGCAACGCAGCGTATGCGAGAGCGTCGCCGTGCGCTGCGGCACGAGCATCAGGACGCAATCGGGCAACGTCTTCAGATGCGCCAGATGAGGCAAGGAATCGGTAAAGTCGGACGGACCGAGGCGATAACTGCCTTTGTCCGCGCGAGAGCGAGCCAGCGTGATCAGTTCGGAAAGATTGCCGTAACCGTTGCGGCTGGTTGCTAGCGCAACCAGGGTGCAGAAGGGCTCGCCGGTTTCGTCGGTCAGATTGAGCTCGCTGCCGATGATCAGGTGAGGGAGGGGGTTTAGTGCCTCGGTTTCCGAGGCTTCCTGTTGCGCGGTTTCCTGTTGCGATGTTCCGGTTTTTGCCGCGTCGTCCAAAGGCATTTCTGGTTGCGCAGCCTTGGCCTTGTCCTCGCGCTCTTTCTGCTGACGGTCCCGCTCCTCTTTGATTTCCCTCAGCGCCGTGTGTGCGCGCACAACGCCTGCCAATGAGCATTCATCGGTGATGGCGAGCGCGCTGTAGCCGCGCGACATCGCCTGCTCGACGAGTTCATGAGGATGCGACGCGCCACGCAGAAAAGAGAAATTAGTCAGGCAATGCAATTCTGCATACGCCGGCAACTGGGTGGCGAGCGGCTGCTGCGCGAGGAATGATGGCTGGGCTAGAGGCATGATGGTCAGCCGAACAAACCCTGCAAATACCACTCGCCACTAAGACGTTCGCGGTATACCCAGAACATGTGCCCGCGGTCGTCGGCTGCAACGTAGTAATCCCGCTCGACACGGTTGCCGTCCCACCACCCTGCTTCAATCCGTTCGGTACGTGTGAGCATTTTCAGCGGCCGGCGATAGATCGGCCGCTGGTCGCGCATCATCAGGCGCAGCGGCTTGTCGAGCATCCAGACCGGGCGAGGTTGAGAAGGCAATGCGCTGTCTGGTAGGTCAAGTGATGCCTGTGCGTTGCCGGGTTGCGGTGCGGATGTGTTGGTGTTTTTGGCGTTGTTTGTTTTGGATGGGCGTTGGGTTGCTTGGGTTGCTTGGGTTGCTTGGGTTGCCCCGGCCACCTCAGCCGCCTCGATCGCGTAGGCGACCGCCTCGCCGTCTTCGCGCCCTTCCTCCGCGGCAGCGTGCCGCAACTCATCGGTCAGCCAGGTTTTGTCCGCTTTGATCTTCGACCGGGACTTCGCAGGCGAACGCTTCTTGCGCAAAAACGCTTGCGCCTGGTAGGCTTCGACGCGCATTGCCCGCTCGGGACGATGATCGTCCTGCACCGACATCTGCAGCACATTTTCCGGCCCTAATCGCGCGCTCAGGCGCTCGAGCAGACGCGCAATCGAATCGCCATCCGATTCGGGCATAGGAAACAAGGTGTCCGACTGCCCGGCATATTCACCGATCTGATCCGCCACTAGCTTCAACTCAATGACCGGTGCCGCCAGCACGGTCTGATTCAACTTTTCCCGCAACAACCAGATCAGATGCTCGGCATCACGCGACGGTATAGCCCACGCGACCTTCAGGCTCGATGTCTTTGGTGCATGACGGGACGCCAGTTCATGTTCCAGCAGCAACGTATAGCCGCTGAGCGCTGCATGATGCGCGCTCAGCCAGCCGGCCAACTGCACGATCAGCCGACGCGCGGCGAACAGCAATGCATCCGCGTTATCGACCCGCGAGGGCAACTCCAGTTGCGCATGAAACGACGCCGGCGCACGAAACGATTCGCGTGGATCCGGGCGCGTGCCATACGCCTGCCCCAGCAGATCCAGAATTCCGCTGCCGAAACGTCGCACGACACCCGAACGTGGCAATTGACGCAAATCGACCAGCGTCGTACAGCCGACGTGCGAAAACGCATCGCGATGCGCCTGCGTGACCGGCAGCAGCGAGACGGATAAGCCATCGAGGACACGCGCAAGCGACGTCTCCTTGACCACGTGCCAGCGATGCCCCTGCCGAACAGCGCGCGCCTGCGCCAACAGCCACGCTCCCCAGGCGGTCGGCGCACAGGCGATGCGCGCCGTATAGCCGAACTCCGCCGTCGTGGCAGACACTCGCGACAACAACGTGCGCAAACCGCCGAACAACCTCAAACCGGAGCCGACTTCCAGCAACAGGGTGTGCGCGTCGGCAAGCGACACTTTCGGTGTGTATGTCAGCAAGGCAAGCGCTATGGCTTCGAATGCCTGAGTTTCGCGGGCGGCATCGGCGGCAAGCAGTTCAAGGCCCGGCGCCAACGCCAAGGCGTACGAACGCGAATGACCCGCATGCACGCCGGCACGCAGCGCGTCGAGATCCGGCATCAGGATGTGCGCGTGATCGGCTAACGCGTAACAACGCCCTTCGACGATGTCTTTGGCATCGTGAAGTTGGCTTGTCTCGTCGCGCGACTCACGCCGATTCGGCTTCGCGAGCGAACCATCCTGGAGCGGCGCGAGAGGCTTCACCGCTTCCAGCGACAAGAGTGGCAATGTGACTGCGATCCACAGCATGTTTGATCTCTGGCCCTTGATGACGGCCGACTCCGTCTTCCGGCAACAAGACGCTTTGTAAAGGCAAAACGAGACGAAGAGGCTCGGCTAGCGGCGGCCCGCGACGCTTGAAGATGTCGATCGACAAACCAATCTCCTGCAGCCATTGACGACGGTTGATCGTCTGCGCATTGGCCGGCAAAAGCGGCTCGCAGATCATTCGCAATGGCGCCGGGGAAGATTGCGTGGCGGCCTCGACAGGCCGGATCAAAAATGCCAGCGATGCCGACTCCTGAGCCGCCACTTGCAGACGCCGAACCTTGTCGGCGCGCGCATTCGGCAGCCAAACCAGGACCGCGCCGATGCCATCCTGCTTCAAGGCCTGAGCGGCGGCCCACAGGGCCTGGTCTTCACTCGAGCGCACCCACAAGACTCGTTCGACATCGACACCCCAAGCTCTCAATGCGGCAGCGCATGGCTGATACGGAGGCGCCACAAGCATGACGTGCCGCCCGGCTTGCTTCGTCAGATGACGCAGCGCATGGGCTAGCAGACGTACTTCACCCACTCCACCATGCTCAACCAACAATTCTGTCAGACCGCCAGCCGACCATCCTTGTCCCGGCAACAACTGATCCAGCGCGGCATAGCCGCTGGAAATCACACGCGAGGCCGCCTCGGCAAGCTCATTGCCCTGCCACACCTGACGCCGTAATTGAGACGACAGCGCGGTCGTCGCAAGCTGAATCGCTGCTGCCATAGACACGCTCTTGAATAGGGAATGCTCCGCCCTGCCCGGCATCGAGCAAGCATGAGGTGACGAGTTTTCACTGTATATTTATACAGTATTTTGAGATAGATGTTAAGACGAGGGATGCAGCCGATGGGCGCAGGAAGGAGCTTGAGGAAATGATGAATGCTGTTTTTTGGGACAGCCTTTTATGTCTGTTGAAAACAGCTATTTTTATGCTTCAGGTTGGCTGCTGCGAAGGATGGGTGGGGAGGAGTCGAATATGGATGCCGAAGGCCGACGGGCTATGCAAACGCGTTGCGGATGGGGAGGGAGTGAAGGTGGTTTTTCC
>NZ_JAQQEG010000074.1:0-20531 GCF_046027395.1 Paraburkholderia dipogonis | reverse complement strand
GGGGGGGGGGGGTGCGCCCGGGGGGCGGGGGGGGGCGCGCCCCCCCCCCGCGGCGCGGGCGTCGCCTTCGGCGCGCCATTCCGATGCGTTAGCCGGCTGTGGATCTTGCTTCATTGACGGCTGGATTTTTGCAGGCTTCGCATCGAGCGATCCTGACAGTGAGCGAGTGCGATCTTTTCTTCCAGCCCGGCAAGCGGCACGGTCGGGAGTCGAAGGTAATTGTCTGAAGGCAACTTAACAGGCGCGCCCTACAGTTTCGTTTCGAATATTTAACTAACTGTTACAGCACGACGCATGGCTAAAGTCTTGAAAGGTGTCGCCGCGCCTTATCGCCATTGCTTTCGATCGCCATGCATGTCTGATTGCGGCGCCGTGTCATGCGTCAACCGTAATTTGCGGACACAAATGCTGCTGAACTCCTGGCCGTACGTTTTTTCTCAATCACATACGAAGGAGAAAATCGTGAGCAGGCTCATTGCATCAATGGCGCTGTTGGCGGTGACGGCCAGTCTGACCGGATGCGCGGTCGCACCGGGATACGACTATGGCTACGCGCAACCTTATTACCCTGACTACGGCTATGCGTACGGGCCGCCGTATGCGCCGGTTTATGGCAGCGTCGGTATCTATGGCGGCTGGGGTGGGTCCTGCTGTTACCACGGCGGGTACTGGCATGGCGGCCATGGATGGCATGGCGGAAACGGCTGGCACGGCGGTGGCGGTGGCTGGCATGGCGGTGGATACGGCGGATCCCACGGCGGCAGCAGCGCTAGCGGCGGAGGAAGTTCGTGGAGCGGCGGCGGTGGCGGCCACGGAGGACACGGGCGTTGAAACCGCGAACCCAAAACAAAAACGGCGCTGTGATTTCTCACAACGCCGTTCGCAAAACTTTTACTGCATGAATTCTTTGGGGTGGCTGATGGGGCTCGAACCCACGACAACAGGAATCACAATCCTGGACTCTACCAACTGAGCTACAGCCACCACTGACATCTGCTTGACTCGCCGTAAAACTTGGCTCGTCGATGAAGAAACGAGATTATACGAACAAGAATTCCGTTTGCCTAGTCCTTTATTCAAAAATTTCGATGGGCTCACGCAGATGCTGTCTTGCCTCGTCGAAGATCGTCAGATCGCGCGCGGCGAGCCGCTTGCTATCGGACAACACACGGCGCCATCCACGCGCACCCGCTTCGCCGCGATAGAGGCCGAGCGCATGGCGCGTGATGGCGCCGAGATACGTGCCGCGCGCCATTTCAGCGGCGCAATACTCGATCAACTTCGCTTCGACCTGTTCGCGAGTCAGCGGCGTTTCCGTCGCCCCATAGAAGCGTGCATCGACATCGGCCAGCAGATATGGGTTGTGATAAGCCTCGCGCCCGAGCATCACACCGTCGACGTGTTGAAGATGCGTCTCGACTTCATCGAGCGTCTTGATGCCGCCGTTGATGATGATCTCCAGATGCGGGAAGTCGCGCTTCAACTGATACGCGTACTCATATTTGAGCGGCGGAATCTCGCGATTCTCCTTCGGACTCAAGCCCTTGAGAATCGCGTTGCGCGCATGTACGACGAACACGTTGCAGCCGGCGTCCGCAATCGTGCCGACGAAATCGCGCACGAAACCGTACTCTTCCACGGCATCGACGCCGATGCGATGCTTCACGGTGACCGGCACCGACACTGCATCGCGCATGGCCTTCACGCAGTCGGCGACGAGCTGCGGCTCGTTCATCAGGCACGCACCGAACGCGCCGCGTTGCACGCGCTCGGACGGGCAGCCACAGTTCAGATTGATTTCGTCGTAGCCCCATTGCTCGCCGAGCTTCGCCGAGCGCGCGAGGTCGTCGGGTTCGCTGCCGCCGAGTTGCAGAGCGACCGGCGCTTCCTCGGGCGTGAACGCGAGATGGCGCGGCACGTCGCCATGCAGCAGCGCGCCGGTCGTCACCATTTCCGTGTAGAGCCACGTATGGCGAGAGATCACGCGATGCAGGGAACGGCAATGACGATCGGTCCAGTCCATCATGGGTGCGACCGATACGCGGCGCGGACTGGGAGTGTGAGGTGAAGACATGGGGCGGCCAGACGGCTTGATTCAAAACACCGATTTTACCGCAAGGCGTGAAATCGCCGGCCCGGGCGGGTTACTCGTCACCTGCGCTTCGATTGCTTGACACCCAAACGCCGAGCTTCAGCGAGTCGCGCCCGAGACGTTCGTTCCGCCCTCATCCGTTTTAGCCTGCAGCAAGCCGGTGTTGCGCATGGCCGAAAGCACGTCCTCGATACGCGCGTCCTCGATCAGACGTCGCCCGGCGCGCAGGCGCCGTGCGTTCGTCAAATCGATCGCACGCTGCAAATCGGAAGTTTCAGCGGCAATATATACCGCCATGCCATAGCCATATATATCGGCGAGCTTGTAGTCGAAGAAGTATTTCATGCTCCCGTTTTCGGCAGCCGCGCCGAAAACTTTACAGCGGAGTCACGAGGGCATGCGAAACGGTCGCCCCTCGCAGAACAGATCAACCATCAGTGTTGTCCCGCGTTCAGCAACATCCATATCTGCTTTCGAGGCTCACCGGCAAGGACGCGCGCGAACGCCGCTCCACAACGCACGCACGTGTAGTGCTCCTCCGCTCGCTCGTCCTTCACTGCCCCGCGACTTTTCAACGTCAGGTTGTCATGCGGGCGATGAGCGGCCGGCAAGCCATAAAGATCGAAGCAGTCTGTGCACGGTTGAATCCACAGGTCCATCGAAGTGCTCTCCAAGGCAACGAATCCGGACTGAAATCCGATTCGCACCACGCTACTAATCGCGATTAACCCGCGCCGCGAACCGGGTCTTTAACGCCCAAACACGCTTGGCTCGCGGGGTCGGACCACCGCTGACGCTTGTCCCGTCTACCTTCAGTCGATTATTTCAGAATCAAGAACAGTAATTTCAGATTATCGGTACAAATTTTTAATAGTAGGGGTATACACTGCCTCCCATCGACGTTGCAGACACACCTCACCGGCCCCTGCGACGCCTTCCTGAATTGAAGTCGAAACGTTATCGGAGTCACACCATGAAGACCAAGCTCATCGCCGCCCTGCTGGTTGCTGTTTCTGCCTCGATCGCTGCTCCCGCCTTTGCCAGCGGCTACGGCCCGGCACCGTTCTACCGTCCGTCGGTCGGCGCACCGGCTTCGCAACAAGGCCAGAATGCACAAACCGTCGCAGCTGAACGCGCCAACGCTCAATCGAATGCCTACGGCGGCGTGAAAGACGTGTCGTCGCAATCGGGCGCCAAAGAGCCGGTTTCGGGCCCGCAATCGGTTTTCTTCGGCCACTAAGCAGTTGCCGTTGAACCGGCTGCCTCACGAGGGCAACCGGTAAACTGGGCGCCGCGCATGCAGTCTCGATGCCGGCGCCCAGTTGCGTTTACGCGGCACTGCAATCGCATGACGACGCCCGACTCACTGCTCAGCGACTGTTCGCCCCGCCTATTCGCCCTTAGGCGATTCGCAAAACCGGATCCGGTTGCCGAACGGATCGACCGTCTCCAGCACCCTTCCCCACGGCAACGTTTCAACGCCCGGCTTTCCATATTTGTAGTCTTTGCGCTGAAGTTCGGCATGAAACGCGTCGATATCCTGCATCGGCACGAAAATCGTCGAACCCGGCGTGGCGTCGCCATGATGCTCGCTCAAGTGCAGGATCAGATCGGAGCGCCGCACCTGCGCATAGAGCGGAAAATTCTCTTCGAACCGGTGTTCCCATTCGACAGTGAAGCCGAGAAAGTCCACGTAGAACTCCCGGGCTTTTTGCTCGGAAAAGATACGGATGATCGGGATGGCGCGCGCGAGATGCACAGCGGTCTCCAGCTAGTCATGACGGGACAGCCAGCTTAATCGAATGCGTTCGCAATTTCACCCAGGTGCGCAAGGAACGTCAGGCTAGGCGGCGAGGCCCCCAGCGTCGATCACTTCGCGCGCCGCGCGGAAGCCCGCCTCGGCCGCGGCATGCTCGGTGCACCATAAGCTGTCGATATGCACGAGCCGCCAGTTGACCACCACAACCGCGCCCCGCAACACCCGAAAATGCGCTTTGACGCCCGTCAGCACCTGCTCGACGGCGACCTCGATGTCGTAGTCCTGATAGCGCTCCTGGTAGTCCCCCATGTCGAGGCCCTTCGGCTCCATGTTCGCCTCCGTGGTGTCGCCGCCGATGTGACGGCCAGCCTTGTCCGGCGAGCACGCTCGACGGCTCGCGAAACCCTTCAGCCTGAGCGTCAGGCCGACCTTGCGTTGACGATCAATCGCAATCGCCAGAAAGATATTGCCGGCCGTTGCAGGTGATTTCGACGTCGCCGCCGCTCGCTTCGGCAACCAGGCCGCCCGCCAGCAATTCGGCTGTAATGGACTGCGCCAGTTTCGGCGCATCCTGTCCGACGCCGACGTCGTTCAGACGCCGCAAGGCTTCGACCGCTTCAGGACTCAATGACTTCGACATGGCCGTCTCCGTCTACATGCTCAATTCATCCTAGCAAGTTTCGGGGACGTATGCAGGCGCGCGTCGAGGCACGCGGGTTGCGTGGCGGAAGTCATCCCACCAGCGTGACAGCGGCGAAACCGGCAGGCGGCGTCGCCAAGGAGGACGGACATGGAGCGAAGCAGGCGGGCGGTGCTGATAGCGGGCGTCGCGCTGGCGGTAGCCGGCACGAACGGCGCGGTGGCATTCGCACAGACGGCGAAACCGGGTCAGGCGCAACAAGCGGGACAAACAACGCAAAAAACGGCCCAGGCAGTGCCGCCAAACGACAACTCGTCGATGGTCAAGCCGCCCGAGGCCGCCTCCGGCTCAGGTGGCTCGAGCAATCCCGACAACATGCCGATCAAGCGTCCGACCAAGCCGACCAACGACAGGATGACGCACGAGCCGCCCGCCAGCGGCGCGAACGCGAAATAGCGCGGACCTCACAGGCGCGCGATCGACACCTCGGTCGACTTCACCAGCGCGACCACTTCCGAGCCGACCTTCAGGTCGAGTTCGTCGACGGAGCGCGTGGTGATCACCGAGGTGACGATACCGAACGGCGTATCCACATCGACTTCGGACACCACCGGTCCGCGGATGATTTCCTTGACCTTGCCTTTGAATTGATTGCGTACGTTGATTGCGGAAATGGTCATAACGTGTGGCTCCAGTGAAGCGATTAAAAACAGTCAATCAAGGAATGTCAGACGGCCCAGCGGACGTCTGTCGGCCGCGTGACGCGGCCTTCGTCACGTGCGTCGTACGCGCGATGGGACAGCGCGTCGTCATTCGGCGCCGTCTTCAGTACGCGTTGCAACACATGTTCTTCGAGCGCGGCGAAACCCGCCGATGCGCGCGCCCGCGGACGCGCCAACGGCACCGGCTGATCGAGCGCGATGCGGCCTTCTTCGATCAGCAGGATCCGGTCGCCGAGCGCCACGGCTTCATGCACATCGTGCGTGACCAGCAGCGCGGTAAATTGATGCTCGCGCCACAGGCGCTCGATCAGCGCGTGCATTTCGATGCGCGTCAACGCATCGAGTGCGCCAAGCGGCTCGTCGAGCAACAGCAATTGCGGCCGATGCACGAGCGCCCGCGCCAGCGCCACCCGCTGACGCTGACCACCGGAAAGCTGCGCGGGCCAATCGTTGGCTCGCTCCAGCAGGCCGACTTCGTTGAGCACGGCGCGCGCGTCCTCACGCGCGCTGCGGCCGAGGCCGAGCATCACGTTTTGCAGCACGCTCTTCCAGGGCAGCAGCCGCGCGTCCTGAAACATGATGCGGGTGTCGAGCGGGCCGCCGTCTTCGGTACGCTTTTCGAGCACGCCCGAGGTGGTCTTCTCCAGACCGGCGACGAGCCGCAGCAAAGTCGATTTCCCGCAGCCGCTGCGGCCGACGATCGCCACGAAACTGCCGCGCTCGATCGACAGATTGAAATCGGACAGCACCTGGCGCTCGCCGTATCGTTTGCCCACGCCGCGCAATTCCACCGAATGATCCGCGGCGCGACGGGCGTCGTTGCGCGCGAGCGCGCCGGCCGACAGTCCCACGCCAACCCGCGCATCCACGCGAGCTGGATGATGATGCGTCGCATCGGCGTATTCGACGTCCGCGGCTTCGTGCGCGTCATGATCGACGGTGCGCGGTTGCGCCAGCTCGGCTTCGAGATCGCTGCCGGCAATCCCGCCGAACGACGTGGACAAGGTCGTCGCGTTCATGACTTCGCTCCTCGCTGATAGGCCGGGTGCCAGCGCAGCGTCACGCGTTCGAGGCTCTTGGCCAGCACGTCGGCGAGTTTGCCGAGCGCCGCGTAGAGCAGAATGCCGACCACCACCACATCGGTTTGCAGGAATTCGCGGGCGTTCATCGTCATGTAGCCAATGCCCGATTGCGCGGAAATGGTCTCGGCGACGATCAGCGTGACCCACATCAGCCCGAACGCGAAGCGCACGCCGACCAGAATCGACGGCAACGCGCCCGGCAGAACCACATGCCGGTACAGCGCGAAACCCTTCACGCCATAACTGCGCGCCATTTCGATCAGGTTGGCGTCGACCGAACGGATGCCGTGAAACGTGTTCACATAGATTGGAAAAAACACGCCCAGCGCGACGAGAAACACCTTCGCTTGCTCCTCGATGCCGAACCACAGAATCACGAGCGGAATCATCGCCAGCGCCGGGATGTTGCGGATCATCTGCACGGTCGAGTCGAGCGCGATCTCGGCGGGCTTGAACAGACCCGTCGCGAGTCCGAGGACGAGACCGATACCGCCGCCGATCGCAAACCCCGACACCGCGCGCCACGTGCTGACCTTCACGTCCGCCCACATTTCGCCGGACTGGATCAGCGACCACGCGGCCTTCACGACCGCGAGCGGTTCGGGGAGCACGCGCGTCGACAGCACGCCGCTGCGCGCGGCGAATTCCCACGCCAGCAGAATCGCGAGCGGCGCGAGCCACGGTGCGAGATGCGCGCCGATCCGGCGCAATGTGTTCAAAGCGGCGCCGGCGTCGGCGCCTTCGTCCCGCCCGGCGCTCACAGTGGATTGAGCCATGCTTGCGTTCCTCATTGCTTATCGATGGTCGTGCATGCCGTTTGCAGCGCGCACGCTCAGCTCGAACTCGCCGCCTTCGGCAGATAGTTGTTGCCGACGATCTCGCCGAACGGCCCCGACAGCGGCCCATTCGAAACCTTGTTCTGACGGTTCGGCAGCAGCGGAAACACGAGTTCGGCGAAGCGATACGACTCTTCCAGATGCGGATAGCCCGACAGAATGAAGGTGTCGATGCCGAGATCGGCATACTCCTTCATGCGCGCCGCCACCTGCTCCGGACTGCCGACCAGCGCCGTGCCCGCGCCGCCGCGCACAAGGCCCACGCCCGCCCACAGATTCGGATAGACCTCGAGCTCCGCGCGGCCGCCGCGCTTGCCGCCGTGCAGCGCGGCCATGCGGCGTTGTCCTTCGGAGTCCATCTTCGAGAACGAGGCCTGGGCGCGCGTGATGGTTTCGTCGTCGAGTTTGCTGATCAGCTTGTCGGCGGCGGCCCACGCTTCTTCTTCCGTCTCGCGCACGATCACGTGCAGACGAATCCCGAACTTGATCTGGCGGCCATGCGCCGCGGCGCGCGCGCGAATGTCGGCGATCTTTTTCGCCACGGCGGCGGGCGGCTCGCCCCACGTCAGATAGGTGTCGATATGCTCGCCCGCCATGTCGTGCGCGGCCGGCGACGAACCGCCGAACCACAGCGGCGGATGCGGGTTCTGCACGGGCGGATACAACGCCTTGCCGCCCTTCGAACTCAGATGCTTGCCTTCGAAATCGATCGCGTCGTTGGTATGCGAGGCGGCGAGCAGCTTGCGCCAGATGTGCAGGAACTCGTCGGTGATTTCATAGCGCGTGTCGTGATCGACGAATACGCCGTCGCCTTCCAGTTCCGCCGCGTCGCCGCCCGTCACGACATTGATCAGGAGACGCCCGTTCGACAAACGGTCGAAGGTCGCCGCCATGCGCGCGGCCAGACCCGGCGACGAAATGCCCGGGCGAATCGCCACCAGAAACTTCAGCCGCCTGGTCGCGGCGATCAGACTCGACGCGACGACCCATGCGTCTTCGCACGAGCGGCCCGTCGGCAGCAGCACGCCCTCGTAGCCAAGCGTATCGGCGGCGACGGCGATCTGCTGGAAATAGTCGTAATCGGCTGCGCGTGCGCCTTGGGACGTACCGAGATAGCGGCTGTCGCCGTGAGTCGGAATGAACCAGAACACATTCATTTTGCTGCTCCTGCATGGTCGAAACTGGATTGAACGGAGACGGTGCGTCGAGCGTTCGCGCACACGCCGACCGCGCGCATCCCTCCGGCACGCAGCCGGACGGTGCATCGCAAAGAGGCGGAAAAAATTCGGTAGCGGCGCTGGCTAGCGGCGACAGCGGACCCGCCGGCGCGCGCGCGCCATACGGCGGGTGAAGATCGGCATCAGGCAGGACATCGCGACAGCTTCCCTCGACCAAACGTGCGCGTCATGCGCTCGATTAAACGGCGACGGCGGCAAACGCCGTCTACATGGAGAAACAGTCTATGGATCGGGCTGCGGCTTTTGAACGATTTTTTTTAGCTTAGGTTTTCCACTTTCGTGATTAGCCCGACGCTAAAGCATACGGATGTTGCGCGTTGTGCACGCTGGAATGGGGGTGGCGCTCGCGAGAAAACGCCGGGCCGCCCCAAGTTTTCTCGCGCCCCTCGGGGGCCTGGCGCGAAGCGACAGGTTAGGGGGCACTCTATATAATGGCGCACGTTTCCAATAATCCCGGTGCAGGCCATGCGAACCACGCCGCCTGTACCCTGGCGGTGCAATGCATGCAAAAACTCATCCTGCCGTTCGTCGCTGGTTTTCTGGCTTCCTTGTTCTTCCACGAATCGACGCTGGCGCTGCTGCATGCAGCCGGGATGATCGACCCGACCGGTTTTTCGACCGCGCCGTTTTTACCGCTCGGCTTGCCTGAGTTCATCGCCAATGCGATCTGGAGCGCCTTCTGGGCCGTGCTGATGGCGTGGCTGTTGCGCGTCGCGCCGCAACGACGTGCGCCGTGGGTGCCGGCCTTCGTGTTCGGCGGCATCGCGTTGACGGCGGCGAGCGTGTTCGTGATCGATCCGCTGCGCGGCATCTGGCCGAGCGGCAACATGCTGCCGCGCCTCTCCGTGGCATTCGCGGCGAATGCGATGTGGGGCTGGGGCGCGCTGGTGTTCATGCGCGCGTTCATGGCGAGCGAAGACGAGGATTGAGCGGCCTGGCGGCCTGGCGGCCTGGCGGCAAGTTGATCGCAACGCTATGCCGCCGGCAAGGGCCGCATAGCATGGTGAAGTTAGAATCGCTCGCGCCTTAACCGCGCAAATCCCGCAGCGGGTGTTCGTTCGCCGGCCACGGGCTCTCGAACATCTTCTCGACCTCGGCGGCGTTCACGTCTTCAATGCGCGCAAAGCGCCAGCGCGGCGCGTTGTCCTTGTCGATGATCCGCGCGCGTATGCCTTCGATCGTGTCGCCGTGCAGAAAGCTCGAGCGCGTCAGATCGAGATCGCTGCGCAGCACGTCAGCCATTGAACCCTCGGCGCGCGTCACCACTTCCAGCGACACCGCCATCGACAACGGCGAACGTTCGCGCAACACCGCAATCATCTGTTCGGCCCAATCGGCGGCGTCGCCGCCGCCGTCGCGCTCACTTTCGAGCGAAGCGAGAATCCGCGCGACATCCGGCAACGCGAAGTGACGATCGATCAACGCGCGCGTGTTCGCCAGCGACGACGCCTCCGGTCGCGGCACGACCTGATGCGCGAGCGTCCCGCGCTCGACGCACGCCACCACCTCCGCGCCGCGCTCGAACCGCTCGCCGCGCAAGGTATCGACCAGCGCGGGCAATGCCGCGTCGTCGATGTAGGTGTCGGCGAGACCCGCGTAGAGCGCGTCGGCCGCGCCGATCGTTTCGCCGGTCACGGCCAGATAGCGGCCGATCGCGCCCGGCGTGCGGGCCAGAAACCAGCCCGCGCCGACATCGGGAAAGAGCCCGATGCGGGTTTCGGGCATCGCCATCTTGATCGAACCGGTGACGACGCGCAGACCGCCGGTGCGATGCGCGCCCTGCGAAATGCCCATGCCGCCGCCCATCACGACGCCGTTCATCAACGCGATATACGGCTTCGGATAGGTGAAGATCGCGTGATTGAGCCGGTATTCCTCGATGAAAAACGTGTCGCGCGCGTCATGCTCGCCGCGCTGCGCCGACTCGTAGAGAAAGCGGATGTCGCCGCCCGCGCAGAACGCGCGCGGATGCTGGCTGCGCACCACGACAGCGAGCACATCCGGATCTTCGCGCCACTGGTCGAGCGCCGCGTGCATCGCGCGAATCATGCCGGTCGACAGCGCGTTGAGCGCCTTCGGTCTTTCCAGTTCGATGAAACCGATGCGGTTGGCTACGTAAGTCGCGACTTCGTCGCTGACGGCGGGCGAGGCTGAAATGGACATGGAGAGCTAAGCGCAACGGCGCAAAATGAGGTGGAATTGAACGTTATCACGCACTTGCGGCTTTGCGCCTGGTCGCCGGCGCGGGGACGCTGCCGGCCGCTGCTTTCGCCGATTTTTTGCTGGGCAGCTCAAGGGCAGGTTCGTTGTCTGGTTCCCGCTCTGGTTCCACCGGCGATTCGGTGCGCGCGCCAGGGGATTTTTTCTTGCGCGTGCCGGCGGTGGCCGTGGTGCCCGGCGATTGCGTTGTGGGCGATGCGCCCAGCCAGGCGTCGAGCGCGACGTCCACCACTGTATCGAGCGGCGCGGTCGGAAACACGGGACACGTGAGGTTGAGCGCGACGATGCCATGCAGGTTCGCCCAGAACGCCTCGGCCCACACGGCCACGTCCGTCGATGCCGACAGACGCCCCGCCGCTTTGAGCTCTTCGAGCGCGGAAATCATGATGTGCAACGCGGCCTCGCCGGGATCGTCCTCAGGCGGGGCCGCTTCACCGCTCGCTTCGTCCGACGCAGTGACGCCGCTGTCCTCGCCCGCCACCGCCTTACCCTTCGGCGCGCCGCTCAACGCCGCGCCGGTGTAGCTCGGATCTTCCATGAAGATGAGCCGGTACGTTTCCGGATGGGCGACGCCGAACGCCACATAAGCCCGCCCGAGCGCCTTGAGCCGCTCAGCAGGATCGGCGATGCTCGCAAGCGGCACAAACGTTTCCAGCAGTTGCGCATAGCCTTCCGCGCACAACGCCTGCGCGATCTCGTCGCGGCTTGCGAAGTGCAGGTAGAGCGTGGCCGGTGAATATTCGATGGCGTCGGCGATTTTACGCATGGACAGCGCGGCAAAGCCTTCGCGCATCACGATGCGCCGCGCGGCATCGAGGATGCGTTCGCGCAGTGCCTGTTTCTGGCGGTTCTTTCGTTCGGCGATTCCCATGACGAACATTCTCCGGTTGACAAACTGAAAAGTCAAATTAAACTGAACACTGTTCACTGAACGGCGTTTATTAAATTTTATACCATCAGTCACAATTATGCGGACGCGATGCGGCGCCGCTTCAAGGAGTCGTCATGGAAGTCACAGGCAAGGTGGGTTTATTCGGCGCCGCGGGCGCGGCCGGTCAGATCATCGTGGCGGCGCTCGGCGCGGCGGGCCGCGATTACCGGGTAGTCGGCCGCTCGCGAAAGCCACTCGAAGCCGCGTTCGGCCACGATCCGCACACGGAGATCGTCACGTGGAATCCGGACGACCCGGCGTCGATCCGCGCGGCGTCGCAAGGTCTGCAGACGGTGATCTATCTGGTCGGCGTGCCCTACGATCAGTTCGCCGCGCATCCGCCGCTCATGGACAGAACGCTTGCCGGCGTGACGGCGGCGGGCGTCGAACGCTTCATTCTGATCGGCACGGTGTATCCGTACGGCCGCGCGCGCGGCAATCCGATCCGCGAAAATCATCCGCGTGAGCCGCATACGTTCAAGGGCCAAATGCGGCTCGCGCAGGAAAATCTGGTGCTGGCGGCGCATGGACGGGACGGCCTCTCGACCCTCGTGCTGCGTCTGCCCGACTTCTACGGCCCGGGGATCGAGCGCAGTCTGCTGAACGGCGTGTTCGAAGCCGCGGCGAACGGCAAGCGCGCGCAGGTGATCGGCCCGGTGGATGTGCCGCATGAATTCATCTATCTACCGGATATCGGGCCAGTGGTCGAACAACTCACGCGCACGCCCGAAGCGTATGGGCGCTGGTGGCACCTCGCCGGCGCGGGCACCATCACGCAGCGCGAAGTGGCGCGGCAGGCCTACGCGCTGGCGGGCCGGCAACCGAAGCTGATGGTGGCCGGCAAGACCCTGCTGCGCGTGCTCGGCCTGTTCAATCCGTTGATGCGGGAACTGGTGGAGATGAATTACCTGATGACCGAACCGGTCGTGCTCGACGACTCGGCGTTGACTGAACTGATTGGCCCGATCGCCAAGACGTCTTATCAGGAAGGGATTCGCCATGCGTTCGATGCCGCACGCGATGCGGCATCGGCAAATGCAGGAGCGAACGGGAGCGCCGCGAGCGCGGCCTGAATGTGGACGCGAGGACCGCCTGGACGTGGCGAGTGGCGGCCGCGAGCTTCGCTGTTGGTTGTAGCGTCCGACGTTTCAGGTCAGCGCATGCAAACGCGCCCGGGCTTGCTCGGCCCGCTCAGTCGCACTTGCTCATAGCCGCGCCCATCCCCCGAATCCGCTGCGATGCGATGGAGTCCGCATGGCCGCATTCTCTCTCGGGCAGCCCGATTACCCCGCCACGTTGCCCGGCGGAAAATGCCCGCTCTTGAGCAGCACGGGCGTGCCGTTACTGATCTGCAAGTGCTCGCGCGCGACGGCTTCGATGCGCGGACGTCCGGCGTCGAACGCGCGCATCCAGCCTTCCAGGTCCTCCGAGTAGGCGCCGAAGTGATCCTCGAGCGCTTCGACCGAGATCGCGCACGGCACCGGCTCGCCATCCACCAGTGCGGGAAAGACAACGGTCAGATTCGAGTCGCGGTAAGCGGGCGCGTCCGCGGGAAACCGAATTTCCATGGTCGCCTCATCAGAAAGATCCGGCAGGGAACCGGCGCCGGCGAGAACCGGCCGGCCCCGGACAACGTCGATATGGTACTCGCGCGGCCGGACCGCGGTCCAGCCTGCCGCAGCGCTTTCATCAGCGGTTTTGTCGATGCTCGCAGTAATGCTTATCTCCACCTCACTCACCGCCATCAAGCGCCTCCCAACAAGCGGTCGACGTAATCGCGCCCCGCCTGCTCGACGAAAACGAGCGCCTCCTCTTCGCTGCTGAAGCGTTGCCCGTCGCCGAGTTCGAGCAAGGTTTCCATGCGGTGAGGATCGTCCGGACCGTGTTCAGCCAGGCTCACCGAGCCGACGTAAGTCCCGCTCGCACTGCCGGCGGTCGTGGCCGGTGTATCCGCCGCCGGCACGAGGCGCGCGGCGGCGCTGATGTAATAACCACGGTAAGGGCCGCTGACCCGTTCAGCCATATTCGTTCTCCTCGTTGCAATTCATGGGCGGACGCCGCGTGGAACTGCGCTCGATACGTCTGCCCGTGCGTTGACCTTCATGTCGCCGGCTGCGACCGCGCGGCCGGTGCAGCACGCGCGTCGGCGCGCGGCCAGCCAGTATGTAAGGCGCCTCGGGAGCCGAATAGTTCTGTCGAGCCACGCGGCGATGCACCCCGATCGCACTTGTTCGGCTCGCGCCGGTCGAACTGGATCATCGGCACGGTCCGTGCTGCCGCCACGACGCCTTTTCGAGTTCAGCGAGTGCAATATGGGAAAATATTTTCTGCAAAACCACGAATTGCCCGAACCGGATGCGGCGAACACATGGTTTGCTTACGCCGAAAGCCACGGCATCGACATTCCAGAAGCCATCAGCATCTGGGAAGACGCGGCCACTAAAGAAGGCGAGGAAAGCCGCCGGAAGGTCAGCGCGGCGGGCATTACGATCGAAACGCCCTGACCTGTCCCGACGTTCAGCAGGCGCTCCCGGTCTGCGTGCCTAGCCCGAATATCAATCTGAAAGGAAACAACACGATGCATTTCATGACGCAACTGCGCCGCGCCGGCCGCTTCAACCGCTTGCGAACCCGCTCAGTGCTTGCTCTCGTTCGCCGGACCTCGCTGTTGGCCGCCCTTCCCGCCGCCCTGCTGCTCGGCGCGGCGGCCCTCGCCGGCTGCGCATCGTCGAACACCACGTCGCTGATCAATCTGCCGAACGGACAGACTGGCTTTGCCGTGAATTGCAGCGGCGCCGACGCCGCTTCCAGCTGGGCTTCGTGCTACGTGCAGGCCGGCAAGGCATGTGGCGCGACGGGCTACGACATCGTGTCGAAAGACAATGACGAAGGCGGCACGGCGGGCGGCAGCGTCACGAACGTCGTGTCGGCCAACGTGAAAAACCGCTCGATGATCGTGCGCTGCAAATAATCGCCCGCGGCGCCTGCGTCCGTGCCGCGGCTCAGTGCGCCTGCATCTTCGAAAACATATTCAGCACGGCAACTCCGGCAATGATCAGCCCGAGTCCGATGACGGCCGGCACGTCGGGCACCTGTCGGTACAGCAGCACCGCGACCAGCGTGATCAGCACGATGCCGGCGCCGGACCACACCGCGTAGACGATGCCGACCGGAATGCTCCTGAGCGTGAGCGACAGGCAATAGAACGCCACGCCGTAGCCGAGCACGACCACCGCTGAAGGCAGGAACCGCGAGAAGCCCTCCGACGCGCGCATCGCGGAGGTCGCGATCACTTCGGCCACGATGGCAATGCCGAGCAACGCATAAGGAGGCAACCGCATCGCCTCAGGCCTTTGCAAGCGCGAGCTTGCTGTAGTCGTGGCCGAGATGCGCGCACAGCGCTTCCACGACCAGTTCGTGATCGGCGCGCTGCGGCAGACCCGACACCGTGATCGAACCGATCACGCCCGCGCCCGCCACCGTCAGCGGAAACGCGCCACCGTGCGACGCGTACTCCGTGGCGGGCAAGCCGTGCTTGTCGGCGAGCGTGCCGCCGGCCTGCTGCATCTTCAGTCCGATCGCGTACGAGCTGCGGCGGAAATGCGCGACCGTGTTGCTCTTGCGGCGCACCCAATCGACGTTGTCCGGCGTCGCGCCGTCGAGCAGACTGAAGAAGAGCGGCTGACCGAAGGTGCGCACGTCGATCGCAACGGGGATACCACGCGCCTTGGCGACCTCGTGCAGATAGGCGCCGACTTGCCACGCGCGGTCGGTATCAAATTGTGGGAACACCAGCGCATGTTCCTGAGCGGCAATCACCTGCAGATCGTGAGCGATATCCATGGAGTTCAGAGCAAGGTAAGAGGTGGAGCGTGCGCCGTGCGTGCATGGCGGCGTCGCGAGAGGAATCTGAATTCTAGCGCAGCGCCTTACGCAGGCCTTCCGGCATGCGACGCGGGCAATGCGTACGGCGACCTTCAGACCTCACGCGCGGATCCATATCCCGTGGATTGAAGCTGGTTCTTAAATAGCTATTGCACAGCTATTCGCTTTGTTCTATAATCTTTTCTTCGACGGACGCGGGGTGGAGCAGTCTGGCAGCTCGTCGGGCTCATAACCCGAAGGTCGTAGGTTCAAATCCTACCCCCGCAACCAAGTGCACCAAATTGGTCGGATACGTCGAAAACAACATTGAAGGCTTGCCCAACCGGCAGGCCTTTTTTGTTTTTCTTTCCAAATATTTCATGGCGCGCTGCGCATTCCCCGCTTTTCTCTTCCCCAGTCTGATTTCATCAGCGGTTCCTGACGGCAAATCGCCCCGCCCGTGACGCCATCCACGCCCTCGGATCAAGCCTCGCGCGCAAGATACTCCGGATTCCGAACAAAATGATTGCGCCATTTGCGAGCAGTGTCCGGCGCCCCTGCGCACCGACCTCACCGGCCGCGGAATCCGGCGCGACGCTATTTTGCGGCCTGAGAAAAACCGCGTGCCAGTGATAAACTCCTATCACCCTTTCTCGTCCCCTTCCTATGAAATTCTGTTCTGTCTGCGGCCAGGGCGTCAGCCTGAGCATTCCGCCTGGCGACAACCGCGAGCGCTTCGTATGCGGCAGTTGCGGCACGGTGCACTATCAGAATCCGCGCAACGTGGTCGGCACCGTCCCGGTCTGGGACGAGAAAGTGCTGCTGTGCCGTCGCGCGATCGAACCGCGCTACGGCTACTGGACGCTGCCCGCGGGCTTCATGGAAATGGGTGAGACGACCGCCGAAGCAGCATCGCGCGAAACGCTGGAAGAAGCCGGCGCGCGCGTCGAAGTGCAAAACCTCTTCTCGTTGCTGAACGTGCCGCACGTGCATCAGGTGCATCTGTTCTATATGGCGCGCCTGCTCGACCTCGACATTGCCGCCGGCGAAGAAAGCCTCGAAGTGAAGCTCTTCGAAGAACATGAAATCCCGTGGGACGAGATTGCCTTTCCCACGGTCGGCCAGACCCTGCGTTTCTTTTTCGCCGACCGCGCCGCCGGCAGCTTCGGCCTGCACACGGGCGACATCTTCCGCTCGCTGCGCGAAGGTTGAGCGGCGCGCATGGTTCCCTGGCTCGGACCTGACGATCCGTTTCCGCCCGTCGAGCGCGCCCTCGGCGCGACCAGTGGCGCGCCGGGCCTGCTCGCCGCCAGCGGCGACCTGCTGCCGTCGCGGCTGATCGACGCCTACCGGCGCGGCATCTTCCCGTGGTATTCGGACGGCCAGCCGGTGTTGTGGTGGAGCCCCGACCCGCGCATGGTCCTGCGCCCCGCCGAATTCAAAGTGGCACCGTCGCTGCGCAAGACGCTCAAGCGTGTGCTGCGCGAAGACGCGTGGGAAATCCGTGTCGACCATGATTTCGCCGCGGTGATGCGCGCCTGCGCGCAGGCGCCGCGACGCGGACAGCGCGGCACATGGATCACCGCGGATGTCGTCGAAGCGTACTCGTCGCTGCATCGTGTGGGTGACGCGCACAGCATCGAAACCTGGTTCGAAGGCAAGCGAGTCGGCGGTTTGTACGGCGTGTCGTTCGGCAGAATGTTCTTCGGCGAATCCATGTTCGCGGAGGTCACGGATGCGTCGAAAATGGCGCTGGCTGCGCTTGTCGGACACTTACGCCGTCACGAAATAGAAATGATAGACTGCCAGCAGAACACGTCGCATCTGGCGTCGCTAGGCGGTCGCGAGATAGCGCGCAAGGCGTTCATCGCGCATGTTCGCGCGTCGGTCGAGGCGCCGCCGATTCCCTGGCGCTTCGACAAGACCGCGTTGCTCGACGTCGTTGCGCCAGCGGCGTAGGAAGAATCAGGCCGAATCCGGATCCGTCGCCTACCGAGCCGCGGGTCACGAGCCGCGGGTTGTCCACCGCAAGGCGCCGGGTTTGCATTACCAGAGACGCTTCGAGAGCTGCCAACGTGACTCATCCCAACGAGCTGCCTCTTTCCCCGCTTTCGGCGCTGCAATTTTATGCAACGGCGCCCTACCCCTGCAGTTACCTGGACGGGCGCATCGCGCGCTCGCAAGTCGCCACCCCCAGTCACCTGATCAACTCCGACGTCTACACCGACCTCGTCAAGGCCGGCTTCCGGCGCTCGGGCGTGTTCACGTACCGACCGTATTGCGACGGCTGCCGCGCCTGTGTGCCGGTGCGCGTGCCGGTCGACCAGTTCGAGCCGAACCGCACGCAGCGCCGTGTGTGGAAGAAACACGGCGAACTGATCGCGACCGTCGCGCCGCTGCACTACGACGAAGAACACTACGCGCTCTACATGCGTTATCAGTCGGCACGGCACGCGGGCGGCGGCATGGATCGCGACAGCCGCGATCAATATGAGCAGTTCCTGCTGCAAAGCCGGATCAACTCGCGGCTGGTCGAATTCCGCGAGCCGCTGCGGGACCGGCCGGATGCGCCCGGCATTCTGCGCATGATCAGCATGATCGACATCCTCGGCGACGGGCTCTCCTCGGTGTACACGTTTTTCGAGCCGGGGCTGCCGAACACCAGCTTCGGCACCTACAACATCTATTGGCAGATCGAGCAGGCACGCAGTCTCAAGCTGCCTTACGTGTACCTCGGCTACTGGATTCGCGAGAGTCCGAAGATGGCGTACAAGGCGAATTTCCGGCCGCTCGAGGGATTGATCGACGGCGCCTGGCGCGTGCTAGATCCGACGGGCGTGGACCTGCCGCCGGTCGATCTGGCGATTCAAGGCAAGCGCGCACCGTTCAAGCCATAGCCAAGCCGTAGCCAAGGCGGTCCGCTCGGGCCGCCGCCCGATCCCGCCAGTCGGTCTCATTAAAGCCCCAAAGCCGGTAAAATGGCGGGTTCCCATTTTCCGGCCGCCCGGCTTCGTCCCGTGTTCAGTTCCCTCTACCCGCTTGTACGCGCCCAACTCTTTCGCATGGACGCGGAAGACGCTCACCACCTTACTTTGCGCATGCTCGGCGCCGCCGGCCGAACCGGCCTCGCGGGCGCGCTCGCGCCGCGCGTGCCGGATGCGCCGCGCACCGTGATGGGGCTGACGTTCCGCAATCCGGTCGGACTCGCGGCGGGCCTCGACAAGGACGGCGCCTGCATCGACGGCCTCGCCGCGCTCGGCTTCGGCTTCATCGAAGTGGGCACGGTGACGCCGCGCGCACAGCCGGGCAATCCGCGCCCGCGCATGTTCCGGCTGCCGCAGGCGAACGCCGTGATCAACCGGATGGGCTTCAACAACGCGGGCGTCGACCAGTTCGTGAAGAACGTGCAGGCCGCGCGCTATCGCGGCATTCTCGGTCTGAACATCGGCAAGAACGCCGATACGCCGATTGAACGCGCCGCCGAAGACTATCTGTACTGCCTCGAACGCGTGTATCCGTTCGCCAGCTACGTGACGGTCAACATCTCGTCGCCGAATACGAAGAATCTGCGCCAGTTGCAAGGCGCGGGCGAACTCGACGCGCTGCTCGCGGCGCTCAAGGAGAAGCAGCAGCGTCTGGCCGACATGCACGGCAAGCTCGTGCCGCTCGCGCTGAAGATCGCGCCGGACCTTGACGACGAACAGATCAAGTCGATCGCCGACACGTTGTTGCGTCATCAATTCGAAGGCGTGATCGCCACCAACACCACGCTCTCGCGCACGGCCGTTGCGGGCATGCAATACGGCGACGAAGCCGGCGGCCTGTCGGGCAAGCCGGTGTTCGACGCGTCGAATGAAGTGATCCGCAAGCTGCGCGCGGAAGTCGGCGAAGCAGTGCCGATCATCGGCGTCGGCGGGATTTTTTCCGGCGACGACGCGCGCGCGAAGATGGCGGCCGGCGCATCGCTGGTGCAGCTCTATACCGGGTTCATCTACCGCGGACCGGCGCTGGTGGCCGAATGCGCGCAAGCGCTGCGTTAAACCCGACGGCGCTGAGCGGCGCACTAGCGGCCGCGCCGTGGCGCCGGGCCCTGCGCCCACTCCGCGTCTCGCGTCTCGCGTCTCCCGCCCCGCGCCCCGCGCCCCGCGCCCCGCGCCCCGCGCCCCGCGCCCCGCGCCAGTAATATAGACATAAACAAACGGTATTTTGATTTCGATAGTCTGCTTTGTTACGCTTTCGTCTGCTAAAACGCCAGACGAACAAAAAAGGAACTCGATGAAATTTGGCTTGCTTAAAAAGATTCTCGTCGCCGGCCTGATCGGCGCGTCGTTCACCGCAGTCGCCGCCCACGCCGACGACCTGCTCGATCAGGTCAAACAGCGCGGCACGCTGCGCATCGGCCTCGAAGGCACCTTCCCGCCGTTCAATTCGAAGGCGCCGTCGGGCGAGCTGGTCGGCTACGACGTCGACATCGCGAAGGCGGTCGCGGCCAAGCTCGGCGTGAAGCCGGAATTCGTCACGACGGAATGGAGCGGCATCATCGCCGGTTTGCAGGCTAACAAGTTCGACGTGATCGTCAACCAGGTCGGCATCACCGACGCGCGCAAGCAGGCGCTCGACTTCTCGCCGGCCTACACGTACTCGGCCGCGCAACTGATCCAGCGTAAGGACGACACGCGCCAGTTCAAGTCGCTCGACGACCTGAAGGGCAAGAAGCTCGGCGTCGGTCTGGGCACGAACTACATGGACATGGCGAAGTCGGTGCCGGGCATCGACGTGAAGACGTATCCGGGCGCGCCCGAGTATCTGCGCGATCTGGCCGCCGGCCGTCTCGACGCGGCGCTCAACGACCGTCTGATGCTCGCTTACCTGATGAAGAACTCGCAGTTGCCGTTGCGCACCGGCGCGAACGTCGGCGCGGGCAACCCTTCCGGCATTCCGTTCAGGAAGGGCAATCCGAAGTTCGCCAAGGCGATCGACGACGCGATGACCCAGCTCGAAGCGGACGGCACGTTCTCGAAGATCTCGGACAAGTGGTTCGGCATCGACGTCAGCAAGCCGATCAAGTAAGACGCGCTGACTGAAACGAAGGGGGGGGGCGGCGGCCGGGCCCCCCCCCCCCCCGGATGAAGAAAAATTTTTTTATG
>NZ_JAQQEG010000073.1:0-21853 GCF_046027395.1 Paraburkholderia dipogonis | reverse complement strand
TGTTATCTGGAATTTATTCAAGGCAGCTTTTTTACGGGCCCCGGCTCATCGACGGCGGGCGCTTTCACATCGGGTGCCAAGGCGCGCGCAGCCGGCGCACCGATCGTCCAGTCGTGCAGGACGGTATAGGCGACCGCGAGCAAAGTCGGGCCGATGAAAACACCGAGGAAGCCAAAAGCGAATGCGCCACCCAAAATACCCAGCATCACCAGGATCAGAGGCATGTCACTATTCTTGCCGATCAGGATCGGCTTGATGACATTGTCGGACATGCCGACGACCAGAACTCCCCACACCACCAGAAAGATCGCCCATCCAGTCGCGCCGCCGTGGTACAGCCAGATTGCAGCGGGCAACCAGACGACAACAGGACCACCCGGTATCACCGACAGAAAGAATGTCGCCAGCCCGAGCAGCGCCGGCGCCGGCACGCCGGCGATCCAGCATCCGAACCCAGCCAGAATCCCTTGCACGAGCGCCGTGCCGAGGATCCCGTACACCACGCCCTTCACCGTGCTGCCAGCCAGCGCCAGCAGATAATCAGCGCGCTCGCCAGCAATACGCCGCATGCCCGCATTCAGCCAGGCCGCTGCGCCCTCTCCCCCCGTATAAAAGAAGAAAGCAAGCACGATGCTCAACGCCAGCAACCCGAGACCATGCGTAACAGCAATCGCAGCCGCCAGAATCCACTTGCCGGCCGGCGCCGCGAGCGTACGCAATTGCGCGATCAGTTCCGAATTGCTGCTTGTGAGCCGCTCCCAGAATGCCTCGATGTTGGAGCCCACCAGCGGAATCCGGGCAACCCACGGCGGCAAATCCGGCAAGCCAGCCTCAAAGAGCCGCTGAACCAGCGCAACGATGTCGTGCACGTGCGCCCCGAAGGCAAAGCCCGCATAGACGAACGGTCCAAGCACCACAATCAGAATGATCAACACGATCAAGGTAGCGGCCCACTTACGCCGCCCGCCGACGGCCGCGGTCAGCCGCCGGTACAAGCCCCACGAGCTATAGCTGAGAATGGCGCCCCACAGCAGCGCGGTCGTGAAAGGCGCCAGCACCAGCAGCGAGCCGCCCACGAGAATAATCAGCGCGAACACCGCGGCAAGACGTTCGATCAGTTGGTCCGATTTCACAATGAATCTCCTGTTGCGCCAAACCCCAGTGACGAGCGACATAAGCTTGTCGGGAGCACGCTGAAAGGGTCAGTATAGAAGCGAGTCATGTGCCCCGGGGCGTCTTATATCATCGGGCCAAGTCGCCATGCAAAGGGCCGATAGACGCGCTCAGCAGCGCTGATTTTTCATGTAGAAACGTCCCAATTCATCCAGCATTGCCGGCCAAACAATATGGCGGCATAGAAAAGACTAGAATATAAGGTTCTGTGCACCCCAATTTCCGGATTTATGCGCTCGCGAATCGCCAAACGTCTCCCCCCCGATGCCGACAAGCTCGTCGGTCTCTCGCTCGCGCTTTTCGCGTCGGGCAGCCGCACCGAGGACCGCTTCTGGGAAGCAAAACTCGATGCGCTGCTGGCCAAGATCGTCCGCAACGCCAACCAGACTACGCTGGACGCCGCGCTCGACCATCTGCAGCAAAATCATCCCGATGCCTACGGCGCGCTCGCCGATATGGCGGAAACCCACAGCGAGTCGTTCATCGTCGAACACGAAGGCGTGCCTTACGAGGCGCTGCTGATCGCCGCACCCGTGCTCGCCTGGACGCGCTACATGATTCCGTCCGGTCCGCTCAAGGCCGATGCCGCCGACGCCCTGCGCGCGCATCTGCAGGCGCACGTGCTCGCGGCCAACACGCGAGTCGCCATGGCGCCGTTCCTGTACAGCATCGACCAACTGCCGCGTCATCATGTCGAAACCTGGCGCATTGCCCAGCAACTCTCGCAGGCAGCCATGGCGGGCGGCAACGTCAAGCTGAATTTCGGCGAGTTGCCGGAGACCTCGCCGATTCTGGCCGACCCGCGCTTCCTGCTGGCCGTGGTCGCGGCACCGGTCGGCGAGCCGACGTTCCGCTGGCAGGAAGAAGAACACGGCACCCGGATCGAGCGTGGTCAATGCCTGGAACAATGGGCCACGCAGGGCGGCGCCAATTTGTCGCTGGTGCTGCCGGGCTGCGAATTCGAGTGCCTGCTGCCGGATGCCTATTACTCGGCGTGCCGCGATGCCGACGAGCGCGTGCGCCCTCACACGGTGCGCACCGCCGTGCGCTATCTGTTCGACACGATCGGCGCGACGCCGCAGGAGTTGCGCGCGGTTGTCGCGGGCTTCGGCGAACGCCGCATCGACGAATACCGCGTCGGCTTCACGCGCCGCGGCAGCAACGAGGTGATCTACGGCGTCGTGTGGCCGCTGTACGGCCGTGAGAACGGCGAACCCGGCATCGACGAGGAACCGCAGGAAACCGCCGCCTCGGACGATCCGCTCGAAGAAATCGTCGCGTTGCTCAAGGAAACCGGCGTGACCGAAGTGCGCCGCCACGCCGGCCGCTTCGAGCCAGAATATTGCGACGACTGCGGCGTACCGCTCTATGCCGATCCGCTCGGCGAAATCGTCCACGCCGAAATGCCGGAAGACGCAGAACCTGCGCAGCCGCACTTCCATTGACCCTCCTCGCCGGCGCGTTTTGCGCGGCGGAGTCGACATAAAAAAACCCCGCCGCGCGCGGGGCTTTTTTATGCCGGTTCATTTTTACGTCATTCCTCTTATGCCTTTTGGACAGGCCGTCAAGTTGAAGGGAATTTGTCATCATACGAACGGCGACGCATCGCGAACGCATCCGGCTCTCATGTGCCGTGCGCACGCATCGCGCCACTTCGCCCGACTCATCTGGAGACATGCATGCGATTCTCGATACTCAACTCAGACGCGGAACGACGTGATGGGCTCAAAGCGCTGCTGCGGCAAATCGACCGCCTGGCGCGTTTCAACGAGGCACAAGATTGGCGTCAGGTCGAACGCACGCTCAAGCGTCAGCGGCCCGACCTGCTCCTGATCGATTGGCAGGACTGGATGTCGATCGGGGATATTTGCCATCTGCTCAGCCATTACCCCGATCTGCGCATTGCCGTGCTCACCGATCAGATCTCGCCGGTCGCCGTGCGAGAACTCATGGACGAAGGCGTGCTCGGCGTCGTGCCGCGCGACACCGATCCTTGTCTGATCGTGCGCGCGTTTGAAATGGTGCTGCTGGGCGGTCACTACGTGCCGCCCGGCGCGCTGGCGCTCGATCCTCCGCTGCCGCCAGACACCACTATCCGGCCGTTCGACGAGAAGAGCCCGCCGCCGCGCCGCACCAGACTGGCCAATGTACTGTCGCCCCGTCAGCAGCAGATCATGCGATGTGTCCACATGGGCAGCACCAACAAGATGATCGCGCGCACGCTCGGCATCAGCGAAGGCACCGTCAAGATCCATCTGACCAGCATATTCCAGCAGCTCGGCGCGCCGAATCGCGCCGCAGCGGTCGCGCTTTATAACGGCTGGCTGTCGAATCATTTGCAAGTGCTGCGCAATGGCGGCGATGGCCTGCTGCGCCCGATCATGGGGCAGCCCGGCGTGGTGCCGTTGCGGCGCCGCACGCGGCGGCGCTTCCAGTATCCGTTGCCGGCTAACGACACGGCCACCTCGTTGCCCATGGCGGCCGAACCAGGCGCTCCATATGGCGATGCGCCGCCCGCCGGAGCAGCACCGGACCCGCTCCCACAAGGTCCTGCATGAACGCAGCCGGCGCGCGCAACAGAATCCGGGCGAGCACTTTCCGGCAGCGTTTGCGCCTGCTGGCATGGAATCCGCTCACACCTTTTCTCGTCCAACGAGTAATATGAGACTCATGGGTTTCCTCTACACACCGCTTCCGTTCTGGGTCGCTGTCGGTGGCTGGATCGCCACTGCGATTGTGGTCGCGCTCGCGCTGTGGAAAAATCCTTTCAAACGACTTCAGGACGGCACACTGCAGCATGTCTGGCTTGCGATCATCGTCGCAGTGTCGGTGCTGTGGGCAAGTAATGCATGGCTCGACGACGGCACCGTCATGCATCTGCTCGGCGCCACGCTAGTCGTCACGTTGTTCGACTGGGCGTTGGCGCTGATCGCCATGGCGGTGGTCACGGGTCTTGCCGCCGTCATCTTCGATGCCCCCTGGCAGGGCATCGCGCTAACTTTCCTCGTGTACGGTGCGCTGCCGGTTGGCATTTCCACCTTGCTCCAGCGCATCAGCATCGCGTGGCTTCCACGCAATCTCTTCATGTTCATCCTCGGCCAGGGTTTTGTCTCGCCTGCCATCGCCGTGTCGCTCACGGCGGCCGCAGCCCTCGGCATTCATATCGCGCTCGCCGACGGTTCGATGACCGTGGTGCCCGCGGGCTACGCATTCAGCGTGTTTCTACTTGCCATCGGGGAATCCTGGTTCACTGGCATGTCGACGGCATTGATCGCGGTCTACCGCCCTGCCTGGGTCACCACTTATGATGTGCGGAGATACCGACTGGGCGGACCACGCACCTGACACTTGCGCGGGCATCGAACGCGCACTTGCGGCGATTGGCGACTCGACAACATTGAGCCACCAGCGGACACACTGCGAACAGGACAAAATATTTGTGTCAGGATTGAACTCCACCCTCTCGCCGGGCATCTTACGTGCCTCATCTCATTAGCGTCTAACGAACTAGATGGATCGCACCAACGTACCGCGCCGATTGCTGCGGTTGGTCGGCCGGTTGGCAACATGTGCGGCGAGTCTCTCGCTCATATGCTCTGCTCCCGCATTCGCCGATCAACTCGAGCAGCACAACGATCTCGTCAACAAATTTGTCAATGATATGCATGCGGACCCGCTTGTTGCGGACTGCGCGGCTCATGGCAACTTTGTCGCCAGCACCTCAACCGCCTTCGACCATGTCGAATTCCCACCTAGCTCGTTCGACAGCGCGCATGCGTCGGTCACGCCGTGGAACGATTCGTTCGACGAGGGCAAGCAGCGCGTCAAGGTAGATAACATCGTCACGGTCGAAGGGCTCGGCATCCGCCAGAGCGGCGGCGGCGATCCTGCCGATCTGAAGTTCCGCTGCGGCTATGTCGGCGCGCAGATGCTGGCGTTCAGCTGGAACGATCCGGTGCCGCCGGCCCGTGCGCGCAGTTCGGAACCCTCGGGGTCGCAAGCGTCGTCGGGCAAGCACAAGAACGCCAAAGGCAAGCACTCGGCGAGCGGCAAAACGACGAAGAAGGCGACCACAAAGTCTTCCAAACCTAGCTCGGGCAAATCGTCGCGAACGAGCTCGAACAAAGCAAGCGCGAAGAAGACACCGGCGAAGAAAAAAACTCAATAGCGGGTCACGCTTGCGACACCACGCCGTCGGTGCGGCAGGTCAAAGCAGGCGCTCTAATGAAAACGAGGCACACACCGTGAAGTGTGTGCCTCGTTTTGCCAAATGCAGCGATGTTCAGGCAAATGTTTCCACGTGCCGCAAGATCGCCTGCAGCATCGCAGCGCCAAGCGACGCGCTACGCTCACCATTCCAACCCACCCGTTCGTCAGGCAGATTGGCGTTGTCCTTGAACGGCATCTCCAGGGTCAGCGACAGGCAGCCGAATTCGTTGCCGATGTACTTCGATGCCAGCTTCAGTGCGTCCTCGCGATACTTGCTCGCGGCGTAGCCGTACTTGTCCTGGAAATCAGGGCTCGCCTGCTTAAACGCTTCAATGAACGCTTTCTGCTCCTGCCCTTGCCGTTCGGTAAAGCCCGGCAGCATTTCGGAGCCGGCCACGAACACGTAAGGCAGCGCCTCGTCGCCGTGGATATCGAAGAACAAATCGCAACCAGTGGCATGAATCGCGTCGCGCACCACCAGCACCTCGGGGCTGCGCGCGGCATCCGGCTCCATCCATTCGCGATTCAGATTCGCGCCGGCCGCATTCGTGCGCAGATTGCCGTGCACGCTGCCGTCCGGGTTCATGTTCGGCACGATGTAGAAGACCGCGTGATCGTAGAGCTTGCGCGCGACCGGGTCGCCCGCCCAATCGCCCCAACCCGCGAGCCGCTTCACGAGACCCTCGATAAACCATTCGGCCATCGTCTCGCCGGGATGCTGGCGCGCGATCAGCCAGATCTTCTTCTTGGGCGTATCGCCGCTTTGCGGCGTGCCGAGCGTGAGCAGCGACATGGGCCGGCCTTCGACGGTCGTGCCCAATTCGGTGAGCGTGGCCTGCGGCATCTGCTGCACCGCGCCTAGAAACTCCGAATGACGCTCCTCGCTGTACGGCTCGAAGTACGCGTAGTAGATACGGTCGAAATCCGGCGTGTGATCGATTGTCAGCACGCGGCCGTCGTACGACGTGGGCACGCGAAACCAGTTCACCCGGTCGTAGCTCGCGACCGCCTGATAGTCGCGCCAACCCTCGGCGAAGGCGCACGCAGCGGCATTCTCGAAGGTCATTACGCAGCGTTCGCCGGCCGCGCCGGACAAGCGGAAATAAAACCACTGCGCGAACTCGGCGTGACTGTCCGGCCGCACGCGCAAACGGATATTGCCCGCGTCTTCGCAGGACAGCACTTCGATCGCACCCGCGTCGAAGTTGCTTGTAATCGATAACGTCATGATGTTCTTCCCTGCTTCTATGCGCGGCGCAACGCTTATTCAGCGACGCGGCGGCGGAATACGTAAGTGGAATCGTTCGAGGCTTCAGCGTCGAACGCATAGCCGTCGACGTCGAAGTCCTTCAGTTGCTCAGGCCTGTCGAGGCGGTTTTCCACGGCATAGCGCGCCATCAGGCCACGCGCGCGCTTTGCATGGAAGCTGATGATCTTGTAGCGGCCGCCCTTCCAGTCCTCGAAAACGGGCGTGATGACCGGCGCTTCGAGCAGCTTCGGCTTGACCGACTTGAAGTACTCGCCCGATGCGCAGTTCACCAGCACGCGCGATGCCGCGGCGTTCTTCTTCAATTGCGCATTCAACGCCTGTGTGATGCGCTCGCCCCAGAACGCGTACAGATCCTTGCCGCGCGGATTAGCGAAGCGCGTACCCATTTCGAGCCGGTAAGGCTGCAGCAGATCGAGCGGACGCAGCAACCCGTACAGGCCGGACAACACGCGCACATGATTCTGTGCATAGTCCAGATCCGCCGACGACAGCGTCTTCGCGTTGAAGCCCTCGTACACGTCGCCATTGAACGCCAGCACCGCCTGCTTGGCGTTGTGCGTGCCGAACTTGGGCGACCATTCTGCGTAACGCTGGAAATTGAGGTGCGCGAGCTGATCCGAAATGTCCATCAGGGAGGCGATCTGCTGCGGCGACAAACGACGCAATCCGCCGATCAATTCGGCCGCGTCGTCGACAAAATCGGGGATCGTGTGCTTTTTGACGTGAGGCGGGGTTTCGTAGTCGAGCGATTTCGCCGGCGACAGAACGATTATCATAGAGGCTTGCAGGCACGCCGTGCCTGGTGGTCAAAGACGAAAGCCAGATTGTAACGAATGCCCGGTTCCCATGCCTCACCCGACGCTTTGCGTGTCGTCCTCGATTCCAATGTGTGGATCGACATTCTCGTGTTCGACGACCCGCACACGCGGCCGATCGCGGCCGCGCTCGAAAGCGGCGCGCTGGCCGCGCTGATCGATGCGCGCTGCCTCGCCGAACTCACCTACGTGCTCGACTACCCGCAATTCGTGCATCGGAATGTGGACAAGGCTGCGGCGCTTGCGGTGGTCGCGCGGCTCGCGCAGTTGGTCGATCCGGAGGCGCAAGCGGAAGACGCCAGGCCCTTGCCCAAATGCAAAGACCGCGACGACCAGAAGTTTCTCGAGCTCGCGCATGCCGCGCAGGCCGACTGGCTGGTTTCGAAGGATCGCGCGGTGTTGAAGCTGGCCAAGCGGATTGCGCGTGACTTCGGCTTTCAGATCGCCCAGCCGGCGCCGTTCGTCGCTGCCATCGGCGCGTCCGTGAGCGCCACCGGCGAGCCCGCGACTGCATGACTATCCAGCCGCATGGCCTTGTCCAGACGGCTAACGTGAACTCCGTGATGCGCACACCGCGCCACGATTCCCTACAATCAGGCTTCGCCCGTTTCAAACGACGCCTTTGCGTAACCCACTTGCCCACGCTCCGGACAGCGCCATGAATGCACCGCACGACACGCCCACGATTCCCACGTTTCCGTCTCGCCTGCCGGACGTCGGCACGACGATTTTCACCGTGATGAGCGCGCTCGCCGCTGAGAAAGGCGCGGTGAACCTAGGTCAGGGCTTCCCCGATTTCAACTGCGATCCGCGGATCGTCGACGCGGTCGCGAACGCCATGCGCGACGGCCACAACCAGTACCCGCCGATGGCCGGCGCCGCGCCGCTGCGTCAGGCGATCTCGGACAAGATCGAGAACCTGTACGGCCGCCGCTACAACGCCACCACCGAAATCACCGTAACAGCGGGCGCGACGCAAGCGTTGCTGACCGCGATTCTCTGCACCGTCCACCCGGGCGACGAAGTGATCGTGGTCGAGCCGACCTACGACAGCTACCTGCCGTCCATCGAACTGGCCGGCGGCAAGCCGGTCTTCGTCACGCTCGAGGCGCCCGACTACGCGATCCCGTTCGACAAGCTCGCTGCCGCGATCACGCCGAAAACGCGGCTGCTGCTGATCAACACGCCGCACAATCCGACCGGCACGGTCTGGCGCGCGGAAGACATGCGCAAGCTCGAAGAGATCGTGCGCGGCACCAACGTGCTGATCCTGTCCGACGAAGTGTATGAACACATGGTCTACGACGGCGCGCCGCACGAGAGCTTGGCCCGCTATCCGGAACTGGCGCAGCGCAGTTTCGTGGTGTCGAGCTTTGGCAAGACCTATCACGTAACGGGCTGGAAGGTCGGCTACGTGGCCGCGCCCGCCGCGCTCACCGCCGAGTTCCGCAAGGTGCACCAGTTCAACGTGTTCACGGTCAACACGCCGATGCAGATCGGCCTTGCCGACTACATGAAAGATCCTGCGCCGTATCTCGACCTGCCTGCGTTTTATCAGAAGAAGCGCGACTTCTTCCGCGCCGGCCTCGCGAATTCGCGCTTCAGGCTGTTGCCGTGCACGGGCACGTATTTTCAGTGCGTCGACTATTCGGCGATCAGCGACTTGCCCGAAGCCGAATTCGCGCAATGGCTGACCGGCGAGATCGGCGTCGCGGCCATTCCGGTCTCTGCGTTCTATCACGAGGCCCATGAGTCTGGCGTGGTGCGCTTCTGCTTCGCCAAGCAGGAAAACACCCTTGCCACCGCGCTCGAGCGGCTGGCGCGTCTTTAGCATGTCCGCGCGATGATGCGAACGAACCTGCGTTCCTCGCCATCGCGCGCAGCGGCCCGGGCGGGCGCGGCACGCCCGGGTTCGCTTCCTTCCGGGCAACGCCCGTCAAGCCGGACGCGAGGCCGCAATATGCGCCTTGCGGTCCTCGGTCACACGCTGCGCGGCCGGCCGGGGGTTGATCGTTTTCACATAACTCTTCCAGTCGATACCGGCGTCGACCAGAAAATCGCTGCCGTAGATGGTCTGCGTCGCCATGCCCACGAGCGGCAAGCTCACATATCCGGCCGTATCCGCGACACTGAAGCGCTCGCCGCTCAGATACGGCCCGAACTTCGCGATCCGCTTGAAGCCGGCAATGTGATGCCTGAGCAGTTTCTCGACGCGCCCTTTGGTCGCGTCCGTCACCTTGCCGCCAAAGAACGCTTCCTTGTAGAGATTGCGCGCGGTCAGTTCGAGATGCACGTCGACGAACATGATCAGTTCGCGCTCCTTGGCCGCTTCCCATGGATCGGCGGAGAAAATCGCCTTGTCGGGAAAACGCGCGGCCAGATACTCGACGATGCATTGCGATTCGCACAGATCGCCGTCTTCAGTCTGCAGATAAGGCACTTTGCCGAGCGGCGAATGCTCGAGCATCGCCTCGTCCTGGCTCGGCATCACCGACACTTCCTCGAACGGAATGCCGTGTTCGAGCAGCACGAACTTCACTTTGTTGTAATAGTTAGAGAGCGCGAAACCGCACAGCTTGATCATTGGGTGTCTCCTTCCCTCGAGTTGTACGCGACCGCCCATCAACATGAAAGCGGCGGCCTTCGATCAATCATCCAGTAAATTGCACGATCGTGCTATTCTAAAATAACCATGGAGTCGAGCATCACAATGACCTCTCGCACTTTCAGCATCGAGACCATCGGCATTGTCGGAACCGGAGCAATGGGCCGCGGTATCGCCCAGATCGCCGCGCTGGCCGGCCTCACCGTGCGTCTGTACGACACCAACCCTGCTGCAATCGGCGCCGCGCGCGACTACCTTGCCGAGACTTTCGCGAAATTGACTGCCAAAGGCAAGCTCGATCAGGCCCGCTCGCTTGCGGCACTCGCAAACGTGGGCGGCGCGCAGAGCATAGGCGAGCTGGCCGGTTGCGACTTGATCGTCGAGGCGATTGTCGAGAAACTCGACGTGAAGCAGGCACTGTTCCGCGAACTCGAGACCGTCGTGAGCGGCCGTTGCGTGCTGGCGTCCAATACGTCTTCGCTGTCCATCACGGCGATTGCCGCCGGCTGCAGTGACCCGTCGCGCGTGGTCGGTTATCACTTCTTCAACCCTGTGCCGTTGATGAAGGTCGTCGAAGTGATCGACGGTCTGCGCAGCGACCCCGCAGCCGGCGACGCGCTGATGGACCTCGCGCGCCGCATGGGTCACACGCCGGTGCGCGCGAAAGATATGCCCGGCTTCATCGTGAATCATGCGGGCCGCGGCATGAACACCGAAGGCTTGCGCGTGGCGGGTGAAGGCGTGGCCAGCTTCGCCGACATCGACCGCATCATGCGCGAGCAGGCAGGCTTTCGCCTCGGGCCGTTCGAGTTGCTCGATCTGACAGCGCTGGACGTCTCGCATCCGGTGATGGAATCGATCTATCACCAGTTCTATGAAGAACCGCGCTTCACGCCGTCGCCCATCACCGGCACGCGGCTCGCGGGCGGGCTGCTCGGCCGCAAGACAGGCGAAGGCTTTTATCGCTACGAAGACGGCAAACAGCAAGTGCCTGCCGAAGCGCCCGCGCCGACCGAATTGCCGGCCAGCGTGTGGGTCAGCAAGCGCTATCCGCAAGCCCACGACGCCGTCGTGCAACTCATCGAGAAAGCCGGTGTGAAGCTCGACGACGGCGCTACGCCCGCAGCGAATTCGCTGATCGTCGTCACACCGTTCGGCCACGATGCGACCACGGCCGCGGTCGACGAAGCGCTCGACGCTAGCCGCGTCGTCGCAGTCGATGCGCTCTTCCCGCTCGTCGGCGCGCAACGCCGCACGCTGATGACAACGCCCGCCACCACGCGCGCCGCGCGTGACACGGCGCATGCCCTCTTTGCCGCCGACGGCGTGCCCGTCACCGTGATCCGTGACTCGACCGGCTTCGTCGCGCAACGCGTGGTAGCGACCATCGTCAACATCGGCTGCGACATCGCGCAAAAACAGATCGCGACGCCGGAGGATATCGATCTCGCCGTGACGCTCGGCCTCGGCTACCCGCGCGGCCCGCTTGCCCTCGGCGACGCGCTCGGCTCGACAACCATTCTCGCGATCCTGCGCAACATGTTCAGTGTGCTCGGCGATCCGCGCTATCGTCCGTCGCCCTGGCTTGCGCGGCGTGCGCAACTTGGCATGTCTTTGACGCAGCGCGACGCCGCCGACACTGAAACGCAGACCCAGGAGACGCAACAATGAGCGCCGAACTGCTGACCTCGCGCCCTACCGAAAGCGAATCGACGCTGGTCCTCACGCTGTCCAACCCCGGCGCACGCAACGCGCTGCATCCGGACATGTACGCCGCCGGCATCGAGGCGCTCGACTCGGTGGAGCGCGATCCGTCGATTCGCGCGGTCGTGATTACCGGCGCCGACAACTTTTTTTGCGCGGGCGGCAATCTGAACCGCCTGCTGGAAAACCGCGCGAAAGATCCGTCCGTGCAAGCCGAGAGCATCGATCTGCTCGGCGAATGGATCTCGGCGCTGCGTCTTTCGTCGAAGCCGGTGATCGCCGCCGTCGATGGCGCCGCCGCCGGCGCGGGATTCTCGCTCGCGCTCGCGTGCGACCTGATCGTGGCCGCGGACGATGCCAAGTTCGTCATGTCGTATGCACGTGTCGGCCTGACGCCCGACGGCGGCGGTTCGTGGTTTCTCGCGCAAGCCCTGCCGCGTCAACTGGCCACCGAAGTGCTGATCGAAGGCAAACCGATCGGCGCCACGCGTCTGCACGAACTCGGCGTCGTCAACAAACTGACCAAGACCGGCGCCGTGCGCGACGCCGCGATCGCCTGGGCCGACGAGCTCGGCAAGATTTCGCCCAACTCGATCACGCGCATCAAGGGGCTGATCAGCGCAGCCGGCGCGCAGCCGCTCGCCGATCATCTCGTGGCGGAGCGCGACAGCTTTGTCGCCTCGCTGCATCACCGTGAAGGGCGGGAAGGGATTTCCGCGTTCCTCGAAAAACGCGCGCCGGTCTATAAGTGAACGAGGGGACGATGCCTGACTATCAATTGCCCAAGCGCCGCCGCATCTTTCTGATGCGTCACGGCGACGTCACCTACTTCGACGACTCCGGCCGCGCGATTGATCCTGAAACCGTGCCGTTGAACGCCAATGGCCGCGAGCAGGCCAGCGCTGCGGGCCGCGTGTTCGCCGAACAGCAGGTCCGTTTCGATCGGGTGATCGTCAGCGGTTTGCCGCGCACCATCGAAACTGCGCGGCGCGTGTTGGCCGAGACCGGCCAGCAGATCGAACCCGAAATCGAGCCTGCCTGGGAAGAGATTCGCGGCGGCAAGCTCAGCAATATTCCACCGCAGGATATCGAAGTCGCGTTTCTCGGCGTGTTCGACGGCATCGTGCCGGAAAGCACGCGCTTTCTCGACGGCGAGACCATCGGCGCCCTGTTCGATCGAGTGTTGCCCGCGATAACGGCGTTGCGCGAGGACACGTCGTGGGACACCGTGCTCCTCGTGCTGCACGGCGGCGTGAACCGGGCCATCCTGTCGCATGCGCTCACGGCCGGCGGCCGCACGTTCTTCGGCCATCTGGCGCAGGCCACCGGCTGCATCAACGCGCTCGACGTCGGCGCCGCGCCGCGAGACTGGGTACTGCGCACGATCAACTATTCACCGCCGTCGCCACTGCATCGCGACGTCCGCAACACCACGATGGAAATGCTCTACGCACAATTCACTCAATACAAGCGTAGCTGAACCCGAACTGGAGGAGACAGATGGTGCAAGCCACACAGACCGGCGAACCAGAACACCAACCGGACTATTCGGACTTCGAGGGCACGCGCCCGGTCAGCGAGCGGCAACGCTTCGATACCGATGCGCTCGCCGCCTGGCTGACCCAGCATGTCGACGGATTTTCCGGGCCGCTCACGCTGGAGCAATTCGCCGGCGGTCAGTCCAATCCGACGTTCAAACTGCTCACGCCGTCTCGCTCATATGTGATGCGCGCCAAGCCGGGGCCGGCGGCGAAACTGCTGCCCTCCGCGCACGCCGTCGAGCGTGAATACCGCGTGATGCATGCGCTCGCCGACACCGATGTACCGGTCGCGACAATGCTCGCCTTGTGCGAGGACGAAAGCGTGATCGGCCGCGCGTTCTATGTGATGGAGTTCGTCGAAGGCCGCGTGTTGTGGGATCAATCGCTGCCCGGCATGACGCCAGCGGAGCGCGCCGCCATCTACGACGAAATGAACCGCGTGATCGCGGCGCTGCATGGCGTCGACGTCGCGGCTGTCGGCCTCGCCGACTATGGCAAGCCGGGCAATTACTTCGCGCGCCAGATCGGCCGCTGGAGCAAGCAGTACATTGCATCCGAAACCGAACCGATCGATGCGATGCAGCGCCTGATCGAATGGCTGCCGCTGCATATGCCGGCCGAAACGGGTGAGCGCGCATCGGTCGTGCATGGCGACTACCGGCTCGACAATCTGATCTTTCATCCCGACGAGCCGCGAGTCCTTGCCGTGCTCGACTGGGAGTTGTCGACGCTCGGCGATCCGCTCGCCGACTTCGCGTATCACTGCATGGCGTGGCATGTCGACCCGGCGCAATTCCGCGGCATCGCGGGCCTCGATTGGGCGGCCCTCGGCATTCCCGACGAGCGCCAGTACGTCGAACGTTATTGCCAACGCACCGGCTTCGAGATTCACGGCGACTGGAATTTTTACCTGGCGTACAACATGTTTCGTATTGCCGCGATCCTGCAAGGGATCATGAAACGCGTCGTCGACGGCACCGCGGCCAGCGCTCAGGCACTCGACGCCGGCCGTCGCGCGAAGCCGATGGCCGAACTCGCCTGGCGCTACGCGCAGAAAGTGCGCTGACCGGAATCGCGCGCTGAGTCGCGCGTCCGGGTGTGCATCCTGCTGCGCTCCGAACAAACGTCGTTCGTTACTCAACATCCGCGAGGTCCTACGTGAATTTCGACTACACCCCGAAGGTTCAGGCGTTGCGCGAGAAACTGCTCGCATTCTTCGACGAGCATATCTATCCGAACGAGCAGGCGTTCTACGCGGAGATCGCCCGCAATCGCCAGAGCGGCAACGCGTGGCTGCCGACCGAACTGATCGAACAACTCAAACAGAAAGCGCGCGACGCCGGCTTGTGGAACCTGTTCCTACCCGACTCCGTGCGCGGCGCCGGCTTGACGAATCTCGAATACGCGCCGCTGTGCGAGATCATGGGCCGCGTGCCTTGGGCGCCCGAAGTATTCAACTGCAACGCGCCCGACACCGGCAACATGGAAACGATCGAGCGCTACGGCAGCGACGACAACAAGCGCGCGTGGCTCGAACCGCTGCTGCAAGGTCAGATCCGTTCGGCGTTTCTGATGACGGAACCTGAAGTGGCGTCGTCGGATGCGACCAATATCCAGACCAGCATCGTGCGCGACGGCGATTACTACGTGGTCAACGGCCACAAGTGGTGGTCGTCCGGGGCTGGCGATCCGCGCTGCAAGATCTATATCGTCATGGGCAAGACCGATCCGGAAGCACCGCGCCACCAGCAGCAGTCGATGATTCTGATTCCCGCCGACGCCACCGGCATCACCGTGCATCGTCCGCTCACCGTCTTCGGTTACGACGATGCGCCGCACGGGCACATGGAAATCACGCTCGAGAATGTGCGCGTGCCGGTCGGCAACATGCTGCTCGGTGAAGGCCGTGGCTTCGAGATCGCGCAGGGCCGCCTCGGACCGGGACGCATCCATCACTGCATGCGTTTGATCGGTCTTGCTGAGCGCGCGCTCGAATTGATGGCGAAACGCTCGCTGCAACGTGTCGCGTTCGGCAAGCCGGTCGCCGCGCAAGGCGTCACGCAGGAGCGTATCGCCGAAGCGCGCTGCATGATCGAGCAGGCGCGTCTCCTCACCCTGAAAACTGCTTACATGATGGACACCGTCGGCAACAAGGGCGCACGTGGCGAGATCGCGATGATCAAGGTCGTCGCGCCGAACATGGCGTGTCAGGTAATCGACTGGGCAATTCAGGCACACGGCGGCGGCGGTGTCAGCGACGACTTTCCGCTCGCGTATGCCTACGCGTCAGCACGAACGCTGCGTTTCGCCGACGGTCCCGACGAGGTGCACCGCAACGCGATCGCCAAGCTCGAACTCGCGCGTTATATGGATGCCGGCGCGGCGGCTCGTGCGGAGGCGCCGATTACGCGGGTTTGAGATTGCGCTGAGCAGCCGCGCTTGCGACGCCGCAAGCAGCATCGCGCGATCTATGCTCTAATTTTCGTCAATTGCGGCGCCCTTCGAGGCGCCGCTTTCACGAAACAAAGGAGCTACGATGATCGATGTCTATAGCTGGGCGACCCCGAACGGCCACAAGGTTCACATCATGCTCGAGGAAACGGGCCTCGCGTACAACGTCCACGGTGTCAATATCGGCGCGGGAGACCAGTTCAAACCTGAGTTTCTCGCCATCAGCCCGAACAACAAGATCCCGGCAATCGTCGATTCCGAGGGCCCCAAGGGCGCCAACGGCCAGCCGTTCGCCTTGTTCGAATCCGGCGCGATCCTGATTTATCTCGCCGAGAAAACCGGCAAGTTTCTGCCGACCGATCCGGCCGCGCGCTATTCAACGCTGCAATGGCTGATGTTCCAGATGGGCGGTCTGGGTCCGATGCTCGGCCAAACGCACCACTTCCGCAACTACGCGCCGGAGCAGATTGAATACGCGGTCAACCGTTACACGAACGAGACGAAGCGTCTGTATGGCGTGATGGATACGCAACTCGGCAAGACCCAATATCTCGCGGGTAACGACTATACGATCGCGGATATCGCCGCGTTCCCGTGGACACGCTCGTGGCAAAACCAGGGCTTGGAACTCGATGCGTTTCCGAATGTGAAGCGCTGGCACGAAGAGATCGCGGCGCGTCCGGCAGTGGTGCGCGGTGTGGAAGTGCTGGCGTCCGCGCGTCAACCGCTCATGGACGACAAGGCGAAGGAAATACTGTTCGGTGCGACGCAATACGCGAAGCATTGAATTCGCCGCCGCATCTGAATCTGCATCATTAAAAAAGCGCGAGTCGGCATGAATGCCGCTCGCGCTTTTTAACTCGCATGCACCGCCGAAACGCTAGAAATAATGCCGCGTGATGAAGTCCGCGACACACACCGGGCGCTCACTACCCTGCCGATCCAGCGTCACGTTCCACACGACTTGCACACCGTTGTTATCGACTTCGGTAACGGACTCAACCGCGAATTTCGCGCGCAACTGCGAGCCGACCAGCACCGGCGATGTAAACCGCACGCGATTCAGCCCGTAATTGACGCCCATGCGCTGCTCAAGCGCCACCGTCTTACTGAGCAGTGCCGGGATCAGCGACAGCGTGAGGAAACCGTGCGCGACAGGACCGCCGAACGGCGACTCGCGCCGCGCCCGTTCCGGGTCGACGTGAATCCATTGATGATCACCCGTGGCCTCGGCGAAACGATCGACGCTCGCCTGATCCACCGTCAGCCATTCGCTCACGAGCGGCTCTGCGCCCACCAACGCGCCCAAGGCTGCGGCGCTGCCAAACGTCGCGGCAGGCGCCGCGCTGCCCGTCATGACGCGGCGCCCGGATTGCGCAGGCCGAACAGTCCCTTCGAGCGCACCGTAATCACCGTTTCGCCATGCTGATTGATGCCTTCCCACTGCGTCGACACGATGCCGCGATCTGGCTTGCTCTCCGAAATGCGCTTGTCGAGCACGGCGTTCATCATGGTGATCGTGTCGCCGACACGCACCGGTTTCAACCAGCGAATTTCGTCGATGCCGGGCGAGCCCATCGACGTGGAACCCGCGAACGCGTTGCGCACCAACATGCCCATCATGACCGAACAGGTATGCCAACCACTCGCGACCAAGCCGCGGAACGGCGACTCGGCGGCCGCGGCATCATCCACGTGAAACGGCTGCGGATCGAACTTCTGCGCAAACTCGACGATCTCTTCGCGCGTGAACGTGTGCTTGCCGATTTCGATGCTCGTGCCGACTATCAAGTCCTCGTAACTCAAACCCATCGTCGCACCTCCTTGTATCCGATTCGAATGTCTGATCAGGCTTCGGCAGTGACGAAGCCAGGTAGCGCGGCGAACCGCGCGAGATGGTGATCGACATCGCCCAATGTGGTTTCGATGATAGCAAGCCGCTTGAACAGATGCGCTGCGGCCACTTCGTTCGTGACGCCCATGCCGCCATGCAACTGAACCGCCTGCTGGCCGACAAAACGCGCGGCCTGACCGACCCGTGCCTTTGCAGCGGAGACCGCGCGGCGACGTTCGTCTGCATCCGTGCTGGTGTAGCGCATCGCGGCCAGATACGTGACGGAGCGCGCCTGCTCAGCGTGAATCAGCATCTCGACCATGCGATGCTGCAAGGCCTGAAAACGTGCGATCGGCTGACCGAACTGCTGACGCGTCTTGGTGTAGTCGACGGTGGCGAGATTCAAGGCGTCGAGCGCGCCGATCGCCTCGGCGCACAAGAGCACCGTGCCGTAATCCGCGATATCTTCGAGCGCAGCCGCGCCGGCGTGTTTGCCGGCAAGCCGGCGTGCTGGCGCGTTGTTGAACTCGAGTGTGGCGGCACGCTGGCCGTCTATCGTTCGGTAGTCCGTGATCTTGACGCCCGCCGCATTGCGCGCCACGACGAAGAGCACGATCTCGCCGTTCAGCCGGGCCGGGACGATCCAATGATCCGCTTGCGCGCCGTGCTGCACCACAGACTTCGTGCCGGTCAGTGTCAACTGCTCGCCCTGCCCGACTGCGGTTGTCTCGACCGCGAACAGGTCGTAGCGTGCGTGTGGTTCGTGAAATGCCACGGCCAGTTTGATCTCGCCTTGAGCAGCGCGTTCGAGCAGCGACGCGTCTTCGCCCTGGTCGCTACCCGCGAGGCGCAACGCCTCGATGCCGACCGCAGTCGCCCAATAGGGCTCGACGACCAGCGCGCGGCCGAGTTCCTGCATGACCACCAGCATGTCAATCGGGCCGCCGTTGAAGCCTCCTTGCGCTTCCGGCGCCGGCAACGCCGTCAGGCCCAGTTCGGCAAACGCGGCCCAGTGCGCGTCCGACACGCCGGTTTCCGATCGAACGATCGCCTGGCGCGCTTCGAACCCATAGCTCTTGTCGAGATAGCGGCGCAGCGCGTCAGCGAATTGCTGTTGTTCGTCGTTAAAAGCAAAGTCCATGCGCCGCTCCTCAAAGTCCGAGAATCATCTGCGCGATGATGTTCTTTTGAATTTCGTTCGAGCCGCCGTAAATCGACGTCTTGCGGAAGTTGAAGTAATACGCGGCCAAGGGCGCGGCATCGTCGTCGCCGGCCAGGCTGTGTTCGCGTTCGCCTTCGAGGAACGGAACGTCGAACGGCGCGGCAAGCGGCCCGACCGCTTCGAACATCAGTTCGGTCAGCGCTTGCTGCACTTCCGTGCCCTTGATCTTCAGCATCGACGCTTCCGGTCCCGGTCCGCGTCCGCCGGCTTCATTGGCGACGACGCGTTGCACGGTGACTTCGAGCGCCATCAACTCGATTTCGAGGCTCGCGACTTTCGCGGCAAATACCGGGTCTTGCAGCAGCGGCTTGCCGTTCTTCTTCTGATTCAGCGCAAGCCGTTTCAGGAACACGAGTTCGCGCTTCGACTGGCCGACCCGCGCGATGCCGGTGCGCTCGTGGCCGAGCAGATATTTCGCGTAAGTCCAGCCGCGATTCTCTTCACCGACCAGATTCTCGACCGGCACCTTCACGTCTTCGAAAAAGACTTCGTTGACTTCGTGGTCTTCGTCGAGCGTAATGATCGGCCGCACGGTGATGCCCGGCGTTTTCATGTCGATCAGCAGGAACGAGATGCCCTCCTGCTTTTTGGCGCCGCTGTCCGTGCGCACGAGGCAGAACATCATGTCGGCGTACTGGCCGAGCGTGGTCCATGTTTTCTGACCGTTGACCACATAATGGTCGCCGACGCGCTCGGCGCGCGTGCGCAGCGAGGCGAGATCAGAACCCGAGCCCGGCTCGGAATAGCCTTGGCACCACCAATCCGTACCATCGAGAATGCGCGGCAAGTAATGGCGCTTCTGCGCCTCGTTGCCGTACTTCATCAGCACGGGCGCCACCATGGAGACACCGAAAGGCAGCACCGACGGCGCGCCGATGCGCGCGCACTCTTCGTCCCAGATGTGCCGCCGGGTCGCGTCCCAGCCCGGGCCGCCATATTCTTTCGGCCACGCGATCGCCGACCAGCCACGCGTGCCGAGAAGCTTATGCCAGCCAGCGAAGTCTTCGCGGGCAAGACGCTTGTGATTGAGTACTTTGTCGCTCAGTTCGCGAGGCAGATTCGCTTCGAGCCAGGCGCGGATGTCCGCGCGGAACGCGTTATCAGCAGGGGAATAGTCCAGATTCATGCGTCGTGTCTCCTGGCCGCCACCACCCGCCGCCAGTGAGCCACTGCGCTATTGCAGCGGTTCCTTCAAGGCAGCCGGGACCGGCAGCGGCATCACTTCGATGCCTTCTTCGACCAAGGCTCTCGCGTCTTCCGGTGTCGTGACACCGCGAATATTGCGCGCAGGCGCTTCATTGTAGTGAATGCGCCGTGCTTCCTCGGCGAAGCGGTCGCCCACGTTCTCGGTCTTTTCCAGTACCTCGCGCAAGGCACGCATCACACGCGCCTGCATTTCCCCCGCGCCCGCCGGCGCTTTCGTTTCGGTCGCACCCGACAGGTTCAGGCGCGGCGCCGACGGCAAACGGCTCACCTCGTTCGCACCGCAGATCGGACATTCGACGAGCTTGCGGGACTGCTGCGATTCGAAGTCATCAGCCGAAGCGAACCAGCCTTCGAACCGATGGTCATGTGGACACTGTAAATCGAGGACCTTCATGTGGAATCAGGGCTTGCGTGCCAGTTTAGCGCAAAACGAAAATTTGTGAACGGTCGTTCGTAAAAACTTACGGACGAAGGCGCCGACGCCGGTAGTCGCTGACAATTCGGACGCGGTGGGCGATTTTAACGCTTTGTGCAAACGCCTGCCGAAGGTGTTCCGGAAGGCAAATGGGCTTGCCGATCACAAACGCCTGCGCGGCTTCGCACGCTGGCTGCCGCCTTGTTTCTATGCCACGAGACATTCCAGTTGACGTCCAAGTCGCGGTTCGAGTTCGCGTGCCTCTTTAGCAAGGTTGATCTGCTTGACCGCTCTCGCGATGTCGAACACGTCTGCCTTGATTTCATAACCGCCGCGCGCAGCGAGCCAATCAAGGATGTCCGACAGATGCCATACGGACGCACTGCCCTCGTGGACCGGCGGCGGAAAGTCGATTGCGTGGCTCAGCATCAGCTTGCGCATGTTTTGCCGGGACACACCAGCGACTTCGGCGACGTCAGTGAGGCCGACAAAATCTGGGCCCGCCTCGACGAGACGCGCTGACGGCACCACGCGCTTGATGTCCTGCAGCGCGCTGACCAGCGCCTCAAATGCGGACTCGCCTTCGCGAGTAAAGAACAGCGCGATTCGGCCCGGTTGCCCGACGCCAACGGTCGCATCGTCGCACCCGGCCTCGCCCAGACGCTCGACGATCGCGTCAAGATCGCAGTCTTGCGCCGCGAGCCGGTACTTCAACGTGAACACATATTCCATAAGTTACTCCTGCCTTCGTTCAGCCCAAGGCTTTCGCCAACAGAACGCTTCTGCTACCGGCGAGCCGTGCAATTGTCGACGATGCGCCGCAGATGTCTGGCGTGATTGCCGGGATTCTTCGGCGTGCTCCAGACGCTCGATATGCAGAACTCGCCGCACCGACACTCCGCGTCTTTATCAGGACAGTACATTTTTCCCCAAGCGTGACCTTTGCCACCGCTCTGAACACGCCAGCCATTTCTTTCGGCATACGCCAACGCCGCCTCGACCTCTTTCTTAGAGTGTGTTCCTCGAACCATCTAATGTCCTCCAATTTAGCGAGTGACGATCGGGTTGTCAAGTGACAACCCGATCGTCACTCGAAAGAATCGAGAGCCCCCACAACTTCGTTATCCGAAATAAACAAATCGTGGAGCCCGCTCTCAAAGGTCGATACTAGAGCGCCGGCGGCCGTGCGACGAGTCTGTCGGATGGCATAAGACAAAGGACACATTTCAAGGCGCTGGCAAACATGCTAGCGGTTGCAGCGATTTCGCAACCTGCAATGACAAAGCCCCTGCCGGTCTTAGACCGACAGGGGCTTTTCTGAGACTTCCGAGGCGGCGCGCCGCGCGCGCCCCGCCGACGCGATCGCCGGTTTTCCCGCGCCGCCCACGCCCCCCCCCCCCCCCACCCC
>NZ_JAQQEG010000072.1:0-22234 GCF_046027395.1 Paraburkholderia dipogonis | reverse complement strand
GGGGGGGGGTGGCGCCGGGGGGGGGGGGGTCGGCGGGGGTGGCGGCGGCGACCCATTACGGCCTGCAAGTGGCCTATGCGCTGATCCAGGACGATCCGCACAACCGCACGCGCTTCGTGATGATCGGCAAGCAGCCGGCCGGCCCGAGCGGTTACGACCAGACGTCGCTGATCGTGTCGGTCGTGAACGAACCGGGCGCGATGGTCAAGCTGCTGGAGCCGCTGGCGCGTCACAGCGTGTCCATGACCCGCTTCGAATCGCGCCCGGCGCGCGTTGGCACGTGGGAGTACTACTTCTACATCGACGTCGAAGGCCATCGCGACGATCCGGCGGTCGCCGCCGCGCTCACCGAACTCGGCGAGAAGGCAGCGTTCCTGAAGATTCTGGGCTCGTATCCGCGCGCCCGTTGATGACAGTCAAGCGGCGGCCCGTGGTGTCCACGCCACGGCCGCCGCGCATTCAATTATTCATAGTCGTTCGGAGATTCTCATGACAGCGTCTTTCGGTCCTTCCTACGTGCGCGCCATTGCGCCTTACATCGCAGGCAAACCGATTTCAGAAGTGGCCCGCGAGTTCGGTCTGGACGAAGCGACCATCGTGAAACTCGCGTCGAACGAAAATCCGCTCGGCATGCCGGAGTCGGCGCAGCGCGCCATGGCGCAGGCCTCCAGCGAACTGGGCCGCTACCCGGACGCGAACGCGTTCGAGTTGAAGGCGGCGCTGAGCGAGCGCTACGGCGTGCCGGCCGACTGGGTCACGCTCGGCAACGGCAGTAACGACATCCTCGAAATCGCCGCGCATGCTTTTGTGGAAAAGGGCCAGTCGATCGTCTATGCACAGTACTCGTTCGCGGTTTACGCGTTGGCCACGCAAGGCCTGGGCGCGCGCGCGATCGTCGTGCCAGCCGTCAATTACGGTCACGACCTGGACGCGATGCTCGCGGCCATCACGGACGACACGCGCCTGATTTTCGTCGCCAACCCGAACAACCCGACCGGCACGTTCATCGAAGGCCCGAAGCTCGAGGCGTTTCTCGACAAGGTCCCGCGCAACGTGGCCGTCGTGCTCGACGAGGCGTACACGGAATATCTGCCGGAAGAGAAGCGCTACGATTCGATCGCGTGGGTGCGCCGCTACCCGAATCTGCTGGTGTCGCGCACGTTTTCGAAGGCATTCGGCCTCGCCGGTTTGCGCGTGGGTTTCGCGATCGCGCAGCCTGAGCTGACCGATTTGCTGAATCGTCTGCGTCAGCCGTTCAACGTGAACACGCTCGCGCAAGCTGCGGCGATCGCCGCGCTGAACGACAAGGCGTTTCTGGAAAAGAGCGCGGCGTTGAACGCGCAAGGCTATCGCCGTCTGACCGAAGCGTTCGACAAGCTCGGCCTGGAGTATGTGCCGTCGAATGGCAATTTCGTGCTGGTGCGTGTCGGCAACGACGACGCGGCCGGCAACCGCGTCAATCTCGAGTTGCTGAAGCAGGGCGTGATCGTGCGTCCGGTCGGCAACTATGGTTTGCCGCAATGGCTGCGCATCACGATCGGCCTGCCGGAAGAAAACGAAGCATTCATCGCGGCGCTCGAAAAGACGCTCGCCACCGCGTAAGCGGTAACCCTTGACCCGCGCGTCTCGTCGGCATGAAAGGCGCGCTTTATCTGTGACCGACGTGGCCGCGTTTTCATTTAACAAGCTGGTAATTTTCGGTGTCGGCCTGATCGGCGGATCGCTCGCGCGCGCGTTGCGCGAGCGGGGTGAGACCGAGGGCGCGCGCAAGGTGATCGGTGTGGGGCGTTCGTCCGCGTCGACCGAGCGTGGTTTGGCACTGGGTGTGATCGACGGCTCGGCGGCGTTGAACGACGACGCTTCACTGCGTGAAGCGCTATCCGGCGCCGACTTTGTGCTGCTGGCCGCGCCCGTCGCGCAGACGCAGCCGCTGCTCGAGCGCATCGCGCCGTTTCTCGATGCCGCCACGATCGTCACCGACGCCGGCAGCACCAAGTCGGACGTGGTCGCCGCCGCCCGCGCGGCGCTTGGCGCGCGCATCGGCCAATTCGTGCCTGGGCATCCGATTGCCGGCCGCGAGGCAAGCGGCGTGGAAGCAGCCTTGCCCGACCTTTATGTGGGCCGCAATGTAGTGTTGTGCCCACTGCCTGAGAATGCGCCGGCCGACGTGGAGCGCGTGGCGGCGATGTGGCGCGCCACCGGCGCGCTCGTGCGCAACATGGCGCCCGAGCAGCACGACCGCGTGTTCGCGTCGGTCAGCCATTTGCCGCACGTGCTCTCGTTCGCGCTGGTCGAGCAGATTCTCAATTCGCCCGACGCCGCGCTGAAATTCTCGTTCGCCGCCGGCGGTTTCCGCGACTTCACGCGGATCGCCGCGTCGAGCCCGGAAATGTGGCGCGACGTGTGCGTTGCCAACCGCGTCGCGCTGCTCGACGAACTCGACGCCTACACGGCAGTGCTCGCGCGCCTGCGCGCGGCCATAGAAGCCGCCGACGGCGCCGCCCTCGAAGCCGTGTTCGCGCGCTCGCGCGTGGCGCGCACCGAATGGCAGGAACAGCGCGCTGCCGGCGTCGCCAATAGCGACGCGTCGAAATAACCGGAAACTGGACTTAATCATGGAATTCCTCGATCTCGGACCGTTTTCCCGCGCGTCCGGCACGATTCGTCTGCCCGGCTCGAAGAGCATTTCGAACCGGGTGCTGCTGCTTGCGGCGCTTGCCGAAGGCGAAACGACGATCACGAACCTGCTCGACTCCGACGACACCCGCGTGATGCTCGACGCGCTCGAAAAGCTCGGCGTGCGTCTGAGGCGCGACGGCGACACCTGCGTCGTGACCGGCACGCGCGGCGCGTTCACGGCGCGCACGGCCGATCTGTTTCTCGGCAACGCCGGCACGGCGGTGCGTCCCCTGACGGCGGCGCTGGCGGTCAACGGCGGCGACTATCGCATTCACGGCGTGCCGCGCATGCACGAACGGCCGATCGGCGATCTGGTCGACGGCCTGCGCCAGCTCGGCGCGAAGATCGACTATGAAGAGAACGAAGGCTATCCGCCGCTGCGGATCCGCCCGGCGCAGATTTCCGCCGAGGCGCCGATTCGCGTGCGCGGCGACGTGTCGAGCCAGTTCCTGACCTCGCTGCTCATGACGCTGCCGCTTTTGCGCACCGAAAGCGGTGTGAGCACCGTGCAGGTGGATGGCGAACTGATCTCGAAGCCGTACATCGAGATCACCATCAAGCTGATGGAGCGCTTCGGCATCAAGGTTGAACGCAACGGCTGGCATCAGTTCGTCGTGCCGGCTGGGCAACGCTATCAGTCGCCGGGCACGATCATGGTGGAGGGCGACGCGTCGTCCGCTTCGTATTTTCTCGCGGCCGGCGCGCTCGGTGGCGGGCCGCTGAAAGTGGAGGGCGTTGGCCGGGCAAGCATCCAGGGCGACGTCGGCTTTGCCGATGCGCTCATCAAGATGGGCGCGAACCTGCAGATGGGCGACGACTGGATCGAAGTGCGCGGCGTCGGCCACGACAACGGCAAGCTCGAGCCGATCGACATGGACTGCAACCTGATTCCCGACGCCGCGATGACGATCGCCGTCGCCGCGCTGTTCGCGGACGGCGCGACCACGCTGCGCAATATCGCCAGCTGGCGCGTGAAGGAAACCGACCGGCTCGCCGCGATGGCAACGGAGCTGCGCAAGGTCGGCGCCAAGGTGCAGGAAGGCGAGGACTTCCTCGTCATCGAACCGCCTGAAAAGCTGACGCCGAACGCCGCTATCGACACCTACGACGATCACCGCATGGCCATGTGCTTTTCGCTGGTGAGCCTCGGCGGCGTGCCGGTGCGCATCAACGACCCGAAGTGCGTCGGCAAGACATTTCCCGATTATTTCGAGCGCTTTACGGCGCTCGCTCAACCCTGATTCGACCCCGAATCGACTGACGTGCGACTTTTTCGATGAAACCGACCCGTCCCTTTCACCAGACGCCCGTCATTACGATCGACGGCCCGAGTGCCTCCGGCAAAGGCACCGTGGCCGCGCTGGTTGCCGCGAGCCTCGGCTTCCACTTGCTGGATAGCGGCGCGCTGTACCGTCTCGCCGCGCTTGCCAGCCTGCGCTACAACATCGAGGCGGGCGACGCCGACGCCCTTGCAAAACTGATCGACGACCTGCACATCACGTTTCGCGAGGGACTGGCGCAGCTCGACGGCGTCGACGTGTCGGCCGAGATTCGCGCCGAGGAAGTCGGCGGCCGCGCCTCGGCGATCGCTGTGCACGCGCCGGTGCGCACCGCGCTAGTGGCGCGCCAGCGGGCCTTCCGTAAGGAACCGGGACTGGTCGCCGACGGCCGCGACATGGGCACCGTGATCTTTCAGGACGCCGTGCTGAAGGTGTTCATGACCGCCAGCGTCGAGGCCCGCGCGGCGCGCCGGCATAAGCAATTGATCCAAAAAGGATTTTCTGCTAATATAGATGACTTGCTCCGGGATTTGCGTGAGCGCGATGAGCGTGACAGTCAGCGCGCAGCCGCGCCACTCAAGCCCGCAGCGGATGCAAAGCTGCTTGATACCTCCGCATTGTCGGTCGACCAGGCTGTCGAGCAAGTGGTGCAGTGGTATGAAGCTTTAGTCCCGCATGCCTGATGAAAGTACGCCTTGTGCTTCAGGTGTGGGCGCAGTAGAAGTCCGTTGTCAGTAGGTGCTTCGCGATCGTCGCGAAGCGTTGTGTTTAACCCTTTAACCCCGCGTGGCATTCGCTTTCTTGGCCGTTGTTGCTGACCGTCCGGCCAGCCTGGCACCGCGAGCACCATGCAAATTTTGATTTTTATGTCCGACCTGCAAACCTCTACCCCGAATACCGAATCTTTTGCGGCTCTGTTCGAAGAGTCGCTGACCAAGCAAGACATGCGCGCCGGCGAAGTGATCTCCGCCGAAGTCGTGCGTGTTGACCACAACTTCGTGGTCGTCAACGCTGGTCTCAAGTCCGAAGCCTACATCCCGCTCGAAGAGTTCCTGAACGACGCGGGCGAGGTAGAAGTGCAGGCGGGCGACTTCGTTTCCGTCGCGATCGACGCGCTGGAAAACGGCTATGGCGACACGATCCTGTCGCGCGACAAGGCGAAGCGCCTCGCTTCGTGGCTGTCGCTGGAAAAGGCTCTCGACAACAACGAACTCGTGACCGGCACGATCACGGGCAAGGTCAAGGGCGGCATGACCGTCATGGTCAACGGCATCCGCGCGTTCCTGCCGGGTTCGCTCGTCGACACGCGTCCGGTCAAGGACACGACCCCGTACGAAGGCAAGACGCTGGAATTCCGCGTCATCAAGCTCGACCGCAAGCGTAACAACGTCGTGCTGTCGCGCCGTGCCGTGATCGAAGCGACCCAAGGCGAAGAGCGGGCAAAGCTGCTCGAAACGCTGAAGGAAGGCGCGATCGTGGAAGGCGTGGTGAAGAACATCACCGATTACGGCGCGTTCGTGGACCTCGGCGGTATCGACGGCCTGCTGCACATCACCGACATCGCATGGCGTCGTGTGCGTCACCCGAGCGAAGTGCTGTCGGTTGGCCAGGAAGTCACCGCGAAGATCCTCAAGTTCGATCAAGAGAAGAACCGCGTTTCGCTGGGCATCAAGCAACTGGGCGACGATCCGTGGGAAGGCATCTCGCGCCGTTACCCGTCGGGCACGCGTCTGTTCGGTAAGGTCACCAACATCACCGACTACGGCGCATTCGTCGAAGTCGAATCGGGCATCGAAGGCCTGGTTCACGTGTCGGAAATGGACTGGACGAACAAGAACGTTGCACCGTCGAAAGTTGTGCAACTGGGCGACGAAGTCGAAGTCATGGTTCTCGAAATCGACGAAGATCGCCGCCGTATCAGCCTCGGCATGAAGCAATGCAAGCCGAACCCGTGGGACGACTTCAGCCGCAACTTCAAGAAGGGCGACAAGCTGCAAGGCGCAATCAAGTCGATCACCGACTTCGGCGTCTTCATCGGTCTGCCGGGCGGCATCGACGGTCTGGTTCACCTGTCGGACCTGTCGTGGAGCGAAACGGGCGAAGAAGCAGTTCGCAAGTACAAGAAGGGCGACGAAGTGGAAGCGATCGTTCTCGGCATCGACGTCGAGAAGGAACGCATTTCGCTGGGCATCAAGCAGCTCGAAGGCGACCCGTTCAGCAATTTCGTTGCCATGAACGACAAGGGTTCGATCGTCGACGGCGTGGTCAAGACGGTGGACGCGAAGGGTGCAGTGGTTCAGCTGTCGACGGAAGTCGAAGGCTACCTGCGTGCTTCGGAAATCGCACAAGACCGCGTGGAAGATGCTCGCAACGTGCTGAAGGAAGGCGACAAGGTCAACGCGATGATCATCAACATCGATCGCAAGTCGCGTGGCATCAACCTGTCGATCAAGGCCAAGGATTCGGCTGAGCAACAGGAAGCGATCCGCGGCCTGGCTTCGTCGGACTCGAGCTCGGCTGCCACCGGCACGACGAACCTCGGCGCGCTGCTGAAGGCCAAGCTCGACGGCCAGAACCAGTAAGCCTGAGGGGTCTGCTGCAGTATGACCAAATCGGAATTGGTCGCCCAGCTGGCTGCGCGATTTCCGCAACTTGTCCTTAAAGATGCGGATTTCGCGGTGAAGACGATGCTTGATGCGATGTCGGAGGCACTTGCCAACGGTCATCGCATCGAAATTCGCGGCTTCGGCAGCTTCGGCCTTAACCGCCGTCCTTCCCGCGTCGGACGTAATCCGAAGTCGGGCGAGAAGGTGTTGGTACCTGAGAAGTACGTACCGCACTTCAAGCCGGGCAAGGAATTGCGCGAGCGGGTAGATCGTCGCGCGGGTGAGCCGTTGAAGGCCGAAGAGCCGGATGACGACCTGTAAATGCTTCGCTGTGCTGTTTGCAGCGTGGCATTGGTAGCGTCTGCGGCCAAAGCCAGTCGGCAAAAGACCAGAAAAAGCGCCTTCGGGCGCTTTTTTTTCGCCTGTATGTTTGGCGTTCTGCGCTGCGGCGTTTTCATCCGAGGTCGACGCGTGGCTGCAAGGGTGGCGCGCGAGCACGCCCACAGGCCGGCGCAGGCAAGCACGGCCAAGCACGGCCCACAGCACGTCGCCATGATGACCCGCATGCATCCACCAGAGCTGCCCGCAAGCACGCAGACCACCGCGCCGCGCAAACAAATCGGCGAATGCTGGCCCACCCCCGCGCTCGCCGACCATCCACTGAAAACAAACAACCCGCCATAACCCCGCCAATCCCCCACTTCCTGCCCAGCCGCGAGGGCTTCAATTACAATACGGGTCACTTCGGCGCGGGCAACACCGTGGCGCGACGCGTCATCAAGCCGGCGTCACCCCGCAACTGCCGTCAAGAGACCTATTCATGAAATTTATCGTCTGGCTGATCCGTGTGCTGGTGTTTGTGCTGCTGCTGGTGCTGGCGCTCTCCAATACACAACCTGCTACGCTGAATTTCCTCGCCGGCTATGCATGGTCGGCGCCGTTGATCCTGATCGGCCTCGCGTTCTTCGTCGTGGGGCTGCTGGCCGGGCTGGTGTCGTCGATGCCGGCCATGCTGCGCTTGCGCATGGAAATTGGCCGGCTTAAGCGCGAGTTGCGGGTGGCGCGCGAAACCCCGGTCGTGGTCGAACAACCGCCCATGCCGCCGTTGATCTGAATTTCTTGCGCCGCGCATCGTGAGCGCGGCTTTCCGTCTTCGCTTTCCCGCACATTTGCATTAATCGCATGGATCTAGACTTCTGGTGGCTGCTTGTCATACCCGTCGCGTTCGCGTTCGGCTGGATGGCTGCGCGCTACGACCTCAAGACGCTGCTGTCCGAAAGCGCCAACCTGCCGCGCTCGTATTTCCGCGGCCTCAACTTCCTGCTCAACGAGCAGCCGGACCAGGCGATCGATGCGTTCATCGAAGTGGTCAAGCTCGATCCGGAAACGGTCGAGTTGCACTTCGCGCTGGGCAATCTGTTCCGTCGCCGCGGTGAAACGGACCGCGCAATCCGCGTGCATCAGAATCTATTGAGCCGCGCCGACCTGCCGGTCACCGAGCGCGATCACGCGCTCTACGAGTTGGGCCAAGACTTCTTGAAGGCGGGTCTGCTCGATCGCGCGGAGGAAACGTTCCGCTCGCTCGAAACCGGCGACTACGCGTTGGGCGCGCAGCGCGCGCTTCTCACCATCTACGAAATCGAGAAGGACTGGGTCAAGTCCATCGACACTGCGCGTCATCTGGAAACGATGGGCGCGGAATCGCTCGACAAGGAAATTGCGCAGTTCCACTGCGAACTCGCCCAGGAAGCGCTACAACAGAAGAGGCCGGACGAAGCCCGCCGCCAGCTCGGCTTCGCGCTGAAGGCGAACCCGACCAACGTGCGCGCCACGATCCTGTTCGGCGACGTCGACGCGGCCGGCGGCGCGCAGGATGCGGCCATCGCCCAATGGCGTCGGGTGGAGGAGCAGAATCCCGCCTATCTGCCGCTGGTCGCGGAAAAGCTGATGAAGGCCTACGAGGCGCTCGGCCGTCCGCAAGAGGGCGCCGATCTGCTCACCACGTGGGTGGACCGCTATCCGACCAACGATCTGCTCGATGTTGCCTATCAACACGTCGCATCGCTACGCGGACCTGACGCCGCCCATGCGCTGGCGCGCTCGCAAATGCAGAAGTCGCCGAATCTGGCGGGCATGACGCGGCTGCTCGAGGCGCAGGAAGCCGTCGCGGAAGAACCAAGGCGCAGCGAACTCGAACTGATGCGCACACTGATCCGCCAGCGCACCAAAAATCTGCCGCGGTATACGTGCCAGAATTGCGGTTTCAGGGCGCGGCTTTTCTACTGGCAGTGCCCGGGTTGCAGCGGCTGGGAAACCTATGCGCCGCGTCGCGTCGAGCCGATCACCGCATCGAACTGACGCTATGGCGGCCACACCGGCTCCGGCCGTGCGGCTTGGCCGTCGCCGGGCGCAGCAGGGCAAGTGCCATGTGCGGACGCCTGTCGCAACATGTTCATGACCGGCGTCATCGCCGGCAATCATCACCGGAACCCTCTACCGGAAAGCGTATGAAAATCACCATTATCGGCACGGGCTATGTGGGTCTTGTCACTGGCGCGTGTCTCGCCGAGATCGGTCACGACGTTTTCTGTCTCGACGTCGATCCGCGCAAGATCGAAATCCTCAACAACGGCGGTGTGCCCATTCACGAGCCCGGTTTGCAGGAGATGATCGCCCGCACGCGCGCGGCGCGCCGCATCACGTTTTCCACGGACGTCGAAGCCAGCGTCGCGCACGGCGACGTGCAGTTCATCGCCGTCGGCACGCCGCCGGACGAAGACGGTTCGGCCGATCTGCAATACGTGCTCGAAGCGGCCCGCAACATCGGCCGCACGATGAACGGCTTCAAGGTGATCGTCGACAAGTCGACGGTGCCGGTCGGCACCGCGCAGCGCGTACGCACGGTGGTCGAAGAAGAACTGGCTAAACGCGGGCTCGCCGCCAGCGCGCAACATCGCTTCTCGGTGGTGTCCAACCCCGAGTTCCTGAAGGAAGGCGCGGCGGTCGACGACTTCATGCGCCCCGACCGCATCGTGATCGGCATCGACGAAGACGAACCCGGCATGCGCGCGCGCGAATTGATGAAGCGTCTGTACGCGCCGTTCAACCGCAATCACGAACGCACGCTGTACATGGATGTGCGCTCGGCCGAATTCACGAAGTACGCCGCAAATGCGATGCTCGCCACGCGCATCTCGTTCATGAACGAGATGTCGAATCTGGCGGACCGCGTCGGCGCGGATATCGAAGCCGTGCGCCGCGGCATCGGCTCCGACCCGCGGATCGGCTATCACTTCCTGTACGCCGGTTGCGGCTACGGCGGCTCGTGCTTCCCGAAAGACGTGCAGGCGCTGATCCGCACGGCCAGCGAAAGCGGCCACAATCTGCGCATCCTCGAAGCGGTCGAGGAAGTGAATCACAAGCAGAAAGACGTGCTGGTGCACAAGATCACGGACAAGCTCGGCGACGATCTGAGCGGCCGCACGTTCGCCGTGTGGGGCCTCGCGTTCAAGCCGAACACCGACGATATGCGCGAGGCGCCGAGCCGTCGCCTGATCGCGGAACTGCTGGCGCGCGGCGCCCAGGTGCGCGCGTACGATCCGGTCGCGGTGACCGAAGCGCGTCGCGTGTTCGCCATCGACCTGCACGACGCACCGGACCAGTTCGCGCGTCTCACCTTCACGACCACGCAGGACGAAACGCTCACCGGCGCCGACGCCCTCGTGATCGTGACCGAATGGAAAGAATTCAAGAGCCCGGATTTCGTGCATCTGAAATCGGTGCTGAAGTCGCCCCTGATTTTCGACGGCCGCAACCTGTATGAACCGGACGCGATGACCGAACTCGGCATCGACTACCACTCGATTGGACGCCCTTATGCCCAACCCTCTGAACTTCCGGCCGTTGCCTGAGACCGTGCCGGGCGCCGGGCCGTCCACGCCCGCACCGCAGCTCACCGTCGTGCCGCGCGAACAGCTCGCCGCCGCGCGCGTGCTGGTGGTGGGCGACGTCATGCTCGATCGCTACTGGTTCGGCGACGTCAACCGCATTTCGCCAGAAGCGCCGGTGCCGGTCGTGCACGTGCAGCGTCAGGAAGACCGCCTCGGCGGCGCGGCGAACGTTGCGCGCAATGCGGTCGCGCTCGGCGCGCAAGCCGGCTTGCTTTGCGTGGTCGGCCATGACGAACCCGGCGAGCGCATCGTGCAACTGCTCGACGAAAGCGGCGTGAAGCCGCATCTCGAACGCGATCCGGCGCTTCTCACCACGATCAAGCTGCGTGTGCTGTCGCGCCAGCAGCAGTTGCTGCGCGTCGACTTCGAAAACTCGCCGGCGCACGAGGTGCTGCTCGCGGGTCTCGCGCGGTTCGACGAATTGCTGCCGTCGCACGACGTGATTCTGATGTCCGACTACGCGAAGGGCGGCCTGACCCACGTCACGCAGATGATCGCGAAGGCGCATGCGGCGGGCAAGCCGGTGCTGGTCGATCCGAAGGGCGACGACTGGGAACGCTATCGCGGCGCCACGCTGATCACGCCGAACCGCGCCGAGTTGCGCGAGGTGGTCGGCCAGTGGAAATCGGAAGAAGATTTGATCGCCCGCGTGACGAAACTGCGCACCGATCTGCAGTTCAAGGCGCTGCTGCTGACGCGTTCGGAAGAGGGCATGACGCTCTTCTCGGACGAGGGCATCCTGCACGCGTCGGCGGTTGCGCGCGAAGTGTATGATGTCTCGGGCGCGGGTGACACCGTGATCGCCACGCTCGCCGCCATGCTCGGCGCGGGTCTCACGCTGGTCGAGGCGGTCGGGCTCGCGAATCGCGCGGCCGGCATCGTGGTCGGCAAACTCGGCACCGCCACTGTCGACTACGACGAACTTTTTCATTGACGCTAACCGCCGGGTCTCTTGCTGTGCGCCCCGAAGCGGCGTGTGAAAGAGATCCGCGGGGCGTCGACTGAACCTGTCGATTGGAGAGAGCGCTTGAGCACTTGCTCCGATCCCATGCAAAGCTCTTTACCGCAGGCTCATCATGACCCTCATCGTCACCGGCGCGGCCGGTTTTATCGGCAGCAATCTCGTGAAGGCGCTCAACGAGCGCGGTGAACAACGCATCATCGCCGTGGACAACCTCACGCGCGCCGACAAGTTCAAGAACCTCGTCGACTGCGAGATCGACGACTACCTCGACAAGACCGAGTTCGTCGAACGCTTCAAGCGTGGCGACTTCGGCAAGGTGCGCGCGATTTTCCACGAAGGCGCCTGTTCGGACACGATGGAAACCGACGGCCGGTACATGATGGACAACAACTTCCGCTACAGCCGCGACGTGCTCGATGTCTGCCTCGCGCAGAACATCCAGTTCCTGTACGCGTCCTCGGCGGCGACGTACGGCGGGTCGAGCCGTTTCGTCGAAGAGCGCGAAGTCGAGCAGCCGCTGAATGTGTACGGTTACTCGAAGTTCCTGTTCGATCAGGTGATCCGCCGCGTGCTGCCCACCGCGAAGAGCCAGATTGCCGGCTTCCGTTACTTCAACGTCTACGGGCCGCGCGAAACGCATAAGGCGCGCATGGCGTCGGTGGCGTTTCATAACTTCAACCAGTTCCGCGCGGAAGGCAAGGTCAAGCTGTTCGGCGAATACAACGGCTACGCCGCGGGCGAGCAGACGCGCGATTTCGTCTCCGTGGAAGACGTGGTGAAGGTCAACCTGTTCTTCTTCGACAATCCGGACAAGTCGGGCATCTTCAATCTGGGCAGCGGGCGCGCGCAACCGTTCAACGACATCGCCAGCACGGTGGTCAACACGCTGCGTTCGCTGAACAACGAACCGGCACTGTCGCTCGCGGATCAGGTGCAGCGCGGGCTGATCGAATACATTCCGTTCCCCGATGCGTTGCGCGGCAAGTACCAGTGCTTCACGCAGGCGGATCAGTCGAAGCTGCGCGCGGCCGGCTACGACGCGCCGTTCCTGAGCGTTCAGGAAGGTGTCGATCGTTACGTGCGTTGGCTATTCGGCCAGGTGTAAATCTTTCGGATCCCTCTTTAAACTGGAATCTCCCGGTTGGTGATGGTCGCCAACCGGTTGTACGAGGGAGATTCCATATGTTTCGAAAAATTCTGGTTACCGCGGCCATGCTCGCCGCTTTTGGCCACGCTTATGCGGCGGTCGACGTCAACACGGCTAATGAGGATGCGCTGCGCGGCATCAAGGGCATCGGCCCTGCCAAAGCGAAAGCCATTCTCGACGAGCGTTCAGCGCATGGTCCGTTCAAGGACCCGGCCGACCTCGGCAAGCGCGTCAAAGGCATGGGCGGGCATACCGTCGAGCGCCTGCAGGCGGAGGGTCTCGCTGTCGGTCCGGCTGGCGCGGCTGCTAACCCGCAGGCTGCGGCGTCTGCACAGACCAAAGGCGCGGCCGTTCCGGCCGCCACGCCCAAGAACAGCGCCACGGTGGCAGTGAAGAAATAGCCTCACGCGGACTTCGCGTGCGGGCCTCGTGACCTGTGCGCGGGGTCCATCCCCGTCGTTCCCTTCATGGTCGGAGTTGGCAGTAACACTCCTTCAGCTGTCATGCAGATGACTGGCTCCCGCGGTTCTCAGCCGCGGGCTTTTTGCGTTGCGGGCGCTCACGTACGCTCGCCTGCATCCATGCGGGCAGAAGGGCCGCACGGCAGCCGCGGGCACGGTGGTTTAGAATTGATAGATTGAAGACTCCGCGCATCGACAGCATCCGAACCGATATGGCTTACAAAACGATTGAAGACACGATCGGCAATACGCCGCTCGTACAACTCGTCCGGCTCCCTGACGACGAGATCCGCAGCCGCAATAACGTGATTCTTGCGAAGCTCGAGGGCAACAATCCGGCAGGCTCGGTGAAGGATCGCCCGGCGTTGTCGATGATCAAGAAAGCGGAAGCGCGTGGGCGCATCAAGCCGGGCGACACGCTGATCGAATCGACCAGCGGCAATACGGGCATCGCGCTCGCCATGGCGGCGGCGGTCCGTGGCTACAAGATGGTCTTGATCATGCCGGAAGATCTATCGGTGGAACGCCGTCAGAGCATGGCCGCGTATGGCGCGCAGATCGTGCTCACGCCCGTCACGGGTGGCATGGAGTACGCACGCGATCTCGCTGAGCAGATGCAGCGCGAAGGCAAGGGCATCATCCTCGATCAGTTCGCCAACCCGGACAACCCGGCCTCGCACGTCGAGGGCACGGGCCCGGAAATCTGGCGCGACACGGAAGGGCGCATTACCCACTTCGTGTCGTCGATGGGTACGACCGGCACGATCATGGGCGTGTCCACTTATCTGAAAGAACAGAATCAGGCCATCGAGATCATCGGCGCGCAACCCGAAGAGGGTTCGCGTATTCCCGGTATCCGCAAATGGCCGGAAGCGTATCTGCCGAAGATTTTCGATCGCAGCCGCGTCGATCGTGTCGAGAATGTGAGCCAGGCCGCCGCGGAAGCGATGGCGCGCCGCATGGCGTCGGTGGAAGGGATTTTTGCCGGCATCTCGTCGGGCGGCGCGTGCGAAGTGGCGCTGCGCATCGCGCGGCAGGTCGAGAACGCGACGATCGTGTTCATCGTCTGCGATCGCGGCGACCGTTATCTGTCGACCGGTGTGTTTCCCGCATAAACGCGTCGCTTAAGTCTCACTCGCTAACGCAAAAGCGCCGGTTCGAGACCGGCGCTTTTTCATTTCATCGATTCGCGAGGCGCACGCGGCGCACGCATCAAAGTTATTGCGAAGCCGCAACCGGCGGCGCCGCGTTGTTGACGGCGTTCGTCGCGTCGCCGGCTTCCATCTGCGCCTTGACCCGCTGGCCCAACTGATACACCGCGAGCGCGTAGAAGAAACTACGGTTATAGCGCGTCAGCACGTAGAAGTTCTTCAGGCCCAGCATGAACTCGGTGCCACGTCCCGGCGAGGGCAGATCCACCACCGTCACCGGCGTGCCGGCTTCGGAGGCGATATCGACGTCCGGTTCGTTCAGCAGCAAGCCTGCGCGCAGCAATTGACTAAGCGGCCAGTGCGGCTCCGGCTGGCCGTCGGCGGCAGCTTGCGCGACGCCCAGGCTGCCGGCGTCCGAGCCGATCTTCCACACCACCGGCCGGCCGTTTTCCCAACCGTTCTGACGCAGATAATTCGCCACGCTGCCGATCGCGTCCGCCTGGCTCGTGCGCAGGTCGATCTGTTTGTTGCCGTCGTAGCTCACCGCGTATTGCACGATGCTGCTCGGCAGGAACTGCGGAATGCCGATCGCGCCGGTGTACGAGCCGAGCACCGTGGTCGGGTCGATCTGCGAGTCGCGCGTCCACACCAGGTAGTCTTCGAGATTCTTGCGGAAGGTCGCCTGGCGATCCGCGCGATTGGCGGTATTCGGATAGTCGAAGCTGAGCGTGGTCAGCGCGTCGAGCACGCGGAAGTTGCCCATGAAGCGCCCATAAATCGTCTCCACGCCGATGATGCCGACGATCACTTCCGGCGGCACGCCGAACTCTTCATAGGCGCGTTGCAGCGTGGCCTGATTCGCGCGCCAGAAGCGCACGCCGGCATTGATGCGGACCTGGTCGAGAAAGCGCGACTGATACACGCGCCAGTTCTTGACCGACGGCGAAGGCGACGGCGTCACGAGCTTGACCGCGGTCGCCGAATAGCTCACGCCGGCAAAGAGTGAGTGCAGCGTGGATTCGTCGAAGTCGTAGCGCGCGACCATGTCGTTGATGAACGCATTGACATCGGCATTGTTCGCGTAGCGCTGCGGGATGATCTCTTCTTCAAACGTTTGCCCTTGCGGCACCGCGGGTTGCGGTTGGCTTTGCGCGAGCAGAACCGGCGGTTTCTTGCCGGCGCTTTGCGCGATCGCCGGACTGGTTGCCATGAACATGCACGATGCGACGGACAGTGCGACGGCCATGGTTCTGTTGCGTAGCCGGTTTCGTGCAGACAGAGCAAGCTTGACGGTCATAGTGAGCTAAAGGCGCGTGGCGCAGGAGACAAGGGAAGACGGGAAAAACCGATCGGGGCAGTATACCCGACGCCTCTGCGCAAAACTGTGCCTGACGCGTCACAGCCGCATCGTGTGGTAACTTGATGCATGTTGGCGCGCCGCGGGCGCGCGCCCCTGGATGGAGACATGCCGCGCGCGCCTCGAAGGCGCGACGCCGCAGAAAGAGAATCATGGCAACAGGCTTCTATTCCCACGCCGACTGTCTGCTGCACGATATGGGGCAATGGCATCCCGAATGCCCCGCGCGTCTGCAGGCTATCGAAGATCAGTTGATCGCGAGCCGCATCGACTCGCTGATCGAGCGCGAGTCGCCACCGCTCGCCGACGATGCCGCGCTGTTGCGCGTGCATACGCAAGCTCACGTCGATTACATTCGCAGCCGCTCGCCCGCTGAAGGCATGGCCGAAATCGATCCCGATACGACGATGAATCCGCATAGTTTGCAAGCCGCGTTGCGCGCGGCGGGCGCTGCGGTCGCCGCGACCGATGCGGTGATCGAAGGCCGTTACGACAACGCCTTCTGCAGCGTGCGCCCGCCCGGCCACCATGCGGAACCGGCGCGCGCCATGGGCTTCTGCTTCTTCAACAACGTCGCGATCGCCGCGCGTCATGCGCTCGAAGTGCACGGCCTGCAGCGTGTCGCGATCATCGACTTCGACGTGCATCACGGCAACGGCACCGAGGCGGCCTTCTCGGGCGATTCACGCGTGCTGATGTGCAGCATCTTCCAGCATCCGTTCTATCCGTTCACTGGCGCCGACAACCAGGCGCCCAATATGTGCAACGTGCCGATGCCGGCGCGCTCGAAAGGCATGGCGGTGCGCGAGGCGGTGGACATGCTGTGGCTGCCGCGCCTGCACGATTTCAAGCCGGAGATGCTGTTCATCTCGGCCGGCTTCGACGCGCATCGCGAGGACGACCTCGGTAACATGGGCCTCGTCGAAGACGATTACGCCTGGATTACCGATCAGATGCGCGAGATCGCGAAGCGTTATGCGCATGGACGGATCGTCAGTTGTCTCGAAGGCGGGTACAACCTGTCCGCGCTGGGGCGCAGCGTGGTCGCCCACGTGCGCTCGCTGGCTGGGATCTGAGCCGCTAAGCCGATAAGCCGCTGTGTCGCGCGGCGCCATCCACTCAATACGCATTAGGAGCGAGCCATGAACGCCGATGCGCGCAACGCTTCACTGGTCGAGATCGAACACGGCGCGTACGGCGTGCCGGGCATCGTGCGCTTGACGATGAACCGGCCCGACGCCTTCAACGCGCTCTCCGAAGCCTTGCTCGACGACCTGCTGGCCGCACTGAGCGAAATCGGGCGCTCGGATGCTCGCGTGGTCGTGATCGCCGGCGCAGGCCGGGCGTTCTGCGCGGGACACGATCTCAAGGAAATGCGCGTGGCGCCTTCGTTGGCTTACTACCAAGCTCTGTTCGCCCGCTGTACGAAGCTCATGATGGTGATCCAGCGCTTGCCGCAACCGGTGATCGCGCGCGTGCAAGGCATTGCCACGGCGGCTGGCTGTCAGATCGTCGCGATGTGCGATCTGGCTGTCGCTGCCGACACGGCGCGGTTTGCCGTTTCGGGCGTGAACCTCGGGCTCTTTTGCGCGACGCCTTCCGTGCCGCTGTCGCGCAATCTCTCGCGCAAAGCGGCGCTCGAAATGCTGCTCACGGGCAATTTCATCGACGCCGGCGAGGCGAAGCAGCAGGGTCTCGTGAATCGCGTGGTGCCGGCGGACGCGCTCGACGCGGAACTCGCCCAACTCGCCACGAGCATTTGCGCGAAACCCGTCGAAGCCGTGAGCGCCGGCAAAGGCCTCTTCTATCGTCAGTTGGAGATGGGTATCGAAGCGGCCTACCAGCTTGCCGGCCAGACCATGGCCTGCAACATGATGGACGAATCAGCGCTCGAAGGCGTGCAGGCTTTCATCGACAAACGGCCGCCCGACTGGAAGCGCGATCCGAGCTAACCGCGCGTTGCTCAGGCTCTAATCACCAGCCGTTTTTCAATCCACTCGATCAAGGCGCCGATCACCCGATCGCGGTCGATGTCGTTCATCGTCTCGTGATAGCTGCCTTCGTGCAACGTGAGTGTCTTATCCGGCGAACCCGCGTGCCGGCCGAACTCGCGGCTGCCTTCAGGTTCGGTGAGCTTGTCGGCAGTGCCGTGATAAACCAGCAGCGGTACCCGCAGGCCAGCGCGGCCGCGCTCGATGCGCGCCATCGCCAGCAACAGTTCCGCGCCGGTGCGCGCGGGAATCGCACCATGATGCACGAGCGGATCGTTGCGATTGGCGTTCACCACGGGCTGAAGGCGCGAGAGCAAAGCCGCGTCGATTTTCATCGCCGGGAAGCTCGGGTAGAGACGGCTGATCACCTGGCTTAGCTTGAGCATCCAGCGCGGCACGTCGCGGCCGGGCGCGAGCGCCGGGCTCGACAGGATCAGGCCGTTCAGGCGCCGGCCGCTCGCTTCGAGGCGCTCGATCGCATACAGCGCGGCCACGGCGCCGCCCATGCTGTGGCCCATCAGGAAGAGCGGAGCGCAACTTTGCGCCGCGGCGTCGAGCAAGGCTTGCGCGTCCAGCAGATAGTCGTCGAAGCGCTTTACGTACGACCGCTTGCCGGGCGCGTGGCCGTGGCCGCGCAGATCGATCGCCACCAGTTCGATGCCGGCGGCATTGAACCGCGCGGCCAGCGCCGCATAGCGGCCGGCGTGCTCGGCGAGTCCGTGGAGCAGTGCGACCGTGGCGCGCGGCGGCGTGGCGGCGGGCCAGCGGTATAGCGGCAATTCCACGCCGTCGGCGGTCGTGACCGATGCACGCTGAGGCTCGCCGGCGTTGCCGTTGCCCGCGACGGACCGCACGTTGCTGCTTTGAGATGTCTCCATGACCGCGCGCTTATCCCTGATTTGGCTCCGCCCGATCATAGTCGTAGCGGCGATGCGCGCGCGAGCATCTCGCCCGGAGCAAGCCTCTAATGCTTTCAGGTTATGAAAAGATCGTAATTGATTATTAAAGGGAATGACGACGCTGCGGTAGAATTGCGGGCTCAAATCCCAATAAAAGCAACGGCGGCTGCTTGTCGGGAGCACACAACGCTCGCTGACAGACTCCGCCGTTTCGTTTTTCCATGATCGAAATACGCAATATCTCCCAGCGGTTCGCCGGGCCCCGGGGCTGGGTCGAGGCGCTGCACAACGTCAATCTGTCGATTCCGGCGGGCGAGGTGTTCGGCATCATCGGCCGCAGCGGCGCGGGCAAGAGTACGCTCGTGCGCACCCTCAACCTGCTGACGCGGCCGAGCGAAGGCAATATCGTCGTCAACGGCCGCGATCTGACGACGCTGCCCGCCGCGCAATTGCGCGAGGCGCGCCGCGAGATCGGCATGATCTTCCAGCACTTCAATTTGCTGTCGTCGCGAACGGTCTACGAGAACGTCGCGTTGCCGCTCGAACTCGCCGGCATGAAGCGCGACGAAATCGAGGCGAACGTGCTGCCGCTGCTCGATCTGGTTGGCCTGTCGGCGCAGAAGGACCGGTATCCGGCGCAGATCAGCGGCGGCCAGAAGCAGCGCGTCGGCATCGCGCGCGCGCTCGCGAGCAAGCCGAAAGTGCTGCTCTCCGACGAAGCGACCTCCGCGCTCGATCCCGAAACCACGCGCGCGATTCTCGACCTGCTCAAGCGCATCAATCGCGAACTGAACCTGACGATCGTGCTGATCACGCACCAGATGGACGTGATCAAGCAGGTCTGTGACCGGGTCGCCGTGCTGGACGCAGGCCGTGTGGTCGAAGAAGGCAAGGTCATCGACGTGTTCCTGCAACCGCATCACGAAGTCACGCGCGCCTTGATCGGCGACGTGATCGCGCAGGAGCTGCCGCCCGCCATGAAGGCGCGCGTCGCGGAACGGCTCAAGACCGGCAGCGGCCACTTGCTGCGGCTCGCGTTCACCGGCTCGGGCGTCGATCAGCCGATCCTGTCGGAAACGATTCGCCGCTACGAACTCGACTTCAACATCTTGCACGGCCAGATCGACGAGATCCAGGGGCAGGCGTTCGGCTCGCTCGCGGTGCTCGCGGGCGGCGAACCGGCGAAGGTGGCGCAGGCGCTGACGTATCTGCGTGAACAGGGCGTGGTGGTGGAGGAGTTGTCGTATGTTGAGTGAAATGTTCGATATGTTCGTCCAGTCGTTCTGGGAAACGCTCGTCATGGTGGGCATTTCCGGACTGGTCGGCGCTTTGGTCGGTTTGCCGCTCGGCGTGCTGTTGTATCTCACGGATCGCCAGGGCGTGCTGCAGAACGTTGCCGTGAATCGCGTGATGGGCGTCATTGTGAATGCGGTGCGCTCGACGCCTTTCATCATCCTGCTGGTAGCCGTGATTCCGTTCACGCGCCTCGTGGTGGGTTCGTCGATCGGCACGGCCGCCGCCGTCGTGCCGCTGACGATCGCCGCCGCGCCGTTCATCGCGCGTCTGGTCGAGACCGCGCTGCGCGAAGTGGATCGCGGCTTGATCGAAGCGGCGCAAGCGATGGGCGCGACTACCAGCCAGATCGTCTTCAAGGTGTTGTTGCCGGAATCGCTGCCGGGCGTGGTCGCCGGCCTGACGATCACTTTCGTCTCGCTGGTCGGCTATTCGGCGATGGCCGGTGCGATCGGCGGCGGCGGTCTTGGCGATCTCGGCATTCGCTACGGGTATCAGCGTTTCCTGCCGGAAGTGATGTTGACGGTCGTGGTGATTCTGATCGTCTTCGTGCAGTTGGTGCAGTCGTTCGGGGATTGGCTCGTGCGTCGGTTGAGCCATAAGTAAAACAACAATTTCGATAGGTTTGGAAGGTCCATCATGCAACGTCGTTTCATTCTCAAGCTGGCTGCCGCGCTCGGCGCCGCATCGCTGTTCGCCGCCAATGCGGCTCACGCTGAAGACACGATCAAGGTCGGCGTCACCGGCGGTCCGCACGCGCAGATCATGGAAGTCGTGAAGACGGTCGCGGCGAAGAACGGTCTGAACATCAAGATTGTCGAATTCTCCGACTACGTGCAGCCGAACGCCGCGCTCGCCGGCGGCGATCTGGACGCGAACAGCTACCAGCACGACCCGTATCTGCAGGCGCAGGTAAAAGACCGCGGCTACAAGCTGATCCGTATCGCGGACACGGTCACCTACCCGATGGGCATCTATTCGAAGAAAGTGAAGACGCTCGCCGAACTGCAGCCGGGCGCGAAGATCGCTGTGCCGAATGATCCGACCAACGGCGGCCGCGCGCTTCTGTTGCTGCAAAAGCAGGGTCTGCTGAAATTGCGTGCCGACGCGGGCCTGAAGGCGACGCCGCTCGACATCGTCGACAACCCGAAGAAGCTGAAGATCGTCGAACTCGATGCCGCGCAGATTCCGCGCTCGTTGAACGACGTGGACGCCGCTGCGATCAACACGAACTTCGCGATGGAAGCGGGTCTGAAGCCCAAGCAGGACGCCATCGCGATGGAAGACCCGAAAGGCCCGTACGTGAACGTCATCGCAATTCGCGAAGCTGACAGGAACAAGCCGTGGGTCGCCAAGCTGGTCGCGGCGTATCATTCGCCGGAAGTGAAGCAGTTCGTCGAAAGCAAATTCGGCGGGTCGGTCATCGCCGCGTGGTGAGCCGGCGGCCTGCAGAGCAAGCAAAACACGACGGCAATGCAAAATTAGAGTCGTAAGTCTTAACCCGGGGTTGTCGCCCGGGTTTTTTCGAGATTAAAATAGAACGATCGTTCGATATTGCCGTCACGCCGCTGAGGAGCGATATCCTCCAGCTAAAGCACCCGCGACCGGGCTGCCATGAGGGCAGTCGTTATAATGTTCGTTGGGTTGACGTATTCGTAACTTTGGAGCGTGTGCATGAAAATCCTGGTGCCAGTCAAAAGAGTGGTCGATTACAACGTGAAAGTTCGAGTCAAGTCGGACGGCACGGGCGTCGACATCGCGAACGTGAAGATGTCGATGAATCCGTTCGATGAAATCGCGGTTGAGGAAGCGGTGCGTCTGAAGGAAGCGGGCGTGGCGACGGAAGTGATCGCTGTGTCGGCGGGTGTCACGCAATCGCAGGAAACGCTGCGCACGGCGCTGGCGATTGGCGCGGATCGCGCGATTCTGATCGAGTCTTCGCAAGAACTGCAGCCGTTGGCCGTGGCCAAATTGCTGAAGGCGTTGGTCGACAAGGAACAGCCTTCGCTGGTCATCCTTGGCAAGCAGGCCATCGACGACGATTCGAACCAGACTGGTCAGATGCTCGCTGCACTGGCTAATCTGCCGCAAGCAACGTTCGCCTCGAAGGTTGTGGTCGCTGACGGCAAGGCAACGGTGTCGCGTGAAGTCGACGGCGGCGCGGAAACGCTGTCGTTGACGCTGCCGGCCGTGATCACGACCGACCTGCGCCTGAACGAGCCGCGCTACGTCACGCTGCCGAACATCATGAAGGCGAAGAAGAAGCCGCTGGAAGTCCTCAAGCCGGAAGATCTGGGTGTCGATGTCACGCCGCGCCTGAAGACGCTGAAGGTTGTCGAGCCGCCGAAGCGCTCCGCCGGTGTGAAGGTGCCGGATGTGAAGACGCTGGTCGAGAAGCTGAAGACCGAAGCCAAGGTGCTGTGAGGGAGACAGAGCAAATGACGAATCTGGTAATT
>NZ_JAQQEG010000071.1:0-24673 GCF_046027395.1 Paraburkholderia dipogonis | reverse complement strand
ACGAAGCGCGACGCTATCGGCAGCTTCAGCGGCCTGTTTGAGTTGGTGTAACGACAAGGCAAGCTCCTGTGCGGCAAGGACGAATCAGCAGAGAGTTCACCAGGAGGCAGGTTGCAAGCGGACATAAAAAAACCCGCCTCGTGGGGCGGGTTATGTGTCACTGCTATCAGACGCGCGCTAACCCACCATTCGATGAATGATGCTAATAATCAGCGCAATACGGATGTCGAGGCAGTTCATGCGTTCGATCTTCGTTGACTTGAGGCGCTTTGTCAATCCCTGTCGATTGGAATACGCGCCGCGGCGTGCTCTCCGCTCCGCATGCAAAATGCGCTCGACGCCGTGCTCACAGGCCGTAATGCACAGCATCGCAGACGATCGGTTCACCATCATGATGACCTCAACGCCGTAGAGCCTGCGCGACGCGCAAACCGCGATCTGCCACAGCAGGCAAACGCGGCGCATTCAACACACGCTCCCGCAGAAACTGGTCGGACTGCGCCATCACCACATTGCGCGCGGTCTGTGAAAAGAGCGCGTGGTCGACGTTGCCGACCAGTTTCACGTCGATGTTCTTCAGCTTGCCAGAGCGAATACCACCGAATCCGAAATGAATTTCCAGCGCGTCCAATCCTTCGTCGAGTGAACCATACATCAGCGCAGTCTGGACGCCCTTGCGCTCCAGGCCACGCATGAGCATCAACGCACGCCGCTCTGCTTCCTGAAAGCGCTGAGAATGCGCTTTTCGAGCGAATCGTAATCGCCGCCGAAGTGGTGATCGCCGGAGGTGCGAATCACCTCGACGCCGGTTTTGCTCAGCGCCGGACACAAGGTGTCCTTCTCGTTCTCGCCGTAGAAGCACTGCACGATAGCGGGCGGCACGCGCGTCAATTCCGGCTGGACCTTCAACGCCTTGTCGCTGGCCGGCATGCCGAGCCAGCCGCCCACACGAATCTGAAAATCGGCATCGGGCGCGAAGCCGAGCAACGCGATCAGCGATACCTTCGCGCGCAGCGCTTCCGGCAGACGGTTATAGGCGAACGGCATCACGTCCGCGCCGAACGAATAGCCGACGAGCGCGATATGCTGCGCATTCCAGCGCGCCCCATAGGTCTGCATCACGCGCGCGAGGTCGCGGCTCGTTTGCGCGGGCGGCTTTTCGCTCCAGAAATAGCGCAGGCTGTCCCAGCCGATCACCGAGACGCCGTCTTTCTGCAACGCCTGGGCGATCGTCTTGTCGAGGTCGCGCCAGCCGCCGTCGCCGGAAATCACGATCGCCATGAGGCCGTTCGGATGCGCGGCCGGCAATTCGATCAGCGGCAGATCGGAGACGTCGTCGTCGCCCGTCGACACGGCCTGCAAATGCGGCGTGACCAACGCGACGAGGCGCGCGCGATCGGCGTTGCCCGTGGCCGCCTTTTCGACGAAACCCGGCACCTTGTCGCGGATAATCGTCGGGTCCGGCGGGCACGGCTGAAAGCGTGGATCGAGCGTGCGCTCGGCGTCCACCGCGACCGCGCCGGCAATCGTATTCGACGGCGCCTGTTCGAGCACGTGCATGGCGAGTGTCGCGCCTTGGCCCGTACCCGCGACGATCGGCGCGAAATAATGGCTTGATTGCGATTGGCGTTCGAGTTGATGGCTCAACGCTTCCGCATCACCCACAAGTTGGTGGCAGGCCTCTTTCTTCGCACTTAGATTACCGGCATAGCGCGCGGTGTCCACGCCGACGGTCAACGCGCCGGCCTTCGCGAGCGCGTCGGCGCTCTGCTGATCCGTCGCGCTCCAGCCGCTCGCTTGCGAGTACAGCACCACGAAGCCGCGCAACGGACCAGTCGGCTGCGTGACCGTGACGTCGCCATAACGGCCACCGGGCACAGTGGTGGTCGCGGCGTGCGCGAGCGCGCCGCCGGTCACGAGGCTCGCCGCGAGAGCGAGCTTGAACAACGAATGCAATGTCATGAACGCCGGCCTCCTGCCAGCAATGACAGGTCCGCGAGCGTGAAGAACACGCCCACCGAACCCGACGCCGCGAGATAGCGCGGCTCCCAATGCGGCTGGAACTTGCTCTTGAAAGCTCGCAGTCCGCGGAAGTTATAGAAACGGCCGCCAAAACGCCACACGATGCCGGCGAACCGGTGCCATCGCGAAGCGAGCGGCGTGGGCTGCATGCCGGAGAGCGGCGCGATGCCGAGACTGAGCGAGCGGAAACCCGCCTGCTTCAGATGCAGCGCCAGCTGCGTGAACAGATATTCCATTGCATACGACGACGCGCTTTCCACATGACGCATCACGCCGACCGTCGCCTCGGTGTTCATGTCGGTCGTCATGAAGGTGACGAACGCGGCCGGCTCGCCATTCTGGCGCACCAGCATCACCGATTGCGCGGCGAGGTACTCGTCCGTGAAGGCGGCCACCGAGAAGCTCTTTTCGCGCGCGTCGCGGCTGTCGAGCCAGCCGTCGGAAATCTCGCGCAGCGTTTCGAGCGACGCGGGCACGTTCGCCTGATCGATCACTTCGACGGTGAAGCCATCACGCTCGCCGCGCTTGAGCGCATAGCGAAGATGCGCGCGATGCGAGCCCTTCAGGTCGAAATCGTCGAGCACGACATGCGCTTCCTCGCCGAGCTTCATCAGCGTGAGACCAGCGTCGAGATAAAGCGGCAATGCGTTGGCGCGCACCTGATAGAACGCAGCGCGCCCACCGTGCGTATGCGCGAGCGCGACGAATTTGCTGATCAGGCCGGCCCACTCTTCGCGTGGCCCCACCGGATCGTGCAAAGCGGCCCACGTGCGGCCGTATTTCGCGTACATCAGGAAAGCCTTGCGCGACTCGGAGAACAGAAAGCTCTTGTCGCCCATCAGCGCGAGACCGGCGTCGCTGCGCTCCTGCGCACGCACGATGCGCGCCGCGTCGTGCAGATCTTCCGGCGCCGGTTTGACGAAGCGCCCCGGCGCGGGACGCAGCAACTGCCAGAAAGAGAACGTCGCGGCGAACACACTTGCGGCCAGCGTCGCGCGCAATGCACGCGGCGCGCGCTCGTCGAAAGCGAATTGCCACCACAGGTCGCGCGTGTACGGCACGTCGCGGAAAGCAAACAGCATCACCCACGTGGCCAGCATCAGCACCATTGCAACCGACACCAGCCAGCCCGCCGTAAAGCGCTCCGCGAACAGCGACGAATGACGGTTAAAACGCCGGCGCGTCGACAGCAGCAACACGACCAGCATGCCGAGCACCCCGGCTTCCACGAACGCCAGACCTTTGGTCAGCGACAACGCGAGACTCAACACCGCCAGCAGAAGCGTCATCCACCACGCGGCGTCCAGCCGCCGCAGCAAACCACGGGCGACGAACAATAGCAGCACGCCGAGCACGCTGCAGAGCATCTGCGAACTTTCGAGCACCCACAGCGGCAGCACATCGCGCAGCATGTGAATGCGTTGCCAGAACGCGGGCGTCGCGCTGGAAATCACCAGCATGCCGCCGACCACGAACGTGACGAGACTCAGGAACAGCGGGGCGAGCTTCGACGCCGCAGCGGCGTGTTGCAGCGGCAAACGGCTTTTCAGCGCGCGGCCTTCGAAACCGGCGAGCAGCGCGGCCGAGACGATCAACGGGACACCGAAGTAAATCGCGCGATACGCGAGCAATGCGGCAAGCATCTGATGCGTTTGCACGCTGCCGTTCAGCGTGAACACCATCGCCGCTTCGAACACGCCGACGCCGCCGGGCGTGTGGCCGATCATGCCGAGCAGCATGGCCGCGGCGTAGACCGTGATGAAAGTCACGAAGCTCACGTCCGCATGCGGCAGCAATGCCCACAAGGCGAGGCCGGCGGCCACCACGTCGAGCACCGCGAGCGCCACTTGCGCGAGCAGGTCGCGGCGCGAGGGAATATCGAACGAGAGCCACTGCCAGCGCGTGCGCAGCGGGCGCGTTTCTTTGCGGCAGGCGGCGGCCGCCAATCCGAGCACGACGAGCAGTGCCATGCCAATCCAACGCAGCGTGACAGGTTCGAGATGCAGCATCGGTGCGAGCGTGCCGGCCACGCCGACCATGCCGAGTGCCGTCATCAGCACCAGTGCGAGCGCGAGCGACACGCTCGTGAACACCGTCATGCGGCCGATCTGCGCGGGCGTGACGCTGGCCACGCCGTAGACGCGCGCGCGCACGGCCCCGCCTGTCAGCGCGCCGAAGCCGGTGGCATTGCCGAGTGCCGAGCCGGCGGTCGCGCCGATCCACAGCGCCACACGCGGCACGACCGCGCCCAGATAGCGCAAACCGACGGCGTCGCGGCCGACCAGCGCCACATAGCTGAGCGCGGTGGCGCCAAGCGCGGCGGTCCACTCGCCGGCCGTCAGTCGACGCAACTCACGCATCACCGAGCGATAGTCGACTGCTTGCGAGAGGTGTTGCAAGACGACCAGCAGCAGCGCGCCAATCACGAGCGCGAGGAGAGGCGAGAGAAATCCCCTGTTGCCAAGCGTTTTCGATGCACGGTCGAACATCGCGCCTAGCCGGTCGAATTTATAGTTATATCGATGGAACATGGTCAATGCAGGGCCTTGCTGGAGCTGTCGCGTCGGATTGTCCGTCGCGGCGTCGCCGGTTATTGGCGATTACAAATGGATAACGGCACAGGGGTGAAAAGGTTGACAGCGTCAGCTGTATCGCGGGGTTTAACCTGGGCCGCCCATTAAATCTGAATGCGCTGCGCGCCGCAGCCATACGGGTGAATAAAACGGTCGATATTGCCGATTGGGCCGCGATGAGGCGCGCCGGGTTGTCGACAGGGGGCTGAAGTTTAAACGCTATTCGTGCGCTGCGAATGAAGATTCGACGTCGCGTCGATTGTGTGCGCATGCCATGTCGCTCGAAGCGACGAATCGCAGCATCAAGATTTTCTCTTCGCGTGCCGTAATCGAGAGCAATAGCTCAGTGAAACGCGGCGCACTTGCCGGGTGAAGTTCGGTAATCGAAGGAGAATGAAAATGGCGGAACAGGATTGGATGATGGCAGGCGTGTATCTGGTCGGGCTGGTGTCGATGGCACTGTTGATGAGCGCACTGGCCACGCGAGCGACCAGGGAGCGCAAGGCCGTAGTAAGGGTGCCGAGCCGCGCCCGCGACTAACTCAAGCCATGATGTACGGTCGTTGCCGCACGAGCTCGGAAACACGAGCGGCGTCACGCAAGACGCTCACACGGCGCGAATTGCGCGCGTGCCGCCGCTGCAATGAAGCTTGAATGATGAGACCAGATCGCACAGCGCCCGCTGCACGTGCCAGCCGGCCGCGCTGACATCGCGGCCTGGCGGGCATGAATGACGCAAAAATGATGCTAGGCCAGGCGCCGTGCGCATGACAGACGCGGCGCATATCTGCGCCCTGCTATGTCGGTCAGCGCACGTGGCGCGCGGCTTTTGGCTTACTCCGGACGGCGATGCGCTTCCGCGATCACGGCGCAGTTTTGCAGGTGCAGGTTCAGTGCATGCAGTGCCAAGGCGCGCAGTTTGCCGAAGAAGGTGTTGTTGGCGGCGACGGTAGCGCGGGCGGCGGAAGCGTTGGAAGCGGTGTTCATGGTGGACTCCTGTATAGGGTTTATACCTAGGCAATAACCCGATTATAGCCCTCTCCTGTCGCACTGCAACAAATATCAATAAAGCCGTGGACTGTTGCCTGACGGTCACATGCGCAATCACCCGGTTTAAAAAAGGGTGGCATCGGACCCTGCGCTGTTAACAATCCGCACCGTACAGGTGCAATAATGGCCCCTTTGCCCGCGACCGTTCGCCGCAGCCCGCCTTCATGACCGTCGTCCAGAAAGCCCTCATTGCGCCCCTCATCGTCGCGTGCGCGATGTTCATGGAAAGCGTCGATGCGAACGTGATCGTCACCGCGCTACCGGCCATGGCGCGCGACTTCGGGCGCGATCCGGTCACACTGAAAATCGCGGTAACGAGTTATGTGCTGGGCCTCGGCGTGTTCATTCCCGTGTGCGGATGGTTCGCCGACCGGTTCGGCGCGCGCACCATCTTCCGCACGGCGATCGGCATCTTCGTGACGGGTTCGCTGCTGTGCGCCGCGTCGAATTCGCTGGCCACCTTCACGCTCGCGCGCTTCGTGCAGGGCGTGGGCGGCGCGATGATGGTGCCGGTCGGGCGAATCATCATCTTCCGCGTGGTGCACAAGTCCGACTTCATCCGCGCGATGAACTATCTGAGCGTCCCGGCGATGCTCGGCCCCGCCGCGGGACCGCTGCTCGGCGGCTTCATCACCACCTATCTGCACTGGCGGCTGATTTTCTTCATCAACGTGCCGATCGGCATTCTCGGCATCTATCTGACCAACAGGCACATCGCCAACACGCGCGAACCGAACCCGGGCCCGCTCGACTGGATCGGCTTTTTTCTGTCGGCCGCGGGTGCGGTGCTGCTCTTGCTCGGGCTGTCGCTGGTCGGTGGCGAACTGATTTCCAACGGCGACGCGTTCGGCATGTGCGCGTGCGGCGCGGTTCTGCTCGCGGCCTATGTCGCCTACGCCCAGCGTGTCCCGCTGCCGCTGCTCGACCTGCGCTTTTTCAAGGTGCCGACGTTCCAGGCGAGCGTGCTCGGCGGTTCGTTGTTCCGGATCGGCCTGGGCGCATTGCCGTTCCTGTTGCCGCTGATGCTGCAGGAAGGCCACGGCATGAGCGCGTTCGAATCCGGCCTGATCACGTGCGCGTCCGCATTCGGCGGCATGTTCATGCGCACGGTCGCCTCGCGCGTGCTGCATCGCTTCGGCTTCCGTTCGGTGCTGGTGGTCAACGCCGCGTTGTCGGGACTCTCGATCGCGGCCTGTGGACTATTTTTCCCCGGCACGCCGACCTGGATCATCTGGGTGGTCGTATTGCTCGGCGGCTTCTTCCCAGCGCTGCAGTTCACGAGTCTGAACTCGCTCACTTACGCGGAAATCGCCAGTCGCGACGTGGGCCGCGCCACGAGTCTCGGCAGCGTCGTGCAGCAGATGTCGCTCGGCCTCGGCGTGACGATCGGCGGCATCGTGTTGCAGATCTCGCGCGTGCTGCATGGGCATCCGGGCATCACGTGGTCGGATTTCTGGCCGGCGTTTCTGGTGGTCGGGCTGTGCTCGTTCGCATCGATTCCGGTCACGCTGCGCATGCCGCACGGCGCGGGCGAGGAAATCTCGCGCGGTGGCCGGGGCTGAGCGGCCCGCCTCAAGCCTTCTTGCGGATCACGCTCACTTCGCCGTTGCGTTCGAGGATCGCCGCGGCCACGTTGTCCATCGAACGTGAGCCGGTTTTCTGCCGCACGCTTTCGTGAACGTCGGTTCGGCTAATGAGCGCGGCGTCCATCTCGCGCGCGTTGAACGCGCCGTTGCTGAACACCTCGCGTTCAACGCCGCCCACCAGCCGCTCCAGCGGGCGCGAGCGCATGCATACCCACGCCAGCGCCCGGTGGCAGATGACGATCACGAATGACGCCACCACCGTGCCGATAAACGGCGACGCGCCGACGATGGCCCGACTCAACGTCGCGCCGAGCAGAATCACCACCACCGAATCGAATGGCGAGCGTTGTCCGAACGAACGCCGGCCCGAGATCCGGATCAGCACCAGCGCGACCAGAAACACGACGATCGCGCGCATGGCCATCTGCAGCGGGTCGAGCGTCCTGCCTTGACCGAATAGCAGCAAGATCGCTTCCATCATGTCGGACTCCTTTTACAGCGGGCGGCGCTCCTTTAGCCGGCAGCCGCCCATGCCGCAAGCGTGTCGCCGAAGCCGCCACGCGCGCGAGCCGCGGCGCGCGCGCTCGTGATCACGCGCGGCGCCGCGCTCCACGCGATGCGCGCGCCGATCGCGATCAGCCGGTCGACCAGCGCGACATCCTCGCTGCACTTGAGCGGCGGAAAACCACCCGCGCGCCGGTAGGCGTCGGCCGACACGCCGAGATTCGCACCGTGAATGTGACGATGACCGTCGGCATCCACGTAAGTCTTGCGGAAATATTCGCGCACGCTGTGCGGGTGCGCGGTCCAGTCGTCGACGGCAATCGAGCCGCACACCGCGTCCGCATCCAGCGAAAGCTGCGCGACCAGCCAGCCCGACGACACGCGGCTGTCGGCGTCGGTGAACGCGAGCCAGCGCGCGCCGTCCGCCAGCAGGAAGTCCGCGCCGGTCGCGCGCGCAATGCCGACATTGCGCGCCTTCAGCGTCAGCGTCTCGACGCCGTAGGCACGCGCGATCGCGCCGGTGAAGTCGTCGCAAGCGTCGAGCACGACCACGATGCGCACCGTTTCGCCCGCCAGGTCCTCGTGGCGGGAGGCGGCGATCAAGGCCGCGAGGCAAGGCGCGAGCAACGCCTCTTCGTTGTGCGCCGGAACGATCACGCCGATCATAGGAGCCCCTCGCGTTGCGCGACCGAGCGGGTGTCGCGCGACCAGACGTCGATCAGCAGATCGGCTTCATCGTGATGCGCGAGACGCGTGAGGCCGCAGCGCGCATCGAACAGCGCATGCGCGGCATCGGCGGATTCAAGCGCTTCCGCGAAGGGCCGGCGCCAATGACAGGCGAGCAGCGTGCCGTCCGTCGTGAGCGAGGCCGCGATTCGTGAAGCCAGCGTTTCGAGCTCCGCCGAATCGAGGTAATAAGCGAATTCGCTGATCACGATCAGATCGAACGGGCCGGCTTCGGTCGGCCACTCGCGCGGCACCGTGCGCTGTTCGACGCGGACGTGCGGCGAACCGGCAACGCGCTCGCGTGCAAGCTGCACGGCGCGCTCGTGCAGATCCGCGGCGAGCAGCGTATCGCAGCGCTTCGCCAGTTCGACGGTCAGCTCGCCGTTCGCGCAGCCGGGTTCGAACGCACTCCGATAACGCGGACGCGGCAGCAACGCGAGCGTGAGCGAGCGCTTGCGGCTCTCGTACCAGCCCTCGCGCAACTTCCACGGATCGTCGCTCTGTTGGTAGAGTTCATCGAAGTAAGTGGCCCGAGAGCTCATGTCAGCGGCCCTCCGTGCACGGCGTCAGTCAAAGCGTCCACGGGGCACCTCCGGCATCGGGATCACTACGACCCTCGCCCTGTCCCGCCGCAGCGCTCAGTTCGCCGAGCGCGGCAAGGTCGCGCTCAGCGTGGCTCTGGCGCAGGAACACCGGCAGATCCGCCAGCGCACGCGCGAAGCGCGCGTTGCGGCAGAGTGGCCCGGCACCGAGCGTACGCGTCGCGTGATTCATCACGGCAGTCGCGGCTTCTTCCACCACGAGGCGCGCGCGCATGGTCTCGCGTTGCGAGTCAGCCGACGGATAGGCGTCGATGTGCGCGGCGGTCTCGCGCAATACCGCAGCCGCGCCGGCCAATGCCACCTCGACCGCACCGAGATGGGCAAGCCGATGTGGATCGGCGCGCTGCGTGCACGCGTCGCGCAGCATCCGCCCGATCTGCGCGGCGGCCCCATACCAGCACGCGGCGATACCGGCGCCGCCGTGCCAGAAGCCTGGACGCCGCACATAGGAATGCGCGCCGCCCACCAGCGTCGCCAATGTCTGGTCGAAGGTCACGTCAGCGCTTGCCGTGGCCTGCATGCCAACCGCTTGCCACTTCGACGTGTCGATCGAGATAGTTGGCTGATCCATTGCGACGGCCGCCAGCACCGGTTCATCGTCCAGCCATGCGGTAACGAGCGCATGCGTGACGACACCCGCGCCCGAGCACCAGGCTTTCGTACCTGCGAGATGAAGGTCCGAGCCATCGCTTCGGATTCCTACTTTCGTCGCCTGCACGCGCGCATCGGGCGGCTCGGCGGCCCAGACTCCCCAGCGGCTCCCCGCAGGCGGCGTGGGCCCCTGCAATTCGGTGAGAATCGCGAGCGCATCCGTGTGGCCTTCGAACAGCTTGACGAGTCCGAGATCGCACGCGGCCACCGCTGCGAGGGCGCGCCAACGCGCGAGCGTCTCGCCGTGACCCGGCAAGGGCACGACGGGCGCGCAGTCATACCCGCGTTCGACCAGCGCGCGCAACACGTCGCCGAGCGCGGCGGGGTCGTTGGGATCGAAACGCGTATCACGCAGAAAATTTTCAAGCGCCCCGGCAGGGTCCGCCTCCTTCCTTGCCTTACTCGCCGCTGCATGGGAATCGCGAGACGCGGTCATGCCGGAGCTTTGCGGCGGCCGCGCATTGACGCCGGCCGCACGATCACGCGTATCGAGCATCGTGCCTCCCTGAAGCTGTTCGATCGAGTGCCGGCGGACTCTCAAGGGCCGCCGCGCACAAAAGACGCTCAGCAAGCGGCGTGCCTCAGGCGCCGGACGCCGGGACACGCGACACTTTTCTTCGGGAATCAGGAATGCCGATGCACGCCAGCCATCACACCGCTCTGGTATGAAGGAAGCGTGCGTTGCTCGAACGGCTAGCCGGGCTCACGCCCGCTGCGCCGCGCTTCCACCTCGGCCAGCAAGGCATCGAACAACTCGAGTTCGACCGGCTTCACGAGATGCGCATGAAAACCGGCGTCGCGGGTGCGCTCGCGATCGCTGGGGTGGCCGAAGCCGGTCATGGCGGCGTACACGGTATGGGCGAGCTCAGGCATCGCGCGCAGCGCCGCGATGGTCGCATAGCCGTCCATCTTCGGCATGGCAAGGTCGATGACAGCGAGGTGGGGCGCGAAGCGCGGCGCGACCTGAACCGCCTGCTCGCCCTCGTAGGCGATGCGCACCTCGTGGCCTTTGAGTTCTAGCAGCATCGCGAGACTGTCGGCCGAATCACGATTGTCGTCGACCAGCAGAATGCGCAGCGGCGCGACTTCGGTGTTCGCCGCGTTCGCCTCATCGCCCGTTGCTTCGGACGGCGCGGCGGCCAGCGGCAGACTCAGCGTGAAGGTGCTGCCGCAACCCGGCCCTTCGCTGCTCGCGATAATGCTGCCGCCGTGCATCTCGACGAGCGACTTGCACAACGTGAGGCCGATGCCGAGACCGCCCTCGCCGGCATTCTGCCCTTCCTTCTCCTGAGCGAACAGCTCGAAGATCTTGTCGAGCGAGCGCACCGGAATGCCACAACCCGCATCGCGCACTTCGAGCACGGCCATGTGGTAATCGATACGCGCCACGACATCGATGGTACTGCTCACCGGTGAGAATTTTGCCGCGTTGTGCAAGAGGTTTTGCAACACCTGCACGAGACGCGTCATGTCGCCGCGCACGATCACCGGCTCGTCCGGCATATGCTGCACGACCCGCTGCTCGTGCGCATCCGTGAACGGCCTGGCCGCCTCGATCGCGCGCGCCATCACCTCGGCCAGATCGACACGGCCGAGGCGCAACTCGACCTTGTTCGACATGATCCGGCCGACGTCGAGCAGATCGTCGACCAAACGCGTGAGGTGCGTGACCTGGCGATCGATCAGGTCGCGCGAACGCGCCAGCGTGGGACTGACGCCGGTTTCGAGTTGCATCACACCGATCGCATTGCGCACCGGCGCGAGCGGATTGCGCAATTCATGGGCAAGGGTCGCAAGAAACTGGCGCATGCGTTCGCCCGAACGCTCCAGTTCCTCGCGCTGACGCCGCTCGGTCAGATCGCGCGTGACCTTGGCGAAGCCACGCAGCCGGTTCGTTTCGTCATGCACCGCGGTGATGACGACGTTGGCCCAGAAGGTCGTGCCGTCCTTGCGCACACGCCAGCCTTCGTCCTCGACGTGGCCGATCTGCCGGGCGATCGCCAGCTCGCGCGCGGGCTTGCCTGCCGCCGCTTCCTCAGGCACGTAGAACCGCGAAAAATGCTGGCCGACGATTTCCTCGCGTGTATAGCCTTTGATGCGCGCGGCGCCTGTATTCCAGCTCACCACGTAGCCTTGCGGATCGAGCATGAAGATCGCGTAGTCCTTGACGCAGTCGACCAGCAAACGAAACCGCTCCTCGCTTTGCCGCAGCGCTTCCACATACTCGCGTTGCGCGGTCAGATCGCGCGTGATCTTGGCGAAGCCGGTGAGAATGCCCGCGTCGTTGCGGATCGACGTAATCACAACGTTCGACCAGAACGTGGTGCCGTCCTTGCGGACCCGCCAGCCTTCGTCCTCGAAGCGGCCGGTCAGCGACGCCTGTTGCAGTTCGTAGGCGGGCCAGCCGCGCGCCACCGCCTCGTCGACATAGAAGCGCGAAAAGTGCTGACCGATGATGTCCTCATCGAGGTAACCCGTTAGGTTCTGTGCCCCGGCATTGCAGCTCACGATCCTCCCTGTCGGGTCGAGCAGGAAGATTGCGTAGTCTTCGATCGCCTGCAGCAGCGCCCAGTAATCGACCCCGACAACCGCACTCGGGCGGGCCGCAACCGGGACCTTGGCAGGCTTGCCGTTTTCGCCGGCGGAGGGGACATCAAGCTGTTTCATGGTGGTCCGGAATAAGGGCTACGTCCAAAAGCATACACCGCCAGTCACCGTCCACTTTGCCTATGGTTTCACCTGAGGTCCACGCGAAAGGCCCGGCGCCGTCTGCCGCCTCGACGAAAACGCGGGTGGAATCGCCGGGCCCCGCAATTGCTATGCCCTGAAGACACACACTCATGAAACAGGAGCCGCAATTGAAACAGGCATTCACCACCCTCGCCCTCGCCGCAGCGCTGGCACTCACACACAGCGCCGCGCAAGCTGAAGGCTGTACGAAAGGCGCGGTCGTGGGCGGCGTCGCCGGCCACGTTGCGGGTGACCACGGCGTAGCGGGCGCGGCCGCCGGCTGCGCGGTCGGCCACCACGAAGCCAGGAAGAAGGACAAAGAGGCCAGTGCGGCCGCGGCCGCGAGTCAACCCGCCGGGAAATAAGCGGCAGGTAGAAAAGAGCCGGTAGTGACCTGTGAATCACTACCGGCTCAATCAATCAGGAACTCGATATCTCCGCAAAAATAGTCATCCGGCAGCGCTGACTTTTTCAGCCAGCTTCGCGTCGTAACTGGAATGCACGTGCACGCGCTTTTTGTCTGGATAGGCGTACGAGTATGCCTTGCGCAGCGCGAGGGACGCCTCATGAAAACCCGACAGAATCAGCTTCTGCTTGTTCGGATAGTTGGCGATGTCGCCAACCGCGAAGATGCCGGGCCGCGAGCTCTCATAGTTCGACGTGTCCACATCGACGCGCCCACCATGAATTGACAGCCCCCATTGCGCGATCGGCCCGAGATCGGCAACGAGCCCGTATAGCGCGACGAGATGCTCGGCCGCGAGTTGCGTCTCGCCCTCGATATGTCGCAATGTGATCGACTTCAATGCATCCCCTTCGACGTTGAGCCCCGCAATCGCGCCGACGATGAAATCCATCTCGCCGGCCTCGACCGCGCGCCGCATCAACTCGACACTCGAATCGGCCGCACTGAAACCGCTGCGCCGATGCACCAGCGTCACCCGGCGCGCGACCTCGCGCAGCGCCAGCGCCCAATCGAGCGCGGAATCGCCGCCGCCTGCCACGACCACGGTCTTGCCGGCGAAGTCGGCAAGACGTGGCACGCTGTAGTGCACATGACGCGACTCCAGCGGCACGGCTTCGGCCAGCGCCAGCTTTTGCGGCACGAACGCGCCGTTGCCGGCGGCCAGCAGGATCGCCGCGACATCGAACACGAGGCCGCGATCGGTACGTACTGTCCAGCGTCCGTCGCCGCCCTGTTCGACCGACTCGACCCGCTGTTCGAGATGAATGGGCGGATCGAACGGCTTGCACTGCGCCAGCAGGCGCTCGACCAGCTCACGTGCCGTGCATGATGGAATAGCGGGAATATCGTAGATCGGCTTGTCCGGATAGAGCTCGATGCATTGGCCGCCGACCTTGTCGAGCCCGTCGACGATCTGGCAGGACAGGCCGATCACGCCCGCCTCGAAAGCGGCGAAAAGCCCTACGGGGCCGGCACCGACGATCAGAACGTCGGTGCGGATCGGCGGTGGTTGCTGGTCTGTGGCGGAAGTCATGCGCGATCTCTTCGGATGGGTAGATGGACGGATAACCCACCATACCGAATCGCCCGATGCGCGGCAACGATGCCATTACCATCGGTAAGGACGCTCGGCGTGTTGTGGCCGTTCGCCGTCAGCGAGGCAAAGTGGTTACCTGAAAATAGCCAAAATCGGTCATTTCCCAAAGCCAGTCATGCGCCTAATCTTCACTCATCGCATCACGGAATGCGTTCAACCCAACTCAGGAGTGAATCATGCAACAACGCCTCGACTTCTACAAAGCCAACCCCGCCGCGATCAAGGCCATGATCGGCGTCGAAGAACGCATCGGCAAATCGGCCCTTGAAAAATCGCTGACCGAACTGGTTCGTCTGCGCGCCTCGCAAATCAACGGCTGCGCATACTGCGTCGACATGCACACCACCGACGCGCGCAAGGGCGGCGAAACCGACCGGCGTCTCGCGACCGTCGTGGTCTGGCGTGAAACGCCGTTCTTCACGGACCGCGAACGCGCCGCGCTCGAATGGACCGAAGCGCTGACGCTGGTGTCGCAAGACCATGTGCCCGACGCGGTCTGGGAAGCGGTGCGCCCGCACTTCGGCGACGAGGAACTGGTCGATCTGACGCTGCTGGTCTCCGCGATCAATGCATGGAACCGCTTCGCGATTTCGTTCCGCAAGCTGCCTGCCTGAATCCAGTGCGGTTCAGAAAACCGCCTCGCGCTGCGCCGCATCGCTCGCGACTTTGAAGGCTGCGGTCAATTCGCTCAATTGCCGCGCCTGATCCGCGAGCGAGTTCGCGGTCGCCGCGCTTTCCTCGACTAGCGCCGCGTTGTGTTGCGTGACCTCGTCCATCTGCGTGACGGCGAGGCTCACCTGTTTGATGCCCTCGCTCTGCTCTTTCGACGCCGCCGCGATCTCGCCGACGATACGCGCCACGCGCCCGATCGCGGCTTCGATTTCCTGCATCGTATCGCCCGCTTCGTTGACGAGCCCCGCGCCGCTCTCGACGCGCGAGGTCGACTCCGCGATCAGCGCGCCGATCTCCTTCGCGGCCGCCGCCGAGCGCTGCGCGAGACTGCGCACCTCGCCCGCCACCACCGCGAAACCGCGCCCTTCTTCACCCGCGCGCGCCGCTTCGACGGCCGCGTTCAGCGCGAGGATATTGGTCTGAAACGCAATGCCTTCGATCGCGGTAATGATGCCGGTCATTTTCGACGAACCCGCGTGAATCACGCGCATCGTCTCGACCATGCTGCCGACCGAAGTGCGTCCGCGCGCGGCCATCTCCGAGGCGCGCAACGCCAGTTCGCTCGCGTGATGCGCGTTCTCCGCGTTCAGTTGCACGGTCGATGTGAGCTGCTCCATCGCCGCCGCGGTTTCTTCGAGCGACGCCGCCTGTTCCTCGGTGCGTTGCGACAGATCGAGATTGCCCGCGGCGATCTGCTGCGTCGACGACGCGATCGAATGCGAACCGGCGCGCACAGTGGTGACGGTGGCGCCGAGCTTGTCCTGCATCGATGCGACACCGCGCAAGAGCGTCGCCATTTCGTCGTTCGAACGAATCGGCACGTGGGTCGTCAATTCGCCGGCGGCGATCGCGTCGAACTGGCGCAGCGCGTCGTTCAGCGGCGCCATGATCGCGCGGCGCAACGTGCGCCAACTGATGAACGCGACCGTCAATCCCAGCAGAATGCTGCCGATGCACGCGTACAACAGCGTATGAAATAGCGTGGCCGAGCGCTCGCTCGCGTCGCCCGCCTGCTGGTTCAGATAGTCCTCCAGCGCGCCCTGGCTCATGTTCATCGCCGTGTACAGGCCGATCAGATGAGCCGCGCGGCTTTCGTCCATCCAGCTCGCGTCGCCGGTGCGGATCGCCTCGACCAGTTTGTCGATGCCGTCGCGGCGCACGGCGGTGCGCTTCGCGTCGAGGTCGTCGGTGAGGCGTTGCAGTTCGGGCGTTTTCGGCAGATCGCGAAAGCTGTTCCACCATTTATCCGAATCGCCGAGCAGCATGCGCGCACGCTCGAGTTGCGCGTTCAGTTGCGGCGAGTGCGGATTGCTCATCGCCCAGTCGAGCCCGAAACGCGCGCGCGACATGGCCGTGCCCGATTTGCCGAGCGCAACGACCGAGGCGAAATGGACCGTGTAAGCCTCGCGCTGCGCCTCGTTGCTTTCGTTCATACCGAGAATGCCGAGCACGCCGGTGGCGATCAGCAGCACGCCGAGAAACGCGATGGTGATCGCGATGCGTAGATTGATGGTCAGGTTCTTGGTCATCGTGGTTTTTATCGCTCTGGCTGGTTTGGCGCTCTGGCTTATGACGTGCGGCCCCCGCGCACGTGAACGATTAAACGTTCCTTATATGGAACAATGAACCGTATATGGAAAGTATAGCGATTTGCTTCCGGGCGAAAAAATAAAAATTGGCGGGCGCGGTAAACGCGCAACAGGCCGTGATGTCCCTGTTCCGCCCATGCGGCGGCACCACCGCGGCTTGAATAGATTCAATTGACGAACCGCCAAACAACGGCACGCCCGGCGGATTGATCTGGAATCCTATCTATATGGCACGCACCGCACAGATTCTCTATGCCGATGCGCAAGCCGCCGCCGTCACGTCAATACGTGGCGTCGATCCCGACGCGTCGCGCCTGGCCGCTATTCCCCGATCCACGACCCGCGCAGATCGCTGTCATGCAGCAATTGCAGCAGCGTGCCCGCCGGCCGGCTGAGCCGCTTCGCCGCCAGAGCGATGAATTCCACCGACGGCAGCGTCGGCAGACTCGCCATGTTCAGGGGCGCCGCGAGGCCCCGCGCGGCCAGATACTGCGGACGAACCGTAATGCCGAGCCCGCCGCGCGCGGCCGCGATGCACCCTGCGTGGCTGCTGCTCGTGCACACCAACTGCCAGCTAAAGCCCGCCTCGGCGAGGGCATCGAGCACGACGGCCCGTGTCACGCTCGGCTCGGCGACCAGAATCAGCGGCAACGGCTGGCTCAGATCGACCAGCGTGCCGGCGCGCGCCAGCCACTCCAGCCGCCCGGTGAAGAGCGGCACGCCGCGCCGGTCGCCCAGGCGCCGCTTGCCGACCAGCAGATCGATCGCGCCCGCGTCGAGCAGTTCATACAGCTTGCCGGTCATGCCAATGGTGATTTCCAGTTCAACATCCGGATGCGCGTCGCGAAACGCCGCCAGCACGGTGGGTAATGGGCCGAGCGCGACATCGTCCGAGGAACCGAGCCGCACGCGGCCTTTCAGACGCGGCGCGCGAAACTGCGACTCGGCCCGCGCAAGCGCCTGCAGAATCACGCTGGCGTGCGCGAGCATGGCTTCGCCGTCCGGCGTCATGGCAAGCGAATGGGTGTCGCGCACAAAGAGACGCCGGCCCACGCTCTCTTCGAGCCGCCGGATGTGTTCGCTGACGCTCGATTGCGTCAGGTCGAGCCGCCGCCCCGCCTCGGTGAAGCTGTGGCAGGCGGCGACGGTCGAAAAGGTCTTGAGCCAGATGGGATTGAGCATGGGGCATTGTCGCGCTGCTTATCGGCAAAGTCGATAACAGTCAGCGTCCCTAGTGGGGTTCCCGATTGACGAGGATGTCAATATGATGACGGAATTGCCCATTGAATGTTCACAGCCAGGGCGGCCGCGCCACTCCCAACGCTGCCGTCTCGCCGTTCCGTTAAAGATGACCAAGGATTCTTCCCAGACCGCTCTGCTCTGGATCGTCGCCGCCGGCTTTTTCATGCAGTCGCTCGACACGACGATCGTCAACACCGCGCTGCCGTCGATTGCGCACAGTCTGCACGTCGCGCCGCTCGCGATGCAGCCGATCGTGGTCGCCTACACCCTGACCATGGCGATGCTCACGCCCGCCTCCGGCTGGCTCGCCGACCGCTTCGGCACGCGGCGCGTCTACTTCGCGGCGATCCTCGTGTTCGTGCTCGGCTCGATCTGCTGCGCGAGCGCGCATACGCTCGGTCAACTGGTGATGGCGCGCGTCCTGCAAGGTGTGGGAGGCTCGATGCTGCTGCCGATCGGACGGCTCGCCGTCCTGCGCAGCGTCACGGGCGACCAGTATGTGGCGGCGCTTGCGTTTATTTCGGTCGCCGGGCAATTGGGTCCGATCGCCGGGCCGACGCTCGGCGGCTGGTTCGTTCAGGCGATCACGTGGCACTGGATTTTCCTGATCAACGTGCCTATTGGCGCGGTGGGTCTGTATGCGGTGCAGCGGTTTTTGCCGTCGCATGGCGAAGCAAAGGCGCCGCCGTTCGACTTCGTCGGTTGCGGGCTGCTGTCGCTGTGCATGATCGCGTTCTCGCTCGCCGTCGACGCCCCCGCGCCCACGCATCGGGCGGCCTGGTCAATAGCGCTGTTCGCGCTCGCCGCTGTAAGCGCGCTCGCCTACATTCCGCATGCAAGACGCCGCGTCAATCCGCTCTTCAAACTGTCGCTCTTTCGCGAGCCGAATTTCAGCGTGGGGCTGATCGGCAATCTGGTGTGCCGTATCGGTTCGAGCGCCGTGCCGTTTCTCGTGCCTTTGCTGCTGCAATTGCAACTGGGCTACTCGCCGCTGCACTCCGGTCTGATGATGCTGCCCGCGGCCCTGGCCGGCACCGTCGCCAAACGCTGGATCGCGCCGCTCGTGCGCCGCTATGGCTACGACACATTCCTGCTCGTCAACACGATCATCGTCGGTTCGTCGATCGTTGCGTTCGCATTGATTACGCGCGGCACACCGCTCGTGGTCGAGATCGCGATTCTGGCGGTGTTCGGCGCGGCCAACTCCATGCAGTTCGCGGCGATGAACAGCGTCACCCTCAAAGGCCTCTCGCATGAAGATGCCGGCAGCGGCAACAGCCTCTTTTCGATGGTGCAGATGCTGGCCATCGGGCTGGGTGTGTCGATCGGCGGCGGGCTGGTGAATCTCTTCTCCGCGCAAGTCGGATCGGCCGCGCTCGGTTTTCGTCTCGCGTTCGTGTGCGTCGGGGTGATCACGCTGGTGTCGGCGTGGGTGTTTCGCCACCTCGACGACGCGCCCGTCTCGCGCCCAGTGCGCGGGCAAGCCACGCAGGGCGCGGGCCGCTGACCGGCGCCCTGACGTCACATCAGTCCGGCAAGCGGATGCCGGAAAACCCCGCGCACGCCTCGATCAAACGCTCCTGAACGGCAACGTCGCGCACAGCCGGATGCGTCTCGCACGGCTTCATGTGATAGAAATACGTGCCGCTGACGGTGGCCGCCGGTTCGTCGCTGACGGCGAGCCATACCTGGGTTTTCGGAGCGGCCCGCAGATCGTCAGGCGCGCCTGGCCCACCCATTTTCGTTGCCACCCAACCCGGCTCCAGCGCGTTCGATAACACCTGCGGCCAGCGCCGCGCGATCGCGAACGCCAGCAACGCGTCGTGCAGTTTCGAGTCCGAGTACGCCGCCGTACCCCGCCAGGGGCGTTGCTCCCAGGCCAGATCGTCGAGGCTTGCGTCGCCGCTGCGATGCAGGCCCGAGCTCAGATAGACGAGCCGCTTCGGCTTCTCGATCAAGGCGGTCAGAACGTACGGCGCGAGCGTATTGACCGCGAACACGTGCGGCAAGCCGTCGATGGTGGCGATCCGGCGCGGCTCCTGATAGCCGACCGCCGCGTTGTGGATCACCGCGTCGAAACGGCCTAGCCGGTTGACCTGCTCCGCGAGCGCGACGGTGGCCGCGATGCTCGACAGGTCGCCGGCCAGCGCGGTTTCCGCTTGCGGCACGGCTTTCAATGCTTCATCGGCGCGCGCGGCGCTGCGCGCATGCAACACCACCTGATGGCCTGCTTCGACGAGCAGACGCGCGGCCATCTGACCGAGACCATCGGCGGAACCGGTGATAGAAATACGCGACATGGGGCGTTCTCCGTTGTTCAGTCCAAATATGCCCGGTGCATGACGAGAATCGCATGTCTTGGTGCTTCGGGCGAACGTCAACAGATTAACGTCCGCCGCTCGATTGACGCGATAGCCTGGCTGTCATTCCACTCATGACATGACATCATTCGTCCGCCTTACCTGGCGGCGTTTCCCCGAGTCGGCACGTGAATTCAAACGGAGTTTCGCGTTAGCATGTCACGCATTAATGAATAACAAAGGACTATCACATGCCATTTGACGAGCGCGTGCTGAACGGCATGGGCGTCTTGACGGCGATTGTCGATTGCGGCAGTTTTGCGGCGGCAGGCGTTGCGCTCGACATGTCGCAATCCGGGGTGAGCCGTTCGGTTGCGCGGCTCGAAGCGCGTCTCGGCATCCGGCTGTTTGACCGCACCACGCGCTCGGTCACGCTGACCGACGAAGGCCGGCGCTTCTACGAACAGATCGTGCCGCTGCTGGGTGGACTCGAAGAAGCCGCGGCTTCCGCCGCAGAGGGCGCGACCGCCGTACGCGGACGTTTGCGCGTGAACATGGATCCGTTCTTTTCGCGCCTCGTGCTCGGGCCGAGGCTGGGCGGCTTTATCGACAAGCATCCCGATCTGCAGCTCGAACTGATCACCCGCGACCAGATGGGCGATCTGGTCGCCGACGGTTTCGATCTCGCGATCCGTTTCGGCGATCCGCCGGTGTCGACGCTGATCGCCCGAAAGCTGCTGGACACGCGGATTCTCACCGTGGCCGCGCCGTCGTATCTGAAGAAGCATGGGCACCCGGTGAATCCGGCCGAGCTCGAAAGCGGCAAGCATGTCTGCATCAAGTTTCGCGATCCGCTCACGGGCTACCCATTCAGCTGGGAATTTCATCGCGGCCGCAAGAAGATGGTGATCACGCCGCACGGCCGTTTGACCGTGAACGACGTGGGCACCTTGCATAGCGTCTGCACGGCAGGCCAAGGCGTCGCGCAGATTCTCTCGCTCGGCGCCGAGTCGTTGCTGGCGAGCGGAAAACTCATGGAGCTATTTCCCGACTGGGGCGACGAAGTTTATCCGCTGTATGCGCTCTATCCTTCGCGGCATCATCCGCCGGCGAAGGTTCGGGCGTTTTACGATTTTATCGTGTCGCTCACGGGCGCCGCGCCGCGCGAACCGGCGGCTTGAGGCCGCGTTCGGCGGTCGGCGACGTGCGCGCGCCGGCGAAAGGCGCTGCGCCGCGTCAGGAAATCGTGTAACGGTTTTGCGGGCCGCCGAGGTACAGGCCGCGCGCGAGCGTAAGGATCTGCTCGCGATGCCGGTCGAACGCGGCGAGCACGGCCGGTTCGTCGGAGCCCACGCTCGGGCTCAGATTCGAGATCACCGAACGGTTGACGGTAAAAGCGATTTCACGCGCATTGTCGTAGCCCCAGAAATTGACGCAGTGGTGAGAAGCGTCATAGCTGCGGCTGGGATTCGGGAAGTTGAGGGACATTTCGTACTCCCGGGATATAGGATTCTCCTTCCACGGTGCGCTGAATGGGGGGCGGGGTCAAGGGGTTGTTTGTAAGTGCGTGGAGCGGGATCGCCGCTGTCGGGTCATCACGTGGTTTTCGCGTCCGGATCAATCAATCACGTGCGCGGGACCCGATCAGGACACGAATCACGCGCCCAGGTCTGCCGATTGCTGCAAGGCTTATGTCATCCAACCAGGAGAGGACCATGAGCGATACCAAAGAACAGGCCAAGGACAAACCGGCCGACATCGAACATCCGCAACCCGCCGTGCACAGCGACAATGAAAAGAGCAAGCTGCCCGAACGCGACGACGAAGGGCGCGACCAGGCGCCGTCAGACAGTCCAGGTAAAAAACCCGGCGAAGGCGAGCCGCCGGTCGGCTGAAATAAGGAGCGTCAATCCAGAAACGGCTTTGCTGCGTTTTCGTGGCGAAGCCGTATAAATTTACCCTTCCAACGTCTTTCATAAGCCAAACATTTCTTCCTAATTTTTACCGATTATTTTTTTCGCGTGATGGACTATTTTTCTGCTTGCAGCGACGTGTGCGCCAAGCGGACCGGCTGCCGCCCCTCAACAGATAACAAAGGCGACGCTCATGTCCAGCTCCTCGACTCTCTCACCCCACCCGAAGGTTTCCATCTGTCTGCCGACTTGCGATCGTCCTGAGCTGATCGCGACCTGCATCGACTCATGCCTCGCGCAAAGCTACGGTGAGTTGGAGATCGTGATCGGCGACGATTCGAAGGACGCCCGCACCGAGCAGTTGATCGCGACCCGCTACGCCCGGGAGCCGCGCGTGCGTTACGCAAGGAACCAGCCGTCGCTCGGCCAGGCACGCAACGTAGCGAGCCTGTTCGAGCGCGCGAGCGGCGATAAAATCCTGCTGATCCACGACGACGACCTGCTCACCACGGACGGCGTCGAAAAGCTCGTGTCGCTATGGACGCTTCACCCGCAACTCGATGCGGCATTCGGTGACCAGTACGAAGCCGATCACGGCGGCGCCATCGACTTCGCGGCGAGCGCGCACCTGAACGCCGCGTTTCGGCGTACGAAAGATGCCGAAGGCCTGCAGTCTCTGCCGGGCAGAACCGGTCTGATCCAGATGTTTCCGAACAACGGCTGGATGGCCAACGCCGCACTCGTGAAACGGATCGGTTACAAGAAAGAATACGGCGTGTGCTGCGACTTCGTGTTCGGCACTGAACTCTGTCTCGCCGCGCGCGAAGTGTTCTATCTGCACGACTATGTCTCGGTGTATCGAAAGACGGCAAGCTCGGTCTCGCATAGCACGCGCGGCACGGCGGTCGCGGCAACGGTCAGCGCGTATGCGTTCGTCAAGGCATTGAAGTTGCCGGCGCAATTGGAGCCCTCGCGCAAGTTGGCGTTGCGCCGTCTCGCGCCGATCGTGGTCTCGGTTCACGCGAAGAATCGTCAGGCGCTCGCCGGCTTCAAGGTCGCCTTCGCCCATCTGTTCGCCTACAACTATGGCTTGAGCGCGCGGCTTTACTACCATCTTCTGATGCTTGCGCGTGGGACGTTGAGCGCACGTCAGCAGGCCGTCGCGGCGGCGGCGGTTGCCGCAGTGACGGCCGCGCCTGTTGTTGCCGCGGATCCGGCCGCCGTGGTGAAGGAACTCGTGTCGGAACTGGTCAGCGATCGTTCTGAACCGGTCTGATGCGGCGATGCCGCTGCTGAACGCAGGCAAGCCCCGCGCAATAAGCGTGTTTTCTGCTAAGCATCCTCTGCTAAGCAAACGCGGATTTGTTGCTTGGTCCGGCGTGGTGCGCTGATTACGATAAGGGCGAACCTTCACCAGCCCTGAGGTGGCTCGCCATGTCCGACAGTGCCTGTTTCAAGCCGCGCGTGATCGAACCGGTCGTCGTCAACCAGCCTGAAGGATTGGGCCTCGCGCTGGAGTTATGGCTCGCGCAACCCGTCGACGGAATCGCGGGGCGAGCGCTGCAGATTCACTTACGCAGCGACGCGAAAATGGCGCAGGCCGAGACGCTGCGCGATCTGCTGCATGCGTTGGGCACGGAGATCGTCGTGGCGTGAGCATGCACCCTGCCCTCGATGCATAGTCGGTCCGCATCGCTGAGGCCTATAAAAAACGGCGGCCGGGATTGCTCCGGACCGCCGTTCTCAAGGAGCGCCTAAGTGCGCTTCTCGACGAGCCTCGAAGACTCAAGGCTCGTGACGCAAATACCCTTCTTTCGACGGATCGCGCATCCGCAGCGACACGATGCCGGCAATCGCGCACATCGCCGTCACATACCAGTAGAAGGTGGACTCGTTGCCGACCGACTTCAGCCACAGCGCCACATACTCCGCCGAGCCGCCGAAGATCGCATTCGCCACCGCGTACGACAGCCCCACGCCGAGCGCGCGCACTTCCGGCGGGAACATTTCCGCCTTGATCAGACCGCTGATCGACGTATAGAAACTGACGATCGCGAGCGCCACCACGACCAGACCGAACGCCGCATACGGGCTCGTCACGTCTTTCAGCGCGTGCAGCAGCGGCACGGTGCCGATGGTCGCGAAGAAGCCGAAGAACAGCATGGAACGACGGCGGCCGATGCGGTCCGACAGCGCGCCGAACGCCGGCTGCATCACCATGTAGACGAACAGCGCCGCAGTCATCACGTTGCTGGCCGTCTTCGCCTGCATGCCGGCCGTGTTGACCAGGTACTTCTGCATGTAGGTGGTGAACGTATAGAAAATCAGCGAGCCACCGGCCGTGAAACCGAGCACCGTCATGAACGCACCCTTGTGCAGCCACAGGCCGCGCAGCGTGCCGGCTTCCTTGCGCTGACGCGTTTCCGCGGTGGTGGTTTCGTCGAGCGATTTACGCAGATACAGCGCGACCAATGCCGCGACCGCGCCGATCGCGAACGGCACGCGCCAGCCCCACGCCTTCAGCTCTTCAGTGGAAAGCGTTTGTTGCAGCACCACCAGCACCAGCAGCGCGCATAACTGGCCGCCGATCAGCGTGACGTACTGGAACGACGCGAAGAAACCGCGCCGGCCCTTGAGCGCGACCTCACTCATATAGGTCGCGCTGGTGCCGTACTCACCGCCCACCGACAGGCCCTGGAACAGCCGCGCGACCAGCAGCAGCGCCGGCGCCAGCGCGCCGATCTGCGCGTAGGTGGGCAGCACGGCGATCACGAGGGAACCGCCGCACATCATGAACACCGACACCATCATGGCGGTGCGGCGGCCATGCTTGTCGGCGAGGCGGCCGAAGAACCAGCCGCCGATCGGACGCATCAGGAAGCCGGCGGCGAACACGCCCGCCGTATTGAGCAGCTGCGTGGTGGTGTTGCCGCTGGGGAAGAACGCCGGCGC
>NZ_JAQQEG010000070.1:0-24908 GCF_046027395.1 Paraburkholderia dipogonis | reverse complement strand
CGCGCCTGCGTTCGCCGTGCTGTCGTCTGCTTCGCTCATGATGTCTTCCTCTGACTTCCGGATTTACTTATGTGCGGTGAGCCGCGCCTAATGCTTTTCATCGCATGCCTGACGGCAGAATCCTCGTGAGGATCGACGCCTGTCTGCCTCGTAGTGACCGCTGCCTTCCGTGTGACGTCGCACTCATCACTGCGTGTCCTCGGCCGACCGTCGGCGCGGCGCTCGCTTCTCGCGCAACCCACTGACGCCTTCGCGCTGGTCCGCGCCAGCGAACTGCTCGACTAAGCGCTTGCGCTCGACGGCCAGCGCCGCAGCGCGGTGCACGCCGTGCCCGACTTCGCGGTGGCCGTCCTCGAAAGCGCTCAGGTCTGCGCCGGCGCTGAAGAATTTCGGGCGGGCGCTGGTGATCGCGATGACCCGCACGCGCGCCTCGCCGGTCAGCCGATCGACCGTCTGCTGCAACCGCAGCGGAACCTTTGGTGTGAACGCATTCACGGGCGGGCGTTTGAGCGTCAATAGCGCGACGGCGCTGCCGTGTGCATAGTCGAATCCAATCATCACGCCTCTCTGTCCGGGCGATACAGCTTGATTACCGCCGAAAAGTCCAACCTGCCGGCGCCTTTGCTGCTCATCGTCTGATACAGCTGCTGCGCGAGTGAGCCAAGATAGACGGGCTGGTGCGCGAATTTTGCCGCATCGGTGGCGAGACCCAGGTCCTTGAGCATCAGATCGGTGCCAAAGCCGCCAGCGTAGTCGCGTGACGCAGGTGCCGTTTCGATCACGCCTGGGAACGGGTTGCAGGTGTCGGAGCTCCAGCACCGTCCGGTTGACGTATTAATGATGCGACCCAGCAGATTCGGATCGATCCCGAGCGCTGCGCCGAGCGCCATCGCCTCAGCCACGCCCGCCATCGTGATGCCCAGCACCAGGTTGTTGCAGATCTTCGCCACCTGCCCCGTGCCGGTTTCGCCGCAATACACGACGTTTTTTCCCATCGCCAACAGCACCGGCTTGACCTGCTCATAAACTGCTGCGCTAGCTCCGACCATGAATGTCAGTGAACCTGCCGCCGCGCCGCCGGTGCCGCCCGACACCGGCGCATCGACGAAGGTGTTGCCGCGTTGCTGGGCGAGTTCCGCGAGCGCCTTGACGCTCGCCGGATCAATCGTGCTCGAATCGATGATGGTAACGCCTTTTCCAATGCCGGCAAGCACACCGTCGTCCGCCGTCAGCACGCTGCGCACGTGCGCAGCGGCGGGCAGCATCGTGATCACGCATTCGACATCTGTGACGGCAGCTTTTGGTGAACCGGCCGCCTCTGCGCCCGCGTCGACAAGGATCTGCACGGCCCGCGCGTTCAGGTCGAATACGTTCACCGCGTGGCCCGCCTTCAACAGGTTATGCGCCATGGGCGCCCCCATGTTGCCTAGTCCAATAAAACCGATCTTCATGATGTTGTCTCCGGTGACGGTTGCGCGTGCATCAGCGCAGACTGATCGTTGTGTTGACGCCGTCGTTCACCGTCGCGTCGTCGAACCAACGCGTGGTCACGGTTTTCGTCTGCGTGTAGAACTGCACGACCTGTTTGCCGTACGGGCCGAGATCGCCCAGCTTCGATCCGCGCGATCCGGTGAAACTGAAGAACGGTACCGGAACCGGAATCGGAATGTTGATGCCAACCTGGCCTATGTCGATCTCGCTCTGGAATTTGCGCGCCGCCGCGCCGCTCTGTGTAAATAGGCCGACACCGTTGCCAAACGGGTTGCGGTTGACCAGTGCGATCGCTTCGTCGAGCGTCTCCGCATGCAACACCACCAGCACCGGTCCAAAGATTTCCTGTTTGTAGATTTCCATGTCGGTCGTCACGTCAGTGAAAATCGTCGCGCCGATGAAGTTGCCTTCCTCGTAGCCACGCACCGTGGTGCCGCGACCGTCGAGCGTAAGCGTCGCACCTTCCTTCACGCCTGTTTCAATCAGTCCGAGAACCCGCGCTTTCGCGGCGCGCGAGACGAGCGGGCCGATGTCCGTTCCCGGCTCGTTGCCCGCGTTGACCTTCAGCGTCTTCGCCATGGCCACCAGATCGGGCAGCCACTGCTGCGCGGCACCGACCAGCACGACCGCCGAAGTCGCCATGCAGCGCTGGCCTGCTGCGCCGAATCCGGCACCCGCGAGCGCGTTCAGCGTGTGCTCGCGGTTCGCATCAGGCAGTACAACCGCGTGATTCTTCGCGCCCATCATTGACTGCACCCGTTTCCCGTGTTCGCTGCCAAGGCGGTACACATGCGTGCCAACTGCCGTCGAGCCGACGAAGGAAACTGCCTTCACGAGTTCATGCGTGCACAGTGCATCGACCACTTCCTTGCCACCATGCACGACGTTCAGCACGCCCTTCGGTACACCCGCCTCAAGCGCGAGTTCGACCAGTTCCATGGTCGACAGCGGGTCCTGTTCGGAGGGCTTCAGCACAAACGTATTGCCGCAGACGATCGCCATCGGGAACATCCACAGCGGAATCATCGCCGGGAAGTTGAACGGCGTGATGCCGGCACACACGCCGATCGGCTGGCGCAGCGTGTACGTATCGACACCGCCTGCCACGTTCTCGGCGAACTCACCCTGCTGCAGCGTGCCGATCGACGCCGCATGCTCGACCACCTCGAGACCGCGGAAGATATCGCCCTGGGCGTCGGGAATGGTCTTGCCCTGTTCGGCAGAAAGCGTCTTCGCTATGCGCGGCATGTGTTCGCGGATCAGCGCCTGGTACTTCAGCATGATGCGCATCCGGGCACCGATCGGCGTGTGCTTCCAGGTGGCGAACGCCGCGTGCGCAGACCGGATCGCCGCATCCACTTCGTCGACGGTCGCAAACGGCACCCGGCCCAGCACTTCCTGAGTCGCGGGATTCACGATATCGCGCCATTCGGTGGTTTTCGATTCGACGAATTCGCCGTCGATCAGCAGTTTGACTGCGCTTACGTTGACGCTGGGACGGTGGGTAATAGCATTCATGTTTCGCTCTCCTTATCTGGTTTGAAAATGTCCGGCTAAACACCGGGCGACAAAAATATCTATTCCGCGCGTACACGCATCAACAGCGTGCAGAACAGCGCGATGATGCCAAGCGCGACCATATAAGCCACGACGTAGTGTGGACGGCCGCCGCCTAATGCCAGCAGCGCGGTCGCAATCATCGGTGCCACGCCCCCCCCGAGCACTCCTGCAAACTGCACGGACAGCGAGATGCCGCTATAGCGGACCTCGGCAGGAAATTGCGACGCGAACAGCTGCGATTCCGGAGCATAAAGAATCGGGAACACGACCCCGACACCGAGTACCATCGCCCACCAGACGGTGACAGGATGGCGGGTGGCGAGCATCGCAAAGAACGGTGCCGCAAACAGGCACATGATGACAACGCCAATCAGGAAGAGCCGCTTTTGCCCGATACGATCACTCAGATAGCCGCAAAATGGCATCGTGAACAACGACAGGACTGCACCTGCGGTGATCGCATGCAGGATGTGCACCTTGGGAATCTTCAATTGATTGGCGGCATAGGCCAGCGCGAAAGCGACGACCAGATAGAACCAGGTATTTTCCGCAGTCCGCGCACCGATGATGATCAGGAGCTCACGCGGATGCCTCCGCAGTGCTTCGAGCACCGGTGCTTTTACCGGCGGCCCGAGAGCCTTCGCCCGCTCGAAGTCCGGCGATTCAGGCACGCTCACCCGGATAACCCAGCCGATGGCAACCAGCAGAACGCTGGCGAGAAAGGGGATACGCCAGCCCCAAGCGAGCAGATCGGCTTCCGGTAACGCGGTCACGGCAGTCATCGCCAGCGAAGACAGGATCAATCCGAAGCCAACCCCCGTTTGCGGCAGACTGCCGAAAAATCCTTTCCGCCCGGGCGGAGCATGCTCCACGGCCATCAGCACCGCGCCGCCCCACTCGCCACCTGCTGCCATGCCTTGCAGAAAGCGCATAGCCACGAGCAGTGCAGCGGCCCAGTAACCGATGCTTTGGTAAGACGGGATCAGGCCGATCACCATGCTCGGAATGCCCATCAGCAGCAGTGTGGCCAGCAACATCGACTTGCGTCCGATACGGTCGCCGAAGTGGCCGAACACGATACCGCCCATGGGCCGCCCGACAAACCCTACACCGTAGGTCGCAAACGCAGCCAACGTGCCAAGGATGGGATCGAGCGTTGGAAAGAATATCTTGTTGAACACCAGCGCAGCAGCCGTGCCGTACAGGAAGAAGTCATACCATTCGATCGTTGTGCCGGCCATGCTAGCCCACCCGGCGAGCAGGTAATTCCTGGCACGCTTCGGAAGCGGGGCGGTGACTGCCGCGCCATCGGGGGTCGATTGCATCTGCATGCTGTTGTCTCCTGAAATTTTTTTTGTCGGCGGCCCCCCCGCGGGGGTGTTACGGCTGCCGATAAAACTTTGTTCGAGTGGGTTGCGACCAAGTATAGTTATTGGAATATCCACAGCGTAGACATTAAATATCCCATCCGATATGCAAAAAAACACAAGAAAAATCCTGTAACTCATCTGTTAAGTAGATGCAGGTGTCTGACAAAAAGCCAAAGTGGCCATTTTCATCAATGCCTGCCGCCGCCGTCTCGCAAGACCCAGTCGTAAACAGCACCCTACGCGCAGTGGGAAAGCACGCGAGCCGTTCGCCTAGTCGCGCGCTGACCGGCACGTAGCTTCAAACGACCCGCATTACCTCTTAGGTTGAGTCAGTCAGTTATAACGGGAGAGGCGACCCGCAGGACAACTGGCGAATCGCCGGGTTCCTGCTGCCAGCGACCAACTCGCGAAGCACCGAAGGATCGTCATTTCCGGCTGGCCTCTCAGCGTTCTTTCCGTTGAGTGATCTGGATGGAATGACGACAGACGATCTCGTCTACTAATTGTTGGACAGGCGTTTCGATAAGGACGCTGCCGGTAAAAACCCATAAATCTGAACTGCTAATAGACATCGAGAAAACGTAATCCCGGGATTCCACTGTTTTTCAACTGCCGTTGTACATGTTGCAGAAACTGACCGGCCCGGTGCAACCCGGAACTTGGGAAGCGGTGCCGCGTCCGACGTTGTATCCGCCGCGGAACAACACATCGCGCGCCGGCCGTGCCACGGATTTGGATGCCTGTTTGCCAGGGGGGGATATGAACGAAACGGTCGTTTCAGTGCTTTGCTGGGTCTGCGCGTTCGCTAGGCCAATCACCGTAATGTTGGCAGCCAAAATAGCGCCAGCTGTAAGAGATTTGATCATTGGTGCGGTCTTCATGACTTTCTCCTGATATGGATGCATTCCTTCAATTCCCGCTGTACACGTTCCAGAAACTGGCCGGCCCGGCACAACCCGGAACTTGGGGAGCGGTGCCGCGTCCGACGTTGTACCCGCCACGGAACCACACATCGCGCGCTGGCGGTGCGGCTGATTTGGATGTATGTGCGTTAGACGCTACAGCGACCGATGCGGTCGCTGTAGTGCTTTGCTGGGCCTGCGCGTTTGCCACGGCAGTCGCCATAATGTTGGTAGCCAAAAAAGCACCGGGTGTGACAACCTTGATCATTTGTGCCGTCGTCATGAATTTCTCCTCGTACGGATGCATTCCGTATCACGGTTGATGACCGCGCGGCCATCAACCCCGTTTCGCCGCTTAACTTAAAACCGATGGAGCACACCGACGATTGCTAGCTCCTGGCTGGTCCCGCCCGCTATGCCGAGCGAACCAATGGATGCCTCGGCTTCGCGGATTCCGCCACTTGCGGTTCGTTGCTGGCCGCTGGCGTGTTGATATCCGCCAAGAGCGTAAAGCGTCGTGGAGCGCGAGAGGTCATATAGCACGCCGATGTTGGCTTGGTGATAGGTCGCAGACGTATCACCACTAGCCTTGGTGAACGTGTAGCCAACGCCAACGGACGTGGACCGCGTAATTCGATCCGAAACATAGAAGTTCGCCGCGTTGACGTGTTCGCCCGAATGGAATAACGACTGTGCATCATGCTTGTACTGCACGTTGCTGTAGGATGCTCCAAGCGTGACGCTGCCGATCACGTAACTTCCGGATGCCCTGGCAATGGCCATCGCACTTGCTGACTGGTACCCGTCGTTAATGGGACTTTTGAAAAAAGAATCCGCGGTCGGCGCATTCCAAGCGGTGCGAACAGCATTGTTGCTCGATGCATTGGAGCTATAGAAATACCCGGCCGCCAAGGTGACCGGTCCCGACGCATACTGCAAAGCGGATCCCCAACTCTGTCCTTGCCCAGGCGCGCCAGCGGTCCCGCTGAACCCGTATAGAGCTTCGAAGGTTAGCCCGCGGTAAGTCGGCGACTTGTATTTCACCGCATTGTTGATACGCGCGTTATTGTCGTAGTTGTCGATGTCGCCCGGTGTGCCAAAGGTCCCGCCATAGATCAAATCAGCCGTCGCCCCTTGGACCAAGTCTACAACCGGATCGTATTGCCGCCCAAGGGTCAGTGTTCCGAGAGAACGGCTCGAAAGGCCCACAAAAGCTTGTCGACCGAATTCACGTCCGCCTTGGTTCAAGGCACCTGTGGCGATGTTAAATCCGTTTTCGAGGTCGAAGATAGCACTCAGGCCTCCGCCAAGGTCTTCAGTTCCTCTCATGCCCCAACGGTCCCCGTGGAGGGCGCCGCTGAGTTGCGAGAATTGGTTCCCCGTGTTGGTACGGACGTAAGCAACGCCAGCATCAACAAGTCCGTACAGAGTGACAGAGGATTGCGCGTGCGCTGATGTAGCAAATGCCAGGGCTGCTGCGGCATATGCGGGTGCAAGGCGAGTTGTGATTCTCATGTTCGAGCGAGTTCAACGAATGAATTTGGATGGGAAGCTGGTGGCGTCTGACAGATCCACGGCTCTAGTCTTTACAAGTCAGTACTCCGACGAAATTTCGCCGGAAGAAATATTCCTTCGAAAGCTTGATGAGTTCAATGTCGGAAGCGAAACTGTCTTATGTGAGATTTAGCAAGAATCGACGCGAATTCGTGTGCAGCGGCGTTCCTTTCGATATGTCGAAAATCGGCACCGTGCGGGCGACCGTCAGAACATCCGACGTATCTTCGCCAAAGGGTCCTTCAAATCGTTGCGCGGACATGACCAGAATCGTCTGCAAACTCGATGGAACGCAGTATGACTCGACTTGAAAAAACGCGTCCGCGTCGTGTACATCATGTTTCTGACAAAGCCCGCCAGGGCGGCAAATTCAAGGTGAACTGATGGCTTGCCGCATATACTTGCGCAGGAGTTGAAGCAGTTTCGAGCATCGCTGTCACGCGCAAGCACGATTCCCCGGACCGCTTTTCATTCGCCTCGCAAAAATCTCCCGGAGAGGTTGAAGCCATAAACCGCTACAATTGCGCTGCGCTCACATCGGCTGCTGATTCGAATCCGGACGAGATCCGCGTCTTCTTGCGCCGCTTACGTACGAGCCTCGAACTAGCCGAGGTCGGTAGGCGTATTGAATTCCCTCCATCGAAATCCCGCAGTTGAATCAGCATGCAGCGTTTCAGGGACAACCTGACAAGATGCACTGGCTCGAAAGGGATTTCGAAGTGACTCCGGCACAAACCTGCTGGATCGCTTCTTTTGGCCCGACGCGAACAAGCGTGAACACAAATGGGGCGGCTCTTTGCGCAGGCGCGCACGCCTTGCTGATGGGCCATTGCGGAAATCGCGTCATGGCGGCCCAGGAGTTCGTGATCTCGCTGCGCATCTCCCAATGCGGCCCCCGCGCTGAGCTGTCCCGTTTTATGACAGTCGTCGCAGTACGCCAGGCGGAAGTTTCGCGCGTTGGGGGCTCAGTTCGCGGACAGTGAGGCGCCGTCTTGCTTCGGCGCTGGCCGAGCTTGCCCGCGCGTAAGCCGATCGTGAGTTGCACAAAAAAAGTTGACGCCGCCGCTGCCGAAATTATGGCGTTGCGCACGGAGTCGGTACACGCGCTGCGTGACGCCCTGCGGGCCCGCTCAAGCGAACTCGAAGTGTTGCGTGCAGCGACGGCTTAGCATGCAGCAGTGCTGCGTGTGTGGTGCAGGTCGACGAAGCGCGGGAGACGCTCCGGCGCGCCGAGATGACGCTGTCGAAGACTCAGCGCTGCAACAACACCTCACGACGAGGTGCGGCGCTTGACCGCCGACGCCTCCGAAAATCGGCGCCAGGTCAAGCGAACCAGCATCAGTTCGCGAGCGTAACCGATGTTGCCCGCGTGGTACGGCGGGAGCGCGATACGCTCGCGCAGCAGGTCGCGTCGTCGCGGGCCAACTCAGGACGCAGACAGACACCTGCACGCTCAGCGAAACGCGTGCGCTGACCAATGGGCTCGCGCGTCGCGACTGTCCTCTGTTCTCGTAACCGGTGATCCCGATGGGAACCTTGACCGTGATATGAATGCCCAGCTGGCGTTTCCGGGATAGAAGTAACCGGTGGTGGCGGTGCGACAGCTTGATTCCCACGGCGAAGGCTCGGAATCCGCCACCGGTTCACCGAATGGCGGAGGGTCAAGGTTCAATGCAGATCAACACTCTACGGGCACCATGTCTTGCGACTCGCCCATCAGGAATGATCTGTTGCGGTCGGCGACGGCGCGCAGGTAATCCCAGACGGCTGTGATTCGCCGCAACTTGCGTAAATCTTCGCGACAACATAACCAGAAACATCGTGTCACCCCGACTTCGTCTGGCAGTACCGACACCAGTTGCGACTGCGGAGCAGCCATGAAGCAAGGAAGAATCGCCAGTGAATGGCCTTGAAGGGCAGCGAAGTACTGGGCAATGACGCTGGTGCTGCGAAAGGTCGACGTTGCTTCGGGGATCGCTCGTTGCAGGTACAGCAACTCATAACTGAAGGCGAGATCGTCCACGTAGCTGATGAAACTATGACTTCGCAGGCTGCCGACGTCTGTTATCTGGGGATGTCGATCCAGGTACTCACCCGTAGCGTAAAGCCGAAGCCGATAGTCGCACAGTTTGGTGCATACGTACTCGCCTCGCTTCGGGCGTTCAAGTGTGACGGCTATATCTGCCTCACGTTTGGAGAGACTGACGAAGTGCGGCACCGGCAGTAAATCCATCGAGATGTCGGGATGTGCGGCGTGGAAGTGAGCGAGATGCGGCGACAGGAAAAAACAGCCGAAGCCCTCGGTGGACCCCACTCGCACATGTCCAGAGAGGAATTGGGTACCACCAGTGAACAGCTCACTGGCCGAGTGCACGGTCGTTTCGACCGCATCGGCGTAGGCGAGCAGACGTCGTCCCTCTGGGGTCAGCACAAAGCCGCCCGCACGGGATTTGTCGAACAGCACGGTGCCCAGTGCCGCTTCCAATTCCCGCACACGCCGCGCAACGGTGGTATGGTCAACGCCAAGCCGTTTTGCCGCGCCGCTCGCCCGCTGGGTGCGAGCCACTTCCAGAAAGTAGCGCAGGTCGTCCCAGTTCAGCTTCTCAAGTATTCCGCTTGTGTTTTTTTGCATATCAGATTGGTCATCTTATGTCTATGCCGCGGTCATTTTAAAAGCTAGAGTTGTAATGCGGGTCGTTTGAGGCTACGTCCGGCCAGCGTGCTAGGGGGCTAAAGGCTCGTGTACTTTTCGGCCACGCGTAGGGTGCTGCGTACGACTCTGAGTCGCGCGAGACGGCGGCGGCAGGCACCCGTAGAAATTAACTATGTAGGCCCTATGTCAGATGCCTGCTGCTACTTGGTAGATGCGATTCGTGTGTTGTTGTTTGGAGAATCGTACTTGAATGTTCGCCACTGCGATAGTTTGCTCGGCCCGTTAACTTTGCGCAAGCATGTTAATGCACCCTTGAACGAACGGCGCACACCTTATCAATAGAGTTCCCTCTTCAAAGAGCGCGCTGCGTGATCGGGCAGCGTATTGTTGAGTTCGCGTCCACACTCCCACAGTCCGCGACAGTCTGGACGTTCAAACTTCGTTTAATCTTAGCTGATGCGCATTGCCGGTCGCTCCTGGTTCTGTGGGAAGATGCGCCATACGCCGTCCCGGTGGCGAAAGAAGAACAGCGCAACGGGACCGGAAGCAGTCAATGTTTCGACGCGTACGTGGCAACCACGTTCGCATCGTCTCTTTCGGAATTCCGTAACACGAAGTGCGCTCTCCGGACCGGGCGCGAGCCAATGCTCTACCACCTCGCGTAATGAGTTCTTAGCACTGTTCACGACCGCTCCTTCATCCCATTTGATGCGTTGGCACCGTTTGCGCGCGTTTAACGTATTCCACGTTGACTGAGTTTCCTTCTGCAATTCCTCGACTCGCGCAATGAGCTGCTTGCGGAAGGGTGATGTCAACCAGAGCAGCCTGACGCGGGCTGACGGTAATAGGCTTGCTTCCAGATCTGGAGGTTCTCTCTTCTTTCCTCGGCTCTTTCAGTTCGAACGGAAGAGGCGACCCGCAGGAGAACTGGCGAATTGTCAGGTTCCTGCACGTAACGACCAACTCACTAAGCGCCGGCAGATCGTCATTCCCGGCTGGCCTCCCAGCGTTACTTCCGTTGAGTGATCTGGAAGGAAAGACGACAGAGGACCTCGTCTAATATTTATCGAACAGTCGTTTCGCCAAGGACGCTGTCCGTAAAGCCCTTGAATCTCAACTGCCACGGACATCGAAAGAACGTGATGCCGGGAACCATATGTTCATCAATTACCGCTGTACATGTTGCAGAAACTGACGGGCCCGGTGCAACCCGGAACTTGGGAAGCGGTGCCGCGTCCGACGTTGTAACCGCCGCGGAACAACACATCTCGCGCCGGTGGTGACACGGAATTGGATGTTTGTTCGCTAGAGGCGACTACGACCGAAGAGGTCGTTTCAGTGCTTTGCTGGAGCTGCGCGTTTGCTAGGCCAACTACCAAAATGTTGGTAGCCAAAATAGCACCGGCTGTAAGAATCTTGATCATTTGTACGGTCTTCATGACTTTCTCCTTGTACGGATGCTTTCCGTATAAGAAGACTATCAATCTGTTCGCACTTGAAAAATGTCGCTCTTGCCAAGGAATAGTTTCATCCTCGACACAAATCGAAGCATCAAGATCAATACCGACTGTGAAGCGCTTTTTCGGCAGGGAAAGAGTCTCGCCACGTAACCGTTGGACCGCCGGTGAGCCTCAACAGGCAGTCGCCAACATCCCCGCATCAGACTGCGAGTGTTTATGCCGTCGTTGAGACGATGCTTCAAGTTGAAGGATAGGCGCCTTACCGCCTTGCAAGGCTGTCCTCGTAGCTGTCTCGCGTCTTGCCTTCGCTGCGAGCATCGCGCGGATCGTGTATGTTCCGCGGTGATACGCGATTGCAATGTATGCAATTTGTCAGCTAAGAGTTTCCGGCCGCGTCGGGCTTAAGTGACGGAAGATGACGCTTTAGTGGCGAGCGACCAAAGGACTTAAAAGCATTGTGAACACGAGAGATGCCAATTCGGCCGGCGCGGACAGAAGGGAGCGTGGCGGTGGCATCGTTGCCGGACTCGTCTACGTTTTGAGCGGGTCATGCCTGACCCGTTCGTGCTCGCCATCGGGCTGACGGTGGTCGTGAGGCTGCTAGCGGCGGTGTTCGCGCCGCACGCGTCACTGTCGGTGCTACTGACCTCGTGTTTCGGCGGCACTTTCAACATACTCGGCTTCACGCTGCAGATGATCCTGATCCTGATTCTGGCGACTGGCTACGTGATCGCCGATGCACCGGTAGTGCAGCGCGGTTTGCGGGCAATGGCCGCCAGAGTTCATTCGCCGACGCACGCCGGCCCGCTGGTGTTCCCGATAGTCGCGGTCGCTGCGTGGCTAACCTGGGGACTTGGCCTCGTTGTCGGCCCGCTGCTGTCACGGGAAATTGCGCGGCGGGTGAAAGTGGATTTCGCATGGCTGGTCGCGCGCAGCTATTCGGCGTGATCTGTCTGCAATAGCGGCTCGTCCAGTTCCATCGCACTATCGCAGGCGTCGCATGGCAACGCACTCAACCTCGTCGAGAAAGCCTCGGGGAAAGTGGTTCCGCTGAGCCAGACTGTATTTGCGTCGTTCGTGTTCATTCCGACCGTGTTGGTGGTGATCGTGACGACGGCGATCTTTATCTGGACGCATCCTGAGCAGGACGGCGAAATCCCGTTCAACCAGGCCGATGCGGCGCCCGCAGGCACCGCCGAGGCGAACACGCATGCACGGAGTCGGACGTGTCGTCGTTTGCCGTACAAGCTGAACGGTCGGTGGTCGGTACGGTAGTCGTCCTCGCGTTTGGATTTGGCTATCTGGCGAGGACCTGGGCCAGCAAAGGGTTCGAGCTGGGTATCAACACCACCGTTCTGATCGGGAGTGTCTGATCTTTTGTGTGCAAGGCCGATCGGATCATCCTACAAGCGGTATCTGGTGAAGCGATCCTCGTAGAGGATCGCGAACTGGTTCATTGCCGCCTTACAGTCGTGCGCAGGTCCGCTCCATTCAGCCGTGATATTGCTTAAGGCCAGCCAGAGCAGTTTGGTCGCGGCATCGTCGCCCGGGAAGTGGCCGCGCGTCTTCACGATCTTGCACAACTGCGCATTCACGCTTTCAATCGCGTTGATAACCGGCATGATATAGCCGGTGCCTCACGGTCCCGCACCGCGCGGTTCTGGCGTATGGTGTGACCATCCGGGACAAGGGGCACCGGGGAGCACTTCGGGTGGGCAGGCCGTTCTTATACGATGAGCCGCGAGCTCGTGTTAGTAGTTGGCCGCCCCTGCGACCCGCCCGGTTGCGCTGCGAGCGCGAATCCGTAGTTGTCGTGCTGTCCCACCGGCTCCCAACAGTCATCTGAATGGGAGACGATCATGCGAATTGTAGGGCTGGATGTTTCGCGCTCCGTGGCCGAGATCGCGTATCTCGAGGACGGTGTGCTGCAGGCCGGCGGTCGTGCCGGGCTCAGACGCGACGAACTGGAGCGCTTTGCCGCAAGGTTGCGCAGTACCGATCATGTGGTACTCGAAGCGACGGGCAACACCGCTGCCATCGTCAACGTGCTGCGCCCCCATGTCGCGCGCGTCGCGATTGCGAATCCACTGCTGGCCCGGCTCATCGCCGAAGCACGCGTCAAAGACAGACAGGATTGATGCTGCGGTGCTGGCACAGCTGTACGCGAGCCATTTTCTGCCGGAAGTCTGGATGCCCGACGAGAGCACCCTAGCGCTACGCCGACAGGTCTCAGCCGGTCACAACTCGTGCGGCAAGGCACGAGGCTGAAGAGCGAAGTGCATGCAGTGCTGGCGGCGCATCTGATTGAGCGGTGCCACGCTACTGATCTGTTCGGAAGAAAGGGACGCATGTGGCTCAATGCCCAACCGCTGCCAATGGACGAGCGTCTGGGCGTCGAGCAACGCCTGCGGGAACTGGACCGTCTTCGTGAGGATCTGCACGAGGTGGACAGGGCCCTGGCGCAAGCCAGTATCGGCGACGAGCGGCTGCACAGGCTGCTGACCATCACCAGCGTCAATACCACTGTGGCAATCGGCCTTCTGTCGGCGATCGGCGCCGTCGAACGGTTTCCCAATCCGGAGAAGCTGGTGAGCTATTTCGGGCTGAACCCGTCGGTCTATCAGTCGGGCCCAACGCCCGCCAGGCACGGCCACATCACCAAGCGGGGACGTTCGTACGCACGGGCATTGCTCGTCGAGCCAGCCTGGGGCGCAGTACAGGCGCCTGGCCCTCTGCGCGCTTTCTTCCTGCGCGTACGCGACCGTCGCGGCCAGCAGGTCGCCGTTGTCGCGACGGCACGCAAACTGGCGGTCATCGTGTGGTACGTGCTCACGCGCAATGAGCCGTTCGCCTGGGATCGTCCAGCCCTGACCGCACACAAGCTGCGCGCCCTGGAGCTGCGATCCGGAATGCCGGCACAACACGGCTCGTGCAAAGGCACGGCTGCGGTTTACAGCCTGAAGAGCGCACGCGACCAGGAGCGGGCCGTCGCCGAGCAGGCCGAACGCACCTATCAACGGTTGTTCTCAAGATGGAAACAGGCGCGACCCAAGGGACACGAGGCACCACTACTGTGGCCAGGAGCAGGGACTTCATAAAAAGATCGTGTGGGGGCTTGTCGATTTCATCCGTGGTGTAGATCACCTTCCGTATGGCTGGCGCGAAGGCGAAGAACGGAATCGCCCGATCCCAGGCGCGGCGCCAGGCGTCCACCACGGTTGGGAATTTCCGTCCCCATTCGCCCTGTTCGAAGGCATCCAGTTCAGCCTCGGCGGCCCCCGCGCTTGCCGCGGTATAGATCGGCCTGATGGCCGCCGCCAGCGCGCGACGGTCTTTCCAGCTCGCGAATTCCAGTGAGTTGCGCATCAGATGCACGATGCAGGTCTGTAGCGTGGTCGCGGGAAACGCCGTGCCCAGCGCCTCGGGCATTCCCTTCAGGCCGTCCGTGACCGCAATCAGGATGTCCTGCACGCCACGCACCTTCAGATCGGTGAAGATCTTCATCCAGAACTTTGCGCCCTCCGTGCTCTCGATCCACAGCCCCAGAATGTCACGCGTGCCGTCGGGCAGAATGCCCAGCGCCAGATAGATGGCCTTAATGCGCACCAGTCCTTCCTCGCGGATCTTGCTGCGCAGCGCGTCGAAGAACACCACCGGATACATTGGTTCGAGTGGGCGCGCCTGCCAGGCGGTGACTTCTTCCATCACCGCATCGGTCACCGAGCTGATGAATTCTGGCGAAGCGTCCGTGCTGTACTGCTCGGCGAGGAAGCCCTGAATCTCCCTCACCGTCATGTCGCGCGCGTACATCGCGATGATCCTGTCGTCAAAGCCCGTGAAGCGGCGCGCGTGTTTGAGAATCAGGATCGGGGCGAAGCTGCCGCCGCGGTCGCGTGGAATCTCAAGGCGCAGCGGACCGTCGTCAGTGAGTACGGTCTTGCCGGTTTTGCCGTTGCGCTGGTTGGTCGTTTCGGGCGGCCGCCCAGCGCCAGCCGGGGGTAGCCCAGATGGTGGCCCAGTTCGGCGCCCAGCGCCCGTTCGATCAGCGCTTTCTTGAACGCAGCGGACGCGGCCTGCACCGCTTCGGCCGTCATCGGCCCCTTCACGAACTGGTCGATCAGTTCCTTTGGAATCGATGGCAGGTCCATTGCCGTCTCGGCGGCCGGTTACGGTTTGTGTGGCATACGTGCTCCTTTGATCTATATGTTATGCCTTGAACACAAAATTTCTGACAGCCCCTTCTGATCTTCCTGCTGGTGGGTGTCGCACTGCAACGCACGCCGAGCGCCTATGTGGATGCGATTCGCCGCGCGGCGCGTCAGACCGGCTCAATGCTGCTGCAATACCCGATGTCCGGCGGCATCATGGCTGTCATGACACCGTCGGGACCTGACCTGACGATTGCCAAGACCTTCGTGACGATCGCATCACCGGTCACGCTGCCGGTGTTGAGCTACTTCAGTTCGCTCATCGTCACGCTGCTCATTCCGAGCGCCGGTGGCCACTGGGCAGTGCAGGGGGCCTTTCGTTCTGCCTGCGCGCTCGGCCTGCATGCATCCGTTACGCGTACTGCGGTGGGCGTGGCAATGGCGGAAAACGCGTCGAACATGTTGCAACCATTCTGGGCGGTGTCGGTCGTTGCGATTGCGGGCGTTCGCGTCCAGAGGGTGATGGGTTACACCGCGATCACATTTGCTGTATCCCTTGTCATCTACGCGGTGACGCTTTGGCTTATTCCCTGACCGCCATTTGCAAAGTGCAGAAATTTGAACACTCAAATGTGTTTGCGTGTGGGGCGGTTGACCTCGCTAGGGGGCACGAGGTTGTCGTCGCGACCGTTGAGAGAACCTAAGCTATGTCGGAGAGCTGCCCACGCCTCGCCAGCGGCGCCCAAGATCCAGATGCACGTACCGCTTGAACAGGTTCCATCATGTTGATCCTTTCTCGAAGAGCCGGGAGACCGTCCCATGGCGCAGGTCTCCGAAGGTGAGGTCGAGCAGGGCGCACTTAGATCTTCCGGCGATAAAGCGCTGCGTTATCGAGTTTTCATTGACGTTGAACAGCGGGCTGAATTTGGCTGGAAATGACTGACTGCGCAAGGCGGCTTTCAGGCCGGAGCTTGTGCGAGCCTCATGGGTACGCTTGACAGACTGTGTCTTAACGACGGTTTTCGCTTCGGCAAGTCATCGACAAAAGGCGTTATCGTTTTGCTGTGTGCGGCTTGGCTACGGCGTGTCGCAAGTTTGCAAGGCACAGCGGTTTAGCGCGGGCGCGCTGGCCTGCCGCCGGGGGAGGAGCCCCGCCGCAGCAGTGTAAAGGCGTCAATAGTTTGACGGGCAACGCCGCAAATCTCAGAGGGGCAGCCGTTCCCTCCGCAAAACGGAAATGTAATGCCTACGCCTTAGGAAACGCTTATGGCTCATTGGTTACGTATTTACTGTGTTGCTCAAGTAGATGGACGTCGCGAGCGGTTGCTGTTGGAAGATACTGCCGCAGGAACTCAATCCATGTTCGAATTCTTGCATCCGTGTACCGGCGCGACGGATTCAACGCAAAGATATTCATTTTCTGCAACGTGTATTCCGGCAGGACTCTGACCAGACTACCGTCAGTAAGGCCGTCAAGAGCTGCATACACGGGCAGTACCCCGATTCCCATGCTTGCGCGAGTGGCCGCCGCCATAGACTCCACCGTGTTCAGCTTGACAGGACCTGCAACTTTCATCGACTCAGCTCCTTTGGAGCTTTCCAGCAGCCATTCATACGCGGGGAAAGCCGGTGTATCAAGTATGAGGCATTCGTAATTCTGAAGCTCCGTGGGTGTCTGCGGCCTTCCATGGGAGTGCAGATATTCAGGCGATGCGCACAATACACTGAATGAGGCGCCGAGGAGATGTGAGACTACCTCAGAATCAGGCAAAACCGAGGACGTCGCCACTATCGCCACATCGGAGGTGCCTTCGTACAATTTCGGCATGAGGTGGGATAGCGTCAAATCAATCTCTACTTCTGAATAAAGGTCCCTGTATTCCTTGATCGCGGGCAATACGTAGTACTGTCCAAAGCCAGTGAAACTGTGAATACGGAGCTTTCCGACCGGTCGTTGCTGCGCGTTGCCAGCTTCTTCTTCCGCCCTTTCGATTTCAGCAAGGATATGCTTACATCGCTCGAAATAGACTGCGCCAACCGGCGTAAGGGCAACCTTTCGAGTTGTCCGGTTGAACAACCGCGTGCGCAGGTGTCCCTCGAGTTCTGACACCGCCCTCGATATAGCGCCTGGACTTGTATTCATTGAATCCGCCGCCCCGGTGAAAGTTCGCAAATCTACGACACGCACAAAAATGCGCATCTGGTTGATCGTATCCATTTCTTCCGCTCTACTGTTCGCTGAGGCCGGCACTAATCATACCGCGTCGCGATTTTGCGCGCCGACGCCGTGAGCGCAAGCGCGGCTCGCCCTGATGACACTTGAACGCTGCCGCGAGGGGCGACTGGAAAGCTGCTCAGTCGTCAAGCCAGCTTGTGGTCATGATGTCCGTTCGAAGCGAAACAAGGACCACCCGTCTTCGCTTGCCCACGTCCGTCGCGAAACACGACCGCACGGAATATCCGTGAACCGATGTTGCCACACCTGGGCCAGTGAAGACCTCAACAACAGTGAGCCGACCGCGTCCTGAGCTGTTCAGCCTGGTCGTAGAAGAGACCTGTGCGAGCACACAGTCTTGGCCATTGGATCTGCTGCGGTGCCCAAACTGGCACGCAACGTGTCATTTCTCAGATCACATCCAATCCAATTTGAAAGGACCTGCTGCTCGCCTAACTCATTTGAAATGAAGCGAAGACAGTCGAGCGAAAAGCTACGCTTAAACAAAAAAGGCCCGTCCATCTGGACGGGCAAAAGGTCACTCCGAGAAAGTCGCATCAATGCGTGTGTGCGGACTCTCGCTCCGTACTCAACTGTCGTTATCGCCTCTCCGGGGGATCCGCGACCAAACTCCCGGCGTACCTGAAACAATACTTCTCAATGCAGCGAGATCGGTCGTGTTCAGGTTGATTGGCACCAGCGGCAGTTTGCCGGTGCGCTACTTTATTGCGCGCACGAAGAAGCGCGATGATTCAGAAATTTCTGGGCAGACTGCCCGCGGTCCCGCCAGCGCTAACAGGGCATCTCCGCCACGTCAACGGCTGGGTAATTTATTGCCCGAAATAGATCGGTTTCGTGCCGTCATTGGAGGGCTTGGAACGGCCGGTTCCGGATTCCGAAGTGCCTGCGACAGCGCCGCCCGTGTCACTTGCAACTGTAACGCCGGCTTTTGCAGCCGCGACGCTCGCCCGTTTTTGAGCTACCCTCGCCAAGGCCGCCTGAATCTCATCAGGATAAGTCGCGTCGTTTGAGGCGGCCGGGTTATAGCCGGCTTGTTCGAGTTCGACCAGTTCTGCGCGAACTTCCGCGCGGGTCTTCGGTGCGCTCGTTTGCGCGAAAGATACGACAGGAGCTACCAGTGCTGCGCTGATAATAACTGCTTTAATGAGCGATTTCATGATGACTTACCTCGACTTTTGATTCGGTGCCACGAGCAACATGTCCGCGGCCAGTGATTAAAGTCTACGGGAGCAGTTACTTAACATTAAGGTGGCATGTCATACAGAATTGTTGCCGTTTGTGAAGGTAAAAAGGTCTAGCGAACGCCTTGACGATTCCTACTGCAGATGGCGACGTCACGCACGGGGACGTTGTTCGCTGCGTCGACGTCATGGTGATGCGTGGCGCGAAATTCAAGTCGGGACAATTCCCTCATTCCACGGCCTTTCAGGCCTCTTGGCCCTGTGCGCACGCTGCAGTACATGGAGGTCTGGGTTGTGCTTCATCGACCTTCTCGAACCGCCCGCTTCGCATAACCGCTATATGGCGGCATGGTTCAGAAGGGACACGAGTATGCACCCTGGCTGCGGAGTCGTTGACCGACTGAGTGCGGCGCACATGTCCGCGCGTGTGACGCATACATCGATATTGAAGGTGCGAGCCGCCGCTCAGCGACTCGGGCCAAACTGAAGCACCAACGGGTACAACTTGTGGATTATTCAGAGAGTTGGAAAAGTAATTTCGCCAAATGTGAACACTGCCGGTTGCGACGTTCGGCGTTGCTGCTGTTGCGTTCTGGTGTGTGCCAGTAGAACAGAAGGAGCAGAAGTGCTAGCGAATGTGGAGGAGATTGCCAGGGGCTTTATCTTCAGTGTGGCCGATTATGGCCTTGTCCGAGATTCCTTGGCCGTGAATTTAGAGTCGGTTGAAAGGCGCTCTGGCAACAAGGGTAGGAGGCATACAGTTAGACCTGGGCGCATGGCATAGGCCAGCGTCCACGACCTTCTCGCAGCCGCCGCGTGCTTCCACACCATACATGCGCGGGACATCCACTTCGTTGGCTGCTGCGTCGTGCGGAACCCATGTGCCTTCTGTGATGATGAGGCCAGCGTCACCGGCCGCCCGCGTGCGGTAATACTCGGTATTCGCGTCACCAGGAACACCCGCCAGCGCCATGGGCCGAGTCATGGTCGACATAAAGACACGGTTCTTGAGGGGTAGGACGCCAACTCGTGCCGGCTCGAATAGCGTCGCGGTACGTTTAGCAGCGACGGCCTCTACCGGGTTATTGGAAAGGTGTGCATTCATGTGAATCCCCCGCATCGGATTCCGCATTTTGCTTTGGCGGGTGCCCGACTGTGGCTGGACGCAATGAGGCCTTTCGGGGGATTAGACCCAGGAAACAGCAAAGATGTATTTGTTCGCTCATGACGGGTATAGGCGCGTCCAATCAGTTCTGTTCACGCATCTTGATGCGGCACCCATCTTGGCGATGTACGAGAGAGAGCGATCAGTCCTTGCTGCGGTGGAAATGCCAAGCAACTGTTCGCATTGTTTAGAAATGGCTCCGAACTCCGAATTGAAAGAGCTTTTGCCGGGAGACTCTCTGTCGCTTCGCCGGAGTCAATCCTCTGTTGTAACACGTGGCTTTCCCCCGCAGACCTTTGGGGTATTGAATGCGCTCAAAGCCGGCCTGGCAGCGGGCGCTGACGAGTTCTTCCATCTCCGACGAACCTGTGAATGGATTTTCAGGGTTTGCTGCGCGAGTAGCAGCGCACGAGGAAATTCGATCGCACTAGGCAAAGCCGCGGAAATAGTCACTTTCAGCTTTATGCGGAATTGAATGGAAGTGATACAGCGCGCGTAGAACAACCCGCGTCGTCGTTCGAGGCCGAAATCCGGTTTGCTTTGGCAACTGACGGGTAGTTTTTTGCGGCATGTTATCCAAGCGAAAGGCGGTGCCGAGCGAAACCAGAATTTCTGGTAACGAATGGAAGGCGATCTGTCATGGGTGGTTGGTTGGGAGTGAAAAGTACGAGTGCACACCGCCGCCACAATTCCTTTCCTAAACAGCGAGCCGTAGTTCCGCTTATTGTCTGCCCAGTAATTCACCCTGCACGAATGCAGTGTTCGGGATATTTACGATTATCCGGGCTACTGCATGACCTAGACTGGATCGGTAGCATCCAGTTGGAGTCGGCGTGTTAATTGCATTCTTTGTTGTCAGCCCGTTGGGCATTGTTGCTCTGTTCGCATTTGCAAAGTTTGCGGATGCCCGGTTCCGGGACTCCCAGCGAGAGCCTGGAGGAATCGAGGAGCGGTAGAACCTTGCCTCATCTTCGTGATGTAAATTGACGGTTAGCACAGCAGGCGCATACGGCTGGTGGCGAACATCCAAAGGAACATCACGCGCAGAGAGTTGTGCAAGGCGAGTCTCAGCGCGTCAACCGCGGCAGACGTTTCGGTTCGGGAGGGCAGAAGGCGACCGAGTTCCCCCGAAGTCACATGAGGCGCGTCATGCGTGTGGGCCAAGCCGTCGTTCACAATTGCACCAAACTCCGTTGCGCCAAGCGTGTCGCCCAGATTGCGCAAAAATAGGTTTGAAACAGTTGGGTTACCTCGTTGAAACGGAGAGGCAATCTCCTGAATTAGGGCCGTGCAACTGACGCGCAGCACGCTCATTCCGAGACCGATAACGGCCGCCGACCCGCTTGCGGCGAAAAGCGCGCCGCTGTTCTCGGTCATGGGCCGCTTTAATGATGTCGAGGACTGCAAGGAACATTTTTTAAGTGCACTGCAGAACTAGGGCCGCCGCCGATGTCCAGAAGAACCCCCGCCCATGGCGAGGAGCTATTGGTGCGCAAGCGCATGGCGTTACTTTACCTCCAGCAATTTCTTGTGACGCGCGACGAGTTCCGCTTCGTCCTTCAGAGCCTTTTGTGCCGACGGACGAGCCTCGACGCGAGCGACGTAGGCCATCAGGTTGGTCAGGTGGTCTAGGTTGACGCCCGAGCGCGCCTGCCACATCGTTGCCCACACGTAAGCGTCGGCGACCGTGAACTGCTCGCCGGTGAGGTATGAACGTCCGTCTGAGAGCTTCCTGTCAAGCACGCCGTATGCGGTGAGCAGCTTGTTCGTGTGGAATTCGATGCCTTCCGAGGTCATAAGCTTGCGCATAAGGGGGATGTGTTTCTGCGCGATTTCGGTGGCGATGAAGGTCAGGAGCTGGTCCATACGGGTGCGCTCAATCGTGCCGCGCTTCGGAATCAGGTTGGCTTCCGGATGCTGGTCCGCGAGGTATGACGTGATAATGATGGTCTCGGTCAGAGCGTCTTTTTCGCCGTCGATCACCAGTGCCGGAACGTACCGGAGCGGGTTGACGTCGGAAAAGTTGCTGCCGTCCGACGTTGATTTACCGAATACGTCGAAGTGGATCAGTTCCGGCGACAGGCCAAGCTCGTTGGCGATTGCCTGCACGGCGAGGGAGCAGGTGGCTTCAGCGATGTAGAGTTTCATTTGATCGTCCTTGCGGGGATAGGTGAGTGGGCCGGGTTTTGAGTGGTGCGTGCGTCATGCATCGTTGTGGTGAAGTATGGCGAAAATGGGAGTTGCGAAAAAGGGTCGTTCGAGCGTCAGTCTGTCGACTGAAGAGCGACGATGGTTGCATCCGTTTCCATTCGGGATAGCTGTGTGGCAACGACAGCGAACGAAAAGATGGCCAGCGATATACCACATAAGAAGATGGCCACTGTTCCAAATACGGTTGAAAATACGGCTACGATGGCGACTCCTGTGAGTACGCCGACGCAGCCAGCGCAGACGTGCAATGCCGTCGTGACGTCAGGCTCACCCGGAGCAATCGGACGAAGCGTGGAGTGCGTAACGAGCATGGCGCTGGAGTGCGCCGCACCCCCGGCCAGAACGGCTACCCCAGTCACGAAGTCAGGGCCGCGAGCGAAGATATAGCGCAGCAAGAAGGCTAGTGCCAACGTGGCCGGGGGGATGAGTGGCACCAAGGTTGAATAGGTACGCGAAAGCATCCCGCTGACGGCCGCGCCCGCGATTCTCCCGAAGCCGAATAGAACCATCGGCATACTGGCCGACGAGAAGTCGATTGCGGACTCGTCCGTGAGAAGGTGTAGAGAGTTGCTGAGCACGGAGAACATCGCCGCGTATTTTAGTGATGTCGCCGCCAGCGAGACCCGTACGACACTCGAGAGCCGGATTAACGTCGCGGGTGCAGCCGCTAACATGTGAGGCCTGCTTCTGCGTCGATGCCGGAGCAACAGCCATATGCCAACGACTGCAGTGAAATAGGCGATGGCGACAAGCGATGCAGGTTGCCATGGGGAGCCCCAACACAAGAACGACCAGAACGCCTCTTGCGACGAACGTACCTCGCCAGGGTGAACTACCGGGTCTGTCATATGCGGTGGCGTTCGAAAGATCCCTGGCGAGCAGGACTGGATGGTGGAGCGCTGGATGAAGGGAAAGGTTTGCCAATCCAAGGACTGATCCGAACATTGGACTGACTGCGCAAAGACAATTGCAAACCGTAATGCAAAAGAGGACTGCCGTAAGCAGACGTGCGCTCCTTTTTTGCTGGCAGACACGGGACAGCCGGCGGTGCCAGTAGACTGGCGACTAGAACGAGAGCGCACATGTAATCCCCTTCAATAAGGAGTACCTTGTCCTTATGGCCTCGACGTGCATCCCCCGTTTCGGAGGCGCACTTGACGGGACGAAGGCCTAAATATCTAATGTAGCGCAGCCACCGGTCGATAAAAAGCCGTCTCTAGCGAATTGACATTTCGCCGCTGCCTGACAAACCAGCCCCACGCAGTTGAATTACGCGGGGCTTTGACCGCGCCGTGCGCGCTTGGCGGCAAGCTTGTCTATGTACTAGTCGCGCATCTCGCAGTCAGTAAGCGCCATTTGCAGCTTGAATACATACTCCGCGTTAGTTCCAAGTGAGCCAGATGCTGCGGTCATCAGTGGTTCAGTCGTCTCGGGCTGTGCGTCGGACTCGATTTGCGCCGGCTCGGGAGTTACAACGAGCACGAGAGCCGTAGCATTTCCGCCGGTCCGAAAAGTGACCGGAGCCTAGGACGGGGTATATGCTCCCGTGACCATCTCGCGAATCCAGAGGATGCGTAGCTTATCGTTTTGGGGCGCTCTTGGAATGCGTAGGGCTACGCCTTCAGTGCGGCCCCCTGGCTCGAGCGAGAGGGTTCTCCCCGTCCTCTCAGGGCGGCCGCTACCGGCGATAAGCCGGGTACAGAAACTGCGATGCCATCCCAAGCGTCGCGACGACGCGCTTGTCGTACCCGGAAACGGGATTCCACATCAACGAGCCGTAAGCAAATACCCAAAGGTCGCCGGTTGGGTCGACGCGACATAGTATCTGCGAGTGACTGATCGATTCGGGTCTGGGTCCACAGAATCTCTTTAGGCCGCGAGCCAAAGCTCTCGAGATAAGCTCAGCGAGCTGATAACGGTTCGGTTCAACATAGGATTTGGATCATGATGTCGGCTTTGCAGCACTCGTTGACGTGAGCATACGGTCCGCAATTCCCGCTTAAGAGGAATAAGGGGTTTCGGAAAATGTAAGGTTGCTGGGCGACCGGCCCGGGAGCAAGAGGTGTAAGTATGGCGGTTGAGGCTTCTCGAATAAATATTAGTGTGGGAGACGCAGCGGCCGCGCAGAGGCGACAATGAGACAAACTCGGGCATCTCTTATTAAAGCATGCAAAGAACGGTTGAACGGGCGAGCTCAACCTTTGGAAAATACCGAAAGTCGCTCTTCGGCAGAGGAAGGATCGATATATGGGCAGTGCCCGATTTCGGTGATTTGCATCTCCTGATGCGACTGCGACTTCGGCCATCAGGTCGGTCACTTGCTGTACCGACTGAACAGCATCCGTGATCGTCTTGCCGGTGCGGTCGACCTTACCGCTTCGGAATGTATTGGGGAGGTCGAATCTTGGTTTAACTGCATGATATCTCAGGCGGCCGTAGCACTGCGTTGGGCGGCCCGCGGACTTCGCCGCCGACGACCCGCTAAACGCCGTCTGTCCTCACTGGCACGCACGGAACGGCATCTCGTACAACAACAGGCGTTACCGCTGGGACGAAGTCGACTCTTGTTTGCCACACTCTAGAAGAACCATACGCATCGGACAGCGTCAGTGAGGACAAGCAGTATTGCCATCCCTATCGCGAGCGCCGCGACGCCGAAATAAAGAATCGACGGGACGAGGGCGACGCGCAGAATTCTTGTCGGATAAGATGTGCCGAGCGAGATTAGCATTTGCTCCGCAACCCGACGCATCCAGTTGAGAGGTGTTCCGAAAATCGTGTTCGCCACGGCGGATTTCATGATCTAACTCCGGAAGGCGACAGGCCCATCCGATGCTCTGGACGGGCCTGCGTGATGCTCAGCTCACAACTGCTCCGTTAATTCTGCGCCACCGCTGTTTGCACCGGAGTTGGGGGGGCTACCTGTCCCATGGCCGGCTGGGCAGGTTGTGGGGCCATGTCACCCCAGCCGCCGCCC
>NZ_JAQQEG010000007.1:0-235860 GCF_046027395.1 Paraburkholderia dipogonis | reverse complement strand
GGCGGCAAAGAAAGTAGGTGCCGCCCCGCACAGGGGCAACGCTAATAGACCACAAAGAATTCAAGGAAAGGCCAACACCGACAGCCCACAGAAAAAAACACATGCCGAGCAGGCAACAACCCTCACAACGCCGCAGGCAAATTAGTCACCTTAGCATTCCGAAGATAAAGCAAAGTAGAAAGCCCGACACCCCCGGCAGCGGCAACAGCGGCAAAAAGAAACACCGACCCATACCCAAACTCACCAGCGATATACCCGGCCAACGGCCCGGTAATCCCAAGCGAAAGATCGAGAAACACGGAATAGGCCGACAAAGCCGCCCCTCGACTAGCCGGCGGCACGAGCCCCACAGCCTCGACACCAAGAGCCGGAAACACCAAAGCAAACCCAAACCCGGTCAAAGCCGCACCAGCGAGCGCGATATGAGGCTCAGGCGCCAACCACAACATCAACAAACCGGCACACTCAAACGAAAACGAAGCAATCGCGACCCGAAACCCACCGTACGTCTTAATCGTATTGGCAAACAACAACCGCGCGCCGATGAACAACGTCCCGAACACCGTCAACGACAACGCCGCATTCGGCCAATGCTTAGCCGCATAAAACAGCGTAATAAAAGTAGCAATCGACCCAAACCCGGCAGAACCCAGCGCCAACCCGATCCCATGCGGCAACACCCGCGTGAACACGCTCCGATACGACATCCGCTCGCCGTGCACGATCGGCACCGGCGCAATGGGACGAGCGAGATAAAAGCCGAGCGCCGCCAGCAGAATCACCAGAACCCCCAACGCGGCGAACCCGACCGTATGCTCGATAGCCACGCCCAGCGGCGCGCCGACTGCCAGCGCGCCATACGTCGCGATCCCGTTCCACGAGATCACCCGCGCATTGTTGCTCGTGCCCACCCGGCCGATGCCCCACAGAATCGCGCCCGTGCCGCACAGGCTCTCGCCGAATCCCAACACGAGACGGCTGCACACCAGCAACCCGAGGCTCAGCACCGGCCAGCGCCCGCACAGCACAGCCAGCAACAACAGAACTCCGCTCGCGCCACAACCCAGCAATCCGATCGAAACGGTCCGCTTCGGCCCCAGCGTATCCGCGGAACGGCCGGCGAGCGGCCGCGACGCCAACGTCGCCAGGTACTGCACGCTGATGGCCGCACCCGCCAGCACGGCGCTGTAACCGAGGTCGTCGTGGACGTAGCCCGGCAGCACCGCAAGCGGAATTCCGATCGTCAGATAGCAAAGAAACGTGAAAAAGACGACCGGAATGATCTGCATGGTCGTCGCAAATTCGCTGCGAGGTGCTGCTGAGTCGGTGGACATGGGGAAAACGAGACTTGAATTCGGCGGGAAGGCGTGATTTTCCCATGGAACCGGTTTTCTTGCAGGACTTGCTTAATAATTCATCCGACGAAAAGCCATTCCGAGAACCACATAGTGGTCGGTTTCTGCGTCGTCACTGCCTAAGTTTTGAGCACGATCAATCAAATCGCCTCGACTCGATTTGTCCGTTAATCAACATAAAATATAAAAATACGCCAAAAATACATGAACACCATAAGCCAACCGGCGCCCAAACCCATCTCGATATCTTTTCGCGGATATGTCCCGCATGCGATCCGAGCTATGGGTTGTATTTATTGACGGTGATAGTTTTCGAACCATCACTGCTGCACGTCCCCACGGACACAGAACATTCGAGAGTAACGAGACATGACTGAGCCGATTCGCTTCTACCACCGCAACGCGATCCGCGAGATCAAGGACGCGCCCGTCACCCGCACGGTCCTGCAATATCTGCGTGAAGACGCGCATTGCACCGGCACCAAGGAAGGCTGCGCCGAAGGCGACTGCGGCGCGTGCACGGTCGTGATCGGCGAGCGCAACGAGGCGGGCGGAGTCGACTTCAAAGCGGTCAACGCCTGCATCCAGTTCGTGCCGACGCTCGACGGCAAAGCGCTCTACACCGTCGAAGACCTGCGCCAGCCGGACGGCTCGCTGCATCCGGTGCAGGAAGCGATGGTCGAGTGCCACGGCTCGCAGTGCGGCTTCTGCACGCCGGGCTTCGTCATGTCGATGTGGTCGCTGTACGAAAAGCACGGCCACGAACATAGCTGCGCGAACAAGACCGTGCCGTCGCGTGAAGCGATCAGCAACGCGCTGACCGGCAACCTGTGCCGCTGCACGGGCTATCGTCCGATCGTCGACGCCGCCGTGCGCATGTTCGAAGCGCCGGCGCCAAAAGCGCCGATCAACATCGACGCGCTGTCGAAAACGCTCGCCACGCTCGAGCGCAAGGACACCTTCCGCTACCAGCACGCCGGCCAGCAGTTCGCCGCGCCGCGCACGGTCGAGGCGCTCGCGAAGATCAAGGAAGCCGAACCGGCCACGCGTATTCTCGCCGGCAGCACGGACATCGGCCTGTGGGTTACCAAGATGATGCGCGAGCTCGGCAACATCGTGTACGTCGGGCAGATCGCCGAATTGCAGAAGCTCGAAACCAACGACGAATGGATCGAGATCGGCGCGGGTGTGAGCGTCGAAAAGGCCTACACGGAAATCGTCAAGCAATACCCGGAACTGTTCGAAATGCAGCAACGCTTCGCGTCGCTGCCGATTCGCAATGCCGGCACGCTTGGCGGCAATATCGCCAACGGTTCACCGATCGGCGATTCGATGCCGGGCCTGATCGCCCTCGGCGCGCATGTGATTGTGCGCGGCGGCGAGATCGAGCGCGAAATGCCGCTTGAGGACCTGTACCTTGCGTATCAGAAGAAGGATATGGCGGAACATGAGTTCGTCGTCGGCCTGAAAGTGCCGTCGCGTACCGGCGTACGCAAGAACCTGCAGTTCCGCACGTACAAGCTGTCCAAGCGCTTCGATTCGGACATCTCGGCCGTGTGCGCCGCATTCTCGTTCATCGCTGACGGCAACCTGATCCGCGAGCCGCGCATCGCATTCGGCGGCATGGCCGCCACGTCCAAGCGCGCGACGCACGCCGAAGCCGTGCTGCGCGACGCCGAATGGCACGAAGCCACCGCGCAGGCCGCGATGCTCGCGCTCGGCAACGACTACGCGCCGCTGTCGGACATGCGCGCGACCAGCAACTATCGCCTCGAATCGGCGAAGAACACGCTGTACCGCTTCTGGCTCGAAACGCGGCCGAACAATCCGCTGCCCAAGAGCGCGCTGGATGTGCGCGCGGTCGCCGCGGCGTGCGCGCCTGCAGGCGTCTAAGCAGAAGCCCAACGGATACGGAGAACACACACAATGAATCAGCACGCCGAACCGTTCCTGAAAGACCTCAAGGAGCTCGACGACTTCACGCAGGTCCACATCTCACGTCCGCACGAGTCCGCGCATCTGCACGTGAGCGGCCGCGCCACTTACACCGACGACATCCCGACGCTCGCCGGCACGCTGCACGCCGCGCTCGGCCTGTCGTCGAAAGCGCATGCGAAGATCGTCTCGATGTCGCTCGACAAGGTGCGCGCCACGCCGGGCGTGGTCGCGATCTTCACCGCCGACGACATTCCTGGCGTCAACGACGTCGGTCCGATCATCCACGGCGACGATCCGATTCTCGCCGACGGCCTCGTGCAATACATCGGCCAGCCGATCTTCATCGTGGTCGCGACGTCGCATGACACGGCGCGTCTCGCCGCGCGCCGCGCCGAAATCGTCTACGAGGAGCTGCCGGCGATTCTCACCGCACAGCAAGCGCGCGCCGCGAACCAACACGTGCTGCCGCCGATGAAACTCGCGCGCGGCGAAGCGGACACCAAGATCGCCCGCGCCGCGCGTCGCGAAGCCGGCGAGATGCTGCTCGGCGGCCAGGAGCAGTTCTATCTGGAAGGCCAGATTTCGTACGCGGTGCCGAAGGACGACGACGGCATGCACGTCTACTGTTCGACTCAGCACCCGACCGAAATGCAGCACATGGTCGCGCACGCGTTGGGCGTGGCGTCGCACAATGTGCTGATCGAATGCCGCCGCATGGGCGGCGGTTTCGGCGGCAAGGAATCGCAATCGGGTCTGTTCGCGTGCTGCGCGGCGCTGGCCGCATGGAAGCTGTTGTGCCCGGTGAAACTGCGTCCGGACCGCGACGACGACATGATGGTGACGGGCAAGCGCCACGATTTCCACTACACGTATGAAGTCGGCTACGACGACAAAGGCGTGATCGACGGCGTGACGGTCGACATGACCTCGCGCTGCGGCTTCTCCGCCGACCTGTCCGGCCCGGTGATGACGCGCGCGCTGTGCCACTTCGACAACGCGTACTGGCTCTCCGACGTGACGATCGACGGCTTCTGCGGCAAGACCAACACGCAGTCGAACACGGCGTTCCGTGGCTTCGGCGGTCCGCAAGGCGCGTTCGCGATCGAATACATCATGGATAACGTCGCGCGCTCGGTCGGTGAAGATTCGCTCGACGTGCGCCGCCGCAATCTGTACGGCAAGACCGAGCGCAACCAGACGCCGTACGGCCAGGTCGTCGAAGACAACGTGATTCACGAGCTGATCGACGAACTCGAAGCGACCAGCGAATACCGCGCGCGCCGCGCGGCGATCAACGAGTTCAACGCGAACAATGAAATATTGAAGAAGGGCATGGCGCTCACGCCGGTCAAGTTCGGCATCGCGTTCAACGTGACCCACTTCAACCAGGCTGGCGCGCTCGTGCACATCTACACCGACGGTTCGGTGCTGGTGAACCACGGCGGCACCGAAATGGGCCAGGGCTTGAATACGAAGGTCGCGCAGGTCGTCGCGCATGAACTGGGCATTGGTTTCAACCGCATTCGCGTCACGGCGACCGACACCAGCAAGATCGCCAATACCTCGGCGACGGCCGCCTCGACGGGTTCCGATCTGAACGGCAAGGCCGCGCAGGACGCCGCGCGTCAGTTGCGCGAACGTCTGTCGGCGTTTGCAGCCGAGCGGTTCGGCGCGGGGCAGGTGAGCGCATCGGAAGTGCGCTTCATGCACGACCGCGTGGTGGTGGGCGACGCCATCGTGCCGTTCGAAGAAGTGATCGCGAAGGCTTACGTCGCGCGTATCCAACTCTGGTCGGACGGTTTCTACGCGACGCCGAAGCTCTACTGGGATCAATCAAAGCTGCAAGGCCGGCCGTTCTACTACTACTCGTACGGCGCGGCCGTGTCGGAAGTGGTGATCGACACGCTGACCGGCGAAATGCGCGTGCTGCGCGCGGACGCGTTGCATGACGTGGGCGCTTCGTTGAATCCGGCGCTCGACGTCGGCCAGGTGGAAGGCGCGTTCATTCAAGGCATGGGCTGGCTCACGACCGAAGAACTGTGGTGGAACGCGGGCGGCAAGCTGATGACGCATGCGCCGTCCACCTACAAGATTCCGACCGTCAACGATACGCCGCCCGATTTCCGCGTGCGCCTCTTCAAGAACCGCAATGCGGAGGACAGCATCCATCGTTCGAAGGCGACAGGCGAGCCGCCACTGCTGCTGCCGTTCTCGGTGTTCTTTGCCGTGCGCGATGCGGTGTCGGCAGTCGGCGACCACAAGATCAATCCGCCGCTGAATGCGCCGGCGACCAGCGAGGAAATCCTCAAGGCGGTCGGCGCGGTACGGGCTGCAACCACAGCACCGCGGCAATCAGCGTAGCAATGAGCCGGGAAAGAAGCGCGTGAACAACACACTCACTGGAATGATCGCCATGAACGAATTTTCTTCCGTTCAGATCGGCCGACGCGACGCCGTGCAAATGCCGCGTCCGGCGCCGATGCATATCGTGCTGTTCGGCGCGGGGCATGTCGGGCATGCGCTCATCAAGCTGCTCGGCAGCTTGCCGTGCGTCGTCCAGTGGGTCGACGAGCGCGACGAACTGTTCCCCGACGAAACGCCCGCCAATGTGCAGATCGAAGCGACCGACACGCCGGACGCGATCGTCGATACGGCGCCGCCCGGCGCGTACTTTCTCGTGATGACGCATAACCACGCGCTCGATTTCTCGCTCGCCGCCCGCATCATGCGGCGGCGCGATTTCACCTACTTCGGCATGATCGGTTCGAAGACGAAGCGCGTGAAGTTCGAGCGTCGTTTGCTCGATCGTGGCGTGGATCTGGACCGGCTGGTGGAGATGACGTGTCCGATCGGCGTGGCCGGTATTATCGATAAGGCGCCTTCGGCGATCGCCGTGGCGGTATGCGCGGAGTTGCTGCAGATTCGCACGCGGCAGGTCGTGGCGCAACTCGCGACGCAGCAGCTTTGCGCGAGCGTCTGATCGGTTGAAGTAAGTCAAGACGAAGGCGCTCAACTGGCGCCGCCCGTCAAACTTCAAATCCAAACGTCAGCCCGTTGCGGCTGACGTTTCCTTTTTGGGCGCCCGCTTCGTGCGCCGCACTTTCTGCGCAACCAGCCTATCCGACACCAGGGACATCAGCGTACGCAGCCAACCCACGTCGCTCGGCCGATCCGGCTGCGGATGCCACAACTGATAGCACTTGATGCGTGGAAACGGAATCGGCACATCGACCACCGCGAGCGGCAACATGTCTGCGTAGTGCATCGCGAAGCGGCGCGTCGTCGTGAAGATCAGATCGGATTGCAACAGCGTTTGCGGCACCAGCCCGAAGTAGGGCAGCGTGGCGACGATGCGCCGCTCGGCGCGCGCCCGCGCGAAGCCGATGTCGATGGCGCCGCTGCTCGCGCCGCTATACGCCGTCGGCGCGAGATGCGGCGCGGCGAGATACGCTTCGCGCGTCAGTGGCATGCGCGTCAGCGGATGATCGGCGCGCATCATGCACACAACGGTATCGGAGAACAGATCGCTGCGCTCGAAACGCGGCTCGGGCTTCGGCCAGTTGCCGATCACCAGGTCGAGCTCGCCGGCATCGAGCGCGGCGGAATGATCGAGCATCGGGCTCAGCGAATCGATCTCCAGCCGAGCATGTGGCGCCGCCTCGCGAAACTGCGCGATCACCGTCGGCATGAAGAAGTCGTTCAGATAGTCCGGCGCGGCCACGCGAAACGTGCGGCGCGAGCGGCCGGGATCGAAGTCGCCATGCGGCGTCGCGACGAAATCGACTTCGCGCAGCACGCGTTGCGCGGAAGCCAGCAGCGATTCACCGTATTCGGTCGGCACCATGCCCGACTTGCCGCGCACGAGGATCGGGTCGTTCAGCGTCTCGCGCAGTTTGCGCAGCGCGGTGCTGATGGCAGGCTGGGTCTGATTCAGACGCAACGCGGTCTGCGTGACGCTGCGCTCGACCAGCAGCGTGCGCAGCACGCGCACGAGCCAGATATCGAGGGAGGCGGCGGTGTCGTCCATGGTTTAAGCGAGGCGGGGCAAGGGGATCGGATCCGATGAGGCGTCGTACGGAGCCGCCCGCGAGCGTCTCGCGAGAGCGCGGCGCCAACGCGCACGGCGCGAAGGTCATAACCTTAGGCCCGTTTGCGGTGTAGCGGCATAGCGGGCACGGTATGGCCGGCATCAGCAAGGCTGTTTTGCCGCAACAAACCCTCGCAAGCGCCGTGGGACGCGCGTTTCGCCCGCTTTACGCTTACGTATCGCCTACGGTTGAATATCCGCGAGCCCCGACGGCAGCGAACTGATCCGTTTGACTTCTCTCGATTCGAGCCAGTTCGGCGTGCGCGCGCAGTACAGCACCATGGGCAACGCGTCCTCACCCCAAAACAATTGATCGTTCAGAAAGAAGGTCGGCACGCCGTAGACGCCGAGGGCGATCGCGTCCGCCGTATTGCGCTGCAATTGCGCCAGCACGGCTGCGCTTTTGATGAGCTCCGGACCGTCGGTCACGCCGACGCGGTCGCACAACTCGGCAAAGGCCTCATCGGTCGACGGATCGCGGCCTTCACGCCAGATGAAGCGGAAAATCTCGCGCACGAATTGGACGTCGCCGTTCGCTGCGGTGGCAAGCAAAAGCGGCTTCATGGAATCGAAGGGATGCGCCGGCGGCATCTTGTACGGAATGCCGAGTTGCTCCGCGCGAAACAGCGCGTGCCGGTACAGGAAGGTGCGTTTCGAGGGCACGCCGTAAGCCGGCCGCTGTCCCCAGTGACGATACAGATCGTTCAGTACCACGGGCGTGAACACGAAGTCGAAGCCCGGCCATTTGTCGTGCTGCTCCAGCAACAGGTAAGTAAACGGCGAGACAAAGTCGTAAAACCACAGCGGTTGCCTGGCGTCGATGCCAACGGTCATAAATGTCTCCCGAATTGCCTGTTCCGCACGGCGCGTCTGCCGCACCGTCGGATTTGTAATGATCTTACGCGGTGCAGCCGCGGCTTGCACCCGTCAATATGGTTTGGCGTCGTGGTCGTCGCGCGCTTCGCCGATTTCGGCCGCTTCGTTCGCGGCGCGCGGCGTGGGTCCGGCGCCTGCTTCGCGCGCACCGTTCTCCGCTCTTTCAGCTTCGTTGGCGGCCTCGTCGCGCTGGGCGTCGCGGGCCTGCGTGAGCCGCTGGCGTACGAAGCCGATATGCTCGCGCAGCACGTAGAACTGATCCGCATAGGCGAGCGGCATCTTCAGGCCGTTGACCGACTCCTCGATCGCGTCGAGCCGCTCGATCAGCGAGGCGCGCTCGGCGGGCGAATGGTCGCTGAGCGCGCTGCGTTCGATCGCGATCAGCGCGCCGTACCAGCGATAGATGCGCGATTTCACCCGCCATGCATACAGCGACGGCACCAGACGCAAGGCCGGCACCAGCAACACGATCAGCGGCACCACGACCACCAGCAGCCGGTCGGCGAGACTCGCGAGCCAGAACGGCAGGATCCGGTAGAGGAAGCTCTTGCCCGACTTGTAGTAGCGCGCGGCGTCGTCGCTGATCGGGAAATCGTGCGCGAGCGGCGCGGGGAATTCGCCGGCGCGCTGCATGATGTTCGCCTTGCCGTGCACCTCGCGGGCGGCTTCGATCAAAAGGTCGGAAAGCGCGGGATGCAGCGAGTCGCGCGCGACCAGTTCGGCGGTCGGCGCCACCATATGAATTGGCGCGGACGGCAGATTCTTGCCGAGGTCGAACGCCCCCATCGGCATCTCGAGTTGCGTCAGGTAGGGAAAGCGGCGCGTGTAGGCATCGGCTTGCGAGAAGTCGTAGAACTGCACGTTCGGCGTGCGGTACAGCTTGCCCATCACCGCGGGTTGGGCCGAATCGCCGGCGAGGAACGCCGCGTCGACCTTGCCGGAGACGAGGGCATCGGCGGCGTCGTCGCCAGAGAGCGGCAACAGCTTGGTCGCGCCGCCCGGCACGATGCCGTTGGCCTTGAGCAGCGCGAGCGCCAGCTCGCGCGTGCCACTGCCTTCGGCGCCGACCGCGAGCCGCTGGCCTTTAAATTCGGAGAGCCGCGTGACGGTCGGCCCGTGATAGAAGATCGCGAGCGGCACATAGGCCACGCTGCCGAGCGACATCAGCCCGTCGGCCGCCGGGCCGGGCGCGACGCCGTCCTGCACGAAGGCGACATCGACGTTCGACTTCGGATCAGACAGCCGCTTGAGATTCTGCAGCGAGCCTTCCGACGACATCACGTTCAGCGTGATGCGGTTGCGCGCCAGAATCGCCTTGTACTTTTGCGCCGCGGTCCAGAAGGTGCTGCCTTCGGGGCCGGCGCTAATGGTCAGCGTGCTGGGCGGCGCGGGCTGGATCAACCGCACGGCGACCCAGATCGCGACGGCGACGATCAGCAGGATCGGCCCGAACGAGACCGCGAGATCGCGCCAGGAGATCGCGACAAAACGGGCGACGAGACGGGGAGGGCTTTTGCGGCCGGAGGCTGGCTTCATCGGATGACGTGACGGCTACGGTCGAAAGTGAACAGGAACGGCGCTCTGCGGCGCGCGAGTCGGTGCGAAGCACGCGCGGCTTGCGGGACCGGCTGCCGCGACGGGCCCGCGAGCCGCGCGGCAGCTTGCGTCGCGCCGATGGTACCTGAGATTCACTGCACGGCGGAACGCGCGGCAGCGGCCAGCGGCGACAAACCCGTAACAAATCGTGAACGTGGCGTGACAGCCCGTGCGCCTGACGCGATTCGCATCTTGAGCATCTCGAGTATGACTAAACCCGACTAAACCCTTTGCGCTTCTGGCCCGGCTAGATTAAATTGTGCATCGCTGCCGCGAACAGATGTTTGCGCGGCGTGACCCGGCACGACACACAAGAACCGGGCGCGTCGGCGGACCTCGCGGCTTGCCGGTTTTCGTACCGCACTGCATGCCTGTCATCGCAGGCGGCAACGGCAACCGGCCTCTCTCGCCTCTCGCACATCGTGTTACAGCCATAGTCGGCCGTTGCTCAGCCGCGCCCTTGCCGCGCGCGCCCAGCATGGCCGCAAGTAGTCGTAACGAAGCCGCTTGTCTATGCGGTCCAATGTGAAGCTAAGGAGAAGAAAAGCTATGAAATCGGTCGGTTTTCTGAAAACGCTGGGTTCGGTTGTGGCAATGGTGGTGGCGTGCAATGTGTACGCTCAGGCAAGCGACGCAACGGCAACCGGCACGACCGCCGCGCCGGCTGCCAGCGCCAAGTCGACCAAGAAGGCGAACAGCCAGCTGGGCCGCAAGGTGCGTAGCGCGTTGTCCAAGGCGCAAGGCATCGACGTGTCGAACATTGCCGTGCGTGCTCGCGGCGGCGCGGTGACCCTCACGGGTTCGGTGCCTGACCAAGGCCAGATCGACGCTGCCGGCCAGGCGGCAAAGGGCGTCGCGGGCGTGACGTCGGTGTCGAACAAGCTGACCGTTGTGCAGCAGTAAGCAGGCTGCGGCACCTGGCGCGGGCGGTTCACGCCGCCATGCGCCATCGTGATGCAGACGCGCACCAAGGTTCCGGCAAAAAACCGGAGCCTTTTTTTTATTTAGTTTGGCGATTATTGAAGCGGCGATGATAGGCCTCAGCCGTTCCGAACTGGGACGGCGGCGCGGCCGCAGTCCGTCTGTGCGCTGTGACACACTGCTGACGCGTTGCGAAGCGTACTGTGATGCGTAGGGAACCGGAGTCAACGCCATGGAAACCTCGCTTTTGCGCTATACCGATCTGCCCATCGGCGATCGGGCGGCTTTCGAACTGGTGTGCGCACGGCACGGTTTTGCACCGGCGCATTTCGACATCAGTGCCTGCGCGGATCCGAGCGACGCGGCGCACGAGCGCCTCGTTACCGTGCGGCGCGGCGGCTGGGCGCAGTCCTATCACGACCGTCACGGTCAATGGATCCGGCAGTTCGAGGCCGATCTGACCTGCCGGTTCTTCAAGTAGCTGCTGGACGTTCGCGCCGGCGCGTGTCGATATTCCTAAGGCGGTTTCAGGCCAGCACGAGGCGCACGCCGACCAGCGTGAGCGTGGCGGCGAGCAGGTTGCGCAGCAGCGTGTCCGGCGCGCGCGAGGACAGATAGCTGCCGACCGCGATGCCCGGCAGCGATCCCACTAGCAACGACAGCAGCATCGACCAGTCGATCGAGCCCAGCAGCCAATGGCCGGCGCCTGCCAACAGGGTGAGCGGCACCGCGTGTGCGATGTCCGACCCGACAATGCGCGTGGTCGGCAGCAGCGGATACAGCAGCAACAACACCGTCACGCCGATCGCGCCCGCCCCCACCGAAGTCAGCGACACCAGCACGCCGAGCACCGCGCCGGTCAGCATGGTCAGCGCGAGCGTGCGTCCCTGACGCGGCGTGCGCTGTTTGCGCGCGCCCAGCGCCGCGAGTTGCGGACGAAACACCAGCGCCACCGCCGTCACCAGCAATGCCGCGCCGAGGACGACCTGGATCAGCCGGCTCGCGCCCGGTGTGTCCATGCCATAGCGATGCAGCAGGATCAGCGTGATGGTGGCGGCCGGCACGCTGCCGGCGGCGAGGCGCAGGGTGATCTGCCAGTCGACGGAGCCCTTCAGGCCGTGCACGAGCGTGCCGGTCGCCTTGGTGGCCGCCGCGTACAGCAGGTCGGTGCCGACCGCGGTGGCCGGATGCACGTTGAACAGCAGGACCAGGATCGGCGTCATCAGCGAGCCGCCGCCGACGCCCGTCAATCCGACCAGAAAGCCGACGAACAGGCCGGAGACGGAGTACAGCAGATCGATGTGGGGAAGTGCCATTGAGCGGACCGCTGGCGGTCGGGTGGGTTGGACGGGTTATAGGCGGCAAGGCCGCCGTGGCGCGGCGAAAGCCGCTATTGTCGCAAAACTGCCGCGTTTGCGTATGAAGCGCTCTGCATACGGTCGATCAACGCCAGGACTTCGGGCCGGTTTTCGCCTTTCGCATGCACGAAGTAGTAGGTGAGCGGCGAGGCGACTTCATGGCGGCTTACGCGCACGAGGCCGCTGCGCTGCAGATACGCGTCGGCGAGCGGCACGCGCGCCAGCGCCACGCCGAGACCCGCTTCCGCGGCGGCCAGCACCAGCGTGTAGTCTTCGAAGCGCCGGTCCTGCGCGCGAGGTTTCAACGGCATGTCCAGCTCATCGAACCATGCGCGCCAGCCTGTCACGTCCGAGTCGTGCAGCAGCGGCACGTCCAGCAGCGCCGCGTCGCCGCGCTTATGCCGCTGCTTCGCCAGTTGCGCGGCCAGTGCGGGATGCGCCACCGGATACAGCGTCTCCGGCAGGAACGGCTTGACCTCGAGCTGACGCCAGTTGCCGCGCCCGTAGCGAACGGCCAGATCCGCGTCGCCACTGACGATGTCCACATTGCGGTGGTCGATGTCGAGCTGGATACGCAGCGCCGGCGCCTCGGTTTCAAACGCCGCCTGGCGCTCGAAGAACCACAGCTTGGCGAACGCGGGCACCACGCTTAGCTTGACCAGTTGCGGGTTGCGCGGCGAACGCCATTGGTCCGCCGCGCTGTCGATGATGCCGAAAGCCTGCTCGATCCGACCGATAAAACGCTGCCCGTCCGGTGTCAGCCGCACGCCGCGCGCATGGCGTTCGAACAGCGTCATGCCGAGCCAGTTTTCAACGGCGGCGACTCGCCGGCTGATCGCGCCGTGCGTGAGCCCGGCGGCTTCCGCGGCGGCGAGGAACGAGCCTTCGCGGGCCACGTGGCAGACGGTTTCGAGGCTTGCGAGCGGCGGCCGAGCAGACGCGGCGGGTGGCGAGGTGTGAGCCATATTCACATCACAGTGTTCATTTGTGTTCTAGCTTAGCAGCTCATGCCAAGGCACGATCGCGGCATGAACACACTGACTTCGCCTCGTCCCTCGCGCTTTGCGCGTCAGCCGCTGCTGGCGGCAGGTGCGGTCGCCTTCACGATTGTGTCGTGGGCGTCCGCGTTTCCATTCATTCGTATCGGCTTGCAGGGCTTGCCGCCTTTGCAACTGGCGTCGGCGCGTTTCGCTACGGCAGCGCTGCTGGTGCTCGCGTGGCTCGCCTACCGGCGCCCGCGTCTGCCGACATGGCCCGACAGCCTGCGCTTCGCGTTGTGCGGTTTTCTCGGCATCGCGCTCTACAACGCGCTGCTCAATACCGGTGAAAAGACCGTGGCCGCAGGTGCGGCGAGTTTCATCGTCAATACGCTGCCGATTTTTACGGCGCTGCTGGCGTCCGTCGTACTCGGCGAGCGTTTCAACCGCTGGGGATGGCTCGGCTCACTCGTGAGCCTCGCGGGCATCGCCGTGATCGCGCGCGGCCAGCCGGGCGGCCTGACGCTCGGCGCGGGCAGCACCCTGATTCTCGGCGCCGCGCTGTGTTCCGCGAGTTACTTCGTGCTGCAGCGGCGCCTGATTCCGGTCTACGGTGCGCTGACTTGCACCGCCTACACATTGCTGGCCGGAGCGCTGCTGCTGACGCCCTGGTTGCCGGGCGCGTTGCATTCGCTCGACGGCGCGCCGCACGGCACGCTGCAGGCGGTGCTGGTGCTCGGCGTGTTTCCGGCGGCGCTCGGTTATGCGACGTGGACCTTCGCGCTCGGTCATTTCGGCGCGGCGCGCGCGGCCAATTTTCTCTATCTGACGCCGGCCGTGGCGACAGCCTTGTCCGCGTTGCTGACCGGAGAGCGCCCGGGGCTTGCGACGCTATGTGGTGGGTTGTTGGCGATTGCTGGAGTAGTGGTCGTGGCGTTGCGCGGGCGCTTCTAAGACTGAGGGCGCAGCCGCCGACGCGGCCGCAGCGCTAGCACGTGGCGCTGTGCGGTGAGACCCGCTCAAAGCGCCCGGCGAATCTCCACGACGCCGAACGCCGCCAGCGTGAACCCGACGATCCGGTCGATGGCGACGCGCAGTTTGCTGCCGATCGCATGGCGCGCAAGCGACACCACAGTCACGAGGAAACACCACCACGCAATCGAGCCGCAAAACACGCCGCCTACCGTGGTTAGCGCAATGCTCGATGAAAACGCGCCGCGCGGGGCGAGCGTCGTGAACAGCGCGGCGAACATGATGACCGTTTGCGGATTGGTCAGCGTGAGCAGCAATGAACTCGCATAGGCGCGTAGTGCACCGGCGCGGCCCACTTGCGCGAGCTTGCCGTTGCCGTCGCGGTTGTTTGCTCCGTTGCCGTTGCCGTTGCCGTCGCCGTTCGACGGGTCGGCGGGGGCTTTCTGCAGCAGCGTGCGCACGCCCAGATACAACAGGAACAACCCGGCGAGCAGATGCAAGGGCCGGTCATACGCGAGCATGAACTGCGAGATGCTGACGAGGCCGAGCGCCGCGATCAGTCCATAGGCGGCGTCGCCGGTTGCGATGCCGAAACCGATCGCGAGGCCGGCACGCGGACCGCCGGTCAGCGTGCGGCGGATGCACAGCATGCCCATCGGGCCGACCGGCGCGGCAATCGCGAGGCCGACGCCAGCGGCGGTGAGGAAGAGACTGGTGGTGGACATGGCTATCTCTGGTCGATTGTTCTGGTTCGTGGCGCGATTCGCGTGCTGCGCAGATGCTCGCGGCCGGCAAGGCCCTCAGCATAGCCAGACCGGAAAAGCCGGGCAAGTGCGCGCGTGATCGTAGGAGCAAGCGATTCAGGCGGCCTAAGCGGCCAGGCGGCTCAAGCAGTTCAAGCAGTTCAAGCAACCCGAGCAAACCAGGCAAACCAGGCAAACCAGGCAAACCAGGCAAACCAGGCAAACCAGGCAAACCAGGCAAACCAGGCAAACCAGGCAAACCAGGCAGCTCCCGCGGTAGATACCCTGAGATGGCCTCAGCCGCCGTCATCGTCGGGCATAATTTTCCCACTTCAAACCTTGGAAGCATGCCCGCTCATGTGGCAGATCGATCAGGTGACCTTGCGCTTGTTCATTGCCGTCTGCGAGGAAGGCACGATTGCGCGCGCGGCCGAACGCGAGTTCATCGCGCCGTCGGCGGTCAGCAAGCGGCTCGCGGATCTCGAAGCGCTGGTCGATGTCGCGTTGCTCTCGCGCAGCCAGCGCGGCGTGCGCGCCACCGCCGCCGGCGAGGCGCTGCTGCGGCACGCGCGGCTCATCATGCGCGGCCACGAACGCCTGCAGGCCGAACTGAGCGAATACGCGGCCGGGGCGCGCGGCCACGTGCGGGTGCTGGCGAACGTGTCGTCGATGGTGGAGTTTCTGCCCGAGGCACTTTCGGCGTTCCTGAAGGCGAACCCGCGAATTCGCGTGGACGTCGAAGAGCGCGTGAGCGCGGAAATCGTCCGAGGTCTGGAAGAGGGTGTCGCCGATCTCGGCATTTGCCGCGACGTCGTGCCGATGGGCAGTCTCGACGTCGTGCCCTATCGCGCCGATCATCTCGCGCTGATCGTGCCGCGCGACCATCCGCTCGCGGGCGAGGTGGCGATCAGCTTCGAGCAGACGCTGGCGTTCGACCACCTCGGACTCTCGTCGAACGCATCGGTGAATGCGCTGATGCAGCGCATCGCGGCGGAAAAGGGCCACGAACTCAACTATCGCACCTACGTGTCGACGTTCGATGCCGCCTATCGTTTCATCCAGGCCGGCCTCGCCGTCGCGATCCTGCCGCGCGAAGCGCTGCCTCGTCACGCCGCCGACGAATACGGCATCATGGCCGTGCCCTTGCGCGAAGCCTGGGCCGAACGGCGCTTCGTGATCTGCATGCGCGACCGTCAGGCGCTGACGCTCGCGGCGTCGCATCTGCTCGATCATCTGCTGAACGCGGTCTGAGGCCGAGCCTAAAAAGCGCGTCGCGATCTTCTCGTCACACCCTCTGAAAAGCCCTTAAGGGTTTCCCCTTTGCGACGGCTCACGCCCGTCCCGCCTGCCTGAGCCGCCATCGCGAGCGGCGATGGAGTGCGTCGCCAACGCAGACTTTGCCGCGCGCCGATGCGCGGGCACGCTGTCACTCAGCTGCTTCATTCCCCGCATTCTCCGCGGCATTCAAGACCGGGATTCAAGACCATGAGTGACACCCAGGAGCACGTCGTCGTGACCGAAGTCGGTATGCGAGACGGTCTGCAAAGCATCGCTCGCACGATGCCTACCGCGTTCAAACGGCGTTGGATCGACGCCGCCTATGCCGCCGGCGTGCGCCATATGGAAGTCGCCTCCTTCGTGCCGGCGAAGCTGCTGCCGCAGATGGCCGACGCCGACGAAGTCATCGCTCACGCGCTCACCTACGACGATCTGATCGTCACGGCGCTGGTGCCGAATCTGAAGGGCGCGCAACGCGCGCTCGAATCCGGCGTGCATCGTATCGTCGCGCCGATTTCGGTGAGCGCCGCGCACAGCCTCGCGAACGTGCGCAAAACGCCGGCGGAAATGATCGGGGCGTTCGCGGCGATGCGCGAGTTGATCGACGGCGCGGCGCACGCGGGCGCGCGGCGCGTCGAACTGATCGCCGGTTTGTCGACGGTGTTCGGCTGCACGCTGCAAGGCGCAGTGCCATACGTGGATATCGCCGCGGTCGCCCGCGCCGCGCTGCAAGCGGGCGCCGATGTGATCGCGCTCGGCGACACCACAGGCGAAGCGACGCCGCGCCAGGTCGGCGAGATCATCGAACTGGTGCGGGACGTGGCGGGCGGCAAGCTGCGCTCGCTGCATTTCCACGACACGCGCGGTCTCGGACTGGCCAACACGCTGGTCGCGCTGCAACACGGTATCCGCGAATTCGACGCGTCGCTCGCCGGACTTGGCGGCTGTCCGCATGCGCCGGGCGCGACCGGCAACGTCAACACCGAAGACCTCGTGTTCATGCTCGACAGCATGGGCTACGCGACCGGCATCGACCTGGACCGTCTGCTCGCGTCGCGCGCGGTGCTCGCCGACGCTTTGCCCGGCGAACCGCTTTACGGCTATCTGGCGCGCGCCGGCTTGCCGAAGCAGTTCAGTTCGGCCGCCCGTCAACGTTTTGAATCTTCCGTCGCGCAGGTACTGCAATGAATCCGCTTCCCTCTGCTTCAACTGAGGCTCCTTCCGTGCCTCAACCTGGCGCGCTGCCGCTCGCGGGCATTCGTGTGATCGAGTTGTCGCATATGGTGATGGGGCCGACCTGCGGGATGATTCTCGGCGATCTCGGCGCCGAAGTGATCAAGGTCGAGCCGCCGCGCGGCGACGGCACGCGCCGTTTGCTCGGCACCGGCGCGGGCTTTTTTCGCACCTTCAACCGCAACAAGAAGAGTGTGGCGCTCGACCTCGATAGCGAAGCCGGACTGGCCGCGCTGCACAAGCTGGTCGATACCGCCGATGTGTTCGTCGAGAACTTCAAACCGGGCCGCATGGCGAGTCTCGGTCTCGATTACGCGTCGCTGCGCGAGCGCAATCCGAAGCTCATCTACGTCTCGCACAAGGGCTTCCTGAACGGTCCATACGAACACCGCCTCGCTCTCGACGAAGTCGTGCAGATGATGGCCGGCCTCGCCTACATGACCGGACCCGTGGGCCGTCCGTTGCGCGCGGGCAGCTCGGTCAACGACATCATGGGCGGCATGTTCGGCGCGATCGGCGTGCTTGCCGCCTTGTATGAACGGCATGCGAGCGGACGCGGCAAGGAAGTGCACAGCGCGCTGTTCGAGAACTGCGTGTTGCTGTCCGCGCAGCACATGCAGCAGTTCGCCGCGACCGGCGTGCCCGCTGCGCCGATGCCCGAGCGCATCAGCGCATGGGCCGTGTACGACGTGTTCACGCTCGCCAACAACGAGCAGATGTTCATCGCCGCGACCGGCGATGGACAGTGGCGCGCGCTGTGCGCGATTCTCGGCCGAGCGGACCTGTTGGCCGACCCGCGCCTCACCACCAACAACGACCGCGTGCTGGCGCGCGAATGGCTGCTGAAAACGCTCGGCGAATCGCTGGGCCAGTTCGAAGGCGCGACGCTGGTGCCACAGTTCGAGCGCGACCACATTCCGTTCGCGTCGATCACGAAACCCGAGGACCTGTTCGACGATCCGCATCTGAACGAGAGCGGCGGTCTTGCTCGCCTGACACTCGACGACGGCAGCGAAACCAGCATGCCGCTGCTGCCGATTTCACTCGATGGCGCGCGTCTGCAACCGCGTCAACCGATCGCGAAGATCGGCGAGCACACCGCGCAAGTGCTGCGCGATCTGGGCTACGACGAAGCGGAGATCGCGGCGCTGAGCGGCAGTTCGAATCAGGCGCCGCCCCAAGCGGCGTGAGGTCGCGCTTGAGGCCGCTGCCTGAACCCGGCGCTCGATGCATTGAACGCAATCAAATCAATCTCATCCGGCGCAAGACCGGACAACGGAGACAGACGATGAAATCGTCGAATCATGCGGTATATGCAACGGCGGTCGGCGATGCCGGCGCGCTCGGCGGATTACCCTCTGGCGCGGGTGCGTCCGCGGACGGCCGCGCGGACGACATCGCGCTCGATGGCGCCCGTATTTCCGCGCGGCTTGACCGCCTGCCGGCCACACGTTCGATCTGGCAGTTGGTGATGCTGCTGAGCCTCGGGCTTTTCTTCGAACTGTACGACCTGATGTTCTCCGGCTATATCGCACCGGGACTCGTGCGCAGCGGCATTCTCACCGCGACCACACACGGTCTGTTCGGCACGAGCGGCGTGGCGAGTTTCATCGCGGCGTTGTTCGCGGGGCTGTTCATCGGCACGGCGGCGTGCGGATTTCTCGCCGACCGTTTCGGCCGACGCGCGATCTTCACGTGGTCGCTGCTCTGGTACACCGCGGCCAACATCATCATGGCGTTTCAGGACACGGCGCTCGGGCTCAATCTCTGGCGTTTCATCGCGGGGATCGGCATTGGCGTGGAGATCGTCACGATCGGCACGTACATCTCCGAACTCGTGCCGAAGCATGTGCGCGGACGTGCGTCGGCATGTTCGCAGGCAGTCGGGTTTTGCGCGGTGCCGATCGTCGCGTTTCTCTCGTATCTGCTGGTGCCGCATCGCTATTTCGGTCTGGATGGCTGGCGTCTGGTCGTGCTGACCGGCGTGGTCGGCGCGATCGTGGTGTGGTGGATCCGTCTGGGTTTGCCGGAGAGCCCGCGCTGGCTCGCGCAGAAAGGCCGCATCGACGAAGCGGACGCGATCATGACGCGGCTCGAAGCACGCGTCGCGCGCGAATACGGACGGCCATTGCCGGAACCGGCCTTGCCCGAGCCGGTGCGCGCACGGGCGGCGTTTCGCGACCTGCTGGTGCCGCCGTATCGCAAGCGCACGCTGATGCTGATCATCTTCCACGTGTTCCAGACAATGGGTTACTACGGCTTCGCGAACTGGATTCCGACCTTGCTGATCAAGCAGGGCATTACGGTGACGACGAGTCTGATGTACGCGAGCATCATCGCGATTGCCGCACCGCTCGGGCCGTTGCTGGGATTGCTGATTGCCGACCGCTTCGAGCGCAAGACGGTGATCATCTGCATGGCGGGGGTGAATGTGGTGTGCGGACTGGCGTTCAGCCAGGCGCGCGAGACGGTGTTGCTGGTGAGCCTGGGTGTGTGTCTCGTGCTAGCGGGAAATATTATTTCGTATAGCTATCACGCATATCAGGCCGAGTTGTTTCCGACCAGTATCCGGGCTCGGGCAGTGGGATTCGTTTATTCGTGGAGCCGGATTTCGGCGATGTTCTCCGCGTTCGTGATCGCGGGATGTTTGAGCCGCTTCGGCGTGGACGGCGTGTTCGTGTTTATTTCCGGAGCGATGGCGGTGGTGATGCTGGCCATTGGGATGCTTGGGCCGAAGACGCGGGACGTGGCGTTGGAGGATATTTCGAAGTAGTGTGTTCAGGAAGATGCCCGCCTGTGTGGGGCGGGCTCGCTCGCTTTAGTGCTTCTTCTGGGTCGCTGACACGCTCGGTGCTATGCGGATCGGCGGCGCGCCTGATGGCGAAGTGGCGGGTTGGGGTTTCTTCGCCTGTTTCGGTTTCTTGACTTCGCGGTTACTGCGCATTTGACCTTTTGCCATGATGGACTCCCCAATTGGCGGTTTTTGCTCCGCAGGGGAGCAATAAGGTAGTGTGCGCCTGTTTTGTGCTTTATGTTGGGGTTTCTGGTTTTTAAGGCGCTCGCCTGGCTGTGGTCCGGGCGAAGCTCACATCAGGCCCAGCAGCTTGGCCGGCGTACAAGTCATGCAAGAAATCTGACCGGTTTTTTCCAGCGCGATGAAAGCAATCGCCAGCGCCACGAGAATGGACGCGACGGCGAATATCTGTTTCTTGCGTGAGCGTCGCGGAGCGGCCTCGGTGAAGGCATCCATCTCCGGCCTGGCAGCCACTGTCTGCACCGCTACTGCGGGCTCCGCCTGGAGCGCGTCGACATCCTTGATGAGTTCCGATAGCACGCCCAGCTTTTTGCCCACAATCTTTCGTTTGAGATGGACGCGCTTGAGTTCGCTCTCGAGGTCGGTGAAGTACGACTCCAGTGAACTTGATTCGGCTTTCAATCGTTCGAGCATCGACGAGACGTCTTCTGCCGGCTCGGATGTGGGGAGGGGCGTGTGATTCCAGCTTTCAGCGATCGGAGTTCTGTAGTTCATCTGGTAGGTGTTGCTCACGTCTTACCTCGCCCGCTGAGATTGCTGGCCTATTAGCCGTTCAAAGGAGAAGCGGATTGTAGGCAGCCCGAACTTGCTTCGCTATAAGACAAATCTCAAGGTTTTGATGTGATGCTGTGACCTCGTGGCTCGTTCGCGACGCCGACCTTGCGGTGCCTGTTTCGAGCGTCCAAAAAAAATAACGTCAGCCGGCCCATGAGCCGGCTGACGTTTTTCGTGTCCGCCGAGTACCCGAATTCGGGTCCATCAAACGCGCAACTTACATGCCGACGTATCCCACCGGAGTCGTCGCGTTGGCTTTCGCGACCGACGCATTGTTCGACACCACGTACACCGGCGATTCGGTCAGATTGAGCGTCAGCACTCCGTTGCTGTAGTTCGCATTGGTCGCGTTGCCCATCATGTCGACCACCTTCACGGTGCCGCTCGTGCCCGGCGCGTCGACGTTGAGGCTGTACGCGACGCTATAGGTCGAGCTGAAGCCCGCGCTCGCGCTCCACACGTTGTTGTTGTGCGCCCACAAAGCGGTGACCACCGCGCCGTTGCCCACTTGCTGGAACGCGTACGCGTAGACGCCGGTCGGCGTGCCGTTCACCGGACCGAGCGTGGTGGTGCCGTCGAGCGTGTGCGTCATCGCGCTGATCGCCATGGCAACCGGCTTCGGGCTGATGTTGCTCGCGCCGAACGCGCCTTGCGGATCGCTCAGGTCGAAGAAGGTGCCGTAGCCGACTTCATCCGGATAGTCCGCGCCGTAGAATACGTACGTCTGATCCGCGCCTTCGCCGAGCGTGATGATGTGCATGCGCGCCGCGACCGCCGCTTGTGCGTACAACACGTTCGCGGTCGGATAGTTCGGGCCGTACGACGTGCCGAGGTCGTAGCTGATGCCCGCTTCCGTCGAGAACAGATGCATGCCGGTGCGATAGTCGGTGGCCATTTCCGTGCGCAGGTTGCGCATCTGGCCGCGCAACGAACCGTCGGCGGTGGACGGGTCGCTGTCGTAGCGCTCAGGCGGATGCGACGGCGAGGTGCCCGCGTCGTAGTAACCATGCGTGGCGACCGCGTCGATGTATTGGCCGAAGCCGAGCGGCGCGAGGCGTTTCAGGTGCGTCGTGGTCAGGCTCGGGAAGGCATCGGCCGGGCCCATCACCATCGCGTGCGGATCGGTTGAATGAATGCCCTGGTAGACCGCTTTGTACAACGCGACGAAGTTGGCGTCGGTGTCGGTCCACATCTGGTTCGGTTCCCACGTCACCTGATAGTAGTTCGCCGATTGGGTCGGAAAGTACGCGGCGCGAATCGCGTTCGATTCCGTGCCGACACGGCTCATATAGCTCTGGTAGTACGAAATATCGGTCGGCAGCGTGGTGTCGTCCTGGAAGGCGCCGGTGCTGCTCGCCCAGGCGGGAATGCCGTCGAGGCGGATCAGGCGCATCACGTTGCCGTTCTTGTAGAACGAATCGAGACTACTGGCCGACGGGTTGAACGTGTTCGGCCCGTTCGGTTCCATGGTGGAGAGCTGGCGGTCGTCGATCGTCGACGAAATGCCCAGCGCGGCGAGTAGCGGACCATTGTCGTTCGCGCCCTGCATGCCGAAGCGATGCTGTTCCTGGCGCGCATAGGTGACGGCCGGAACGACGCCGGACAGATTCGGCGTCACGCCGAAGCTCGCGATGCCGACCGGACGCGTGCCGGCTTGCGGCAACTGGCCGCCGTTCCTGGCCAGCGTGCCCGTCGCCGCAAAATAACCGGCGAGCGTCGAGGTGCAATTGAACGTGATGGTCTTCGCGCCGCTCGGCACGGCGGCGCTGCCGCTCGCGGCGACACGGCCGATCGTGTCGGTGACGGCCCAATTCAGCGTGTCCGCGCTCGGCGCGTTGGTGTTGAAGGCGAGCTGGAAGGTGCTGCCGGCCGCGAAGATGCGCGTGCCGTCGGCGCTGGGCGTATCGGCGGAGATCGTCGCGCTGCCTGAGCCTGCCGACGTGATGGGCGAGGCGCAGCTCATGGCCGCGGTGCCGCCCGTGGCGTTCAGCGCGGTGGTGCCGGTGCTGGGGTTGCTAGCGGCAGACGTGCTGGCCGAGCTGTTCGAGCTGCTGCTGTTGCCGTTGGACTGGCTTGCCGCGGTGCTGGCGGCGCTGCCGCCGCCACCGCCGCCGCATGCGGCGAGTGCGAGGGAGAGTGTCGAGAGTGCGAGTAGTTGCGATTTCATCAATCTGTAAGCAATGCGGTAGCTGATGATTCGTCCGTGTCCTCGCGCAAAAGCGCGTCGGGAGGTGGAGCGAACATCGGGTTCATTTGCAAGCCAGCCGATGACCGAGGCTTCGACACTGGCGTCCTGAGTGCGCAGCCTTGCGGCTGCGCGAAGGTGATGCCTTCCCGGGATGTCGGCCCCGAACGCATTTCTCTGCCGAGAAACTCTTGTCATACGAAACCAGACCGCTGACCAGAAGCGGATTTGGCGGAATCGGACGACCGGGGAAAGTACGACGAAAACGGCCAGCGTGTTGAGGAACAGCGCGATTCAGATCGCAGTACGTGAATTCACGGCGCTAGCCGATGAATCTTTTACTGTCCTGTAAGCTAGAAAGCTCAATTTGGGAAGAATCGACCGCAACAATACGCATTAGTATGTTTAAAAGAAGTAACGAGTCGTTACGTATGAACATTAATGCAGTACTAATTGCTTTGATCGCACGAAAATATCCGTCAGGCGAAACCAGTCGTTTTCCGCCACGTCGAATTGGGGTCGTAATGATTTGAAACGGATGCCTAACTATCTGGCACGGCCAATCGACTGAGAAATGGGCGCTAGCGCTCATTAGTCAGCCGAAAAGCTCTTGGGGTTGGCGTAAAAGTGCTGGGCCTTGGGTGTAACGTTTCCTCGCGACATGGACTTCGCAGCGGAACTGTCGCTGTTTCACTGGGACTTTGACGCGCTCCGCGAAAGGGGCCGCGCCATACACGATGACGGATGCCGACGTTATTTTGCGTCTGCAATAACGGGGGCGGCATCCCTCCGCTGCGCAAGAAAGGCGGTTATCCAGAGAGATAAATCGTGAGGATTCTTCAACTGGTTCATGCACCGCGCTTGTCCGGGGCAGAAGTACTCGTAAAGGGTTTGGCCATTCATCATCAGCGCGGTGGCCATGAAGTCTGCATGACATCGCTGCTCCCGGAGCAGGACGATTTCGCCGCCATTCACGCGGAACTTCAGGCGGCGGGCGTCACGTGTCTGTTTCCCGAGGTTCGCTACGGCAGGGTGGGAAAGCTGCTGCACCTGTATCGCGTGGTACGGCGATTCCGGCCCGACTTCATCGTGGCTCACGCCACGCTTGCCGCGCTGTATGTGCGCCTTCTGCCGGTCCATACGCCGATTGCGTGGGTGATGCATTCCGGCGTCAACGACTTCGAGAACGGCGCGCTCAAGCGGGCCGAACGGCTGCTCTCGCGACGGGCGAGAGCGATCATCGGCGTGTCGCAGCAAAATATTGACGACTACCTTCGGGAGATTGGCCGGCATCCGTCCATGGTCGTGATTCCGAACGGCGTGGATGCGCAATTGTTCTCGGAAGCCAACGACGCTGTTGCGCCGGATATCGGCGCGCACCCGAAGCAGATCGTCCAGCTCGGCCGCTATATCGAAGGCAAGAGCCAACTGGACACGATCCGCGCGTTCGAGCGCGTGCTGCAATCGGAGCCGGAGGCGCGTCTGTTGTTCTGCGGCGTCGTCGAAGATCTCGACTATCACAGGGCGGTAGTGTCGCTTGTCCGTCAGCTCGGCCTGGAAAGCAAGGTGACGGTGGGTGGGCCGCGTTCCGACGTCGCCGCGATCCTGCGCGCCTCGCGTGTCTTCGCGATGCCGTCGCGTTTCGAAGCGCAGAGCATTGGTTTTCTCGAAGCGCTTGCGTCGGGAATTCCAGTCGTGGCGAGCCGGATTCCCTCGTTCGGCTTTGCGAGCGCTTTCGCCGGCGTCAACCTGGTCGATACAACCGACCCGGAGGCCTACGGCCGCGCGCTGCTGTACGCGCTCGACACGCCGCGTGCGAACCGGCAACTGGCCGGCTACACGCTGCACGACACCGCGGATCGTTACATGACGATCGCGCGGAAGTTCGTCCGCCCGTTACAGGTTTCGGCCTGACGTCCATCGGACCGGCCGGCCCGCGTTACTGCGCGAGCCGGTCGATTCGCACTGTCTCCGAGAAAAGCCCCGGCAGTTTGCCGAGTTCCTGAGCTTCGCCCAGTGTCAGGCCGTTTCCGGACGGATAGCGCGTGAGCGCGGGAGCGCCGCCGGTGAAATAGAAGTCGGCGAGGGTCACGTCGGTCCGTCGAAACAGCACGAGTGCGGCCCCCTGTTTGTCGCGCACGAATCCCGGAAAGACATCCGACCACGACATGCCGTGCAATATCGCCGTCTGGGCCGGCGCGCTCGCCGCGCCGCTCAGGTCGAGGGTGGCGACGTCGATCATGGCTTCTTCGCTCGACTCGTCCAGATGCGGCGTCAGCAGAATCAGTGTGTTGTTGTCGCGGTTATGCACGGCGCCCATCGTCACTTTCACGAAGCTGGGGGCGAAACTTGCCGGCAAGACATTGCGCTCGCCGACGCTCATGCGCGTACCCTCGTTGGCGATCGGCGTGAGCGCGAGACGTCCGTTGGCGCCGTCCAACGCGACCAGCGAGGCGCGCGGGCCCGCCGTTTCGCGTGCCAGCAGATTGACGTTCTGCGGCAGGTTTTTGGCCTGCGCCCAGAGCGCTGGCGCCGCTCCCGTTGAGACGCCCGATCCTTGCGAAGACGCCATCCACAGATCGAGCCCGCTGTCGGATCGCTTCTGCGCGATCAGCACGCTGGCCCGTCCTGTTCCTGTGAAGTCCGCCGCCACATATTGCTGCGTCAGTTCCGGCTTGAACGCATTGCTGGTCTGCAGCCAGAGGCGCGGTGCCTCGAATCGGTCGCCAGCACTGCGAAGCAACCAGAATGCGGTCCCACCCTGGCGCGCGGCGACGATCATCAGATCCGCCTTGCCGTCGCCGTCGAAATCGCCGAGCAGGAAGCGCACGCTGTCGAAGCACAGTTTGTCGCCTGCGCAACTCGGTGCGGTAGCCTGAGGATCGAACGGGACGGTGCCCGCGTACCATAGCGCGGGCGGCAACGCTTTCGCGAGCGACGCCGCATACACGTTGAATCCCGGACCGTCGTGTTGCCGCTGGACATACACTGCGGACTGCTCGCCCGACCCGGCGATGTCACCGAGCATCCCCGTGGCGAGCCTCAGGTCGTTCGCCTGGGTGCGTTGCGTGGTGGCCCAGCGGTAGCGGGTGGTGAGCGCGGTGCAGCCGCGCATGGTCAGCTTGCCGTCGTTTTCGCCGAGGCAATGCCGCATCGGCGTATAGACGAGGCCGAAATCCCAGGGCGTCCAGCGCTGCGCCACGTCCCATTGATCGCAGGTTTCGGCGACCAGGTAGCCGTCGCGCTCGGCGATGCATTGCGAAGTCGCGACGCTCACGAGCGCGGCGTTGCGCGTATTGCCGGGATACACGGTCAGCGGATCCCATCGCCATTGCTGCGTGGACGAGTCCGTGCACGCAGCGAGTGTCGGCGCGCGGCCCGGACCCGCGGAGGTCAGGCAGCGGCTCGCCGCTGCATTGAAGAGCTGAATCGGATGAGACACAAAATCGGGCACGCGGCGATCGGTGCGATCGGCAAACGCATAGCGGCGCGAAATCCAGTTACCGTCCCATTGAAACTCGCCGAATACATGCGACGACTCGCTGCCGTCGATCGAAAAATAGCTGGCGACGATGTCACGTTTGCGCTGCACTTCAGCGGCGGGAAGATTGCCGGGCCAGCCGCCGGTCGGATAGGTGACGTGGTAGACGATCGGCACGCCCTTGCCGAGCGTCTGGGCGACGTGGCGGGTAATGCGCGCGGAATAGATGTGATCGGGATGCTCGATGAACGGCACGGTGTCCGGATTGAGCGTGTAGATCAGCGTCGCCTGCGCGAGTATCACTTTCAACGTGGCCGACAAGGCATCGCGATCATATTTCACGCGCACGGAGCCGTCCGCGTTCATCGGATAGGTAGAGATCGTGGCGTGTTGATCCCACAGCAGGCCGAGCGGCACGCGGCCGCCGCGCACGGCGCCGCCGGGCAGGCGCAATTCGAGCAGGCGCACTTGCGGCCGGGCCTTCAGCACCATCTGATGCACGAGCTTGCCGGCAATCGTCACGTTGGACTCGAGCCACTCGTCAGGCACGCCCGCCATGCGCGCATAAGCGAGCCGCGAGGCCCGCTCGCGCGTTTGAACGTAAGCGAAGTCCGCACCGTTGGCGCCGCCGATCAGATGCACCGTGGTGATACACCAGCCCGCGTCGAGACGCTCGCTGATGGCGGGGTCGACGAAGAGCAGATCGTCGTCGAGGTGCGCGACCACCGTGACCAGCGTGCCGGCGCCGCAATCGGCCGCGCGCGCCGCGCCCGGCAGGAAGGTGAAGAAGAAAACCGCAAGAAAAGCAGTGAAAGAATCGCGAACGAGCCTGATTGCCGGTAATCGCATAGTGATTCGAGCTCTGACGGTGAGCTCGCATCATACTGTAGCGGCCGTGGCCGGCACGTTGCCGAACTCACAGTCAGCGGCAAATCGCGACTCGGCGCCGGTTCGGGCTCGTGCGACGGCTTGCGGCTGCGTTAGAGGAAGTAGGCTTTGGTGTTGTCGTGGACGTCCGCGCGCGCGAGCAGTTCCGAAGGCGCAAGCCACACATATTCGCTGTGCTGCTCGGGCCGTCCGAGCGAAGCGGTGCCCGTGAGGGTCAGCGAATAGGCGAGCACGATGTAATGTGTCGACACGTCCGGCTCGCCCGCGAAGTTGTCGCTGTAGTGATGTTCGAACACGCCTTCGAAACGTGCCGTCGAGCGCGCCAGTAGCGCGATGCCCAGCTCGGCGTCGGCGATGCGCGCAAACGCGGCGTCGAGTGTTTCGTCTTTATGGATGCGGCCACCGGGAACGAACCATGTGCCACGGGCAGGGCGGTTGCGGCGTCGGCCGATCAACACGCGCCCTTGAGCATCGCTGACGATCAGATCGAACGCGACCAGAGGCGTGAGGCGGACCACGTCCAGGAAATCGATCTCGGTCAGCAACATGTCATCTTCCCCGGTTCTCGCTTTGGTTGGGCGCCTGGCCAGCTAGTAGTCGCGATGGTGATCATCGTGCCGCGTGAGCCGGCTCGAGACGCTCGCGAGAAAAAGCGCGAGCACGATCGCGCCGACCGTCGCAAAGAGAAACGCGCCGATCATCGCGGCCAGTATCAGCATCATCCATGCAAGGCCGTTCATGTTTCGGCTCCAGCGTGTCGATAGGCATGCTAACGTGCCCCCGCCTGCATGCTATGTGCGGCAAGAGCCGCATAGCCTGTCACATCACGCCGAAGTATCGTCACATCGCGCCGCTAATGCGCCGTGTAACCCTCGGGCGTGGTGACCGCGCCCTTGAAGACGTCGGCGTTGCCGGAGACCACATAAACCGGCGCGGGAGAGAGTTTCAGGCTAGCCATTCCGTCGCGGTACGGCAAGCTCGTCGCGTTGCCCATCATGTCGAACGCCGTCACTTCGCCCGTCGTGCCGGGCGCGTCGACCCGCAGACGATAGTCCACGCTGCGGCTCGCGTCGAAGCCGCTTTTGGCGTTCCACCTGTCGTTGTCATGCGTCCATAACGCGGTCACGATCTTGCCGCCGCCGAGCCGGCGAAAGGCGTAGGCGTAGACCCCTTTGGGCAGATCCTTGAGCGGGCCGAGCGTGTCGGTGCCGTCGATGATGCGCGTCATCGCCGCCACCGCGAGCGCCGCGGGTTTCGGGCTGATGCGCGTCGGGCCGTACGCGCCCGTCGGATGATCGAGCTCGAAGAAAATCCCGTAGCCCGGCGCGGCGTCCGGCATATCTGCCAGATAGAACACATAGGTCATGTCCGCGCCTTCGCCGAGCAGGATCAGATGCGTGCGCGCTGTCACGGCGGCCTGTGCATACAGCACGTTCGCGCCAGGATAGTTCTTGCCATACGATTGCCCGATGTCGTAGCTGATGCCGGTTTCGGTCACGAAGAGCGGCGCGCCGGGCTTCAGGTACAGACGCATTTCGTGGCGCAGCGCCCGCATCGCAGCGGGCAACGCGCCCGGCACCGTGCCCTGATTGCCGGTGTCCGCGACGCGCTCGGGCGGATGCGAGGGCGTCGTGCCGATGTCGTAGTAACCGTGAATCGCCATGCCATCCATATAGCGGCCAATGCCGAGCGGACCGAGCTTGCGCATCCACGTGACGTTGCCCTGCACCGACGAATAGGTCAGACCCATCACCACCGCATGCGGATCCGTCTGATGGATGCCCTCCCAGACCGCCTTGTACATTGCGATGAAATTCGCGTCGGTGTCGCGCCACGGCAGACCGCCGTCGGCGTCCGGTTCCCACGTCACCTGATAGTAGTTGTCGCGCTGTTTGGGAAAGTAAGTCATGCGAACGCGATTCGATTCGCCGCCCACCTTGGCCATGTAGTCCTTCATCTGCGCGAGCGATGTCGGCGCATAGCTGTGGGTCTCCTTGTTCGTCGGACTCGCCCATTGCGGAATGCCGTCGAGCTGGATCAACCGCATCAGGTCGCCGCGCCTGAAGAAGGCCGTGAGCTGTTTGCTCGCGGGGTCGAACGTGCCCGCTTTTTTCGGCTCCTCCATATACCAGTTGCGATTGTCGTTGACCCATGTGAGGCCGAGCGCGGTATAGACCGGCCGATAGCCGTCGCCGTCGCAGCAATGCTGGCCCGGCGCAAGATAAGCGGCGCCCTGTCCGCCGAACCGGTGCAGCTCTTCATACGGAAAACGGACGACGGGTAACGCAGCGGACGGATCCGGCAGCACGCCGAACGTCGCGATGCCCGCGGGACGGGTGCCGCGCGATTCGAGCTGGCCATGTGCGCGTTCCAGCGATGCGGACACTGCGAAGTAACCCGCCACGTTCGATGCGCAGCTCAACGTGGACAGCGTCGCACCAGCCGCAACGGGAAAGCGTCCGCTGGCGCGCACGGCATTCCACGTGTCGCGTATCTGCCAGTTGAGCGTGTCGCCTTGCGTTGGGCGCGTGGCGAAAACCAGCGCGAACGGTTTGTTCACGGCGAACAGACGCGTGCCGTCGCTGGGCGTGTCGACTTCGAGCAGATCGCCGTTCGCCACTGTGGGGACTTGCAACGAAGGCGCCGAGCAACGCAGCCCTTGTCCGGGTGGCGCCTTCAGGTCGGTGGGCGTGGTGGATTGCATCGCAGCATTCGGCGCTGCGTCCTGCTTCGCGACTGGCGCGGCTGCATTGCTCGCCGCCGCTGGCGCCATCGCGCAACGTTTCTCCACGCCGGGCGCCGGATCGCCGAATACGCCGTTATTGCACTCGGCGCTATTCGAGAACGTTTTGACGACGTGCTGTTGCGCCGTGCCATACAGCACGTCGCGCGCGCCGTTGAAACGGCAGGTACCGTATTCCGCCGCACACGGTGTCCACTTTCTGCCGTCTGCGGTGAACTCGCCATTGCTCACACCATTCGCCTGCGGCGCAGCGTCGGCCGCCACGCATCGGCCGGCCGCGCGGCCGAGCAGGACGGCGGCCGCCGCCGAGGCGACGATGCCCATCCCCAGTCTTCGACTACCACCGGAAAAGGCGCCGATGCGCTTTCGCGCCGCGCGTTGTTCGCGTACATTCGACATGTGTTCCCGTGCCGTTCGCTGTCCTTCCAAAAGGAACAGACGCGTCGCCCAACTACTAGTTCACCAGGTCAGAGCCGCCTCGCCGCACCTCTCGAAGCAATGTGTTGCGGAAACCGCATAGTGTATTTCCGCAAACCGCTGGCGGAAATGGCCCGGTTGCCACTCGACACATTCCGCCACTGGTCCGTCTATTGCCGTGCGGCCTAAAGTTGTCTTATTCCCGTGTTTCACGTTTGAAACATTAATCGTCACGTTTATATCCGTGAGATCCAATAACAACCAATTAAATAATTTTGTCGCACTCTCAAGTGCTTATATTGGATGTTCGTTTTACTTATTGCCATCCCCACGGACTATCGTCAGAAGAAACCCAAGTAGGCATGGGGCGCGGCGGCCGCCGGAATAGCGAAGCGGGTTGCGCTCATTCTGACGTCCTGACGGGAAAATGTCACTTCAAATCGGTGCGACGATGGATGGATCAAATTGTAACTGCGCCGTTTTCGAGTAGTCGTGGTGTGTGCGGTGGCGTACGAAATCGGCCTTTTATTTGCATTAACATTCGCAGAATGCCAATTCATTCCTATGTGGAATCGGCAATTAATTCGTTGAAAAGACGGCGGTAGCGGGGTTGTTCCGAAAATCCCTGGTTGGTCACCCTGTCCATACGCCAACATGTCTGCGCTTTCGGTCATGGCGGCTAAATGCTTGAGGGGCGGTGACTATGATGCGCTGCACAGAGGCTGGCCTCTCTGTGGCCCGTCCAAGGTGAAAGGTAGATCCGTTTTCTGGTGAGAGGATGACTATGACCTGCGCGAGTCTCGAGTCCGCAATGCTGCGCTGGGTGCACGCTCCGAATAAGGGTATGCGTCGCATCGCGATACTGATGTTCAACGACTGCTCGCTGCAGGGAGCCGGGGTCGTTGCCGAGGTGTTCCAGGCAGCGAACGAAATGGCTTCGTCTGGCTCGGGCGGCTGGTTATACGACGTGTCCTTCCTGTCGGCCGATGGCGGCATGGTGACTTCGTCGTCCGCGCTGCGGGTCTGGACAGACGGACTCGACGCGCGGCATTACGGCGGTTTCGATGCGTTGTATGTCGCGGGCGGCAAAGGCGCATTCGCCGCCGCTGGCGACGAACGGCTGATCGCGTGGCTGCGCCGTGTGCGCCGCAACACCGGCATGATCCGGCCGATCGCGGAAGGCCGCGCGCTGCTGGATGCAGCGTATGTACCCGACAGCAAGGAAGCTAGCGATGCGCAGACGCAGTCGGTACCGGCGCGCCAGCCGGAGCAGACGGCCGATGCAGGCGATCGCCTCGAATCGATGCGAAGCGCGCTCGCCATGATCAAGCGCGATCTCGGCGGCGCGACGGCGCGTACGGTTGCCGAGCGCCTGCTGGCGGACTCGTGCTCGAATCTCGCGCCGCTGCTCGGCGAAGACGGCGGCCTGAGTCCCGGCGACAAGGTGCGCGCGGCAGCCCGCTGGCTGCAAGAGAATTGCCAGCAGGCGATTTCGATCGCCGACGCGGCGCAGTTCGCCGCGATGAGCGAGCGCAACTTTCTGCGCCGCTTCAAGATGGAAATGGGCATTACGCCCTCGAGTTTTCTGTTGCACGAGCGCCTTGCAGTGACCTGCAGCCTGTTGACCGAATCGGAATTGCCGGTCGACAAGATTGCCCGGCGCACCGGCATGGGTAACGGTGACCGCCTCGCCAAAGTGTTTCGCAAACGGATGAGAATTTCGCCCACCGAATTTCGGATTCAAAGTCGCCGACTAGTCGGCGAATAGCGCGACGGGGCCTGCCGGGTGGCCGTGGCAACACGGCATCCGGTCCGTACTTCCGTCGATCTTTGGGAATTATAAGGAATGCGAATATGTTGAATCAGGGAGCTGTAGGCGCCGCGTCGGTCGCCCCGACTGGTGCGGATGGCGCGACGGCAGACGCGCGTTGCGCGCGCATCGTTCCGGTGATTCTGGCGGGCGGTTCGGGCACGCGCCTGTGGCCGGTGTCGCGGGAAAACTATCCGAAGCAACTGATCGACGTAGTCGGTTCCGACTCGCTGCTGCAAGCCACCGCGCGGCGCATGGAAGGCTTTCCGGCCGGCTGGAGCGTGGATGCGTCGCCGATCATCGTATGTGGCGAAGAACATCGCTTCGTAATCGCAGAACAACTTCATGAAAATGGCGTCGACGCTCGTCTTATTGTCGAGCCGGCGCGACGCGATACGGCGCCCGCGCTGACGCTGGCGGCATCGCTGGCGTGCGCGGATGGTAGCGACGCGATTCTCGTGGTCATGCCCGCGGATCATTCGATCGCCGATGTGCCCGCCTTGCAGGCCGCGCTGGAACTCGCCGCGCGCTATGCGGAGCAGGGTTCGATCGCGACGCTGGGCGTGCCGCCCACGCGCCCCGACACGGGCTTCGGTTATATCCGCATCGGCGCCGAGCTGGCGGGCGGCGGCCATGCGATCGACGGTTTCGTCGAAAAGCCCGCGGAAGAACTCGCGGCTAAGTACGTTGCGGCAGGCATGTATTGGTGGAACAGCGGCATCTTCATCGTCCGCGCCAGCGTGTGGCTCGATACGTTGAAGCGTCTGCAGCCGGAAATGCACTCGGCCTGCGAACGTGCATTCACCGGCGGCCGTGTCGACGGCGCGTATTTCCGGCCGTTGCTCGACGCGTTCCTCAGTACACCCGCGAATTCGATCGACTACGCGGTGATGGAGCGCCTGACGGAGACGGCCGAAGCCGAAACGACGGATGGCGCGGCCGCGAGCGCACCGGCGACACCCGCCGGCGTGGTGGTCGGTCTGGATGCCGGCTGGTCGGACCTGGGTTCCTGGGACGCCGTCTGGGCCGCGATGGAGAAGGACGCCAATGGTAACGCAGGACGCGGCCGGGTGACGTTCGAAGGCGCGGTATCGAGCTACGCGCATTCGGAAGGGCGGCTGGTGGCCTGCGTCGGCACCACCAACGTAGTGGTGGTCGAAACGGCCGACGCGGTGCTGGTGGTCGACCGCTCGCACGTGCAGGACGTGAAGGGTCTGGTGTCGCGCATCAAGGCGCAGCACGCGCCGGAGGCCGACGCGCATCGGAAGGTGCGCCGTCCGTGGGGTTTCTACGATTCGATCGACCATGGCGAGCGTTTCCAGGTCAAGCGCATCGTCGTGACGCCGGGCGCGCAACTGTCATTGCAATTGCATCACCACCGCGCGGAACACTGGGTCGTCGTGCGCGGCACGGCGCTCGTCACACGCGGCGAAGAGCAGTTTTTGTTGAGTGAAAACGAATCAACTTACATTCCGCTCGGCATCAAGCACCGGCTCGAAAACCCGGGCAAGGTGCCGCTCGAAATCATTGAAATCCAGTCAGGCACCTATCTCGGTGAAGACGACATTGTGAGGTTTAACGACAACTACGGCCGCTGCTCCTAAACAGCACGCCGGACTCAACTGCGGACAAGAACGGCAAGAACGAGGTGACCAGAATGCGCAAGTTTCAGGATTTGCTCGCGCGAGTTTTCGATGTTGCATTGGTGTTGGCGGGAGCGGCGGTGGCGTCGCAGATCCGCTTTGACTACCTCGCTCAATCCGGGTTCTATTGGGCACTCGTGATGTTTTCCGCGGCCTTCGCGCTGGCCATCTTTCCGGCGTTCGGCGTCTACGAATCATGGCGCGGCCGCTCCAAGCTGGTGCTGGCCGGCCAGGTGTCGCTCGCGTGGCTGATGGTGCAGGGCAGCGCGCTCGTGCTGATGTATTCGCTGCATCGTATCGACTTCGTGTCGCGGCTGTGGTTTTCGTACTGGACGGCGGTGACCGGCGGCCTGCTGATCGCGTACCGGCTGATGACGCATGCCGTGTTGGCGAGCGCACGCAGCGCCGGGATGAATCTGCATCAGGTCGCCATTGTCGGCAGTGGCTCGCAGTGCGACGCGATCATTCGCCGGATCAACGCCGCGCCGACCACCGGTTTTCGCGCCACGGCCGTGTACAACGCGCGTCCGGACGTGTCGCCGGTCGCGAGCCCGGGCGTGCCGGTGTTCGATACCGTCGATGCATTGGCCGGCTACATGCGGACCAACGACGTGCACGAACTGTGGCTGATGCTGTCGCTCTCGGAAGAACCGCTGATCTGTTCGTTGGTCGGCGAATTCCGCGACGATCTGGTGAACATCCGCTTCATGCCGGACGTGCGCAGCCTCGCGCTGTTCGAGGGCAGCGGGGTGATCGATCTGCTCGGCGTGCCGGCGATCAATCTCGTGGCCTCGCCGCTGTCCGCCAGTTCGATGCTGAAGAAGGAAATTTTCGACCGCCTGTTTGCGCTGACCGCGCTGATCGCTCTTGCACCGGTCATGCTCGCCATTGCGATCGCGGTGAAGCTGTCGTCGCGTGGCCCGGTTCTGTTCAAGCAGAAACGCAAAGGCGCCGACGGTCACGTATTCACGATCTACAAGTTTCGCTCGATGCGTGTGCATATCGAGCCAAAAGGCACCGTCAGGCAAGCCACGCGCAACGATCCGCGCGTGACCAAAGTGGGCGCCTTCCTGCGCCGCACGAGCCTCGACGAACTGCCGCAATTCTACAACGTGTTGCGTGGCGACATGTCGGTCGTAGGACCGCGTCCCCATGCACTCGAGCACGACGACCTCTATCAGAAAGTGGTCGCGGGCTATATCAATCGCTACCGCATAAAACCGGGGATCACGGGGTGGGCACAGATCAACGGTTTTCGTGGCGAAACCGACCGCATCGAAAAGATGGAACGTCGTGTCGAACATGACCTGTATTACCTGGGGCATTGGTCGTTCGCACTCGACATGCGGATTATCGGCGCGACGATAGTCGCCGGACTGGTGCATCGAAACGCTTATTAGTTGTTAACAAAACGCCGCGCGCTTCCTCCTTTGAGGAAAAACGCCGTGGCACAAGGAGGAACATCATGAGCTCGCTTGGTTTACGCACGGGAAGTCTCCTGGTTTTCGCTGCTGCAACGCTGCTTTCCGGATGCGGCATCGCACCGGGCCAGCGGATGGTCACGCCTGCCGCACTTCAGGACACGGGTGGTGATTACAGTACTGAACCGGCAACGCAACAACAGATTCCGATTACGGATATCAATCTCGCGCTGCTGCGCAAGATGAACCAGGCGCAGACGACTGCGACGCTGCCGCCGGCGACGGTCGCACTGTTCGGCAAGCCGAGCGCTTACAAGGTCGGCCCCGGCGATGTGCTGCAGATCGTCGTATGGGATCACCCGGAACTCGCTGCCGCGCTCGGTCAGCCGCAACAGAACACGAAGGCGACGGATGCGGCACCTGGCTTCCTGATCGACGAGAACGGCGATGTGCAGTTTCCGTACGCGGGCACGGTGCATGTGGCCGGCAGGGACGTCGCCTCGATCCAGAAGGACCTGGCCAAGCGTCTGAGCAAGGTGTACCAGAAGCCGGAAGTGACGGTGCGGGTGGCCTCGTTCCGCGCGCAGCAGGTCTATGTGGACGGCGAAGTGCGCACGCCTGGCGCGCAGTCGGTCAACGACATCCCGATGTCGCTGACGACCGCGATCAGCTTGAGCGGCGGCCTCAGCCCGAATGCAGACCGCAGCCGCGTGGTGTTGATCCGCAATGGCGTCCCGTATCAGCTCAACATCGACGATCTGATCAAGCGTGGCAAAAATCCGTCGGACATCTACCTGCAACCGGGCGACATGCTGCGTGTGGCGTCGCGCGAGGACAGCGGTGTCTACGTGATGGGCGAGGTCAACAAGCCGGCGACCATCCTGCCGATGCGCAACGGCTCGTTGACGCTTTCGCAGGCGATCTCCGACAGCGGCAGCTTCGACTCGAACACGGCCGCGGCCCGGCAACTGTTCGTGATCCGCAATTCGACGAGCGAAACGCCCGAGGTGTACCACCTCGACGCGACCTCGCCGGTGTCGATGGTTCTCGCGAACCAGTTCGAACTGCAGCCGAAGGACGTGGTGTATGTCGGTCAAGGCGGGCTGGTCCGCTTCAACCGTGTGTTGAACCTGCTGCTGCCGGCGATCAATGCGGCTGTAACGGGCGCCGTCCTCGCGAAATAGTAACCGTACAACGTGATCTTGAACCGCCGGGCTTTGTTGGGTGAAGAAAATGGCAATCAACTTTGAAAACCGTTACACCGACGTGTCCGGTCCGGACGAGCTTCACTTGTCGGACTATCTGCGTACGATCGTGCGAGGTTGGCGAACGATCGTGATGGTGACGCTGATCGCGCTCGCGCTGGGGTGCGCGTACGCTTTCCTCGCGCCGCCGACGTACCGCGCGGATGTTCTGTTTCACGTAGAGGACAAGACGGCGAATGCCAATGCGAACGGCAAGGATTCCTTGCCGCCGCTCACCGGCATGTTCGACACCAAGCCTTCGACGGCGGCCGAGATCGAGTTGCTGAAGTCGCGGCTCGTCACGGAAGAAACCGTCAAGAAACTGCACCTCGATATCACGGCTACACCGCGCTATTTTCCGTTTATCGGCGGAATGATTGCGGGGTTGGTGAACGGGCAATGGGGCTTCAAATTGCCGCAGTTCATCAACCTGTCCGGCTATGCATGGGGTGACGAGAGCATTTCGGTGTCGCAGTTCGACACCTCGAAGGAAATGTACGACGCGACTTTCACGCTGATTTCCGGCAATGACGGGTCGTACGTGCTGCGGGACAAGAACGGTATTGCGATTCTGTCGGGGAAAGTCGGCGAAACCGTGGAAACGGATACCGCCGACGGCCCGATCACGCTGCGCGTCGATAAGCTGGTTGGCCCCGCCGGCTCGCGTTTCGAATTGCAGCGCGCCTCGACGCTGAGCACGGTGGACCGTTTGCAAAAGGCTTTGGTGGTGCAGGAAACCACGCTGCAATCCGGCGTGATCCGCGCGAGCCTCGAAGGCGGCGACGCCGGCTTGACGGCCGCGATCGTCAACAGCATGGCGCGCGAGTTCGTGCGTCAGGATGTGGAGAGCCGTTCGACCGAAGCCGAGCACATGCTGGCCTTCCTCGATCAGCAACTGCCGGGCTTGCGCAAGGAACTCGACGACGCGGAGCAACGCTACAACAAGTTCCGCAACACGCACGGCACGGTCGACCTGGGCGAAGAAAGCCGCCTGCTGCTGCAACAGATCGTCGATAACAAGACCAAGCTGATGGATCTGCAGCAGCAACGCGCGGAGATGTCGCAACGCTTCACGGCGAATCACCCGGCGGTGGCCTCGCTCGACGCGCAGATCGCGGCGTTGCAAGGCGCTGCGGCCAACATGAACCGCAGCGTGGCGGTGATGCCGGATACGGAGCAGACCGCATTGCGTTTGCTGCGAGACGTGCACGTCGACACGGAGCTGTACACCAATCTGTTGAACAGCGCGCAGCAACTGCGCGTGGCGAAGGCGGGACAGGTGGGCAACGTGCGCGTCGTCGACTTCGCCGAAGCACCTGATGAACCGGTGCGTCCGAAGCGCGTGCTCGCGATCCTGATCGCGCTCGGCGGCGGGCTCGTGCTCGGCATTCTGCTGACCTTCTTCAAGCGCGCCATGTACGGCGGCGTGGAACGTCCTGACGAACTCGAAGGCATGCTCGGCGTGCCGGTGTTCGCGGTGGTGCCGCGCAGCCAGACCCAGTTGAAGCTGCAGGAAAACGTCATGCTGCGCCGTCGCGGGCTGCATGTGCTGGCGCAGCAGGCGCCGGAAGACATCGCCGTGGAAGGCGTGCGCAATCTGCGCACCTCGTTGCAGCTCTCGCTCGATCACGCCGAGAACAACGTGGTGATGATCACCGGCTCGCGGCCCGATTCAGGCAAGTCGTTCCTGTCGGTGAATCTGGCGGCGCTGGTGGCGTCGGCGAATAAGCGCGTGCTGATCATCGACGGCGATATGCGGCGTGGGGACGTGCACTCGCATTTCGGTGTCGCGCATCAGCCGGGTCTATCCGACGTGCTGAGCGGCGGCGATCTGAGCTCGATGATCCAGCGCGACGTGCTGCCGGGTCTCGACGTGCTCGCCAAGGGCACGCTGCCCTCGCACCCGGCCGAGCTGCTGATGAGCAAGCGCTTCGAGACGATGCTCGAAGAACTGAAGTCGCACTACGACCTCGTGATCGTCGACACGCCGCCGGTTCTGGCGGTGACCGACTCCACGGTGATCGGCAAATACGCAGGCACGACGCTGCTGGTGGTGCGCCATGGCCGCCATCCGCTCAACGAAGTCATGGAGACGGCCAAGCGGCTGCGCAATGGCGGCGTGGGGCTCAGAGGCGTGCTGCTGACCGATGTGCCGCAGGAAGGCGCGTTCCTCGGCTCGGGTTACCAGGGTGGGTATTACGGCTACGACAGCATCGCCGGTTGAGACAGCGGCCGACGGCCGGCCGCGCAGCACAGCCGCGCGACAAAGCTTCTGGCACTGGGATTGCAAAGGTTAACGAGGAGAAGGCTCCATGAAACGTAAGGTCGCGCTGATCACCGGCATCACTGGACAGGACGGGTCGTATCTGGCGGAGTTGCTGCTCGCCAAAGACTACGACGTACACGGCATCAAACGCAGGTCATCCCTGTTCAACACAGACCGGATCGATCACCTTTACCGCGATCCCCACGATCCGGACCAGCGACTCTTTCTGCACCACGCGGATCTGACCGACTCGACCAGCATTCTGCGCGTGATCCAGCGCGTCGAGCCGGACGAGATCTACAACCTCGCCGCGCAAAGCCACGTCGCGGTGTCGTTCGAGGAGCCGGAATACACGGCCAATGCGGACGGCCTCGGCGCCTTGCGGATTCTCGAAGCGATCCGGATTCTCGGCTTGCAGGAGAAGACGCGCTTTTACCAGGCCTCGACCTCGGAGCTATACGGCCTCGTGCAACAGGTGCCGCAGTCGGAGACCACGCCGTTCTATCCGCGCAGCCCGTATGCCGTCGCCAAGCTGTTCGCGTACTGGACCACGGTCAATTACCGCGAGGCTTACGGTCTCTATGCGTGCAACGGGATTCTGTTCAACCACGAATCGCCGGTGCGCGGCGAGACCTTCGTGACGCGCAAGATCACGCGTGCGGTCGCGCGTATCGCGGTGGGCATGCAGAAGACCTTGTATCTGGGCAATCTGTCGGCCCTGCGCGACTGGGGCCATGCGCGCGATTACGTGGAAATGCAATGGCGCATGCTTCAGCAGGAGCAGCCGGAGGATTACGTGATCGCCACCGGCGTGCAATACAGCGTGCGTCAGTTCGTGCAGCACGCCGCCGCTGAGCTGGGTGTCACCGTGCGTTTCGAGGGCACTGGCGCGGATGAAGTCGGCATCGTCGAGAAGGTGGAAGGGCGCGAGATCAGGATGTCGCCGGGCGACGTGATCGTGCGCGTCGATCCGCGCTACTTCAGACCCGCCGAGGTCGAGACGCTGCTCGGCGATCCGTCGAAGGCGCATGCGAAGCTCGGCTGGCGGCCGACCACCTCGTTCGAGTCGCTCGTCAAGGAAATGGTGCGCTCGGACTATCAGATTGCACGACGTGACGCGCTCGTCACGCTGGCCGGATTCACGGCGCTGGAACATCACGAGTAACTTGCGATGAACAAACAAGCACGCATCTTCGTCGCGGGCCACCGTGGCATGGTCGGCTCCGCGCTGGTCAGGCGTCTTGCCGCCGACGGGTATCAGAACGTGATCACCCGCTCGCGCAAGGAGCTCGATCTCACGGATCAGGCGGCCGTGAATCGCTTTTTCGAAAGCGAAAAGATCGACGTGGTGCTGCTCGCGGCCGCGCGCGTGGGCGGCATTCTCGCGAACGCGACGCGGCCCGGTGAGTTCATCTACGAAAACCTGGTGATCGAAACCAATGTGATCCATGCCGCGTATCGCGCCAAGGTCGAGCGGCTGGTGTTCTTCGGTTCGTCGTGCATCTATCCGAAGCAATGTCCGCAGCCGATCCGCGAGGAGTATCTGCTGACCTCGCCGCTGGAGCCGACCAACGACGCCTATGCGATCGCGAAGATCGCCGGCCTCAAACTGTGCGAAGCGTACAACCGCGAGTACAACACGCAGTACGTCGCGTTGATGCCGACCAATCTGTACGGCCCGAACGACAACTACGATCTGAAGAGCAGCCACGTGTTGCCGGCGCTGCTGCGCAAGGCGCACGAAGCGAAGCTGAACGGCGACGCTACCTTGATGGTGTGGGGATCGGGCACGCCGCGTCGCGAGTTCCTGCACGTCGACGATCTTGCCGCGGCCACGCTGTTCGTGCTCGAACACAACGTGACGGAGGGCCTCTTCAACGTCGGAGTGGGCGAGGACCTGTCGATCCGTGAGCTCGCCGAATGCATCTGCAAGGTCGTCGGTTTTGAAGGCGAGCTCGTATTCGACGCCTCGAAACCCGACGGCACGCCGCGCAAGCTGCTCGACGTCTCGCGCCTCGCGCAAATGGGCTGGCAGGCAACGATCGGTCTGGAGGACGGAATCGCGTCCACGTATCGGGACTTCGTCGAATCACACGCCGGTTCGACACCGGCTGCCGCCATCGAGGCCTAGACGCGCGGATTGCCGCGCCGTCAGCGCGGCTTTGCAGTAAAGGACCGCTTGGGCCGCTGTGCATGCGCAGGATGCGCGATGCACGCAGGACGATTTTTCGAGGAGTGGCATAAAAATGACAGCGTCAGTCACGATCTTCCACAACGTCGTGTGGTCGCGCCACAAAGGTGTCGTGTTTTCCGCCTTGCACAACATTTCGGCTTCCGGAGCAATTCGCTATTCGATGGTGCAGATCGCGGATACGGAGCACGACCGCGTCGGCTTTTCCGACGTCGATTATTCGTTTCACCGCTATCCGATGCAAAAGCTGTTCGACGGCTGCTACGAAGACGTGCCGACCATGAAGCTGATCGCACGGCTCACATGGGAAGTCTTGCGCACCAAATCGGATCTGATCGTGCTGCCGGGCTATCACCGCCCGGAATACTGGGCGATGCTCGCGGCGTGCATCGTGACCGGCAAACGGCGTGCGGTGTTCTGCGATTCGACCGCGCGCGACCGGCCCAAAAAACTGCTGACGTCGATTCCAAAGCGCGTGTTTTTCGCGCTGTGCGACGGCTATTTCGGTTTCGGCGAGCGCAGCCGCGAGTATCTGCTGTCGCTCGGCGCGAAGCGCGACAAGATTTTCGTGCCGTGTCAGGCCGCGGCGATGCCGGGTTCGTTTTCGCCGGAACGTGCGCTGGTCGAGCGGGTCGCCGCTCGCGCGGGTAATCCGCCGGTGTTTCTGTTCGTGGGACGTTTGTCCGAAGAGAAAGGCATCGGCACGCTGATCGAAGCGCTCGCCGGATTGCGGCGGCGTATTCCGGCGGCGAAGTTGCGCATTGTCGGCACCGGTCCGATGTGCGACGCGTTGCATGCGAAGGTGGCCGAGCTCGAACTCGGCGACGCGGTGACGTTCGTCGGCAGTCTGCAGGACGAGCCGCTTACACGCGAATATTACGGCGCCACCTGCATGGTGCTGCCGAGTTACAGCGAGCCTTGGGGACTGGTGGTCAACGAGGCGCTCGCGCATGGTTGCCCGGCCGTGGTCAGCGAAAGTTGCGGCTGCGTGCCGGAACTGGTGATCGACGGGGTGAGCGGCTATGCGTTTACAGCGGGCGATGTCGCCGGCCTGCAGCGCACCATGCTCAAGGCCATGGAGGCGTTCGCCGACGCCGGCGGCACCGCGCGCCGGTGCATGGATGTGATTCGCCGTTTCGATCCGCCTTCCGCGGCTGCCAACATCGCCCGCGGCTGCGCACTGATGTTGAGCGACTGACTCGCTCCGCCCAGCCACGTCGCGCGCACCACGCCCTAACTTGTTCTGGCAGCCACGATGAAGATACTGATTTACGGCATCAACTATGCGCCTGAGCTGACGGGAGTGGGCAAGTACACGGCGGAAATGGCCGTGCTGCTCGCGAGCCGCGGACATGACGTGCGCGTGGTATGCGCGCCGCCGTACTACCCGGAGTGGCGTGTCGGGGAGGGCTACGCGTCGTGGCGCTATCAGCACGAGATGCGCGACGGCGTGGCGATCTGGCGCGCGCCGCTCTGGGTGCCCGCGCGTCCGAGCGGCCTGAAGCGCATGCTGCATCTGGCAACTTTCGCGGCGACCTCGCTGCCGCTGCTCGTGCGGCAGGTGTTGTGGCGCCCCCATGCAGTCATGCTGATCGCACCGACCTTGATGTGCGCGCCGGGCTCGCTGATGTTCTCACGCATCACGCGCGCGCGAGCGTGGCTGCATATTCAGGACTACGAGGTCGATGCGGCATTCGATCTGGGATTGCTGAAAAGCTCGCTCGCGGCCCGCACCGCACGATGGGTGGAAAGCGCATTGCTGCGGCGCTTCGATGCGGTGTCGTCGATCACCCGGCAGATGAGCGCGCGCGCGACGACCAAGGGCGTCGACGCATCAAAGGTTGTCTGCCTGCCCAATTGGGTCGACGTGTCGACCATCTTCCCGCTTGCGCGGCCGAGCGAATTCCGGCGCCTCCTGGGGATTCCTGCCGAACAGAAAGTGATTCTGTACTCCGGCAACATGGGCGCGAAGCAGGGTATCGAAACGCTCGCGGATGCGGCGGTCGCGCTCGCTGCACGCACGGACCTGACCTTTGTATTCTGCGGCAGCGGCGCGGCGAAAGAGAGTCTGCTCGAGCGCTGCTCAGGATTGACGAATTGCGTGTTCCTGCCGCTGCAACCGGTAGACCGCCTGAACGAACTGCTCAACCTCGCCGACATTCACGTGCTGCCGCAACGCGGCGACGCGGCGGATCTCGTCATGCCGTCCAAGCTCACGGGCATGTTCGCGAGCGGACGCGCGACCGTGGCGATGGCGCGTCGCGGCACGGCGCTCTACGAAGCCGTGGCGCCGCGCGGCGTGGTCGTGCCGCCGGACAACGTGAAGGCGCTGGCGGCGGCGATCACGGTGCTGGCGGGCGACGCGGAACGGCGCACAGCACTCGGCAAAGCGGCGCGCAATTATGCGGAGCGCGCGCTCTCGCCGGAGTCGACGATTCGCACCTTCGAGGAACGGCTCGCGATGCTGTTGCGTGAGGTGGGCGGCAAACGTGGCAAACGCGGCAAAGGCGGCACGCCGTCTTTTGGCGCGCGGCCTTCAGGTGCTGCGGCGAGGCGCCGGCGAAAGCCGGCTACCGCGGAGGAAGCCGCGCCGGATTGATCCGATACGCGGCGCTGTCATGCAAGCGATATCACCACGGAGAACGGTAGACACCCTGTTTGCTGGCGTAGGGATCGGTATAGGTCGCTCTCGCGGCGCCCTGGGGTGTCAGACCGTCAGCCGCATTCGGTCGTGCTGGCTGACCGGCTACACGCACCTGGCCGTTGGCCGCAGCCGGCGCTTTGCGCTGGCCTTTGCCCTTGCCTACCGCCGGTTGCGCAGCCTGGTCACCGCCGAGCACCGTCATGCGTTGCGTGTCGAGCAGCGCGGCGCGCTGGGCGTCGTTGGTATTGCCTTGCGTGTCGTCGGCGCCGTATGGGTTCGGGGCGCCGAGAAAGCCCTGCTCGCTGCTGCGATGCGCGGCGCGCCGGTCGGCGGGAAGTTGTGCATTGAGACCGTAGCCGTTGGCCGCCGTCGCGGCGGGAGGGCGGGCGCCCCCGGCGGGATTGGGTGCGGCGTTCTGCGCGAACGCCGGCATCGCGCACGATGCGATCGCGAGAAACGTCAAGGTAGCGGTGTGTCGAAGCGAGGTCATCATCTTATTCCCCAAGGCGATGCTGTCGGGATAAAGCTATCGTGCGCCAACCAGTACGCGTGTAGCCGCCAAAACGCTTGCCCGCACAGCCACTGCGCGAAGTCTAGCCAGGCGCGGCAACATAATGTAAGAGGTTTGCCTGGCATGCCTGTGTATGTTTACCACTGTTCGTGGTTCGGAGAAAGCTGATGGGTAACGTAGCCGACGATCCGCACATCGGGCACATGCCGCAAGCCGAGGACGCGCGCAAGGACGGCCGCGTCATCGATCTGTCGCAGGCCGGAAAAGGAAACTATCAGGCGAAGCGCGGCGCGCTGACCGAGCTTATCTGGTTCGTGCTGGAAGCCTGTGTGATCAACAACAAACTGCTGCCGTTCTCAGGTGTGCGCGTTGCGTTGCTGCGTCTGTTCGGCGCAAAGATCGGTACAGGTTGCCGATTCGTGCATCCGGTGCGCGTGAAGGCGCCGTGGAATCTCGAGGTGGGCGACAACTGCTGGTTCGGTGTCGACGTGTGGATCTACAACCAGACGCTGATTCGCATCGGCTCGAACGTATGCATTTCTCAGGGCACGTTCCTCACTGCAGGCTCTCACGACATGAGCACGACGATGGATCTGCACGTCGCGCCGATCCTCATCGAGGACGGCGTCTGGATCACTTCGAAGTGCGTGGTGCAAATGGGCGTGACGATCGGCCGTTCGGCGGTCGTGACACCTTTGTCGGTCGTGCATCGTTCGCTGGAAGCGGAGGGCGTGTACGGCGGAAATCCTTGCCGCTTTATCAGGAAACGGTTCGATTCCGTGACCTGAACCACAGACATAGGACCACAGCGTTTGTATGCTGGGGAGGCCGAGGTCGTTTTGCCGGAATGTCGGCTGTCGCAATGGGATTGCCGCGCTGCATGATGAGCGGCGTTCGCGGCAGCACCAATGCAAGTTCCGGCCGCGACGTTTGCGTGGCTTGGTTGCCAGCTCCGCTTGGCGAACCGTGACGCGCTCAGGAAATGCGTGAAGCAGATGGGGAGTAGCGGATGTTCATCGATACGCGTACGGTTGAACAAGACACGGTCATTGAAACGACGGTCTGCATCATCGGCGGGGGCGTCGCGGGAATTACGCTCGCGCTCGAAATGTCGAGGGCGGGTATCGACGCCTGCATGCTCGAAAGCGGTGGTTTTGGTCCTGACGATGCAACCCGCGACCTCTATCGCGGCGAGAACATCGGGCTTCCCTACACGTTCGCGGATGGCTCGCGTAGCCGCTATTTCGGTGGCAGCAGCAATTGCTGGGGCGGCTGGTGCCGCCCGCTCGATCCCTGGGACTTCGAAAAGCGCGACTGGATTCCACACAGCGGCTGGCCGTTCGGCCTCGATGAACTGGCGCCTTACTATGCGCGCACGCATGAATTGCTGAAGCTCGGCCCGGAGAATTTCGATCCTGCTTACTGGGAGCGCGAGATCGGGCGTCAGGACGTGCGCCGTCTGCCGCTCGCCACCGGCGACATGCGCGATACCGTCGCGCAGTTCAGCCCGCCGGTGCGCTTCGGCAAGGTGTATCGCGAGGAGCTGTCGCGCTCGACGCGGGTGCGCGTGTTCCTCCATGCGAACGTGCTCAGTATCGACGCCGATGCGCAAGGCACGACGATTTCCAAAGTGAAGGTGGGTACGATCGGCGGCCGTGCGATGTCGGTGACCGCGAGGATTTTCGTGCTGGCCACGGGCGGCATCGAAAACGCGCGCCTGCTGCTTGCGTCGAACAACGTGCAGGCCGCCGGGCTCGGCAATGCCAACGATCTGGTTGGCCGCTACTTCATGGACCATCCGCGGATGATGTCGGGCAAGGTGCGCATCCGTCCGGGCATCGCGCGCAACAAGCTGTACGACATCAAGTATCACTACCAGAATGTGGCGGTCTCCGCGCACGGCACGAAGATCTCGTCGCAGTTCGCGCCGAAGCAGGAGTGGATGGAACGCGAGAAGCTGCTCAATTCACGCGTGTGGCTCTACTCGAAATGGTACGGCGAAGGCAGCGCGGGTTCCGAGGCGTTGATCCGTTTCAAGGAAGCGCTGATGGGCAAGGATCAGCCCGGCCGCAGCCTGAAGCGCGACGTCGAGACCATGATCGCGCACCCGCTGCACACGGTCGGTTTCGGTTTGACGCGGCTGTTGCAATGGCCCGCGCTGATCACCGACGTGACGCTGCAGGCCATCGTCGAAGCGGAGCCCAATCCGGATAGCCGCGTCACGTTGTCGGCCGACAAGCGCGACCACTTCGGCATGCCGCGCGTGCGGGTGGAGTGGCGCCTGGGCGAACAGGTGCAGCGCACTTTCGACAAGACGTTCCAGTTGCTTGCGCAGGAATTGCAGATGGCGAACGTCGCGGACGTCACGCTCGATGAGCCGCTCGAAGGACGGACGTGGCCAGTGAAGCTGGAAGGCACGTGGCACCACATGGGCACCACGCGCATGCACGATTCGCCGCGCGAGGGCGTGGTCGATCGCGATTGCAAGGTGCACGGGATCAGCAATCTGTTCATTGGCGGCAGTTCGGTGTTTCCGACCGTCGGCGCCAATTTCCCGACCATCACGATTGCCGCGCTGTCGCTGCGTCTCGCCGGTCATCTGATGCGGCAACTGGATGTGCCGGACGTGGTAGGCAGTACGCGAGCCGAAGCCGCGAACAGCGCGAGCATGTCGCTCCAGACGCCGCCTCAGGTCGAGACGCTGCCGATCGCGGCCTCGACCTTGACGCCGGTGATGAAAGAGCAGTGAGCGTCTGATGAAGACAAACGAAGATGGCGCGCACGAGGCGCGCCATCTCCGTTCTGGGTGGTGAGGCCTTCAGGCTGTGGAAGCCGCCGTTGATCGCCGGCGGCACGCGTCAGCGGCTTTGCTGGGTCGCTTCGCGCAGTGTGGTGAGGGTGTTGTCGTTTTCACGCGCGTCGTCGTGGCCGCCCTTGGTCTCAAGAAGCGCGGTCAGCGCGCTGACCATCGTTTCGACACGGAAGCGCGCATTGAATGTACGGGTCGCCTGCGCGCGCATCGCCTCGCGAGCCGCGTCGTCCAGTTCGAGCCAGCGCACGAGATTCTTTTCCGTACCATCGACGGTGTCCGCAGCCACCAGTCCGGCGCCATCCGCTTCGATTTCGCGCCACACGTTGACCTTGTCGGAGATCAGCGCCGGCAGTCCGCAGCCGAGCGCCTCGGCCACCGCCACGCCGAAATTCTCCTGATGCGACGGCAGAACGAACACGTCGCTCGCATGAAAAGCGCCCCACTTGAGTTCGCCTTGCAACATGCCCGGCAGGCTCACGCGATGCGCGATGCCGGCCGCCTGCGCCTGGGTGCGCAGCGTCGAGGCCCAGCCGGTTTCGTCCGGACCGGCGATCACGAGGTGCAGCGTCGGATCGCGGCTGGCTACGCGCGCGAATGCGCCGATCAGCAGATCGCAACCTTTCTTCGCATGCACGCGGCCGAGAAACAGCACGATGCGTTTGCCACGCAGGCTCGGTATGAATTTGAGGAACGTTTCGCGCAGCGGCGCGGCTTCCAGTTGCGGCACCGCCGTGCCGAACGGCACGATCCGTTCATGCGCACGGTACAGCCAGAACGACTGGCGCGCCCGCGTGCGTTCTTCCTCGGTCGTGAAGATGACGGCGCGCGCGTCGCGCAACACGCGATATTCGGCCCACGGCCAGTACAGCCACTTCTTCAGATGCTTGAGCGGATAGGCCTCTTTGAACCACGGGTCCAGCATGCCGTGCACATACACGTAATACGGCACCTCGCTCTTGTGCAGCGCTTTCCATGCCGCGAAGCCGTGGTATTGCCACAAGCCGTGGACGATCACCGCGTCGAAGCGCTTTGCGTTGGCGGCGAGCCATGGCGCGAGGCGTTCGCTGAAGCTGTAGCGGCCCTTGGTCGGGCCGAAGACGTGGACCGGAAAGGGGAAGGCCGCAAGATAGGCGTCGCTGGGGGCATCGCAGGTCGCCACTTCGATCTGATGTCCGGCCTCGCGCATCGCCATGCCGCTGCGGCGGACGCCTTCAACGGGGCCGCCGGCGCGTGGGTCGACGCTTGCAAGCAGGTGGAGAATTTTCATCGGGCGATATTCGGTCGGTTGGAGCGATGCCTGGGCGGCGTATGTGGGACGAGCGCGCCGAACTGGCCGGTGTCGGACGAGGAGCCGGGCGTGCGCGACACGCCGAGTGTGGACGTGAGGTCGGCCCGGCCCATGCCCGGCTGGATCCGGCCAGGCAACTCGGGCATCGCTTCCGGGCGCACGTCAGGCGGCCTGCGGAAGCGCCGCGCGCGCGCCGGCAACGCGCGCTGCAAACGCGCGTGAGTGGCGATCATCAAGCCGAGCGCGACGCCGAAAATCAAGCCCGAAAAACGCGGCCCGAGCGGATTGCCGCCGATCGACGTGGCCGGCAACGCGGCAAACAGCATGATGGCGCGCCCCAGCACCGGCAGCATGGGCGCGTCGGGCACGACGGAGCGCCAGTAGCGATACGAGAAGAAGCAGATCGCCAGCGCGGCGAGCGTGGCCAACGGCATCCCGATGCCGAACAGCAGGCCGCCCGCGAAGAACTGATAGACCCAGAAGTTGTGGCCCGCGGCCCATTCGTTGATCGCGTAAAAGTCCTTCTCGCTGATCTGGCCGGCGAGGTCCGGCAGATAGACCGGCGAGTAGCGATAGTAGTGGCCGTAGCCTTCGCCGAACAATAGCGTCTCCGGCTGTGCGGTCACCTGATCGTATTGGTCGCGCATTTCCGCGAGACGCGTGATCGTGGTCGGATCCTTGCCGGAGCGGGTTTCCTCGGAGAAGAAAATGCGCTGCGTCCAGTGCTCGGCGACGGTCGGGAAAGTCAGGGCCGCCACGCCGGCCATGCCTGCAAGCACGGCGCCGATGATCATGGTGCGGCTCATTGCGCGCCAGATATGCCGGATCGACGGCGCGCTCAATCCCATGGCGATCAGGAACAGCAGCACCGTGCCGACCATCACGCTGCGCGTCACGCTCAGCAATTCGATGACGACGCTCAGCGCGAAGATCGACACGGTAAAGAACGAAAAACGCTTGGCCACGACGAATTCGTGGAGCAACACACCTTGCAAACCCAGCAACGTCACGGAGAGGATACGGAAGCGCACGTCGTCGAGATCGCCGCCCGTCGCCATGCCGTAGACCATGGTGAACACGAGGCTGATGACGTTGGCGACGAACAGGGCTTTTTCGAACTGGGCGATGCGGAATTCGCTCCACGGGCGGCACGCCACGAGATAGCCCAGCATGAAGAGGATGAACGGCAGCAGCGTTCGCAAATAGTTGCCGGTGTCGTTATCCTGAACCAGTTGCGCGACGATGCTGCCGAACACGCATAGGATCATGCTCCACGTGACGACCGAGCGCAGCCGCGAGCGCTCGTGAAAGCGCGGCGCGATGAGAAGGAGGGCAATCCCTGCGGCGATCGCCGGCAGGACGAAGATGAACTGCGCGAAGTGACCCGTATTCGCGTCGGTCGCCTTATAGTCGAACGCAAGCGGCAGCAGAAAAAACCATATCCAGGGGGTTGCATACTGGTGGCGCATTAACGATTCCTCCCCGTCGCCGTCGTTTCGCCGTCGGTCTACAGTGGACGGTCTCGCATCGGGTTATTTTGAAGGAATCTGCACGCCTGTTAGTGGGCTGGACCGCATTCGTCGATCATTGCCTGGGTTCTGGCGGCCGCGGCAAGCGTAAGCTCTGCAAGACGCGCGCACACTTGCGCAGGTTGTCGGCCAATGCCTTGAAGTTGGCGCGCACGCACGCTTGCCGACACCGAAGATGCAAAAAGGGACACGGGCCCGCGAGAGACGAGCGCAATCTTGCATGGGACCGGGGTAGACGCTGGGGCGTTAACTCTGGTCGACCGCTTTGCATGGGACCAGAGTAGGCGCTAAAGCGCCAACTCTGGTCGACCGCTTTGCATGGGACCAGAGTAAGCGCTAAAGCGCCAACTCTGGTCGACAGGGAGTACAACATGAAGTTATTCGGCGGGGCGGGACCCGCAAAAGCCGGACGGGCGATCGAGCTCGACTTCGTCCGCGGCATCGCGATCATCGCGGTGATGGGCTTTCACTTTCATGCTGTTCATACCGGCAATTACCTCATCCAGATTATTGAGTACCCGCTGAAGAATTTCGGCCGCGAAGGCGTGAACCTGTTCTTCACTTTGAGCGGCTTTCTGGTGGGCGGCCTGCTGCTTCGACAGTACGCCGAAACCGGCCATATCGACGCACGGCGCTTTATCATCCGCCGGATTTTCCGTATCTGGCCCGCGTATTACGTGCTGATCGTCTTCCATGTGCTGGCCGGACGCCACCCGTGGAATACCTTCCTGTTCCAGAACCTGACCCACCTGCAGAACTATCTGGGCACATCGATTACGCAGACCTGGAGTCTGGCGGTCGAAGAACACTTTTATCTGGTGTTGCCAGCGCTTCTGCTGGTGTTCGCGCGCTGGCGTCTCGGCGCGTGGACGATCGTCAGCGTGCTTACCGGCATCTGCGCGGTGGTGCTCACGGCGCGCTGCTTCGCCGTGTCGGGCGGCAACCTCGACGGGGCGTTTGCTTACACGCAATATCGTATCGACAGCTTGCTGGTGGGCGTGATTCTTTCCGCGATCTACTGGATGAAGCCCGGCGTCTACCATCAGTTGGCGAAGCGCAAATGGCTGCTGATCTTCAGCGTCGTCCTGCTCTGCGCATGGCTCGCATTCGCCACCACGAACCTCGCGCTGGACGAAAGCATCGGCTACACGATTCAGGCGCTTGGATTTGCCGCGCTGATCGTGCTGGTGCTCGAATACTCCGGATCAATGCGTACGGCATGGATCTATCGCGGCGTGGCGTGGATCGGCCTCTATTCGTACGGTATTTACTTGTGGCATTCGCTCGCGCTTGCGCCCGGCGACATGCTGATTCGGAAAGCGACCGCGCTGGGTCTGGCGCCAAGCCTTATTTGGGTCGTCGCGCTCACGGCGCAGTTTGCGATCGCGATTGCGATCGGCTATGTGACCACGCGTGCCATCGAGTATCCGTTCCTGCTGATGCGCAATGCGCTGTTCCCCGAAAAGCGCAGCAGTTCGGTGCGCGAGGAAGTGCCCGCCGCTGCTGCGGGTGGCCAGTTGTCCTGAGTACGCAAGCATGCGGCAGGGTTGCCTCGCTCCCCCGGTGGCGCCGTAGCGATCCGGGTACGCGCGGACGCTACCGTCGGTCTGGCATAAGGTAACGGGGAATTGGCCCCACTCGCCATTGGAAGTTCTGCGCGGGAATCGTGACAGGCGTGTCCACACCTTGCCAGTCGCGCAGAGTATATTTTCCGGGCGGCAGGTTTACTGATGCAACACGCTGCTTGCCGTCGACGGTCCAGCCGACGATAACGGGATCATCGGTTCCGTATTGATACGCTTTGACGTTCTCCTCGTCGACGAGCGCCTTTGCCCAGTTACGCTTGCCGACTGTGCTGCTCAACACGGACGCCGCGACGAATGCGGGTTTGGGTGTCAGGTCGTGATGCAGCAAACCAAAATTATGTTCGATGTTGTTGAGGTCGGTGCCGTCGTCGACAAAGTCATACCAGAACATGACGCGAACCGTGCCATAGCGTCGCGATAGCAAATAGCTGCGCACCAGATTGGCCGCCTGCGTGGCCTCATCTTGCCCCGGCTCTTTAGGATTCACAGGCCAGCCAAACTCCGTCACCCAAACTTGTAGAGGTCGGCCGTCTGCTTTCACACGGTCGGCAGTAAAGTCCTTCAGGTAGGGCCACACCGTCGGAATGCTCACGGAGTCGATTGGGGCGCCTTCGGTTTTATAACCTTTTTCTGGCGTATTGGGCGACATATAGGGGTGGACGCTAAATCCGGTCTGGTCGTTTAGCCCTCCTTCCTTGAGCAGCCCGACAAGACAGTCGCCGCCGGGGCCGCCACCCGAGCCGCCACCGCCGCAGGAAATGACCGATGCATCGGGATTGACATCCTTAACGGCGCCGAACGTTTCCCATAGCAGGGAAAGATAGGCGGCGTAGCTGATCTTGCTGAAGTCCGGCTCATTCCACACCTCCCAATGTTTAACTGTTCCGCCGTAGGGAGCAGTCACAGCGTCGTCACCGTAGCGGGCAACCACGGCGTCGACGTAATCCGCGAAGCGCGCACGGGCCTCGGGTGAGAAGGGAAAGTTCGACTTCGGGAAGAGTGTCGGATAGGCACCCTCGTTGCCCTCGCCGAGAACGACCAAAGGCGAAATGCCGAGCTGCTTGCATAAGGCAAGATAGTCGTCGTAGCTCTTGGGAAATTTGAACTTGCCGGGTTCTTTCTCGATTGCCGCCCAATAGAGGTCGTCCCGAATCCACGAGAACCCAGCCTGCTTGACAAGCGGCAACAGCACCGAAGCTGAGGGTGTGACGTGTTGGGCGAAGTGCGTGCCGACCCCGAAGTCGGAAGGCCCTACCTCGTCGCGTTTCGTGACGACAGCCAGCGTGCTCGTTGTCTTGCCGAGCGCTTTCCCATCCGGCGATTTCAAGGTTGCGTCGATGCGGAATAGACCCGAACGCGGGATCGCTACGTCGACGTCGATCGCCTTACCGCCCTGCATGCTGCCGATGTTTTTCTCGTACGAAGCGAGCGGAGTGGGCGCCGCGTTGCCGTCGCTGTCATAGGAATAAACGCCGACCGTTATTTTCGCTGCGCGCAAATTGTCCTGCGGGACGACCTTGAACTGGAGTGTCTTCTTTCCGCTTGTCAGCGTGACTTGCGAGCCCGGCGAGTTGGCCAGTTGCAGCTTCACCTGCGCGTATGAGCCGCTTGAGAAAGCGAGAAACACTACTACGGAAAGTGTAGCGCGCCCGAATATGCGTGATCTGAATAGGCTGCGGCGGCGATGAATCGTCGGCATCGGATCAATCCTCGTTGAATCGCTTATGAAAATGGCTCAGTCGGTTTGACGAGCAAAGAGGCAGGTGACTGCACGCACCTGGAGGCAATGCGGAGCTCCGCATTCTTTAGCGGCAAGCTGAACCAGGATAGGGTGCGCCGGGCCGCTCGTCAGTACGAAATCGAACTTTCAAAGCATTCGCCGCCGCGCTTGGCGTCGTTCCGCCGTACAGGCACTCTGCGCGAAGGGCAGTCGTATTTGTATGGAGAATAAATTAAATGTCTTACGAAAACTCAAACTCTTACAAGCGAAATGCGAAATCGGCTTCGAAGAAAGTACGCCTAAAGATTTTCTATGGCGAACATATAGACCGCCCTTTAATGATTTAAGGGTCGGCCTCTTTTTGATGCCATATATTCACTATTCTATTCATCAGACAAAATATAGAGATGACATAGATATTCGTATGAATAAATCGCCGCGCTATTCGATTTTTTATAGGGACGGGTTAGCCGGAAACAAAGCGCGATCTCGCTTGGCACCCCGCCGACAGCACAAAAACTAAGTAATGAAAACCCCTAATTAATAGGTAAATAATTTTTTTATAGGTGCGCGGGCACAACAGTCCGTATGTGCGGCGGCGCACATATGTTCTCTTTTTCGATACGCGTAATGCGGATATTTGCTTCTTCACATAAGTCTGGAGATAGTTCGCCTTATCGCTGCGTTTTTACATCCAGTTACAACATACGAAAAAGGCGGGCACATATACTGCGATCCCCAACCGAACTGCGTAAGTTGTACTCATGACCTTACCTAACCGACCGAAAAATCAGCAACATCTTCCACTGTCCGTCCCTTCTCTGGTTCCTGCTGAATCCGTCCCTCGAAGGAAGTTCCTCGCCGGTCTCGTCGCGGGTGCCGGGTCGATTGCACTTTCCGCGTGCGGTGGCGGCGGAAGCGGCGATTCGCCTGCGGCGGTAGCCAACGACGCGAGTGTGGCCAACAAGGCCGGCTCGAACGGTTTCACCGTGACGACCCCTGCGGCCAACGCGACTATCTCCGGTACCATCACGGTGACCGGCACAGCCGGCACCACCTGGCGCAACGTGGCCGTTTACGACCACGCGACCGTCGCCAAGATCGGCGCCGACACGACACCGAGCAGCGGCAAATTTTCCATCCAGGTCGATACGACTAAATTGACCGTGGGTTCGCACCAGATCGATGTGGTCGCATTTTCCGTTGCGGCGGGACAAGCTGGCGGTACCAAGACCACCCAGACCATCACGGTCAACGTCACCCGGGCGACTTCCGGGTCGACTTCGGGTTCACTGTTCTACGGCATGAATGGCCACCTTGCGTGGCCCGACGGCATCTACCACACCATGTCGGCAGCCGCCCAGCTGGCGTTGCTCAAGGATCTCGGCGTCACGACCTATCGCGTCGACGTGGCAGACGCCGGCATGGCTCAAACAGTGGCCAATGCATTGACCGGTGCGTTTGCCGGCAGCGGCGTAACCATCATGCCCTGTATCAATGTCTGGTCGACTGCCTATAACCAGAACGGTTCGGAATCGGCCGCGTACACGTTGGGCTACAACCTGGGATCCTCGATCGCCAAGCCGTTGAAGGGCCTCGTCAAGTACATCGAGTGCGGTAACGAACTCGACTCGAATGGCCTGATCACGAACGGTGACGGTAGCAACACGAACAACTATAGTCCCGCGATCTGGCCGGCATTCCGCGGCGTCATCCGGGGCATGATCGACGGTGTGAAGGCGATCGACCCGACGATCCAGTGCGGCGTCAATGTGGGTGTCCCGCTTGCCTATCGCGCCTTGCAGATGCTGTGGAGCGGCATCACGCCTAATGGCTCGGCTAACGGCGTTTCAGGTGCAACGCAGGTCCGCTGGGACTACACGACGTACCACTGGTACCAGAGTTCAGGCGATATCATTTGTGGATGGCGAAACAACGCCTGCCTGAATGTCCTGCAAGTTCTGAAGGACTCCTTTAACCTGCCGATCTGGTTGACGGAATGGGGCTGGCAGGGTAGCCAGGTTACGCCGGCGCAACAGGCTAGCTATGTAACCGAGGCGCTGACGGAGTATCGATCGCTCAAGGATCAATACAACATTCAGTCCGTCCAGATGTATTGCCTGATCGATCCGGACTTCGGCCTCATACAGGCAAACGGCGTCACGAAGAACCCGTCCTACGCGGCCTTCAAGAATTTCGTTGCCGCCAATCCGGTTTAACCCGGTCCATCGCGCCACGTCCCGGCGCAGCAAGCTTTCCCCTCCGCAGCCCGCGCGCTTTCTGCAAGCCGCGGGCTGTTTCTTTTGGTCCGCCCCCCGTGCGGCGCGATTTTGGAGTCGTGTGCGTTACAGCACAGACGATGTCGCTGCGGCGCCGCAATCTGTCAGGCGAGACCCGACCGCGCCACCCCTGCCACCAAACGACCCCTTGATCCTCACGCAAGCGTGACGGATCCCTGATCCAATCTGATGCGCCTTTCGACCTGCGAGGCGGGTTCGGGAAGAGGATTTCCCGGCCAGTGGCTCACTCTGGTTCCAACCAACAAGGAGTTCGTCGTATGAATTCGAGTGTTTCCCGTACTCCGCCGGTTGTACTACGAAACAACGTGGATGCATTTTCCGCCGGCGAACTAGCACGGCTGATCGTGGACAACGCGTGGTTGATCATTGGCATTGCCGCGCTGGTCACAGGACTGGCCGCGCTGTATGCATTCGCAGCAACCCCCGTCTATTCCGCGGATGCGTTGGTCAAGGTTGATTTTCCTCAGCCCAATGCCCTCGGTGAAGCATCGAAGGCACAGGAGCAGGTCGTCCCGCCCACGCTGCCTACCGAGGCGGAGATTCAGATCATCCAAAGCCGGAGCGTGATTGCCCCGGTGATCAAGAAATTCAAGCAGGACACCTCAATTACGCCGAATATCATCCCCGTTATCGGAGCGATCACCCGTCAATTCGCCACGCCAGGTGAGCCGATGCCGGCGCCCATCGGTTTGGGTTCCTTTGCATGGGGCGGAGAGGAAGCGTCGGTCGGTTCACTGACTGTTCCGGCCTGGCTCGAAGACGAATCACTGACGTTGACCGTTCTCGCTGGCGGCCACTACCGTCTCACCGATCCGAAAGGACGGACCCTGCTCACGGGCGCACCCGGCGTGCTGTCCCAGGCCAACGGCGTGGCGCTCACGATGGATCGGCTCGTCGCGCGCCCCGGAACCGAATTCACGCTCGTGCGCTTTAGCGATGTCAAGGCAATCGAACGTTTCCAGCGTCAGTTGAAAGTCAGCGAGTCGGGTAAGGACACCGGCGTCGTGCAGATCATCTATGAAAACACCGATCCGGAACTGGCTCGGGCCATTGCGAACGGCATCGCCCAAGGCTATATCGCTTCTCATATCGCGCAGCACCGCGCCGAGGCCCTCACGACCCGTGACTTTATCGTTGGAGAGCTGCCGCAGCTTCACGCCAACCTGACACAAGCAGAGGCCGAACTGAGCCAGTACAGAACCGCGTCGAGCTCGATGCAGGCGGGTACGGAAGCAGCGTCCTACCTCCAGGGCAGCATTGAGTTCGATCGCCAGATCGCGATGCTCAAGGTACAAAAAGCGGCGCTTGAAAGTCACTTTGCAGCAAACTCGCGTGACGTGCAGACCGTCAATAGCCAGCTCGAACTTCTTCAGAATGCCAAGAGCGCGTTCGAAGCGCGCTTCGACCAGTTGCCGGCGTCCGAGCGCCGGTCGGCCGACCTCACGCGCAACGTCAAGGTCGCCGAGGATATCTATGTTGCGATGGTCAACAAATCCAACGAACTGGCGGTGACGCAGGCTGGGACGCTTGGGAACGTGCACATCATCGATACCGCGCTGTTGCCCGTGGACCCGGTGAAACCGAAGCGCCCGCTGGTGATAGGCGTGGGTGCCGCCGGCGGACTGATCGCGGCGTTCCTGTACGTCTTTGTTCGTCGCTTATGGTCGTCCGCGTTTGAGAACTCGATCGTGGCCGAGCGCCATCTGAACCTGCCTGTCTTTGGTCACGTATTGTTCAGTGACGAGCAGGCCCGGCTGGACCGTGCGCAGAGTTTGAACTTGCAGCCGGCGAAGAAAGGCCTTTCGGGTAGAGCACAGCAAGCAGGGGCCGAAAGGATAACCGGATCGCCGCCCAGATTGGCCTATAGCGGCTCTGCTCCGCAAGACCCCGTGTTGGCCGGCGGCCGCTTCCTGCTCGCCACTGACGGGTACGACGACATGCCGCTTGAAGCTTTGCGGGGCATACGCGCGTCGTTGCAACGGCAGATTCAGGACGCGCCGAATAACGTGCTTGTCGTGACAGGCGCGACGCCCGGCACGGGAAAAAGCTTTATCTCGTCAAATCTGGCCGTCCTCAGTGCGGAGGCCGGCAAACGGGTATTGCTGATCGACGGCGATATGCGCCGCGGCCAGTTGGCCGCCATCATGAAGCAGACTGGTGCGGGTGGCCTCGCCGAAGTTCTGGCTGGACAGGTCGACGTCGATCACGTAATTCGAAACACAGGCGTTCATGGGCTTTCGTTTATCGCTGCGGGGCGGTACCCGTCCAATCCGTCCCGATTGCTCTCGACGCCTCGCATGCAACAACTACTCGACCGTCTTGGCGATTTGTATGACGTGATCATCGTCGATACGCCACCGGTGCTGGCGGTGAGCGATGCAAACCTGATCGCCTCTCTCGCCGGATCGACGGTGCTCGTGGTACGTCCGAGCGCCCAGAACGAACGAGAACTGGAAGACACCGCGCAAGGTCTCGATCGCGCCGGCGCACGTCTGATCGGCATGATATTCAATGCGATGCCGCGACGGCGCAGCGAGAAACGCAGCTACGGCTATGCGGCGGCTTATGCCGCGGCGAGTGCTCCGCCACCGCAACAGCATGGCGCATCGTGATCGCCGCCGGCCGGTCGGCCGCCGGTTGTCGCGCGTTCCTGCATTGAGAAAACAATGTACTCCAGACTAGTATCCGTGCTGTTCTACATGTTTTTTACCTGCGTGATTCTCAATCCGCAGGTGAACGGGATCACCCTTTATTTCTATCTCGTGATCCCGTTTCTCGATCCGGATTTTTCCCGCTTCCTCGCCAGTACGGCGCGCCGCTGGGCCGGTCCATTGCTGATCGCGGTCATGGCAAGCGCGTTGACGTCTCCTTCCGCGGCGGTGCGGGTCCTGTCGATCGGCATCTGCATCGGCTACCTGATGTACACGACAGAGCGCCGCATCAGCTACCTTCATCCGTGGATGGTCATCAACATCCTGTTCGCAACCGTGCAATTCGCGATGTACTACGTCGATCGTGATTTCTCGCTCCTGCTCGGACCAACGAATCTGTCGAAACTGATCTGGGGCGACTATGCGACGATGACCAACACGAACTTCTACGAGGTGTTCTACTTCACTCGCGTCTCGGGATTTTCGCGCGAGGCGGGGTTCTTCTCGTCGTTGCTGGTGGCGTCTCTCGTCCTGCATCTTTTCAGCGATTCACCCAATAAAAAACTTATTGCTCTTTATCTCTTCGGCCTCTTCATCAGCTTCTCGAAGTCGTCGATGGTGCTTTTCCTTTTCGCCGCGCTCTATCCCTTCCGTTACAGATTGCGCTCGCTCCATCCCGTGGTGGTCATGGTTGGCTACTATGTGGTGATTTCAGCGATCTCGGTGTACCTTGCGTCCAACAATTTTTTCGACTCGGACACATTTGCCCACCGGTTGGCCGGCTACGCGTTCGTGTTCGATGCGCGGCTGGAGGATCTCGTCACGGGCATCAGCGCACCCGACATGATGGCGCACTACAAGTACCTTCCCTATATCCGTTTGATCCAGGACGACATGGCGCTCGGTGCGCTGTTTGGTGGTCTTCCCGGCACGATAGCGGAACTGGGGATCTTCAGCGCATTGGTTGTTTTCGCCGTCATTGCATTTACCGCGAGCGACGGCTTCGTCATGATGATTTTCCTGTTTATCAGCGCCACCGTCAGCGTCACTACCGTCACCTCTTTTATTCCGCTCGCGTACCTGATTTGCTACTGGCCTCGATTCGCGGCATACAGCGCGTACCGTTTGGCGCCTTCGCGTCAGTTCCAGCCACTTCCGCGGTACTTCAAGACATGATTTCGCCGTGTCAGTGACGAAAGCGACGCACATGTGACGAGGCGTCCATCGCAATGATGGACGCCTCGTGTTTTTGAAAAGCCTGCCGCGGAATCAGGCCATCTGCTGCAGCAAGGTCTGCTTGAACTGCCCGAGCGTATGCCGCGACAGCAGGTCTTCACGCGCGGACGGCGTGGCTTGAGGCGCATGCGGCCACGAGGTCATGGTCTCGGTGATCGCGCGGCCGATTGACGCGGAACTCAGGTCGCTCAGAATCGGCCCCAATTCGCAACGCCGGCTGAACCAGCCGATCAGACCGTCTTCCGTCGCAATCACGGGCTTGCCGAAACGATACGCCTGCACCAGCACACCGCTCATGCCGTAGTGTCCCTTATAGCCGAGCCAGACCGCGTCGCACGCGGAGAACAGGTCGCGCTCCATATCGTTGGAAATGAAGGCGTCAAGCACCAGCGGCGCGGGCTTGAGGCTGCGCACATGATTGCGCATGAAATGGCGCGTGCCCGTATCCTGCTCGCCGGCGACGATCAGCGTAGGCGCATGCTCGAGACGCGTCAGCGCATGCACCAGTTCGTAGATGCCCTTGCGTTCCGTGATCGCGCCGTACACCAGCAGATAGCGCTGCTCGGGATCGAGTCCCAGACGCTCGCGGGCCAGCACGGGGTTTTCCGCGTGTTCATCGGGAAACGGGTCGGCCACGTAGGCGATGGCCGCGCTGTGCTTCGGCGCACTGCGCGCCGACCATTCCGGCAAGGTGGGATCGATCGTCAGCAGCGTGCGCAGGCCGGTGGTCCGGATCGCGCGCTTGAAGAGCAGCGCCTTGATCGCATTGACGACCGGACGATCGGGGGCCTTGATGCCGACCTTGTGATGATGGAAAGTCGAGCGCATCGTGATGCCGATCCAAGGCGTCTTGCCGAAAGGCGAGCCGAGAAACGGCAGCGAATAGAAGAAGTAATCGACATAGGGCACGACCACGAGGCGGATCGACTGCATGCGGCTGATGATCGTATGCACGCGCTTGAAATAGCGATGGAAGCGCCAGTATTCGTTGGGATCACGCATGAGGCCGCGGGGTCGCTCCTCGGGATCGACAAAAGCGATCTGCTGGTCCGGGCGATTGGCGGCGGTGATCTGTCTCGCCAGCCGGTGGTCTTCGTTGGCGCACTCGGTCACGAGCATGCACGGATAGCCGGCTTCCGCGCAGGCCTGCATGGTCCACTCGACATATCGCCAGCGGTGACCGGTGAGATTCGGTTCCACAATCAGGACGTAGTCTTGTTCCATCGCGTCGGTAGCCATTTGCGTTGCTGAAAAAAGTACCCGAGCGCCCGTTCCCGCATGGCGCTAGCTGAGCAACGTTAGCACCGCCGGAATCCGTGGAACTACTAATTTGTCCGGCTTTGTGGTTCAGCGTACGAGGGGCCGCTGGCTTAGGCTGAACCGGCCTAGCTGATGGCGGTTGTAGGCGATTGTCTCGCGGTATGGTCGTGCATAGAGTTCGATGAAAAAACTTCGCCAGCTTGCTGGTGCAACCTAACAAATTATGCGCCGGCGGCGTTCGCAGAGCGATGCTTGAAATCGCTCTGCGCGGTCGATTCAACGGCGCTCCGATTCGACGGAGAGACAGCTTGCGGGCGATCAGGCTTCCGGCGTTCTCGATGGCGGGCAGCTTCGGCGCGAGCGCGGCGACGTGGGTCCTGCTGCAGCAGTTCGCCGTGCGTGGACTTGTAGCGATCAAATTTCTTGCGATTGGCCGGATGCTTGGGCCGGCGGCGATCGGCAGCGTGAGCGTGGCTTTGCTCGCGGTGGCGATTGCCGAGGCGCTGTCCGACACCGGCCTCGCGCAAGCGGTCATTCAAGGCGAACATCCGCCGTCGCGCTCGCAACTCGGCGCGGTGTGGACGACATTGACGGCGCGCGGCGTGCTGATTTCGCTGCTGCTGGTCGCGCTCGCCCCGTTGCTGAGCAGTCAGTTCCATCTGGACGGCTCGCTGATCCTGATCCAGCTCGCGGCGCTGCTGCCGTTGCTGCGCGGTCTGGCGTCGCCTGCTTATTACGTGGTGCAGCGCGAGCGGCGCTTCCAGCACATCGCCGGTGTGGAAGTGGCGGCGTCGTTCGTCGATTGCACGGCGGGACTCGCGCTCGCGTATTTCGGCGCCGGCGCGTCTTCGGTGCTGATCGGCCTCGTGGCCGGCGAATGCCTGAAAAGCACGCTGACCTGGGCGACCATGAAACCGCGTCCGCCGATCCGCGCGGTGTGGTCGGGCATCGGCCACTATGTGGGCTTCAGCCGCTGGATCTGGGCAAGCAGCGTGATCAATCTGCTGCTCAACCAGTTCGACAAGGTCGTGGTCGGCAAACTGCTCGGGCCGGCGCAACTGGGCAGCTACCAGATGTCATCACGGCTCGCGCAGATGCTGCTCGCCGACGCCGCGATCGCCATGTCGCAATACCTCTTCCCGACCTTCGCGGCGCATCATCGCCGCAGTCCGGAGTCGGCGTCGCGCATCATCAAGATCTATCTGCTGGTGATCGCGATCGGGCTCGCGGCTTTCGTCGCGGTGCTGAGGCTGATCGCCGAGCCGCTCTTCTCGCTGATTCTCGGCGCGGCATGGCTGCCGGCCGTGCCGCTCTTCAGGATCCTCGTGATCAATATGGCGATCGGCGCGTTGATCGCGGTGCTCGTGGCCTATCTGCGCGCGGTGGGCGACGCGAAGGCGACCGTGCATGCGTCGGCGATCCAGGTCGTGGTGCTGGTGTTGAGCGCGCCGCCCGCTGTGCACTATTGGGGCGTGACCGGCATTGCCTGGTCCATGACGCTCGGCCTTGGCTGCGCCGCCGCGTGGATGCTGTTCAGGACGTTGACGGCCAGGACGCCATGATGCGCGTCTTTCACCTGGTGCTTGCGCCGCGTCTGTCGGGAGCTGAAGTCCTGGCCAAGGACCTCGCGCTCGATCAGTGTGCGGAAGGCATGGCGGTGTGCGTGGCTTCGCTGTTGCCGGCGCATGCCGATTTCGCGCCCTTGCGGAACGACCTGGAAAGCCACGGCGTGCAGTGCTTCTTTCCCGAGCGGCGTCATCGTACGTTCGTCAAGTTGTGCCATCTGTTCGGCGCGGTGCGGCGTTTTCATCCGGATGTGATCTTTGCGCACGCGACCATTCCGTCGTTTTACGCGCGCGCATTGCCGCTGCGTGTGCCGGTGGTCTATGTCATGCATTCGGCGACCAACGACTTCGAGCGCCCGCTGTTCAGGCGTGTCGAACATGTCCTGTCGGGACGCGCCCGGATGGTGATCGGCGTGTCGGAGCAGGGCGTGACGGACTACGTGCAGGCCATCGGGCCGCATCCGTCGATGACCGTGGTGCCGAACGGCGTGGACATCGCGCGCTTCGCCTTCACCGACGGCGTGAAGCGCGACGGCCGCGCGCCGCAGGTGGTGCAGATCGGCCGGTACGCGGCAGTGAAAAATCAACTCCTGACCGTGCGGGCGTTCAGCGAAGTGCTCAAACACGAGAAAGACGCCCGGCTCGTGTTGTACGGCGTGATCGAAGACCCCGACTATCAGCGCGCGGTCATCGCGCTGGCGAAGACGCTGGGCATCGCGGAGCGCGTCGCGGTGGCGGGTCCACGTACCGATGTCGCCACCGTGCTGTCGGAATCGAACGTGTTCGTCATGCCGTCGCAATCCGAGGCGCACAGCGTGGCTTTTCTCGAGGCGCTGGCTTCCGGCGTGCCGATCGTGGCGAGCAAGATTCCGGCCTTCGCTTTCGCGAGCGGATTTCCCGGCGTCCAGCTGGTCGATACGGGCAATGTGCAGTGCTATGCCGAGGCGGTGATCGTTGCGCTAGGGCAGGCGCGGGCGGAACGCTCGCTGGTCGGCTTGACGCTCCGGGATACCGCTGACCGCTATCGCGCGATCGCGCGTCAGGTGAGTCTGGCCGTGCCGGCCCGTTAGGGCGCAGCGCGCACCTGTTCTTGTTGCCAGCCGTTCATGGCCCGCTGCGAGCGGACTCGGGGTATCAATGATGGTTGATCACATCACGCATGTCGGGCGCCGGCTCGGGTGCGGGTTCCGCGGGCGGCGGCATCTGCAGTTCGGTTTCGCGCACTGCAAGCGTCACGAGACGCTGTGCTTCCTTGCTGCTCGAATCGATCTGCAGTGCCGTGCCGGCGTTGTGCGAGACGCACGTCCATCGAGCGATATATCCGCAGCCTCGCGCGAGGCTCAGCAGCGCGTCGCGTTGCTGTTCGCGTTGACTCACTGTCGAGCGCATGTTTAGCGCGTCGCGATTGTCCGGTTGCGCGGCGATGGCCGCTGCGAGGCGCGCTCGGGTCGCCGACAGATTGTTCTGCTGCAGATTGGCACGGGCGGCTTTGAGATGCCGCGACACATCCGCGCGTGGTTGATCCGGCGGGTTGCCTGACTGGCCGCCTGGGTTGCGCTTCGCGTCGGGTCCAACGGATGCGACACGGCGCGAAAGCGGTGGCGAAGCGGCCGGTGGCGGAATTGGCGGCGAACGCACGGGCGCGGACCGCGCGGCGGCGACGGTCGTGGCGCGCTGTGCAGCGACGCTGGCCGCGGGCTTTGGTGCGGCGGCAGGGGGCGCGGCCGCGGGCTTCTGCGCGATGACGGTGGCGGGCTTCTGGGCGGCGATGCTGGCGGGTTTCTGGGTGACGACGGCTGCAGGCTTCTGGGCGACGATAGTCGCGGGTTTTTGCGGGGTGGCAGGCGCGGAACGCTGCGCGACAGCGGCCGTGGGCTTCTGTGGAATGACGACGAGCGGCGGGACATTTTGCGTCTGCACCTTGCCGGAAACCGCGATAGGCGTGCCGACATCCGAGTCGTTGCTGTGGATGAACCCCAGGTACACCGCAGAGGTCACCACCAGCACCGACGCGCCCAGCACGAGCGGCTGGCGCAGTCGCTGATAGGCGGACACGGCAACCACGGGCTCCTCGATGAACTCGTAAGGATTGACCAGCGCGCGTGAGGACGGGTTCCAGATCTTGCGAGTCGGCAGACGGCTGTCGACGAGCGGCTGCGGATCGTCCAATGGATCCTTCAGCGGGACTTTGAGCGAGGGAGGCGGCGCCGAACGCGCGCCGAACGAATCGACCGGCCGCCGATGGCACGAAGGACAGGGCGTGAAGCGACCGGCTAGCGGGACACCGCAGTGCCCGCATCGGAGGGGATCGTGCTGATCGGAAGTAAAGTCGCTAAGCATCGCCGTGTCGCAAAGGGGCGTCGAATGCCGGCGCCACAATCAGAAAAAAACAAGGCACCGTAACGAGGCTTGCAAGCAGGGTTACTGTGCGACGACGTAACCCCGTGCTTGCATGCACGCGCCATACGCGGCCCAATACTGTGTCATTGGCGGCTCGGGCGCCGGCAGAGGCGGCAGCTTCACGCTGGATGCCGCAGCCATCTGCGCTCCACTCGCAGCCGCCGTTTCCGAGGCGCTGTTGTCCGCGCTCGTCGCCGATGCCGCCGTGGCGGCCGTGGCGGCCGTGGTCGTGGTCCCCGTCGAAGTCGCGCTCGCCGCCGTGGGCGCTGAAGCACCCTTCGCCGTCGCCGCCGTAGTCGCGGCGGGCGCACTCGCGCCCGGCGCGGCGGCGGCCGGCATGCTCGCGCCGATCGGCGCGGACGAGAAGGTGCTGGGCGGCAAGGGCGGCCGCGACGGCACGCCGGTCGACGAAGTCTTGGTGGCAGCCGGCTTGCGCGGTGGAGTCTGCGGCTCGCGGGCGATGTTGACCTTGGTCTGTTTGTTTGCCGCCGCGTAGCACATAGCCGTATCGACGCTGCGCTGATAAGGGCTTTGACTTCGAATTGGATAGGTGAGTGGCTGCCATGCGAAAGCAGCACTGCTAAACACCAATAGCGTCAGTACGGTATATGTTTTGATTTGCATCGCAGTCGCTCCCGCAGCGATGTTTCGCCTCTCGTAGGCATTCGCGCTTCGCGGTATGTTCTATGGCTGCTGATTTTGCCGCTGAACGGCGGCTCACTGCCGCGAAGGCTGCTTTGTTGAGCGTAACACCGTGTATTGTCAACGCAATACACTGACATAGCGCGCGAAACCGCCATCCTGCAGTCGAATCAAGACAGATCGGCGTGAAATGGCGGAAAACGTAGGGGGTATCCCTGGGCCATGCGGCCGTGCCGGGACTGATTGGACGGGGGCGCCGCCGTGGACGAAGAGGAGTCGGACATGAGGAAATGGCAGTACTGCTATCGAATGATGTTGCCGGTGGCATCCATGTCGTTGCTGTTGGTGGCATGGCCGCTGCCGGGCGTAGCAAACGAGGAAACCGCGAACGGCAGCGCGCAAGCCGCGGGTGAGCGGGCTCATTTCGCCCAGGAATTCTGCGGGACCTCGCCCGAGCGTATCGGCGCGTACAAGGAGCGCCTGCGCAAGGTGTTGCATGACGCCAGCAACTTCGACCTGCAATGGCAGACCGGCTGGCGCCGCGGCGAGAAGGAAGGTATTCAGATGAACGCCATGCGGTTGCACGATCCCGCGGAATTCGCATCGCGGGTGAAGGTGGACTGCGAGCGGCTCAGGTGGATGGCGCAGAACGCCGTGCGGGTTCGTCCGCAAAAGTGAGGCGGTTATTTGCCCGCGTCAGTCTCTTCAACGCAACTCAGCACGAGTGTGCTGCCTGGCTCTGGTTTGGCGCTGAGCGCGGCGGTATGGAATTCGGTATCGGTGCAAAATCAATCGGTGCGGAAGTCCGTGCGGCAGCGCACGGATGGAGTGCCCGTGCGTGCCTTGTGCAGCATGGACCGGCAGGTCTGCAGTATCGGCGGCGCATCGGCGATGCCTCTCCATCTGCCAACTGCGTACAAACAAAAACTCAACCAGACGTGAACGGTTGATCATCCTCATCGGCTAGCCGGCGTAGTACGTTGGCGACCACCCGGTCGCAATGCGGACCACCGAATTCGAAGACGTCGCGCTCGGCGAGATCGATCTCGTGCGCCAATGATTCGCGCAGCAGGCTCCTTGCGCGGAAATGCCGGCTGCGCACCGTCGCTTCCGGGATGTCGAGACATTGCGCGGTCTCCTCGACGCTCATTTCCTCGACTGAACGCAGTACGAACACAACGCGAAAGGCCTCCGGCAACTCGTCCAGCTTGCGCTCGAGCAGCGTTCGCAATTCGGCGCGCGCGGTCGCTTTCTCTGGGGAATCGGAATCTTGCGCGATCATGGCATCGATATCGACGTGAGTGTTGGCGTCCACCATCGGAATCACGTTCTGACGCCGAGCCTCCCGGCGCAGGCGCCCATAGCATTCGTTGAGCACCAGACGGGACAGCCAGGTGAGAAGCGTGGCATCGCCACGAAATCGGGCGATCGATCGGTAGGCCGACAGATACGCCGCTTGCAGCGCGTCTTCGGCTTCCGCTGCGTCGCGCAGCGTGACACGCGCCAGACGATACAAACGCCGGTTGTGCCGGCGCATCAGCAGTTCGAACGCAGATCGATCTCCCGCGACGATGCGGCGGACTGTCTCGCGGTCGTCGTCCGCGGCAAGGGTTGAATGTGCTTCAGCGATGTCCGTCATGACTGCCTCGCCAGGTTGCCTCCACGCATTGTGCATCCGTCATTGCACGATCACTGTGCCATGCATCGTGGCGTGGAGGGTGCACAGATACGGATAGCTGCCGGTCTCCCGCGCCACATACGTCCACGATGCATTTGGCGCGATTTTGCGTGAATCGAACGCTTTCGACATGGCGCTCGCCGTGTGGGGAAACAGATCCTTGTTGACCCACATCACACGATCTCCGCGGTGCACCGTGAGCACCGGCGGATCGAAACGCATCTGCTCGATCACGATCAGATAGGTTTTTGCCGCAGCGTTGGAAACGCCGGCTAGTGATGTCGCAACGATCGCAAGGAAAGCACCGGCGTGGACGACACCACTCGTACGTCCGTTGCCCCAGCGCTTTCCGGCCGCGCGAACCGTCGCATTACTCACCGCTCTTGCCCAGCGCCGCCTGCAAATGCCTGGCGTGCTCGAGATGCGCGACAAAGGCCGGCCGTACCTTGACGAGCAGCGCCTTCAGTTCCGCGTTCTGCGCGTCTGGAATCAACGTCTTGTCCAGCGCGTCGAGAACGTTCTCGTGATAGGTGACCTCGTGGTCGATATACGCCCGGTCGAATGGCGCGCCTTTGAGCGACTTCAGATTGGCGAGGTTCGTATCGCCGCCTTGCTTGAGACTCTGGCTCGTCGGATTGTCTTCCGGCGTCACGCCCAGTTTGTGCACCAGGTCGGTGGCGGCCTTGTTGACGCCGCTGTGATCGGTGACCATGCGTTGCGCGAACGCTTTGACATCCTTCGACTTCGTTTTTGATTCCGCGAGCTTGCCTGCGTCGATATCCACCTGATTGGCCGTTACGACGATGGCTGCGATCTGCGGATCGGTGGGACCGGCGCTCTGTGCCCAGCACGGAAGGCCGGTCAACGTGAGTGCGGTGAACAGTGCTGCGCTGATCATCTTCATCTTGCGTCTCCTGAATAATGATGGCGAGACCGGGTCGGCGCCGCACGTGATCGGCGGTTGATTCGATCGTCAATATGGTGTTGGATGTCACGTGTGCGAGCCCCGTTCCCAGTTGTGGCTTGCGATGCGCGTGTCTTTGGAACGCTGGCGAAATAGCCATGAAGAGCGCGATGTGGCTTCGCGGCGCCGGGGCGATGTCGTGCGGGGAGGGGGTGCGGTAAAACAGCGGGGAAAAGGCAGGCAAGCGTGCCCCCCGAAAGGGCACGGAAGAATCGCTTACAGCGCTAGCGGTTTACGGAACCGGTGGGAAGTGCCGCTTGCCGGTGTGCACTCGCAAGCGCCGGAACCGCTCTTTCTTGTGCTCTTCGTCGAAGTGCGCGAGGGACGGCTTGACCAGATCGCTGCGCGACACAATGCCGACCAGTTGCATCGTTGCGGAATCCGCGACCACGGGCAACCGTTCGAGACCGTGTACCGCAAGCCGCGTTGCAACGAGGCGGCAGGTCTCGCCGGGCAATGCAAAAGCGGGTGAACGGTGACGCAGTACGTCGGCGAGTCGCGATTCGAGCGCATTTTGCGCTTCGCCATCGCGGATTGTCTCCAGTACCGCGCGATCGACGACGCCCACCAGCGCGCCTCGACGCACGACCGGATAGGCGCGATGTGTCTGCGTCGCGCCGAAGTACGTTGCCAGCGTTTCTGCCACGGACATGTCGCCATCGATCGTCTTGACTGCGCGCGACATCACCTCGTCGACATGATGGCGTTCGAGTGGATCGACACCGTATTCCCGGTAAATGTGATAACCACGCCGGGCAATTTTCTCGGTCATGATGGAACGCTTCATGACGACTGTTGCGAACCCGTGCGCGATCAGCGTCGCAGCGAGCAGCGGCAGCAGTGCGTTGCTGTCGTGCGTGAGGCCGAATGCAAACACGATGGCGGTCAACGGCGCGCCCAAAGTGGCGCCGAGCGTGGCCGCCATGCAGACGAGCGGCCACAGCGCTGGCTCGCCGCCGGGCAGCACGTGGCCGAGCAGGACGCCGAGTCCCGCGCCCAGCATGAGCAACGGAGCAAGGACGCCGCCCGAGGTACCCGAGCCCAGCGCGACGACCCAGATGACAGCCTTTACGATGAGGATCGCCAGCGCGATCTGGATTGCAATGTGCTGATGCAACAGGTCGCCGATCACGTCGTAACCGACGCCCAGCGCACGCGGTTCGAGAAAGCCGCCGATGCCGACGACGAGTCCGCCGAGCGCGGGCCACCACATCCAGTGAATGGGCAGCTTGCCGAACAGGTCCTCGACTTTATAGAGCGTGGCCGACAAACCCGAGGCGAGTGCGCCGGAAAGCAGACCCGCGATGACGCAGGACAGCAGCGACAGCGCGCCGGGCGGCGCGGTTTCGAGCGGAAACAGCGGCCCGGTGCCGAAGAATGCCGCGCGTGCAGATCCCGCGACGGCACACGCAAGCGCGACCGGCAGAAAACTGCGCGGACGCCATTCGAACAGCAGCAACTCGACCGCCAGCAGCACGGCCGCCACCGGCGTGCCGAAGACCGCCGTCATGCCCGCCGCCGCGCCGGCTACCAGCAGCGTCTTGCGTTCCGCGGACGTGACCTTCACGCACTGCGCGATCAGCGACCCCAGTGCGCCGCCTGTCATGATGATCGGTCCTTCCGCGCCGAACGGGCCGCCGCTGCCGATCACGATGCCGGACGACAGCGGCTTGAGAATCGCCACCTTCGGCGACATGCGGCTCTTGCCGAACAGGATGGCTTCAATCGCTTCGGGAATGCCGTGTCCGCGAATCTTCTCCGAGCCGTAGCGCGCCATCAAACCCACGATCAGGCCGCCGATCACGGGAATGATCACCACCCACACACCCAACGTGTTGACGGCAGGTGAGCGGTCCGCAAACGAAAATTGCTGGAAGAAAAACAGATTGGTGAACAGATGAATCAGGCTCAGCAGCACGAACGCCGCGAGCGTGCTGAGAGCGCCGATCCCCGCGGCGAGCGCGGAAATGCCAGGAAGCCGCGCGTTGATGGAGAAATCGCGCTTATGGGTATCGAGACTCATGGTGACTCAAATATCGATCTGGGGGACGTTAAACGCGCCTTTGAGCGACTTCAGCTCGGCACGGTGCATCTCCGCGAGACGGGCGAGCACCTGCTCGCCCGCTTTCAACAGATGAACCTCGACTTGGCGGCGGTCCGTTTCGCTGACTTTTCTGCGTACCAGATCGAGCGCCTCGCAGCGGGACACGAGCGCGACCACGCCGTGATGCTGCGCCTGCAACCGTTCCGCAAGTTCGCCGACAGTCGCCCAGTCGCGCTCCGGATAACCCTTGATATGCAGGAGCAGCAAATACTGCAACGGCGTGATGCCTTCGCCCTGAGCGGCCTGTTCAGAAAAGCGCTCGAAGCGGCGCATCTGGTAGCGAAACTCGGACAGTTGCTCGAAGTTCGCCTTGGTCAAGCCGCGCGTGAGTGTTTTCATCGGAGTGCCGTGGAGAAAGAGGTAAAACGCTGATTATATCATGATGTGATATGTATCTCCGGGTTCAACCTTGGGGTGGATGAGAGTGGCTATGCTGCGGTTTGCTGCTTGGCGTAAGCCTGGCGATACAGTCCCGCGATGAGATCGGCCTGCGTGATCATTCCGGCAAGCCGCTGTTTCGAGTCCAGAACCGGGATATGGTGGTGCCCGTAGTTCGCGAACACGGGCACCAGCTCGACGATCGGCGTCGTTGCATCGACTGTACGAACGTCGACGTTCATCAGGGCGCCGACCAGCGGCGCCGGGGTGACGCTGCGCCTGAACCACCGTTGCATTGGGGAGGACAGGCCGGGCGCTTTGCCGAACGCGCGTTTGTCGACGAGGTCGGTGCGGGTCACGATGCCGATCACGTGCTGTCTCTCGTCAGTGACCGGAAGTGCCTTGATGTGGCGCTGTTTCAGCAGACTCCATGCGGCAGAAGCTCGCGTGGTTGCCGATACGGCGACGAGCGACCGCGACATGATGTCCGCGCAGGTCAGTTCATTGAACGTGCGGGCATAGGCCTGCAACTGAACATCGCGCAGCAGGGATTCCAGATCGTCCGTGTCGATATCGAGCAATTCGCCGCGCCGGTTCAGCACCGCTTCGAGGTCCGCGCGCGTGAAACCTTCATTCGACGCCGAAGCCGATGCTCCCGCGCCTTTGACCGAACTCGTCTGAGCGACGTGGGGGTATCGATGCCCGGTAGCAGCGTGGTAGATGATGGCACCGCACAGCAGCGTCACCGACTGGATCGCAATCGGTTCGGCCACAAAGCGGTAGCCCAGCGCGTGCACCGCCGGGCCGCCGAGGACCGCGGTGAGCGCGACCGCGCCCGACGGCGGGTGAACGCAGCGCAGCGCAAACATCGCACAGATCGCCAGCGCGACGGCCAAAGCGGCCGCGCCCACTGGATCGGCGATCCAGCTCGCACAGGCCACGCCCACTGTAGCGGAGACGATATTGCCGCCGATAATCGACCACGGTTGCGCCAGCGGACTGGCGGGAACCGCGAACAGCAACACGGCCGAAGCGCCCATTGGCGCGACGAGGAGGGGAATGTTTGCCGCCGGCCCGAGAAGGACGTGCATGGTCCCCCCGGTGAACGCAATCCCAAGCAAGGCGCCGAGACACGATCTCAGGCGCTCCGGCCACCGGACGGCAATGGGATGGGGGGCGAAGCTGGCGAGCCAGCGGATGAGCGCGTAGCGGGACAAGGTCGAATCGGAATTTGAGGGAGCGAAATCACGTGGGACGAGGCCACGCGCCGGATTCTGGCGCGGGTTTTCGGTTCTATTATATATCACTTCATGATATATGCGGCCACACAAGGCGGTCTTTCGCAGTTACGGCGCGCTTCCTAACGTCAAGTCGGCCTCGCCGCTGCCCAGTGACTGAAATAACGCGGCCGTGTCGCTCAGCCGTGCCGCCTGCGCATGCGTCTGATCGAGAGCGGTCTGCAGCGCTTGACGTTGGGTGTCGAGCAGGCTGAACTGGCTGACGCCACCCGCTGAATACTGCACGCGCGCAATCTCGAGGTTCGCTCGAGCCTGCTGGGCGGCGTCGTCTCGCGCATGCAACTCGTGCGCATCGTTATGCACTGCCGTCAGCGCGTCCGCAACCTGCTGCAGCGCCTCAAGTACGGTTTGCTGATAGCTCGCAAACGCAGCGTCATAGGCCGCCTGCGCTGCACGTTTTTTCGCATGCAGTTCGCCGCCATGAAAAATCGGCTGCGTCAGATTCAGGCCGATATTCCAGATGTTCAGGCCATTCACAATGTCCTGAATACTCGTGCGTTCAGAGCCGATTCCTGCCGATAGCGAAAACTGGGGATACAGATTCGCTGTCGCGACGCCCACGTTTGCGCTGGCCTGGTGCAGTAGCGCTTCAGAGGCGCGAATGTCAGGACGTTGCCGTGCAAGTGTCGATGGCAGCGTAACGGGTATCTCAGTCGGAAGGTGAAGCGAGTCCAGCGCGAGTTGATCGAAATCCGCTTTGGACGGCACATCGCCCACCAGGATTGCAAGCTGGTGATCCGCCCGCGCGAGCTGCGTAGCGAGCGGCGGCAGCGACGCGCGCGTTTGCGCGAGCAGCGTGCGCTGGCTGTTCACGTCGAGTTGCGACACACCACCGGCGGCAAAGCGTGCCTCCATGATGCCGAGTTGCTGCGCCTGTGCATCGGCAAGACGCTGCGTCAGCAAGACCTGTTGCTGCAAAGAAGCGCGCTGCACTGCCGTCGATACCACATTGCCCGCAATGGACAAGCGCGCTGCATCGAGTTGGAATGCCTCATAGTCGACCTGCGCCAACGTGGCTTCGAGTGCCCGGCGATTGCCGCCGAAAACATCGAATGTGTAGGCCACCGTCAGCGACGCATTGAATAGCGAAAACGGCCCGGGGTTCTCGACATGCGGAATGCCGAAGGCCGCGAGATCAACCTGCTGACGCGTTCCGGAAATCTTCGCGTCGACGCTCGGAAATCGTGTCGCGCCCGACTGGGCATTGTAGTTTTCGCGCGCCTCGATCAGCTTTGCGCGGGCTTGCGCGAGGGTGGGGCTTCGGCTGAGCGCCTGTTCGACGAGACGGTCGAGTTCCGCCGAGTGAAACTGGCGCCACCACATCGGCAGCGGCGTGGCCGCCGTGGTGAAGATTTGCGCGGAACCCTCTGTGCCGCCGGCCGATACCGTGCGAGATGGCTCGGCGTTGTGCGTATAGGTTTGCGTGTCCGGCGCCGCGGGTGTGTGAAAGTCCGGTCCCACTGCGCAGCCACACAGCACGAGTGAACACAGGAAAGCGAGTTGCTTCATGATCGTGTCTTCCTAGTCGAGCGTGCGCCGGTAGAAGCGCAATGCAATGGCCATGACGATTGCAGTAAACAGAGCCATTGGCCACACCGATGGCCACAGGTCGGCCCAGCCATTGCCCTTGAGCAAGATGCCGCGAATCAGCCTGTTGAAATAAGTCAGCGGCAAGAGGTTGCCGATAAACTGCGCCCACGCCGGCATGCCCGCGAAAGGGAACATAAAACCTGAGAGCAGGATGTTGGGCAAGAAGTAGAAGACGGTGAGCTGCATCGCCTGCAACTGGTTTTGTGCGAGCGAAGAAAGCGTGATGCCCACCGTCAGATTCGCCGCAATGAAAAGCAACGCCGTGAGATAGATGGCCAGCGCGCTGCCGACAAACGGAACATGGAAAACGTAGCGCGTCGCGGCAAGAATGATCGACGCCTGAATGAGCCCGATGACGACATAGGGCACGATCTTGCCGGTCATCACTTCGATTGGCAGAACAGGAGTGGCGAGCAGGTTTTCCATCGTGCCGCGCTCGCGTTCGCGGGTCACGGCGAGACCGGTCATCATGACGAGCGTCATGGTGAGGATCACGCCCATTAGTCCGGGCACGACGTTGTATTGCGTAACGCCTTCAGGGTTGTAGAGGTTGTGAACCTGCACGTCGAATGCGTTCTGCGTGCCGTTCAGGTGTGCAAGCGGGCCCGTGAGATCTTTGTCCGCAACCGGTTGGACGAGTTTCGGCAACGCGCTGACGGCGGTGTTCGTTGCGGTGGGATCAGTCGCGTCGGCTTCGACGAGTAGCGACGGATGCTCGCCACGCAGCAGTTTGCGCGAGAAATCCACTGGCACATTGAGCACGAATTGCACCTTGCCCTGGGCGAGCGCGCGGCGCCCGGCCTCCTCGTCAGGCAAGGTTTCGACGATGTCGAAATAAGCGGAGTTCGCCATCGCCGCAACGAAGCTGCGAGAAAACTCGCTCTGGTCGTGGATGATGACGGCCGTCGGCAGATGCTTCGGGTCGGTATTGATTGCGAAGCCGAACAGTGCAAGCTGGACAATCGGCAGCCCGACGATCATGGCAAAGGTGACGCGGTCACGCCGCAGCTGGAGAAACTCCTTGAGGACGATGCTCCACCAGCGTGTCAGAGAGAAGACGGTGCGGTTCTTCATGACGGCGTTCCGAAGTTGTCTTTCGAATGGCTCATCAGATAGATGAACACATCCTCGAGTCCCGTGCCGATCGGTTCGATGCGCAGCGAGGTTCCGGCAACCGCTTGCCGCACCGCGGCTTCGAGCGCTTCATGATCGCGCCCGCTGACGTGCAGCGCGGAACCGAACACGACGGTCTGGTCGACGCCGGGTGTCGTGCGAAGCTGCTCGGATAGCTTGCTCAGGTGTTCGCCGTGGATGGACCACGTCGAAAGCCCTTGTGATTCGATCACTTCGCTCGAGGTGCCGCGGGCGAGCATCTTCCCGTAAGCGATATAAGCGAGCTTGTGACAGCGTTCCGCTTCATCCATGTAGTGGGTACTGACGAGTACTGATATGCCGGTGGCGGCAAGGCGATGCAGTTCCTCCCAGAAGTCGCGCCGTGCGGTGGGATCCACGCCCGCGGTGGGCTCGTCGAGCAGCAGCAGTTTCGGCTCGTGCAGCATGCAGGCGGCCAGCGCGAGCCGCTGCTTCCAGCCGCCCGACAGAGAACCGGTCAACTGGTTCGCGCGCGTTTGCAGGCCGAGCGATTCTAGCGAGCGATCCACTGCCTCGCGCCGGTTGCGCATCTGGTAGATGCGCGCGACAAAGTCGAGATTCTCGCGGATGGTCAGGTCTTCCCAATAGGAAAAGCGCTGGGTCATGTACCCGACATTGCGTTTGATCTGCTCGCTTTCACGCACTATGTCGTAGCCGAGGCAGGTGCCGCTGCCCGAATCCGGCGTGAGCAATCCACACATGAGGCGGATGGACGTCGTCTTGCCGCTGCCATTCGGCCCGAGAAAGCCGAAGATTTCGCCACGGCCGACCTGCAACGAGACGTTGTTGACCACATGTTTGTTGCCGAAGCGCTTGTTCAGGTCATGCACGTCGATCACATACTGTTGGGCATCGTCGCTCATTGCAGCACCACCGAAACAGGTTGGCCCGGATGAAGCTTCGTTGCGTCCGCAATCGACGGGTGGGCTTCGACCATGAACACGAGCTTGGCGCGGCTTTCGTTGCTATAGATGACGGGCGGCGTGTATTCAGCCTGACTCGACACGTAGGTGATCTTCGCAGGCACGTCAGCCGCGCAGCCGTCGCAATGCAGCCTCACGCCGCGATTGAGTGCCAGTTGCCCGACGATTGTCTCCGGAACGAAGAAACGCACCTTGACGTTCTGCGGCGGCAGCATCTGGACGATCGGACTGCCGGCGGGCACCCATTCACCCTGACGATAGAGCGTGTCATAGACAAGACCTTCTGATGGGGCACTGACGCGTTTCTGGTCGAGCTTCCATTGGGCCTGTGCAACCACGGCATCGGCGGCGGCTACTTGCGCCTCCTGTTGGACGATCTGTTGTGAACGGGCGGGCAGGCGAGCCACGTCGACCTGATGGGTGAGCTCCCGAACCTGCGCGGCAGTGGAGTCGGCGTTGGCGCGCGAATCGTCGAGTTGAGCTTTTGCGATGCCGCCTGCGCGGTATTGGGCTTCGTCCCGCGTCAGTTGCAGCGCGGCCTTGCGGGCGCTGGCGACGGCTTCGGCCAGTTGCGCGCGGCTGACGTCGACTTCGGGCACGCGCTTGCCGGTCCGGATGTCGGCGAGTTGAGCGCGGGCCGCCGCGAGTTGCTGCTGCGCCTGAACGAGTGCGTGGGTTTCATCGTCGGATTCAAGGGAAAATAGCGAGGCGTTTGTATTGACTGTTTGTCCGCGGGAGACCGACAACGCCGTAAGCTTGCCGGCTTGCGAGGAGCCGAGGTAGACGAACTCACCTTCGACATAGCCTTGGTAAGTCGCCGCTTCGTGCCGCGAGCAGGCGGATAGCAGGGCGACGAGCAGCACGGAAAGTGCGGCGCCGGCAAATCGTTGCGCTCGCGTGGGGTTGGACAAAACTCCTACCGTGAGGTGCTTGTTTAGTAAGTCATCCATAATTAAAAATCCTGTGGTGTCCCGATCGGGACACTGGGCGGACCGACTCAGCACGACGGGGAGGCGCGCGATGAGTTCAAATCCGCGGTCTCCGCGAGGGCGATCCGGCTGCCTTGGTGACTCAGCATTTCATGCCGGCGCGTCCGTTCGCGGACCGGACGCAGATGAAGTAGAATGGATACTATGCGAATTTGAATTCAAATTCAAACTATTTCTGGAATTTAAGTGTTCAACTATGCCGACCAGCCCGAAAAAGACAGCCGCGACGCAGCCTAAACGGGCCTCGCGCCCTGACGGCGCGGCGACCCGTCAGCACCTGCTCGAAACTGCGGGCCAGGTGTTCGCCGAACGTGGTTTCGCGGATGCCACCAGCAAGGAAATTTGCGAGCGCGCGGGCACACCGATGGCGTCGGTGAACTATCACTTTGGAAGCAGGGAGGCGCTCTACGAAGCGGCGCTGGTCGAGGCGCACCGGCAAGTCGTAGGTCTTGACGAGCTAGCCGCGCTTGCTGCGGGCCTCGACGATCCCAAGGATCAGTTGCGCGCGGTCCTTTCCCGTCTCGTCGGTCTTTCGACGAGCGCAGGCACGCCTTGGGGCTTTATGCTGATGCTGCGTGAAGTGCTGTCACCGTCGAAAGCTATCCCGGTGCTCATCGAGAAAGCGGTGCGTCCGAAAGCTGCATTCCTGCTCAAGGTGATCGGCAACGTGCTGGGACTGGACCCGACCACGCCCGTGGTCCAGCGGGCTTTGATGTTTACGGTGTTGCCCTGCATCGCCCTGATGATCGCGCCGAAGCAGATGCAGTCTGCTCTATTGCCCGCTGTCGCAAAGGACAAGGATGCACTTGCAGAGGATTTTGTGCGATTTGTGCTGGCGGGTCTCGATGCGATCGCACTTGCTCATCGTGCAGAGGCCAGGTGAACACGCCATTGGCTTGCTGAACATATAGTGAAGGCCGGTATCAATGACGGCGGTTGACGAAACAATAAGCCTACAACTTCAGACCTGGTGGTGACATTGCATAATCATGTAATGCACGACGTGGCTCCCGACGCTTCCGGACGACGATTCCGATGACTATAATTTCTCATCGACACACCCGCTTGAGAGGCACATTTAGCGGGGCTATCGCAAACCGGCTGTACCGACGTTAGGGGGAGTTTTTTACCTGACCACAGAGGGGTTCCAGGGAATCCGAAAACGAACTGGTCTATCTGGTCGACGACCACGTTCGATGCCTGACGCCAACGACAAACTTTTGTGAGACCCCATGTCCCGGAGGAAAGAAATGCTCGTGCCTCCGGTTCGAACCATTGCCGTGATTGACGATGATCGACGGGTTCTGACCTCGCTTGCAAACCTGCTGGCCTCTGGCGGGTATGGAACACGGCTCTACGAATCGGCACAGGATTTCTTTTCCGACGGCTACCTGGGTCTGTTATGCGTTATTACGGATTTGGGAATGCGGCCCATCGACGGTTTGCAGGTGCTCGAGCGTGTGGTTCATTCTGGTGCGGCGATGCCCGTCATCATTATCACTGGCAAACCGGGCGAGCATACGGAGAACTACTATCTGCAAAGAGGCGCACTAGGTTTCTTCAGAAAACCCGTCGACGGGGACGCGTTGCTGGACCTGCTCGATAGTATCGCCTGAAGGCATCGGGTGGTCAGTCCGCCTCTGCGTTGAGACAAGCGCTGCCGGATTTGCAGGCGCAGACAAGTTATTTTGAGCGGGACGTGTCGCGCCCAGCGAGTTGCGCGCTCGAAGAGAAAAGACTACTGCGCACCCCGCCTAGAGTCAGTATATTCGACGAAAATCGAAGGGGCGTGCGGTAGCTGAACCGGTCTCAACAGACGATAGCCGCGGCCAGGTACAGATACAAGCAGCTTACGATCCTCGCCCATCATTTTACGAATCCCGCAGATGTGCACGTGAAGATTGTTATCCACGACGACAGTGGTCGGCCACACCTCGTCTATCAGCTTCTCCTTTGTCACCAATGCGCCGTTTGCTTCGATAAGGACGAGCAACACATCCATCGCTCTGCAGCCGAGTTCGACAGGAGAGCCCTCGACGAATATCTCTCGCCGGTCCGGGAAGACAGTCAGATTTCCAATGCGAATCATTGCTTTAAATATCCATTCGTTTGAGACCGCTGTATTGGGACAGTAACCGGCGCAGACCGGTGACTGCGATAGCAGCGTTGAAGTCATCGAGCCCTGGGCGCTCCAATGTTCTACCTGGTTTCGATGGTAGTTGGCCGTATGTCTGAGCGCTATTACATGAAACTGGAGTCAAGCCTGCACTATCTGGCGCCCACCTCCTGTTGGGAAAGCTGGACAGGCAAGACGGGGAGGACGACGGCGAAGGTCGCTCCATAACCCTCGTTATTGGAGGCAATAAGCTGACCCTCGTGAGCTTCGATAATGGAGCGCGACACCGCAAGCCCGATGCCCATTCCCTTGCACTTGGTCGTGACGAATGCGTCGAATATGCTGTCGTCGTCAACGATGCCCAAACCGTTATCCATGACTTCGAGCAGTACCGACCGCTCGTCAACGGAGCTTGCGGCAATGAGAATCCTGGGAGTGCGTCCCGAGTTTTCCGTGGCCTCTATTCCGTTCGTGATGAGGTTAAGAAGAACCTGCTGAATCTGTATCTGGTCGACGAACACTGGAGGCAGGCCATCGGGCAAGTCGAACTCGATGTCGGCTGTGCGCCTGGTCTCGTCCTCCCGTAGCAGCCGCACGGCTTCGAGGACCATGTCTTTCAGATTCCGTTCCCGCTTCTGGAATGCTTGCCGCTTGAACAGCGCGCGGATGCTTTGCATCGTCTCGTCCGCGGAACGGGCATCCCGAACGACGCTTTCCACGGAAACCCTGGCTTCGCCCAAATTGGGCGGCGACGCTGCGAGCCACCGTTTGCAAGCCTGCGCATTGGCGATAACGGACGTGAGAGGCTGATTGAGTTCGTGTGCAATCGACGCCGAGAGTTCTGCGACCGTCGCAATCTGGGTTGCACGCGCGAGTTCAGCCTGAGTGTGTCTGAGCCGGTCCTCTGCACGCTTGCGTTCGTCGATATCAAGACTGAGTCCATACCATTGAACAACGTTGCCGTCGGAATCTCTCATTGCTTCCGCAGTGTTCTGATACCACCGATAAACACCGTCTTTTCGGCGAAGCCGGGAAACATGGCAGTACGGTTCGCCGGTCTTGATCGAGTGTGTCCACGCCTGAAGCACGCTGTCCAGGTCGTCAGGGTGGAAGGTCTTCTGATAGCCGAGGTTGACGAGTTGCGAAATATCCAGGCCAACAAATTCGGAGGTCTTCCGATTGATGTAAGTGAGCCTGCCTTGTGGGTCATTGCACCAGAGCATGGCCGGGATGGTCTCGATAAGCTCGTGTAGCTGGTGCTCCCGCTGTTCGAGCACGGCTTCCGTTTGCTTGAGGTCGTTGATGTCCGTACATACGCCGTACCAGTGCAGGATCTGCCCGCGTTCGTCGCGAAACGGTTCGCCGCGAGCGAGATACCAGCGCAGTTTCCCATCGGCGCCAGTCACCTGGTAGGTGTCCTGATAGGACGCACCTTCCCGGACAGCTTGCCGCCAGCGCGAACGGACGCGAAGGCGGTCAGCTTCCGGGATCAGGTTAAGTAACATTTCTCTGTCGAATTCTTCCCCGCTCTTGCCCATGAACGTCAGCATTTGTCGATTCCACCGGTCGACATCGCCTTGCGGTGTGGCGCGCCAGATCATCACGGGCAATACGTCTACGAGCCTTCGCAAATTGAGCTCTTCCGTGCGAATGGCCTCCTGGGCTAACTGCCGGTCGTGGATATCCGTCGAAAGACCGTACCATTTCGCAATGGCGCCGTCGGCATCCCGCATAGGTGCGCCTTTGCATTGAAACCATCGATAGCTGTTGTCGGCCGCGCGGAGCCGATAGACCCAGTCAAAAGGTATCCCGCTTTCGATGGAATCCCGCCAGGCTTCAACGGTTGACGCAGAGTCATCCGGGTGCACCAGCTGAAACCAGCCGGTCGCCATCAAATCATCGAACTGTAGCCCGGTGTAGTCTTCGGTGCGCTTGTTGACGTATTCCAGGCGGCCATGGGAGTCCGTACGCCAGAGCAGGCTGGGAACATTCTCTGTCAGCCAATTCAGTTGCGCCTCCCGGTCACGGATGACCTCTTTGGATCTGTAAAGCTCATCAATGTCGATGGTCACGGAATACCACTTGTAGACACTACCGTTATCGTTGAAGTAAGGGACGGAGCGCGAGTGGTGCCATCGATAATTGCCGTCACGGCCTGCCCATCGATAGGTCGTATCGTGCGCGCTCTTTTCCTGAACAGAACGAAAATACCCTTCCTTTATCCTGTCGCGGTCATCGGGGTGAACGAAACTCAGAAAGCCACGCTTCTGTATGCCCTCAAGCGTAGTTCCCGTTTCCTCGAGAATCTGCTTATTGATGAAGTCGAAACCGTCGGTTGTGCGAGTAGCGAAGCGGCCCGGTAGTCGATCGAGGAGTTCTCGGGCTTCTCTCTCACTGGCCGCCAATGCCTGTTGAGCCCTGATGGTCTCTTCGATTTCTATTCCGACGAGGTACCAGTTGATGACGTCTCCGTTCGACGAGCGGGATGGCTCGGCTAGAAGACGCTGCCAGCGGTACGCGCCGTCGTGCTGCCGCATCCTCACGGCAATGTCGACCGGTTCGCGCGCGGCAATGCACGCTTTCCATTGCTGTCGTGCGGCCTGCACGTCATCGGGGTGAATGTAAGCCATCCATCGGTCGCCGACTATTTCCTCCATCGGTCTTCCCAGCGCGGCAACGCCGACTTTATTCACGTAGACAAGCTCGCCGTTGGGTCCGCCGACACATACGCATGCCGGCACACTATCCACAATGCGCCGATAGGTTTCTTCTTCGATTCGAAGAAGGGATTCCGCGGTCTTCCGGTCGTGTATGTCCCAGCTCACACCGATCCATCGCAGTAGCCGTCCACTGTCGTTTCTTATCGCTTTGACACGGCAGAGAAACCACCGGTACTCGCCGTCAATACGTCGGAATCGAAGCTCTAATTCTCCCATGTCGTTTCCGGCCCGGAGTGCGCCCCAGTATTGGTCGTTTGTCCGCAGGTCGTCAGGGTGGATAGCGGCCCGGAAAGAGTCGCAGCGATGTGCTTTTTTTAAGCCTGTGTATTCGCATAGGCTGGGACTCAGGTATCCGATGTCACCATTGGGCAGCGCGGTCCACACATGACCGGGAAAGAGACTGCTAATGCTTTGAAGTGTCTCGTCCAGTTGGCGGAGTTGCTCGCCGAACGGCTCATCCTTCAATCCGGCCGTTGAGTCTAGCTGCCGGGGGCGCCGGGAGGCCAGCTCGGCACAAATCCATGCCGCCGCGATTGCGACGACGGAACGGGCGGTAGAGCAGGAGGCAAGAGTGGGGTGACCGGCAGTCAACGCCACCCCGGCAATTCCAAGCGAGGCGAACCCAGCGGCCAGACGCCCGAAGCTCCGGCCGAAAAAGTGCGCGATAAGGACAACCAGGAAGATGCCGGAAATCGGTTCTATTAACCCCGCCACACCTGACACACTCGATATGGCGACGCTGAGGGCAACATCTCGAGACGAGCGTGGTATCAACACGGTAAGCATGTCAACCTCCGAGTTCGTCGGTGCATTGAACAGTGGTCCTTTGCATGTCTCCGCCAATGGCTAGAATCTTCTCGTGCAACGGTGCCTTGCGCGAAAATTGAGCGGGGTGTCGCCGGTTGTTTTATGTAGTACGTACGGGGCCTGGTCGCGCACAGTGCGGTGCGCACGAATCGAATACGAGGAGACAGCGATCCGTCATACCATAGCGAATCACCGCCTGCGTTTGGGGATCAAAGCTTTTCGAAGACACGGTTTGGAAGAGCATAGTCGGGCTGATAGCAATGACGTGTTTCCGAGTGCGCCGCATCGGGATCTCCAATCAAGCCGACGAGGCGGAACGCCAAGCCTACAATTTCATATACGGCGGCGACATTACATAATCATGTAATGCAAGACACGACTCCCCGCGCTTCCTGGCAACCATTCCTACGGCTATAATTTCTCGTCGGCACGCCCGCGTGAGAGGCACATTCGGCGCGTCTATCGCAGATCGACTGTACCGACGTTAGGGGAAGTTTTGCCTGACTATAGGGGTTCCATGGAATCCGCAAACGAACTCGTCTATGTGGTGGACGACGACAGCCGGGTGCGGGAAGCACTCTCTACGCTGCTGCGCGCAAACGGAAGAAACGTCCAGGCATTCAGCTCCGGTGGAGAGTTTCTCGACACACCGCATCGAAATGTCGTGGCATGTCTGATCCTGGATATGCGAATGCCAGGCATGAACGGCCTGGAAGTCCAGAAGCTTGTCCGCATGGACTCTCCGATTCCCGTCATTTTCATTACCGGAATGGGAGATGTGCCGTCCGTCGTTCTAGCCATGAAGGGCGGAGCTGTCGACTTCCTCACAAAGCCTGTCGATGAAGATGCCTTGATGCGCGCGGTCGATGCGGCCCTCGCCAGGGCGTACGTTCTTCGCGAGGAGGCGGCGAATGCAGCGATGCTACAGGCCCTCTATCAATCGTTGACGCCTCGTGAGCAGGAACTGTTGCCGTTACTCGCAAGCGGTTTGCTCAACAAGCAGGCGGCGGCAATCCTTGGCATCACTGAATACACCGTGCAGGTGCATCGTGGCCACATCATGAGAAAAATGCAGGCGGATTCATTTGCTACTCTTGTCAGGCAGGCAAGCAAACTGCAACTCGAAACATCGGCGACAACCACGTTCGATGCCTGATGCCAGACACACATCATCACCGACCCGATACGGGAAATTTGTGGCCACCGAACGCCCCGACGTTGGGGGCCCGCCCTTCGGATGGGATCCCCAAACGCTAGCCTGGCCTTGTACAGCCTCACGCGTTCGCGCGTCCGCGTGGTCCGGTCTCGCGCATGAACATCGCCAGCCCCATTGCAAGCACGATGCCACCGAGCAGCCATGAGCCGGCTGCGCGGAACACCGGCAGGTTCATTACGCCGCCGCCCGCGACGTGGGCGAGCACCTTGCCGTACACAGGCGTGAGCAAGGCGCTGAACGTGAACACCAGGAAATTGATCGCACCGCTGGCGCTGCCCTTGACGTTATCCGGATTGACTTCCTTGATCACCGTATAGGGCAGCATGGCCGCACCGGAGCCGATGCCGAGAAGCAGGCCGAGCACGTAAGGGGGCGCCACACCGGCAGGCAGATAGAAAATGCCTGCACCCGACACGAGCATCAACAGTGCGCCGGCCATCAACACCGGCTTGCGACGCCCCAGACGGTCCGACAGGTAACCTAGCAGCGGGCAGCCGATCACCCAGCCGAGCGGCACCATGCTTGCACGATTGACAGCCTCCGCATAGCTGACGTCGAGACCGTTGTGCAGAAAGGGAATGCCCCAGATCATGTCGCCGATCGTCGTCGGCAAGAACAGCAGGCCGGCGCAGAAACCGCAGAGATACGACTGCGGATTGGACAGCACTTCCTTGTACGGCGCGAACATCTTCATCCACGAGCCCTGGCTGGCTGGACTTTCGTCATTGGCTGCGGGCGTCGCGAAGAACACCAGCACGGCGATCAAAAGGATGACGAGGCCGGACATCCACCAGAACTGCTGCCACGTGATGAGGCCGTGAATCAGCGGAGCCACGGCGAACTGACCCGCGGAGCCGCCCAGCATGCCGAAGCATTGAGTGAATCCCACCGCTGTCGCGAGAGAACGTGGAGGAAAACCGTGCGTGGCGAGATACACCGCGCCGATGAACCCACACGCCGAACCCGCGCCCTGTAGCAGGCGGCCGACCTGCGCCGCCTCCACGCTGCCCAGAGCGAACAGCGCCGCGCCGATGGCAACGAGAACGATGCCGGCCGGAATGACGGCCTTGCCGCCGAGCCGATCGAGCAGCGCACCGCAAACGATCGAGAACAACGCATAGGTGTAGTAGTACAGGCCGACGAGCGCGCCCACGCCCAGCGCATCGCGGGCGAACGCCGCACTCAGCTCGGGTATCATCACGCCCGGCGCGGAACGCAGCATGTACTGCATGAAATAGAACGCGGCACAGAAAAGCCAGGCGATGACGAAACCCATGTGGATGGGCTGGCGGTCTGATGCAACATTGACGGTGCTGACGACCTTGCTGGACATGGTTCGATTTCCGTTGAGTTTTGCTGATCGCGTTACCGGAACAGATTGACCTTTGCGAGGTCGATGAGCTGCTGGCCTCGACCGTCCATGACGGCACGAAGCATGAAGAGCCCAAAGTGGTAAGTTTGGTCAGCGGTCGTCGCAGGAGGCATTACGAGCTCCTGGCGTGCGCTCACTACATCGACGAGAGCCGGACCCGGATGGGCGAATGCTTCGGCCAGGGCGCCTTCCAGCTCCGCAGGATGCTCGACGCGTACACCTTTGATTCCTATCGCGTTGGCCATCGCGGCGAAGTTCGGATTTTTCAGGTCACATCCTGTATCGATGAACCCACTGGCTTTCATCTCCATTTCCACGAAGCCCAGCGTTCCGTTGTTGAGCACGACGACTTTGACCGGCAACCCGGTTTGAATCAGCGTCAAAAACTCACCCATCATCATGGTGAAGCCGCCGTCACCCGACATCGAAATCACCTGCCGGTCCCTGAAAGCGGCCTGCGCGCCGATCGAGTGCAACAACGAATTGGCCATCGAGCCGTGGTTGAACGAACCGACCAGTCGTCGCTTGCCGTTCATCTTCAGATATCGGGCGGTCCATGCGATGGGGGTGCCGACGTCGCAGGAGAAGATCGCATCCTCGTCCGCGAGTTCGCTGACGAGCCGCGTCACATACTGCGGATGAATCGTGCTGCTGCCCGTTTCCGGCTCCGCCAGCGCATCCAGACTCTGGCGAGCCTTGCGATAGTCGTCGAGTGCGCGATTCAGAAAGCTGCTGTCCGTTTTCTGCTGAATCCTGGGAAGAAGTTCATTGAGCGTATCCTTGACGGTTCCCAATACGCCGAGCTGTATCGGGCATCTATTGCCGAGCGCTTCCGCCCTTGTATCGACCTGCGCGATAGTCACCTTCTCCGGGTAGAACTGTCGATAAGGGAAGTCGGTGCCCAACATCAGGAGCATGTCGCAACTCTTCATCGCCGAATAACCGGAGGCGAAGCCGACAAGGCCCGTCATGCCCACATCGAACGGGTTATCGTATTCGATGTATTCCTTTCCTCGCAGCGAGTGCACGATCGGCGCTTGCAGTTTGCGGGCGAGTTCCACGACTTCCGCATGGGAATCCTTGCAGCCGGCCCCACACAGCAACGTCACTCGCGACGACCTGTTCAGCAGACCTGCGAGTTCCGCGACCTCGTCGTTCGATGGGTGAATCACCGGAGCAGAAGGCGCGCTCCAGGTCGGCACAGGTTTCGTGAGAGGCCCGAGTGCCACATTTCCAGGTATGACGACAACAGCAACGCCTTTGCGCGCAACTGCTGTGCGGATGGCACGGCCCAGAATTTGCGGTAGTTGGTCGGGACTGTGAACGAGTTCGACGTAGTGGCTACATTCCTTGAAGAGGATTTCGGGGTGGGTAGCCTGAAAATAGTCGATGCCGATTTCCGTACTTGGGACATGCGCGGCGATAGCGAGAACGGGAACACCGCTACGCTGGCAGTCGAACAAGCCGTTGATGAGGTGCAGATTCCCCGGGCCGCAACTCCCGCAACAGACTGCGAGCTGCCCCGTGAGATGAGCTTCGGCGCCGGCGGCGAAAGCCGCGCTTTCCTCATGCCGCATGTGAACCCATTCAATCGAACCATCCCGGCGCAGCGAGTCCGTGAATCCATTGAGCGAATCCCCCACGACACCGAACACGCGCTTCACGCCCGCGTTGACCAGTGCACCAACCATGTAGTCGGCAGCTATCGTCGCCATTTCACATCTCCATAGGTGAATGAATTACTACGAGTGCGATGCTTTCGCAGAGAGACCAAAGAGACACGTCCGCACGAGCGCGGTGCAATCACTCAGCCGTAGTGGCTGATTTGAACGGTCCGCAGTGTCAGGTGCTTGATGTTAGTGAGCGCGGCGAAGCACGGCTATTACATGAATCTGGAATCAGCCTGGCCAGGATTCTTGTGCTCGACACTTATTGAGTAACGACAGGACGCGTGGACGTGTTTCGGATTACATAGATAACGAAATGTCTCGGCCGAGCATGACGTGATCTGTTGTTGACGCAGAGCCGGATTTGATCCGTCAGACAGCTTCCTCCACGGGAGTAGCTTCCATGACGGTAGCCAGAATCATCGCTTCGATGTTCCGTGGCGCAGGTCGACCACGCCTGGGTCGATACACGGCATCGCCTGTTGCAATGGCCTGGCCGCTCAGCGCGCAAACCCCGGCTTTCCTCGCGATGCAGCGCCGCCATAGCTGTTCGCCGTAGCAGCAGGAGGTCGCGTCACTCCACGCAATAGTTGCCGAGATCTGTCCATTGCGCTCCAGAATCCGGATCGCACATTTCGAAAATTTGCCTTTGCCGCGCATCGGACGGACGCGACCGGACACACTGGGCCGTTGTATGTCGCCTTCGCCCGAGAGGAGCGCCATCGTGGACTGCCACGTTCTGTCTTCTTCAAAGGGAGCTTGCATGATGCGGTTCCTCGATTCTCATTAGACAAAAAGATGCCGCGCGCAATCAATGTGACGTGCCGGATTCTCGAGCCAACATTCGACCCTGGCTTGATGATAGTCAGCGGACTTGCGGGCCGCTACTACATGAATGTGGAGTGCGTCCGGGTTGACCAGGAAGAGGAGCCATGGCGGCGACATTACATATTCATGTAATGCGGAATACCTTTTTCGGCGTTATTGTGACGACTTGGTGCGCCCGTCATCTGTCGACGGGCGGCCCACAGGCTACGACCTTGCAAAATGCGCTATCGGTTTCTTCAGAAGGCCTTTGGATGACGGCGCTGTGTTGGAAATGCAAAGCAAGCGTCACATCTCCAGTGCGCCCGAAGCCGTTTCCCTGGCTGCCCAAAACCCGAAATCCGAGGCGAGACGCATCGGCGTATCTGCAAGGCGTGACATTGAGTTCAACCACAGAGACGACTTTGAAACAACACATGCCAGTAGTCAGAGGCAGATGTTCAAAGCGTGCAATCGGCGCGGCCGCGATTGCCGCGATTCCGATGTCGGGGTGTGCAAATTCGCCATCCATTAGCGTGCTGGGCGCGTACTTTCCCGACTGGCTGTTCTGTATCGTCGCGGGCGTCGTGCTCACGGTCGTCATCTATCTGATCCTCAAGCGCTTACAGGCCGACCATCTGACGGGACCTTCAGCCGTGGTGTATCCCACGCTTGTCGCTTTTTTTGCGCTCGCTGTCTGGTTGATGTTCTTCCAACATTGAATCTTTGTCGGGTGGATGAATGGCGACCCCAGCCAGCAAAACATCGAAGAGAAAATGGCCGGCCATCGTGATGGTCGTGGTGACGCTGTTGCTGCTCGTCTACGTCATCCGGCTGTGGGACCGCGCGCCTCGCACCGACGACGCCTATGTCTACGCGGATACGATCGACGTCGTGCCCGAGGTCAGCGGCCGCATCGTCGAACTGGCCGTGCGCGACAATCAGGCGGTGAAGCAGGGCGATCTGCTGTTCCGTATCGATCCGCGCCCGTATCAGGATGCGCTCGCACGGGGCAACGCATCCCTCGTCGCGCTCGACCGCCAGATCGAGCTGACCCAGCGCACGGTCAATGCGCAGCAGTACAACGCGCAGTCGGTGCGTGCAGCCGTCGAGCGCGCGCGAGCTGCGGCCGGCCAGGCGTCCGATACGCTGCACCGCATGGAGCCGCTGTTGTCGCACGGTTATGTGTCGGCGGAAGACGTCGACCGTGCGCGCACCGCGCAACGCTCCACGCAGGCCGAACTCAGCGCCGCGCAGCTGCAGGCGCAGCAGGCGGCGGCGGCTGTGAGCGGCGTCGATGCGCTGGTGGCGCAACGTGCCGTCGTCATGGCGGAGATCGCGACTGCCGAACTGAATCTGGAGTATGCGACGGTGCGAGCACCGTTCGACGGACGCATCGTGTCATTGAAAACGTCGACAGGTCAGTTTGCCACGGCGCTCAAACCGGTCTTCACCTTGATCGATACGCGCCACTGGTACGTGGTCGCGAACTTTCGCGAGACCGAACTCAAGGGCGTCAGGGCGGGCACGCCTGCCACGGTCTACCTGATGAGCGATACGGGCCAGCGTTTTCAGGGCAGCGTCGATTCGATCAGCTATGGCATCGCGCCCGATGAAGCCGGCCTTGCATTGCCTGGCGGGCTGCCCCGCATTCAACGCACGCTTAACTGGGTGCATGTATCGCAGCGCTTCCCGGTGAAGATCCGCATCGACAAGCCGAACCCGGAACTGTTTCGCGTCGGTACGTCGGCTGTGGCGGTTCTGGAACCTGGGCGCGGCGACGACGGCGAGCGCCATTGAGAAAACCATGACCGCCGTCGACTATCTGCCCGTCACGCTGCGCGATGCAGGCGCTTTCCTGAGGCGCGAACTGGCGCCGTTCCCCGGGCGTCTGAACGTCATGTTGCGTTGCATGCTGACGAGCGCCATTGTGATCGTCGCGTCGATGGCGCTCGAAGTGCCGGAACTCGCGTTGTCGCTGCTGGTGGTGTTCTACGTCACGCAGTCGAACGTGGTGCTCACGCGGCTGGTCGGCGTGATGTTCATGGTCGGATCGACGCTCGCCATTGGCCTGTCGATCCTGGTACTGAAGTTTACGTTCGACTATCCGTTGCTGCGCATCGTTATCGCGAGTCTGCTGTTTTTCGGCAGCGTGTATCTGCTTCGCGTTCTCAAGATCGGCGTGGTGTTCTTCTGCGTCGCGATCGTCGTGATCTACGTACAGAGTTTCGTGGACCAGACCGATCAGGCCGACCTGCTGATCCGCGCGGTGTTGTGGGTGTGGGTCGCCGTCAACTATCCGATCGCGCTGACGCTCGTGGTCAATACGTTGCTGCTGCCTGCCGAACCGCAATTGCAACTCAAGGAGGAAATCCATCGGCAACTCGTGACGCTGGACGCGCGCCTGACGCAGCTGATCGACGGCACCGCGAGCGCTCCGCCGATCACGCTAGCGGCCGTCCAGCAGGGAGCGCTTACGTTACAGAAGCTGCTGCGGTTCACGACGATGCGTGATGCTCACTATCGCGAGCATCAGGCGTCACAGCTTGCGTGCATTGCGACCGTGTCGCGGCTTTATCGCGGAGCGAGTGAACTGCCGCCCAGTTGGCCAGGCGCGTCGGCAGCGCAACTGGCGATGTTGCGCGAGTTGCGTGCGAACTGCCGCGCGCTCGACGACTCGGTCATGACCGGCGAGCCCTACCGTTACGTGAGCGCGGCGACACCTGAAGAGCGCAATGCCGCCGACGCGATTCCTGCTGCTGCCGAATCGCAGCGAGCGCTGCGCGCGTACGCAGATCTTGTTACAAGCGGTGCGGTCGGGGCCGGCAAACCGCCCGCGAGCGAACCGATGGTCGCGCCCGACGCATGGACCAATCCGGCGTACACGCGCTTTTCGCTGAAGACGCTGCTCGCTGTTCTCATCTGCTACGTGTTCTACAACGCCGTGGACTGGCAGGGCGTCCACACGGTCATGCTGACCTGCCTGATCGTCGCGCTGCCAAGCCTTGGCGCGTCGACGCAGCGTGCATTGCTGCGGCTCTCCGGGGCCGCCGTTGGCAGCGCGCTGGCGCTGTTCATGGTTGTGTTCATCATTCCGCATTTCGACGACATTGCCGGCCTTCTGCTGATGGCGTTGCCTGTCGTGGCGCTCGGGGCGTGGCTAATGGCGGGTTCGGAGAGGATCAGCTATGCGGGCCTGCAGGTGATGTTCACGTTCTCGCTTGCGTTGCTCGGCGAGTTCGGCCCAACCACGAACCTCACTGAAATCCGCGACCGGATGGTCGGCATTCTGTTGGGCGTTTGTGTGGCGACCTTCGTGCAGATGTCGTTCTGGCGCGAGGGCGAGGGCGACGCGCTGCGGCAGAAGCTCGCAACCCTGTTGCGCGCGATTGCCGCACAGTTGCGTCCATTGCAGGTCGGCGCCGAGAAAGGGGATGAGTTGCCGTATGCGCAGCGCCAGTTGCAGGCGTGGGCCGTGCTGGCCGATTGCGAGACGACGCTCTCGCGTGTCGCGCTCGAACCCGGCTGGCAGGAAGGCGAGCAGTCGCAACTGACACTGCGCGCACAAACGGTGCTCGCGCAGGGACGCGAGATCATGCTGGCAGGCGATGCGTTGCGCGACAAGCTCGTGGCGCAAGCGGCATCGTCGAGCCCGCGCACGATCGACGCAGTGCGCTCGGCTCAGGAACAGGCCAGCGCCGAACTCAACCGGTACGCGGATGAACTCGCGGTCAACCCACCCGATGCACACTCGCCGCGGCGCATCGAGATCGCTGCGCAAGCGGTCGAACCGGCACAACTGGCCGATCAGCCGCTCATCGCCGCAGCGGACGAACTGTCGCGGCAGATCGCGGGGTTGCCGGACTGGCGCGTCGAGGCACCCGTCGCGGCCCCAGCATCACCGGCGGTACGAGCATGAACGCGCGAACGTGGTTGTGCGATTGGCGATGGCGTCGATGCATTCTATGCGTCGCGTGGGTGTCGTCCGTGCTGTCGGGTTGCGCGCTGATCCATCACAACGGCACGCCCTACTCCGAGATCGCGCCCGAGCAGATCAATCTCGCGGACGACATTCATCTCGCGCGCGACGGCTGGCCCGCCGCACGCTGGTGGACGCGCTATCGCGATGCTCAGCTCGACGCGCTGATCGATCGGGCGCTCGCCGATGCGCCAACGATGGTGATTGCGCGCACACGCGTCGCGCAAGCGAAGTCGGATGTGGAGCTTGCCAGAGCGGGATCCAACCTTCAGGTGGCGGCGCTGGCGTCGCTGGATCGCGAGCATATTTCCGCGAACGGCTTTCTCGGCCCGTTCGCAAAGAACGAACCGGCTGCGGGGCTGACGGGGCCGTGGTACACGGAAGGTGTCGTCGGGCTTGGCGCGAGCCTGGACGTCGACATATGGGGCAAGCAACGCGCGGAGGTCGCCGCGTCGCTCGGCGTGAGCAATGCGCGGCTCGCCGAGACGTCCGCTGTCGAACTCGAAATCTCGACGGATGTCGCGCAGCTTTACTACGGCATTCAGACGACGTATCAACTCATCGATTTGTTGAACGAATCGCATGAGATCGCGGCGTTCGCGGTGCAAGCACACGAAGGACGAGCGGCGCGAGGCCTCGAAGCCCGCACCCAGCTCGAAGAAGCACGCGCGCAGCAGCTGGCTATCGAAGGGCAGATCGTGTCGGCGCAAGGGCAAATCAAGCAGTTGCGCGAATCGATGCGTGCGCTGGTCGGCGCGGGCCCCGCCGGCCTGTCCGCCATCGAACCCGTCGCGCTGCCGCGCTCGCAGGCGGCCTTGCCGGCGACGCTCTCGTACGAACTGCTGGCCCGGCGGCCCGATCTGCAGGCGATGCGATGGTATGTCGAGGCGTCGTTCGACCGGATCGATGCGGCGAAAGCGGCGTTCTATCCGAGCTTCGACATCAAGGCATTTTTCGGCTTCAACGCCTTGCACCTCGCCGACCTCTTCACGCATGCAAGCCAGCAGATCAACCTGATTCCGGGCCTGTATCTACCGATCTTCGACGGCGGCAGGCTCAACGCGAACCTGGGCGGCGCACGCGAGGGGAGCAACCTGTTGATCGAGCAGTACAACCAGGCCGTTCTCAACGCCGTACGCGATGTCGCCCAGACGGGCAGCCGTCTGCAGTCCCTCGATGCGGAGACCGCGTTGCAGAAACAACGGATCGAATCGGTGGCGTTCACGAGGGACAGCGTCGAAGCCTACTATCAACGCGGACTGACGAGCCGGCTCGCGGCGCTCGAAGCGCGCCAGCCGGTGATCGCGGAACAGGTCGCCCTGCTCACGCTCAACGGTCAAGTGCTCAGTCAGGAGATTGCGTTGACGAAGGCGCTCGGGGGCGGTTATCTCGCTGATCCGCCTGTCGAGCTCAAGCCGCGTTGAACTGTGCACGTCTTCTGGTCAGAACTGCTGTGCGCGCAGTGACTCGAATTCCGCGCGGCACACGTCGCCGAACTTGCCGAGAATGTCGATCGAGCCATCCGCGAGCATCTCGCGAATCTCGATGAAGGACTTGTCTGGCGCGAGATAGGTGTCCACGATCTTGCGTCCGATCACGTCGGCTTCGTCCGCGACTTCGCGCGATGACTGGACGCGCATACGGCTGATCTTCGCGTAGAGGTTGCCGAGCCCGGCGAGATCGGGCTGGTTGTGTTGCAGCGCGTCGACATAGCAATTCGTCGCATCCTCGATGAACGCCTTGTACAGATCCTGCCGCCAGGTAAGGTCATGCGCTAGCCACTCCGCGCGAACCTGGGTGCGTTGGGTCAGCCACGAGGCAAGAACCGAAGTCATGCCGCCGATGGCGGCACCGACAAGTGCAGCCAGGGCAGAGATAACCGATGCATTCATAGACTATCCTCACGTTGTCATTCAGCTATCCATATTAACGCGGCGCGTGCAGTTATGGAGTTGGAGATTCGGGCTCGGAGTGCGAGAAGTTAGTGGCCGCAGACTCGCAATCCGTTAGAGGATGTCGCTGTGTGAATAACCTCGCTCAATGGTTCAAGGATAAGTAATCCATGCAGGCAATCTAACGAATTACTTCACACAAGGTGGTCTGCGTCCGGTAACTTTCGTCTGCGCACGGCAGTTATCGGGAAACTGTGCCCGGTAGGTATTTCAACCTTATGTACAGGCAGAAGCAAAATATGCCCGCCTTCGATCTCAATCTGTTACGTATCTTCGACGCCGTTTGGCGTCACCGGAATCTAAGCCGGGCGGCCACGGAGTTGGAGCTCACCCAGTCCACGCTGTCGCATGCGCTGAGCCGTCTGCGAGAGCAGCTCGACGATCCATTGTTTGTACGAACCGGGCGCGGCATGCAGCCATCGGCGCGGGCTGTGCAACTGGCGCCAGTTGTCGAATCCCTGCTAACGAGCGTTCGAGACCGCGTTCTTACGGCGCCCGAGTTCGAGCCTCAGACATCGCGGCGCACGTTCACGATAGCAATGACCGACGTCGGCGAGATTGCTTTTCTCCCAAGGCTATTGCATGAGCTGGCCACGGTCGCGCCGCAAGTCTCTGTTCATGCAGTCTCGGTTCGACCTGAGGAGTTGGTGGCTGATCTCGCATCTGGCAAGGTCGATCTCGCCGTAGGCTATTTTCCGGACCTGCAAGGCGCGGATACCTTTCAGCAACGGTTGTACACCGAGGGATTCGTTTGTCTTGTTCGGCGAGATCATCCGCTGGTGCACGGCGAGGTTACGCGAGAGCAGTTTCTCCAGATGTCGCACGTTATTGTCGAAACGGAAGAGAGGCACAGGGAGCTCGCTGAACAGCATTTAAAAAGCGAGCATGTTGCGAGGCGCGAAGCGTTGCGTCTGCCCCATTTCATCTGTATCGCGCCCGTGATTGCCGCGACCGATCTCATCGTGACCGTGCCCGAGGCGCTCGCTGAGGTGCTCAGCCGCCTGGCCAGTGTGCAGGTGCTGCGCCCACCACTGAAACTTCCGTCTTTTGAAGTGAAGCAACACTGGCACCTCTGCCAGCACTATGAGCCGGCGAACCGATGGCTGCGAGAGATAGTCTTTAATCTGTTTAACCGACCAAGCTCCGAGCCACGGCCTCGCCGATCGCGCAAAGCCAGTGCGTGAGCCTCCACCTGCCGCGCTGATAGTCCCTTGCGCTCTCCCACATTCCTTTGCGCAGCCGATGTCGCGTCGTTTCCGCGCCTAAGGCCTCAATTGTCTTTGCCTATATTCTGACTTCCAACGGTCTCCTCGCACCGACCAACGACTGCTGATCGCTTCGCGATATGCAGCAATTCACATCCCATATGAACGGTTTGAAATTGACGCATATCAGCCCGCTGATTAGCATTTATTCACGTTGATCGACAGCCTCATCATTCACGAATGGGGCGCTGGCAAATTGGAGACTCTGATGGAAAGTGCAGTGCATACGCCGCCTGGCGTGTCGGCGGAACGTCCAACGAATGCGGAACTGCGGCGGCTGATTGTCGCGTCATCTCTCGGAAGCGTGATCGAGTGGTACGACTTCATGGTCTACGTGTCACTCGCGGTCTACATAGGGCCGATGTTTTTCGTGACCGACGATGAGACCGTACGGGTATTGCTGAGCGTGGCTACGCTCACCACGGGGTATGTCGTGCGTCCATTAGGCGGCATGTTCTTCGGCATTATCGGCGATCGGTACGGCAGGAAGATCACATTCGTCTGGACGCTTCTCGTAATGGGAGTCGCCACGGCTGGGATAGGTCTGCTGCCGACCTACGACAAGGTCGGTTTTGTCGCTCCAGCATTGCTTTTGACTTGTCGCATGCTTCAAGGTATGGCCCTTGGAGGCGAATACGCCGGGGCCGCTGTTTACGTCGCCGAACACGCCCCTTCTGAAAAGCGAGGCTTGCTCACTGGCTGGATCCAGGCATCCACCAGCGTTGGCCAGTTGTCGGCGATCGCGGTCATCTTCGTTCTTCAGTATTCCCTGACGAGTGACGACTTTGCCGCCTGGGGATGGCGGATTCCGTTTCTTCTATCCGCGATCATTCTCGGCATCTCGCTGTATGTCCGTTCACGCCTCGCGGAATCACCCGCCTTCGTCGCAATGAAGAGCGCTCACACGGAATCACGCAAGCCTTTCCGCGATACGTGGCGCTGGAGCAATGTGAAGCTGATGCTTATCGCGCTCTTCGGGGCAGTGGCCGGTCATGCGACGCTCGGCAACATGGGGCTCGTGTTTTCGTTGCTGTATCTGCAGTCCGGTCTTCATGTCAGTCCGCACGTCACTAGTGCGGTGTATGCGGGAGGGCTGATCCTGAGCTTGCTTTTTTTGTGTTCTTCGGCTGGCTGTCCGATCGCATTGGGCGTAAGCGGGTGATGGTTTGCGGCATGTTGCTCGCCGCCGTCTCATACCTGCCCATTTACAGGCTAATGACGGTTTACTCCAATCCCGTTGATCCCCTTGCACTCTCGTTTCTCGTGTTCGCGCATATGTTCCTGATCTCGCTGGTTTTCGGACCTCTTGCGGCTTATCTGGTCGAGCTGTTTCCGACCCGAGTGCGCACGACATCACTTTCCATTCCCTACAACATCGGTACGGGCGTTATCGGTGGACTCTTGCCGCTCATCGTCTTCGCGATCCGCAACGCGACGGGAAGCATCTACATTGCGCTTGCCTATCCGATATCCGTGGCGATGATCGCTGCTTTGGTGAATATCTTTTTCGTGCGCGATCGTCACGGGCAGCCACTTGAATAACCACACATCGGTTTGCGGTCTCCCGCAATGGACATTGCAAAAGACCGAACTCATATTGGAAGGAGCATGCAATGCGCAATCTGGACGAAAACACTATCACGGCAGCGGCGATCTCCCGTCATGCGCAATGCGCAGACCCGCGCACAAAAGTGCTCATGACGAGGTTAATTGAATCGCTCCACGATTTCGCCCGCGAGGTGGAATTGACCGAAGAGGAATGGGCAACGGGCATTGCGTTCCTCACTTCTGTCGGCAAGAAATGCAGCGATACGAGGCAGGAATTCATACTCTTCTCCGACACGTTGGGCCTGTCTACGCTGGTTTGCGCGCAGAACAATCGCAAGCCGAAGGAATGCACCGAATCCACCGTATTCGGCCCGTTCCACCTTGAAAACAGCCCGTCGCGGCCGAAGCCCGATCCGCGTACCGCGGTCAGTGGAGGTGTCGTGATTGCGCGGCTGTTCGAACTGGCCGGACTGCCTGCGGGTGTGCTTCACATGCTGCCCGGCGATGGCGCCACGGGGGCCGCGCTGACCAGCGACCCGCATACCGCGATGATCCAGTTCACTGGCTCGACGGCTGCGGGACGAAAGGTCGGCGAAGCGGCTGGGCGTCATCTCAAGAAAGTGAGCCTGGAGCTCGGCGGCAAGAACTCGCTGATCGTGCTGGACGACGCCGATCTCGACATTGCAGTGTCGAACGCCGCATGGGGGGCCTATCTGCATCAAGGCCAGGTCTGCATGGCGGCTGGCCGGCTGCTCGTCCAACGGGATATCCACGACCGGTTCGTTCAGAAGCTGGTTGCGAAGTCCACCAGCCTGACGGTCGGCAATCCGGCCGACGGCGATGTTGCCCTTGGGCCGCTGATTGACACCGTGCAGCGAGATCACGTCGCTCGCGTGGTTGCCGACGCGCTGCACGCCGGCGCCAAGCTCGAAGCCGGTGGCGGCTATCGCGATCGGTTCTTCGAACCTACCGTGCTGAGCGGCGTTACGCCGGACAACCCGGCGTTCAACGAAGAGATCTTCGGACCCGTAGCCGTTGTCGTACAGTTCGATAGCGATGACGAGGCGATCGCGCTCGCCAACCGCACCGAGTACGGGTTGTCGATGGGTATCGTGACGGCGAACGTCGGGCGCGCGCTGCGGATCGGCGAGCGGTTGCGCACGGGGCTTCTGCATATCAATGATCAGACGGTGGGCGACGACGTCGTCAACCCGTTCGGAGGCGTCGGCGCGTCGGGCAATGGCACCAGCATCGGCGGACCGGCAAACTGGGAAGAGTTCACGCAGTGGCAATGGATGACCATCAAGGGTGAAGCGCCGCTCTATCCCTTGTAGTCGATGCAGCGAGGACTTCAGGCTCTACAGTCCGCTTCGGCCCGATCACGGCCATCAGATGCCGCTGCAATGCCGGGCGTGTCAGCGCTGGACGACGACCACGTGCGCCTGAATCTTCCCGTCGACCGGTCCCATGCCGAATCGCTCGGCGATCGCAGTGGCGGACGCTGACGTAGCGTCGTCCACACCTACGCCAGAACGGGCCTCGATCTCATTGCGCAAGGGTGTTCCCTGGCAATAGGCGACGGCCGGCACGCGAGCCGATGCCGCGCGGCTACGCGCCGCGATTGTCTCGAGGCGTGGCGCCGCGCTGAAGCCCGCATCCGCGAGGTCGCGCGAGATCACTTCCGGGTCGAAATAGCCGTGCGGCGTGCGCACCATGAAAAGTGGAGGATCCGCGGGGAAGAGACCGGCAAGCGCCGCCGTGACGGTATTGGCAAACTCGTTTTCCTCGATGCGATCCCAGACGTTGAACAACAGCACGCCGTCGTGCCGAAGTACGCGCCGAGCTTCGGAAAACGCACGCGCTTTGTCCGGAAAGAACATGACCCCGAACTGGCAGACGACGATGTCGAAACTCGCGTCGTCGAACGGCAGTCGGGTCGCGTCTGCCTGTTGCCACTTTACTAGCCTTGGGGTGCCGATGGCCGTCGCACGATCCAGCATCGGCTGATTCAGGTCGGTCGCAACCAGGTCGACATGCAGGGGCAATGCATGGGCCATCGCGCGGGTCACTACGCCAGTGCCGGCAGCGGTCTCAAGCACACGCGACGGATGACGCGCAGCTACTCTGTTCGCGAGATCTGCGGCGTAGGGTTGGAAGATCAGCGGAACAAGGAGGCTGTCATAAAGCTCGGGGATCGAGCCAGTGAAGCGAGTGTCGGTACCAAAGTTGTCCATGCGCCTCCTTCCTGCTCGTGCAGTAATGTTAGGCGCAGCGGGACATGTTGAACAGTCGCTACGTTCTAGGACTGCTCCATGACTGACAACGCTACGTCCTTTTGCGCTTCCAGTACCTTCAGTCGGCCGAGGAGTGCCTCGCGTACCGAGTGGTAAGCGGACTGGCCCAAGGCCAGGCGCAACGGCGGATTCGGGCTGTCGATCGCGACCATCATCGCGTCCACCGTCTTCCCGGCGTCGCCGTAGCTGGCGAAGTTCCCCGACGCAATTGCACGCCGAATCTCGCCGGCGGGCGTAGGGTCATAGCAACTCATCGGCGTCGCGTGATCAAGACCGGCGCCGAAATTTGTCCGCGTCGGACCGGGTTCCACGATCAGAAAATCGATGCCGAAAGATGCGACTTCTTTTGCAACCGCCTCGACAAAGCCCTCGATACCCCATTTGGTCGCGTGATAAAGGCTGAAACTCGGGTACGTAATCTGACCGCCTTCCGACGACACCTGGACAATACGGCCACCGCCCTGATTCCGCAGGTGCGGAATGGCTGCACGAATCACCTGAATCGAGCCTGTCAGATTGGTTGCGATCTGGCGGTCGATCTGTGCGTCAGTCAGTTCCTCCGCGGCACCGAATAACCCGTAGGCCGCGTTGCTGACGACAACATCGAGCCGGCCCATGACTTCGAACGCCTGGGCGACAGTGGCCCTGACCGCATTCACATTGGTCACGTCGCACTCCGCCACATGCAAACGCTCGCGATACCGTGCCAGCAAATCGTCCAACGCCCCTTTTTTGCGTATTGTCGCCACGACACCGTCACCGCGTGCCAGCAGCCGTTCGGCGAGTTCGCGCCCAAGCCCGCTCGACGCGCCGGTAATCAACCAGTTCCTTGCCATGCTCAGCTCCTGTTGAGTTCTTGCCATTCATACTAGAGCGGTATGATTGTGATGAGAACCGCCTTCAATGTGCATGACGAGGTGAGGAATTTTCACCAATGAACAAGCCAACTCTGGCCGACCTCCAGGCGTTCATGGAGGTTGCCGCAAGGCGCAGTTTCCGGCAGGCCGCCGACCAGTTGGGCGTGTCCCGCTCGGCTCTGAGCCACGCCATGCGCGGATTGGAAAACGATCTGGGCGTGCGTCTTCTGCATCGGACCACGCGCAGCGTGTCGTTGACCGACGCGGGCGAGCGTTTCCTGAAGCGTCTCAATCCGGTGCTGGGCGATCTCGATGAAGTACTGGAGGACGTCGCGCGCACCGACGGACAAGTGAGCGGAACGCTCAGAATCAACGGGAGTGAAGGGGCGATCAGGCTACTGTTGCAGACAGTCGTGCCGCGCTTTCTTGCGCTCTATCCGGCGATGGAACTCGACCTGGTCGCCAACGGACGTCTTGTCGACATCGTCGAAGGCGGATTCGATGCGGGCGTCCGGCTTGGCGAGGCGCTGCACAAGGACATGATTGCAGTGCGAGTCGGCGACGACATGCGCTTTCTGACGGTCGCGTCATCGGGCTACCTTCGCAAACAAGGAAAGCCGGTCGCGCCAGAAGATCTGCTTCGGCACCGGTGCATCCGGCAGCGTTTGCCGAGCGGCAAACGGTATCGTTGGGAATTCTCGCGTCACGGCCAGGAATTCACGATCGACCCGCCCGGTGCGCTGACACTGGATAGCAATACGTTGATGATCGAGGCTGCGATCGACGGGCTTGGGATCGCCTACGTGCCCGAGGTGTACGCACGCGCTGCGCTTGCCCGCAAGCGGCTCGTTACCGTGCTGGACGAGTGGTGTCCGCTCATACCCGGTCTGTTCCTGTACTTTCCTGGCAATCGTCATATTCCCGCGGGGCTGCGGGCATTTATCGCCTTGTTGAAGGAGTCGACGAGTGGCGTTTCAGGAGAAGCTTGAAATCCGAATACGCTAACGAATCGGCCAACCAGGTCGGTCGGGAGATCACATGAACGCGCGAAGTCTGACAGCGTAAGTGCAGACCACAGGAAGCTGGGATAATGAAGGCCTCACGGCGCAACTTTCGGGGCTAGTCTCCAAGGTGTCGGCGGCGAACCGAAGGTGAGTTATGCCCGAAGAAGTCCAGTACAGTCATTCAGCCGACATCCCCGGTTTGATCCTTAGCACGGCTCGGTTTGCCGAGTTTCGCTTTGAGCCGCACTATCATCTCGACCGCAGTGGTGCTGCGAGATAGCCGCCTCGCAGATCAGTTGCTCAAAATGCACTCAACCCTTCAGTAGGGGATAAACGATCCGATCATGAACGAAACCTACGTTCTGGAATTGCTGGAGTCGCTGTTCGCCCGTTTGAAGCAACCCTCTCCTCAAACCATCGCCGGCGCCTTGTCGTCTCAGCAATTGCGACTTGTTCGGGAATTCGTCGAGGCGCATCTTGCCGAAAAAATCGTTCTGAAGGATCTGTCTCTTCTCGTTGGCCTCGCTCGATTCCGGTTCCTGAAATTGTTTAAACGCACTGTCGGCATGACGCCTCACACCTGGTAATTGCGCATGCGGCTGGAAAAGGCGGTGGCGTTGATCAACGCGAATAGGAACATGCCGATCACTGAAATCGCGCACGCCGTTGGCTTCTTTGATCAAAGCCATTTCACGCGGGCGTTTCGCGAGGCGTACGGCGTGACTCCCGCTCGCTTCTGACGGCGGGGCAGCAATTTTTTACAAGGCGTTTTGCTGACAGATCGTTATTTGGCGTGAAGAATCTCTTCTTCGAAAATGCAAGGCACGCCAATGCGATGGCGGCAAAGCTCGCCTCTGGGATCGTGTCCAGCGGTTACGCGCTCGAGGCGGAAACGGCTACGAATCAAGTATTTCCAATCTTGCCCGATTCGGTCATTTTGGCTTTGACGCAGCACTTTGCCTTCTACGTTTGGAGAAAGTCGGATAACGATCATTCTGTGATTCGCCTGGTAACGTCATGGGCCACACAGGAACACCAGGTCGACGCCTTTTTGGCTCGGCTCGCCCGACTTTGAAGGCATATAAAGTATCTAACGAAACGATAGTTTTCATCTAGAAATATAGGCTATCCAGATCGGATATCGAAGCCTATCGTGCGGGTTTCCGGCAAACGCACCGTCTGCCACTTCGGAGATCATTCGCATGAAACTGCTACACGTAGATTCCAGCATCCTCGGGCAAGGCTCGGTCAGTCGTGATCTGTCAGAGGAGGTGGCCGCGACTTTCCGGGCCCGCCATCCTGACCTTGTTGTCACTCATCTCGACCTTGCGGTCACACCGATCGGCCATCTGACGGCAGCACACCTCGCGGCCGCGCAAGGCGCGCCGGTCGACGAGGCGTTGAAGTCCGACGTCGCCGCGGGCCAGGTCGCGCTCGAGGAGTTCCTGGCCGCCGACATCGTGGTCATCGGCGCGCCGATGTACAACCTTGGCGTGCCCTCTCAACTGAAGGCCTGGATCGACCGCATCTCTGTCGCCGGGAAGACATTCAGCTACGGAGAGCACGGCCCGGCCGGACTATGCGGCGGCAAGAAGCTTGTCATCGCCTCGTCGCGCGGCGGCGTTTACAGCGAAGGCTCGCCTGCCGCCTTCTTCGATCATCAGGAAACCTATCTGAAGGCGGCCTTCGGCTTTCTGGGCATCACGGATATCACCTTCATTCGTGCGGAAGGCGTGGCGATGGGTCCGGAGGCACGTAGTGGGGCTATCGCCTCGGCGAAGAAAGAGACCGCCGCGCTCGCTGCATGAGGTAGCACCGCCATGTCCGTTCTACGCTTGCCTACCTGCTTCCTGAGTCACGGCGCGGGTTCGTGGTCGTACATGGCGGGCGCCTTCCGCCGGCAGTTTACGATGCTGAGCAAGCGTTGATCGAAACCGGCAGGGTGCCGGCCATGCCGATGCCCTTCTGGTGGTATCGGCAGGTGGTATAGGCACGTGCCGGGCGGCGGCATGTCCGGCACCCGCTTAACCCGTTTGACCAAGCCAAAGGAGCCCCTGCATGACCCCTTCCATCCACGGCAATAGACACTGGCTAGCGCTGATTGTTTTGTGCCTCGGCGTGCTCATGATCGTGCTCGATACGACGATCGTGAACGTTGCATTGCCGTCGATCGCCGCGGACCTCGGCTTTACCGAGACCTCGCTGGTGTGGGTGGTCAATGCGTATATGCTGACCTTCGGCGGCTGCCTGCTGCTTGGCGGGCGGCTGGGCGATCTTTACGGCCACCGCAAGTTGTTCCTCGGCGGCATTACGCTGTTCACGCTGGCGTCGCTTGCATGCGGCATGGCTAATTCGCAAATCCTGCTGGTATGCGCGCGTGCGGTGCAGGGTTTGGGCGGCGCGGTCGTCTCCGCTGTTTCGCTGTCGCTGATCATGAATCTCTTCACCGAGACCGGCGAACGGGCCAAAGCGATGGGCGTGTACGGTTTTGTCTGCGCGGGGGGCGGCAGCATCGGCGTGTTGCTCGGCGGGTTGCTGACCAACCTGCTGAGCTGGCACTGGATCTTTCTCGTCAACTTGCCCATTGGCATCGTCGTCTATGCGCTGTGCGTCGCGCTCTTGCCGTCGGCACGTGGTCATGCGCATGGCGAACGGCTTGACGTGGCCGGTGCGGTGACGGTGACTGCTTCGCTGATGCTCGCCGTGTACGCAGTCGTGAACGGCAACGAAGCGGGCTGGACCTCGGCGCAGACGCTGGGCCTGCTGTTCACCGCGCTGGCGCTGTTGGCTGTGTTCCTCATTATCGAAGCGCGCGTGCAGCATCCCTTGATGCCGCTCGGTCTGTTCCGCTCGCGCAATGTCGCGACTGCCAATGTGGTCGGCGTGCTTTGGGCGGCGGCGATGTTCGCGTGGTTCTTCATCTCCGCGTTGTATCTGCAGCGCGTGCTTGGCTACCGGCCCTTGCAGGTCGGGCTCGCGTTTTTGCCGGCCAGTCTGATCATGGCGTTCTTTTCTCTGGGGTTATCGGCGCGCGTGGTAATGCGCTTTGGTCTGCGCCTTCCGCTTGCCGTCGGGCTGCTGGTCGCGGCGTGTGGCCTCGCGCTGTTCGCACGGGCACCGATCAACGGCAGCTTCGTGCTCGACGTGCTGCCCGGCATGATCCTGTTCGGCTTCGGTGCGGGCATCGCATTCAATGCCGTGCTGCTGGCTGCCATGAGCGACGTCGATCCGGGCGATTCGGGCCTCGCGTCCGGTATCGTCAATACGTCGTTGATGATGGGGGGCGCGCTTGGGCTCGCGGTGCTCGCAAGTCTCGCTGCTGCGCGCAGTGACGCGATGCAGGCTTCCGAAAGCGCGACGGCGGCGCTCAATAGCGGCTATCACGTCGCGTTTCTGTTCGGTGCGATATTCGCGGCGGCGGCGGGTGTGCTGGGCGGTTTGTTGTTGCGTCCTGGGCAGCCAGGCGGCGCCGGCGCGCGACCGGATGCTGACAGTCACGGCGTAGCGACAACCGGCTCCGCACCCACAACGGGCAACGCGGCAGCGGCAGAGCACTACTGATCGAACACGAGCCGTATCGGCCGTCGACCACGCCCGACCGCAAAACCGCCAGCGCGATCAGATGCGCCGGATCGCGGGTGGCGATGCATGGCGTCAGGCAGACGCCACGATCCGGACGTCTATAACGCTAATCCCAAACCGTTTGTCTAGAGCAAGTCGGCTGATGAGATACTAGTCAGCCTCGAACGGTTTTGTGTGCGGTCCGGAACGCTGCGGCTGGAACACCATGAACATCAATACCCATGCAATTGATGAAGTCGCCCTGGCTCTTCTCGACCTGACCCTGCACGACCGATACCGCGCATGGAAGGGCTGATCATGGTCGCATTCAATCAACTGCCTGCGCCGTCTCCGGCGCCGGCCGACGCCGATCCGTTGCAGGATCCGGCCCTGCTGCGTCGCCTGCTACGCGCCAAAGACCGCATGGATGCCGCCTCGCACGAGGCGTGGCCCGTCGAGCGCCTGGCTGCGGTCAGTGGCGTCTCCGAGGCCCATTTCGCTCGCTCGTTCAAGCGGGCTTTCGGCATCCCGCCGCATCGCTATCTGCTGACACGGCGCATCGAGCAGGCCAATACCCTGTTGCGCGACACTGCGCTCAGCGTCACGGAAATAGCCTTCGCCACTGGCTGGGAGAGCCTGGGTACCTTTGGCCGCATCTTCCGGGATATCACCGGTCTAAGCCCCAGTGCGATGCGCCGGGAGGCGCAGGCCGCCACGCAGCAGCTCAACCGCGTACCCGCCTGCGTTCTGAAGGCCGCGCAGCGTCCCGATCTCATCATCGCAGTTTTGGAGAAGCGCCGCCGCGCGGCCAAAGGTACATTCCGGCCATTAACCAAGGAGGTGTCATGAACCAAGGTATTAGTGTGGTGGGCTTGTACGTCGACGATCAGGACGAAGCGCTCGCGTTCTACGTCGACAAACTCGGATTCCGTGTCCACACGGACGTGGTCAACGGTTCCTACCGCTGGCTCACAGTCCAGCATCCGGACCAGCCCTCGTTCCAGCTCGGACTGTTCAAACCCGGTCCGCCCATCCACGACGATGCCACCGCACTAACCCTGCGCGCGATGGTCGCGAAGGGGGCCATGCCGCCTCTCGTCCTCCTGGTGTCCGATTGCCGCGCCAGCTACGCCCGGCTAAAGGCGAGTGGCGTGGAATTCACCCAGCAGCCGGTCGATCGCTTCGGCAGCGTCGACGCCGGTTTCCGCGACCCCGCCGGCAACGGTTGGAAGATGATTCAGGAGCCGCGAAGCACGACGTGAATAGTCACTCAAACGTCGTTACGGCTCGGATAGCGGTCTTTCACCTCACTGGTCGACTGCACTGGTTTCCCATTGACCGGTTGGAGTGATATCGCGCTCCGCCTCGATATTTTCGAGGGCTTTTTGCGCCGCCAGTACGGCGTTGTAGACGGCGAGGCAGCGTGTGTATAGCTGCTCGCCCGCGGGCGTGACATCCACGCGGCGGCTCGTTCTCGTGAGAAGTGATGCCCCAAGCTCCTGTTCCAGGTCGATGACGGCACGGCTCAACGTCGACTTGCTTACGCGGACTTCCTTCGCGGCTGCGCTGAAGCTTCTGTGCGTCACTACGCAGGCGAAGTACACAAGGTGGTTTGCCTTGATCATGGTCGAGTGACTGCCTGTCTGTCGTGTCATGGTATGTCGGTTTAGTGCTGACTCCGGTCTCATGCACCGCGGGCGATCAGGACCGCCGGCGCGAGCCGCATCGTGCCAATGATGCGAAGCAGGCTCGCGCCCGGTGTTATTGGTTACGCGCGATCCCTTAGCGTTCCACGGCTTCGGCCAGCGCGGGATAGTCGATATAGCCGTGCCCGTCGCCGCCGAAGAAGGCATTGGGGTTCGCAGCGTTCATCGGTGCGCCGATCTTCAGGCGTGCGACGAAATCCGGGTTGGCCAGCACCATCTGGCCATAGGCTTCCAGCTCGGCGAGTCCCGAGGCCACATCGGCTCCAAGCTCGTCACGGGAGCGGCCCGGCCGGTTCAGGATCAATGTGCCCGTCCAGAGCTTGCGAATGTCAGCCACCAGCGGCTCGTTGCCCTGATGCGTGATGTGCAGGTACGCCAGACCGAGCTTGGCGAGTTCAACCACCAGATAGTGGTAGAGCGCCGGTCCTTCGGCGCCTTCCTCGATGCCCCATCGCGTCATGCCGGGTGACAGGCGAATGGCCGTCCTGTCAGCTCCGATTTCGTCGGCGATAGCAGTGACCACCTCGATGGCAAAGCGGGTGCGGTTTTGGGTCGAGCCGCCATATTCGTCGGTGCGGGCATTGGCGCTTGGCGCGAGGAACTGATGGACCAGGTAGGCGTTCGCACCGTGGACCTCGACACCGTCGGCGCCGGCCTCGATCGCGCGGCGTGCCGCGAAGCGGAAGTCGGCTACGGTCTGGCGCACCTCCTCGGTCGTCAGCGCACGCGGTACCGGAATATCCTGCATCCCATTGGCCGTGAACATCGGCGTAGCGGGCGCGATGGCCGAAGGCGCGACGCCCTGGCGATGATGCGGCGTGTTGTCCGGGTGCGACATGCGCCCTGCGTGCATGAGCTGGATGAAAAGACGGCCACCGCGATCACGCACGGCAGAGGTGATCCTCTTCCAACCGGCGACATGCGCGTCGGAATAGATGCCCGGCGTGGCGAGATAACCCTGCCCATCGTCCGAGGGCTGGGTTCCTTCGGTCACGATCAGGCCGACGCTTGCGCGCTGCGCATAGTACTCGGCGGCCAACTCTCCCGGCGTGCCGTCAAACCCGGCGCGGCTGCGAGTCATCGGTGCCATGACCAGGCGGTTCTTCAGTTCGAGCCTGCCGAGGCGAACGGGCGCAAGCAGTCGTTCAAGTGCGTTCGTAGTCACGATCAACTTCCTTTTCAAAGACGTGAGCGCTACTTTACAAACCAGGAGATTGTTGAAAAAGTGGGTAAATCGGATAACTTTATCTACGTGGATAGATAATCGACATGGACCAGTTGCTTGCCATCCGCGTGTTCGCGCGTGTCGTTGAAGCGGGCGCATTCACGCGTGCCGCCGACTCGTTCGACATGCCGCTCGCCACAGTGAGCAAACTCGTGCGTTCACTGGAGCAGCATCTCGGCGTCAAACTGCTCCAGCGAACGACGCGACGCGTCACCGTCACGGCCGAGGGGGCCGCGTATTACGAGCGCACCTCGCGCGTGTTGAAGGAGCTCGAGGACATCGACTCGGGTTTCGCCAGCGCCCATCAGCGTCCGCGCGGACGGCTGCGCATCGACATCGGCTCGGCGAACGCAAGCGGCGTGTTGATCCCCGCACTGCCCGACTTTATTGCGCGATATCCCGACATACGTGTCGACCTCGGCGTGAGCGACCGGCAGATCGATCTCATTGGCGAGAACGTAGATTGTGTCGTCCGCGGCGGCAGCGCGGACGAGCCCTCGCTAGTCGCCCGTCCGCTTGGCCGTGCATCATGGGTGACATGCGCGACGCCCGATTATCTGAAGCAGCACGGCAGGCCGACGCATCCCGACCAGCTGAAAATCGGCCATCGCATCGTGAGCTACGTTTCGGCGCGGACGGGACGTGTGTTGCCGATGCGTTTTCAGAAGGGCAGCGAGCGAGTTGAAATCGGCGGCTTACAAGGCATGGGGGTCAACGAGAGCAACGCCCATGTCGCGGCTGGGCTGGCCGGCCTCGGCGTGATTCAAACCTTCTCGTTTGCTGCGAGAGACGCGATCGCGCGTGGCGAGCTTCTGCCTGTTCTGTCGGCGTGGCAACCGGATCCATACCCCTTCTTCCTCGTGTATTCGCCAGACAGGCACATGAGCCAGCGGTTGCGCGTCTTTATCGAATGGGCGACGGAGCGCTTTGCACACAAGTTCGATCGGACAACGTAGCCGTCGTCGCGTACCCGGCGATCCTGGTATGGGCTGAGTGAACTTCTCTGCTGATCGGCCGGTATGAAACTCACTGACAATAGTCTTATATGCCCATAATATTTTCTTCAAGATCCTAACGCTTGATCCGACATGACTGCGTCCCGGCTAGCAATCAATCCTGGTGTATGTAACAACACCGCTCTGCGTAAAGCCGCGCGGCGCTTGACCCGCTTCTATGATGCCTGCATGGTGGAAACCGGTTTGCGGGCCACGCAGTACACGATCTTGAGTCTCCTTGCCAGCCGCGGGCCGACGACAATGGCCGCGCTTGCCGACGTGTTGTCGATGGATCGGGCAACGATGGGGCACGGCCAAAGACAACGATGGCAGATGGCTGGATGGTGGCAAGCAATACATCCTCCACGTGCCAGCAAACGTTCCGGCCAAGGAGTTCTGGGCGGTCACTGTCTACGATAATCTGACGCGCTCGATGATCGTTACCGATACGATGAAGGCGGGTGTGTCGAGTAAAGACAAGTTGCAGATGGAAGCTGACGGATCGGTGGATATTTATTTCGGGCCGCAGGCGCCGGCGGCCGTACGCAGCAACTGGGTGAAGACGTTGCCAGGGCAAGGCTGGTTTGCTTATTTCCGCTGGTATGGTCCAACCCAGCCGTTTTTCGATAAGACGTGGGCTTTACCTGACATTGAGGAAAGCCATTAGCTGGCGAATATCTAGCTTACCGAAGGGCCGTTCCCCGCTTGCTATCGGTCGCTTACGACGGCACGGAGTACGACCGCTCAGGGTCGAACTGAGCCCTTGCCCGGAAATCTCCGAAGAACCCTTTTTCCGGTTCTCCTATGATGTCGTGAGCCAGTCGTTCTGATCGTTCGTCGAGCCACCCTGCCCTTGGCCAAGGGGAGCAGGACCCAAGCGTCATGATGGGTACGTTCCAGCTGGAGTCACGAGATATCCTGAATATCCAGTTCGAGTTCTTTTGTGGCGCGCCGGATCCGAAAGGCGAAATTCGCCTTCACTGCTGCATCTGACATCCCCGGGACGCTGTAACCAAAGTAGCGCTCCAGTATTCGGCGCATCTCCGCGACAGATGCGGTGTCGAAGTTTGGTATGTATCCCGTGGCCGTCGGATTCTTGCGATGGCTTTCGAAATACGTCCACACAAAAGAGCGCACCGGCGTCCGCGGCCTGATCCGGAAGCGATTTAGCATCTTTGCAACCGTGTGATCGAGCTTGCGTAACTGCTCCAGGCTGGACTCGTCAATCTGCGAGAAATAGAAGACCCATCCCTTGCGGGTTTCCTCGAAAATGCAACCGGTAATGCGCAGATTAATTCGCCACAGGAGGGAGTTTTTCGCGAAATCCAGCAGCTTGCGACGCTCCCCCTTTGAGTGATGCTTACGCCGGATCTCCTCGCAGCGATACTTGTATCTCGTAAAGATGTCCGCGAGCGATCGCTCGAGTCGTTGAACGGATTGCTCCTTGACACGCGCCTTGCCGCCCCGAAAAAGATAGCCGAGAAAAGCAAACTCATTTGTCACAAGACCGAACGTGGATTTGGACCCATCGGTTCCTACCGGATGAACCGATAATCGGAAATCGCTTTCCAGCGTGCTTCGCAGTTCCTCGAAAAGTGGCGCGGGAGGTTCTGAAGTCAGGAGAAACACGTCATCGACGTAACGGAAATACGCTACGTTTGCTTTGGACGCCACGACGGTGTCGAACGGGTGCAGAAAAATCTCCGCCAGCAGGTTCGAAATGGCCAGACCTTGCGGAACACCCACAGCAGCCGCTGCTTTTGACTTATCGGCGGCGGATAACCTATTCCATCTGTCTGAACTTGCAGCAATAGCGAGTTTGCACGGCTTGGCGGGGAAGAGTGATGCCAGTGAATCGTTCGAAGCCGTTATGGAGGAGGTCGTGAAGGTCGCGGGCTTGTACAGCGACTACCTTTACGCCGTCGTTATCGCGTTGCTCGGTGATGAATTGATCGAGCAACTGAATCCAGAGCGAATTTGCGAGGAAAGCGACAGGGTGGCGGCCGCAGGCCGCATCATGTTTTTCGAACTTCCCGAGAATGAATGACAAATGTGATTGATTGTTGGGGTTTACCCCTGACCGCAAGTCAATCGCTGCGTTCTTGTGGCGCGACGTCGGAAAAAACCACTAGGTGTCGTAGCGGCGTTCGCAAGCCTGCAGCGCGACGGTCGGATTATAAGTCATTGTTTTTTATGGAAAATGAATTCTCGTGGCGGTGTTGGGCGCATGTCGCGGGTTCAGACTTAAGCGAACAAAGTTCAAAGTTAAGTGAATCTCGACACCAACGGCAGCATCCCTTCTTGAATTTGTCACCACCCGTCCATATAATTAGCACTCGCTGCACGAGAGTGCTAACAACATCGCCGGTTGGCTCAGCCAGCCGGGTTTTCTCAGCGTTCTTCAGTCTCAATCAAGAGAGGAGTATGTATGAACCTTCGTCCTTTGCATGATCGCGTGATCGTCAAACGTCTGGATCAAGAAACCAAGACCGCGTCGGGCATCGTGATCCCCGAAGCCGCAGCAGAAAAGCCGGATCAAGGCGAAATTCTGGCAGTCGGCCCGGGCAAGCGTGACGACAAGGGCGCTCAAATCGCGCTCGACGTGAAGGTTGGTGACCGCGTCCTGTTCGGCAAGTACGCAGGCCAGACCGTTAAGGTCGACGGCAACGAACTGCTCGTGATGCGCGAAGAAGACATCATGGCCGTGGTGCAGAAGTAAGCGGCAAGTCGCTACTTTTCCCGGTCATATCTTAAAGAATTCAAGGAGTTAGAAGATGGCAGCTAAAGACGTCGTATTCGGTGATTCCGCCCGTGCCAAGATGGTTGAAGGCGTGAACATCCTCGCGAACGCTGTGAAGGTCACGCTGGGCCCGAAGGGTCGCAACGTTGTCCTGGAACGCAGCTTCGGCGGCCCGACGGTCACGAAGGACGGTGTGTCGGTCGCGAAAGAGATCGAACTGAAAGACAAGCTCCAGAACATGGGCGCGCAAATGGTCAAGGAAGTTGCTTCCAAGACCAGCGACAACGCAGGTGACGGCACCACGACCGCAACGGTCCTGGCTCAGTCGATCGTCCGCGAAGGCATGAAGTACGTTGCATCGGGCATGAACCCGATGGACCTGAAGCGCGGTATCGACAAGGCTGTGACGGCCGCAATCGAAGAACTGCGCAAGATCAGCAAGCCGTGCACGACCAACAAGGAAATCGCACAAGTCGGCGCGATTTCGGCAAACAGCGATTCGTCGATCGGCGATCGTATCGCTGAAGCCATGGACAAGGTCGGCAAGGAAGGCGTCATCACCGTTGAAGACGGCAAGTCGCTGCAAGACGAACTGGACGTGGTCGAAGGTATGCAATTCGACCGCGGCTACCTGTCGCCGTACTTCATCAACAACCCGGACAAGCAAGTTGCCGTGCTCGATAACCCGTTCGTGCTGCTGCACGACAAGAAGGTGTCGAACATCCGCGATCTGCTGCCGGTACTGGAACAAGTCGCCAAGGCTGGCCGTCCGCTGTTGATCATTGCAGAAGACGTCGAAGGCGAAGCGCTGGCTACGCTGGTGGTGAACAACATCCGCGGCATCCTGAAGACTGTTGCTGTCAAGGCTCCGGGCTTCGGCGATCGTCGTAAGGCCATGCTGGAAGACATCGCGATCCTGACCGGCGGTCAAGTCATCGCTGAAGAAACCGGTCTGACGCTCGAAAAGGCAACGCTGGCTGAACTGGGTCAAGCGAAGCGCATCGAAGTGGGCAAGGAAAACACGACGATCATCGACGGCGCTGGCGAAGGTGCGAACATCGAAGCACGTGTGAAGCAGGTTCGCACGCAAATCGAAGAAGCTACGTCGGACTACGACCGTGAAAAGCTGCAAGAGCGCGTTGCCAAACTGGCAGGCGGTGTTGCGGTGATCAAGGTCGGCGCTGCGACCGAAGTCGAAATGAAGGAAAAGAAGGCACGTGTCGAAGACGCATTGCACGCAACGCGCGCAGCTGTGGAAGAAGGCATCGTGGCTGGCGGCGGCGTCGCGCTGATCCGTGCACGCACGGCAATCGCCGGCCTGAAGGGCGCCAACGCCGATCAGGACGCAGGTATCAAGATCGTGCTGCGCGCGATGGAAGAGCCGCTGCGCCAGATCGTCACGAACGGTGGCGAAGAAGCCAGCGTCGTGGTGGCAGCTGTTGCTGCTGGCCAAGGCAACTACGGCTACAACGCAGCAACCGGCGAGTACGTCGACCTGGTTGACGCAGGTGTCGTGGATCCGACGAAGGTGACGCGCACGGCGCTGCAGAACGCAGCTTCGGTTGCCGGTCTGCTGCTGACGACCGACGCAGCTGTCTGCGAACTGCCGAAGGAAGATGCTCCGATGGGCGGCGGTATGCCCGGCGGCATGGGCGGCATGGGCATGGACATGTAATTTCAGTTGGGCCTCGTTACGAGGTCCAGTTGGAAGCACATGGGGGAGTGCGCCGCGAGGCGTGCTTCCCAAAAGAAAAAACCCGCAGAAATGCGGGTTTTTTTATGGGCGCTTGATGTAGCTTGGAGCGCCTGGAACAGAACAAGGTGTCCCGCCCATGCGTTCGCAAGGCCGGGACGCCTCACACAGAACTAGTGCCGTGCTTCGCCCGGCGCCGCATCCTTTCCGGCCGCCGGCGGCGTTTCGTCGTCGCTGCTGCGCGCCCAGAAGAACCGATCCGGCATATACGCACCCATGCCCGGCCGGAACGCATTGCGCAGGGCCTGGTACAAATACTCCTGCGCCTCGCGCACCGCTTCAGCGGGCTCCTGGCCATTGGCCAGCAGCGCGGCGATCGCCGAGCCCAGCGTATCCGTCAGGCCCATGATCCGATGGCTGCCGCGGTCCCACATGTCCTGACGCAACTGGCCGTCTTCGCTGAAGAGCGTATTGACGTGCCGGTGCGTGCCGGTTTCCGTCGACAGAATGTATTCGCAGCCTTGCGACAGCAGATGCGAGATGGCGGCGTCGAGGCTCGGCGCTTCGGCGTCGCCGTCCGGCTGGGCGAGCGCGAGCAGCGTGGCCGTATCGGCGACCAGCAAGGTGGTTTGCGGCGCGAGCAGATCGGCGATCGCTTCGCGCAGTTCGTCGGCGGACAGCACGTGCTCGTCGTCGAGCGTGAAATCGGGGGCAAGAATCAGCGGAATGTCGTCGTAATCGGCGACGACTTCGGCAATTGCGCTCACCACTTCCGCACGGGTGCAGGCGCCGACCTTGAACGCGGCGATCGGCATGTCTTCGAGCAGCATCCGAGCTTGAGTCGCGACCACTTCAGGGTCGAGCCCGGTGACTTCGTCGCAGCTCGCCGAGTCGCGCACGGTGTAGCCCGTCAGCACGGAGACGCCATGGCAGCCCATGCTGGCAAGGGTCATCAGGTCGGCTTGCAGGCCGGAGCCGCCGGTGGGATCGGAAAGGCCGAAGGTGAGGACGATCGGAGGCGTGTCGCTGGGCATGAAGATTGACAGAAAGGAGCTAAATTTAGGCGCAGAGAGTGCGCAATCGACTCAATTATGCGGCCTAAACCGTCGCGGGGGCGTTTTTTCGCATCTCGCGATGCATCGCAGCAAGCCAGCTGCGGCCGGCGCGCGGCATGGCGCCGCAACCACCGTGCCGGCCGACGCAAACTGCATAGCCAAAGGCCGTCGCACGCTACGATTGCGCGTTTCTGATTGCTAGGCATTGGGGCGGCAACACGGTACCATCATGGCTCCCGTTTCCACGGACTCTACGACGCGACACAAGAATGGAATATCAAAGCTGGATGTGCCTGATTTGCGGCTGGATTTACGACGAAGAAGCCGGTTTGCCGGACGAAGGCATTGCGCCGGGCACCCGCTGGGAAGACGTCCCGATTAACTGGACCTGCCCGGAGTGCGGCGCGCGTAAGGAAGACTTCGAGATGGTCCAGATCTGAAGTCCGGGAGCAGCCGGCATGCCGGCTGCGGGCCGTGCCGCAAGCCCGCGGCGCGGCATTGGCATGGTGTTTCGCAGCCGGCGTGACGCGCCGGATCGACCGCACCCGGTGCGCTCTGAAGTTTGCCCCAACGCGTCGACACGGAACGTCCTCGGCCGCACCGTGTCGCAACGTTAGTCTGTCATTGTCCTGTCGCCGGTTCGCGCGTTAGCTGATCAGTCTGCGTGCGGCGCGAGGCGACGGCCCGTCAGCTTCGTGTCGCCTGCCCATGACTCTTCGATCCGCTGCACCCGTTTCCTTCGACGCCTTGCCGAATCCGCGCGGCGGCGCTGTCCGTCCCGCCGAGCTGGCGCTGGCTGAGGCGCTGCTGGCATTCGAACAGCACAGCGAGAGCACGTCGGCGTTGCTGCGGGCGTCACACGCATTGCGCGGAGCCGGCTGGCTGAGCGCGCAGCGCTTCGCTGACGCGCTGGTGCGGCTGTCGCCGCTCGCGGAGGGCGACCCGGCCGACGCGGTCAACGCGCGGCCCGTGTTCGGCGCGGCCTTGCGCGACTTCCGCGCCGCGCTCGAACGTCACAATCTGCGCGAGCTGTCCTGCTCGCCCGTGCTGTTCAATCACTATCGGGCGCTTTGCACGCATCTGTCGGAGCACACACCCGGTTCTACTGTCGCGTTCGAAGATCTCGCGTTGACCGCGCGGCCGGTGCCGCCGGTCTCGCTGCACGCGCAGTCCGCCGATCAACTGGCTCATTTGCGGGCACGCTACGAGCGCGCGCTGCTGCCGGTGCTGCGCTCGCAGGCCGATACCGGCAGCGCGGCGGCGCTGGCTGTCACCAACGCGGCCCTCGACGAACTGGACGCCGTTTTCAGCGAGCTCGCCGGCCCGGACCCCTACGATTTCTGGCGCCTCGCCAAGGCCTGTGCCAAGGCATTGCGGGTCAGCGGCCGCGCCACGGGTGAAACCGACGCGCGGCGCTTCTACGCCCGTTGCAACCTCGCGCTGGCCGATCATGCGCGCGGCATCGAACTTGCGCCGCGCTCGCTCGTGCGCGCGACGCTTGCGCTGCTGTGGCGCGACTACGCGTTGTTCGGCGCCGCCGCGGAAGACGCCGACCAGGTGGAAGTGCTGCACGACTACGGCTTGACCGTCGACTGGCACGTCGCGGGCACCCAGGCATCCGAAATGCTTTGGGAGGCGGGCGCGGTGCAGGCCCAGGCGATCAGCGCCACTCGTGGCGCACTGACGCGCGAGTTGGGCGTGCTGGCGGTCAACGCCAACGCGTACGAAGATTTCCTGCAAACAGCGGATGCCTCGATTTCCGCATTGACCGAGCATGCCCGCGCGGCCGACCAGCCGGAGAAAGCCGATCCCAGTGAAGCACTGCAAGCGGGCGATGCCGCTTACCGGCTCGGCTCCGCCGCGTGCGCGCTGGGCCTCGGCCATGTCGCGCTGCTGGCTGATGCGCTGGGGCTTGCGTGGCGCCGTCGCGCGCATGCCGGCGTATCGACGCCCGCGGTACGCGCACATGTGATCGTCGGCGCACCGGCGGCGAGCACGCTCGAGCAGGCCGCCGAGGCCTTGCGTGCCACGCTGCACAAGGTTGCAGCAGGCGTCGCGCCGCCCGGCGGCAATACCGCGCTGGCCGCCCTGACGCGCTCGATCGAGCAGGGCGGCGCGTGAGCGATAGGCGTGGCAGCTTCGGCCCGCCGGGCCATCTGCCGGCCGGCCGCAACGGGCCGCGATGACACAAGCCGGCGGCACGCAACACGCGTGCCGCGAAGCCTCGCGAACCTGCACCGTGGCGAGCGCCCGCGTGCGTGATAGAGTGCAACTTGAATCGCCGTCGATGGCTCGCGGCACGCTTCATGGCACACATCGCGGTTCCACGCTCAAAGCCCGCCATCCTGCATCGTCTTTGCTAAAATCCGAACTATGTCCAAGAGTACCGATCGCATCAATCTGACCAACCAGTTCCTGATCGCCATGCCGAACATGGCGGATCCGACGTTTTCAGGAACGGTGGTCTACCTTTGCGATCACAGTGAGCGCGGTGCGCTCGGCCTCGTGATCAACCGGCCGACCGATATCGACCTGCAAGCGCTCTTCAGTCGCATCGACCTCAAGCTCGAGATCGAACCCCTTCTCCATGTGCCTGTCTATTTCGGCGGCCCGGTGCAAACCGAGCGCGGCTTCGTGCTGCACGATCCGAAAGACGGCAACGCGTATACCTCGTCCATGTCGGTGCCGGGCGGTCTCGAGATGACTACGTCGAAAGACGTGCTCGAAGCCGTGGCGAGCGGCACGGGTCCCGAGCGTTTCCTGCTCACGCTCGGCCATGCCGGCTGGGGCGCGGGCCAGCTCGAAGAAGAGATTTCGAAGAATGGCTGGCTGACGGTCGAAGCCGACCCGAAAATCGTCTTCGACGTGCCCGCTGAAGAGCGTCTCGAAGCCGCATTGGCTCTGCTCGGCATCAACCTGTCCATGCTGTCGGGCGAGGCGGGCCACGCATGAGCCTGGCGGCCGGACGTGAGGCGACGCTGCTTGCGTTCGACTACGGTGAAAAACGCATCGGCGTCGCGGTCGGCAATTCGCTGACTCGCAGCGCGCGGCCCTTGGTGATCGTGCAAAACCGCAGCCGCGAATATCGCTTCGAGGCGGTCGGCAAACTGATCGCCGAGTGGAAGCCGAACGTGCTCGTGGTCGGCCTGCCATTGCATCCCGACGGCACGCCGCACGAAATGACCCAACTCGCGAAGCGCTTCGGCAATCAGCTGAACGGCCGCTTCAATCTGCCGGTCACGTGGATCGACGAACGCTATTCGTCGGTCGAGGCGAAGGCGGAAATCCGCGCCGGCAACGGCCGCGCCGACATGCTCGACGCCGAAGCCGCCAGCATCATCCTCCAGCAATATCTAGACGGACTTTCCGACGATCATGAGTTCCATTGACGCCGAAGCGCTTTATCGCGCGTTGCTCGATCAGATTCGCGCGGTGTACGGCGACCGGCTCGGCGCCGGGCAGGACGACGCCGAAGGCGCAGTACTGGCCGGCATCTACAGCGGCGGCGCGTGGCTTGCCGAACGGCTTGCGCATGACCTGAACCTGCCGAGCTTCGGCGTGGTGAACGTCGCGCTGCATCGCGACGACTACGCGAAAAAAGGCCTGCACTCACAGGCGAGCCCGACCTCGCTGCCGTTTTCGGTCGACGGCCGCCGTATCGTGCTGGTCGACGACGTGCTGTCCACCGGCCGCACGATTCGCGCGGCGCTAAACGAGTTGTACGACTATGGCCGGCCGGCATCGGTCGAACTGGCGGTGCTCGCCGATCGCGGCGGGCGCGAATTGCCGGTGGCGGCGCGCTTTGTCGGCAGCGTGGTGAATATTCCCGCCGACGCTACGCTCGTGCTGGCCCGCTCGGACAGTGGTGAAGCGGGCGGCGCATCCGGTCAGCCGCATTTCACTTTTCACACAGAAGCACGCGTCGATTGAACGCGGCGCGAGAGCGCGCCAAGTGCGCATCGAGCCCGTCGCATTCCGCGCATCGCATTGAGCCATCACACGCCACACAAAAGAAAATTTTCGAGCCGTTCGTCGCGGCTAAACGCGCGAAGTCCGGCTTGGCATCGTCACACGCAGTCAGCATCGACACCGATCACGTTGAAGCCCGTATTTGAAGCAGGTACACCATGAACACCGCCACCCAGGCTCCCAAGGATTCCGCCGATAGCGCCACCGAGCGCTTCCGCTATGGCTTCCTGAAGGGAAACCCGCAGCTCACGAAAAATGGCGAGCTGAAACATCTTTTGTCGATCGAGGGCTTGCCGAAGGCGATCGTCAATCACATTCTCGATACCGCCGATCAGTTCGTCAGCGTGACCGATCGCGAAGTGAAGAAGGTGCCGCTGTTGCGCGGCAAGTCGGTGTTCAACCTGTTCTTCGAGAACTCGACGCGCACCCGCACCACCTTCGAGATCGCTGCGACGCGCCTGTCGGCGGACGTGCTGAATCTGAACATCAACGCGTCGTCGACGAGCAAGGGCGAGTCGCTGCTCGACACGATCAACAACCTCTCGGCGATGCATGCCGACATGTTCGTCGTGCGTCATGCATCGAGCGGCGCACCGTATCTGATCGCCCAGCATTGCGCGCCACACGTGCACGTGATCAATGCCGGCGACGGCCGTCATGCACACCCCACGCAGGGGCTGCTCGACATGTACACGATTCGCCATTACAAGAAGGACTTCACGAAGCTGCGCGTGGCGATCGTCGGCGACATTCTGCATTCGCGGGTCGCGCGCTCGGACATTCATGCGCTGACCACGCTCGGCGTGCCGGAAGTGCGCGCGATCGGTCCGCGCACGCTGCTGCCGGGCGGGCTGGAACAGATGGGCGTGCGCGTGTTCCACAACCTCGACGAAGGCCTGAAGGACGTCGACGTGATCATCATGCTGCGTCTGCAGAACGAACGGATGAGCGGCGCATTGCTGCCGTCGGCGCAGGAGTACTTCAAGAGCTGGGGCTTGACGCCGGAGCGTCTCGCGCTCGCCGCGCCCGACGCGATCGTGATGCACCCGGGCCCGATGAATCGCGGCGTCGAAATCGATTCGCAAGTGGCCGATGGCCCGCGATCGGTGATTCTGAATCAGGTGACCTTCGGTATCGCGGTGCGCATGGCGGTGATGGGGATTGTCGCGGGCAATCACGATTGATCTCGCAGACGTCGAGCGCCGCGGCGCCACGTCACTCACGCACTACGAACCCGCGGCACACAACGCAGAACCTGGCTGAACTCAGCTGAACATAAGGCAGCGCATGAAGATTCATATTCAAGGCGGCACGCTGATCGATCCGGCAGCGGGCACCGAACAGCAGCAGGACATTTTTATCGAAGCGGGCAAGATCGTCGCCATCGGCAACGCGCCTGCGGATTTCCACCCGGAGAAGACGATCGACGCCAAAGGCCTCTGTGTCGCGCCAGGTCTGGTCGATCTGTCCGCGCGGTTGCGCGAGCCGGGCTACGAACACAAGGCGACGCTCGAATCCGAAATGGCCGCCGCGCTCGCGGGCGGCGTGACGAGCCTCGTCTGCCCGCCGGACACCGATCCGACGCTCGATGAACCGGGCCTCGTCGAGATGCTCAAGTTTCGCGCGCGCAATCTGAACCAGGTGCACGTGTATCCGCTCGGCGCGCTGACGGTCGGCCTCAAGGGGCAGGTCATCACCGAGATGGTCGAGTTGACCGAGGCGGGCTGCATCGGCTTTTCGCAGGCCGACGTGCCGGTGGTCGACACTCAGGTGCTGATGCGCGCGCTGCAATACGCGAAGACCTACGGCTATACCGTGTGGCTGCGTCCCGTGGACGCTTATCTCGGCAAGGGCGGCGTGGCCGCGAGCGGCGCGCTGGCTTCGCGGCTTGGGCTGTCGGGCGTGCCGGCGTCGGCGGAAACCATCGCACTGCACACCATCTTCGAACTGGTGCGCGTGACGGGAGCGCGGGTGCATCTGTCGCACGTGTCGTCGGCGGCGGGCATTGCGCTGATGCGCGCGGCGAAGGCCGAGGGTTTGCCGGTGTCGTGCGACGTCACCGTGAATCACGTGCATCTGATCGACGTCGACATCGGCTATTTCGACGCGCAGTTCCGGCTCGATCCGCCGCTGCGTCAACAGCGCGATCGCGAAGCGATCCGCGCGGGTCTGGTCGACGGCACGATCGATGCGATCTGCTCCGACCACACGCCCGTCGATGATGACGAAAAGCTGTTGCCGTTCGCCGAGGCCACGCCCGGTGCGACCGGGCTGGAGCTGTTCCTGTCGTTGACGGTAAAGTGGGCCGACGAGGCAGGCGTGCCGCTTGCCAAGGCGCTGAACCGCATCACCACGGCGCCGGCGGAAGTGCTCAAACTGGACGCGGCCGGCCGTATCGCTGTGGGCGGTGTGGCCGATCTCTGCGTGTTCGACCGCAATGCGTATTGGCGCGTCGAGCCGCGTGCGTTGAAGAGCCAGGGGCACAACACGCCGTTCCTCGGCTACGAATTGCCGGCGCGCGTGCATGCGACCATCGTGTCCGGGCACGTCGCATTCGAACAGCGCTGATATCCGCGGCGTTGCTACGCTCACTGGCCCAATCAGGAACGCTCCGACCATGAAGCTCGCGTTACGCAAGGCCCGTCTCGTCGTTCATCTGCTGCACGGCATGTGGATCGTGGCGACGCGCTTTCCCAAAGCCAGCGCCGATGTGCGTCACACGCTCAATCGCGAATGGTCGCTGAAGATGTTGCGCCTGTGCGGCATGCGGCTCGTCGTGCATAACGACAGCGCGCGGCTCGATCGCGGCGCACTGGTGGTCGCCAACCACATCTCGTGGATCGACATCTATGTGATCAACGCGTGGCGGCCCACACCGTTTGTCTCGAAGGCCGAGATCCGGCAGTGGCCGGTGGTCGGCTGGCTCGCGCAGCAACTGGACACGGTGTTCATTCAGCGCGAAAAGCGCAGCGACGCGAAGCGGATCATGCATGAGCTGTCCGATCGGCTGAGCGCGGGCGAGCTGATGTGTGTGTTTCCCGAGGGCACCACGTCCAATGGTCTCGCGCTGCTGCCGTTTCACGCGAACATGTTTCAGGCGGCCGTGTCGGCGTCGGCGGCGGTGCAGCCACTGTGCATCATGTATCAGGACGCGCAAGGCCGGCAATCCACCGCGCCTGCCTATATCGACGACCTGTCGCTCGCCGATTCGCTGAATCTGCTGCTGAGCGGCGGACCGCTCACCGCGCATATCTATATATGCGCACCGCTCGCGCCAGGCGCGGACCGGCGTACGCTGGTGGCAGAAGCGGAAGGCGTGATTGCGGCCGCATTGCGGGAGATGCAAAGCGGCACCGCGATGACCGGCGCGGTGATGGCGGAGCGGGCCGCCACATCCGGCGCCGTGGCAACGCTGATCGAAGAACCGGTCGATCAGGTCGACCGGTCAGGGCGTTCGGCCTGATAGTCGGCCTAACATCGGGCCTGGCATCAGGCTGGGTCGCGTGGCTAGCTAGTTGCCGCCGCCCGGCGCGCGGCAGTTCTCGCACTCGACCTGTGTCAGCGTGCGTTCCGAGGGGTTTTGCGCAAGACGCACGGCGGACAGTTGTTCGCCCCACACGCAGCCTGAGTCGAGTCCGATCAGGTTGTCACGCAAAATCAGGCCGAGCGCGGCCCAATGACCGAACACCACGGTCACATCGGCGGTCTTGCGCGACGGTACATCGAACCACGGCATGCAACCCGGCGGCGCCGCGTTCAGGCCGCCGCTGCTGCTGAAATCCATCACGCCTTCGGCGTTGCAGAAGCGGATGCGCGTCAACGCGCTGCACGTCAAACGCAGCCGTTCGATGCCCTTCAGTCCTGGTTTCCAGCGGCTCGGCTCGTTGCCATACAAACCGGCGAGCGTCTCCTTCCAGTTCGGCGCACGCAGGGCACGCTGCAATTCGTCGGCGAGTTCGAGCGTCAGATTCACATCCCACTGCGGCAGCACGCCCGCATGGACCATCAACATGCCGTTGTCGAAGTGCGCAATTGGACGGTGGCGGATCCATTCGAGCAGGTCGGCGGCATCGGGCGCGGAGAGAATCTCGTCGATCGTGTCGCCTTTTTTCGACTTGCGAATCCCCGCCGACACCGACAGCAGATGCAGATCGTGATTGCCCAGAACCGGCACCGCCTGCTCGCCGAGCGCGATGACGTCGCGCAACGTGGCAAGCGACTCGGTGCCGCGGTTGATCAGGTCGCCGGCGAACCATAGCGGCGTGCCGGCCGGCGGCGCGGCCTTGGCCAGCAGTTGCTGGAACGGCGTGCGGCAACCTTGCAGATCGCCGAAAGCGAGCGGGAGTAGGGGCGGATCGGAAAGAGCGGAAGACGTAGTGGCGGGTGTCATCAAGGAAATGGGTGCGGTTTGATACACGCTGTTACGCACGAGGCGTGCCGCGTTGGGCAATGCAACATATTAGCGTGACATAATAGCCCGTTTGAAGGGTTGATATCGCGACAGGCGCCGCTGGCAAGCGGCTTGGTGCAGGACCCCGCGATATTGCGACACAACAGGATGACTTTCATGAACGGAGAAAGCATGTCGTCTTTTCATGCAGAGCAACCTATCCGTACGCTCGTCACCGGGGCGAGCGGCTTCACCGGCCGCTATCTGGTCGATAACCTGCTCGGTCGCGGCCACACGGTGATCGAAACGGTCGCCGGGCGCAACGAGCCGGAAACGCCGACGCGCCTGAGGCTCGACATTACGTCGCCGGATGCCTGCCGGCGCGCGATCGAAATCGCGCGGCCCGACTACATTGTCCATCTGGCTGCCATCAGCTTCGTAGGCCATAACGATCCGCTCGACTTTTACCGCGTCAACGTGATCGGCACGCTGAATCTGCTGGAGGCGTGCGCCGCCGTCGGTCATACGCCCCGCAAACTGCTGATCGCAAGCAGCGCGAACGTCTACGGCAACGTGACGAGCGACGCCATCGACGAAAGCTTTCCGGTCACGCCGGTCAATCACTACGCGGCCAGCAAGGCGGCGATGGAAACCATGGTGCGGACCTGGTTCGACCGGTTGCCGATCCTGATCGTGCGGCCGTTCAACTATACCGGCCGCGGCCAGGCGTCCAACTTCCTCGTGCCGAAGATCGTCGAGCATTTCGCGCGCCGCGAACCGTCGATCGAACTCGGCAATATCGACGTCGCGCGTGATTTCTCCGACGTGCGCTACGTGGCGAGCGCCTACGAAGCGTTGCTCGACTCCGAGGCCGCCTCGGAAACAGTCAATGTCTGCACCGGCACGCCCTTTACGTTGCGCGAAATCCTCTCGGCGGCGAGCGATCTGACGGGGCATGAGCTCGAGATTCAGATCAATCCCGCCTTCGTGCGACAAACCGATGTGAAGATGCTGGCTGGTTCACCCGCCAAGCTGCGCACGCTCGTGCCGAAAGTCGAGGCAATTCCGTTCATGGATACGCTGCGATGGATGCTGGCGGCGTAATCGGCCGCACCGGCTCGGCGATCCGCCATCTTTTTGCGTTATGGTGACGCGCGACTTTCGTTCGCGTATAACCAATCATATTGCGCTGCACACTGACTGTTGGTTTGTTCAGACGTGTGCGGCGCTTTCCTCCCGTTTTCCCGGTATATCGTTACTGAATCAGGCCGCTGGCCGATCCAACGGCTCGGCACGCCATCATGCGCAAGGCCGTCTGATGCGATTTTCGTCTCGAAAGTGGCGGCCGAATTACCAAATTTATCAAGCTGTTTCAAGTTGTTAGGGTCCTAGTTTTTACCTTTGGCCGCTTTATAATCGGGACTTCATAGCATTGACGTTTAAGCGCCCGCCCGCGGTGCCAGGAGCGGCGGTGCGGCGGCAAGATTCCGACACCACAACGCGTGGTGGCAGGTTAAGCCACCTATTTGACCTGCCGCCAACATCTAGAAGGGAATTTCATGATTCTGGTAACGGGCGGCGCCGGTTTTATCGGTGCCAATTTCGTGCTCGACTGGCTCAATGCGTCGGACGAAGCGGTACTGAATGTGGACAAACTGACGTACGCCGGCAATCTGGGTACGCTCAAGTCACAACAAAGCAATCCGAAGCATGTCTTTGTGCGCGCGGATATCTGCGATCGCGCCACGCTCGACGCGCTTTTCGCCGAGCACAAGCCGCGTGCCGTGCTGCATTTCGCCGCCGAGAGCCATGTGGATCGTTCGATCCATGGCCCGGCTGATTTCGTGCAAACGAACGTGGTCGGCACCTTTACGCTGCTCGAGGCGGCCCGCCACTACTGGACTGCGCTCGACGAGGCCGACAAGGCCGCGTTCCGCTTCCTGCACGTGTCGACCGATGAAGTGTTCGGCTCGCTCTCCGCTACCGATCCGCAATTCTCCGAGACCACGCCGTACGCGCCGAATAGCCCTTACTCGGCCACCAAGGCGGGTTCCGACCATCTGGTGCGCGCCTACCATCATACGTATGGCCTGCCGGTGCTCACCACGAACTGCTCGAACAACTACGGTCCGTACCAGTTCCCCGAGAAACTGATTCCGCTGATGATCGCCAACGCGCTCGGCGGCAAGCCGCTGCCGGTCTACGGCGACGGTCAGAACGTGCGCGACTGGCTGTATGTCGGCGACCATTGCAGCGCGATCCGCGAAGTACTCGCGCGCGGCACGCCGGGCGAGACGTACAACGTCGGCGGCTGGAACGAGAAGAAGAACCTCGAGGTCGTGCACACGCTGTGCGACCTGCTCGATCAGTTGCGTCCGAAGGCGGGCGCGTCGTACCGCGACCAGATCACGTATGTGAGGGATCGTCCGGGCCACGACCGCCGTTACGCAATCGACGCCCGCAAGCTCGAACGCGAACTCGGCTGGAAGCCGGCGGAAACGTTCGAAACGGGTCTGGCCAGGACGGTCCAGTGGTATCTGGACAATCAGGAATGGTCGGACGAAGTCGCCTCGGGTGACTATCGAAAGTGGGTTGAGACCAACTACGCGCAGCGCGCGTAAAGGCACGGCAATGGCGCGCAAAGGCATTATTCTCGCGGGCGGATCGGGCACCCGCCTGTATCCGATCACGCACGTGGTCTCCAAGCAGTTGCTGCCGGTCTACGACAAGCCGATGATCTACTATCCGCTGTCGACGTTGATGATTGCGGGCATTCGCGACGTGCTGATCATTTCGACGCCGCAGGACACGCCGCGCTTCGAGGCGATGCTCGGCGACGGCAGCCAGTGGGGCATGAACATCCAGTACGCGGTTCAGCCTTCGCCGGACGGACTCGCGCAGGCGTTCATCATCGGCCGGGATTTTGTGGGCAACGATCCATCTGCGCTGATTCTCGGCGACAACATCTTCTACGGCCACGATCTCGGGAAGCAGCTTGAACGCGCCAACGAGAAAGTGGAAGGCGCCACGGTCTTTGCGTACCATGTGCAGGATCCCGAACGTTATGGCGTGGTCGAATTCGACAAGCAGTTCCGCGCGCTCTCCATCGAAGAGAAGCCGACCAGACCGCGTTCGAACTACGCGGTCACGGGTCTGTATTTCTACGACAAACAGGTGTGCGACATCGCTGCGGACATCAAGCCGTCGTCGCGTGGCGAACTTGAAATCACCGACGTCAACTCGCGTTATCTCGCCAACGCCGCGCTCGAAGTCGAAATCATGGGCCGTGGCTACGCGTGGCTCGATACCGGCACGCATGACTCGCTGATCGAAGCGGCCACGTTTATTGCTACGCTGCAGAAGCGTCAGGGCCTGGTGGTCGCGTGTCCGGAAGAGATCGCTTACCGGCAACAGTGGATCGACCGCGAGCAACTGCAGGCGCTCGCCAAACCGCTCGCCAAAAATGCGTACGGGCAATATCTGCGAAACCTTCTTACGGATCAAGTGGCATGGCCATCCAAGTAACCGCTACCGCGTTGCCGGAAGTCAAGATCATCGAGCCGAAGGTGTTCGGCGATGCCCGAGGGTTTTTCTTTGAGAGCTTCAATGCGAAGGAGTTCGCCGAGCAGGTCGAGCCCGGCATCGAGTTCGTGCAGGACAACCATTCGCGCTCCGCGAAGGGCGTGCTGCGTGGGTTGCATTACCAGGTCCAGAATGCGCAAGGCAAGCTCGTGCGCGTCGTCGAAGGTGAAGTGTTCGACGTCGCGGTCGACATCCGCAAGAGCTCGCCGACGTTCGGCAAATGGGCCGGCGTGGTTTTGTCGGTCGACAACCATCGGCAGTTGTGGGTGCCACCCGGTTTTGCGCATGGGTTCGTGGTGCTGTCCGAGTCCGCGCAGTTCCTCTACAAAACTACCGACTACTGGTATCCCGAGCACGAGCGAAGCATCGTCTGGAACGATCCGGGGATCGGCATCGAATGGCCGATCGACGTCGAGCCGCTGCTGGCTGCGAAAGACGCGGCGGCCAAGCGCCTTGCCGATGCCGATGTCTTCGAATAATAAGGGGTTCTCGCATGAGCGCACATGATGTCAAGCGGACGATCCTCGTCACCGGCGTAAATGGCCAGGTGGGCTTCGAGCTCGCGCGTACGCTGCAGGGGCTCGGCACCGTGGTCGCGGTGGACCGGGCCGCCATGGATCTGTCCAACCCGGATCAGGTTCGTGCCGTGGTGCGCAACATTCGCCCGGCACTGATTGTCAATCCCGCAGCCTACACCGCGGTCGACAAGGCGGAAGAGGAGCTCGATCTCGCCATGCGCATCAACGGCGAAGTGCCGGGCGTGCTCGCTGAAGAAGCGAAAAAGCTGGGCGCGGCGCTGGTTCACTATTCGACCGACTACGTGTTCAATGGCGAGAAAGATGGCGCCTACGTCGAAGACGATCCCACCGATCCGCAAAACGCGTATGGACGCACCAAGCTGGCCGGCGAGCGGGCCATCGCCGCGAGTGGCTGCGCGCACCTCATTTTCCGCACGAGCTGGGTGTACGGCACGCGCGGCAAGAACTTCCTGCTGACGATGCTGCGCCTTGGCGCGGAGCGCGACGAGCTGAGCGTGGTCGCCGACCAGATCGGCGCGCCGACCTGGTCGAAAACGATTGCGGCGCTCACTGCGAACGTACTCGCACAGGCAGCGGCGCCAGGTCAGAGCGACTGGTGGCAGCAGCATTCGGGCGTTTATCACCTGACCGCGACGGGTTCGGCGTCGTGGCACGGTTTTGCCGAAGCCATTTTCGAACTGTCGGGCCTGGCGAAAACGCCGACCGTCAAACCGATCCGGGCTGCCTCCTATCCGACGCCGGCGAAGCGGCCAGGCAACTCGCGCATGTCGAATGACAAGCTTGCACGGACGTTCGGCGTGCAAGCGCCGGACTGGCGCGACGCCTTGCAACTTTGCATGGCCGAGCGTTGAGCAACACGCCGCGAACATCGCGTACGGGGGCTGTCGTTGTTTTCTACAACCCCGATGCGGCCTGTATCGAGCGGGCCAACCGGCTCGCGGCGAGAATGTACTGTGTGGTGGTCGACAACACGCCGGGCGTGCGCCCGGCGAGCGAGCTGGGACTAGCCGGCACGATCGAGTATCTCGCCAACGGTGAGAATGTGGGTATCGCGACAGCGATCAATCAGGGCGTTGAAGCGCTGATTCGCGGCGGCTCTGACCTGGCGATCATCTTCGATCAGGACAGCGAGCCGCCCGCGTCGCTATTTACGGAGTTGCCGAAGGTCATCGACGCGGCCAACGCATCAGGCGAGCGTGTCGCGCTGGTGGGCCCGGCCTACGAAGATTCGCGCCTGCGCGGCCTCGCGCCGTTCGTGCGCTTCAGATGGGGTTCGCTGCGGAGGATCGAGCCGCAGGGCGATCAGCCCATCGAGGTCGACTTCCTGATTTCGTCGGGGTCGTGCATCAATTTGCGCTGGTGGTCGAGCATCGGTCCGATGGACGACGCGCTTTTCATCGATTTTGTCGACCTGGAATGGTGTGTGCGTGCCAAGCAGAAGGGCTATCGGGTGCTGGGCGTGCCGTGGGTGCACATGAGCCATGAACTGGGCGGCGAGCCGGTCCACGTACTGGGCCGCGCGTATCCCATGCATAGCCCGTCGCGCCATTACTACCTGTTCCGCAACGCCGTTGTGCTGATCGGCCGTTCCTATGTGCCCTGGACGTGGAAGTCGTCCGAACTGGTCAAATTTCCCGTGCGGCTCGTCATCTATTCATTGATGCCCACGCAGCGGAAGGCCCATTTGAAAATGGCGTTGCTTGGCATATGGGATGGCATTCGCGGGCGGCTGGGCAGACTTTAGAGCGCGGGGCAGCGGTGGTCAGTGCCATGGGTCCGGAACCCTACGAGCAGCAGTCATCTCGTCGGATGAGCAGGAAGGAAATGCATGAACACAAAATATGGTGAGCATCAGCAGGATGTAGTCAGTCAGGACGTCTCCCAAGATGAGCCGTTGTCGCATGGCGCGGAGGATACGCACCATCTTCAGGGGCGTGTGGCACTGCTCGAGAAACTGCTTGATGATGCGCTGCACGATGGCGAGTCGATCGCGAAGCTGAACAATCGGATTCTGAAACTGGAAGTTGAGAAGGCCGCTTTGCTCAATTCGACCTCGTGGCGGGTGACGGCGCCGCTGCGCTCGGTTGCCCGTGTCGTGCTGGCGGTGCGCCTCGCATTCAGCACCATTGGCCGCCAGGCTGAGGTGAGGGGCGGCTTGGGTAGCGCATTGGGCTACTACGCGTCGACGATCCGTCGCGAAGGTCTGCCGGGCGTCGTGGCGCGCGTGCGCCGGCTCAAAAGCGGCCGCGGTTTCGCCGACGGTCCGCCGCGTGACGAGGTCTACCACGAGTGGATTAACCTGTACGACACGGTCACGCCGACGAGGCAACTCGAAATCGAAGCGGAAATCGGCCTGCTGACGCGCAAGCCGTTGATCTCCGTCGTCGTGCCCACGTTCAATAGCGACGAACGCTTGCTGCGCGAAATGGTTGCCTCGGTTCGGGCGCAGATCTATCCGCATTGGGAGCTGTGCATCGCGGACGATGCGTCGACCCAGCCACACGTCAAGGTCGTCCTGCAGGAACTGGCCGCTGCCGACAGCCGCATCAAGGTCGTCTTCCGCGAGACGAACGGCCACATTTCCGAAGCCAGCAATAGCGCGCTCGCGTTGGCAACGGGCGAATACGTCGCCTTGCTGGATCACGACGACCTGCTGCCGCCCCACGCGCTGTACATGGTGGCGCGCTACATCAATCAGCATCCGCAAGGCCGGCTGTTCTACAGCGACGAAGACAAGCTCACCACCGAGGGCAAGCGCACCACGCCTTACTTCAAGTGCGACTGGAACCCACAAATGTTCCTCACCCAGAACATGTTTTCCCATCTCGGCGTGTTCGAGACGAAGCTGGTTCGGGAAGCGGGCGGCTTCAGGAAGGGCTTCGAAGGCAGCCAGGATTACGATCTGGCGTTGCGCTGCGTGGAGCTTGCCGGCGACGACAGCGTGATCCACATTCCACATGTGCTGTATCACTGGCGCATCGTGCCCGGCAGCACGGCGGGCAGCGGCAGCGAGAAGCCTTATGCGTTGATCGCCGCGATTCGCGCGCTGGAAGATCACCTGAAGCGGGCCAACATCAGCGCGACGGTGGAGCATCCGATCGAAACACTCGGCGTGCTGCGCGTGCGCTATACGCTGCCGAGTCCGCAGCCCAAAGTGTCGATCATCATTCCGACGCGGGACGGGCTCGCGCTGCTCAAGCAATGTCTGGACAGTATTTTTACGCGCACGCTTTATCAGAATTTCGAAATCGTCATCGTCGACAACGGCAGCGTGAAGCCGGAGACGCTGAGCTATTTCGACGAAGTGTCGCAGCGTCCTGATGTGCGTGTATTGCACGATGAATCGCCGTTTAATTTCTCGGCTCTGAATAATCGCGCGGCGCGCGTGGCGACCGGCGAATTCCTGTGTCTGTTGAATAACGATATCGAGGTGATCTCGCCGGACTGGTTGAATGAAATGGTCAGTCTCGCCAGTCTGCCGCGCACCGGCGCGGTGGGCGCCTGCCTGTGGTATCCGAATGATGCGTTGCAGCACGGCGGCGTGGTGGTCGGTCTCGGCGGGATCGCGGGCCACATGCACCACATGATGAAGCGTGGGCATTACGGGTACTTCGGCCGGGCGGTGGCGACGCAGAATCTGTCTGCGGTGACCGCGGCCTGCCTCGTCGTCAGGAAGTCGGTCTACGACGAAGTGGGCGGCCTGGAAGAAGAACTGGCGGTCGCCTTCAACGACGTGGACTTCTGCATGAAGCTGCTGAAGGCGGGCTACCGCAATATCTGGACGCCGTATGCCGAGCTGTACCACCACGAATCGGCCACGCGTGGCTCGGACCATGACCCCGTGAAGTACGAGCGCTTCGTCAGCGAGATTCGCCGCATGGAGGCACGTTGGGAGGGCTGGTTCGAACGGGATCCGGCATACAACCCCAATCTGTCGCTCAGCGCCGAGGTTCTGCCGTTTACGCTGGCGTCGCCGCCGCGCATCGGTCAGTTCGAGTAGCTTGCGGTGCAGGCGGCCTGACGCCTGCACGAAGGGACTTGCGGCGCGCAAGACCTGATTTGACTGGGTTCAGTCCGCTACGGCAGAATGCCGGGTTAAGATGGCGGCGGCTGTATCCAGAAATATTCATTGCGTTCCGGCGCGCCTGTCAACACGGCGCCGGGATTTTTAGCATCGTTTGTATCGGTTTAGACAATCGAACGCAGACGGTTTGTCGGAATCTATCAATGCAAATTTCTGTTTTGCGGCATCGGTCGCTCTTGTGGGACTTCGTCCGCCGGGACCTTGCGACTAAATTCCGTGGTTCGGCGCTCGGCTCCGTCTGGATGATCGTTACGCCAATCCTCACTTTGCTGGTCTATTTCTTTGTTTTTAGCGTCGTGTTTAAGGCGCGCTGGGCAGGCGAAGGGTTAAACAGTAAGGCGTCCGCACTGATTCTCTTCAGCGGACTGATCACTTACACGTTCTTTTCCGAATGCTTTCTGCGCGCGCCGATGCTGATGCGCGAGAATCCGAACTTTATCAAGAAGGTCGTGTTCCCGCTCGAAGTATTGCCGCTCGCCATCACCCTGTCCGCGGTCGTGAACGCGGCGATCGGCTACGGCCTTCTGCTCTTGTTCAACCTGGTGTTCGTCGGCCTGCCGCCGCTGTCCGCCATTGCGCTGCCGGTCGTGCTGCTGCCGATGTTTTTCGCCGTGCTGGGCGTGACGTATCTGCTGGCGTCGCTCGGCGTGTATCTGCCCGATATCAAGCTGCTGGTGCCGCCGGTTTCCATGGCGATCATGTATCTGAGCCCGGTGTTCTATCCGCTCGACATGGTGCCGAAAATCCTGCGATTCGCGGTTGCGATGAATCCTTTTACGCCGGTGCTGGAAAACGTACGGCACGTGTTTTTCTTTGGCGAATGGCCGGATCCGCTGGGCATGATTATTCAGTTGGCGATTTCGATTGCTTTTCTATGCGCATGCTATTGGTTTTTCATGAAATCCAAAAAAGGATTTCCTGATGTGCTTTAAGAAATTCGCCAGGAAAGTATAAGTCGAATTAACGTCGGCAAGTATTGGATTAATATAATGAATAGCAAGAAGGCGCGTGTTGGGATTATTATCGTAACCTTCAATTCGGCGGAGGTGTTCGCGCTTGCGATCGAGAGTCTGATCAAGACCCGAAGCGATACGGAATTCGTGGTGGCCGCGATCGATAACGCATCCCGGCCGCCTGAGCGTGCCGCCGTGCAGGCCACGTTCGAGAACGCCGTCGCCCAGCATGGCCTGCAAGGCAAATTCTTTCAGCAGGACAAGAACCTCGGATTTGCCGGCGGCAACAACATCGGTATCGAGTACTGCCTGTCGGACCCGACGATCACGCATATCTGCCTGCTCAATAGCGATGTCATCGTCACCGACCATTGGCTGGACTACCTCGTCGCGGCGGATAAGGATGCGATCGGCCCGCTAACCAACGCGTCGAACAATGAGCAGGGCATTCCCATTCCCTACCATCTCGGCGATCGCAACAGACTGGGCGAAGGCAGCGCCGCGCTCGATATGCCGGTGCTCACCGAGTTCGCTATTCGCCGGCGCGAAGGCTGGTTGGGCTTGACTGTCGACAGCGACTTCCTGAGCTATTACTGCGTGCTGTTTTCGCGCGAGCTGATCGAACGCGTAGGCACGCTCGACGAGCGCTTCTTTCCAGGCGCCTACGAAGACGACGACCATTGCGTCCGCATTCTGGAAGGCGGTTTCAAAATGCATGTGGCGCGCGATGTGTATATCCATCACTGGGGCTCGGCGTCGTTCGGCAAACTGGATGTCGTCGAGGCGCAAGGGTTCGCCGCGCAGAACCGCGCGCGTTTCGAAGAGAAGCATGGCCGCGCATGGCAAGACCGCACGCGCCTGTCCGTGACCGCCTGGATGCAGGATTCGTTGTTTGCGATTGCCTCGCCGAAGCGGTTTCCGATTCACCTCGAAACGCATCACCTGTACGCGCGTCAGATGCGCACGCTCGTGGAAGGCCTCGAGGGCTACGCGAAACACCTGAGCGGCGAAATTGCGCGCATGCAAGCGGAGCGGTTGACCGACCTGCGTTCACTGGTGATGGGGCGTCATGTCGACGAACGTGCGTCGGCGGCTTCGTTGCTCCCCGTGATCAGCAGCATCGACGCGGACATCGAGCAATACCTGTCGACGGACGGCGAGGCGGTCGCGCCGAAGATCGTGCAGCGCATGACGGTTCGGTTCGAGTCGCTCGCTCATGACCTGGAGGCGCTGGTCGCCAGGACGGCGGGCATGGCTCGCGAACTTACCGCAATGCAGGCGGCCAAGCTGAAAGACAAGCCGCTCGGACTGATGCAGCGAGTGACGAACCGGCTGGCTCGCGCGGCGCAATTCCCCACCTCGAAGGTGAGCCGTCTCGTGCGCGGATACGAATTGTTGCAACTGATGCTCCACGGCGAAGGAATTCTTTTCTTCGCTCCGTATCCGACCAGGGAGCGTGAACGCGACGGCTACTTCCAGCGCGTGAAGGCGATCGATTCGCTGTTTCCCTCGAAGCACCGGGTGTATTGCGATGTGCGGGGTCATGTGGAGGCCAAGCCTTTTATCGAAAGGGCGGCGCACAACGCCTGGGTTCTCAATATCTCCCTGCATTCGGTCAATCAATGCCGGGTCGTGGCGCTGCTGGCGCGCCGCTTCAAGCGCGTTTATTTCCACAGCGTCTTGCGCATGCCGAATGCGGCCGCTGAAGCGGCGCTCCGCGTACCGGGCCTGAAATGGGTCCTCGACGTGCACGGTGTCGTGCCCGAAGAGTTTCGGATGCACAATGATTTCTTCTCCGCGCGCATCCATGACGATTGCGAGCGCATGGCGGCGGAGAAAGCGAGCCGTGTGATCGTCGTGTCGCAGGCCATGGGCAACTATCTGGCGCACAAGTACCGCGAGTTGCTGCGCGCGAAAGTGATCGTGTTGCCGATCTTCGCCCTGGAAGAGGGCAGTGAAGCGGTGCGGCCCTACAAGGAAGGCCGGCCCACGGTCATTTATGCCGGCGGCACGCAGAAGTGGCAAAACGTACCTGCCATGATGAACGTGGTCGCGCGAGCCCTGGAACACGCCGACTGGTGGATGTACACGCCGGATGTCGGCGTGATGAGAAACGCGGCGGCGCCTGAGGTTCAGGCCCATCCGAACTTCCATGTGGCCAGCGCGACGCGCGCTGAACTCAACGAGGTGTATCAGCACTGCCATTTCGGCTTCATCCTGCGGGACGACATGGTGGTGAACCACGTGTCCTGCCCGACGAAGTTGATCGAGTATCTGGCGTTCGGCATCGTGCCCATTGTGGATACGCCCAACATCGGCGACTTCAACACATACGGCATGCGTTTCGTGAAGGTCGAGGATTTTGCCAAGGGGCTCATTCCGGACGCAGCAACGCGCATGGAGATGGCCGCACACAATCGGGCGATCTGCGAGCGGCTGGTCGAGCAGAAGGCCACCGGCGAGAAGGAACTCATCGAGGCGCTGACCTAGTCGGCTAACCGGGGCCGCCGCGCACGAGAGGCGGGCGGCTCCCGATCACAGCTTTGTTTAAAGCTGTTCATCAACAAAGAGAGTGGTCTTGGACGATATAGCTATCCACGTTCGTGATCTGAGCAAGCGTTACGAACTTTATGCGAAGCCTCACCATCGGCTGGCGCAGATGCTGCTCCGTGGCCGTCGCCAGTTTTTCGGCGAATTCTGGCCGCTGCGCAACATCTCCTTCAACGTGAAGAAGGGCGAAGCGGTGGGTATCGTGGGCCGCAACGGCGCCGGCAAATCGACGCTGCTGCAGATCATCGCCGGGGTCCTGTCGCCCACGCAAGGCGATGTGAAGGTGCACGGCCGGGTCGCGGCTCTGCTGGAATTGGGCAGCGGTTTCAACCCGGAATTTACGGGCCGCGAAAACGCGTATCTGAATGGCTCGATTCTCGGCCTGACGCGCAAGGAGATGGACGCGGCCATGCCGGAGATCATCCGCTTCGCGGCGATCGGCGATTTCTTCGACCAACCCGTCAAGCATTACTCGAGCGGGATGATGGTGCGCGTCGCATTCGCGGTGCAGGTGCAACTGAATCCGGATGTGCTGATCGTCGACGAGGCACTGGCAGTGGGCGACGCGTTGTTCCAGAAGCGCTGCTATCAGCGCATTCGTCAGCTGCGGGATCGTGGCGTCGCGATTCTGTTCGTGTCGCACGACATCGAGTCGGTCCGAACATTTACCGACCGCGCCATTTTGCTTCACCACGGCGAGGTCATGGCGGCAGGGCCGTCCGGCGAAGTCGTGCTGGCCTATCGCAAACTCTTGCACGACGAGGAAAACCTCGCCAAAGCGAAGGAGATCGCCGAGCACAAGCAGGCAGTCAAGGCGGACACGGCACCGAAGGTCGCGGCGCCTGTCGAGTCGCCGCAGTTGACGGCGCCTGCCGCGACGGCCGAGCCGCTCGAGGCCGCTGCCGCCGAGGGGCACCTTGCGCAAGCCGTGTCGAATGTCTCGGACGCAGCGGATCAGATGGAAACGGAGGCGCGCAACGAAGGCGGCAAATTCGAATTCGGCAGCCTGGAAGCGCTGATTACGGACGTCTCCGTGCTGGATGGCGCGGGCGAGCAATGCACGACGTTCTATACCGGCGATACGATCAAGATCGTGGTGAAATTCTCGATCCGGGAGGACATGGACAAGCTCTATGTCAATCTGCGTATCCGTAACAAGGAAGGCATCAAGATGTACTCCTGGGGGACGTTCAACCAGGACGCAGAACTGATCGCCGGGAAGCAGGACGGCTTCATTTTCTGGAACCGGAAGTTCCGCGCGGGCGAAGAGCATTCCGTCGTCTTCACGATGGACTCCTGCTCGCTCGGCGAAAACTTCTACGAAGTGCAGGCCTCGCTGATCCACCAGGAGTCGATGAACTTCTCTGATCAGGCAATCTTGCACTGGATCGACGAGGCCGCGTTCTTCATGGTCCGCGCGCGTGTCGACACGCATTTCTTCGGCGGCGTGTGCGATCTGCACATGCGCGCCGAACTTGAAGCACCCACCGGCGAAGCCTCGTAAGTGAACGCCTGTCAGTCGCAACAACCAGGAGCGGCTGGCCTCCTTCGACAAAACGGCTCGCCGTACAAAACCTTGGTGTTGACTGTATGACCGTGTTTTCAAGCCTCGATGTGCGAGCATGCTTGCGCCAGTGCGTAACCTGTTTCGGGCACGGCAAGATCCTGTATATCGGCGCGCATGCCGCTGCTGCGCTCGACTTCCTGCTGGCCGCCGGAACCGATCCGTACGCGCTTTCGCTCGACGCGGATGGCGGGGCGCAAGCCGATCATCGGTTCGTGTCAAATCGGCTCGAAGCGGCGTCCGTCACGGCGCCCGCTCTCGACATTGCCCAGCGCGAATCTTTCGACGCGGCGATCGTGGTTCTCCCGCGGAACAGCCACGCCACCGAGGCGGCAGTCTGGCTCAAGCTGATCGCGGATGCCGGCGTCACGAGCGTCGCGTTGATGAGCCCGCTCGCGCAAGACGAAGCCGGCCTTGCTTCCAGCGGCCCCGTCAAAGCACAAGCCTTCGAACTCGGGTTCCGCATCCATGCCCGTTTGACATTCGCGCGGCTGACTTGTCCGCTGCCCCCGTTGGGCGGCTTCGAAGTCTGCGCTTTCGAGCGTGCTGCAAACGCCTCGACCGGGCAACGCCCCGCGGAAGCCGAAGATGTCTTGCTGCATACCGACCCGGCGTCGCAAACCGCAGTCGCTGAGTTCACGCAGATCGGCAGTTTCGTACGAGCCGGCGACGCCGTTCTCGTGCTGGACGACACCGCCGGCAGCGGTGCCTACATCGTTGCGCAGAACTCGACAGCGAGTCACGTGCTCGGCATCGTGCCGGACGCGCAGCGGTGCGGCTATGCGGCGAGTCAATATGGCGTGGCCAATCGCGTCGATTTCAAACCGTGGTCCGGTGAGGAATTGCATGGCCTTGCAAGTCATTCTTTCGACGTGGTGATTTGCCGTGACGTTCGCCGGTTCGCGCCGCTAGACTGGCCGCGACTCGCCGACATCGTGCGGCCGGGTGGCCGCTTGATTCTCGGCATGACGGCGCCGGAGAGCACGGGCGACGCTTCTGCCAAAGCGCAGTCTCCTGTCGAACTGCTGCGCTCGACTACGGGTTCGACTCACGCAAGCTGGCTGCCGGAATGCGCTTTTATTTCGCCGCCGGATACGCCGTCGGACTTTGCATGGCGCAAGATAGAACTCGACGAGCGTACGACGGCCAGTGACGGCCACCTGATCGTCGTCTCGATGCGCGATCCCGTCGGCGCGGATCCGTCGGCTTTTGTCGATACGATGTACAAGCACGCCGATTCGCCGGCGTTCAATGTGTTGCCGGACGGACGCAGCATGGTGAATCCATGGCTCTTCAGGAGCATGGTGACCATCGGCACGCGCATGGACAACGACGCCGAATTGGGCAGCCTGCAAGCGCGAGTCTTGCAGCAGGCGCCGCACGACACCGCCGACTACGGCGCCGCGCTTTGCGGCCACGCCTATCGCGTGCTTGCTGCGCGGGCCTCGACGGAAACGGTTCGCACATGTGTGGCGGAAATTCAGGCGTACCTCGATACGAACAAGAACGACGCGCAGTATCTGCGGTGGTCGATCTCGCAGAGTTACGTGGCCGCGAAACTCTTGCAGGCGGTAGGTGACCTGGAAGGTGCCGAGGCCTGGGCGTTGAAGTGCGCCGCGATGGACCCGGTTCCTTTTAGTCCGCTGCTGGCCACCAAGACGGTTGCTGCGCTCGACCTTGCGGCCAGCTTTGCCGTGGCTCGCCGCGACTATGAAACCGCGCGACGGTATCTCGAGCGAGCGGTGCGGGAAGTCCAGCGGGTTCTGTCGGGTGACTGGGTCAACATCCTCGGCGACCTGTCGAAGCCACTGAGCTTCGGCTTGCCGGAAGTTTCGCAACTGGCCGAACTGGGTGCGCGGTGTGCGTATCTTCTAAACTATCTCGCCGACGCCGGGTATCGCCCCGGACTGGTGTGGCGTGAACACCGGGGCTTTTATGAACGTGGGTTCGAAGCAAAGGATACGCAGATCGGGGCTCTGTTGGAACGCAACACCTTCCTGTATGGCGAGACACAACGTCTGGAGGATTTCGTCCGCGAATTGAGAGGCGAAGCCGATCGGCTGGAAGGCGTCATTCAGCAAGGCAAGAACGAGGAAGCTCGCCTCGAGGGCGTGATTAGACAGAAGGATAGCGAAGTGGCGGCTCTCAAACAGACCGTTGCTGCTGACGAAGCACAGGCGACCCGTCTTGTGGCGACGCTCGAGGAACAACAGCGCGTTGGCGACGCGCTGCGCGCGTCCGCTGAGCGAACGCTGGGGGCGCGGTTGCGTCGCGTGTTGCGTGCGCTTGCCAGGCGGGCTCGCGCGGCGGTCAAGGCACCTCAGCCTACGCCGGTCGTCTCGGCCCCAGCGGCCGTCAAGCGCTTTGCCAATGCGCCGTTATTGCTCGACGAACGACGCGTCGCGCAGTGGCTCGGTCAGTTCGATACGGACGCGCCTCGCTGGGCGTCGAGCCAGACGCTCGCATCCGTCTTGCCGGCTAGCGAGCGTGGTGCGAGCGACCTGAATGCCGACGACACGCAACTGAAAATCATCGCCGCAGCCGACTTGCCGTCTTTGACGCCGCAAGCGTCGGGCGTGGTGATCGTCGCGGTGTTCAAGGCGGGTGACAATCCGTACGCATTACGCAGCGACGTCTACGACCATGTGGACTTGTGTATCGCACTCGACCATCAGGTATTCCTGGGACTGGCGCTGCTTCACCCCATGGTGATCGAGACGACGCCCGCGAACGTCGTCGACTCCGCGCGCCGTTTCTGGACGGCGACCAATAGCACGCAATCGCTGGCGGTACCGGACGCGGCCGCCTTCGAGCCGTCGGTCGCACCGGTCGTCATGTTGCAGGTCGACAGCTTCATGGTCGGCGGTCTCGAACGTGTCGTCTTTGACCTGCTGGACCGCTTGGGCAAAGCGGGCTTTCGGCCCATGCTCGGCGTCACCGGCGAAATCGCGACCGAGGCCGAGGCCGAACTCAAGCAACGGCAGTTCAACTACGCGCGCCTGCCCAGCGATCCCGCGGAGCTTCGCGCAGTGCTGGTCGAGCGGAAGGTGGCGCTCGTCAACGCTCATTATTCGCTGTCGCTCGGTGAGGTCTGCGCTTCGCTGAAAATCCCGTTTGTCCAAACCGTGCATAACATGTACATGTGGCTCGACGCCGCGGGCAAGGAACAGTGGCGTCGCGTGGACGAAGTGACGGACGCCTATATCTGCGTGTCGGCCAACGTCGCGATGTTCGCCGATGTGAATCTGCGCTTGAGCGCGGACCGGATGATCGTCGTGCCGAACGGCTGCGACTCGGGCAGCGCAATGCCCTTGCTCGAACCGGAGCGCGACGTCGCGCTGCGCGAGGAACTTGGGTTTCCGGCGGATAGTCCCGTGTTCCTCAACGTCGCTTCGATCAATCCGGTGAAGGGGCAGGGCTTGCTGATCGACGCATTTGCGATCGCGCATGCGAAGCGGCCCGATATCCGCCTCGTGATCCTCGGCAAGCACTCGGATGCCGGATACTCCGCGCAACTTCAGGCGCGCATCGTGCATCACGGCCTCCAGGGCGTGGTGTCGATGCCCGGTTACCGGTCCGACGTCTATCGATTCGTCGATCTCGCGCGCGCAGTCGTGATGCCGTCCTTTACCGAAGGCTGGAGTCTGGCGATATCAGAAGCGCTTCAGCGTAACGCGCCGGTCATCGCCACCGACGTCGGCGGCGCCCGCGAACAGTTGATTGGCGAGGCAAGCACGGTGATTCGCGCCTATCGTGATGACTGGTCGACACTGGACGGCACCGAGTTCTATCAGGCAATCGCAAACGAGTGGGAATTGCACGCGGTTCGCGACGAACTCGCCAGAACGATTGTCGACCACGCCGAACGGCCGGTACGCCAGCCGCGCGACGGCTTGCAGCAGTCGTTCCAGTCGATGACACCGGCCGAGGCCTACACGCGGCACGTGGAGATTTTCGCGGCCATCCTGACCCGCACAAACGCCGATTGCGTTCGCTATGCGTCGTATCTGCCTCAGCGTCAAAGCCGTTACTTCAAGTTGACCGATGCGCGGCCCGAAGTGGTCTGAAGCCGCCGGTTTCATAGGATATCTACCATGGCAAAGAAAAAAGTAGTGGTGTTTGCCGGCACGCGGCCGGAAGCGATCAAGGTCATTTCGGTCGTGCAGGCGCTGCGCGCGGCTCACGAGGATTTCGACGTGTGCCTGTGTTCGGTCGGGCAGCATCGGGAAATGTTGATGCAGGCTTTCGCGGACTTCGGCGTGACGCCGGACGCGAGTCTGGACGTGATGTCGCAGAATCAGTCGCTGGCAGGCTTGAGTGCGCGGCTCTTCACCGCGATCGACGAGTTCCTCGCCGCGCAGTCGCCCGATATCATCCTCGTGCAGGGCGACACGATGACCGTTCAGGTCGCCGCGTTGACGGCGTTCTATCGACGCATTCGCGTCGGGCACATCGAAGCCGGGCTGCGCAGTCATGACATGGCCGCGCCGTTTCCGGAGGAACTCAATCGACGTGTGGCCTCGCTCGTGACCGACGTCCACTTCGCGCCGACGGAATTGTCGAAGAAGAATCTGCTTGCCGAGCAGGTGCCCGCGGACCAGATCTTCGTGACTGGCAATACCGTAGTGGACGCGCTGTATCTGATGCTCGAACGCCTGAAGAACGAGCATGTCGAGTTGCCGGAGCGAGTCGAGGCCGCACTCGCGGAAGGGCGGCGGATCGTGCTGGTGACGGGGCATCGTCGCGAGAGTTTCGGGCCTGGGTTCGAGAACATCTGCACGGCGTTGCGGAAAATCGCCGAGGCGCATCCGGACGTGCGCATCGTCTATCCGGTGCACATGAATCCGAAGGTCCGGGAAGTGGTCAACCGCGTGTTGAGCGATCAGGCGGGGGTCTATCTGGAAGAACCGCTGACCTACAAGCCGTTCCAGCGGCTCATGGCGGCGAGTCATATCATCCTCACCGATTCGGGCGGCATTCAGGAAGAGGGTCCGGCGTTGGGCAAGCCGGTTCTGGTGATGCGCGATGTGACCGAGCGGCCGGAAGGCGTGGAGTCCGGCGTCAACAAACTGGTCGGTACGGATGTCGATACAATCGTTCGTGAGACTGCGCGCTTGCTCGACGATGAAGCCGCGTATCAGGCGATGTCGGCCGGCAAGAATCCGTTTGGCGATGGTACGGCTGGCGAGCAGATCGTTGCCATTCTGAAGTCGATGTTTGCCTCGAAGTAAGGGCGAAGTAAGGCGTTCGAATCGCGCGTGCGGCTCGCTGTCAGGTTTCAGCGGCGGGCCGGCGCCAAGCGCTCCTGAAAAGAAGACCAAGCGGCTTCACAAGGTAACGGTCGATTGCGAGGGGCACGACGATGCCCGCCAGCACATAGACGAACCACATATGCTCGGTATGCCATTGAAAGGCGGTGCCCTTCACGTCCGCTGGCTTGATGATGCCAAGGCCGCACAGCGCCGCGTTCACGAGAAAGAACGCAAATAGCTGATGAAACACGATCGGCAGGGCGTTGGTGCCGATGAAAGCCAATATCTTTCTCGATGTCGGATTATTCGCGATCATGCCGGCCACGCCGTACATGAAGGCGATGCCCGTGAGGCTGGTCACGATGGGCAGAATGGGATGCTCGAATTGCATGATCTGCATCCAGAAGTCCAACGTCTTGCCCGTCAGCCACAGTTGTTGCTGAATCACATACAAAGCCACGAGCACGAGGACATTGGGCAGGAATCGCGTTGCTTTCCAATGCGCCGCCAGATAGCCGACGTAATAGAAGAAAGCCGCGAACACGACACGCAGCAGACCGATTTCGCGATAAGTGACAGGGCCTTCGGCATACATACGCCGGGCAAAATAGATGGCGCAGCCAGCTCCGGTCAGGTAAAGCAAAACCCAGGCGATTTGCAAAACCGCTTCACGTCCGCGCGCCATACGCGCGAGAGGCGCGTTCACTCGCGTGTGCACGAGCGCGAAGTACACCCGGACAAAGAACAGGCAGGGGATGAACCAGTACGGCGAAGTGAATCCATACGCTGCGGCGCTACCGAACTGATTGAACAGCACATTCGAGATTGAAAACGGCTGCCACAGCCTCACGAAACCGGCGGCCCGTATGACCTGGCAGACGAGCGCGTAGACAAGGAAGAAAATCGTCGTGGGAAGCAACAGGGTGCGCGCGTTTCTCAGTACGAAAGCGACCGGCGCCTCCAGTTTTTCCTCTCCGAAAAAGAGGCCGGAGAGGAAGAAAAACAGCGGCATGTGAAATGAATAGGGCGAGAAGGGCGCCAAGCCGGTGCCGCTCCACGCATGTCCCGCCACGACAGCGATGATGCCAAGCCCCCGAAGGACATCAACTGTCGTGTCTCTCTCGTTCATTTACGTTATCCGCTCGGCTGCAATGCCCATCTTATTATTGCAGAATCTTGCCAATCCTTTCCTGGAGAAGATCGGGTGCAAGAGAGGCTGCGGCCGAAACCGCCGGACAGGAAGGAACTGACCGCCAACGTCCCACGCCCGCCCGGACAGTCACGTGAGCGATAGCTGATAGAATTGGTATCTCAAATAGGACTTGGGTGAAGAGGCGGCATATGGTGGATTCGGCGCGTCCAGGTAATGACCGAGCCCCCTCGCTGGACATATTGCGAGGCTATGCCGCGCTGATCGTAGTGATCTCCCATACGACGGTAGCAGGCCTGTACAAGGTCGAACCGCTCTGGGGCTTCCTGAAATGGACTCCCCTGCGCGTCCTGTGGGCCGGGCACCAGGCGGTGATCGTCTTCTTCATGCTGAGCGGCTACGCACTCGCGCACATGTATGGCGAGCAACGTGTGCGCCGCTACGTTACCTTTGCCGCCGCGCGAGTCGTGCGGCTGTATCCGCCGTTTGTCGCATCGCTCGTGGTCGCGCTAGGCCTCTACTGGCTGGTTGCGCGCGCCGGCTTCGTCTGGGAAAAAGGCTGGATGTACACGGCGCATCCGCATCCCGACAAACAGATGATCTTCGATCATCTGAAGTTGATCGGCAGCTACGACACCTCGATCATCAATCCGCCCATGTGGTCGATCGTGCATGAGATGAGACTGTCGCTGGCGTTTCCGGTGATTGCCTTTCTCGTACTGCACCTCCGGTTCAAGGCGGTCATTCTCGCGGTCGTCAGTTCCACGCTAATCGGCATCGCCGCTCTGGCCGGATCGCCGAGCCATATTCCATGGCCGCTTCAGGATGCGCTACTGACTACGCACTACGGCACTTTCTTCGTGATCGGAGCGTGGTTCTATTCATGCCGCTCCAGGATCCTGTCGTGGGCGCATGCATTGCGGCCGGCGTCTCGCGCCATGTTGTGGATCGTTGCGTTGGCGCTGTTCGCGTATCCGTTCGACAATCCCTGGAGCATGGGCGCTCGCATCTTCGGCGATCTGGGCGCTTCGACCGGCGCGTTCCTGTTGATGGCGCTGTCCTTCACCATCCGGCCGGGCCGGATCTACAGCGTCGGCCATTGGCTTGGCAAGATCTCCTACAGCGTGTATCTCAACCACTACGTGGTATTGAGCGTGTCGCTGGTTATTCTCTATCCGCGATTCGGCGCCGTGCCAGTCTGGTTCGCGACTGTGTTCGGAGCACTTATCCTCGGCTACGCGATGAACAGGCTGGTCGAAGTGCCTTCGCAGAATGGCGCGCGAGCTTTGCGCCGCAAGTTCTCGCCGAAAACGGCAGCTTATTCGGCGAATGGCGTGAATGTTCGTCCGTGAGCCAGTAGGGCGCTGATCAGGCGCGGAACAGATGCGTCGGCGTACTGATTTAGCAAGCTCCCAACATGCAATGACACGCCGTCGATGACTGACAACTCGCGGGGCGGTCGTTCAATGCTGGGCGCGAAAGACCCACCACTTCGCGAATGCGAAGTTGACGAACATGCCGACGATCGAGCCCGCGCCCAGCGCGATGAGCGGCGCGACGGTCACCTTCGGCAGGAACAGCAGCATGACCACATAGGTCCCGTAGTTGCACGCGCCACCCACCGACATGGCGGCCAGGTAGCGCACCCATTCGGACCAGAGCGACTCCGTCCGCTTCACCACGAAGGTCATGCGGCGGTTGATCTGCCACGTTGCGAAAGCCGCGCAGAGAAAGGAGACGGCGCGGCCGAGATACGGCCCGAGGCCGATTGCCAGCGCGACATACAGCACGCCAGCATCCACCAGAAAACCGATGGCGCCGGCGATGGCGAATCTGAAAAACTGAGTGCGCATTTACTGGCTTTGCTCCTGCTTGCCTGGCGCAGGGATGGCGAGGTACGCCAGCCGCTTGACCTCGATCCGGCCGCGCGTCACGGTATCCAGCACGATGCCGCAGATCAGCAGAATCGCGCCGAGCAGCATCAGCGCGGTACTGAGCAACGCGGTGGGCAGGCGCGGCACGAGCCCGGTTTCCACGTAGGTTTCGAAGACCGGAATAGCCAGCACAATGGACAGCAGCGCGCAGATCGCGAAGCCGACCGTGAAGAACGCGAAAGGCTTCTCGCTTTTGACCAGTTTGAAAATGGTCATCAGGATACGGAAGCCGTCGCGATAGGTATTCAGCTTGCTCTCGGAGCCTTCCGGGCGCGAGATGTAGCGCGTGGGCAGTTCGGCCACGGGCATGCGCATGCCGAGCGCGTGCACCGTCAATTCCGTTTCGGTTTCGAAGCCCGATGCATGGGCCGGGAACGACTTCGCATAGCGGCGCGAAAAGATCCGGTAGCCCGACAGCATGTCCTTGAACGTGCGGCCGAAAATCGATGCGACGCATTGTGTCAGCATGACATTGCCGAAGCGGTGGCCCAATCGGTAAGCGGCCTGTTCGTCGCTGACGCGGGAGCCGACCACCATGTCCAGCCGCTCCTCGACCAGCTTGCTGATCAATGCAGGCGCAACGGCTGCGTCGTACGTCGCGTCGCCGTCCACCATCACGTACACATCGGCTTCCACGTCCGCGAACATGCGGCGCACGACATTGCCCTTGCCCTGCAGCGGAACCTTGATGACGTCCGCGCCCGCTTCGCGAGCGACACGTGCGGTGTCGTCCGTCGAGTTGTTGTCGAAAGCGATGATGGAAGCCTCGGGCAGCGCGCGTCGAAAATCGCGAACCACCGTGGCGATCGTAGCTGCCTCGTTGTAGCAGGGAATCACGACGGCCACGGTGCCTGGGTTGAAGTCTTGCATTGGCGATTGTGTTCTGGATTTGACGGTCAAAAGTGCGGCGAGCTGATCTTTCGCTGGCTGCGGAGCGTGTCATGCGGGCCAGACGCAAATTCGGCGAGTGGCGTAATGGTAGCGCATACGAAAGCCGGCTCTTTCCGGCTGCTCTGTCAGATGCGCATGGCGGCGCGTCTCGATGTGGCTGACATGCCGAGTTCCACCAGCATCGTCAGCAACCCGATTGCGAACGCAACGAACGCCCATTCGATATGCGGGGGCCGGAATACGAATTGAACGTTGGATGTGCCCGCGGGGACGTCGATTTGCTGAAAAATTTCGTCAACCTGACGAATCGCGGTTTCCTGTCCGTTGACGAAGGCTCGCCAGCCCGGCATATAGAGCTCCAGGCGCGTGAGCGTCGTGCGCTGCGTGCAGTTGGCGCGCAGTCCGCCGCGCGTTGCCGCTTCCAGCGAGCACGCCGGCGCGTCGAAGTATGGACGCGGGTTGCTCAGTTCGTAGATGCGCATGTTGGTGTCGGCAGCAACTTGCTCGATGCCTCTTGCTGTCGCATCTTCCGGTAGCGGCGCGCTGATCGGGGCCAGCACATAGCGCACGCCGATGGCCAGATAGTTCGGCAAATTCTTCAGCAAGCTGTCTTGCGAGGACGGTCCGGCCGGATCCACGCGAACTGAACCCGTGAACCTGATCGGGTCGGCATTGGCGTCGAGTTTTCTGGCGACAAAGTCGGTCCAGAGGCGGGGAATCGGCAGATCGTTGTGGTTGATCGAAGCGATGCCAAAGTAGGAACCATAGTTCGGTGCCAACGGACCGAGCGTAACGAAACGCTGCATGCCGAGATTGGCTTGCAGGAATCGGACGCCCACGAGATCCACCGTGCCTCGCGACGGATTGCTCATGACCGGCGCGGCGAAGTACATCGCGCTTTCGCACGCCAGGACAATCGACACAGCGAGGGCGACGCGGCTTGAACTCGCGTTGCGACGGAAGAGGATGATCGCAAGCGCGACGAGCACTAGCGCGGCGAAGATCAACGCCCATAGAACATAACGCCCATGCGGTCTGATTCCAGCACCATGCGTGACGGCGAATCCCGCGCAGATCAGGATCAGCGTGACGCCATAAGCATATCTGAGCCGTTTTTGCAGGCCCGCACGCGCGGCGTCGTTGAGCGCCAGCGCCGCGAGGACACAGAGGCTGAATTCCCAGGATGGCGGGAGGTATCGGTAGAACGCGGCGAGCTTGAGGCCAGGGACGATCGAGGTCAGTACGCTCGCGCCGGGTAACCCATACGAAAGCGAGACGGTCACGAAGACCCACAGGGCGAGCATGATCCTGAGCCCGCGGTAGCGCTGTCCGAAGATGCCGCATAGCGCGAGCGTCATCAGCGTAATGCCTGCGTAGCCGCCGACAGAGCCCCAAAAACCCGTGAACGCGCGATCCTGGGAAATACCGCCGAACAGGTAGGGAATCAGCGTCGCTATCAAAGTCGTCGCCGGCAGGTGGGCGGACGCATATCCCTCACCCGCGTGGTCGCCGGTAAAGCCCAAGGGAAGATAATCAAAAAAGGCGACCAGGATGGGTGCCGACAGTAGGAGCGCGGCCACGCCGGCAAGGCTGACGCGCAACAGAAAACGCACGCGCAGCGCCGACGGAAGCGCCATCATTCGCACGAGCGTCCAGGCAAGGATCAGTAGCCCGTCGAGGTACGCCACCTCCGGAAAGCCAGCGTACAAAGCCGCGACGAGCCCGATCGTGATCCAGAAGGCGCCGCCGCGGCGGCCGGTGGCGACCCGCTCGAGGGCGATCTCCACGCCGATCAGCGTGAGCGGCAGGAAAGCGATCGGATTGATGACCGCATTGGCCAGCCAGGCGAAGGTGCCGTTGAACTGGAAGGCGAGCGCGGCGGCAACCGAGCCGACTTGTGCGATCCGCATTCTGCGCAACAGCACGTAAGTCGATACGCCGGCGATGATCTGCAGCGCAAGGTGCATGTACAGCTGGCCATTCTCGAAGTACAGCAGCCATGTCAGCGGGAACAGCGCCGCGGATTGCATTTCGCCGGCAAGGGGTGTGCCGACGCCTTCGTAGTAGTTCCACCATGGCCACTGCCCCTGCAGGATATCCAGAATCGCGCGATATCCCAGCGTGTGACTGGTGAACGCGATGTTGGGGTCGATGGTGGGGTAAGGCGGGAAGCCGCCGAACGGACCATGCTGCAAGCCTTGTTGCAGACCTGCGTAGAGCAAGGTCGGATCAGCGTTCAGCAGGCCGAGTAATAGCGGCGCTTTGACTAGCAGCGGAGCAAGGCACAACAGAATGACAGCCGTGATGGCAATGCGACGCGTTGAGTCGCCCGTATCTTCTATGTCTGGCATGTCGCGGCATCTCGTTGTGGTTCTGCTGTGCGAACCGTATCGTCATCGTCACGATGAAGGTGTCGTGGGCCGGAAAGGCGACATTCTACAGGGCGCTGTATCGCGAACTTGAGGGCGGGTGGTGCGAGCAGGGCCTTCACAGAGCGGACATCGGGGTCGGGCATGTCCCATTTTTGGGGGACAGCGGCGGGCGGCCGGTTTACGCGCGGCGCTCACAACGCGGCAAAGGCCTCGAGAGTCGGCCCGCCCGGACGAATCCAGCATAAAATAGCGCCCGTTCACGGCCAGCGGCCGGTCGCGCAGTGAGGGCTGCGCCGCCGAGTCCCGCCGGGGCGGCAGCGCCGCGCGAATAGTCCCCTTTTGCAGGCTCGACGGTAACCGTATCCGGCCAGCCGTAACAAAAGGAAAAGCCAGTTGCCGAAGGCGGCGGATTTGCGCAAACTGCGGCCTTGTTGCGGCCATACAACGAAGTCGTTCCCAAGTGTCGTCCATAAGGCACGCAGTTCCAACTTACATGAATGCTACTAGCGCGCCGCGTCCTGAACTCGAGGGCTTGTCTGTTTCCGTGGTCGTCTATCGGCCGGATCAGGCACAACTGGCCACAACGTTCGCCAGCCTCGGTCATGCCTGCGAGGCATTGCGCGCCACGCGGCCGGGCCTGCCCGTTCACCTTTACCTCGTCGACAACGGCGGCCTGCCCGACGAACGTGCCGCGTTGGACGCATTGAGGGCCCAAGGCGTCACCAGCACGATCCTCAGCGGTCACGGCAATGTCGGCTACGGTCGTGGCCACAATCTGGCCATCGAGCGCGCCGTCGGCCGCTACCATCTCGTGCTGAACCCGGATATCGATCTGGATCGCCATGCGTTGCTGCGCGCGCTCGAATTTTTCGAGGCTAATCCGGCCGCGGGCCTGTTGACGCCGTGGATCGGCGACGAAGCAGGGCGTCAGCAGTTCCTCTGCCGCCGTTATCCGACGTTGCTGGACCTGTTCGTGCGCGGTTTTCTGCCGGCAGGATTGCGACGGCTGTTCCAGCGCCGAATCGCCCGCTACGAGATGCGTGACGTCATCAACGATCAGGACGTCTGCTGGGATCCGCCGATCGTCAGCGGCTGTTTCATGCTGTTTCGAACGAGCGTGCTGGAAAAGCTTCGAGGCTTCGACACACGCTATTTTCTGTACTTCGAGGACTACGATTTGAGCCTGCGCGCGCATGACGTCACCCGTGTCGCCTACGCGCCCGCCGTGCGCGTGCTGCATCACGGCGGCGGCGCCGCGCGCAAGGGCTCCGCGCACGTGCGGATGTTCCTGGCGTCGGCGTACAAGTTCTTCAACCGTTTCGGCTGGAAGTGGCTATGAGCCGTGTGCTGGTGACGGGCGCCAATGGGTTCGTCGGCGAGGCCTTGTGCCGCGTCTTGATGCAGTCCGGCCATACGGTCTGCGGACTCGTGCGTCAGGCGGGGCAACTCGAGCGGGGCGTGAGCGAGTGGGTCGAGACTCAGGCGGATTTTGGCGGCGTCGACGCCGGCTGGCCCGCCGCTCTGCAGGTCGACTGTGTCGTGCATCTGGCGGCACGCGTGCATGTGATGCATGACACCGCGGCCGACCCCGACGCCGCGTTTCACGCCACCAATGTCGAGGGCGCCTTGCGCGTCGCGAAGGCGGCGTCGCGTTATGGCGCGCGGCGGTTCGTTTTCGCCAGCAGCGTCAAGGCACTGGCCGAGGGGGACGCGGGTCGTCCGTTGCGGGAAGATGACCCGCCGGCGCCACAGGACGCCTACGGGCGTTCGAAGCTCGCGGCCGAACAGGCGCTGGTGCGCTACGGCGAGGAAAGCGGCTTGGAGGTGGTGATCGTGCGTTTGCCGCTCGTCTATGGCCCGCATGTGCGCGCCAATTTCCTGCGGCTGATGGACGTGATCTGGAAGGGCGTGCCGCTGCCGCTCGGCGCGATCGACGCGCGCCGCAGCCTCGTCTACGTCGACAACCTGGCGGACGCGCTGATGCATTGCGCGACCGACCCACGCGCCGCGGGCCAAACGTTCCATGTGGCCGACAGCGACCCGCTCACCGTGGCGGAACTCGCACGTTCGCTCGGGCGGCATCTGCACAAGCCCGTTCGCTTGCTGCCGGTGCCCGCGAGCTGGCTGAGGCTGGCGGGCCGCCTGACGGGGCGCACGGCGCACGTCGACCGGCTGGTGGGTTCCTTGCAGCTGGACACAGGCCGGATCCACACGGTGCTGGGCTGGCAGGCCCCGCAGTCCACCGATGAAGGGCTGGCCGCGACAGCCCGTTGGTACCGATCCACGCATTGAGGCGCGCATGCTGATGTCCCATTCCACGTTGCCGGGCTGGACGACCGTGATCCTGATCGCGCTCGGCTCCGCTTGCGCCTGCGCGGCGATCCTGTGGGCGCTGCTCAGGACCGGCCTCGCCTGGCGTCTGGCCACCGACATCCCCAACGACCGCTCGCTGCACACGCGGCCCACGCCGCGCGTGGGCGGCTGGGGCATCGTTCCGGTGGTGGTGGTGGCGACGCTGCTCGTCGCGCCGCACCTGTGGCTTGCCGCACTGTGCGCTGCCGTGCTGGCGGCGGTCTCGCAGCTCGACGACCGGCGCGGACTGCCCGCGCGGGTCAGATTCGCGGCGCACCTGGCCGCGGTGGCGATCTTCGTCTGTTCGCATCCGGCGCCGGCGCCGGTCTGGCTGCTGGCGGCCCTGTCGTTTTTACTGCTCTGGCTGGTCAATCTTTACAATTTTATGGACGGCGCGGACGGCCTGGCCGGCGGCATGACGCTGTTCGGCTTCGCGGGCTACGCGGTTGGGGCCGCGCTCACCGCGCATCCATCGCCGGAGCTCGGCTTGGCCTCGGCCGCCGTGGCGGGCGCTGCCGCGGGTTTTCTGCTCTTCAACTTCCACCCGGCGAAAATCTTCCTCGGCGACGCCGGGTCGATTCCGCTCGGCTTTCTGGCGGGCGCTTTCGGCTATTGGGGCTGGAGCGACGGCGTCTGGCCGATCTGGTTTCCCGCACTGGTGTTTTCGCCGTTCATCGGCGACGCTTCGGTCACGCTGCTGCGACGGCTGCTGCGCGGCGAGAAAGTCTGGCAGGCGCACCGCGAGCACTACTATCAACGCATGGTCCAGTACGGACTTGGGCATTCGAAGACGGCCATCCTATGGTATGCAGTAATGGCGGCTGGTATAGTACTTGCTGTCGTGTTGCTTGGCTGGTCTTCAGCTCTTCAATGGTGTAGCGTGGGCGCATGGGTGATCGTGCTGGTATTGATTGGTATCGGAGTCGATTCACGCTGGCGTCGATTCCGGATAGCAGATTCCGAACAACCTGAGGTGTGACGCCGATGTTTCGACACAAAGCCTCATGGCTATCATTTAGCGCTTTCGCCTTCGACCTTTGCGCAGTCGCGGGCACCTGGCTCGCGGCATACCTGATCCGCTTCAATGGCTACGTTCCGGACGAGTTCTGGTCCGGCGCCGTCCGAACCCTCCTCTGGGTCCTCCCTGTCTATGGTGTGATGTTCCGCATCTTCGGCCTGTACCGGGGCATGTGGGTGTTTGCGAGCCTGCCGGATCTGATGCGCATCGCGAAGGCCGTGCTGGCCGGCGCATTCGTGATGATGATGGTAGCCGTCATGGCCCAGCCGCATCCCATCATTCCGCGCTCCGTACTCGCTGTTTCTCCGCTTCTCCTGTTCCTCGCCATGGGCGGCTCGCGCGCGCTCTATCGCGCCTCCAAGGAGTTCTATCTCTACGGCGGCCTGGTCGGGCAAGGCAAGCCGGTGGTGGTGCTCGGCGCGGGCAACGCGGGCGCGAGCCTGGCCCGCGAACTGTCGCGTTCGAGCGAATGGCGGCTGGTGGGCCTGCTCGACGACGATCCGGCCAAGCAGGGCCGCGAAATCTACGGCTACAAGGTGTGGGGGCCGATTAGCGACCTGCAGCACTGGGCCTCGGACATGAAGGTCGAACACGCGATCATCGCGATCCCTTCGGCGTCAGTCGACGCGCAGCGTCGTGTGGCAACGCTGTGCGTGCGCGCCGGTGTGCGGGCCATGGTGCTGCCCGCGTTAACCACGCTGACGCAAGGTGAAGCGTTCCTGTCGCGCGTGCGCCAGATCGATCTGGAAGACCTGCTGGGGCGCGAGCCGGTACGTATCGACATGCCGCACGTCGAAGCACTGTTGAGCGGCCGCGTGGTGATGGTGACCGGCGCGGGTGGCTCGATCGGCTCGGAGCTGTGCCGCCAGATTCTGCGCTTCGAACCCGCTCAGTTGATCGCGTTCGATCTGTCCGAGTACGCGATGTACCGTCTCACGGAAGAGCTGCATGACCGTTTTCCGAAGCTCTCCGTGGTGCCGGTGATCGGCGACGCCAAAGATTCCTTGCTGCTCGACCAGGTGCTGTCGCGCTACACGCCGCACATTCTTTTTCACGCCGCGGCCTATAAACATGTGCCGCTGATGGAAGAACTGAACGCATGGCAGGCGGTGCGCAACAACGTGCTGGGCACATATCGTGTCGCGCGCGCGGCGATTCGCCACGATGTGAAGCACTTCGTGCTGATCTCCACCGACAAGGCGGTGAACCCGACGAACGTGATGGGCGCGAGCAAGCGCCTCGCGGAAATGGCTTGCCAGGCGCTGCAGCAGACCAGCACGCGAACGCAGTTCGAGACGGTGCGGTTCGGCAATGTGCTCGGCAGCGCGGGCAGCGTCATTCCCAAGTTTCAACAACAGATCGCGAAGGGCGGGCCGGTCACAGTCACGCATCCGGAGATCACGCGCTTTTTCATGACGATCCCCGAAGCGTCGCAACTCGTGCTGCAAGCGTCGAGCATGGGGCATGGCGGCGAGATCTTCATTCTCGACATGGGCGAGCCGGTGAAGATCGTCGATCTGGCGCGCGACTTGATCCGCCTGTACGGCTTCAGCGAGGAGCATATCCGCATCGTCTTCACAGGCCTGCGTCCTGGCGAGAAACTCTACGAGGAACTGCTGGCCGACGACGAAGCGACCACGCGCACGCCGCATCCGAAGTTGCGCATCGCGCAGGCGCGCGAAGCGCCCGACAATCTGCTCGACGAACTGCTTCCCTGGCTGATGCAGCATCGTGTGCCGAGCGACCAGGAAGTGCGCCGCGATCTGCGGCGCTGGGTGCCGGAATATCAGCCGGCTGCCGCGCCGGCGTTGCATAGCGTGGCGCCGGCAACGCGGGCTTCGTGAGCATGAACCCGTGAGGTGAGCTTGCCTTCCGCGGCGGCCCTGGCATCGGCATCGCAAGGCGGGCGTCACGAAGGTTACAAGCAAAAGGCGCTCATTCGAGCGCCTTTTTTCGTTACCGCCTGGTCTTCCTCACCACCATCCACCGTGGCGACTTGAACCGCACGATACTCACGTAGAGCCACACATACGTCGCGGCGAACACCACCACGAAGCAGAACAGATGCAGCGTATGCCGCCAGAACAGCGTGGCCGGCACGACCGCGATGAGACACAGCAGCCACAAGTAAGGCGACGTCAGCGAGTTACGCCGCGTCAATTCACGTGCGGTTCGCGCGCCGACCGCCCAGCGCATGAGCCGTTTGTACACCAGCATATGCAGATGCACGCCGTCCGGAATGCCCGGCGACATGCCGCGAATGAATTTCTTCCGGTAGATCGAGAAGCAGGTCTCGAAGATCGGATACATGAACAGCAACACGGGATACCACGCTGATACGTCGCGATTGCGCATCACCAGCATGATCGACAGTTCGGCCAGCATGAAGCCGATGAAATACGCGCCGCCGTCGCCGAGAAAGATCAGCCCCGCCGGGAAATTCCAGATGAAGAAGCCGAGCACCGCGCCCATCATCATGAACGAGGCGGACAGCACGATCGGATCGGACACCTGGAACGCCACATAGGCGAGCGAGGCGAACATCATGAACGCGACCATCGACGCCAGTCCGTTGAAGCCGTCGATGATATTGATCGCGTTGGCGAGCGCGGCAACCGCCAGCACCGTGACCGCGCAGGAGATCACCGCGTACGAGAGCAGGAAGTCGAGCGGCGGCACGCTGATGCGCGTCACGGCGATGTTCAGCAGGAAATAGGCGAGCGCCGCTGCCGCCATCGTGCAGACCAGCCTTGTAAGCGGCGACACGCGCTTGGTCAGGTCTTCGACCAGACCCGAGCCGAAGGCCGGCATGCCGCACGCAATCAGCCCGAGGATGCCGCCTGACACGGCGGGATACGCGTGATGCAGCTGCACGGCGGACACGATCAGCCCGAGCAGAATGCCGGTCCCGCCGATGCGCGGCACCGGGCGAACATGGAATTTCTGCACACCGGCCAGATCGGTGTCGGTGGAGAATTTTTCATGCAGATGCGCGTAGCGCACGATCAACAGCGTGATCAGCAGTGAAACGAGAAAGCCGAGCGCAAAACTAAGCATGAAAGTGAGCCTGAGCGAAGACGCCGAATTATACAAACGAAACGCGCAACGCCCGGAAAAGCAGCGCTGCCGCGTGGTCGCCCGAATATCCCAGATAGTGAGGTGAAAAGTGCTCGCAAACGCCCGCCGGTCATGGATTCCACCTATTTAGCAGGGTCCGTGCGAGGTCGTTAACCTGGGATGCGGCGAAGAGTAAGTCACGCGCAAAAAAGACGGCGCGCGTGCCTGCCATCTGTTTCGCCGCCGATCGGCAAGACGTTCCGGAGACCCAATGCTAAATAACATCACAATTCGTGGCGGCCTGACGCTGGTGATCAGCGTATTCGTCGCTTTCCTGCTGACAGTGATCGGTGTCGGCTATGGCGCGCTCAAGCTCGCCAACAGCAGCCTCGACGACACGCAGCGTAGCGCGACCGCGCTGTCGCATCTGAAGGCGAGCTCCGAGAAGCTGCTGCAGGTGCAGCTCGCACTGGGTTCGTATCAGACACTCTTTAGTGTCGGCAAGCAAACCGATGACCTGTTGCCGGCCGCGCACAAGGTGCTGGTCGAATCGAACAAAGACTTCCGCAATTACATGGCAGGCCCTTTTGCGAACGAAAACGAGCAGAAGCTCGCGCAGAACGTGGAGCAGGCGCGCAGCGCCCTGGTCGATAAGGCGATCGAGCCGGAGTTCAAGGCGCTGACTGACTTCGATTTCAATACCTTCCGCAACATTCAGGGCGAGACGGCGAACAACTTTTACGCCACTTATTCGAAAGCGATCGACGCGCTCGAACATTCGCAGATCGACAGCCAGCATCAGCAGGCTCAAACGGCCGCGCAACGCTTCCAGATCGCGACGCTGCTGTTCGCCGCGATCGGCGCCATCGCGCTCGTGATCGGCGTGGCGGCGCGCATCGGTTTGTCAGTGGCGTTGATCAAGCCGGTCAACGCAACCGTCAAGCATTTCGAGCGCATCGCCGCCGGCGATCTGACTGTCGCGATCAAGATCAAATCGCGCAACGAGATGGGCCAGTTGCTGGGCGCGTTGACGAAGATGCGCGACGGCCTCGTCGAAACCGTGTCCAAAGTACGCGGCAGCACGACGGCGATCACCCAAGGCGCGAACGAAATTGCGTCGGGCAATGCGGATCTGTCCTCGCGCACCGAGCAGCAGGCAGCGGCGCTTCAGCAGACCGCCGCGAGCATGGAGCAGTTGTCGGCCACGGTGAAACAGAACGCGGACAACGCGAAGCAGGCGAACCGGCTCGCGCACGGCGCGCTCGACACGGTCACGCGTGGCGGCAAAGTGGTCTCGCGTGTCACGGAAACGATGGACGGGATCAGCGAGTCGTCGCGCAAGGTGACGGAAATCATCGGCATGATCGAGGGGATTGCGTTTCAGACCAACATTCTGGCGTTGAACGCAGCGGTGGAGGCAGCGCGCGCCGGCGAGCAGGGGCGCGGCTTCGCGGTGGTGGCTTCGGAAGTGCGCAGCCTCGCGCAGCGCTCAGGCGCGGCGGCGAAGGAAATCAAGGAACTGATCGGCGAATCGGCCGCCAAGGTTCAGGAGGGCGCGTCCCTCGTGTCCGACGCGCAGAAGACGATTCACGAAGCCATGAGCGCCGTCGAGCGCGTGACTGGCGTGATGAACGAGATCGAAGCGTCCGCACTCGAACAGAGTGACGGTATCGAACAGGTCAACAAGGCCGTCTCACAGATCGACGAAGTCACGCAACACAATGCGGCGCTCGTGGAAGAGGCGGCTGCGGCGGCGAAGTCGCTGGAAGAGCAGGCGACCATATTGCGCGACGCCGTGGCGGTGTTCCAGATGGCGTAATGGCGGAGGGCCGCGCTCGCGTTGGTCGCGAGCGCCGGTTTTAATCGGGCATTGAACGGAAATTTAATTCAGAAATCCTAATTGTTAGATTTTGTAAAATCGGCCATATGTGTGGCATTTTATGTTTATGGTGGTACGTCGATTGCTTATGTGAAGAAGTTTTTCCCGACGCAACCCGTGACTGGAAATTTATTCCGTACAGCAGAATGTTGGGATGAAGATGCCTTGCAGTAAGGTTCCGAAATATTGTCCGTGCGCAAGCGCACAGAGTGACGTTTCGCATTAAGCGATATTGTGTGTTGAATCCGATCCGAGGAATGTCCTCGACTCCGGCAACGCGCATGGTGCGCACAAATTCATAGCGGACAACTATCGAGCCCCAAAGTTATGCAGAGGTCCTCAGCAGTAGATCCGGATAGTTCCGGGAGCGTACCAAGCGATTACTCGTGTGTGTTGTGCGGCGCCGGTCCGGCAGGAATGGGCTTCCTGTTCTACGCGTTCAAGAGCGGCAAGCTGGCAGAGGTGGCCAGAAACGGCTTGCTGATCATCGACAAACGCGCGAGCCTCGGAGCAGGCAAACTCGGTGACTATGTGAACGTTACGGGCAACTCGGTCGCCAAATCTTTCCTCGCATGCCTTGAGCACGAACGCTTCGACGAAGTGTTCGGCGACATCCGCGAATACAACGCGTTGCATAGGAAATTGGCCGCGGACCCCGAGGGTGCGCCGCTGCTCTCGGAGGTCGGCGAGCTGCTCTCGCTGGCTGCGGAGCGACTCATCGCGCACCTCGTCGAACATTTCGACGTCGATGTACTGCGCGGACACGAAATCGATGCGATTCGTCACGGCCGGGACGGCCGCTTCGAAATCGCTTATCACGACACGCGCAGACCCGCGGCACGCCGGATGATGATCAGCGACACCGTCGTGATGAATCTCGGTGGATCGCAGCGCGTTGAAGAGATCGATGATCTGTGCCGCACGCTGGACATTCCATTGCCGGGCAACGGCGTCATCACCTGCACGTCGGATGAACTGCTTCGCCTCACGAGCACGCAACTGGTCGACACCTTCGCGCCCGTGTTTTTTTCCCCTGCCACGGCCCGGCGTACGAACCGGATCACGATCATCGGCGGCTCGCATAGCGCGTTCACGATGACCGAGCGTCTTGCGACCGATCTCGGCGACGCCGGACTCGATGAAATCGCCATCATTCATCGCTCGCCAGTCCGGCTGTTTTTCGAAACCGAGGAGGAAGCGCGCGCATGGGGTTATACGGTCGATCCAGCCAACGATATTTGCCCGATCACGCGGCGCGTCAATCGTTCGAGCGGTCTGCGCTACCGCGCATTCGAGATCGCATGTTCGGTGATGTCGCACGGCCGCGTCGCGGGAACGACACCACGTGTCGAATTGATCGATGCCGCCTCCGGGGAAGCCGGGCGCGCCCGTGCTGCCACCTGTCTCATGCAGTCATGTGGCGTGGTCCATAGCGCCGGCTATAGGCCCAACATGTCCGCACTGGTCGACCATCGAGGGGTGGAGATTCCGCTGCAGTTCTGCCAGGGCGGTATCGAGGTCGACAAGTTCGGCCGTCCGCTCGACATCAACGGCAAGGTGATACGCGGACTCTTCACGTTTGGACTGGGTTCCGGCTTTCGGCCCGACCCGGAGATCGGGAGCGAGGCTGCATTCACCGGACGAATCCATGGCGTCTGGATCTTTCACCATGAAATCGGCAGGCGGATTCTGACTGGCGTTCTGAAAGCGCTGGCCGGGAGGGCCATTACGCAGGAAGCGGAAATGATCGCGACGGCGGATGACGACACACACGCAGGCGGCCGGCCACGTCGCGGTCGAGCGGACCATCGCCGCTGACTGACGGGCAAGCGTGACCACTCAGCTCGGCATCACTCTGGCTTACGCTTCGCTGAGATAAGGCATATCGTCCGCTTTATTTCATCCCATAGACATCCTTAATAAGCTCGACATGTTGCGATTTCACACTAGCACTTACTGACACTTCAGCTAACATCGGGCTCCTTTCGATCTGCAACAAAGTGACATGGGCGTTCAGCGTTTCAACCAACCTTCAACGCAAATAAGTCCTCTTAAATCCGCCGATCGTGCGGGATATTCCGCCAGCATTATTGGCGCGCCCCTGTTTGCCCGCTATGCTGCACTGCGACATCGAACGCAACGCGATGACCAGTGCGAAGCTTTGATCGTCTCCATTACCGCTTCTGTTTGCCGACCGCGCGAATGAGGGCAATGCATCGTCATTGACTCCTCGATTCGAGCGAGGCCTGCCGTACCAAGGCAGGCTGCGATACTTACGTGAGGGAAATGATGACGACATTCCAGTCATACCGCCGTGGCAACCGTCTGCTCGAAGCGCTCCCAACGCATGAATGGGACGCGCTGCTTCCTCATCTTGAACTCGTCGAATTGAGTCCGGGTCAACTGCTGTCGAAATCCGGCGAACTCATCCGAACCGTCTATTTTCCGGCCACAGCGATCGTGTCTCTGCTGCAAACCATGGAAAACGGCAGTTCGGTGGAAATTGCCGCGATTGGCAGGGATGGCACGACAGGCGTGCCGATCCTGACGGGCGGCGACACCATGCCAGCCAGCGTTCAGGCTCAATGCCGGGGTTTTGCTTATCGCATCAGCGCTACAGCACTGCGCGAAGCATTGCGCAATTGCGCTTCTCTGCGCTCGTCGATGCTGCTGTACATGCAGGCTCTCCTCACCCAGGTCGCACAGACTGCGGCGTGCAACAGGCTGCATCGACTGGACGAGCAACTGTGCCGGTGGCTGCTGGTCGATATCGATCGTTCGGGCACAAGCGACTTGCACGTCACGCAGCAAGTCATTGCCGACATGCTCGGCGTGCGTCGTGAAGGCGTGACTGAGGCGTCCGGCAAGCTTTGCGAAGCCGATCTCATCCATCACAGTCGTGGCCGTGTCCGGATTCTCGATCGGAGCGGACTCGAGGCGCGCTCATGCGAATGCTATGAGATCGTGAAACGCGAATTCGACCGGTTATTGCCGCGTATCAACGCGATGGAAGTCACGCGCTGACGGCTTTGCCATTTTCACAATCCGAATTGACGTCTGGAACGCCCGGCAATATGTTGGTGCGTTCGGATGTATTGCTGACGTTCCACGACGATAAATGCGGCGGGCACCTGACTTGATGGAACCTGACGCCAGCATCGGCAAGAGTCGGGTCGCTGCTCACGTATCGTGATATCGGTAAGCTCACGATTGATCGGCCCGGGTGCTTGTAGCGAAAGAAGAAAGAAGGCCTGGAGACAACTGGTCAGGTACTGGCCAACGAATGACCGCGCCGCGGCCCGTGTGCTCGGGATCACGCGCGGCAGTTTCTCTTTCCCGCGGAGAGCTATTCGCGCGTGTCAGCGATCGCGCTCGCGCTGAGCCCCCGTCCAGGACTCATAGTTCTATTGCCCTTGGATAGGCCAATCGATCTGATCGGAAGTTGCCGTTCGTCGTTTGCTTTGTCTGTCAAACTGCCATTGCGCGGCGGCCTGCAGTTCTTGCCTCGCGTCGCACTACATGCGCGCTCTTGCCGACTTTGCCATGCTCGTGGGCGCGGCTGGCTTCACGCTGTGAGCTCCGACGGCGCGATCATCCGCGTCCGGCTGGAGCCTGATGTCACATCCACTGCCACGCCCTACGCGTACTGCTTCAGCTGTGCCGTTTTTTCGACCTGGTCGCGATTCTAGTAAAGTATGATGATTGGCGCGTCAACCGCCGCGTCATACCATCGCTGCTGCCTGTGTGTCTTCGACGTTCTACCGGCTGCGTGCGGTGATCTCCGGTGAATCACGAAGGAGGTGAATCGTTATAAATTCAATCTCGCCTCAATTGAAAGGACCAGGTAAATGTCGAGCGTTTTGACACATTTCTTATGCTTCATATTCGGCGTGGTCATTGGCGTTTTCGTATGCGCATTATGTGTCGCACGTTCCAGAACACCTCGAGACGATAAATAACTCTTTCTTCGGGACGCGCAGGCAGCCGGCGCCCCGTCGCGCATCGGCAGGTACATCTGCCGCAAACCATGAAGGCCGCGTCGATCATCGCGACGTCACAGGCGCGGCTTTCACAAAAGAAATAGTTGGCCATCGGCGATAAGGCCGAGCCACGTCAACGCCATGCGGTCGAGGCACGGGCAACGCGAACGCTGCAAGCGTGCCGACCGCGCGAAGCGCCCCTCCTTACCCCCCGTTAGCGCAGGCGAAAGCGTGTATGTTGCTTTCCGCACTGAAACAAGATTTCTAGAACCCTACACTAAGCTGGTTGTATCTGTTCGCGGCGATGGAAGTCGCGATGGAACGCTACACCAAAGCTGCTTTACCGACGTCCCGTGGCTGCGCAATTCACCGGACGTCAGCCAGACTCCATCGACCTTCGCGCAAACTGCGTGAAGGCGGCTTCCAAAGGGCTTCCATGATCTTGGTGACAGGCAGCGCCGGTTTTATCGGCGCCAACTTCGTGCTTGACTGGCTACAAATCTGCGATGAACCCGTGGTGAATGTCGATAAGCTCACCTATGCGGGCAATCTGCGCACGCTGCAATCTCTGCAGCACAATCCGATGCATATTTTCGTATGCGCCGACATAGGCGACCGCGCCGTAATGGACGAATTGCTCGCCGAACACCAGCCTCGCGCAATCATCCATCTCGCGGCCGAGACTCATGTCGACCGGTCTATTCACGGGCCGGAGAACTTCGTGCTGACCAATGTCGTGGGTACCTTCACGCTACTGGAAGCGGCGCGCTCGTACTGGAGCAAGTTGAACGACGTCGCCAAAGCGGAATTCCGCTTCCTGCACGTATCGACCGATGAAGTGTTCGGCTCGCTCTCCGCTACCGATCCGCAATTCTCCGAGACCACGCCGTACGCGCCGAATAGCCCTTACTCGGCCACCAAGGCGGGTTCCGACCATCTGGTGCGCGCCTACCATCATACGTATGGCCTGCCGGTGCTCACCACGAACTGCTCGAACAACTACGGTCCGTACCAGTTCCCCGAGAAACTGATTCCGCTGATGATCGCCAACGCGCTCGGCGGCAAGCCGCTGCCGGTCTACGGCGACGGTCAGAACGTGCGCGACTGGCTGTATGTCGGCGACCATTGCAGCGCGATCCGCGAAGTACTCGCGCGCGGCACGCCGGGCGAGACGTACAACGTCGGCGGCTGGAACGAGAAGAAGAACCTCGAGGTCGTGCACACGCTGTGCGACCTGCTCGATCAGTTGCGTCCGAAGGCGGGCGCGTCGTACCGCGACCAGATCACGTATGTGAGGGATCGTCCGGGCCACGACCGCCGTTACGCAATCGACGCCCGCAAGCTCGAACGCGAACTCGGCTGGAAGCCGGCGGAAACGTTCGAAACGGGTCTGGCCAGGACGGTCCAGTGGTATCTGGACAATCAGGAATGGTCGGACGAAGTCGCCTCGGGTGACTATCGAAAGTGGGTTGAGACCAACTACGCGCAGCGCGCGTAAAGGCACGGCAATGGCGCGCAAAGGCATTATTCTCGCGGGCGGATCGGGCACCCGCCTGTATCCGATCACGCACGTGGTCTCCAAGCAGTTGCTGCCGGTCTACGACAAGCCGATGATCTACTATCCGCTGTCGACGTTGATGATTGCGGGCATTCGCGACGTGCTGATCATTTCGACGCCGCAGGACACGCCGCGCTTCGAGGCGATGCTCGGCGACGGCAGCCAGTGGGGCATGAACATCCAGTACGCGGTTCAGCCTTCGCCGGACGGACTCGCGCAGGCGTTCATCATCGGCCGGGATTTTGTGGGCAACGATCCGTCGGCGCTGATTCTTGGCGACAACATCTTCTACGGCCACGATCTCGCGAAGCAGCTCGAGCGCGCAAATGCGCGTGACAGCGGCGCGACCGTGTTCGCGTATCACGTGCAGGATCCTGAACGTTACGGCGTGGTCGAGTTCGATAAGAGTTTTCACGCGCTCTCCATCGAGGAGAAGCCCGCGGAGCCGCGTTCGAACTACGCGGTCACAGGCCTCTATTTCTACGATAACCAGGTCTGCCACATCGCTGCGGACATCAGGCCGTCGCCGCGTGGCGAACTGGAGATCACCGATGTCAATTCGTGCTATCTGCGGCGCGATGCGCTTGAAGTCGAAATCATGGGGCGCGGTTACGCCTGGCTCGACACAGGCACGCACGATTCGCTGATCCAGGCGGCTACGTTTATCGAAACGCTGCAGAAGCGTCAGGGTTTGGTGGTGGCGTGCCCGGAGGAGATTGCATTCCGCCGACATTGGATCGATGAGGAGAAATTGCTCCAACTCGCCAAACCGCTCGCCAAGAATGCGTATGGCCAGTATCTGCTCAACCTTCCGAAGGACCAGGTGGCATGGCCAAGCCGCTGACCCCGTCATGTTCGAGCAGAGTGAAGCCGCTTCCGACCTCAATGCGGTAGCTGATACGCAACTTGTTGAACGTGCGCCGCCGCACATTTAAATTGAAGCTGGACAGGTACGCTTCAAGGCGTAGACCGCAGTAATGCGCATCGCAAGGTGGCTTGCGCAGAAGTGTTCCTATCGGCGTCTGTTCACGCCGAGGGGCGTTTGGCACTAGTCACGATCCGCCCGCAGACCGCATCGGATACTTTGGTAGTACATCAAGTTTCACGAGTAGTCATTTTTCCCTAGCGTCGAAACGCGTTGCGCTCAGCGTGAATTGTCATTCCGGCATCGACCGGCCGGAATGGAGGTGGCATCTTTCGGTCGTTTGGCAGATCAAACGCTCGCCCTAGGACACGTTCGCGATGAGTTGATATTAATGATGTCAATTCGGAATTCGCGGCGACTCTGACGGTACCTTCAGCCCTTACCTAATTTACTGGCAGACCGCGATGTTGAGACGAACCCTGCTCGCAAATTTCGTTGGACAGATGGTGACCGCGTTGCTCGGCATCGTCATGGTCCCGATATACGTGCGTCATCTCGGGGTCGAAGCTTATGGGCTGATTGCGATCAACGCGGTGGTTCTCGCATGGGTACTCGTTCTCGACTTCGGGCTTTCGCCCACGTTGTGCCGCGAGCTCGGCAGCCTGCGGGCCGGTACCGGTTCGAAAGCTGAAGTCGGGTTGTTGCTGGAATCACTGGAAAAGCTGATTCTCGGCACCAGCGCCATCCTGTTCGTCTTGTCGATCTTCATCGCGCCTTATTTCGCCGAACGATGGTTGAATGCGTCCACGTTGCCTCCGAGTGTGATTCGTACGGCATTTGTACTGATGATGCTGACTGCCATCGCGCGATGGCTCAGTGCGCTATACCGTGGGGGGGTAGTCGGCATCGATCGACAGGTTGCACTCAACGGAATTGTCATCACCTTCGCCGTGATACGCACTGTGCTCGTTGTGCCGATCATCATGATCTGGCCGCGTATTGAGTTCTTCTTTGTTTGGCAACTTTTGGCGATTGTCGTGGAAGCAGCCGCGATGCGGACACTGCTCGGCCGTACGATCGACATACCGTTTGTGTCGACACGTTTTTCATGGAAGGTACTGTCATCGCGCGCGAAGCTGTCGCTGTCGATTGCATTGGCAACGGTGATCTGGGCCTGCACCACACAGATCGACAAGATCGCCCTTTCGAAAATATTGCCGCTGGCGGATTTTGCGGTGTTCAGCCTGGCGACGCTGTTGGCGAGCGGAATCTTGCTGCTCGCCAACCCGATTCAACAGGCGTTCATTCCACGGCTGACTACCGAAAGCTTCGGTGGCGGGGAACGAATTCGTCAGATGTACGCACTGGCCACCGAACTGACGTCATTGGCGGTGATCCCCGTCGCGGCGGTGTTCATCTGTGCGCCGGAGGCCGTGCTTCGATTCTGGTCCGCAAGCGCACCGTTGAGTCCCGAGGCATTGCGAACGATGCAATGCTATGCGGCAGGAAACGCATTCTCAGCGATCGCTTCGCTGGCGTTTATTGTGCAGTACGCGAAAGGGGACCTGTCTCTGCATCTGAAAGGCAATATCGGTTTCCTCGTGCTTTATGCGCCCGCAGTTCTATTTGGCGGCGTTCATCTGGGTGCGGTCGGCGCTGCTTATGCGTGGGCGGGAATGAACTTTCTGCTCCTGTTCGGCTGGGTTGCGATCGTACACCGAAAGTTTATCCCCGGTATCAACGCCAGTTGGTATCGAGGCCTCGCGGCGCGTATCGCTGCGCTCACCCCCGTCGGACTACTGTTGAGTTTCGCGGATCTGACAACCTGTTCGCGTATTGGTCTGTTCTTTGTTCTATCAGGAGCGTGGCTCGCTATGGCTGCATCGACCATCGCGGTCTCGCCGATTATTCAACGAAAGGCTCGCCACCTGGCCGGGCGGCTGGTCCTCAACTGAGAAAAACAAGCATGGATATTAACCTTAACCCTCCGGTCCAGGAGCAGGCCGCGCCCGTACTGTCGGTCATCGTGCTCTGCTACCGGCAAGGCGAGTATGTCGGTCCGTGCCTCCAAAGCGTACTCGACCAGAAGCTCGATGTGCCATTCGAGGTGATCGTCGGCGATGATAACTCGCCCGACAATTCCCTCGATGTTATCGAGTCGTTTCGATCGCGTTATCCGGATGTGATCAAGGTCGTTTCGCACGAAGCCAACGTCGGCTTCGCTGCGAACTTCGCCGATACCGTCGCGATGGCAAAGGGCGAATATATCGCGAACATCGACGGCGACGATGTCATGCTTCCTGGCAAGTTGCAGCGCCAACTCGATTTCTTAAGAGAGCATCCGGAATGCGGTCTCGTGGTGCATAGAATGCGCACGGTGGACCAGGATACGTTGGAGTCTGTGCCATATCCATTGCCCCAAAATAAGCCCGCAACGTTTGACGCTGAATTCCTCATCAAGAACGGACCGTACTTTTTTCATAGCTCGGAAATGTATCGGGCTCACCTGCGTCATCGCAGTCCCGTTGACGTGGGTCTGAAATCAGTCTGTGATGTGGCCCACTTGCTACAGGTGGTGTTCGGCTGGCAAGGCTGCTACCTGGACGAAGAGTTGGGCCTTTACCGCGTCAACCGGACCGGTATGACCTCGACGCGAATTAACAATCCCGAGCGTCATAGGGAATACATGAGCGACATGATCCAGACCTGCCAGATCGCGGCCGATCTCGGCATGGCGAGCGATACAGTCAACCGGGGGCGCGCAAAGTTCTATCTGACCTCGGCCATCTTCTATCTGGAGCATGGACACGAGGATAACTTCGAGGACTGCATCGAGTCGAGCTGGCGGGCGGCAAGAATCAGCATGAAACAGCTCGTTTTGTACTCGACGCGCCGGTGGCCACGTCTGTCACGCGCTGTCTATACGCGGCTCAAGCAGGTGACCGGACGACAACGGGTCCACGCATGAGTACCACCGTCCAGGGGAATGAGCGGCCTGCCACTAAGAAAGTGAGGTTACTCGACCTGTGTAACCGCGCGTTTCTCGCCTGGTACCGACTCAAGACGCGTCTGTGGTACGCGCATGTGTTCGAGTCGGTCGGCGCGAAAACGACGATCTTTCGTCCCATGCTGCTCGCCAACGTGCACTACGCGTCGATCGGCGAGCGTGTGCTGATTCGACCGGGCGCGCGCATCGAGCTTGTCGTGACGGACGCGGCTGCGCCGCCGCGGCTCACGATCGGAAGCCACGTCAATATCGAGCAGAACGTTCACATCGTATGCGGCTCTTCAATCGAGATCGGCGACGGCGCGACCATTACCGGGAACGTTGCCATTGTCGATGTCGAGCATCCGTATGAGGACGTGAACGATACCACCCGCATTGGCGAGCGTATTCGCACGCGAGGTAATTACGTGCTGATCGGGCAGGGCGCGTTTATTGGATTTAGCGCCGTCATTCTGCCCAACGTGAAGATCGGCCGCCACGTCGTGGTCGGCGCGCATTCGGTAGTGACCCGCGACGTTCCCGACTATTGCGTGGTCGCAGGCAATCCGGCGCAAATCATCAAGCGCTACAACTTCGAAACCAGATGTTGGGAGAGGGAGAAACAATGAAAGTCCTGATTACGGGTGGCGCCGGCTTTATCGGCTCGAGTCTGGCGCGCAAGCTTTGCGCCAACAATGCGGAAGTCACGGTCCTCGATAACCTCTCCCCGCAGATTCATGGAGAGAATCCCAGTGTCACGTCGGCGATCTTCGCATCGCTGCCGGAAAGCGTGCACTTCGTGAAGGGGTCGGTGACCGATCGGGCCATGCTCGAGCGCGTCATGCAGGGGCAGGACGCGATCGTTCATCTCGCGGCCGAGACAGGGACGGGCCAGTCGATGTACGAGGTCGACCGCTATGTCGACGTGAACGTGCATGGCACGGCCCTGATTCTCGACATACTGGTGAAGAATAGCCGCAATTCCGTTCGCAAAGTGGTCGTTGCTTCGTCGCGCGCGATTTATGGCGAAGGCAAGTATCGTTCTCCGGCCGCCGGCATTCTGTATCCCGGTCCGCGGAAGGAAAAAGACATGCTCGAAGGCCAGTTCGAGCATCTCTGCCCGATAAGCGGCGAAGCGATGGAATGCGTGCCGACCGACGAGGAATCGAAAATCCATCCGACGTCGCTCTATGGCATTACCAAGCAGACTCAGGAACAGATGGTGATGACGACCTGCCGTTCCATCGGCATCGATGCGTCGGCGTTGCGTTATCAGAATGTCTACGGTCCGGGTCAGTCGTTATCCAACCCTTACACGGGCATTCTCTCGATCTTTTCGACGCGCATCAAAAACGGCAATCCGATCAATATTTTCGAGGACGGCCTGGAAAGCCGCGACTTCGTCTATATCGATGACGTGGTGGATGCGACCTACGCAGCGCTCACGAACGCCAACGCGGCGGACAACGTATTCGGCATCGGCTCGGGAGTGCGCACTTCGGTCATGGATGTCGCCAGGACTTTGTGCGAAGTGTATGCGAGCGATGTCAGCGTCACCGTGACCGGCGCATTCCGCCTGGGCGATGTCCGCCATGTCTACGCCGATTTGACCAAGGCAAGGGACATGCTCGGATTCGAGCCCAAGGTGTCGTTTAGCGAAGGCATTGCGCGGTTTGCCCGATGGGTCGACCAGCAGGAGGTGATGGCCGATACCTACGAGAAGAGCATCGCCGAGATGCGGGAGAAGGGTCTATACAAGGGCTGTGAACGCGCCGCATGACACATCGGTGACGCGCCGCTCACGCCATGACGGAGGCGCCGCGACGGCCGCCTCCGCAACTCATTTGAAGGACGCGATATGTCAACGAGATATGGTTCACCGCTGATCGGGATTGTCACCGTGCTGTATCGCTCCGATTCCGTGCTTCCCGATTTTTTCAAGAGTCTCGCCGCCCAGCGCGATGCGAACTTCAAGCTGTACGTGATCGACAACAGCGAGAAGGATACGGGGTGTGCGATATCGCGCGAGCTTGCGGCTCTCAATGATATTCACGCCGATATCGTGTTCAATAACGACAATGTCGGCGTCGCTCGCGGCAACAATCAGGGCATAGAGATGGCGCTTGCAGACGGATGCGAGTACGTTCTGCTGGCCAACAACGATACCGACTTTCCGGATCCCGACGTGATCGCGGGACTTGTACGGCACACCGAGGAGGCGGGCGCGTTGGCCTCGGTGCCCAAGATCACCTATCACGGCACCAATCGGATATGGTGTGCGGGCGGAAGGTTCTCGCCGCTTACCGCCACCACGCCGCACGTAGGCGACCGGAAGGAAGATCGCGGGCAGTTCGACGAAGAAATGTTCACAGAATACGCGCCGACCTGCTTTATGTTGCTGCACAAAAGCATCTTCCAGACGATTGGAATGATGGATGAAAAATACTTCGTCTATTACGACGACAGTGACTTCGTCTGGCGCATGAAAAGTGCCGACATTGGCCTGCTGTATGTGCCGACATCGAGCGTCGGTCACAAGGTGGCGGTGTCCACCGGCGGCAATGAAAGTCCCTTCAGCCTGTTCTATACGGCGCGCAATCGCGTTTATTTCAGCCGCAAGCATCTCGCACCTGCACATCGTGCAATTGCAATTGCTTATGCGATCGTGACGTTGACGGTCAAATGCGTAAAGTTTTCGCCGGCGGCCAGATCGAGCGTGTTCAAAGGACTTAGAGCCGGCTTCTCACTGTCAGTCGCCGATCATTGACTGGATGGAGGTCCCGGTCGCCGCACCTTCCGGTGCGGGAAGCAGAAATGGACGACATCCGGACCGCTGCCGAAGACCTCTCGTCAACGCGCCCGGATGCGATTCGTGCATGCCTGCCCAGAGTCGGCCAGCCCTATTTCACCAGCGCGCTAAAGATGTCGACCACGCGCATCTGTTGCGTTTCGGTCAGGCCGGCCCAGAGGGGAAGGCGAATCAGGCGTTTTGACTGGTCGATGGTAACGTCCAATGGACCGCCAAGTTTGCCGTACCGTTGCCCGCCAGGAGATGAATGAAGCGGAACATAGTGAAATACCGAGCCTATTTCCTGCCTTCTATATTCATCGAGTAGACGCTGACGCACGTGTTCATCTTCGACCAGAACGTAGTACATATGCCCGTTGTGCTGGCACTCTTTCGGTACGATCGGACGACGAAGCGCGCCCTTGCGCTCGAATGGCTCGAGAAGCGCGTGATATCGCTCCCAGTGCGCGAGGCGTGCCTGCGTAATCTTTTCAGCACCTTCCAGTTGAGCCCAAAGATAAGCGGCGACCAACTCGCTCGGTAAGAATGAAGAGCCGACTTCCTGCCAGGTGTATTTGTCGACCTCTCCGCGGAGATAGCGGCTGCGATCCGTGCCTTTCTCGCGGATTATTTCCGCGCGCCTCGTGAGGGCGGGATCGTTCACGAGCAAAGCGCCACCCTCGCCCGAAATGATATTTTTTGTTTCGTGAAAACTGTAAGCGCCGAGGTGGCCAATGGAGCCTAGGCCGCGACCCTTATAGGTTGCCATGACGCCCTGCGCTGCGTCTTCGACGACTTTGAGTCCGTGGCGTTGGGCGATGGATACGATCGTGTCCATTTCGCATGCCACGCCGGCGTAATGCACCGGGACGATCGCGCGAGTTCGTGGCGTGATCGCAGCTTCGATCAATCGCTCGTCGAGATTCATGGTGTCTTCACGGACATCCACGAAGACAGGCACGCCACCGCGCAGGACGAATGCGTTCGCCGTCGAGACGAACGTGTACGACGGCATGATGATTTCGTCGCCGGGTTGGATGTCCAGCAACAGAACTGCCATTTCAAGCGCGGCTGTGCAGGAGTGAGTCAGTAATGCCCTGCCGGCACCGCTTCTTTCCTGCAGCCACTCGTTGCAACGACCGGTGAAGGAGCCGTCGCCAGCGAGCTTTTTACTGAAGTGAGCTTCTGCGACGTACTTCAGTTCGTTACCCGTCATGGCGGGCGTATTGAAAGGAATACGATTCTCGTTTACCTCGATTCCAATTTGCGGCGTAGATCGGCTCATGAATAGTTCACCCCAACATGATCGAGAATCAATAGTTCTCGCTGCGACACATATTTGGATCTCGAAGCTGCCCGGCTTCAAGGCCCCGCTTTCCGGCAAACTCGCCAGGTGTTTCAATAAGCAAGTTGCGCGAAGTCCCTTGCTGTGAATCTCAACTGGAGATTGTTCTGTAGCGTGACACTTCGTCTGCCTAATGGATGGTGCGTGTGGACTGCGCGGCCTGCTCATAGACCAGGCAAGGCGGAGCGTCGACTGGTGCGACATCGGACTGCTCGCTCAGCTGATCAGCGACTTTCCTGAAGTCGTGCACGATCAAAAGCTCTGCCGGATTGGCCGGATAGGTGCCGCAAGAAAAAAGGAGAGGCCGCGAACGTCGCAATGGCGATCAATGCCAGCGGCCTGTGCGAGACGATTCAAAACTGCGGATATGCGTGTTCAAAGGCGCCATCTCCAAGATCCGGGGTAACAAGCTTCTCGATGGAGCGACAAGCTTCGCCGCGTCCATCGAGACTTTGAGCAAGTGTGATAGGAATACCTCCTTTGCCACGTCGGAGTCTGTGGTTTAGCGCACGTTGCGCTGCGCCGATTCAGTTTAGGTAGGCGGATTGCCGACAGGCAGGCAAAACTATTTGTTTCGCAAATAGTGGCGTGGCAGGATTGATTACAGTTGCATTAATAAGCGCTATGAAGTTTCGCCCGATATGAACCACGAAAGCCTGCAGAAATTACTGAAGTGACAATTATCCCGACCAGGTGGCGCCCCTGATCGGTGCCGGGTTCAAGTCGTTTCGCCGTGCCCGAATCCTCGTGAGGCGGTGTCGTAGTGATTCGCATAGGCACGAAAGGACAGGTAAGTACGCTTGCGCCGCTCAAGTGTAAGCCGCTGAACAATTCTCCGAACTGGAAATATAAGCAGTACTCTGTATATCGATCGACTTTTCTACACGAATCGTTGCTGCTGCAAAACCTGTTTTCCGTGGGCGCCCGCATTCACTCAGAGATTTGAACGTTCGGCGCCGCACAGACACAGCACGTTCCAGCACGGATCATGCAGTTGCATCATCGACCATTGCAGACTTTCGGCGCTCGATGCCGCCGACTTGTGACCTTCCGCTCCGGAGCGTGAGCGCTCAAAGGTATCGTCGGACCCGGTGGCTGGACTGACTGGCCTGACGCGAGGTGTTCCGACGGCAGTAGCAGTAAGCCGAGCACAGTGCCTGCCGAGAGTCACAACCAGCTAACGGGATTCCACCGTCAATGCATGCGTTGACGGGATCAGCGAACAACGGTACAGCGACACGTTGGGCAGCCTGGATGACCTGATCCAGCGCGGTGCCTGTCAGATCATCCAGCAGACGACCGAGGCGGAATTGGCGACATTGCTCGAACAGTGCGACAACGTGAAGACATGTGGTGACAAGCGCGCGGTGGCTCGAACGGGCCATCTGCCCAGGCGCGCGGTCATCACGCCTATCTCAACCGGGCCGGCGAAGGTGTGCAACCGCTCGGGTCCTAGTTCGACGTTCAACTCGATGCTGCCGGACATGAAATGAAAAATGAGCGCGGACAGAACCTTCTCAAGCGCGTCGACCTTATTGTCGGCGGCGCTCTCCTGTACGTATTAGGGGCGCTTCGCAAAAAGCGACGCCTACCGGCGGAATGCACGACCGCAGGCATTTTTGCCTTTGCTGCAATCGGCGACTCGATCTTGTCGTCGATCATTATTTCTGAGTTGAGAAAAATCAAAAATATTTCCAGAGTGGTGGTATTTGCATCGCGAAGCAACGCGCGCATTTATGACCTGTTCGACGGCCTCGACGAAATTGTAATTGTCCCTTTGACCAGCCCGTTGAATGCACTCAAGGAAATAAAGAAATACGAAGTTGACGTCTTGATCGATACTTCGCAATGGCCGAGGATCTCGGCCATATTGGCAGCGTTTACGAAGTCGAAATTTACGATCGGTTTCAAGACCAGGAATCAATTCCGCCATTATGCCTATGACGCCAGCGTTGAGCATTGCGACGGCCTTCATGAGCTGGAGAATTTCAGAAGGCTATTGCGCCCTCTAGGCGTCGAGTCGACGGAATATCCGAAAATCACCAAAGCTATTCGCCCCTCCAGTTTGCCGTTCGTCGTTGACGACAAATATGTTGTTTTTCACCCGTGGGCCTCTGGAACGAATTTCGCCATGCGCGAATGGCCCATGGAGTGCTGGCGCGATCTCGCACATATGTTGATTGATAACGGGTACGCCATTGTCATAACGGGCGGCCCCGAAGATGCCACACGGGCTCAACAATTGGTTGATCTGATCGGCAGCCAGAAAGTCGTAAGCGTGGCAGCCAAGGTGAGCCTGACTGAAGTGGTCGGAATAGTAAGGCGGGCGGAATGCATAGTTTGTGTGAACACCGGGATCATGCATTTGTCCGCAATGCTGGACACGCCGATGATTAGTCTGCATGGTCCTACCAATCCGTTTCGATGGGGCCCTGTCAGCAAAGAGCGTGGAGTCCTTGCTGTGTCCAAGCGAGAAGGCGGAATGTTCCTGAGCCTCGGATTTGAATATCCCAGAAATGCGAAATACGTGATGGAAAAAATAAGCGTCGCTTCTGTCGCCGACGTTCTGAGTGAAGTTTATTCGATCAATTTAGGCCGCCATGACAAGAAACCCGCCGGTGAAGCTTTCGCCTCCTGATTTCGACTGCGCTCAATTGATGGTCGTGGGCGACGTCATGCTCGATTGGTATTGGCATGGTTCGACCTCACGAATCTCGCCGGAGGCGCCCGTTCCCGTCGTCCATGTGCAAGCTGAAGAGACGCGTGTGGGCGGGGCAGGAAACGTCGCGCTGAACGCGGCGGCACTCGGAGCGCGCGTTCGTCTTCTCGGCCTGGCCGGGCAGGATGCGCACGCCGACCGGATTGAAGAGTTGCTGCGCGAAGGCGGGGTTGATTGCGTTCTCCAACGCGTCGCGGGCAGCAAGACGATCACGAAGCTTCGCATTCTTTCCCGCCATCAGCAGATGATCAGAGCGGACTTTGAGGACCATTTTCCCGAACGCAATGGTGATGAGCTGATCTTCAGCTTTGAGCGGCAATTGCACGAAGTCGATGCCGTGGTCCTATCCGATTACGCCAAAGGATCGCTGCACGATTCCAAGAACCTGATCTCCGCCGCTCGCCGTGCCGGAAAACCCGTCATCGTCGATCCGAAAGGAACGGATTTCGAGCGTTATCGCGGCGCCACTGTCATTACGCCCAACCTGGCCGAATTCGAGGCTGTCGTTGGGCGTTGCGAGAGTGATGCCACGATTGAACAGAAGGGCGCCGCCCTTTGCGATGCGTTTGAATTCGAAGCGGCGCTCGTCACGCGCAGTGAGAAAGGCATGACGTTAATCGCTCGCGGCCACGCCCCTTTGCATTTGCCGACGCGCGCGCGCGAGGTGTTCGATGTGACGGGCGCCGGAGACACTGTCGTTGCCACGCTAAGTGCCGCGCTCGGTGCCGGCATGCCGCTGGACGAAGCGGTCGTGCTTTCCAATGTCGCGGCTGGCATCGTCGTGGCTAAATTGGGAACCGCGACCGTGCGTCGCCCCGAACTCCAGCAGGCACTGCAGCATGACTTGCATTCCGTACGTCGAGGCAATATTCTCGCGCGAATTTCCCTGTTACCTTGGCGACCGAAGCCCCGTTCTGAAAAGCCAGGTAATGTGAGTGCCTGACGCGTCGATTGCGTGAGCGGGACCCGGAAGGCTGGCACGGTGTGCTCATTGTGCCGGCTGCTGACCCTTCTCGATGTTCACATCGATTGGCATGCCGAAATGAATGAGTTCAAGCCCTTGACCCGAATGATTGCGCGGACCTTGTCCTTCTCAGGCAGCAATCAAGCCGCAGCGATGCTGCGAGCGGCGTGAGCCTCAGCCGGTAGCGCCGCGTAAGCGGTGGCGAGATGATAGGGCGTAGTCGACGGCATGTCGGCGCGCGACACGTCGTCCGCGGCCGTCTTGCATTCGAACCAGCCTTGCGCGTGCAGAAACCGCTCGCTGAAGCGCTGGATCTGCCCGGGCAACACGGCGCGTGCCGCGTCATCGTCGCGGGTGGCGAGTGCGCGCAGATATTCGCTTTGCGCCCAGATTCGCTGAGTGGCGTCCTTTACTCGGCCGGCTTCGTCGAGCGACGCGCACACGCCGCCGGTGACCGGATCCACGCCATGTTGTTGCGCGAACTCAAATGCGCGCGAGAGCGCGTCGTCGAGCCCGGATCCATCCAGCAGCGCGCCCGCTTGCCTGACCAGCCAGAACCATTCGAACTGATGGCCGGGCTCCAGACGGTTGTCGTCGAAACCCAACGGCAGTTCCGCGATGCAGCCGGTCGGCACATGCACGAACGTGCGTTCGATGGCGTCGGCCAGCTTGCGCAACGCGGAATCGAACGCGCTGTCCTGGGTCACCTCGCGCGCGGCGAGCCAGGCTTCGGTGAGATGCATCAACGGGTTTTGCATCGGCGTGCCGGTCACCGTCGAAAAATCCGCGTCGAGCGCTGCGTTGAACAATCCATGTGGCGCGGTGAAACGCGTTTCGATTAGCGCCGAGGTGCTATGGACGAGGTCGAGTGCATCGCGATTGTCGAAGCTTGCGGCATATTCAGCGCATGCGAAGACCAGGAACGCGTGCGTATAGAGGTCCTTCGTCGTATCGAGCGGCGCACCTTGTGCATCAACGCTGTAGAACCAGCCGCCACGCTGTTTGTCGTGAAAGTAGTGCAGCAGGGCTTCGAACAGCACATGGGCATGGGCTGCTTCGCCGGCTTGCGAGAAGACGAACAACTGCCGCGCGCACGCCATCGCGCGATAGCGTTCTACCGGCATCGGAAGGTGGCCCACGTCAGCGCTGACGGCCTCGTAGGGCAGATGCATCGCGGTATTGAAGCCCGGCCCGCGCCAGATCGGCAGGACGACGCGTGCGAAGTGATCTCGTAGCGTGGCGGCAAGGACGATCGTGGAGGCGGGCGTATTCATGCTGCGAATCTCTTTCGATAAGGTCGTGAAAAGGTTTGGTCGCATCGAACCTGCCCGGCACGCTCGGAATCGCGCATACGAGCTCGCGCCATACGCGCGCTGAATCGTACGCACGCTGCCGCGATCCGCGCTAAACGCGCGATGTCGCGGATCGCGCGTGAACGTGGCGATGCACTCCGCCCGCGAGTTCACGCTCGAGAACATCGAGCAATTGATGTGCAGACCGCTCCCACCGGAAGCCACGAGCATGCTCCCTTCCGCGTTCGCGCCAGGTTTCGCGCACCGCGGCGTCTTCCATCATCTGCGTCACTTTGTCGACGATGTCGTCGACCGAATGCGCGTCACAGTACATTGCAGCATTGCCGCATACCTCAGGAAGCGAAGCTTCACGTGACACGATGACAGGACATCCACAAGACATCGCTTCAAGCGGGGGCAATCCGAAGCCCTCATATAACGAAGGAAACAGAAAGCAGGCTGCGTTTTCGTACAGTGCTCTCAATTCGCCATCCGAAACGAAGCCTGCGGGGATGATGTTTTTCGACAAGTCGTAACCCACCTTCGCCTGTGAACTGAAGACCCGCAAGTCGCATCCGCCAACGACAACAAACTTCAAGTCGCGGCGCTGACTCAGGCGCTCCATCGCGGCAACGATGCGTGGAAGGTTCTTTCCTACCGAGAGATTTCCGACAGCGAGCACGTAACCATCGTTCTGCAGATTCAACCGCGACAGAATCGCCGTGTCTGGTGCGATCTTTTCAAAGTGATCCACGCCATTCAAGACCACCGAAATGCGCGACGCGTCGATGCCGAGGCGCTCCATGATTCGTGTCTTCGAGAATTCCGACACGGTCACGATGTGACTAGCGTTGCGCTTCAGCAGCGAGAACGCAACGCGATACCAGAGCCTGTACTTCCACGAGTAATTCTCGGGCAGATCGTAGATCGCAACGTCATGCATCATCACGACCTGCCGGCGAGCGAATAAGGGGCCCATATTGCAAAGGCTGAGAAGCGTTCGGCCGCCAATCGCGAATGGCAGTGCCAGTTGCTCCCACAGCGAACCCTTCAACCACCGGCCGATCATTTTTGCCTTCGGCAAGACAACGTCAGTTCGTGCGTTCGCAGGAATCAACAAGGGCAGGTCGGCTTCGTCAGGAAACAGACGCTGGAACGCCATCGCCAATTCATAACCGACACGTTGCACCCCTGTTATGCGTTGAGACGCAAACTTGCCATTGATTGCAAACCCAGCAGAAGGACCCCGCCACTGGGAGTCTCGCGCCGAGCTGGCGTCGGCGGGCAACGCAGTCTGAACGGGGGCCACTTCCCGGCGCACGTTGGACCGCTCCGCTAACTGTTTCATCAGATATCGCTCCGGTATGCCAGTCGATGCGAGCATCGAGAAGGCGCTGTCAGCCAGCACAAACGTTCACCGCTCGGCCTTCATGTGAATTTGCCGCAACGGGACGTTCGGGGGAGAGACAAGGTGAGTTGTCGGGTGTTTCGCTACGTCGTGGGAACGATCTTCAATACGCTCCGCTTCCGTCGAAGACCACTTTGAATGTTCTCAGCAGAATGCTGATGTCGAGCAGGGTCGAGCGTTCCTTCACGTACGAGACGTCCAGTGCGACTCTCGTTGCATAGTCAACATTATTCCGTCCGCTGACTTGCCACAATCCTGTCACGCCGGGTCTGACCGACAGGTAATAGTGGGCGTCGGAGCCATACCGTTCCAGCTCCTTGGTAACGATGGGGCGAGGGCCGACGAGACTCATGTCGCCCCGAAGAACATTCCAGAGTTGAGGCAGTTCATCAAGGCTCGTCTTGCGTAGAAACCGGCCGACGGTGGTGATGCGTACATCGTTCTTAAGTTTGAAATCGCGATTCCATTCCTCGCGCGCGTTGGCGTCAGTGGCAAGGAGTTCGGCGAGAACGACATCGGCCTTCGGCACCATGGAGCGGAATTTCAGGCAGCGAAACAATCGTCCGCCTCTTCCAACGCGCGGATGGCCAAAGAAAGCCGACCCCCCGTCGCTCAGCACGACGCAACCTATGACGAGAAAAATCGGCAGCAGCACGAGGAGCAGGCCAGATGCGCCGAAAATGTCGAAAGCACGCTTCGTGAAGTCGCCTTTTCTTGACGGGATATCGGGGTCATTAGCCGCCGACAACGTACGGCGAGCCACGGGGCCAGCAGCGGCATCGGCGGACACGTCCGCAGAAAAGGGCTCGTCGGCGCGGTTCAATTCCGAGGTGTTATCCATATGCGAAGCTGAAAAGCCGCGGCCGCCCAATTCAGGATGATCGGCGTGCGAACGACTTTCGTAGCGGGTATCGAAAGGATTGACGTCCTTTGACACTGATTCCGATACCTTGCCGACTAAAGCCATTGCTGCCCCCGGTTCAAAGTTCGTTGACGAGTAGATCAGTGTTTCGGCATTGCAAGTCGTGCCGGTTATTTCAACCGTTGAGGCAAAGCGTTTGCAACATCAGACAAAAGCAGGCCATCGGACGATTGCGGCGGACAACTCGAGATAGGAAAATAGGGATATAGCAATATATAATTGCTATAAAAATTACTTCAGGCAAATAAGAAGAAAAGCTCAAGAAAAACTGAATAAAAAAGCTTCTCCGTTCGATGCGATGGCGCACACTAGCGCTTGCGAAGCATCGCATTCCCCGGTAACAAAAATCCTAATTATTTCAATAGAAAGTATAGCTTGGCAATCCGGCGTCCGTTCGCGGACAAGTCGTAAAATGCCGATGTCTTGGCCGACTCAGAAAGATATGCCAATCAGTGTCGCGATACATTTGACGGTCACCGTTGGCACTGCGAAAATGTTGATCGTTATCAAAATTACAGTTGTCGCAGCCGAAGCCGGATGCGATAGGTAAACCAGTTTCACGTGACAGGCCGCCTCTGGCCATTTCCGCATCGACTCACGGTGACGATCAATTCAATAAATACGCGCCTCCTCCGTGTTGGGTCGAGCATGTGTAGACGTAGAGTATCTGTACGAATGCCGCTACTCCGTTCGGTACAGCACACAAAGCTCGGTTAGCGCATGCGTCAGCCGCCGCGTCCATGTGTATGATGAAAGCGGCTCGCCGCGCAGACGCGGGCACCGGGCACCGACGAGATGAGTGGGATTGCCGTTGCCATGTATTGCGCTTTCGTTTCCGGATTTCAGCCAAGCCAATAGCGAGAATTCCGTTGGCTTAACGTTAGCTTAATTGTGCTGGCTAGCCCACCAGACGAGTGTTCGATCTCGCACGGAATATGCTAAATCTTTCATCTCGCTTGTGGAGTCGAAAGAGAAGGTTGAATGCGACCCGCACGGTTCGTGCCGCGGACTAGCAGAGGCGCTCAGTGACTCGCCCCCAGGTACGCCGCCTTCACCGAGGGATCGTTGCGCAACTCCGCCGCGGGCCCATGCGCCGCGATCCTGCCGTTCTCCAGCACATAGCCATAATCGGCCACATTGAGCGCCGCGGCGGCGAACTGTTCGACCAGCAGCATGGTGACGCCCTGGCTCTTCAGATTCCCGATGATGCGAAACACCTCTTCGACCAGAATGGGCGCGAGTCCCATCGACGGTTCGTCGAGTAAGACCAGCTCAGGGTTCATCATGATTGCGCGCGCCATCGCCAGCATCTGTTGCTCACCACCGGAAAGCGTGCCGGCTAGTTGGTGACGCCGTTCCTTAAGCCGCGGAAACATCTCGATCGCGCGCTCCAGATCGGCCTTTACGTCACCGCGCGGCCGCGCCGAAGTGAGGCGCGGGAACGCGCCGAGCATCAGGTTGTCGGTCACGCTCATGGTCGCGAACACGCGCCGGCCTTCCGGCGAATGCGCGAGTCCGAGCCGCGCGATGCGATGTGATTCCAACGCGTCGATGCGCTTCGCGTCGGCGCCGATGCCCATCGTAATCTCACCGGCGCTCGGCCGGATCATGCCGGAGATCGCCCGCATCGTCGTCGTTTTGCCCGCGCCATTCGAGCCGATCAGCGTGACGACCGATGCCTTTGGCACATCGATCGAAATGCCATGCAGCACTTTGACCTTGCCGTAGCCCGCATGTAGATTTCTGATCGATAACATGTCTGTTCCTGTAGGCGTGTTGGGTCAGTTCACGCCGCTTGACCGGCAGGCTGGCCGCCGAGATAGGCTTCGATGACCTTTTCGTTCGACTGAATATCGGCAGGCTTCCCTTCAGCGATCTTTTGCCCGAAGTCCAGCACCGAAACGCGGTCGCACACACTCATCACCACGTCCATGTGATGCTCGATCAACACGACAGTAATGCCGTGATCGCGCACTTTGCGAATGATCGCGACCAGTTCCTTGATATCCGGCGCAGTGAGTCCCGCGGCGGGTTCGTCGAGGAGCAGCAGTTGCGGATCGAGCGCGAGCGCCCGCGCGATTTCGAGCAGCCGTTGTTTGCCGTACGGCAGGTTGCGTGCTTCTTCGGCGGCGACGTTGTCCAGACCGACGAACCGCAGCATGCCGAACGCACGCTCGCGGGCGGCGCGTTCCTCGCGTCGATAACGCGACGACATCAGACCGACATCCGCGAGATTGGCGTTGAAGGTGTGATGCAGGCCGACCAGCACATTCTCGAGCGCGGTCATTTCGCCGAACAACTGCACGTTCTGGAAGGTGCGCGCGATGCCGGACAGCGCAATCTGTGCGGAGGTCTTGCCCGCGAGCGACGCGCCGCGATAGTCGAGCGTGCCCGCGGTCGGCACATAGATACCGGTCAGCACGTTCATCATCGTGCTTTTGCCCGATCCGTTCGGGCCGATCAGTCCGTGAATCGTACCGCGCTGCACGGTCAGATCGACATTGTTGAGCGCCTTCAGTCCGCTGAACTGCATCAGGATGCCGCGCAATTGCAGAATGTCTTCCGTTCCGCTCGCCTGGACTGCCTGAATCGCATCGCCACCGATCGCGGCCGGCTTCGTGGTGTCGACAGTAACCGTGCGGACACGGCCATGCATCACGATCTTGCGCACGAAACCGACCACGCCGTCCTGCAGGTAATACACGACCAGCAAAATCATCAGCCCGAAGATCGTCAACCGCCAGTCGGCGAGCGTGTCGATCCGGTAGGAAAACGCGGCGAGACCCACCGTGCCCAAAACCGGAATCGCGACTTTGCGCGGCGTGGACACCTTGCGCGCCAACGCGACACCCGCGCCGATCACGACGACCGCCGCCAGTACGGAGGCGACGGTGCGGAACATGTCGATGTCGTCGAGCAGTTTGGGCAGCAGCACGATGATCGCCGAGCCGAGCAGCGCGCCGGTGCGGGTCTTGCGCCCGCCCATGATGATCGCGAGCAGGAACAGTATGGTGAGTTCGAAGTTATACGTATTCGGCGAGATGTACTGCTCCGAATACGAATAGAGGCAGCCGGCCAGGCCGGCGAACCCCGCACTGATCACGAACGCGTAGACCTTGTAGCGGTACACCGAGACACCCATGCAGTCCGACGCGATCGGACTGTCGCGCAGCGCCTCGAACGCGCGGCCCAGATGCGATCTGAGCACGCGGTGCACGACGATCAGCGAGGCGACCAGCAGCGCCGCGACGAGCCAGTAGTATTCGACCTCGTTCATCGGCCGGCCGCCGATCGAAGGCTTCGGGATCTTCACGCCCATCGGCCCGTTGGTCAGAAAATCCATCTCGTTGATGAGAATCTGGAGGATCGTGCCGAACGCGAGCGTCACCATCGCGAGGTAGGGACCGGACACGCGCAACGCCGGCAGCGCGAGAATCGCGCCGAAAGCCGCAGTGATGAGAATCGCCAGCGGCGCGGTGACGATGAACGGCATGCCGAGCTTGAAGAACAACACACCGGCCGTGTAAGCGCCGACGCCGAACAACCCGGCATGCCCGAGCGACACCTGCCCTGTATAGCCGACCACGATGTCGAGACCGAAGAGCAGGATCGCGTAGATCATGATCGTCTCGAGCAGGTGGATGTAGTACGGGTTCCCCGACAGCACGGGAAACACCGCGAGCGCGATCAGCGCCAGCGCGGACGCAATGAGTTTCTTCGGATTCACGGCGGTCCTCACACTTTCTTGATCGACGTCTTGCCGAACAGGCCGGCGGGTTTCAACGCGAGCACGATCAGCAGCAGCACGAGTCCGGGTACGTCCTTGTAACCGGTGGAGAGGTAGAAGCCGGTCGTGGTTTCGGCGATGCCGAGAATCACGCCGCCCACCACGATACCCAGCCCGCTCGACAGGCCGCCGATGATCGCCACCGCGAACGCCTTGAGTCCGAGTACCGCGCCCATCGTCGCGCCGGTGAGCGTGAGCGGCGCGATCAGCACGCCGGCAAAAGCCGCGGTCAGCGAAGATAACGCGTACGAAAACGTGATGACGAGACCGGTGTTGATGCCCATCAACGCCGCGGCGTCGCGGTCGTTCGCGGTGGCGACCACCGCCTTGCCGAAGATCGTCTTGCGGTTGAAGAACTCGACCGCCAGCATCATCACGAGGGCGCCGCCGACCACCAGCAATTCCATCGGCAGCACATTGGCGCCGAATACTTTTAGCGGAGCTTCCGGCAGCGGGGAGGGGAAGCGCAGATCGTCGCGGCCCCAAAGGTTCTCCGCGACGTTCTTGAAGATGATGCCGAGCGCGATCGTCGACATGATCCAGCCGAATTCGGATTTGATCTTAATCGCAGGCCGCACGCCGATCCGTTCGACAAACGCGCCTTGCAGCAGACCGAACACGCAGACGAGCGGAATCATCAGCCAGTAATTGACGCCGAGCGTGACGAGCGTGAGGCCGACCAGCGCGCCGAGCATCAGCGCATCACCCTGGCCGAAGTTCAGCGTGCCGGACGTGGCGAACGTGAGTTGATAGCCGAATGCGATCACGGCGTAGATCATGCCGAGCGCAATGCCGCTATAGATGAGCTGCAGAAGAATGGCCATCGTCGACCGCCTTGGAGTTCACCGGATATGAAGCAAAGCCGCGCCCGCCTTGAGGCGGGTGCGGCTTCGTAGCATGCCGCCGCGCTTGCTTCGCGCTTATTTCACGCTCAGTTCGCCGCGCTCGCCTGCTTGCTGCGCAACTGGCTGCCGCCTTTCTTGTCGGCTTCGTACGCATAGACCACGCGGCCGCCCTTGACCTCGCCGACCACCGGCACGTTCGGGCTGATTGCTTCGTGGTCGTCGTGCGTGAACGGCTTGTCGTAGACCATCACGACGCCTTCCACCTTGGTGTTGAGGTTTTCGAGCGCGGCGCGCACCTTCGGGCCGTCGGTCGAGCCGGCCTGGGTGATCGCGGCGGCCAGCAGATAGACCGAGTCGTAACCTTGCGCGGCGGACACCGGCGAGTCGATGCGATTGTTCTTCGGCTTGAATTCCTTCAGGTACGCGTCGATGAAGGCTTTGCGCTTCGGCGTGTTCGCTTCCTGAATGAACGTCTGCGGCATGCGTGCGCCTTCGCCGTTGGTGCTCGCGTTGTCGATATAGTTCGCCATCGACAGGGTCCAGCTGCCGATCAGCGGCACTTTCCAGCCGAGCTTGGCCATGCCGTTGGCGATCTGCGCGAGTTCCGGTCCGATCCCGTACGTCAGCACCGCTTCCGCGCCGGCCTCCTTGGCCTTGAGCAGTTGCGCGGTCATATCGACGTCCTTGATATTGAATTTCTCGACGGCGACGGGTTTCACACCTTTGGCGGCGAGCGCTTTTTCGAGGTCTTCGCGGCCGAGCTGACCGTAGTTGGTCGAGTCGGCGAGAATCGCGACCTTCTTGAAGCCGCGTTTGGTCACGGCTTCTTCGACGATCATCGGCGCCTGGATACGGTCCGCGGCGGCATTGCGGAACACGTAGTTATCCGGCTGATCGGTGAACTGCTTCGTCACGATGCTGCCTGTGGCGACGTTGTTGAATACGGGAATCTTCGCTTCCTGGAAGAAGCGCTGCGAGGCGAGCGCGACGCCGGTGTTGATGTAGCCGACCACCGCGACGACTTTTTCCTTGTTGATCAGCTCTTGCGCGATCTGCACGCCGCGTTCGTTCTTCGCTTCGTCGTCGCGTTCCACCAGCACGATCTGGCGGCCCAGCACGCCGCCGGCCTTATTGATCTCGGCGGTCGCGAGGCGCACGCCGTCGCGCATGCTCACGCCCATCGAAGACGAGCCACCGGTGAACGGTCCGTCGACGCCGATCTTGATCGGATCCGCCGCGTAGCTGACATTGGCGAGGGCACAAAGGGCGAGCGCACCCACAACGCTCTTCAAGCGAATTCCCATAACTGTCTCCGTAGCATGTCTTTTCTTGCATGAAGCCTCGATGCGGGCTCATGCGCGCCGATTCACACGTTCTTAGGAAGCCTGACCGTCAATCGGTGAGTCAGTATAGAAATCGTAAAGTATTAGTAATATTCGGAATTACCCGCGTGGTGCAATCCCTCAATCGACGGCGGCGGAGCCCCTGCCTGGCGACTCCTTCGCGCCGCCGTCGACCTTCATTCAACTCACGCGAATCCTTTTGGATTCGTGGACTGCCAGCGCCAGTGATCCGCGCACATCCGCTCGATGCCGAACTGCGCGCGCCAGCCGATGATCTTCTCGGCCGCGGCCGGATCGGCGAAACACGAGGCGACGTCGCCGGGGCGGCGCGCCACGATTTCATACGGCACCGGCCGGCCGGCGGCTTTCTCGAATGCCTTGACCACATCGATCACGCTATAACCCTGACCCGTGCCGAGGTTCACGACGAAACTCGCATCGCGCTTGACCAGCGCGTCGAGCGCGGCCAGATGTCCGCGCGCCAGATCGACGACGTGGATATAGTCGCGCACGCCGGTGCCGTCAGGCGTCTCGTAGTCGCCGCCGAATACGCGCAGTTTCTCGAGCTTGCCGACGGCGACCTGCGCGACATACGGCATCAGGTTGTTCGGAATGCCGGCGGGATCTTCGCCGATCAGGCCGCTCTCGTGCGCGCCGACCGGATTGAAGTAGCGCAGCGTGGCAATACGCCACGACGGATCGGCCACTTCCAGATCGCGCAGCACCTGCTCGGCGATCAGCTTCGACTGGCCGTAGGGATTGGTGGCCGACAGCGGGAACGACTCGTCGATCGGCGAGCTCTTCGGCACGCCGTACACCGTCGCCGACGAACTGAACACGAACTGCTTGACGTTACGGTCGCGCATCACGCCGAGCAAGGTCAGCAGGCTGCCGACGTTATTGCTGTAGTACTCGATCGGCTTGGCCACCGACTCGCCCACCGCCTTCAACGCGGCAAAATGAATCGCGCCCGTGATCGGATGCGCATCGAAAATACGGTTGAGCGCCGCTTCGTCGCGCGCATCGGCTTCGTAGAAGGTCACCGGCTTGCCGGCGATCTTTTCCACGCGCCGCAGCGATTCGCGGTTGCTGTTCACGAGATTGTCGATTACCACGACGTCGTAACCGCCGTTCAGCAGTTCGACACAGGTGTGCGAGCCGATAAAGCCCGCGCCGCCCGTTACCAGAATCGTGCCCTTCGTGGTCATGCTGTTGCTCCGTTAAAGTAAAACGCCCGTCATTTTCTGCACCAGGTCCTTATACGTTTCGACGACCACCCGTTCGTCGAATTCCTCCGCGACTTTCTTCCGGCCGCGTTCCGCCATGGCCCGCCGCTCCGCGCCGCTCATGTCGAGCATGCGCGCCAGCGTGGCCGCAAGGCTTTCTGCATTGCGCACTTCGCACAGCAATCCGTTGACGCCGTCCGCCACCACCTCGCGGCAGCCCGGCACGTCGGTCGCGACGATCGGCCGGCCCATTGCCGAGGCTTCCATCAGCGTGCGCGGCACGCCTTCGCGATACGACGGCAGCACAACGCAATCCGCCTCGGCGATGAGGGGCCGCACGTCGTGCGCCTCCCCAAGATACTCGATGATGCCTTCCTGTTCCCACGCCACCACTTCCTCGCGCGTAATCGCGCTGGGATTGTCGACGCCCACCGGACCGAGCAATTGGAACCGTGCGTGCGGGTAACGTTCACGCAAACGCCGCGCGGCGTCGACATATTCGCCCACGCCCTTGTCCCACAGCAGCCGTCCGATCAGCACAAAGCGGTAATCGGCCCGCTCGGGCAACGGCGTGAAAGCGAACTGCGCGAGATCGACGCCCTCGCCATGCAACAACCTCGCGCGCTCAGGATGCACCAACAAATTCCGTTCGACAAACGCGGCTTGATCGTCGCGATTCAAAAACCATATTTCGCGCGGGAAACGGAACGCAAAACGATACAGTTTTTTGGCGACTTGCGCGGCGCGGCTCTGCTGGATGAACACGTAGCCCAATCCGGTTGTGACCGCAACCGACTGCACGCCCGCCAGCTTCGCGGCAATCGAACCATAGATATTCGGCTTGATCGTGTAGTGGAACACCACGTGCGGGCGGATGGTCCGGTATTGCCGGTACAGCGCGTACAGCGTGCGTAGGTCGTCGCGTGGACTGGTGCTTTTGGAGGCGATCGGCAATTCGATGCAGCGGCAGCCCATGGCGGTGAGCAGTTCGAACGTGCGGTCGCGCGGCGCGAGCACCGTCACGTCGACGCCGCGTCCGACCAGCATACGGATCAGCCCTTGCCGATAGGTATAGATTGCCCAGGCGGTGTTACAGACGAGTGTAATGCGCAACGCGGGCGTCGACTTCAAGGCAGGCTTCATGCGGGAACGAGCTCGGCGGTGATTGGGGTGGGGAATGATTTAATGGCCCGCGCGCGGCGTGAGCAGGCTGCGTTTGATCCGCTGCAGCGCGCGATAAGGCGTCACCAGATGCAGCAGATTTTTGGCGAGGCCCAGCCAGTCGTACAGGTTGGCGGCGTTGAAGTAGCGCAGTTGCAGCCGCAGCGTCGAGCTCACCTGGCGGCGCCGTTTGGTCGCGCTGATGCCGCCTTCGTTCAGTTCGTAGTAGAGCCCGAGCTCCGGCAGGTTCGCGCAGTCGAAGCGCTCCATCAGCCGCACGAACAGATCGAGATCCTCGGCGGAGCGGTACTCGGCGCGGTAGTTGCCGACGGCGCGCACGGCGTCGATGCGCAGCATCATCGAAGGATGCGCGAGGCATGAGCGGAAGAAGCGCAAGCGGCGGATCGCGCCCGGCTCGGCGGGCGGCGTCAGCATGAAGAGCGGCGTGCCTTCGCGGGTGACGACTTGCGTCCACATGCCGAGGCCGGCCACGCGTGGATGCAATTCCATGAACATGCGTTGTTTAGCGAGCCGCTGCGGTACGCTGCGGTCGCCCGCGTCGATGCGCGCCGCATAGCTAAAGCCGCGCTGCGCAAGGGCGTCGATGCCGGTTTGCAAGGCGCGTTCGATGCCGCCGTTGCGCGCCATGCGCAGCACTTCGATCTTCATATTGGCAATGGCCGGCGCGACGATCGGCGGCGTACTGCCGTCGTCGACGATCAGCACGTGCACCGGCGCGCTTTCACTGAACGACGCGAGCGTGAGGTCGAGATCGGCCTGGCCGTTGTAGGCGGGAATCAGCACCGCGACGTCGTCGAGGGTCATTTGCGCGGTGGCGGGTGAGTTCGTCATGGGCGCAATTTGAAACGAATGTAATAAAGATTAACCGACGCGGCCGCCAGATAGCCGGCCGCGAGGCCCACGAGCGCGCCATACGCGCCAAACCGCGGAATGGCCAGCAGATTGACCACGAACGCGACGGCCAGCGCCAGCAGCCACTTCGTGAGCAACACGAACTTGGCCTGATATTTCAACACGATGAGGTTGCCGATCGCCTCGATGCCGGCGGGTACCGACAGCCACACGGCCCAGCGGAAGATCTCGATCGCGCCTTCGAACTGCGGCCCGAACACGCGGCGGATGATCAGCCCGGCCAGCAGATCCAGCACGATCGCACCGCTCACCATCAGCGCCGCGGTCATGGCGGTGAGCCGCCACATGTTGCGGCGCAACTGGGCGGCGTCCTGCACACGGTAGACGAAGGCGGGCGCAATAGTCTGTGCGAGCATAAGCGCGAGCGTGATCCAGTTTTCGTTCAATTGCTGGGCAGCGGAATAGCGCCCGAGGTCGGCGAAGGAAATCGCTCGTTCGAGCATCAGCCGGTCCAGTTTCAGGAACAGATACATACAGATCAGGCCGAGCCAGAACACCGTGCCGGCGCTCGCGAAGTGCCTGAAGAGCGAACGGTCGAGATGCCAGCCGAGCTTGCCGTCATGCCGGCGCATGTAATAGATCAGCAGGACCGCGCCTATCGCCGCCGATTCGAGCGCCCACAGCCAGCCGAAGCGTGCGGGCGTAGCCGCCGCGCGCACCAGCAGATAGACCAGAGCGGCCTTCAGCACTGCGGTGCTCATACTGGTGAGCAACTGCGGCTTGCTGTAGGTCATGCTTTGCAGCCACGCGTTGATCACGCCGACGAACGGTTCGCGAAACAGCATGGTCACGGCGAGGCCGGCGAGCATGGCGCCGACCAGCGGCTCGAAGAAGTGCAGGGCGATGCCGAGCCAGGTCAGCAGCAAGGCCGCCACCGACACGGAAATACGCAGCGCGAAGGCGCTGCCGAGCACCGTGCCGAGCTGCGCCGGCGGCCGGTTGACGATGGTGGGCACCAGAATCTCGGCGCCGCACACCCAGGTAATGGGCGAGAGCACCAGCAGCAGCGTGTTCGCGTATTGCCATTTGCCGAACGTGTCCGGCCCGAAGTAGCGCGCCAGCATGCCGCTGATCACGATCGCCACGCCGATCTGCGTGAGCCGCTCCAGCCCGAGCCAGACGATATTCGTGAAGGCGCGCGTGACGTCCGGATTGGCGAAGCGTTTGAGCGTCAGCATCCGCTGGCCGCTCGCCGGTCCGCTTGCGCCAGGCGTGCCGACGGCACCGTGAGCGCGAGCGGCGCGCAGGACCCGAGCGGCGCAGTGCGCACGTTTGCCCACCCAGCCGACTGTCGCGGCAACTTTACATTTGGAGGGCGTCTAAGCATTAGAATGGTGCTATAAGGCTGGTCCGAAAAGCGCAATTATAAGTTGGAACCGGATCGCTTCCGGCAAGGGCGCATCGCTGTGTTTTACCGATTCATCATCGGTGCGCCGGTCAAAATTTTCCATTGCACGCAAGTGAGCCAACATGATCTCCAAATCTATTTTCAAGGCGTACGACATTCGCGGTGTAATCGGCAAGACGCTCGACGCCGACGCAGCGCGTTCGATCGGCCGCGCATTCGGCAGCGAAGTGCGGGCGCAAGGCGGCGACGCCGTGGTGGTCGCGCGTGACGGCCGCCTGTCGGGCCCCGAACTGGTTCAGGCCTTGTCGGACGGCCTGCGTGCGGCCGGCGTCGACGTAGTCAACGTGGGCATGGTGCCCACGCCGGTCGGCTACTTCGCGGCCAGCGTGCCGTTGCAGCTCGACGGCGGCGAGCGCCGCGTCGATTCGTGCATCGTCGTGACGGGTAGTCATAATCCGCCGGACTACAACGGCTTCAAGATGGTCCTGCGTGGCGCGGCGATTTACGGCGAGCAGATTCTCGCGCTGCATCAGCGCATCGTCGACGAAAACTTCTCCGAAGGCAGCGGCACGTACACCGAGTACGACATCGCCGACGCTTATCTCGATCGTATCGCCGGCGACATCAAACTCACGCGTCCCATCAAGATCGTGGTCGACACCGGCAACGGCGTCGCTGGCGGCCTCGCGCCCCAGCTCTTCAGGAAGCTTGGCTGCGAACTGGTCGAACTGTTCACCGAGATCGACGGCAACTTCCCGAACCATCACCCGGACCCGGCTCACCCGGAAAACCTGCAGGACGTGATTCGCGCGCTGAAGGAGACGGACGCTGAAATCGGCTTCGCGTTCGACGGTGACGGCGACCGCCTCGGTGTGGTCACCAAAGACGGCCAGATCATCTATCCGGACCGTCAGCTCATGCTGTTCGCCGAAGAAGTCCTGTCGCGCAACAAGGGCGCGCAGATCATTTATGACGTGAAGTGCACGCGCAACCTGGCGAAGTGGGTGAAGGACAAGGGCGGCGAGCCGCTCATGTGGAAGACCGGCCACTCGCTCGTCAAGGCAAAGCTGCGTGAAACCGGCGCGCCGCTGGCCGGCGAAATGAGCGGCCACGTGTTCTTCAAGGACCGCTGGTACGGTTTCGACGACGGCCTGTACACCGGCGCGCGTCTGCTCGAAATCCTTACGCGGGTGGAAGATCCGAGCAAGCTGCTGAACTCGCTGCCGAACTCGAACTCCACGCCGGAATTGCAACTGAAGCTCGAAGAAGGCGAAAACTTCGAGCTGATCGCACGCCTGCAGCAAAACGCGAAGTTCACCGGCGCGGACGACGTCGTGAAGATCGACGGCCTGCGCGTCGAGTATCCGGACGGCTTCGGTCTCGCGCGTTCGTCGAACACCACGCCGGTGGTCGTGATGCGTTTCGAAGCGGATAACGACGCAGCGCTCAAGCGCATCCAGGAAGACTTCCGCCGCGTGATCATGGCGGAGAAGCCGGACGCGAAGCTGCCGTTCTAAACGCATGAGCGGCGCCGCGGTTCGGTTCGAACCGCGGTGGCCGTCGAACGCGGCGCGGGTTTTTCTTACCGCGCCGCGTTTTTTCATGCCATTTACATGCAACGCGCTAGAATTGCCGTCCTCGCGAGAAAACACCAGACAGGCTCATGTTTTCTCATCCCCCACCGGGGTTCGGGGGCTCTCTCAACGCATCTTCGGGCCGGATAGCCGGTTTTCCCACTCTTGAGCGTGCAAAAGATACTGATCGTGAGGGTGTCGTCATTGGGCGACGTCGTTCACAACATGCCGGTGATCGCCGACATCCGACGCCGCCATCCCGAGGCCCATATCGACTGGCTCGTCGAAGAAAGCTTCGTCGGGCTCGTGCAACTCGTAAGCGGCGTGCGGCGGGCGATTCCCGTGTCGCTGCGGCGCTGGCGCAAGCGCATTCTGTCGGTCGACAACTGGCGCGAGATCGGCGCTTTCCGCCGCGCGCTCGCCGCCGAACACTACGACCTCGTGATCGACTGCCAGGGGCTCATCAAGACCGCGTGGGTCGCGAGCATGGCGCGCGGGCCGCTGGCCGGCCTCGCGAACCGCACCGACGGCGCGGGTTTCGAATGGCCGGTGCGCTTCTTCTACGACAAGCGCGTGCCGATCGAGCCGCGCACCCATGTGGTCGAGCGCACGCGCCAACTGGTGGCCGCGGCGCTGGACGACCCACCGCCGCACCCCACCGACGACATCGACTTCGGCATCGACACCGGGCGCGCCGCGCTGGCTTTGTCGGAGGCGAATCTGAACCTGCCGGTGCCGTATGTCGTGTTCGTGCACGCCACCTCGCGTGCCGACAAGCAGTGGCCGGACACCGCGTGGATCGAACTGGGCCAGTCGCTGGTGCGGCGCGGTGCGTCGATCGTGCTGCCGTGGGGCAGCGAGGAGGAGCGCGCCACCAGCGAGCGCCTCGCCAAGGAATTCGGCGCGGCGGCCATCGTGCCGCCGAAACTCTCGTTGCCCGCGGTGGTCGGCCTGATCGAAGGCGCGGCCGCGACGGTTGGCGTTGACACAGGTCTGGTTCACATCGCCGCGGCGCTGAAGCGGCCCACGGTCGAGTTGTACAATTTCGCCACTGCGTGGCGCACTGGCGGCTACTGGTCGCCGAACGTCGTCAATCTCGGTACGGCCGGACAGCCGCCCACGCTGCAACAGGTGAAGTCGGCACTCGCGGGCTTCGGCCTGCTGTAACACGTCCGGGGCGCTTCGCCTTGCGCTCCAACCGTTTTCAAGGGCGACCATGAACGAAACCCAGATCATCGAAGTAGCGAACGCCGACTGGCACGGACGCAATCTGTCCGTGCCGCGCGAAATGCTGCTTGCCGGCGTCGAACGCGGCAAAGTGCTGTATTTCCCGAATCTGCGCTTCCCGATCGAAGGCGGCGAACAAGCGCTGCTCGACCCCGCGCTCGCCGACCCGACCCGCAAGAACATCAGCCTCGAACCCAATGGCGGCGCGTTGCACGGCGTGGCCGGCGACGCCGTCACGCAATCCGCCGTGCGCGCGTTGATCGCGCGTTATCAGACCAATGCGCGCACGCTGGTCGACGGGCTCTTTCCCGAATACAACGGCAGGTTGCGCGTGGCGCCGACCAGCCTGCGGCTGCATCAGGTGGAAACGCGCGAGACGTCATGGCGCAAAGACGACAGCCGCCTGCATGTGGACGCCTTTCCTTCGCGGCCGAACTATGGCGAGCGCATTCTGCGCGTGTTCACCAACGTCAATCCGCATGGCGCGCCGCGCGTGTGGCGCGTCGGCGAGCCGTTCGAGGACATGGCCAAACGTTTTCTGCCGCGCATCAAGCCGCAAATGCCGGGCGCCGCATGGCTGCTGAATCTGCTGCACGTGACCAAGTCGCCGCGCAGCGAGTACGACCATCTGATGCTGCATCTGCACGACGGCATGAAGGCCGACCTCGACTATCAGAAGTCGAGCCCGCAGGAGACCATGCCGTTTCCGCCCGGCAGTGTCTGGGTGTGTTTCTCGGATCAGACCTCGCACGCGGTGATGTCCGGGCAGTTCATGCTGGAGCAGACCTTTTTCCTGCCGGTCAAGTCGATGGCGCAGCCTGAATGCGCGCCGCTCGGCATCCTCGAGCGCCTGAAGGGCAGGGCGCTGGTTTGAGCGGCGCGCTCCATTTGCCGGTTTCGCTCGACACATTGGCTCGTCCCTCCAGGCAGGCGGAGTGCCGATGCTGAGGGCGATCTATCACGCGCTCTGGTGGATCATCGCGCCGCTGGCGGTGTTGCGCCTGTTGATCCGCTCGCGCAAGGAACGCGGCTATCGCGAGCATATCGGCGAGCGCTTCGGTTATTCGCGCGGCCGGTTGCCTGAAGACAATGCGCCGCTGATCTGGGTGCACGCGGTGTCGGTGGGCGAGACGCGCGCTGCGCAACCGCTGATCGACGCGTTGATCAAGGCACGTCCCGACGCGCGCATTCTGTTGACGCACATGACGCCGAGCGGGCGCGCCACCGGCGAGCAGATTTTCGGCGACCGGGTCTTGCGCAGCTATCTGCCGTACGACATGCCGCATGCCGTGCAGCGGTTTTTGCGGGCATGGCGCCCGTCGCTCGGTCTGGTGATGGAAACCGAAGTGTGGCCGACGCTGATCGACGAGTGCCGTCGCGCGGACGTGCCGCTGGTGCTGACCAATGCGCGGATGTCGGCGCGCTCGTACAAGCGCGCGGCCAAGTTCGGCAGTGCGACCAAGGACGTGTTCGGCGGCTTTGCGCGTGTGCTGGCGCAGAGCCCATCGGATGCCGAGCGGCTGACCGCGCTCGGCGCGCGCAACGCGGCCGTGCTCGGCAATCTGAAATTCGACATGAGCACGCCGCCGGAGCTGGCGGCGCGCGGGCATGCGTGGCGCGCGGCAATCGGCGCGCGTCCGGTGTGGGTCGCGGCGAGTACGCGCGAGGGCGAAGAGGAACTGGTGCTGCAGGCGTTCGCGGCGCTCGGCATCGACAACGCGCTGCTGATTCTGGTGCCGCGTCATCCGCAACGTTTCAATGAAGTCGCGGGGCTGGTCGAGAAGGCCGGGCTGCGGCTCGAGAGGCGGTCGGCGTGGGCGCCGGATGCGAAGGTGGCGTCGGCGGCGGCCGCGAGCGGTGGTATGCCGGCTTTGCCTTCTAGCGTGAACGTGTTGTTGGGCGATTCGATGGGCGAATTGGGCGCTTACTATGCCGCTTCGGATCTGGCGTTCATCGGCGGCAGTTTGTTGCCGTTGGGCGGGCAGAATCTGATCGAGGCGTGCGCGGTCGGTGTGCCGGTGCTGATCGGCCCGCACGTGTTCAACTTCACGCAGGCCACCGCGGATGCCGTGGCGGCAGGCGCTGCCGTGCAGGTGAAAGATCCGGCCGATCTGGCGCGGGCATTGCGCGAGCTGTTCGGCGACAAGTCACGCAGGCTGGCCATGGGCGGCGCGGCGTCGGCGTTCGCCGCGCGTCATCGTGGCGCGACGGCGCGGACCGTGGATGTGTTGATGGCGTTGTTGCCGGAGGAGGAGTGAGGGAGGGGGCGCAAACGCGGCACGCGCGCCCGTGCCTCACACCTTCAACAACCCCTTCTCCTCAATAAACCTCACCACCACATCCAACCCGTCGAGCGCCTTCAGATTGCACATCACGAAGGGCCGCTCGCCGCGCATCTTCTTCGCGTCCGACGCCATCACCTCGAGATTCGCGCCGACCATCGGCGCGAGGTCCGTCTTGTTGATCACCAGCAGATCGGACTTCGTGATGCCGGGGCCGCCTTTACGCGGAATCTTCTCTCCACCCGCCACGTCGATCACGTAGATCGTCAGGTCCGACAGTTCCGGACTGAAGGTCGCCGCGAGGTTGTCGCCGCCCGATTCGATGAACACGATATCCGCGTCGGGGAAACGCGTCAGCATGCGGTCGACGGCTTCGAGATTGATCGAAGCGTCCTCGCGAATCGCCGTGTGCGGACAGCCGCCCGTTTCGACGCCCATGATCCGTTCGGCCGGCAACGCGCCCGCCACCGTCAACAGGCGCTGGTCTTCTTTGGTATAGATGTCGTTGGTGATGGCGACGAGGTCGTACTGTTCGCGCATCGCCTTGCAGAGCATTTCGAGCAACGTGGTCTTGCCCGAGCCGACCGGGCCGCCGACGCCCACGCGCAGCGGCGGCAGTTTTTTTGTGCGGACGGTCGGGTGGGCGGGATGATGAGGTGCGTTCATGATGGATCGTTTTATGAGCGAAAGAGCCGCGAATACTGCGACTCGTGACGCGCCGAGAGAATGCCGAGTTGCGGCGCGAAGGTGTTGATGTTTTCGGGCGGCGTGGCCATGGCGCGCGTGACGGCGGCATCGATCGGCTCGCGCAAGGCGACGATGATGCGTTGACCGGCAAGCTGTCCCAACGGCACGGCCTTCAACGCGGCGGCCGCCTGGTTTTCCACCCAGCTGAATGCGTAGGCGGCGAGGGCGGCGTCGACGGCTGCGTCGTGGGCGTAAGCGGCGAAGGCGAACGCCGTGGGTTGAGCGAGCGGCGTCATCGAGGCGAGCGTCGCGCGCCGCTCAGCATCGCCCCATTCGAGCGATACGCACAACTGCCGCAACGACCAGCCCATCTGCTCCGTTTCGCGGCGCAATTCAGCGGATTCACGGCTCGCCAGGAATTCGCTGTTGGCGTGCGCGAGGGCCGAGGCGTCATGGGTGCGCCAGCGTTCCATCTGATGCGCGAGGAACGGCAGTTCGCCGCGCGCGAGCACGTCGGTCAGTCCGCTGGCGATCCACTCGCGGGCGGTGTCGGCATCGGTGATCAGTTGCGCTTCGATGGCGGCTTCGAGACCCTGCGAGTAGCTGAATGCGCCAATCGGCAGCGCCGGCGACGCAAGATGCAGCAGCGCCGTCAGTTCAGCGATGCGCATGATGGTGGTGATGCCCGTGGCCGCAGGATTCGTCGTGGACGTGATCGCCGTGATCGTGGTCATGATCGTGCGCATGCGAATGCCCCTGCGCCGCGTGGCTATGTGCGTGCTCGTGCTCATGGTCATGCGAATGCTCATGCCCATGATGCTCGCCGAACACCTGCTGTGCGAGCGCATAGTCTTCGGCAAACGTTTCGTCGTGACCATGCTTATGCCCGCCGCCATACGCGCCGGATTCCGGCTGAAACGGCATCGAAACCTGATTGACCGTCGCGCCGATGCGCTTGAGCATATCGGCCAGCACCGGATCGTATTCGAGCTTCAAATAGTCGGCGCCGACTTCCACCGGCGTGTGTCGATTACCGAGGTGATAGGCGGCGCGAGTCAAAGTCAGCGCATCTTTCGCGCGCACGTAGAGCACCGTTTCCGGCGCGGCGACGACCCGCACGAGGCCACCGTCGTCGGCGACCAATACATCGCCGTCGCGCAGCACGGTGCCGCGCGGCAACAGCAGCGCGACTTCCTCGCCGCTATCGAGCGTGGCTGCGAGCCGGCTCTTGCGCCGGTCGTCGAACGCCAGCGTCAGGGTCGGCGCGCGTTTCACCAGCACGGGCGCGAGTTTCAGATGCGGCGCGATGAGTTTGTCGATGGTGCGCATGGTTTAGAACAGGAAGTAGCGTTGCGCCATCGGCAGCACGGTGGCCGGTTCGCAGGTCAGCAATTGACCGTCGGCGATCACCTGATAGGTTTCCGGATCGACGCTGATCGCCGGGCGCCACGCGTTGTGGATCATGTCTGCCTTCGAGATGTTGCGGCAGTTCCTGACCGCAACGATACGCTTGTTCAGGCCGTAGCGTTCGGCGACGCCCGCATCGGCGGCCATCTGCGAAACGAAGGTCAGCGACGTGCGTCCCAATGCGCCGCCGCGTGTGGCGAACATCTCGCGATAGTGCACCGGCTGTGGCGTCGGAATCGACGCGTTGGGGTCGCCCATCTGCGCCATGGCGATCATGCCGCCCTTGAGGATCAGCGACGGCTTGATGCCGAAGAACGCCGGTTCCCAGAACACCAGATCGGCCCACTTGCCCGGTTCGATCGAGCCGACTTCATGCGCGATGCCGTGCGTGATCGCCGGGTTGATCGTGTACTTGGCGACGTAGCGCTTCGCCCGGAAGTTGTCGTGGCGCGCGTTGTCCTCAGGCAGCGCGCCGCGTTGCACTTTCATCTTGTGCGCCGTCTGCCACGTGCGGATGATCACTTCGCCGACCCGGCCCATGGCCTGCGAATCCGATGACAGCATCGACAGCGCGCCGAGGTCGTGCAGGATGTCTTCGGCCGCAATCGTCTCGCGGCGAATGCGCGATTCGGCGAACGCGATGTCTTCCGCAATCGACGGATCGAGGTGATGGCACACCATCAGCATGTCGAGATGTTCTTCGAGCGTGTTGACGGTGTACGGGCGCGTCGGATTGGTCGAGGAGGGCAGCACGTTCGCTTCGCCGCATACCTTGATGATGTCCGGTGCGTGGCCGCCGCCCGCGCCTTCCGTGTGATACGTGTGAATCGTGCGGCCCTTGAACGCGGCCACGGTTGCTTCGACAAAACCCGCTTCGTTCAGCGTGTCCGTGTGAATCGCGACCTGCGTGTCGGTATCGTCGGCGACAGAGAGGCAGTTGTCGATCGCGGCGGGCGTCGTGCCCCAGTCTTCATGCAGCTTCAGGCCGATCGCGCCCGCGGCGATCTGCTCCAGCGCCGGTTGCGGCTGGCTCACGTTGCCCTTGCCGAGAAAGCCGAGATTCATCGGATAACCGTCGGCCGCTTGCAGCATGCGTTCGAGATGCCACGGACCCGGCGTGCAGGTGGTCGCGTTCGTGCCCGTGGCCGGACCGGTGCCGCCGCCGAGCATCGTGGTCACGCCGCTCGCGAGCGCTTCCTCGATCTGCTGCGGGCTGATGAAGTGAATGTGCGTGTCGATGCCGCCCGCCGTCACGATCAGGCCTTCGCCCGCGATCACTTCGGTGGAGGCGCCGATCGCGATCGTCACGTTCGGCTGGATGTCGGGATTGCCCGCTTTGCCGATTGCGGCGATGCGGCCGTCCTTGATGCCGATGTCGGCTTTGACGATGCCCCAGTGATCGAGAATCACGGCATTCGTCACGACGGTATCGACCACGTCGGCATGCACGCGTTGCGACTGGCCCATGCCGTCGCGAATCACTTTGCCGCCGCCGAATTTCACTTCTTCGCCGTAGGTGGTGAAGTCGCGCTCGATCTCGATCAGCAATTCGGTATCGGCGAGGCGCACGCGGTCGCCGGTGGTGGGGCCGAACATTTCCGCGTATGCGCGGCGGCCAATGCGTAAGGTCATGGTGTGGGTCCGGAAATGAGCAGGGCGATCTGGGCTCGTGCCGAGAGAGGGAGGAGCCTCACAGCTTGCCCATCACCTTGCCGTTGAAGCCGTAGACGACGCGATCGCCCGCCAGTTCGACCAGCTCGACGGTGCGTTCCTGGCCGGGCTCGAAGCGCACGGCGGTGCCCGCCGCGATGTTCAGCCGGAAGCCGCGCGCCGCTTCGCGATCGAACGAGAGCGCCTCGTTCACTTCGTAGAAGTGATAATGCGAGCCGATCTGCACCGGACGGTCGCCGGTATTCGATACGACCACCGTGACGGTGGCGCGGCCCGCGTTCAGTTCGTGTTCGCCGTCGTCGATGAGGAGTTCGCCGGGAATCATCTGGGGCTGCCTTGCTTATTTAAGGAATCGGGTGATGAACGGTGACGAGCTTGGTGCCGTCGGGGAACGTGGCTTCGACCTGAATGTCGGGAATCATTTCCGGCACGCCTTCCATGACGTCGTCGCGGGTCAGCAGGGTCGTGCCGTAGTGCATCACTTCGGCGACGGTCTTGCCGTCGCGGGCCGCTTCCATCAGCGCGGCGGTGATGAAGGCGATCGCTTCCGGGTAGTTCAGTTTGAGGCCGCGTGCGCGGCGCCGTTCGGCAAGCAGCGCGGCGGTGAAGATCAGCAGCTTGTCCTTCTCGCGAGGTGTCAGCTTCATCGAATGAGTGCGTAGGGTTGCAACGGTCGTTGTGGCGATCCCGGGCGGGAGCGGCTGCGACAATGATAGGCGCTGCGCGTCATGGACGCGATCGCGTGTCAGACACCGGATGAGTCCATGACGAGTGCAATGCCGGATAAGCCAGCCACGGTATCAAGTTCGGCTAACGGCGCGCTTACAAGTCAGCCGGCAGCGGCGCGCTGAACCACTTCTTCGACATCGTGTTGAGCGTGCCGTCCTGCTTCGCTTGCGCGATGGCGGCGTTCACTTTCTGCTGCAGGCGTGGTTCGTTCTTGTTCATGCCGACGAAGCACGGCGAGTTCTTGATCACGAACTTCGGTTCCGGGCGGCGCGGCGGATTCTTCGCGAGGATCGCAGCCGCGACGATGTTGCCCGCGGCGATCAACTGCACCTGGCCCGACAGGAACGCGGCGATGGTCGCGTTGTTGTCCTCGAAGCGCTTGATGGTCGCGTTCGGCGCCATTTGCGTGAGACCGATTTCCTCCAGCGCGCCACGGGTTGCGCCGACCGTCTTGCCGGTCAGATCGGCGGGGCCGCTGACCTTGATATCGGCGGGACCGAACACGCCCTGGTAGTACGGCGCATAGGCGGTCGAAAAATCGATCACCTTCTCACGATCCGGCGTCTTGCCGAGCGACGAGATCACCAGATCGACCTTGCCCGTTTGCAGATAGGGAATGCGATTGGCGCTATTGACCGGCACGAGTTCGAGCTTCACGTTCATCGACTTCGCGAGCAGGGCGGCGGTGTCGATGTCGTAGCCTTGCGGCTTCATGTCCGCGCCGACCGAACCGAACGGCGGATAGTCTTCCGGCACGGCGACTTTGAGCACACCGGCCTTCGCGATGTTATCGAGCGTATCCGCGTGAGCGGCGGCCGCATTGACGGCGAGGACGGGCGAGAGCAACAGTGCGGCGAGCCAGGCGCGACGCGCGGGGCGAAGAGTCGATCGAGTCATGTTCTGTGAGCGGTGGTGGCGACGAGCCGGTCGGCTGCCGTCAGGACGCGGCAGCATCGTGGGGAAGGGCGACGCAAGGTATGTGCCATGGCGGTGCAGCATGGGCTGGCGGAGCGGGAAAGCGAGCGATGCACTCAGTTGAAGCGTCGAGATGCGCCGGATTGGTGCGCACGCTGTCTTACGACGGTGAAAGGCGCAACTGGTCGTGAAGCAGCGCTCATGCTTGACGACATGACTGTGCCAACGACCCAAGTCACGCACGTGACTTAGCGGTCTTGTCAGGACTCCGCGGAGCGGCACCCGAAAACGGCGTGCCTGCGCTCCGCACGGCCGCAGGTTCCTCGAAGCCCGCCCAACTCGCGATTCCAAGACGCTTCGTTATCAAATAGATCGCTATCGGTAGCGCCAAACCGGCCGCACTACCGAGCACCAGGTGGACAAGTGGCTGACTGATGCCGCGGGCCAGCAACGCGTTCCAGACCAACGCGGTTGCAAACACATGCAGGAGGTAGACCGGCTTCCACGAGGAGCCGATCGACGCGATCCAGCGCGACCTTCGCCATATCGGCAAGCACCGCCCAACGGAAAGGGCTGCCGCGATACCCAGAAAACTCGCCAGCAGTGAATATAAGTCCAGATAGTGGCCTAAACGTTGCCCCATGATCGCGGCGGCTGCAAACGCGATTCCGGATGCCAACGCGACGCGAAGGCCAGAGGCGGAGTCGCTTTGCCGCACCGACCGGGAGCCAAGCAGCACGCCGGACAGAAAGAAGACAAGGCCCCAACACGTCATGGTGACGACGCCCCAGTGACTCCGTATCGCGACGGTGGCGCTGACGAGGATCATCGCGACAATCAGGCCGCGATTTGCCACCGTCAACGCACATCGGACCTTTGTGGGCCGTGGCCATACCGTGATGCACGCGACGATCTGACAGATGAGCAGCGCGTAAAGAAACCAGAATTGGCCAACGGGTGCCGATGCCAGACGAGTCAACTCGAACTGCTGGGCCGCGTAGTCTTTATAGTCGGCGACGAGCCATTGCACAGCCATCTGCAATATCGACCAAAGCAGATACGGATAGAGCACGGCTAGGGCGATTGATTTCAGCAGCCCGGCGCGTGAGCGTTGCAAACACGCTAGCGTACTCATGCCGAGAAGGAAGAAGACCGTCGGGTATCCCAACATGCTTGCGGCGTACTGAAGAATCTTCAGGACACGAGACACGTGCCCATCCTGCAGAAAGCCGGCATCGCTGACCCGGCGCAGCACCTCGGCGCACACGATCGCAATGATGGAAATTGCCAGGCCGCCTCTGATGCGCTCTTCTTTCACCATTCCCTCGTTCCGGTTCATGTTGCCATGCGATGCGGCCGGCCCTTCACGCAGTGCTAAAGCTGGACATCGAAAATCACGCACCAGTTGTCGAGGCGCATCGATTCCCGTCCGTCGTTGAACCGGATCGCGTCACCCTGTGAGTCCCGCAGATTGCCACGCGGACCATAACGGCTTCCCGCGACGCCAACGCCGTTGAATGCGTACTCGACATGCGTACCAGTAGGAATAGGCGATTGGGCCGTAATGCTCACCTCGTCGGGTCCGGTGATCGATACCGACCGGATCGGCAGCAAGTCGCCGGACGGCAGGCGCAACGAGAAACCATAATCCGAATTGCCGGCAACCTGCGTCGTGTCCCATCTGAGAGGAGGGGCGGGGACATTGAAGCGCAGCACGGCCGTCGTGCCCTCGCGTCGCCAGTTCAACGGTTCGAGAGGCGTCCACGTCTGTTTGTCGATCAGAATCCTCTTCAGGACCAGCCCATAATAGGCGCCCATCCATTCGGTGCTGCGATTGTCGGTATGTCCACCGTCCACGTAGCGAAAGAGATACATCGGCACAGCCAGATGAATGTGTGGATCTTCGTGACTGGCCTCCAGCAGCGCGAGCGCGATGTGCGGATACTGCTGGTCGAAATGGCGATGCGTGGCCACTTGATACGTGATCATCTCGACGTCCTGCTTCTGTCCGGTTTTTGCCTTGGCATCGCGATCGACGTCGGCCCGTAAGCTCCTCAGCTTCGCAATGTAAGTTGGAATCGATGTCTGGCTGGAATCGTCGGCTTCCCCTTGCGTCCACGTGATTGCGCCGACGCCGTAAGTCTTGCCCTGGGCGTCAGCGAGCCGCTTTCCCTGAGCGATGTCTTGCAGCAGTTGAGAGTAATAGCGCCCCGGCGCCGACAGCGTCGCAATGTCCATCGATCCCTCACCCGGTGCCGATCCAATGAACCGGTAAGGGAGATCCGCGTGACTTTGCAGATTCTCCTGCTCGATCAACTGCATGGCCATATTCAACGTCCCGCTGGTCGGCGTCTCGGCCTTGTCACCCCACTGAGTCTCGACTAACGGTACGAACTGCTTGTACGCCACCTCGACGCCTTCGCTTTGCACACCGTCTTGAGCCCGCACCCCACCGTTGAATCGCAGCGACGAATAACGCTGACGGGTGGACAGCACGGGTTTATTATAAAAACCCTGGCTGAGCGATTGGCCGTAGCTAATGACGTGGGTGATATCCCAAGGCGCTGCGCCATGCGGAGTCCATGCCGAATAAGCCGGCTCGATGCGCCCATCGCCAGAACCTGCCTGTGATGCGTCGAAGATAGTCGTCGCAGACAGCGCGCTTGCCGCCGATACTTTCTGCACCGTCCAGGCTCCGGCCGACGAAGCAAGAACGAACTGAACCCGGCTCCCCGGTCGCCCGTCAACGTTTTGCACCACTACGCTAGCCTGGTTGCCGTCGACTTGCGTGTCATAGGTTTCAGGCAGCGCCCTCAAACGATCGCAGGCAGTCGCTGTCGACACATGCAAGAGCTGCTGGAATAGGCTTTTCACTTCAGCGAGCGCGACGGTCCCGGCTCCGCACGTTGTGCGGTTATATCGCCACAGCGGGTCGAACTTGTCTCTCCATGCGTGCACTGCGCTTTCGATTCCGCGATCCTCTGGAGAAAAGGCCGCGCGACTATCATGCTGCGAGCACGCGCAGCATATGATTGCCAACAGGACGAGGTGTACGAAACGCATTGGGAGATCCTTAGCGTTCATCTGCGCCGGACGATTGTAAGGGGATCGCGGAATGCGTTATGTGCGACCTCGCACGTAAGTGGCCGCATGGACCCAAGGCTGGGACATACGATCTAAATGTCCAGACGTTTCAAGACATGCATGTACGAAGAGTTTCAAGACATGCATGTACGAAGACCGCGACGGCGCGCGCAGCGCCGCTGGAAGAATGACTGCTTTGTCACCGACGCGAAATGTGCGAGAACACGGATTCCAGATGCACCACTACCGCGACTGTGCGAGAGACCCACTTATAAGCTGGCGGTGTGAAGCCGCTTTCTTAGGTGCCGCCCCGCACAGGGGCAACGCTAATAGACCACCATGAAATCAAGGAAAGGCCCAAGGCCAACACCGCAAAAACCACAGCCAACCACCTCAAGTAGTCCAAATCCGCAAAGGCACCCCATCAACCCCATGCACAACCGGCCGCAATTGAAGCCAGCATTTGGTGAACGCACGCTGCAGCATCTCCATCGACCTTGAAACACCGCGCACAACCAACAGCCCAGAAGTAACACAAGAAGCCGCAACCCGAACAGAATCATCAAACGGCAACTGAGCAGTCAGCCATTCAGCAAGCGCATCATCACAACCCGCACCAACGGCCCAAAGCGTCCCATAAGCAGGAAACCCGGCCAGCCCTTGAGCGGCATCGCGCAGCGAATCATTGGCTGCGAGACTCGCACGCTCAAACCACAGCAACTCGCCACCAGCCCCAACGATCCGCGACACCGCCCCCAAGCTACCCTCTGACCACCGTTCCCCAGCAGCCTGCCGCCCAAGCTGCGTCGCATCCCACCCAATCGCAGTCGCGCCTTCCCCAAGCGTCAACGAAAAATCCAGCTTCGCATTCGCATGATCGAAAACGATATTATTCTGCGGCAGCCAATCGAGCTTAGCCCGCTCGCCGACGCGCACGGCGATATGCTGCTGCGCTTCACGTCCATTGGACTTGTACCACTTGGTCGCCCCCGGCGTGGTGATAACAGCATGCGCCCCGTCACCGACCGAAACATCAATAGCAAGCCGATCCCCACCCGCGATCCCACCCGGCGGATGCACAATCACCGCATGACAGACGCCATGTCCTTCGGGATAAAGCGGCCTCTGAACCCGCAACGGCCCATCATGCAACCGATGCTTGAGCGTAGTCCGTTCGCCATCCTTGACGAACCCAAGTTCAAGACGCGCGCGCCATAGCGAATGCTCACCGGCCTGAGCGGCAGCGAGCGTAACGTGATTTTCGTGAAGCGACATGCGAATGGAGTGCGACCAGACGAAGAAAAGCCAAGCGTGCCTGCGCACGTCAGACAGCGCTCAACCGCGCTGACACAGGATGCATCGAGAATAGCACGCGCGATGTCTAACGCCGCTCACACGGCGATCAACGCCCGCACACCATCCGCATCCATATTGGCGCCTTCGCCGCCCGCGATGATCTCCCCTCGGCTCATCACCCAATACCGATCGGCGATGTCCTTGGCGAAGTCGTAATACTGCTCGACGAGCAGCACCGTCATGCCCATTTCCTCGACCAATTGACGCAGCGTGCGGCCGATATCCTGAATGATCGACGGCTGAATGCCTTCGGTGGGTTCATCGAGAATCAGCAATTGCGGGTCGCTCATCAACGCCCGCCCAATGGCAAGCTGTTGCTGCTGACCGCCGGAAAGATCGCCACCGCGGCGGCTGCGCATATCCTTCAGCACCGGAAACAGTTCATAGATACGATCCGGGATTTTCTTAGGCGCCTTCTTGCTGGCGGCGCCCACTAACAGATTTTCTTCAACGGTCAACCGCGGAAAGATATCGCGCCCTTGCGGCACATAAGCGAGGCCCTTCTCCACGCGCGAATAGGTCGGCAGCTTGGTGATCGGCGCACCGCGCCAGGCGATCGAGCCGCTCTTCGTCTGCACGACGCCCATCAGGCAGCGCAGCAGCGTGGTCTTGCCCACGCCGTTGCGGCCCAGCAGAACGGTGAGTTTGCCGTCGGGCACGGTGAGCTTCACATCGCGCAGAATGTGGCTGCCGCCGTAGTACTGGTTCAGGTTTTCTACTTCTAGCATGTCCGTTCGACCCTTTCTTTCTGCGACCCGTTTCACCGACCCGTTTCACCGGCCCAGATAAGACTCGATGACCGTCTCGTCGCGCTTCACTTCGTCGAGCGTGCCGTGAGCGAGCACGCGTCCTTCGGCCATCACCGTGACCTTGCCGGTCTCGCCCGATAGCGCCGCCACGAACTCCATATCGTGCTCGACGACCATCATCGAACAGGTGCCGCGCAGATGATTGAGCAACTCGGCGAGCTGCATGGTTTCGTCGTCGGTCATGCCAGCGGCCGGTTCGTCGAGCAGCAGCAGCGCCGGCTGCTGCATCAGCAACATGCCGATTTCAAGCCGTTGCTTCTGACCGTGCGAGAGTTCGCCGGCGAGCCGCCGCGCTTCGCTCTCCAGACCGATCAACGCCAGCGTCTCTTCAATGCGCGCTTGCGCCTCGCGATCCAGACGCGCACGCAACGAGGCCCACCAGCCCTTGTCGGCCTTCATCGCGAGTTCGAGGTTTTCCCACACGGGATGCTGTTCGAACACCGTGGGCTTCTGAAACTTGCGGCCGATGCCCGCACGCGCAATCGACGGCTCGTTCATCCGCGTCAGGTCGATCGACTGGCCAAGGAACACCTTGCCGGAATCCGGCTCCGTCTTGCCGGTGATGACGTCCATCATCGTCGTTTTGCCGGCGCCGTTCGGACCGATGATGCAACGCAATTCCCCGGCATCGATGGTCAGCGTCAGTGCATTCAACGCACGAAAACCGTCGAAGCTCACGGTCACGTCTTCGAGATACAGGATCGTGCCGTGCGACACGTCGATCTCGCCGGGCACGACCGTGCGGCCCATGCTTGCGACGCCGCTTAACGAGGTTTCAGCGGGTTCTTCCGGTAAAGCCAGATCGGGAACCATCGGGTTTTCGTTCATGAGCGGTTCCTCTTGCGCGTCACGAGTTCGATCAGCCCCATGATGCCGTTCGGCAGCAGCAGCGGGACCAGCACGAAAATCAGACCGAGAAAGAACAGCCAGTATTCAGGGAAGTTCGCCGTAAAGAAACTCTTCGCGCCGTTCACCGCGAAGGCACCGATGATCGGGCCGATCAAGGTGCCGCGTCCGCCCACGGCGACCCAGATCGCCATTTCGATCGAGTTGCCCGGCGACATCTCGCCCGGATTGATGATGCCGACCTGCGGCACATACAGCGCGCCGGCAATGCCGCACAACACGGCGGACACCGTCCACACGAACAGCTTGTAGGCGAGCGGGCTGTAGCCGAGGAACATCAAGCGCGTTTCGCCGTCGCGCACCGCGGTCACCACGCGGCCGAGCTTCGAGGTGACGATCGCCCGCGCGCCGAGGAAGGCAAGGATCAGCACCGCGAACGTAATCAGCAGCAACGCGGTGCGTGTGCCCGGATGCGTGATCGGAAAGCCGCCGATGCGCTTGAAGTCGGTAAAGCCGTTATTGCCGCCGAAGCCCGTTTCGTTGCGATAGAACAGCAGCATTGCGGCGAAAGTCATGGCCTGCGTGATGATCGACAGATACACGCCCTTCACCCGCGAGCGGAACGTGAAGAAGCCGAACACCCACGCGACCACCGCCGGCACCAGCACCACCAGCAGCAGCGCGTAGCCGAGATGCTGCGTGCCTTGCCAGTACCACGGCAGCTGATGCCAGTCGAGAAACACCATGAAGTCGGGCAGGTCGCTGCCATATTTGCCTTCGTGGCCGATCGAGCGCATCAGGTACATGCCGATCGCGTAGCCGCCGAGTGCGAAAAAGAGCGCGTGGCCGAGGCTCAGAATGCCGCAGTAGCCCCATACAAGGTCGAGCGCCAGCGCCGCGATCGCGTAGCACATGAACTTGCCGGTGATCGTCATCGCGTAGGCGGACAGATGCAGCGCGCTCGTCTCCGGAACAACCAGCGTGGCGAACGGCACGCCGAGACCGAAGACGATGATCAACGCGATCAGCGCGAGCCACGCGCGCCGCGACAACAGCGCGGGACGCGGCGGCAGGCCGAGCGCGAAGCCCGTTTGCGCTTCGCGTCCGGCGAGCGCGCCGCCGCTGGTTGCGCCGACGTGAGCCGATGAGGTTGCAGATGTCATCTCATGCCTCCGCGCTACGGCCCTTGAGGGCGAACATGCCCTGCGGACGCTTCTGGATGAACAACACGATCAGCACGAGCACCGCGATCTTCGCTAGCACCGCGCCCCAGAACGGTTCGATGGCCTTGCTGATGAGCCCGAGACCGAAGCCGCCGATCACCGTGCCGGCCAGTTGACCAACGCCGCCCAGCACGACAGCCATGAACGAATCGATGATGTAGCTCTGGCCGAGGTCCGGCCCGACATTGCCGATCTGCGAGAGCGCACAGCCGCCTAACCCGGCGATGCCCGCGCCGAACGCGAACGCATACGAATCGACCCGCGCGGTTTTCACGCCGACGCAGGCCGCCATGCGCCGGTTCTGCGTGACGGCGCGCACGAAGAGACCGAGACGCGTTTTCGTGAGCACAGCCCACGCGATGCCGACCACGATCAGCGAGAACGCGAGAATCGCCAGCCGGTTGTACGGCAGGATCAGATTGGGCAGCACGGTCACGCCGCCACTCATCCAGGCCGGGTTGACCACCTGCACGTTTTGCGCGCCGAACAGCATGCGCGTCGCCTGAATCAGAATCAGGCTGACGCCGAAGGTGGTCAGCAGCGTTTCGAGCGGACGGCCATAGAGATGCTTCAGCACCAGCCGTTCGAGCACGATGCCCACCAGTCCCGCGGCGACGAACGAAGCCGGAATGGCGAGCAGCGGATACCAGTCGAATGCGCCGGGCGCGAAGCGCTGAAAGAGGTTTTGCACGACGTACGTTGCGTAGGCGCCGATCATCAGGAATTCGCCGTGCGCCATGTTGATGACGCCGATCAGACCGTACGTAATGGCAAGGCCCAGCGCGGCGAGCAGCAGCACGCTGCCGAGCGACAGGCCCGCGAACAGCGTGCCGGCAATCTGGCTGCGGCGCTGGATCGCATCGAGTTCGTCGATGCCACTTTGGGCGGCGGCGCGCACGCGGTCGTCGGGCTCATTGAAGGTGCCGTCGGGCTTCTTCGCGACCAGCGGCCGCAGCAGTTCGTTCATGTCGAGATCGTGCCGCGCGGCGACCAGTTGCACGGCTTCGAGGCGCTTGGCCGGATCGGCGTCGTGCAGGGCCGTCATCGCCCACAGTGTGTCGAGGCGCTTCTTCAACGCGGGATCGGTTTCCTTCGCGCGAGCCGCGTCGACGAGCGGTTTGATCGACGGATCCGGATTCTGCAGCAGCGAGGTGATTGCGGCGTCACGCGTCGCTTTGTCCGGCGAATCGAGTTGCACGCCGGACAGCGCGCCGGCGACTTTCGAGCGCAGCAGGTTGTTCAGCGTGACCGGTTGAGCGTCGCCAGCGGCGACGGTCTTGCCGGTCACCGCGTCTTTCGCCGTATCGCCGTCTTGAAGCAGCACGGCGCCTGCGTCGGTGGCGAGCGCGCTGTCTTCCGATAGCGCTTTGAGAACCGCCATCGATTCTTTGTCGTGATTGGCGATAAGCTTGTCGATGGCCGCGGATTTCGCGTCGAAGTCGTCGCCGGCAAGCGGCGCGACATCGGCCTGGGTCAGCGCGAACGCGGCGAGCGGTGCGCTGGCGAACAGCACGAGCGCCACGCTGGCGATGCTGCGCCGTGCAACTTTTCGTGCGGATATCAGGAATGAAAACGCCATGATGGCCCTTGATGAAAAACCGGCGGAGCGGCGCGGCATTGTGGCAAGCGCTCTTGCCGCGCTGTCGGGTTGCTGCGGGCGAAGGTCGTGCCTTCCGGACGGCCGATCAAGGCACGAACGCAGGCGCGGTGGGCGCGCCCGCGAGATCGCAATTGGCGTGTCACCGGCGGCTGGTTTCGCCGCCGCCGTAACACGCCTTCCTGTCAGGCGACGCGCGAGCGCTTCAGGAACGCCGGGATCGAGCTGACCACATCCGGCTTGCTCGAATTGCCGGCAATGAACGGGCTCCACGGCTGCGCGCGGATCGCGGTCTTGGTCCGCCACACTACGTTGAACTGACCGTCGGCCCGCACTTCGCCGATCATCACCGGCTTGTGCAGGTGATGATTGCCGTCCATTTCCAGCGTGAAGCCCGACGGCGCCGCGAAGCTCTGGCCGACCATCGCCACGCGCACCTTGTCGACGTCCGTGCTCTTCGCCTTCTCGACCGCCTGCTTCCACAAATGAATGCCGACGAAAGTCGCTTCCATTGGGTCATTGGTTACGCGCTTGGTGCCGCCCGGCAGGTTGTTCTGCGCGACCCATGCGGCCCATTGCTTCTTGAACTTTTCGTTGGCCGGATTGCGCAGCGACATGAAGTAGTTCCATGCCGCAAGGTTGCCGACCAGCGGCTTCGTATCGATACCACGCAGTTCTTCCTCGCCGACCGAAAACGCGACGACCGGCACGTCCGACGCCTTCAGCCCCTGGTTGCCCAGTTCCTTGTAGAACGGCACGTTCGAGTCGCCGTTTACCGTCGAGATCACCGCGGTCTTGCCGCCTTGCGAGAAGGTCTTGATGTTCGCGACGATGGTCTGATAGTCGCTGTGGCCGAACGGCGTGTAGACCTCCTGGATATCGGCTTCCTGCACGCCCTTCGACTTGAGGAACGCGCGCAGGATCTTGTTGGTCGTGCGGGGGTACACATAGTCGGTGCCCAACAGGAAGAAGCGCTTGGCGCCACCGCCTTCCGCGCTCATCAGGTATTCGGTCGCCGGAATCGCCTGCTGATTCGGCGCAGCGCCCGTGTAGAACACGTTGCGCGACATTTCCTCGCCTTCGTATTGCACCGGGTAGAACAGCAGGCCGTTCAGTTCCTCGAACACCGGCAGCACCGATTTGCGCGACACTGAAGTCCAGCAGCCGAACACCACGGCGCACTTGTCCTGCGTGATCAGCTGACGTGCTTTTTCAGCGAAGAGCGGCCAGTTCGACGCCGGGTCGACCACCACCGGCTCCAGTTGTCGGCCCATCACGCCGCCGTTCTTGTTGATGTCCGAGATGGTCATCAACGCGGTGTCCTTGAGCGATGTCTCCGAGATCGCCATCGTGCCCGACAGCGAATGGAGAATCCCCACCTTGATCGGACCGCTGCCGGACTGCGCCTGCGCAAACGGAACCTGACCTGCCAGCGCCAGCGCGCCCGACATGGAGCCGAACTTCAACAGACTGCGACGTTTCATGTGCATCCCCTTGCCATTGATGGTGACTGTTTATGGGCGTCGATTTCAGCCAGCAGGGCTTGTCCCGCATGACTTGCCGCTTGTGTACTGCAAGGCACATGCCATGCAGTAAATTCGACTTGAACGGCGGGGAGCGCATGCTGCAGCGCGGCTGTGCGGCGGGCGGCTTATGCGGAATACGGCGCACAATTGGTGCAGCATCGGACGATGCGCCTCGTTCGGGTGCGCGCCGCGCCGCAACGAAGCGCACGGATCCGCCAGCGGGCATCGGCGGTGCATCGCCGCCGCCCCTTTGTGCATGGGCCGCGCTCTCCCTACACTGAAAGTCCACTCGCGCGAGGAGACACGACATGAATGAGCGCGCCGGCGTTAAGCCACCCGATATGTTGACCATGGCCAAGAGCACCAACAATGCGGCCGCGCCGATGGGTGCAGTAGCGGCGAGCGCGAAGATTCACGACTCGATCGTGAACGGTGCGCCGGGCGGCATCGAGCTGTTTCATGGCTATACCTATTCCGGGCACCCGATTGCGGCTGCTGCGGCGTGCGCAACGATCGATGTGTATGAGCGAGATCAATTGTTCGAACGGGCCGCGCGGATGGCACCGGTGTTTGAGAAGGCGATCCATAAGCTGCGAGGCGAGCGTCGTATGATCGATGTGCGCAATCTTGGATTGGTGGGTGGGGTGGAGTTGGCGCCGCGTTCAGGCGCGCCTGGGGCGAGGGCTTATGACGTGATCGTGCGCTGCTTTGAGAAGGGCGTGTTGACGCGTTATACGGGCGACATTCTGGCGTTCTCGCCGCCGCTGATCGTCGAAGAGGCACAGATCGACGAGATCTTTGGGACGGTGGCGGAGGTGTCGAGGGAGGTGGAGTAGGTCGGGTCGGGTAGGGGCAGAAAACGGCCGGCGTCGTGTGGCGCTGGCCGTTTGCATTGCTGGACTTGCGTAGTGGACGATCGATCAGAAAGCGATGAACGGCCCCGGTTGCTTGCCAATCATCACGTCGTTGATCGCGGTGTACACGCTGCGGCCGAAGAAGAACGGCAGGCCCCAGATGAACATGCCGGCCGAGGGCGAGCCGAGGCTGTCGTAGGCCGCGTACTGATTTGCCATCAGGTTCCAGCCGTTGGCCAGCGAGAACGGTACGTTGATGGATGCGGGGGCCTTGTCGACGCCTGTGAGAATCGCGGACAGGCTGAGCGTGGCGGCCGGCACGTACCAGTCACCGGAATAGGGCACTGTATAGTCCACGAAGATGTTCGCGTTGGAGCCGCTGTCGATGGCGCTGCTAAACGTATTGCCCTTGTAGATGGTCGAAAAATAACCGTACTGGTCGAGCGCGAGAATGTTCGGCTGCGCTGGCATGGCGTTGTTCTTCTGCGTGCCGATGCCGAACACCAACTCACCCGTGACGCTCGCCTGGCCGCCTGCGGGCAACGCAGGCAGACGGATGATCGCGCCGTTGTTGTCGGACGTGAAATCGGCGACCGGATTCATGACCTGCGTGTCGAGCGGAACACGTGTGTTCGTGCATGACGTCGCGGACGTGCAGTAGTAGTAAGCCGATGGCAGCACGGTCTGGGCCGCGGCGGGGAAATCGCGCCGCGCCGGGCCGATGCCGATCACGCCGTTCGCGCCGAGCGCGGCCGCCGAGCCAAGGTTGTACACGCCGCGCGACTGGCAGTCCGCCGGCGTCGCGTACTGGCCGTCGGCAATCACCTGCAGCGGCATGTTGCCCGCGGTCTTGCTGCCGATCGTGACGTCGGCGCGCTTGATCGACCCCCACGTGTAGCCCGAGCCGAATACGGCGCATTCGGCGACCGACGCGTTACCGGTCGGATCGTCGGTGGCGCCGGATTGCGTCGGCAAGCGAGCGGCGAGCGCGGAACCCAACGCGCTGCCGAGCACGCGCACGCCGACCGAGCCGGTGTCGAGTAGCATGTGATCGACGGTCGCGCATTGATTGCTGCCCTGAACGCCGGGGATGCAGATCGTCGCGGTTACGTACGGCATGTTCGCGTAGTTGCCCGTCCATCGCTCGACGGTGATGGGGGCGGTGTTGGAGGTGGGAGTTGGGGTTGGTGTTGGAGTTGGTGTTGGTGTTGGTGTTGGAGTTGGTGTTGGAGTTGGAGTTGGTGTTGGAGTTGGAGTCGGAGTCGGAGTTGGTGTTGGAGTTGGAGTTGGAGTTGGAGTTGGTGTTGGTGTTGGAGTCGGCTTTGGAATTGGCGTAGGTGTGGGCGCTGGAGTTGGCGTAGGCGCAGGGCTCGGAGCAGGCGTCGGCGCTGGAGTCGGTGTAGGGCTCGGAGCGGGCGTCGGAGCGGGACTCGGCGTAGGCGCAGCACTCGCGCCCGGCGACGAAGCCGGTGTCGTGCCCACGGACCCCGACGCTGGCTTGACGTTATTTTTCGCCGCATTGGCGCTGCCATCGTCGCCGCTGCCACTGCCACCGCCACCACAAGCGGACAGCGCCACGCTGGCACCCAGAAGCGCGCAGCAAAGCGTCTTGTTCAAAGTTGTCATGTTTGATGTGTTGGATGAATCCGCGCGCCGCTTCATTGCAGTTGCTCCACGCGAACATTGGCGGGAACGAGGCGCGGCAGATACGCCTTACCGAAAAAGCGTCCCGCACGACCAGCCGACTCGATATGGAATTCGCCGTTGTGTTCGATCATCGGGCCGACGCCGCGCGCGCGTCCGGCGGCCGCATTCGTGAAATTGGGCAAGTAGCTGCCGAGCAGCGTGCTCATGTCCGGGCGCACCGGGCCTTGCCAGGTGACGGCAAATACCACGTTGCTGGGCAGGACGTATTCATGAATCGTGACGCCATCTGCGCCATACGATGCGCGCATCGTGTACGGCGTGACTGCCGTGGACGTGTCGAGCGAAACCGCCGATCGGAGCAACGACGGCGGCGCCGCGCCAGTACCCGGTGCACCTCCCAATGCCGCATAAGAAGCCAGCGGCAACACGCCCGCCACAGCCAGCGCGACCTTCACAAAATTCATCACATTGCTCCAGAACACAGATCGGAGCATGGTGCCAGCGGGGCGTTATTGGGATTGCCTGAAAAGTCTCAATCGAAAATCGGAAATGGCGCGAGGAGACGCTGTCATTAAGCAGCGCTTCCCGCGTCGGCCACGCAGTCGGTCATCAAAACGCGATGAACGGTCCTGTCAGCTTGCCGACCTTGGCATTGCCAATCACGTTATAGACATCGCGGCCATAGAAGAACGGCAGTCCCCACAGGAACATGTTGTCGTCACTATTCGAAAAGTACTGGCCGATGTTGATGAACGCGGCATTCCCGCTTGCCATGAGAGTGTCGGCGTTGTCGATTGAAAACGGCATCTGGAGCGGCGCGCTCGTTCCGTTGTTCGGCTCGATCGTCGCGGTCAGATTCAGCGTACTCGTCGGCGTGTACAAGCCGTCAATGGAAACCGGAATCAAGCTATCCGGGAACGCGTAGCTAAGGGTGCCGCTATCAATCGCGCTTTGATTGAACACCTGCCCCTTGTACTGCGTCGTGAACGCACCGTATTTGTCCAACGCAACGACAGTGGCATTCGCCGGCAACATATTGTTCTGCTGCGTGCTGACGCCGAACACCAGCTGGCCCGTGACGCTTGCCAGGCCCGCGGCCGGCACGGCCGGCAGACGGATGACCATGCCGTTGTTGTCCGTGGCGAATGCGGCAACCGGATTCGTGACCTCTCTGCTCGCCAGCATGCGCGTGCTGACGCAACTGTTTTGCGATGGGCAATAGTAGTAAAGGCCGGGCACCGCCTTGGTCAAGGCATCGAGGGAGTCGCCTATGAAGTTGTCGATGCCGAGAATGCCGCTGACTCCCATCACGTCGAGGGACCTGCCCAGGTCGTGGCCGTTGTGCGCGATACAGTCGTCCGGCGTGGAGAACGCGCCATCGGAAACCACCTGGATCGGAATATTGCTCGCCGTCTTGCTGCCGATCGTGATATCGGCGCGCTTGACCGAGCCCCAGGTGTAGCCCGACGCGAACGGCGCGCACTCGGTAATGGGCGCCGAGCCGACCTTGTCGTCCACGGCGCCGGCTTGTGTGAGCAGCAGAGGAGCCAGCGTGGGTATCGCGCGGGCTGAAATGCGCACGCCTGTCGAGCCGGTGTCCACCAGCATGTTGTCGACGGTCACGCACTGGGGCGCGCCCCGTGTACCCGGCACGCAAACCTTGATCGACGCGAGAAGCCGGTTGATATTGCCCGTCGATTTATCGACGCGAACCGGCACCGTGTTGTCGCCGGTAGCAGGAGTGGATGAATTGTTCGAACTACCGGAATTGCCGGAGCCGCCTGGCGGCGGGATCCAGTCCGGCGTAGCGTTCCAGCCGATGGAGTTACCGCCCTGATTGCCGCCCGAGCTTCCGCCGCCGCCGCATGCGGAAAGCGCGATCCCCGCGATGGCCGTGGCGAGCCGGAGCGTCTTCTTCAATGTGTTCATGTTTTGTTTTCCCATAGCTCGACGCAGGTCTTATTGCAAATCGCCCGGACGCACGCCGGCCGGCATCAGACGAGGCAGCCAGGCCATACCGCTGAAGCGCCCCATGCGGCCAGTCGACTCGATGCGAAAGTCGTCATTGCCGTCGATAAGCGGTCCCGTGCCGGTCGCGCGGCTTTGCCCGGCGTTGACGAAGTTGGGAAAGTAGCTGCCGAGCAGCGCCGTCATGTCCGGACGGATCGGTCCGTTCCACTTGACCGCGAACACGACGTTCCCGGGCAGCACGTATTCGCGGATGGTGACGCCGTTGGCGTCGACCGACTGGCGCATGGAGTAGGGCGCCGCGTTCGCGGGTTGAGCCGCAGGCGTCGCGGCGGCGGGTTGCGGCGTGGCGCGCAGCATGGCTGGCGAGGATGCGCCGGCGCTCGGCGCACCGCCCAAGGTGGCATGCGACGAGAGCGGCAACAGGGTTGCGGCTAGCATCGCGATCTTCGAAAGTCTCATCACATGGCTCCCCAAAAAGGTCGGAAGCATGGTGCCTGTGTGAAGCTCAGGAAACCGTATGAAATTTCGGAAGCGAATGCGTGAAGTGGCGCAACGAAAGCTAGCCGTTAGTGTTCAGCTGAAGGGGCGGCTTGGCAGCGGCGCTAGTTGAACTGGGTGCGAGCCGCACGATCAGATCGTGGCGAGCCTGCGCAAACGACGCCTGCGCCGAATCCACCGCGGGCCTGCCCTGCGCATAGCCGTACCCGCTATCGACGTGAATCAGCGGCTGCGTGAGCGAAATCACGTAGCCGTTGCTGTTGCCCCAAAGGAAGAAGGAAACCCGCCGCCGAAATCGGTGCTCTGGCGGCTCGCGGTGAGCGACGCCGAGACTTGCGGCAGCAGCTTGGCGCGCGCGAGCGGCAGTTCTTCGCTATGGGCGGCGAGCAAGGCGCGTGCGCTTCGCAGTTGCGCGTCGTTGGAGAGCGCTTCGTCGTAGAGCTGGGAGAAGCCGACGGCCTGCGCGGGTCGTGTGTGAAACGCGCAAGCCAGCGCCAGAGCGGCCGCGAGGACCGGCAGGCGCTGGCGCGTCATTGCAGCAGGGCGGGGGTCAGTAAGTCGGAACGGACGGGTCGACCTGACGCGACCACGCGTCGATCCCGCCTTGCAGATTGAAGACGTTGGTATGGCCGCGCGACTCGAGGAACATCGCGACCTGGGCGCTGCGCGCGCCGTGATGGCAGACGCAGACGATTTGCGCGTCGTCGTCGAGTTCTTCGCTGCGCGCGGGAATCTCACGCATCGGAATCGACACGGCGCCGGCGATCGACGCCGTCTGGATTTCCCACGGCTCGCGCACGTCGAGCAGCACGGGCGCGGGACGCGAAGTATCGGCAAGCCATTCGGCGAGCGCCGGAGCGGTCAGATTTTGCATCAGCAGAACATCCAGTTCAGAGGACGGCGGGCGTGGCCGCCGTCCGGATCGTGTGAATCAGAACTTGAAACGCGACGGCTGCACGGCGTTGATGAGCGGCTCGACATACGTTTCGAACACGTCGGCAATGCGGTATTGCTTCTCGTCGATACGCGTGATGATCTGCGCCTTCATGACCGGCGCGGTGCCGACGAACGCCGCCAGACGGCCGCCGATCTTCAGATGGTCGAGCATTTCCTGCGGCAGCACCGGCAGGCCGCCCGACACGCAGATGACGTCGTACGGCGCGGCGCCGGCCCAGCCGCGCGCGGCGTCGCCGGTGGTGACTTCTGCGTTCAGCACGCCGTTGGCGATCAGGTTGGTCTTCGCCAGTTCCGCCAGTTCCGGTTCGATGTCGACCGTCAGCACGTGTTGCGCGCGGTGCGCGAGCAACGCGGCCATGTAACCCGAGCCCGCGCCGATTTCGAGCACGCTTTCGTGTTTCTTCACCGCCAGTTCCTGCAGCACGCGCGCTTCGACACGCGGGGCCAGCATGTGCTGGCCGGCCGGCAGCGGCACTTCGAAGTCGACGAAGGCCAGCTCGCGATACACGGCGGGGACGAAGTTTTCACGCTTGACGATCGAGAGCAGATTCAGCACGTCCTGGTCGAGCACTTCCCAGGGGCGGATCTGCTGTTCGATCATGTTGAAACGCGCTTGCTCGATGTTCATGGTGGGTTCGACTGTATGGTTTGGCGAGTTTTGCGGGGTTTTGCTGATTTTGCCGGGTTTGCTATCAGCCACTGACCACCGGCCTCGCAGCACGACTCAGCGCGCAAGGCCCGTCAGGGTAACTGCGGGATTGTACCAAATGACGGTGCCGATCCACGCCCTCGCGGGCAGGGCGCCGTCCGTCCCCGAGACGAAGCGCGGCATTGCCGGGACTCGAGCGCCCCCGTGTTAATCCCTAGCGATCTATCCTTGCGCTTCCGGTGTCTATCGCTCAAAAATGTAATCGATTACATTTTCAAGGCGAGTTCACTTGTCCAGATCGTCGTCCACGAAGGCTTCCACGGCGGTGTCCGCGGCGCATCCCCAGCCCGGCGTCAAGCCATTGCGCGGCGCGGCCGATGGCATTTCGATTGCCGGCGTGGCCGAGCAGGCGGGCGTCTCGGTGGCGACGGTGTCGCGCGTGCTGAACGGCCACGAGAACGTGCGGGCCGCCACGCGCGACAAGGTGCTGGCCGCGATCGATGCGAGCGGCTACCGCGTCAACGAACTCGCGCGCAACCTGCGCACCGCCGAGAGCCGCCTGCTGTTGACCATGGTCCCGGACGTCGGCAACCCTTTTTACGCAGAGATCGTGCGCGGCATCGACAGTGTGGCGCGCCAGCACGGCTACTTCATGCTGCTGTGCGACACCGGCGCCGATCCGGGCCGCGAGCGCAGCTACTTTGATCTGCTGCGGCGGCGGCGCGCGGACGGCGCGATCTGTCTCGATCCGGCCACCATCCAGCAGGCGCTTGGCGAGGCCTCCAGCGCGCTGCCGTGGGTTGCGTGCTGCGAGTTCGACCCGGCGATGGGCGTGCCGTACGTGGGCATCGACAACTACCGCGCAGCGGGCGATGCCGTCAGGCATCTGCTCGCGCGCGGCCACCGGCGCATCGGCCTCATCAATTCCGATGTGGATTACCTGTACGCGCGGCAGCGTCAGCAGGGTTATCTGGACGCGTTGACCGAAGCGGGCATCACGCCGGACGAACGCTGGCGCATGAACCTGAACAGCCTCGACTATGAAGCGGGCGCGTCGGCCGCGGCCACGCTGATGAATCAGCCACAGGCGCCGAGTGCGATCTTCGCGGTCTCCGATACGCTGGCGATCGGCGTGATCCACGGCTTGCGCAGTGTCGGCAAGCGCGTGCCGGACGACATCGCGGTGGTCGGCTTCGACGATATCTCGCTCGCCGCGCAGATCGATCCGCCGCTTACTACCATCGCGCAGCCCATGCGCGAACTGGGCGAAACCGCCGCGCGTCTGTTGCTACAGCGGCTTGCCAATCCGTTGGCGAACGTGCCGGGCGTGCTTCTGCCGCATCGGCTCGTGATTCGCGGGAGCGCGTGAATCATGAGCCTCGCGATCCGTTTCGACGATATCCGCAAAGACTTCGGCCCCGTGCGCGTGCTGCACGGCGTGAGCTTCGAGCTGACGCCGGGGCGTATCTACGGGTTGCTCGGCGAAAACGGCGCCGGCAAGTCCACGTTGATGAAGATCCTTGCTGGCTACGAGACCGCAACCTCGGGCAGCTTGCTGATCGACGGACATGCGCACCAGTTCATCGGTTCGCGCGACGCCGAAGCGCAAGGCATCGTGCTGATCCACCAGGAGTTCAATCTCGCCGAGCATCTGACGATCGCGCAGAACATGTATCTCGGCCATGAAAAAAAGCGCGGCTGGTTCGTCGACGATGCTGCGATGAACACGGAGGCCGCGCGTTTTCTCGCGCAGGTCGGCCTTGAAAAAGCGCCGGACACGAAGGTGCGCGAGTTGATCGTCGCGGAAAAGCAGATGGTGGAGATCGCCAAGGCGCTGTCGCGCCGCGCGCGGCTGCTCATCATGGACGAACCGACCGCAACGCTCACGCCGTCCGAGACCGAGCGCCTCTTCACGCTGATGGCGAAGCTCAAGGCCGACGGCGTAACCATCATCTACATCTCGCACAAGCTGGATGAAGTGGAGCGCATCACCGACGAAGTGATCGTGATGCGCGACGGCCGCTTCGTCGCGCGCGGCGAAACTGCGGGACTCGCGCGCCAGCAGATGGCGAACCTGATGGTCGGCCGCGAGCTTTCCGACATGTTTCCCGACAAGATCACTGTGTCCGCCGACGCGCCGCTCGCGTTGAAGGTGGAAGGCCTGGCTGTGCCGGATTGGGTGGAAGACCTGAGCTTCGACGTGCGCGCCGGCGAAGTGCTCGGTTTCGCGGGACTGGTGGGCGCGGGCCGCACCGAAGCGTTCGAAGCGATCATCGGCTTGCGCAAGCGCACGGCGGGCCGCATTGAAGTCGCCGGACGTCCCGCCGATCTGAAAAGCCCGCGCGACGCAATGCGCCACGGCATCACATATCTCAGCGAGGACCGCAAGGGCAAAGGCCTGCACGTGAACCTGAGCCTGCAGGACAACGTCACGCTGATGACGCTCGAACGCTACGCGCATCCATTGCTCGACATGAAAGCGGGGCGCGCCGCGTTGACCAAAGCCGTGAGCGAATTCGGCATCCGCACGGGCGACCTGTCGAGCCGCGCCCGCATGCTGTCCGGCGGCAATCAGCAAAAGCTCGCGCTCGCCAAATTCCTGCAACCCGACCCGAACGTGATCGTGCTCGACGAGCCGACGCGCGGCGTCGATGTCGGCGCGAAACGCGACATCTATTTTCTGATTCATCGCCTCGCCGCGCAGGGCCGCGCGGTGATCGTCATTTCATCCGAACTGATCGAGCTGATCGGCCTGTGCCACCGCGTCGCCGTGATGCGCGCGGGACGCCTGCAAGCCACGCTCACGCTCGAGCATCTGACCGAAGAGGAGTTGATCGCCCATGCGACCGGCACCCACTGAAGCCGTGCAATCCGGCCGCGCGTTGCGCTTCGCGCATCGACTGTATGCGCTCGGGCCGCTCGTCGGACTGATCGCGCTGTGCGTGATCGGCACGCTGCTCAACCGCGATTTCGCGACCATCGACAACATGATGAACGTGCTCACGCGCACGTCGTTCATTGGCATCATCGCGGTCGGCATGACCTTCGTGATCATTTCGGGCGGCATCGATCTGTCGGTCGGCTCGATGGCGGCGCTGATCGCGGGCAGCATGATCTGGCTGATGAACGGACTCGCGGCGGGCGTCGGCGGACACGCGTTCCCGCCGCTGGTGATTCTCACGCTCGGCATCGTGGGCGCGCTGATGCTCGGCGGCCTGTTCGGCTGCGCGCACGGCTTGCTGATCACCAAAGGACGCATCGAGCCATTCATCGTCACGCTCGGCACGTTGGGCATCTTTCGCGCGGTGCTTACCTGGCTCGCCGATGGTGGGGCGCTGACGCTGGATAACTCGCTATCCGATCTGTATGGCCCGGTGTATTACGCGAGCCTGTTCGGCGTGCCGGTGCCGATCTGGGTGTTCCTCGTGGTGGCGGCGGGCGGCGCGCTGATTCTCAACCGCACCGCGTTCGGCCGTCACGTGCAGGCGATCGGTTCGAACGAACAGGTCGCGCGTTATGCGGCGATTCGTGTCGACACGGTGAAGATCGTCACCTACGTGTTGCTCGGCATCTGCGTGGGCGTCGCCACCGTGCTGTACGTGCCGCGGCTCGGCTCGGCCACGCCGACCACTGGTTTGCTATGGGAACTCGAAGCGATCGCCTCGGTGGTGGTCGGCGGCACCGCGCTCAAGGGCGGCGAAGGCCGTGTGATCGGCACGGTGATCGGCGCGATCCTGCTCTCGGTGATCGCCAACATTCTGAATCTGACCAGCATCATCAGCGTGTATCTGAACGCGGCGGTGCAGGGCGTAGTGATTATCTTCGTCGCGTTCGTACAACGTGGACGGCGGTAGCGGCGGCGCTTCAAATTGCGCCTTGAATTTGCAATCACGGCGAGTTGAGAATCGGGGCGCACGAACGCCTCACAAAAGGAGACACAACCATGAAGCAGGTCATTCGAGCGGTCGGCGCCGGCATGCTGGCGTTGGGGATACTGGGCACGGCGAACATTGCGCGTGCCGATGAAAAAGTCACGTTGGGCGTCGCGATTCCAACGGCCGACCACGGCTTCACGGGCGGCATCGTCTGGTGGGCGAACAAGGCCAAGACCGATCTGGAGAAGGCGCATCCCGATCTGAAGGTAATCGTGAAGACCGCGGCCGGCGCGCCCGAACAGGCGAACCAGTTGCAGGATCTCGTGACGGTCAACAAGATCAATGCGCTCGTGATCTTCCCGTTTGAATCGGCCTCGCTCACGCAGCCGGTCGCGCAGGTGAAAAAGAAGGGCGTGTATGTGACGGTGGTGGATCGCGGCCTGACCGACACCAGCGCGCAGGATGCGTACGTGGCGGGCGACAACACCGCGTTCGGCAAGATTCCCGCCGAGTATCTGGCGAAAGCGCTCGACGGCAAGGGCGACATCGTTGCGCTGCGAGGCATTCCGACGACGCTCGACAACGAACGCTGGACCGCATTTACGGGCGTGCTGAAGGCGTATCCGAACATCAAGATCCTCGACGCCAAGTACGCGAACTGGAATCGCGACGACGCCTTCAAGGTCATGCAGGACTATCTGACGCGCTTCAAGCATATCGACGCCGTCTGGGCCGCGGACGACGACATGGCCGTCGGCGTGATCAAGGCGATCGAGCAGGCCAAGCGCACCGACATCAAGATCGTGTTCGGCGGCGCAGGCTCGAAGGGCATGGTGAAGAACGTGATGGATGGCGCGCCGATGATCAAGGCCGACGTGTCGTACTCGCCGAAGTTCATCTACGACGCCATCAAGCTCACCGCCGAAGCGCGCCTGAAGGGCGACAAGCTGCCGCCCACCACGATCATTCCGTCGGTGCTGATCACCAAGGAAAACGCGCAGCAGTTCTATTTCCCGGACTCGCCGTTCTGACCTGAGCATCCGGGGCGCGCCGCCGGGCCTTCTGCCGCAGCGGCGCGGCGAGCGCGCCCTCGTTCGAGGAACCGTACGATGAAAACCATCAAAGGGCCGGCGATCTTTCTCGCCCAGTTCATGGGCGACGAGGTGCCGTTCGACAACCTCGCGCATCTTGCCGAGTGGGCCGCGGGTCTCGGCTTCAAGGGGATTCAGGTGCCATGCGACAGCCGCCTGATCGATCTCGAACAGGCGGCGGCGAGTCAGACGTATTGCGACGAGTTGCGCGAGGTCGCGGACGACGCGGGCGTGACGATCACCGAACTCTCGACGCATCTGCAAGGGCAACTCGTCGCCGTGCATCCGGCCTATGATGCATTGTTCGACGGCTTTGCCGCGCCGCATGTGCGGGGCGATCCGGCAGCGCGTACGCAGTGGGCGATCGACCAGATGAAGCTGGCGGCGAAGGCTTCACAGCGTTTGGGATTGAGCACGCACGTGTCGTTTTCAGGGGCGCTGGCGTGGCCGTATTTGTACCCGTGGCCGCAGCGTCCGACAGGTTTGGTCGAGGCCGCGTTCGACGAACTCGCGCGCCGCTGGACGCCGATTCTCAATGCGTTCGACGACGCCGGCGTCGACGTGTGCTACGAACTGCATCCAGGCGAGGATCTACACGACGGCGTGACCTTCGAGCGTTTTCTCGACGCGGTGAAGCAGCATGCGCGCGCGAACATTCTGTACGACCCGAGTCATTTCGTTTTGCAGCAGCTCGACTACCTTGCGTTCATCGACATCTATCACGAGCGAATCAAGGCGTTCCATGTGAAGGACGCGGAGTTTCGTCCGAACGGCAAGCAGGGCGTGTATGGCGGATACAGCGGCTGGGTCCAGCGCGCCGGGCGCTTCAGATCGCTCGGCGACGGGCAGATCGATTTCGGCGCGATCTTCTCGAAGATGGCGCAATACGATTTCCCCGGCTGGGCGGTGCTCGAATGGGAGTGCGCGCTGAAGCATCCGCACGACGGCGCGCGTGAAGGCGCGGAGTTCATTCGCCGGCACATCATCCGCGTGGCCGAGCATGCATTCGACGACTTCGCCGGCAGCGGTGTGGACGCCGCGCAGTTAAAGCGCGTGCTCGGCATCTGACGCCCGCGAACAACCGCAAAGGAGCAGGGACGATGCCACAACGAAGGCTCAGGCTTGGGATGGTCGGCGGCGGGCAGGGCGCGTTCATCGGCGCGGTGCATCGGATCGCGGCGCGGCTCGACGATCGTTTCGAATTGGTGGCGGGCGCGCTGTCGTCCGATCCGCAGCGCGCGCAGGCGAGTGCCGATGAGGCCGGGATCGCGCGCAGCTACGCGGACTGGCGAGAGATGGCGCGCGCCGAAGCCACGCGCGATGACGGTATCGACGCGGTGGCGATCGTCACGCCGAATCATCTGCACGCGCCGGTGGCGACGGCGTTTCTCGAAGCCGGGATTCATATCGTGTGCGACAAGCCGCTGGCGATTTCGCTGGCGGAAGGCGAGGCGCTGGCGAAACTGGCTCGCGAGAAGAACAAGTTGTTTGCATTGACGCATACATACTCCGGCTATCCGCTGGTGCGTCATGCCCGCGAGTTGATTGAAAGCGGCGAGCTGGGCGAAATACGCGTCGTGCAGGTCGAGTACGCGCAGGACTGGCTGGCGGAACCGATCGAAACGAGCGGCACGAACAAGCAAGCGGGCTGGCGCACGGATCCTGCGTTAGCGGGGCCGGCGGGATGTCTCGGCGATATCGGCACGCATGCGTATCATCTTGCCGCTTTCGTCACGGGCATGACGCCGCACGCACTCGCGGCGGAAGTGCATACCTTCGTGCCGGGGCGTCGCATTGACGATCATGTGCAGGCGATGCTGCGTTATCCGAACGGCGCGCGCGGCATGCTATGGGCGAGCCAGGTGGCGAGCGGTGCGGAGAATGCCTTGCGTTTGCGGGTGTATGGAACGAAAGCCGGTCTTGCGTTCGATCAGGAGCAGCCCAATGAATTGTGGTTCACGCCATTGGGCGGCGCGGCTGAACGGCTGACGCGAGGGCGCGTGAAGAGCGCAATCGCGGCTCATGCGACGCGCGTGCCGTCAGGACATCCTGAAGGTTATCTGGAGGCGTTTGCGCAGTTGTACAAAGACGCGGCGTTGCAGATCGAAGCGTTGAATGAAGGTCGCGCGTTGCCCGCCGAAAGCCTGTTGCTCACGACGGTGGAGGACGGTGTGGCGGGGCTGCGTTTTATCGACGCCATGCTCGCGAGCAGCGCGGCTGACGGGGAGTGGCGCGAGATAAAACCCGCTTGACCTTGGATGGGTGCCGCGTGCCGCGTAGCGGCGAAAGGCTTTCGCTTCAACGCTTTCTGATTTTTAACCAGACTTTGAGCGCGCCGAGATCCTGAAACTCCACGAGATCGTGCTCGAGCGAATCGATCTGATCTTGCAGCATGTAGAGGTCCGCCATCAGCCCGTCCATGACCTTCTTCGGCGTGATGGAAGCCATTGGGTCGATCCCGAAGCGTTCCTTGAAGGTCATTTCGACCAACACGATTTCGTCGTCGAGTTCGGCGACCTGCTCTTTCAGTATTCTGTTGTAGTGTTTGAGCCGGTCTTCGCTCAGACTATCGATCGCGTTCTGATCGATGTGTTCCAGTTGCAGCTGTAATGCGAGCAGGCGCAGCAGATTCTTCTTGCTGTACGCTTCGTTCACTCGCTGCATCAACAAGGTTTTCCGTTTGCGTTCTTCCGGGTCGCTTTCGCGATCGGGATGCAACGCGCTAGCCAGCTTGCGATAGACCTCGCGAATTGAGCGGCTCATTTGCGCTTCTTCTTCCGCGCGCCGCGCTTCGGCCGCTATCTGCTTTGCCGTCTTCTTTTTCGCGGCGCTTTGCGCCTGGCGCGCCTGATGTTCCGCCGCTTGCGCGGCATCTTCCTGTTCGATGTGCGCCTGCAGGCGATCGAGTACGGCATCTGGCGAGTTCATGTCGATGTCGTCTAGCTCGACGCCTAATACCGTCTCCAACATCGATTTCATTTCGTCTAACTCGGACGCTTTGTCGTCGTCGTAGTTGGACTCGCTGTGCCGGTTGTATAGCGCTTTTAACTCGTCGCTATCTTCTTGCGCGAGGCACGTCGCCGCCAGATCGGCAATCACCGCTGAAAGGGTGCGCCGCTCGGTCTGCGTGACGCGTTTCTGGTTGCTTTGCTCGTCGAGAAGGTGTGCCATCCGCGCACGCAAATGTTGCATCTTTTGCGTCAGCGGCAGCAGTTCATTGACATACTTCTGCTGGAAAGCCGGCTCCAACTCCTCCCACCCGGTCAACCTCGCGCGCCGCTTTTCGATCTGTTTGATCAGCGTGTTGAACGCTTTCTGGCCCTTTGACAGGGTGGGCTGATTGTGGTCCGGCGCGATGCTGACGGGCTTAGCGCTTGGCTTGGTCATGTGGCGGATATCTTGGGTCGCCAAATCAGTGCAACGCTGCCTAGCTGCCCTTGCTCTTCTTGAGCTGCTCTTCGAATGCGATATCGAGCTTGCTTGCTTTGCGCGGTTTGGGCGGACCGAAAGCATCGACGAATTTGACGAAGTCGTCGAGCGTCAGCGGATCTGAGACTTTTTTGTCCGTGCCGCTCGATTTGTCGACCAGATAAAACAGGCCGCCTGACAGACTGATCGCGGCGAACTGTGGGTTGCCGCTGCGGGTTTTCAACCGCTCGACGGCGTGGATGGCTCGCGTGGTGCGCATGATGGGGGGAAGCGGCTAATTGAAGCTATGCACTTTAACAGCAATACGCCGCGCGCCTGACTGTCGGTGTCTGAACTGGTCAAGACCCAGCAATGAGGTTCACCCCGAACAAAACGTTGGGAAGAACGGCGAACGGCGAATGTGGACGGGTTGGCTCACTGGCTTAAATAAACGAACTTGCCGTTCCTGATAGTGCCCATCACGCTAGCGCGCTGATCCAGACCCACGTGATCCTTGGGGCTCGTGTTGACCACGCCGTTCGGCACGACCAGCTCATGCGCGTGCTCCAGCTCGTCGCGCAGCGCGGTGCGGAACGCCGGCGTGCCCGGCTGCGCCGTCTTCAACGCGCGGGCCACCGCGTCCTGCAAACGCGGGTACACGCCGGCTGCATCGCCCGCGAACTGCGTCACGCTGCCCGCGCCGTACTTCGCTTCATATTCGTTCGTAAAGGCAAGCGCCGCCTTTTTCGCCGGATGATCGGCCGGCAGCGTGCGCGCCACCACGACCGGCTGGGTCGGGAACAGCGTGCCTTCCACGTCCTTGCCGCCCAGCTTGATGAACTCGGGCGTGGCGATGCCGTGCGTCTGGTAGATCGGACCTTTGAAGCCGCGCTCGATCAGCGTGCGTTGCGGCAGCACGGTCGGCGTGCCGGCGCCGGCGATCAGGATCGCGTCCGGCTTGGCGGCCATCAGCTTCAGAATCTGGCCGGTGACGCTCGCGTCGGTGCGGTTATAGCGCTCGGTGGCGACTAGCTGGATATGGCGCAGCGCCGCGAACTTGCTGAACTCGTTGAGCCAGCTTTCGCCGTAGCCGTCCGCGAAACCGATGAAGCCCACCGTCTTCACGTTGTGGTTCGACATGTAGCGCGTCATCACGTCGGCCATCGCGCTGTCGGTCTGCGCCATCTTGTAGGCCCACACCTTCTTGCCTTCCTGCGGTTCGACCACGCTTGCCGAGCCGATCAGCGTAATCATCGGCGTCTGGCTTTCGGCGACCGGATCGAGCGCGGCCATTGCCGCCGGCGTAATGTTCGGGCCGACGATCACGTCCACGTGATCCTCGTTGATCAGCTTGCGGATGTTGCGCACGGCGGCGCCCGGGTCGGAGGCGTCGTCGAGGAAGATGTAGTCGGCTTTCTGGCCGGCGATCGTGGTGGGCCACATCAGCATCGCGTTCTTGCTGGTGATGCCGATCACGGCCGCCGGGCCGGTGCTCGACAGATCGATGCCGACCTTGATGTCGGCGTGTGCAGCGGTGGCGAGCAGGAGCGCGCCAAAACCAAAAGCGGCGGCGAGGCCGTTGAATTTCTTGTTATACGACGTCATCGAGGGTCTCCGTGGCAACAAGCGTGGTGATGTCAAAGTTCGTAGGTTTCGTGTTCGCCCTTGAGCGCCTGCTCGATCAGCTTGCGATTCATGCTCGGCGACAGCAGTTCAACGAGCGTATACACATAGCTGCGCAGATAGGCGCCCTGTTTCAGTGCGACCCGCGTCACATTGCTGCCGAACAGGTGGCCGACCGGCATCGCGCGCAAATGGCGGTCGCGCTCGGCGTTGAACGCGATATCCGCCATGATGCCGACGCCGAGGCCCAGTTCCACATAGGTCTTGATCACGTCGGCGTCGATCGCCTCCAGGACGATGTCCGGATGCAGCCCGCGCAGGCGGAACGCCTCGTTGATCTTGGTGCGGCCGGCGAACGCGTTGTCGTAAGTGATCAGCGGATATTGGGTCAGATCATCCAGCGACAAAAGTTTGCGGTCGAGCAGCGGATGATCCGGCTGCATCACCGCGACGTGGTGCCACTGGAAGCAGGGTAGCGAGACTAGCTCTTTATAGTTAGCGATCGCTTCCGTGGCGATGCAGAGGTCGGCCTGGTCGTGAATGACCATCTCGGCCACTTGGGTCGGGCTACCTTGCAGGATCGAAAGGTGGACTTTCGGGAAGCGCTTTTTGAATTCGGCGATAGCGGCGGGCAGCGAGTAGCGCGCCTGCGTGTGGGTCGCGGCGATCACCAGATTGCCTTGATCTTGCGCCGCGTAATCTTTACCGACTCGCTTGAGGCTCTCCACTTCCTGCAGAATCTTCTCCACCGACTGCAAAATGATGCGTCCCGGCTCGGTCAGCGAGCGCACGCGCTTGCCGTGCCGCGTGAAGATTTCCACGCCGAGCTCGTCTTCCAGCTCGATGATCGCCTTGGAAACGCCTGGCTGGCTTGTAAACAGTGCCTTGGCCGCTTCCGTGAGGTTGAAATTCTGCCGCACAGCCTCGCGGACGAAGCGGAATTGATGCAGGTTCATATATAACCTCTCCGCATATCAAAAGAATTTTTTAGTCGTTTGAAATATAAGGCGAGTTTATTACGATCTGTCCATCTTTTTCAATATGGATATCTGTATTTGTCATAAGCAAATGAGCGATGGGTCTAAACGTTCGTCTGCGAATGGTGACAAACAGAGGTATCCAAGGCGCGGCGAAACCGGGTGGCCGGCCCCCGGATCGCTGCGTATCACTGCAAAAAATTGGGGTCCCCGAATGTACCAATACGATCAGTACGACCAGACCATCGTCGATGAACGGGTCGCGCAGTACGCCGATCAGGTTCGCCGCCGCTTGTCGGGCGAATTGAGCGAAGAGGAGTTCCGTCCGCTGCGCCTGCAGAACGGCCTGTACATGCAGCGTCACGCGTACATGCACCGCATCGCGATTCCGTATGGCAACCTGCGCAGCGACCAGATGCGCGTGCTCGCCCAGATCGCGCGCGAACACGATCGCGGCTACGGCCACTTCTCGACGCGCTCGAACATCCAGTACAACTGGATCAAGCTCGAAGAAACGCCGGAAATCCTGCGCAAGCTCGCCGCTGTGCAAATGCACGGCATTCAGACCTCGGGCAACTGTATCCGCAACATCACCGCCGACCAGTTCGCCGGCGTGGCGCCGGATGAATTCGTCGATCCGCGTCCTTGGGCCGAAATTCTGCGTCAATGGTCGACGTTCCACCCGGAATTCGCGTGGCTGCCGCGCAAGTTCAAGATCGCCGTGTCGGGTTCGAAGGAAGACCGCGCTGCCGTGCAGATTCACGACATGGGCGTGTATCTGCGGAAGAACGAACAGGGCGAGCTGGTGGCCGATATCCTGGCCGGCGGCGGCATGGGCCGTACGCCGATCATCGGCGCGATCATCCGTAAAGATCTGCCGTGGCAACATTTGCTGACGTATTGCGAAGCCGTGCTGCGCGTGTACAACCGCTACGGCCGCCGCGACAACATGTACAAGGCGCGCATCAAGATTCTCGTGAAGGCGTTGAGCCCGGAGAAATTCTCGGCGCAGGTCGAAGAAGAATGGCAGCACCTGAAGGACGGTCCTTCGACGCTCACGCAAGCCGAAGTGGATCGCGTGTCGCAGTACTTCCAGCCGCCGGTGTACGAAAAGCTGCCGGACACGGACGCTTCGTTCGAAAACCATCTGCTGGAAAACCGTGCGTTCGCCCGTTGGGTCGAGCGTAACGTGCGTCCGCACAAGGTGTCGGGCTATTCGTCGGTCACCTTGTCTTTGAAGCCGACCACGATTGCCCCCGGAGATGCAACGGATACGCAAATGGAAGCCGTCGCCGATTGGGCCGACGAGTACTCCCTCGGCGAAATCCGCGTGTCGCACGAACAGAACCTGATTCTTGCGAACGTGAAGAAGCGCGACCTGTTCGCGCTGTGGGAAAAGGCCAAGGCGCAAGGTTTTGCGACGCCGAACATCGGCCTGCTGACCGACATCATCGCGTGCCCGGGCGGCGACTTCTGCTCGCTCGCGAATGCGAAGTCGATTCCGATCGCGCTGGCCATTCAGGAACGCTTCAACGATCTGGACTACGTGTACGACCTCGGCGACGTGTCGCTGAACATCTCGGGCTGTATCAATGCGTGCGGCCACCACCACGTCGGCAACATCGGCATTCTGGGCGTCGATAAGGACGGCTCGGAGTGGTATCAGGTGACGCTCGGCGGCGAGCAGGGCACGGGCGCTACTGGCGCGCACCTCGGCCGCGTGATCGGCCCGTCGTTCTCGGCAGAAGAAATGCCGGACGTGATGAGCAAGGTGATCGATACGTTCGTGGAAAACCGTCACGAAGGCGAGCGTTTCATCGAAACGTATAACCGCATCGGCATCACCCCGTTCAAGGAACGCGTGTACGCCTCGCGTCAACCGGCTCACGCGTAACCGCGAAAAGGATACTGAACAGATGGCTTCTATCATCAAGAACCGCGCGATCGTCAACGATGACTGGACGGTGGTGCGCGCCGCTGAAGACGGCACGCTGCCCGCAGTCGATGCATTGCCCGCAGGCAAAGTGCTGGTACCGCTCGCGTTGTGGCAGGCTTCCCGCGATGCGCTGATCGCATCGCGCAGTACCGCTGAAATCGGCGTGTGGCTCCCGGCGGATAGCGAACCGGCGGATATCGTCGCCGACTTCGACAAGGTCGCGCTGATCGGCGTGGATTTCCCGGTGTTCCGCGATGGCCGCGGCTATAGCATCGGCCGACTGCTGCGCGAGCGTTATGGCTACAAAGGCGAACTGCGCGCGATCGGCGACGTGCTGCGCGATCAGCTGGCGTTCATGTTCCGTTGCGGCTTCGATGCTTACGCATTGCGCGCCGACAAAGACTTCGACGACGCGCTCAAAGCGTTCGACGAATTCAGCTTTAACTACCAGGGCGCGGTGAATTCGTCGCCGCTGTTCCGTCGCCGTGAAGCAGGCGAGTTGGCGAAGGCCTCGGCATGAGCGAAGTTCAAGCCCTCACGCCGGAGCTCGCCGCGAAGGTCGAACGCCTCGATGCGCTGCTCGACTCGATCGCCGCGCGCCACGAGAACGTGAAGCTCGCCAGCAGCCTCGCGGCGGAAGACATGCTGCTCACGCACGCGATTCTGTCGCGCGGTGTGAAGATCGGCATCTTCTCGCTGAATACGGGCCGTTTGCATGCGGAAACGCTGGCCATGCTCGATCGCGTGAAAGAGCGTTACGGCTACGACATCGAACAGTTTCATCCGCAAGCCGCGGCGGTCGAGGAATACATCGGCTCGCACGGTCTGAATGCTTTCTATGAAAGTGTCGATCTGCGCAAGCGCTGCTGCGAAATCCGCAAGGTCGAGCCGTTGAACCGCGCGCTGTCGGATGTCAGCGCATGGGTCACGGGCCAGCGTCGCGAGCAGTCGGTGACGCGTGCTGAGTTGCATGCGGAAGAGCACGACGCCGCGCGCAATATCGCGAAGTTCAATCCGCTGACCGACTGGACCGAGGCCGAAGTGTGGGCCTACCTGAAAGCGTTCGACGTGCCGGTCAATCCGCTGCATGCGCGCGGCTATCCGAGCATCGGCTGCGAGCCTTGTACGCGCGCCGTGCGCCCCGGTGAAGACAGCCGGGCAGGGCGCTGGTGGTGGGAGTCGCGCGATACGAAGGAATGCGGACTGCACATCACGACGATTACGCCGATCGCGGTCGACCGCGGCGCAAACGCCCAGGCCTGAAGGTTGAGTGAGCGGGCTTGGTTTTTAGCCCGAACGCCGCACATATCGATTTGAATACTTCCGCGACGCGAGCAACCGCTTGCGACGCGAACCAACGAAGGACCCAAACATGAGCACCACGCTCGATTCCACTGTGAACGCACCGCTCGCCAATACGGCAAACCGTATGGATCACCTCGACTGGCTCGAAGCCGAGTCGATTCATATCCTGCGCGAACTGGTCGCTGAATGCAGCAAGCCCGCGCTGCTGTTTTCGGGCGGCAAGGATTCGGTCGTGGTGCTGCACCTCGCGCTGAAGGCCTTCGGCATCGGCGCGAATCGCAAGACTGTGCTGCCGTTCCCGCTTGTGCATATCGACACCGGCCACAACTATGAAGAAGTGATCGACTTCCGCGATCGTCGCGCGGAAGAGATTGGCGCGGAACTGGTGGTTGGTCACGTGGAAGATTCGATCAAGCGCGGCACGGTGCGTCTGCGCCGCGAAACGGATTCGCGCAACGCCGCGCAAGCCGTGACGCTGCTCGAAACCATCGAACAGTATGGCTACACCGCGCTGATCGGCGGCGCGCGCCGCGACGAAGAAAAGGCCCGTGCGAAAGAACGGATCTTTTCGTTCCGCGATGAATTTGGTCAGTGGGATCCGAAGGCGCAACGCCCGGAACTGTGGAGCCTGTATAACGCGCGTCTGCATAACGGCGAACATCTGCGCGTGTTCCCGATTTCGAACTGGACCGAACTCGACGTGTGGCAGTACATCGCTCGCGAACAGCTCGAACTGCCGTCCATCTACTACGCGCATCAACGCGAGATCGTGCGCCGCAATGGCCTGCTCGTGCCGGTTACGCCGCTCACGCCGATGCGTGAAGGCGAAGTCAGCGAAAGGGCGCTGGTGCGCTTCCGTACCGTCGGCGATATCAGCTGCACGTGCCCGGTGGAAAGCGATGCGGACGATCTCGAGAAGATCATCGCCGAAACGGCCGTGACCGAAATCACGGAACGCGGCGCGACGCGGATGGACGATCAGGTCTCCGAAGCCGCGATGGAACAGCGTAAGAAGCAAGGTTATTTCTAAGCACACGGACGAGGGTAAAGCAATCATGAGCGGTATTCACCAACCAGAAGACCTCGGCGTGCTGCGTTTCATTACCGCGGGTAGCGTCGACGATGGCAAGAGCACGTTGATCGGCCGCCTGCTGTACGACAGCAAGGCTGTGCTTTCAGATCAACTCTCGGCGCTGTCGCGCGCGAAGAATAAACGTACCGTCGGCGACGAAATCGATCTGTCGCTGCTGACGGACGGCCTCGAAGCCGAGCGTGAGCAGGGCATCACGATCGACGTCGCGTACCGTTACTTCGCGACTGCGAAGCGCAAGTTCATCATCGCCGACACGCCGGGCCACGAGCAGTACACACGCAATATGGTGACGGGCGCGTCGACCGCGCACGCGGCGATCATTCTCGTCGACGCAACGCGCGTGACGTTTGTCGATGGCGTCGCGCAGTTGCTGCCGCAAACCAAGCGTCATAGCGCGATCGTCAAGCTGCTGGGTTTGCAGCACGCGATCGTCGCCATCAACAAGATGGACCTGGTCGATTACAGCGAGCAGCGCTTCAACGAAATTCGCGACGCGTATGTCGAACTCGCGCGTCAACTCGGTTTGAGCGATGTGCGCTTCGTGCCGGTGTCCGCGCTGAAGGGCGACAACATCGTGACGGCGAGCGAAAGCATGCCGTGGTATGCGGGCGAGCCGCTGCTGGACCTGCTCGAAGCGTTGCCTGTCGAAGTGCCGACGGGCCAGGCGCTGCGTTTCCCGGTGCAGTGGGTGGCGCGCCAGGATGGCAGCCAGGCCGACGATTTCCGCGGCTACATGGGCCGTGTCGAAGCTGGTGAAGTGAAGCTCGGCGACACGATCGTCGTGTTGCCGGCCAATCGTGAAGCGACGGTTGCTGAAATCATTGCGCCGGTGCCGGGTGGCACGGCTGCGGTGGACCGCGCGTTCGCGGGTCAAACGGTGACGATCCGTTTGGCGGAAGACGTCGACGTGTCGCGTGGTGACACCTTCGTGTTGCGTGAAGCGGCGCCCGAACCGGCGAAAAAGCTGGAAGCCGATCTGTGCTGGTTCGACGACACGCCGCTGTCGACGCAACGCAAGTATCTGTTGAAGCAGACCACCAACACGGTGTTTGCGCGGATTGGTGCGATCAAGGAAGTGCTCGACGTGCATACGCTGTCGCAAGCGACCGATCGCAAGGATCTGACGATGAACGATATCGGCCGCGTGGCGCTGACGTTGCAAAAGCCGCTGGTGTGCGATGTCTATGACTCGCACCAGGGCACGGGTGCATTCGTGCTGATCGACGAAGCGACGCATCATACCGTTGCGGCGGGGATGATTCGGGCGTTTTCGGCTTGAGCGCCTGGCACGTCACTGCGTCGTGCTGGCGACCTAACGGACAGGTTTAGGCAAATGGGTAAGGTTAAGGTTTATCTGATCGGCGCGGGGCCGGGCGCTGCGGACCTGATTACGGTGCGTGGGGCGCGGCTGCTCGGTTTGGCCGATGTCGTGCTGCATGATGCGCTGGTCGAGCCGGCTATGTTGGACTATGCGCCTTCGCACGCGCGGCGGATTGCCGTTGGGAAGCGTTGCGGGCAGCTTTCCACTGCGCAGCAGTTCATCAATAAGCAGATTGTCGATGCCGCGCTCGAGCACGACGTGGTGGTGCGCCTGAAAGGCGGCGACCCGATGCTGTTCGGCCGCGCCGACGAAGAAATGCGAGCGCTGGAAGCGGCCGGCATCGAGTACGAGGTGGTGCCGGGGATTACCGCGGCGCTGGCGAGCGCGGCTTCGTTGAAGCGCTCCCTGACGCTGCGTGGCGTATCGCGCAGCGTGGCGCTGGCGACCTTCAGTCGCGCGCAAGGGTCTGAGGAAATCCGCGAGCAGGTCAAGGCGGATTCACTGGTGTTCTACATGGGCCGCGATAGTGGTGTGAAGATCGCGCAGCAATTGATTGACGCGGGCCGGGATATCGGCACGCCGGTCGCGATCGTCGAGGCCTGCAGCACGGAGCGCGAGCGCACGCTGACGTTGACGCTGCAAGGGCTCGCTGCCGGCGAGGCAGTTGGGTGGGTCGAGGCGTCGCAGCCCAGCTTGCTGATGATCGGTGAAGCGTTCGCCGCGCGCGAGGCGGACGCGATGGTCCGCTCGGCGAAGGGAATGCTGGTCGCGGCTTGAGGGTAGCTATACCTTTGCCAGCTTGTCTTCCTGATCGAGGCGGCCGATTTCTCGCGCCTTGATGCCGTTCCATATCTCGTCGCTAATTGGGAAACCCGTGGAGACAATCGGGCCGGCTTGCCTCCATGTCCAGCCCGTTTGCTTGTCGTGCGTTGCCTCCCAGATCATCTCTCCTGAAACAGTGCGCACCTGGAGTTCGTTCTCGCTAGTTGCGGTCGCGTAATAGCCATCTTTGAAGAGCCAGGCGGCATTTTCGTTGAACAACTCGGGGGCAACTACGTCGGTCGCCCCAGAATATTGCAGGTATCCGATGTTTTGCTGCATATTGCGTGGCGGAATATCCAGCATCTCCAATTCCGTGGCGAAGTGCGTCGTGCCGGCCGGCAGCGCCGAATCCGGGTCCTGACTGAAGGCGTAGAGCTTTCGCCGGTTATAGGCCATGGCCTCCAGCGAATAGCTGTTCCTGTTGGACATGGGCGGCGTGACCGCATGGCCGGCAGGATCCTTCAATTCCCATTGCGACCAGCTACCGTTTGGATAGTTAGCGACGAATGGCGAAGAACCATAACCTACGTTCAGATACTTGTTGTCCTTCGCGTGAACGAGACGGCCACCGCTGAAACGAAACACCCCGTTCAAATCCTCCGGGTCCTCGGGAATTGGTCCGACTCGGAGATAACCGTCGCTGCCGACCAGTATCACCTTGTTGTAGTTCTTTGGATAATGGAGACGTCCGTCCTCGCCCATCGCGAATTGCCGTGTGTTTTCCGGGTACTTGTCTGCAGAGCTTTTCTCCGCAATATAAGGACGGTCGTAACGATCCGTATAAAGAATGTACGACCCTCCGCCATACGCCTCTATGGTCATCGGCCCGCGGTAATCTTCGCCGTTCGACTGTTTGGCCGCCGCCTGATTGATTTTCATCATGGCGTTCAGATAAAAGGCCGCCTGGGTCCGGTTGGGATCTTCCTTGGGGATCGCAGCGATCGTCTGGTCATTGTGTCGGCGTGTGCCTGCGAACGGTCTGTAGGCGGGCTCCTGCCAGGCCGAGCTGCCAGCAGGAAAACGCGCCAACTGTGGTTGCGCGCCTGCGGTTCGCAGATGGTCGTACACGTCCCAGCGAAAATTGTGGTTGGGTGTGTACTTCGTTGCGGGATTGTTATGCAGGTCTTCCGTGCGCCACCAGCCGACTACCTGCGTGTTGTCGATATGCCCCATCGCCGCATATTCCCTGTCTCTTCGCTCCAAGGCGTGTGGTCCAAGGCTGCCGTTGACATCCACCATGTTGGGGGAGGCCGCGATGACGTAGACGTATCCGGGGCGGGGCTGATGCTGCTGGCGTATGACGGCAACCGACGGAAGAGCGAAAGTGCCGAGATAGCCGGCGCTGTCCGTCTCCCCCTCGTGTGAGGCAACGTCGAAATTGTGCATTCGCAGATTGATCTCGCTCAGCGGTGTCCATTCGGCGTCGAAGCCGCCTTGCCTGTTGACTTCTTCGGGTGTCTCCGTCGAAGGCCGGAAAAGTAGCCGCGGTTCGGCGTCCGGCCGGGAATCGACCGAACGTTTTTTCAATTCGTCGATATGCGCGCGCACGTAATCCTGAATGGAAGGCCGGTTATCGGCCGGCTCGGGCGGCAGATTAAAGTTCTCCGGTACGTGCGCGCCATCATTGGCGTGCTCCAGTCCACCCGCATGCTCCGCGCGGAGCAGCGTGACGTTCCGCACCGGAGAGGGAGGTTGTCTTTCAAGGGCCGGGAGGCTGGTGTCGGCGATGCTGGAATCATTGGAAAACCACGTGGTCGTCGCATGGTGGACGCCTCCCTCGTCGCTATATCCGGTATCGTAGATGCGGCGCATGGTGGACGCCAGATTCTGAAAACCTTGGTACACGAAAACCCCCGAGTTCGGGTCGTAAACCTGGTACTGATCGCTCGCATAGTCGTCCGTGGTGTTCATCCGCTGGATGATGACCGGCCGGCTGGGCTCTCGGTTCGACCCGCTAGCGGCTCGTGGGTTAAGCGTCAGATCGACTACCGCGAAGTCATTGGGATGGCGCGTCGTTGCATCTTCGCTGACGTACGGTTCGCTAAAGTGCGTCCTGAGATCGGTGACCAGCTCACCCGCGTTCGCCGTATGGAGCACGCCGCTGTGTCTGGTGTGGTTCGGTAATACGGTGGTAGAGGCTGTTTGATATCGTTCGTGCCCAACATTCAGAGCGTCGACGATACCCTGGTGCCCGTACGGATTGCTCAGCGAGCCACGTAGCAGGTTCGTGGCGGCAAGGAGATTGATCGATCTGCCCGACGCGACTTCCTGCAGCGCATAGCTGCCGACGCTCTCATTCGGACTGTGCAGGCCGGACGTTGCCGATCCTTGCGGGAAAAGTGCATCGAGCGATGTGTCGCTCCACGCCGTTGAACGCTCCTTGTAGATGATGTCATCGCAGCCGCCGTCGGGTGGGCTAATACCGGCCGCCCCCTGTTGCGGGGGAAGTTCGTCGACTGGCGTTCCGGCGTGCTGCGCGTTCGAATAGACCTGCATTTTGAAGGGAATGACGTCATACTGGTCTTGACGAACGTTAGAACGCGGCCCACCTGAAGCCTGGCCCATCTGGAAGGCGGAGTTCAGATATCTCTCTAACGCATGGGCCATATGGTCCCAGTCGGCGTATTGGAAGGCGCCATTGTTAGGATCGAAGATCGAATAGCGATTGTCAGGTCCCCGCTGGATCAGAAGGGCGTGCCCGCGCCTTACGTCTTTCTTCACCAAAGCCAACTGGACATAGGCCATATCATCGGGTTTCTGTAGCGAATCGTGTAAGCGGTCCAGAAACCGTTCAATGCGCCTTTGTTTTGTCCCCGTGCGGTCAAGAGTGACCGGCGCTTGCGATGTGTAGTGATTGAATCTGAGCCCGGTTCGGTTGTTCTGGAAGTTATTGATGCGGCCGAACATATCGTTCCGCGCAGGCGAGGACCGGCTGGCATCCGCACGCATGCCTTGAACCGCCGTGAGCGGCAACATGCGGCCAGTCGGGGATACTGTCGTGGGGACCCCGGGGGTGGTCGCGAGATCCATTCGCCGCATGACCTCTCGCACCATTCCTTCGCATAACCCGCCGTGCACCTGATCCTGGCTTTCCGGGTAATCGCGCTGATCGATTCGTTCGGAATCCACGGCGCCGTCCCTTAGCGCGTTGCCGCCGCGATCCATGACGCATTTGCTTGAACACACACCGCGTTCGACCCGTACGCTCTCGTGGGGCTCGGCAGCGTGTGCAGGCAGCGCGTGCGAGGGCGAGCCGGTGCGGAGCGCATGGCTGGCCGCGCGGCCGCTCCCTGCCGTTGACCTACCTTGTGTGGGCGACGTGCTTGCACTGAATGCATCGGACCCGTGCCGGCCAGCGTCGAGCTTCACGCGTTGGGACGTGGTGAGGCGAGGTCCGGGGGCGTTTCCAACTTGCGTGGTCGGCGGCGCGGGGTGGGCTTTTCCTGCCGCATCCGAGGCCTGCGTGCCCGTTTGCCCTGTACCGTTTTTGCAGATGTCTTGACTGGACGTTGAACCGTCTGCGTTCTGCTGATCGGCTGGGACGTCGTTGCTAACGCGAGGAGTGTAGCCTTGGTTTGCATCGGAGACTTGCATGGTCAATGCTCCAGGAAGTGGATTGCCGGAAATATCCAAGTGGATCCGGAAACACTATGAGGAACATCGTAGGAATGACGGCGCGTAGCGTGGTGGTAGCGGAGTATGGCGTGCGGGATCGATCACCCGCGGCGATTGTGGGTGCAACGGAAGGGACGTCCTGCTACATAGGGGCAGCGTTATTAGACCGGCATAGCATTCCGCTTTGGTGACGCGCCCTTTCTCTTTCCGGCGAGTGCTGCTCGCAGCCGCCGCGGTCCGTCAGCAAACAATCGTTCCGTTTTTTCGCCGACGTTTCCTCGGCGCTGTAGTCTTGTATTCAGGCGGACGCTTGGGAAGTTTCGGAATTGGTGATGGCACGCGAGTTTTAGCTCGCGCGGGTGATCACTTGGGAAGCGATACGTTTTAAACTCAATTCGCCGTCCATCAAGGACGGTCAGGCTTGGCAGCCTGCTCACCACGCACGTACTCCTGCTCCGGCGGGACGTGCGTCTGTTCCTGCGCGTCCTCTTGCTATGGGCGGGCCGTGATAGGGAGACCTACGGGTCTGCTGGTTTGGTGTGGTGCCAGTCTGCCAACCGTATCATTGTGCCCGCTCACCACTTTACAAGCGCGTGTCGGGCGATCTAGGTTAGTTTGAGGGAGATCGCGCCATGACTAAATCCGTCAAGAATTCACGCACCACGTCGCGCCCACCCGTTGACGCACTTCAATACGAAAAACTCGCCCTGTCCGCTTTTGGACTTGTTGAACGGCAACTGAGTCAACTGGACAAGTTAGCCACGTTTGTGGCTTCGATAGTTAGAGTCCGGCGGTGACGCGAGACGAAAGACATCGCCAGCGGAAACTGCTGGAACTGCTGTTGGACACTGTCGAGGACTACCAACGCGAAGTCGAGAATGACCGTGAGTTATACCAGGTCATCGCGCTCGATGCGAAGGGCATTCCTCAAAGCCGCATTACTGCGCGCCACGCGACGGACCTTCTGGCTAAGGCGACGCGGACAGCAACAGATAGCCGTGAACGTACGGGTGCAAAGAGGGTGATGGCGAACGGGCAGATGCGATTCAAAACGGTCACGCGTCGTACTTCGACGGCACACTGACAGTGGCTCACGGCCCCACCGCACACAGAATATCTCACTGGTTTTGAGCAGACCGTTCCGACGAGCGCGGAGCGCGAGGCGGGAAGAATGAGCGCCTTGTCACGAAAGCCGAATGTGCGAGAACGCAGATTCCAGATGCACCACTACCGCCACTGCGCGGGGGCCCCGCCTAAGAATTAGCGGTGTG
>NZ_JAQQEG010000069.1:0-26903 GCF_046027395.1 Paraburkholderia dipogonis | reverse complement strand
CGGCGGGGGGGGGGGGGTGGGGGGGCGGGGGGTGGGGGGATTAGCGAAACCTGTGGGGGGGCGCGGCCGGGCGCCCCCCTCCGGCCACTTGCAGGCCGTAATGGGTCGCCGCGCGCGCGCCGGCGCGCGCCGCCCCGGTCGGCTCCTCCGCCGCCATGCGTGCCGCTTCGGCGTTGCTCGACACGGCCTGGCGCTCCAGATGCGGCGCGTTGGTCGACAGCCAGCGCTGACACTGCGCGAGCGCCTGCGCATGCGCGCACACGCGCGTCACGCCGGTGAGGCCGCCGTTCAGCGTCAACAGATTGTGGTGGATCGGTAAAGCGAGTTCACCGCCGATCGTGAGTTGCGTTTGCAGCAATAGATCGAGCGTGCGCGACACCGCGCCTTCGGTCGAATTCTCGACCGGCACGACGCCGAATTCCGCAGCGCCGGCCTCGACCGAGCGGAAGACTTCGTCGATCGACGGACACGGCAGGCCTTCGATCGACTGACCGAAGTACTCATGCATCGCCTGTTCGCTGTAAGTGCCAACCGGGCCGAGGTACGCAGCCTTGATGGTCTTCTCGAGCGCGCGGCTCGCCGCCATGATCTCGCGCCAGATCGCGCTGATATGCTCGCTCGCGAGCGGCCCTTCGCTCATGTCCTGCAGACGTGCGATCACCTGCTGTTCGCGCTCGGGCCGGAACACCGGCGCGTTGAAATGCTTCTTGACCTCGCCCACTTCGAGCGCCACCGCGGCGCGCTGGTTGAGAAGCGCGATCAACTGCGCGTCGAGCGCGTCGATGCGTTCGCGAAGGGGTTTGAGTCGGGTATTGAGTTCGTCGTCCATGCGTGAAAACGGCCCTGCCGGGTAACTGCTGGAAAGGATGCGCGCGCCTGCTAGTCAGTGTGGCTCAGGCGCTGCGCTGTTCGAATTCCTTCATGTATTCGACAAGCGCTTTGACGCCCTCGAGCGGGACGGCGTTATAAATCGACGCCCGCATGCCGCCGACGGACTTGTGGCCCTTTAGCTGCACCATTCCCCGCGCTTTCGCGCCGGCCAGGAAATCTTCGTTGCGCGACTCGTCCGCGAGGAAGAACGGGACGTTCATCCGCGAGCGCGAGCCACGTTCGACCTTGTTCAGATAGAAGCTGCTCGAGTCGATCGCGTCGTACAGTAGCTTCGACTTCTCGAGATTACGCGCTTCCATCGCGGTAAGGCCGCCCTGCTTCTTCAACCACTTGAACACCAGCCCGGCGACGTAGATCGCATAAGTAGGCGGCGTGTTGTACATCGAATTGTTCTCGGCGACGGTCTTCCATTCGAACGCCGACGGGCAGATCGACTGCGCGCGATCCAGCATGTCTTCGCGCACGACCACCACCGTCACGCCGGCCATGCCGATATTCTTCTGCGCGCCGCCGAACAGCACGCCGTATTTGGCGATGTCCATGGGACGCGACAGGATGTGCGACGAGGCGTCGGCCACCAGCGGAATATCGCCGAGATCGGGAATCTCGAACGTCTCGACGCCGTGGATCGTCTCGTTCGTGCACAGATGCACGTAGGCCGGGTCGTCCGACAGTTGCCATTCCGAGCGCGCGGGCGCGCGGGTAAAACCGTCGGCCGTCTGGCCGCTCGCCGCCAGATGGACCGTGCCGTACTTCTGAGCTTCCTTCAGCGACTTCTGCGACCACGAACCCGTCACGATGAAATCCGCGCGCGGTTTCGCACCCATCAGATTCATCGGCACGATCGCGTTCTCGCCGAGACCGCCGCCTTGCAGGAACAGGATGCGATGGCTCGCCGGCACCTCGAGCAAGTCGCGCAGATCGACGAGCGCCTCCTCGTGGATCGACATGAACTCTTTCCCGCGATGGCTCATTTCCATCACGCTCATGCCGCTGCCCTGCCAATCGAGCATTTCGTCGGCGGCTTGACGCAGCACTTCTTCGGGCATGGCCGCAGGGCCGGCGGAGAAATTAAAGACGCGCATCGTGAGATCCTGGAAGCAGGCGCAAAAAAGGAAGATCGCGCAAAGTTCGGTGAAGTTGGCAGCCGGCCGAACAACCACCATCAAGCTGACAACCCGACTTTGCCGGCGCGATTTTCTGACGCGGGTTTCGGGCCATTTCGCGCCGAAAAAGAAAATGGCCGTCTGCGCGTGTGCGCAAACGACCATTATCGCATTGTCACTGCCAAGCCGCCAAACCCGGCGCGCCATCGGCCTACGAGGCGGGCCTGCCGGGCTGCGGCTGGCGCGATGTCAACGCAGCCTTTCGACCTTGGGCTGACTAATTGGCTTTACTTGGCCGGCTTGACCGACGCGACTTCCTTGTCGGCCTGGTCACGCGTTGCCTTGATCGATTGCGGCATGTACTTTTGCATCAAGCCGTTCACGACGTCGCGGCCCACCTGGTCTTGCACCTGGATGAACTTGCGGCCGGTCGGGCTCTTGTAGAACGCCGTCAGATCCTTGATTTCCGACGTGCTGTAGTACTTCGCGTAAGCGTCGTACTGAGCTTGCATGGCGTCTTGACGGAAACTGTCCGTGGCGAACACCTGGCCTGCGCCGTCAACCAGCTTCGGCACTGCGTTCTTTTGCAGCGTCGGGACGGAAGCCTGCTTCTGCTTGTCCGTCATCGTCTTGTTTTCGCTCAGCGCGTCCGACAGGATTGCCGGAACCAGCTGCTTGGCTTGCATCTGGGCGCTGTTGCCGATCGCGCCGACGAGCTTCTGCGCGTCGATTGCGTCCAACAGGTCCTTGATTGCAGCCTGCTTGGCCGGATCAACCGGTGCTGCGGCAGCAGCCGGAGCCGCCGGAGCCTGGCTTTGAAGCGCTTGAGCCATGGCAAAGGTCGGCACGAGGGCAGCCAGCAACATCAGTTGTTTGAATCGTTTTTGCATCATTACTCCCTAATAGAAATGAACTTGAGCAGCAAGCCGCGCGGGATACGTATCAGCCCGACACGCCATTATTCCCGGCGCAGCTTTCAACTAATCACTGAGACTGTAAGACGCTGACGCGAGTCAGGCCGCACCGCCCTCTTCGCCACCGTTGTCACCTTCTGCGGGACCTTCGGCGTCGCCTTCAGCATCACCTTCTGCTTCCGCCTCAGCGACCTGTTGCAGACCTGAAAGCTTGGTCCCTTCGTCAAGGCTGATGAGTGTAACACCTTGGGTTGCGCGTCCCATTTCTCGAATTTCCGACACCCGCGTACGGATCAGCACGCCGGTATTGGTGATCAGCATGATCTGCGCTTCCTGATCCACCAGCGTGGCGGCGACGACCTTGCCGTTACGCTCCGACGTCTGGATTGCGATCATGCCCTTCGTACCGCGACCGTGACGGGTGTACTCGGTGATCGGCGTGCGCTTGCCAAAGCCGTTCTCGGTTGCAGTGAGCACCGACTCCTGCTCGTCGCCGGCCACTAGCAGCGCGATCACGTTCTGCCCGTCTTCGAGCTGCATGCCGCGCACACCGCGCGCTTCACGGCCCATCGGACGCACGTCGTTCTCGTCGAAGCGGACCGCCTTGCCCGAATCCGAGAACAGCATGACGTCGTGCTGGCCATCAGTAATGGCGGCGCCGATCAGGTAGTCGCCCTCATCCAGGCCGACCGCAATAATACCCTTGCGCAACACGCGACCAAAGGCTTCCAGCGGCGTCTTTTTTACGGTTCCTAACGCGGTGCCCATGAAGACGAATTTGTCCGCCGAGAATTCCTTCACCGGCAAGACAACCGTAATCTTCTCGCCGTCCTGAAGCGGGAAGATATTCACGATCGGACGGCCACGCGAGTTCCGCGAACCTTGCGGCACTTCGTAGACCTTCACGCTGTAGACGCGGCCGCGATTGGAGAAGCACAGAATGTGATCGTGCGTGTTCGCGATGAACAGCGTGTCGATCCAGTCGTCTTCCTTCATCGCCGTGGCCTGTTTGCCGCGGCCACCCCGCTTCTGCGCACTATATTCGGACAGCGGCTGCGATTTCACGTAGCCGGCGTGCGACATGGTCACGACCATCTCTTGCGGCGTGATCAGATCTTCGGTGTTCAGTTCGGTGGCGTTCAGCTCGATCTTCGAGCGGCGCGCGTCGCCGAATTCAGCTTTGATCGACGTGAGTTCGTCGACGATGATCGCCGTAATGCGCTCTGGACGAGCCAGGATGTCCAGCAGGTCGGCGATTTGCGCCATGACTTCGCGGTACTCGCCGATAATCTTGTCCTGCTCCAGGCCGGTCAGGCGTTGCAGACGCATCTGCAGAATTTCCTGAGCCTGGGTGTCGGACAGACGGTAGAGGCCGTCGGACTGCATACCGAATGACGGATTCAATCCGTCAGGACGATAGGCTTCGCGACCGCCCGCCGTCGCGTTTTCCGTCTCGGCGCGCGACAACATTTCGCGCACCAGCGACGAATCCCACGGACGCGCCATCAATTCCTGCTTGGCGATCGGCGGAGTCGGCGCGGCTTTGATGATCGCGATGAACTCGTCGATGTTGGCGAGCGCGACCGCCAGACCCTCGAGCACGTGGCCGCGTTCGCGCGCCTTGCGCAGTTCGTATACAGTGCGCCGCGTCAGCACTTCCCGGCGATGCGACAGGAAGCACGACAGCATTTCCTTCAGGTTCAGCAGCTTCGGCTGGCCGTCGACCAGCGCGACCATGTTCATGCCGAAGGTGTCCTGAAGCTGGGTCGCCTTGTACAGATTGTTGAGAACGACTTCCGGCACTTCGCCGCGCTTGAGCTCGATCACGACGCGCATGCCGCTCTTGTCGGACTCGTCGCGGATGTCGGAAATGCCTTCGAGCTTCTTCTCGTTGACCAGCTCGGCGATGCGCTCCAGAAGTGAGCGCTTGTTCACCTGGTACGGCAGTTCGTCGACGATGATCGCCATGCGCTGGCCGCGGTCGATCTCCTCGAAGTGCGTGAGCGCGCGCATCACGACGCGGCCGCGGCCGGTGCGATAGCCGTCGCGCACGCCGGCCACGCCGTAGATGATGCCGGCGGTCGGGAAGTCGGGCGCCGGAACGATCTCGATCAGTTCGTCGATCGTGGCTTCGGGGTTCTTGAGCAGATGCTGGCAAGCGTCGACAACCTCGTTGAGGTTGTGCGGCGGGATGTTGGTCGCCATGCCGACCGCGATGCCGGACGAGCCATTGATCAGCAGATTAGGAATGCGCGCCGGCAGGATGGCCGGTTCGTTTTCGCTGCCATCGTAGTTTGGCGTGAAGTCGACCGTTTCCTTGTCGATGTCGGCCAGCAGTTCGTGGCCGATCTTCGCCATGCGGATTTCGGTGTACCGCATTGCCGCGGCATTGTCGCCGTCGACCGAGCCGAAGTTGCCCTGACCGTCCACCAGCATGTAGCGCAGCGAAAAGTCCTGCGCCATCCGGACGATGGTGTCGTAAACAGCCGTGTCGCCGTGCGGGTGATACTTACCGATGACGTCGCCGACAATACGCGCCGACTTCTTGTACGCCCGGTTCCAGTCGTTGTTCAGTTCGTGCATCGCGTACAGCACGCGCCGGTGCACCGGCTTCAGGCCATCGCGAACATCGGGAAGCGCACGCCCCACGATCACGCTCATCGCGTAATCGAGATACGAACGGCGCATTTCCTCCTCTAGGGAGATTGGCAGAGTCTCTTTGGCGAATTGATCCATTATCCGTATCTTTTACGTGCCAAGACGACGGCTTAACTTCACTTCGCCGCGCCTTCGCGTAAGCATTGCAGGCGCAACGCATCACGCGATTCTAACATGCCGCGAATCCGCTCCCGGCGTACCTACGTATACCTATTAGTGGGACGCACGAGAAGCGTTCCTGGGCGCCCATTTTCGAGACGGATCAGGCTCGATTCGTGCGTGGGGCAATTCGCCGCTCAGCCATGACTGGCGGAGCCTCCAGGGAATTGCTTTTGTTGCGCATGCACCACAATTGGAGGGTGATTTGATGGGGGGCAGATTTTTTTATCGTTGGAAGGGAACGATATGGCAAAATGCCAACGCACAAAGAGTTAGACACTGCTCGAAGTCTACACAGCACGTTTTTTGTTCTACACCGATGTTATACTTCGAGCAATGTATGACTTGTCTTCGTCAACAGGCTCGCAGTAAACCTGCGGTAATCTCAATTTCGAGAGGAGAAATATGAATAAACTTTCAAAGCTCGCGTTCATTGCAGCTACCGCGGTTATGGCTGCATCTGCCATGGCACAGTCGGTGCCGGCGTCGCGACAAGCTACGAACGACAACTGGGTGAATGGTACCGGCGAATACGTGTGGATGAACGGCACGAACGAGCTGTGCTGGCGCGATGCATTCTGGACGCCGGCAACGGCCAACGCAAAGTGCGATGGCGCTCTGGTTGCTCAAGCTCCGACTCCGCCGGCTCCGGTCGCACCTGCACCGGCTATTACGAGCCAGAAGATTACGTATCAAGCTGACGCACTGTTCGACTTTGACAAGGCAATCCTGAAGCCGGCTGGCAAGGAAAAGCTGGACGATCTGGCATCGAAGATCGGCGCGCTGAACCTGGAAGTCGTCGTCGCAACGGGTTACACGGACCGTATCGGTTCGGACAAGTACAACGACCGTCTGTCGCTGCGCCGTGCTCAAGCTGTGAAGGCATACCTGGTCAGCAAGGGCATCGAATCCAACCGTATCTATACGGAAGGCAAGGGTAAGCGCAACCCGGTCACGACCGGTTGCAACCAGAAGAACCACAAGCAACTCATCGCCTGCCTCGCACCGGATCGTCGCGTGGAAGTCGAAGTTGTCGGTACTTCGAAGCAGTAAGCTACAAAACTACCGCAGTATCAAAGCCCCGCTTCGGCGGGGCTTTTTTTATGTCCGGCCACTCGCGCGACGCCGCGCATGGGAACCGGGCTGGACCTCGAGCGGGCGGCATTTTGCCGCCCCGTCCCTCGACCTATATACTCAGGGTTTATCCTCGAGCGCCCGCTCACCGCTTTCTTCGAGGCAGCTTCCGCCATGACCAACGCCGATCCCCACGAACTGCAGAAATTTAGCGACCTCGCGCATCGTTGGTGGGACCCGAATGCCGAATTCAAACCGTTGCACGAGCTCAATCCGATTCGCCTGAACTGGATTGACACGCACGCGCATCTCGCGGGCAAGACCGTGCTGGATATCGGCTGCGGCGGCGGCATTCTGTCCGAGTCGATGGCAGGCTTGGGCGCGCACGTGAAGGGCATCGACCTGTCGACCCAGGCTTTGGGCGTGGCCGATCTTCACAGCCTTGAAAGTGGTGTAACCGTCGATTACGAAGAAATCGCCGCCGAGGCGCTCGCCGCCCGCGAGCCGGCTACGTACGACGTCGTGACCTGCATGGAAATGCTGGAGCACGTGCCTCAGCCTGCTGCCATCGTCGAGGCGTGCAAGACGCTGGTGAAACCCGGCGGCTGGGTGTTCTTTTCCACGCTAAACCGCAACGTGAAGTCGTACCTGTTCGCCGTGATCGGCGCCGAATACATCGCGCGAATGCTGCCTAGGGGCACGCACGACTACGCGCGCTTCATTCGCCCGTCGGAACTGGCGAGCTTCGTGCGCGCGGCCGACCTGCGCACGGCCGATATCAAAGGCATCGTCTATAACCCGCTCAGCAAGCATTTCACGCTGTCCGCCGACACGAGCGTGAACTACATGCTCGCCTGCCGACGCGACGTCTGATCCGCCCCGACCTGCCGGACCTATCGAATCAATGAGCGATCCCACGCCCCTGCCCCAACGCGAAGACAACGAAGACGCACTCGGTCTTTGCCAGGCTGTCCTGTTCGACCTCGACGGCACGCTAGCCGACACGGCGCCCGACCTCGCGGCCGCCGTCAACAAGATGCGCCACGATCGCGGGCTCGAGATGGTGCCGCTTGAAGATCTGCGCCCGCTTGCGTCCGCGGGCGCACGCGGGCTGATCGGCGGCGCGTTCGGGATCGGCCCCGATAGTCACGAGTTCGCGTCGATGCGCGAGGAGTTCCTCGCCAACTACGAAGCGGACCTGTGCATCGAGACCACGCTGTTTCAAGGCATTCCCGAACTTCTCGACGAGCTTGACGCACGCGGCGTGCGCTGGGGCATCGTGACGAACAAGGTGGCCCGGCTCACCGAGCCGCTGATCGCGCAACTCGGTCTCGAAGAGCGCGCCGGTTGTGTCGTGAGCGGCGACACCACGCCGCATTCGAAACCCCACCCGGCGCCGCTGCTGCACGCCGCGCGTGAACTGGACGTGGTGCCGGAGCGCATCGTCTACGTCGGCGACGATCTGCGCGACGTGCAGGCGGGTTTCGCCGCGGGCATGAAGACGGTCGCGGCGGCGTATGGCTACTGCGGCAACGATATTCCGCCGACCCAATGGCACGCGCAACACGTCGTCCAGTCGCCGGCTGAATTGCAGAGGCTGCTGCGCGACCTCGGCTGAAGCGCAGGCGGCGGCCAAAGCCAGGCCGCCGCGCCCGCCGCACCAATGAGTCAGGACGTGGCCGTTAATCTATTGTAAAATCTGCCTCTGGCTCAGAAACTTGAGCAACGAACCGCGGGGGCGACCTGGTTTCGACAGGGGTTGCGAAGCGGCTAGGGCATGTCGAGGCCCCGTCACCTCGTAAATCAGCGGGAAAAACGTAACTGCAAACGACGAAACGTTCGCACTGGCAGCCTAAGGGCCGCCGTCCTCTGCCTAGTTCACTGACGGGCTAGAGTCGCAAGACCGGTAGCAATACCGACAGAGGTCATATACGTCAGTTAAGCCTTGGTGGTGTCACGACATCCGGGTCGAAAACCTAGTGAATCGCCGTAGTGCAGCGTGTTCGTCCGCGTCACTATGGTTAAATCAAAAGACAGAACTACACATGTAGAACTAGTCGTAGAGTGCTTCTGGACGCGGGTTCGATTCCCGCCGCCTCCACCAGAACATGTTTCACGCCACACCATCAAGTCTCACCGGAAACCCGTAAGCGGCCTGCTGCTTGCGGGTTTTTTCTTATCCCCTGCGTCCTTCCCGCTGCGCGCTTTCCGGCACTATCCTTTTCATATCTCATCCCCGCGCTGTTCCCTGACGGACCCTATCCCAATCCTCTCGCGAAGAAGAAGTGATTGGAATAAAGGCACCCGCTCAGTCGTTTGATCCTCACGCGCGCGCACGCCGTGCCTCGCGTGAGACCAACACCAAAATCAGGAGCCGACATCATGCGCAAGACTCTCTTCTGCCTCGCCCTCCTCGCGCTGCAACAAAGCGCTTTCGCCGAAGCACCGAAAATCGTCGACGGGCGCTTCGTTAGTGCAGACGGCATGACGCTCTATACCTTCGACAAGGACACCACACCCGGCGTGAGCGCCTGCACCGGCGGCTGCATGAACTACTGGCCCGCGGCCACGGCTAGCGCATCGGACAAACCGTCCGGCGACTGGACCGTGATCACTGGTGCAGACGGCAAGCCGCAATGGGCGTACAAAGGCCATCCGCTGTATCGCTACGCGGCGGACAAGCAGGCGGGAGACATGAAGGGAGAAGGCTTCAAAGACATGTGGCACACGGCAAAGCCTTAAGCGCGCGCCGCGAGCCAACAACAACAACGCCAAGCTGAACCTGAGAGCCAAACGGAAGACGCCGGCAGAACGCCGGCGTCGCACTAACAACGGACACGCGCGTCCGCTTATTCGTCTTTAGGGCACTGCAGATTGCAGCCATTCGGATCGCCCATATCGCCTCGCTTGCGCATGGCCGATTTTTTGCCGGTCTGGTATTTATCCGTGGGCGCCGACGCCGCAAACGGCATTTGCGGATGCTCTGCAAGACGGAACTGATCTTGCAGAATGCCGCCCGGAACACCCGGCGAATTCTGTGCGAAAGCAACTGACGCGGTGGCGAGGAGCACACCAGCGGTCGCAACGGCAGCACATGCGTGAAGAATGACTTTCATATCGATCGGCGCGACGTAACGCGCGGTTAAGGCGGAAGCGGAAGCTTAGAGAGTATCCCAAACGGACGCCATACGCAGCGCCAAACTCAGCCTGACGTTTACCGCTGCTTACGCCACCGCTTCGCCCAAGCCTTCTTCGAGATCGACCACCTTGCCGCAGTCGTGCGGATCATAGCCTTCGAGCTGATCGACATTATGGCGAAACGCGCTGCCGCGCAGCAAATCGAGCACCGTCGCGAGCGGCGCACGTTCGAGGCGCGCGCGGTCGCAGGCAAAGTAATAGTCTTCGTCGACGACCGGAATGAAGTCGAGACCGAAGTGATGCGCAGCGGGCTCCACGCCGAAACCCACATCGGCCATGCCACTCGCGACGAACGCCGCAATCGCCGAATGCGTGAGTTCGGCCGACGCATAACCATTGACCCGATCCGGATCGACCCCGACTTTCCGTAGCGCGAGATCGAGCAACATGCGCGTGCCGGAGCCGGGCTGTCGATTCACGAAACGGATGTCGTCACGCGCGAGATCACCGAGGCCGGCGATTCCCTTGGGATTGCCCTTGCCGAGAAAGAGCCCTTGCTTGCGGCGCGTGAGATGCACGAGCACGTGACGCTGCGGATCGAGCCAGCGCCGATACGCATCCGCGCATGCCGCGCGAAACTCGCCGAGCGGCAAATGGAAGCCGGCCAGATCGCATTCGCCGCGCGCGAGCGCGCTGACGGCGTCCGCGCTGTCGCGATACTTGATGTCGACCGGCAGATCGTTGGCGACCAGCGCTGTCACGAGCGCGGCCACCGCGTAACCGTGCGACGCGAAAATGCGCACGTCGTCGGCGGGCGGGGCGAGCCAGCGGTTCAGATCGCTCGCCACTTCACTGGCGAGCGCCTGCATGTTGCCGTCGAGCCGCTCGCCGCACAGACGCTGCGCACGCAATACCGCTTGCCCGAGTTCGGAGAGCACTGAGCCGCGGCCGCGCTCCTTCGCGATCAGCGGACCGCCCAAACGCTCCTCGATACTGCGCAACAAACCCCACGCGTGACGGTAGGACAAACCCTTAAGCGTCGCCGCCTGCGCGATGCTGCCGGATTCATCCACCAGCGCGAGCAACGGCACCACGTCCGACAGGCTTGCCTCGCGGCCGTCCAGACCCTTCACCACCAGTTGCGCCTGACACTCGATTCTGATCATATATGTTCAACTCTTTCCTATTGCATCGGCTGAATCGCCCGCCTATTGTTCGGCTATCCCATATCGAATAAACAAAGCATAAGTGCACGCATTATGAATAACAAGTGCATATATGACTTTGGAGGAGCCCCCACTTGGACGATTCCATCGCCATCGCACCGGATCAACTCGTGCAGCGTCACGCGCACCCCGGCGTGTCGTTGCTAGCGGTTTTGCATGCGATTCAGGACGAAGTCGGTTACGTGCCACCCGCCGCAGTCGCACCGCTCGCCCGCGCGATGAACCTGTCGCGCGCGGAAGTGCACGGCGTGATCACTTACTACCATCACTTCCGCACGCAGCCGGCCGCAGCCGTCACCGTGCAACTGTGTCGCGCGGAAGCCTGCCGCAGCATGGGCACCGAAGCCCTCGCGCAGCATATCGAGGCGCACACCGGCTGCCGCTTCGACGCCGAACACCAGCACGGCGCGACGGTGGAACTGGAATCGGTGTATTGCCTCGGCCAATGCGCGCTGTCCCCGGCGCTGATGCTCAACGGCACGCTGCACGCCAGAGTCACGCCGCAAAAATTCGACGCGATCTTCGCGGCCGCCAGCAAGTGTGTGGAGGTGACGGCATGACGCGCATCTACGTTCCCCGCGATTCGTCGGCATTGGCGCTCGGCGCTGATGCGCTCGCTCAGGCGATCGAAGCCGAAGCCGCCCACCGCGGCGTTGAAGTCGAACTGGTTCGCAACGGTTCGCGCGGTCTGCTGTGGCTCGAACCGCTGGTCGAAGTGCAAACGCCTGAAGGCCGCATCGGCTACGCGAATGTCGAAGCAAGCGACGTCGCCGCGCTGTTCGATGCCGGCGTACTTGAAGGCGGAGCGCACGCAAACCGCGTCGGCGTGGTCGACGACATTCCGTATCTGAAGAAGCAACAGCGCCTGACCTTCGCGCGCATCGGCATCACGGATCCGCTTTCCATCGACGACTACGTCGCGCACGGCGGTCTCGAAGGCTTGCGCCAGGCTCTGCAAACCGACGGCGACGCCGCCTGCGAAGCCCTGATCGAATCCGGCCTGCGCGGCCGCGGCGGCGCGGCCTTCCCGGCCGGCATCAAATGGCGCACGGTGCGTGGCGCGAAGGCGGCGCAGAAGTACATCGTCTGCAATGCGGACGAAGGCGATTCCGGCACCTTCTCCGATCGCCTCGTGATGGAAAGCGATCCGTACATGCTGATCGAAGGGATGATCATCGCGGGCGTCGTGACGGGCGCGACGGTCGGCCATATCTACGTGCGCAGCGAGTATCCGCATTCGATCGCGACGCTCGAAGCGGCCATCGCCAAAGCACGCGCCGCCGGCTGGCTCGGCGACAGCGTGCTCTCGACAACGCATCGCTTCGAACTGTTCGTCGCGAAAGGCGCCGGCGCCTACGTGTGCGGCGAGGAAACGGCGCTGCTGGAATCGCTCGAAGGCAAGCGCGGCATCGTGCGCGCCAAGCCGCCGGTGCCGGCGCTCGTCGGTCTGTACGGTCAGCCGACCGTGATCAACAACGTCATCACGCTCGCCACGGTGCCGATCATCTTCGCGCGCGGCGCGGCGTTCTACAAAGACTTCGGCATGGGCCGCTCGCGCGGCACGCTGCCGTTCCAGCTCGCGGGCAACGTGAAGCAAGGCGGTCTGGTCGAACTCGCGTTCGGCGTGACGCTGCGCGAATTGCTCTACGACTACGGCGGCGGTACGGCGAGCGGCCGGCCGGCGCGCGCGGTGCAAGTGGGCGGCCCGCTCGGCACGTATCTGCCGGAAAGCCAGTGGGACATTCCGATGGACTACGAGGCGTACGCGGCAGTCGGCGCGGTCGTGGGCCACGGCGGCCTCGTCGTGCATGACGACACCTCGAATCTCGCCGAACTCGCGCAGTACGCCATGCACTTTTGCGCGCTCGAATCGTGCGGCAAATGCACGCCGTGCCGGATCGGCTCGACGCGCGGCGTCGAAGTGATCGGCCGGATTCGCAACGGCGATACGTCCACACGCCAGGTGCAGTTGCTGCGCGATCTGTGCGACACGATGGTGTCCGGTTCGCTTTGCGCGATGGGCGGCATGACGCCGTTCCCGGTGCTGTCCGCGCTCGATCATTTCCCCGAAGACTTCGGTCTCGCCGACGTATCTCATCACGCGCCGAAAGCGGCCTGACCCAGGAGCCCACCATGTCCGACCTGCTCAACTCTCCCACTGGCGGCTGCGGCTCAGGCAACTGCGCGTGTAAATCGCAGGCTCAGCAACAGCGTGCGCCCCGTTCCTTCTTCGACGACACCGATTTCGGCACACCCGAGCGCCACGCCGATGTCGACGTCACGCTCGAAATCGACGGCCAGTGCGTCACCGTTCCCGCCGGCACGTCCGTGATGCGCGCCGCCGTCGAAGCGGGCGTCAACGTGCCGAAGCTCTGCGCGACCGATTCGCTGGAACCGTTCGGCTCATGCCGTCTGTGTCTCGTTGAAATCGAAGGCAAGCGAGGCTATCCCGCTTCGTGCACGACGCCGGTCGAAGCCGGCATGAAGGTGCGCACGCAAACGGATCGTCTGCAGTCGCTGCGCCGCAATGTGATGGAGTTGTACATCTCCGATCACCCGCTCGACTGCCTCACCTGCCCCGCCAACGGCGACTGCGAACTGCAGGACATGGCGGGCGTTACCGGCTTGCGCGAAGTGCGTTACGGTTTCGACGGCGCGAATCACCTGAAGGACAAGAAAGACGAATCGAATCCTTACTTCACTTACGACGCGTCCAAGTGCATCGTCTGCAATCGCTGCGTGCGGGCGTGCGAAGAGACGCAGGGCACGTTCGCGCTGACCATCGCCGGACGTGGTTTCGAATCGCGCGTGGCGGCCAGCGAAAACGTGCCGTTCATGGAATCGGAATGCGTATCGTGCGGCGCATGCGTGGCCGCGTGCCCAACCGCGACCTTGCAGGAAAAGACCGTCATCATGCTTGGCCAGGCCGAGCATTCAGTGGTCACGACGTGCGCGTATTGCGGCGTCGGCTGCTCGTTCAAGGCGGAGATGAAGGGCAACGAGGTCGTGCGGATGGTGCCGCACAAGAACGGCCAGGCCAACGAAGGCCACGCCTGCGTGAAGGGCCGCTTCGCCTGGGGCTACGCAACCCACAAGGACCGCATCACCAAGCCGATGATCCGCGCGAAGATCACCGATCCCTGGCGCGAAGTGAGCTGGGAAGAAGCGCTCACGTACGCGGCGTCGGAATTCCGCCGCATTCAGGCGAAACACGGCCGCGATTCGATCGGCGGCATCACGTCGTCGCGTTGCACGAACGAAGAAACGTATCTGGTGCAAAAGCTCGTGCGTGCCGCGTTCGGCAACAATAACGTCGACACCTGCGCGCGCGTTTGCCACTCGCCGACAGGCTATGGACTCAAGACCACGCTCGGCGAATCGGCGGGCACGCAGACCTTTGCCTCGGTCGATAAAGCCGACGTGATCATGGTGATCGGCGCGAATCCGACCGACGGCCACCCGGTGTTCGGCTCGCGTCTGAAACGCCGTGTGCGTGAGGGCGCGAAGCTGATCGTCGTGGATCCGCGCCGCATCGATATCGTCGATACGCCGCACGTGAAGGCGTCGCATCATCTGCAATTGCGGCCGGGCACCAACGTGGCCGTCGTGAATGCGCTGGCGCACGTGATCGTCACCGAAGGCCTGGTCAATGAAGCGTTCGTCGCCGAGCGCTGCGAAACGCGCGCGTTCGAGCAATGGCGCGATTTCGTCGCACTGCCGGAGAACGCGCCGGAGGCAACCGAGGCTGTGACCGGCGTGCCGGCTCAATCGGTACGCGAAGCGGCCCGCATCTATGCGACCGGCGGCAACGCCGCGATCTATTACGGCCTGGGCGTCACCGAACACGCGCAAGGTTCGACGATGGTGATGGGCATCGCCAACCTCGCGATGGCGACGGGCAACATCGGCCGCGAAGGTGTGGGCGTGAATCCGCTGCGCGGTCAGAACAACGTGCAAGGTTCGTGCGACATGGGCTCGTTCCCGCACGAGCTGCCGGGCTATCGCCACATCAGCGACACGATCACGCGCACGCTGTTCGAAGAAGCCTGGAACGTCACGCTGCAACCGGAACCCGGCCTGCGCATTCCGAACATGTTCGACGCCGCCGTACATGGCACTTTCAAGGGTCTGTACTGCCAGGGCGAAGACATCGTGCAGTCGGATCCGAACACGCATCACGTGTCGGCGGCGCTGTCGTCGATGGAATGCATCGTCGTGCAGGACATTTTCCTGAACGAGACCGCCAAGTATGCGCACGTGCTGCTGCCCGGTTCGTCGTTCCTCGAAAAGGACGGCACGTTCACCAACGCGGAGCGCCGCATCTCGCGCGTGCGCAAGGTCATGCCGCCGGTGCCGGGTTACGCCGACTGGGAAGTCACGGTGATGCTCTCGCGCGCGCTCGGCTATGAAATGGACTACACGCATCCGTCGCAGATCATGGACGAGATCGCGCGTCTCACGCCGACCTTCCACGGCGTCTCGTACAAGAAGCTTGACGAGATGGGCAGCATCCAGTGGCCGTGCAACGAAGATGCGCCGGACGGCACGCCGACCATGCACATCGACACGTTCGTGCGCGGCAAGGGCAAGTTCGTGATTACGAAGTTCATCGCGACGCCCGAGAAAGTCACGCGCAAATTCCCGCTGCTGCTCACCACGGGCCGCATCCTGTCGCAGTACAACGTGGGCGCGCAAACGCGCCGCACCGAGAACTCGCGCTGGCACGACGAAGACCGGCTGGAAGTGCATCCGCACGATGCCGAAGAACGCGGCATCAAGACCGACGACTGGGTCGGCATCGAATCGCGCGCGGGACAAACCGTGTTGCGCGCGAAGGTGACCGAGCGTATGCAGCCGGGCGTCGTCTATACGACGTTCCACTTCCCCGAATCAGGCGCGAACGTGATCACCACCGATAGCTCGGACTGGGCGACCAACTGTCCGGAGTACAAGGTGACCGCGGTGCAGGTGATGCCGGTCGAACAGCCGTCGCAATGGCAGAAAGACTATTCGCGTTTCAACACCGAACAGCTCGATCTGCTGAAGCAGCGCGAGCTGGCCAACGCGACATCGGGCAAGTGAGGTCAGGCATGGACAATCAGAACCTGATCGACATGGCCAACCGGATCGGCGACTTTTTCGATTCGATGCCGGACCGCGAGGAAGCGCTCGCCGGTATTGCCGACCATATCCGACGCTTCTGGGAACCGCGCATGCGGCGCGCGTTGCTGGCGGCGCTCGATGAGCCGGATGCGAGCGGCATTGAGATGTCGAGCATCGTCGAGGAAGCGCTCGTCAAACATCGCGAGCAACTGACGCCGGCTGCGCCCACGACGGTGTAGCCACGCGGCGGCTGCGGCGGTGCAGCCTGGCCGCGCGCTCGCGCGCGTAAGCCAGGTCGCACCAATGATGGTGTACTGGGCCGCGACCGCAACGCTCCACTCACCGCGCACCACTGCACTTACCGCTTAGGCTCGACAGCCGGCCCGCGTCACAGGGCCGCCTGCTCCGGTATCTCGCCATTCACCGTGAACCAGGCTTCGCAATGCCGCAACAGGCCGTGCAGATCGGAGCCGGTGCGCCCGCGCGCGCTGATGTAGCCGTCCGGCCGCACGAGATAAAACGACGGCCGCGTGCGGCCGTACGATTCGGAGAGCGCCGGGCCGCCATCGCCGGTGGTATCCGTGATGCGCCAGATGCGCACCGCACCCGGCAGCAATCTCTCGACTTCCGCCGCCACGCGCTCCATTTCCGCGTCCGGCGGCGGCGCATGTTTCGCCGCCGGATCGAGCGGCGTTTCGTCGACGGGCAGCGGCGGCACCAGCAGGAACAGCGAGAAGAACGCCGGATCGTGCAGGTCGAAAATGCAGCCGACACCAGGCGCACGGCCGAGCGGTCCGTCCACCACATGCACCAGTGCGTCGGGCGCGCGCTCGCCGGCACGCGGGCCGCCGTCGAGCACGCGTTCGAGCGTCAGCGGACTGCGCCGGTACTGGATGGACAACTCGCTGATGGTGGCGCGCGCGGCGTCGCGCAGCGGACCCAGCGCGGCGAGGACCGGCATCACGCGTTCGCGCAGCAGCTTGAGCGGTCCGTGATCGGCCTCGGCCATATGCGTGATGAAACCGGTCTGCCGCAGCACGTCGCGTTCGATCGGATGACGTTCGAGGTGATAGGTGTCGAGCAGGCGATCCGGCGCCGCGCTCTTCAAGACGCGCGCCAGCTTCCAGCCGAGATTGAACGCTTCCTGAATGCCGGTGTTCATGCCTTGCGCGCCGGCCGGGCTGTGCACATGGGCGGCGTCGCCCGCGAGGAAGATGCGGCCGACGCGCAACCGGTCCACCATGCGGCTGTTCACATGGAAATACGAGGACCACGCCAGATCCGACACGTCGACCCGCTCGCGCACGCGCCTCGCGATCAGCGCCTTGCATTCCTCGAGCGACGGCGCCGGCACCTTGTTCAACGGCGGTTCGCCCAACACCGCAGGCGTCGCGGATGGCGCGACCGCGGCAGGCTCGAGCGCATGATCCGCGATCAGACGATGCCGGCCGTGGCCCATCGGAAACAGTGCCACCAGTCCTTCGCCGGACGCGAAGATATGGAACTCGTCTTCGGGCCAATCGGTTTCGGCGTGCAGATCGGCGAGCAGGAAAGTCTGCTCAAAGGTCTTGCCTTCGAAGCTCAGACCTAGCCGGTGACGGATCGCACTATGTGCGCCGTCGGCAGCGATCATGTACGACGGACGCATCGTCTCCGTGTGGCCGTCCGCGCGGCGCAGCGTCGCCTGAATGCTGGCGGAGCCTTGCGCGAACATCGTCAGCTCGACGCCGCGCTCGACCGTCACGCCGAGCGTCGCGAGATGTTCCGTCAGCAACCGCTCAGTCACGGACTGATCGAGAAACAGCAGATACGGATAGCGCGTGTGTAGCGGATCGAAATCGAGTTGCGCGAGACGCATGCCGTTCGAAAACAGATTGGCGATGCGCGCGCGATGGCCGAGTTCGAGAAACGGTTCGACCAGCCGATGCTGCTCGAGCAACTCGAGCGTGCGCGCCTGGATGCCGATGGCCCGCGAATACGGGTTCGGTTGCATGGCTTTGTCGATCAGACGCACGGGGATGTGGGCACGCGCCAGACTCATCGCAGCGGCGAGCCCGGTGGGGCCAGCCCCGACGATCAGCACCGGCGACGCATCGTTTGCGGCAGCGTCCATGCGGAACTCCGGAAACAACAATGCGTTCTAGTGTACGCCCGGAGGAAGTCGCCCTGGAGCGCCGCCGACAGCGCGCTGACGGTGCGCTGCATCAATCACGCGATTGGCTTGGGCTTGTTGTGGACTTGCTGTGAGCTCCGGTTCGCCTCAATGTGCGTGCGGCGCGTGATCCATTGCGCAGCGATGGTTCGTGGTGCCGAGGTCGACTTGCAGCGTCGCGTGCTGCATCGAAAAACGTTCGCGCAGCATGACGACAATGCCGTCGAGCGACTCGTCGCCGGGGTGGCCGGCCGGCATCACCAGATGCGCGCTGAGCGCATTGCCGGTGGTCGACAGGGCCCACACGTGCAGATCATGGACGTCGACGACGCCGGGCTGCCCCGCCAGATAGTCGCGGATGCTTTGCAGATCGACGCCGGGCGGCACCGCGTCGAGCGCAAGGCGCACCGAATCACGTAACAAGCCCCACGTGCCGACCACCACAACCGCCACCACGAGCAGGCTCATGACCGGGTCGAGCCACGTCCAGTTGGTGTAGAGAATCACGAGGCCGCTCACCGCGACCGCCGCCGAGATGCCGGCATCCGCCGCCATGTGCAGGAAGGCGCCGCGAATGTTCAGGTCTTCCTTCTGCCCGCGCATGAAGAGCCACGCGGAAATCCCGTTGACCACCACGCCAACGGTCGCGACGACGAACACCGCGAGCCCCGCCACCGGCGCCGGATTCATCAGCCGCCCGATTGCTTCGGCGACGATCACGCCGCACGCGAACAGCAACAGCCCGGCGTTGACGAGCGAGGCGAGGATCGACGAGCTGCCATAACCGAACGTGTAGCGCGCCGACGGACGACGCGTGGCGAGCCAGGCGGCGCCCCAGGCGAGCAGCAGGCCGAGGACGTCGGAGAGATTGTGGCCAGCGTCGGCGAGCAGCGCGGTGGAATGGGCGAGTACGCCGTAGACGGCTTGCGCGATCACGATGGCGATGTTCAACACGACGGCTAGCGCGAACGCGCGGCCGTGGCCTGCGACGGGGGCGTGAGCGTGGTGATGGCCGGCGTGGCTGTGACTGTGCGCATGCTCATGGCCGATGTGGCCATGCCCTTCGTGGTCGTGGTCGTTTTTCTTCATGACGGGTCCAATGATTCATCGCCGGCGGGTTCGGCCACATGTTCGAGCATGCCGGCCAGCATCGTGCTGATATGGCGGTCGGCGGCGAGATAGAAAACCTGCTTGCCCTGCCGCTCCGCGCGCACGATTCGCGCCGCGCGAAGCAGCCGCAAATGATGGCTCACCAGCGACGGCGACAAACCCAGCGCCTCGGCGATCGCCCCGACCGCGCGCCGCTCGTCGAGACACGCCAGCACGATGCGCAACCGCGTCGGGTCGCCGAGCAGGCGAAACAGGTCCGCGAGCGGCACGATGGTGTCGACCGAACGATCGTCAAAACTGGCAAACGAACTGGCGGACGCGAATGAAAAAGCCATGGCAGGCGGCACTGCGGAAGAACATATGAACATGTATTCATATGTTATAGATATCGAGACAACCGGTCAAATCGGAGTGCGGTCCGGCGAGTGTGGGAAAATGCGGCCTCTGCCTCACCCGAATGCCATCCCCCGTCATGCAACCTGTATTTGACCGCGCTTTCGCGGCGCATCGTGACGGCCGCCTCGACGACGCCGAACGCGGCTACCGCGCGACGCTCGACGGCAATCCCGTGCACGTCGATGCGTTGCACCTGCTGGGCGTCCTGCGCCACCAGCAGGGCCAGCACGCCGAAGCCGCCGCGCTCGTGCGGCGCGCGGTGAACCTGCGCCCGGAAGACGCCGCGCTGCAACTGAACCTGGGCAACGCGCTGAAAGCGCTGGGCCAGATCGACGACGCCATCGAACAGTTCCGCAATGCGCTGACGCTCGCGCCGTCGTTCCCGATGGCGCACTACAACCTGGGCAACGCGTACGCCGCCGCGGGCCGTCATGAAGACGCCGCCGACGCGTTCGAAAGGTCGTTGCGCCTGCAACCGAACGACGCCTCGTCGCATAACAACCTCGGCAACGCGCTACACGCGCTCGGACGCCACACGGAAGCCATCGCCGCGTTCCGGCGCACGCTCGAACTGCGTCCCGGCCACGCCGGCGCGCTCAATAACATGGGCATGTCGCTGAACGCGCTCGGTCGCGCGGAAGAAGCGGTCCCGTGTTTCGAGACGGCGTTGGCGGCCGAGCCGCGCTTCGTCGCCGCGCACTTCAATCTCGCCAATACGTTCGACGCCACCGGCCGCCATGCCGAAGCGGTCGCATCGTTCAGGGCAGCGCTGGCTTTGCAGCCGAACCTGCCGCCGGCCATCTTCGGCATGGGTAACGCGCTCGCGGCATTGGGATGCCACGCCGAGGCGCTGCCGTATCTCGAGCGCGCGGTCGGTCTCGATCCGCAATTCGCGCTCGCGTGGCTGAGTCTGGGCACCGCGCACCAGGCGCTGGGCGCGCATGGTCCCGCCGTGCGCGCCTTCGATCAGGCGCTGCGTCTGCGCCCCGACCTCGCCTCCGCGCACATGAACCGCGCGCTCGCGTGGCTCGCGTTGCGCGACTTCGCACGCGGGCTGCCGGAGTACGAATGGCGCCTGCAAACCATGGCGCAGCCGGTGATCCAGACGCTGCCGCGCTGGCACGGCGAGCCGATCGCGCAACGTACGCTTCTGGTCCACGCCGAGCAGGGTTTCGGCGACACGCTGCAATTCGTGCGCTTCGTCCCGCTCGCCGCGCAGCGCGCGGCGCGCGTCGTGCTCGAAGTGCAGCCGCAACTGCTGCCCTTGCTGGCCCCTGCCGCGCAAGCCTGGCGCGTGACGCTGATCGCCCAGGGCGCGCCGCGCCCCGCCGCCGATCTGCAATGCCCGCTGCTGAGCCTGCCCCTCGCACTCGGCACGACCTTCGACACCATTCCGGAGCGCACACCCTACCTCAGCGTGCCGAGCGCCTATGGCCGCAAATGGCGCGGCTCGCTCGGCGGCCAGGCGAAGCGCAAGATCGGCATCGCGTGGTCGGGACGCATCCAGCAAAACGAAACGCGTTCGATGCCGCTCGCCGCGCTCGATCCGCTGTTCGCACTTGAAGGCATCGACTGGATCGTGCTGCAGCCCGAGTTGAGCGCCGACGAACGCGCGGCGCTCGACGCGCATCCGCGTGCGGCGTCGATTCATTGCTTCGACAAGCGAATCGGCGATTTCGCGGACACGGCGGCGATCATCGAACGGCTCGACGCGGTGGTGTCGATCGATACGTCCATCGCGCACCTGGCCGGCGCGTTGCGCAAGCCGCTCTGGTTGATGCTGCCGTTCGCGGCGGACTGGCGCTGGTTTGCGGGCGAGACACGCAGCCCCTGGTATCCGGGTGCGACGCTGCTGCGTCAGCCGCAACCTGGCGCGTGGGGCGACGTCGTCGAGGCCGTGGCGAATGAATTGCGCAAGGGCTAGCGCGCACGCCATTTGGCGAATCGGGGCCGTGGCGAACGAACTGCGGAAGGGCTAGCGCGCACGCCATTTGGCGAATCGGGGCCGTGGCGAACGAACTGCGGAAGGGCTAGCGCGCACGCTGCCCGGCGAAATCAGCCGTCGCCGCCCGCGCAAAAAACAAAACCCCGCGTTCGTAAGAACGCGGGGTTTTTTATTTGCCCGAACGAATGGTGACCGGTGAAGCTCACGCCGTCCGATATTGATTGCGCGCTTCCGGCGTGCGATACAGCACCAACGTCGCAATCAACCCGCAAATCGCCGCCACACCCAGGAACAGACCCGGTGCCGCCTTGTTGCCGGTAGAGTGAATCAACAACGTCGAGATTGCCGGCGTGAAGCCGCCGATCGTCGTCGCGAGGCTATAGGCAAGCGAGAACCCGGCGGTCCGCACTTCGACCGGCATGACTTCGGTCAGCGCCACGACCATCCCGCCGTTATAGCTGCCGTACAGGAACGACAGCCACAGTTCGACCTCCAGCAGACGCGCGAACGACGGGTCCGCCACCAGCCATTGCAGCGCCGGATACGCGGTGATGATGGTCAGGATCGTGAACACCAGCAACACCGGACGCCGGCCGATACGGTCGGACAACGCGCCCGCGAGCGGGAGCCAGACCAGATTCGACAGACCGATGCAAACCGTGACGACCAGCGTATCGATCGACGACAGCTTCAGCACTTCCTTGCCGAAGGTCGGCGTGTACGCCGTGATCATGTAGAACGACACGGTGGTCATGATCACCATGCCCATGCCGCCGAGCACGATGCCCCAGTTCGCGGCCATCGTCCTCATGATCTCGCCCATCTTCGGATGGTGCTTGCGCGCCTTGAATTCTTCGGTCTCCTGCAACGAACGGCGAATCATGAACAGGAACGGCACGATCAGGCAGCCGATCAGGAACGGCACGCGCCAGCCCCAGGCGTTCATCTGGTCAGCCGGCAACAGCTTGTTCAGGAACACGCCGATCAGCGCGGCGAACACCACGGCAACCTGCTGGCTGCCCGACTGCCACGCGCAGTAGAAGCCCTTGTTGCCCTTGGTGGCGATCTCCGACAGATACACCGACACGCCGCCCAGTTCGACCCCGGCGGAGAATCCTTGCAACAGCCGGCCGCCCAGAACGAGCACTGGCGCCAGTAAGCCGATTGTCGCGTAACCTGGAATCGATGCGACCGTGAGCGTGCCGAGCGCCATCAAGCCGAGCGTGAGGATCAGGCCTTTGCGCCGGCCGTGATGATCGATGTAAGCGCCGAGGACGATCGCGCCGAGCGGCCGCATCAGAAAGCCCGCGCCGAACACCGACAGCGACAGCATCAACGAGGCGAATTCGTTGCCGCTCGGGAAATAGGTCTTGGCGATCGCCGAAGCGTAATAGCCGTAGACCATGAAGTCGTACATCTCAAGAAAGTTGCCGCTGACAACGCGGAAGACTGTCTTGACTTTGGATTCTTGCGATGTGGAAGTAGCGTGTGTCGCAGTAGACATGACATTCTCTGATGAGCCTGTCGCCACGCAGGAATCGGCGACGGCAGGCAGTTGAAACGATCCACCGCGTTCGGCAAGCGGATGCCTCGGACGGCTACAGGAGAACGCGCCCGGGGGCGCTGCATTTTCATGCTGAACGCATTGCCACGGTATCAGGGTAAACGTTGTGACTCGTACGGTGGCCGCTCCACGTAATGTTACCGTTGAAGTCGCTGTCGCGAAATGCATACAGTTTCCTTACACAGAATGGCCGATCGTCGCGCTAACATTTGCAGTCAGGCATTTCCGTTGATCACTACCCCGATGCGAACCACCCCCGCTCTTTCGCTGCGCCCCGCGACTCTCGCGGATGCCGCGCTCATTGCTTCGATCCACAGCACCAGTTGGCAGGCCACCTATCGCAGCCTGTTGCCCGACGCATTTCTCGACGGCGAAGTCACGCACGAGCGCGCAGCCTATTGGGAAGCGCGCCTGAGCGCGCCCGGCGGCGAACGCCGTATCGTACTGATCGCCGAACTCGCGGGCGAGCCCACGGGTTTTGTTTGTGTCGAACGTCAACCGGAGTCCGCGTGGGGCGTGCTGCTCGATAACCTGCACACGCTGCCGAACTATCAGGGCATCGGCGTCGGCAAGCTGCTGATGCATGCCGCCAAGGACTGGGCTCGCGCGCAGGGCGAGACGCAGCTCTATCTGTATGTGCTCGAAGGGAATACGCCGGCGATCGGCTTCTATGAACGGCAAGGCTGGCAGTTCGTCGGCGCCGAACCGGATCATATGGGCGGCGTGGATATTACAGCGTTGCGCTACGTCTACAGGCTCGATCGATAGGACAAGCGTCACCTGTCTGATCGTCGTCCAGGGTTGACCGATCCTGGACGGATCGACATATCTTTTCGGAACCGTCCGATCCCGGCGTCGGCTGCTTCCCGGCATCATCCTCCGCACCCTGCTGGCTTCACAGTGACCCGCGCATGCGCCCATGCGCCCGTGTGCTTGTCCAGAGGACAACGCGGGTGTTCGGCGGCGACGTACGGCGTGCATGTCTGGCGTTTTACGCGCATCGCACCGAGGCCTGAGTCCCCGCAGATCCCGGGACCGCCGAGTGGCGGCCCCTTTAAAAGGCGCTGGAAACGATCGATGTCCACCATTCCTTTCACCCCGATCCAGGGCTACCTGGCCATGCCGCGCCTGCGTCCGCTCGGTCATGTGCCGGCGTCCTTCGGCCGCGACTGGGCGCTGCGTCCGCCTGGTTACAGTTTGCGGGCGGAACTCAAGGCACTCTACGCCGCCATGCTGCGCACGTTCTGCATGAGCGATCAGGCCATTCGCTCGCTTTGCCGATGGTCGCCGTCGGACGAGCAGCGCGCGGCTGCGGCGCCGGCTCCGGTGTTTGAAAAGCCATTCGACGCTGCTGCGCAAATGGCCGCGGACGCCCCGGCCGTCCCGCCGGTTCCGCTGCATGCCTATGCAACGGCGGCGCGCGGGTCCCGCCATCATTGGAGTGCGTTGGCGGGCGGTGCCTGCGTGCTCGGCGGCGCTGCGATGCTAGGGTGGATTGGGTTCGATCATCTGATGCATCGCGACACGGCCACTCATGTGGATTTCGCGGGCAAGGTCTCGGACGAGCTCGACTCGCAATCGACGAAATTTCAGCCACCGGCTGTGGTAAGCGCGTCTGCGGCAGTCGCGGGTTCAACGCCCGCATTGTCGAGCGCGACGCCCAGGTCGGCATCCGCGTCGATTCCCAAGGCAGCGTCAGTATCGATACCTGCTTCGATCTCGTCGCCCGCATCGCGCTTAGCTCCGGCGCGCGTCATCGCTGAAAGACCCGCCTCACAACGCCGCAAGCTCGTCCGCGACAAGAGCGGCGCACAACCCGGACAAATTTATCCGCGCGGCGCGAGTCGCGCCGTCGCAAACCAACCGTCGCACAGAGCGGCAATCGCCGATGACGTGGCACGCGGCGCGATCCCGAAAGTCGCGGCAAATGTGTCGCCGAAGCCGTCGGCTGCCGGATCCTATTCGCCTCTCGCTCCGGCTCGGCTCGGTGTCGACGAATACGCGGGTGTAACGATGTCCGCTGCAACGCACGTCCGCGATCTTGCGCCGCTGCCGCGCACCGGCTCGCCAAACAATGCGTCCGGCACCAGCGGGACCGAATGGATGAACCATCTTTCTCAGCGACGCGTGACCGACGTTCCGGATCAATTCGCAAAGTAAGCACGACACGACCACACAGACGTGGCGTAAATACAAAAAAGCCCGGCCATTCACGAATTCACGAGTGACCGGGCTTTGTTGCGTTCATGCATTTACTTCTGAATCGGCAATCCCATTTCGGTTTGCCGCTGCAGTTGCATCACTTCGCCCTGCACCTGGCGCAACTGCGCCTGCACCCTTTCCTTGTCCGCGTGCAGCGCGGCCGCTTCGCCTTGCGTTTGACGCTGATAGTCGTTGACCTTGGCCTGCTGGGTGCGAGCCACGTCGAGATCGGCTTGCAAGCGTTTCGCGCGATCTTCAGACATTGCAATGACGTCTTCGATGTACGCCTTCTGCGCCTGCAACTGCGTGCGGCGAATCTCGACATCCGCGAGTTGCGCTGTCTGCTGGGCAAAGCCCGCGTAGATCGCTTCCGCGCGCGCCGCGTCCTCGGACTTGATCACCCGCCAGAAATGTTTTTCCTGAAATAACGCGACGTAGTACGTCATTTCCCGCGGATAGAAAAACAGACTGGCGCCGTAACTGCCGTTATACGTGGTGCGCAGTTCGCTCAGCTTCGCGTCGTGAATCATCTGCATCAGTTCGGCGACATTGCCTTGCGCATCGCCGGCCGTGGCCGACGTAGCTGATGCCGCGTTGCGCAGCGCATCGGCGACAGGCTGCGGCGTGAGGGTGTTGATGGCCGGCCGTGTGCCGACCAGCGGCGCGGCCTCGTCGCTTTGCGCGGCCAGTACGAAACCGCCCTGCTGCAACAGCGCACACGAGGTCGCGAGCAGCATGGCGCGCCGTACTATTAAGGGGTACTTCATACGTGCATGCTCCATGCGAATCCAAAACAGCCGCAGATTATCGCGCGGATTCGTCCTTAAGCGAAGCATTCAAATGCCACGCGGACGGACTTTAAATCGAGATGAATCGCCAGCGAATGATTTGGTCAAGTCGGCCCATCTATCGCGAAATAAACACGTTCGGATAAGACGAAAATGCGGCGTTCCGTCTCGTGCGGATGACGCTGAATTTACGTTGGGGTTGTACGAATTCGGCCGTAAGCGGATTCGCAATATGGAGATAGAGTGACTGCTAGTGAGATACGCGCACTCCGGTCAAGAAAAAACTCGCATTCCTGACTATCTATCGCGATAACGAGATGTCCCCGCGACTCCGAAAATTAGAATGCCGCACGAACCAGCAGACTGATGCAAAAGGCGAGCGAGAAGCCAGCCAATAGAACAGCAAGAGAAAAACACAAGAGGCGGGGCCCCGCGGCCCCCACCCGGGGGGGGCCCCCACCCCCCCGCGGGGCCCCC